>CAWCXH010000007.1:0-329429 GCA_963799495.1 uncultured Actinomycetota bacterium
CCGGTGGCACGGTCGGCTCGGCATTGGCGGCGATCGGGGTCGAGGACGCGGCGATGTTCCAAGAAGCCTTCGCAGATCACCAGTTCAAGGTGTCAGCAGACGACACCATCGTCCCGTGTGAGTCCGTTGCGGAATGACTGACTGGGCGGCGCGGATCGGCCGGCATGTAACCGCCGAGGGTTGGGTGTTGTGCCGCCGCGGATCGCGGCGTGGCTCGAGCAGAAAGCGGTGTGACGGCCGATCGGCGTATCATGCTGCGCGACAACGACACTCACAGGAGACGCGGATGATCTTAAAAGCGTCGCGGGATCCGCCCGGAGGGAGTTGGCCCGCGGCGCCTCTCGAGAACACCACCAAGCCGGCCCTCAAGAGCTCGCCATCGAATCCGAGCAATACGGTTCGCAATTCCTCGAGTTCACGTGCATTTTCGAGAAATGACTCCGCGTCATCTGGACGGAGATCAGGGTGTCTCTATCACCTTCGCGAAGGTGACGCCAAGCCCGGCCAGGAGCGCGACTACCTCGTCGGTCCCTTCGGCCAAGAACCGGGCGTTCTTGATCGCGGACAGTACGTCAGCGACGGCTGGGAATCGCTTGCCGTGTTCCGCAACCACGGCGGTCAGGGTTAGTTCGGCGTCGATGGTGTGGCGGTCCCGCACGCTTCAAGCGTAGGACCCGGCCGAGTGGGTGGAAGCCGGTCGCCATCTCGGTCAGTCAAGCATCCTCACCTTTTTTCTGAGCGTCGGGGTCGCGGTACTGAGCCCGCTGCGCCGACGAGATCGGCCGCTGCCCGTTCGACCATGGCGTGGGTTTCGGCTGTGGCGGTCGCCCGTCGGTTGCGGCGCATCCATGCCCAGAGCAGGGCCAACGGTATGAGCAGCCCGCCGATTCCGAGCACGGCGAATCTGGCGAAGCCGGTGATGTTGTCGACGAGCCATGCAAAGTTCTGTCCGAAGAAACCGGTAATGAAGGTCAGCGGCAGGAACACGGTTGCCAGGATCGTCAGCTGCTGCATTGTGCTGTTTTGGCGCACGCTGACCCGCGTTTGTTCCACGGAGATGACGGCCATGTTCGCTTGCAGGACGGTGGCGAGGAGGTCCTTCTGGGCAGCGACTTCCTCGCTGATGAGATGCAGGTGGTCGTGCACGTCGCGCAGGTATGGCCGGAGTTCCGCGTCATCGACATTGCGCTCGACGCGAGTGAGGACGGCGAGTAGCGGATGGACCGCGCGGTAGAAGTTGGTGACCTCGCGGCGCAAATCATAGATCCGTTCGGTCGGTGCGACCGCGCCGGAGAAGACGGTGCCTTCGACCTGTTCGATGTCGGATTCAATGGCGGCGACGACGGGGGCGTAGCCCTTGATCACCTGGTCCAGGATTGCCCAGAGCACCGAGTTAGTGCCAAGTGCAAGCAGTTTGGGGTGTTGTTCGAGCCGCGTGCGCGCGCCGTGCAGCTCACTCGCGACACCCTGTCGAACCGTAATGACGAAGCTAGGTCCGACGAAGATGCTGATCTCGCCGAAATCGACCTCGTCCTGGTCATGGTTGTAGCGGGCGGTGCGCAGGATGACCAGCTGCACCCCGGTTTCGTATTCTTCGACCTTCGGGCGCAGGTGAAAGGTCTTAGCATCCTCGACGGCAAGCTCGTGCAGGCCGAACGATTCCCTGACCTCGTCGAGCTCCTCGCCGCTGGGCTCGAACATGCCCAGCCATACAAACCCGCCCTGACGACATTGCATTGCAGCCTCATCCAACGAGATCGGCCGGTCGCTTTGACGGCTACCGTCGAGATAGTGAGCGCAGTCGACAATCATCGAAGACCTCCAGCAGAACAACGGCGAACACAGCTACTGGCTCCATTCAACCCCGGCTCGTCCTTGCTGCCTAGATTCACAGCGTTCTTGGAGGAACCGATGGGCTACCGCACAGCAATCCCGTTTGCACTGGCTGTGGCTCGGCGGGGACCGGGCAACCTGTGCGTGACGGGAAGCTTGAGTTCTTAGCCTCGATCCGTGGATGGGTGATTTCGAGTGGTCGTCGGCGCGTTTCGGTGCGGTGAGCCGGGCTGTAGACGTCGCGGCGCATGTGTGATCGGCTGGCCTGTACCAGCTTTTCCGGTGGGGTTCCTTGGGTCGGGCCTGGGGTGGCGGGGTGGACACGGACTGGTCGGTTGGCTCAGGCGGCGCGGGGTTGTGCGGTTGGGTAGCCGATGACGTTGAGCCACAGGGTCTTCCATTGGATTTGCCGGGGCCAGTGGGCGGGCAGGTGCAGCATGGGTTTGCGTGCCGGCGCGGCGAAGCGGGCGGGCACGTTGATCAGGTCGCGGCGCAGGGTGGCACTGCGGGCGACGGCGTGCTCGCCGCCGGCGATGACGCCGGCCGCGCGCAGCAAGTTGTGCGCGATCACCGCGCAGGCCAGCCAGGCGCAGTTGGCGGAAAACAGCCCGGACGGGATGTGCGCCAGCGGGCCGTCGATCAGATCGGCGAAGGTGGTCTCGATGATGGCGTGGCGGCGGTGGGTGAGGTCGGCCTCGGCGGTGGGCAGGGTGGTGTTGGTGACGAACGGGTGATAGCGCCACACCGGGAACAACGCGTCCGGGTAGCGGGCGTCCTTGACCCGACGCACCACCAGCCGGGCGGTGACGCGGCCATGGCCTCGCACGCTCAGGGTGTGGGTGGTTTCGGCGACCTCGGCGTCGGAGATCAGCGCGCCGGTGTCCGGGTCGAGGACCGCGCCCGGGTAATGCACCGGGGTAAACGCGTCGTCGTCGATGACCTGGATCGCCGTGGTGACCCGGCGGTTTCGGCTCAGGGTCAGCGAGAATTCGATCTGTTCGTCGAGGCAGGCGGCGATCATCTTCTTGGTGCCGAACGCGGAGTCGCCCCGGGCCATGATCGTCGCGTCTGGGTCGATCGCTCGGGCGGTGGTGATCAGCGGAGACAGCCCTTTGCGTAGCAGCGCGCGCCCGGCGATCTTGGCGTGCCCGAACGAGGCGCCTTGTTTCTGGTGGCCGTACACCGGGCGCAGTAGCGAGTCGATGTCCAAAAACATCCGCTCGTCGGTGCCCGGCAGCAGCGGGGTGCGCTGCGCGAGCGCGATCAGGTGCGCGCGAGCCACCGCGGCGAGCTGGTTGGCGTGGCCGAAGCTGAACTCGCGCAGCAAGATCCCCACTGTCGAGGGCGCGTACACCTCGTCGAACACCCGGGGCGTGCCGCCGGCGCGCAGCAGGTTCGCATCGTCGATGCTGTCCGCGCCGCACATCATGCCCGCGATGATTGTGGTCAGCTTCCCGGCCGGGTTGACCGCCCCGGAGGCTCACCCGCGTGCTGGGCAGCTCGACGTGCTCGCCGATTAACCGCGAAAGACCGCTCTGCTCAGCCAGTTCCAGCACCGGAACCAAGCCCCCGGCCGACACCAGGTTCCGCTCGTCGAACACCGCGGACTCGGTGCTGAACCTGTGCGATGATTGCATCGGAAATGCCTTCCGAACACGGGTCACTACGACTCAGACAATCGTTATTGTCCCAGTTCAGAACGCATTTTCGCTGTTCACACGCCGATCAAACAACCGGCCCATCCACGGATTAAGGCTAAGGCCACCAGCAGGGTGTCGTATGCAGCGATCCGCGGGCCATATCTGGCCCAGCTACAAAGGTGCCCACCGCAGCCTGCACCGGCCCCCGGCGCGGCCTTCAGCTGATGGCCGACAGCCAGACAATCCGATGTATGCGCATCGCCTCGGCCAGAGCCTCGTCGTCGGCAGTGATGACGCCGGGTTCGTCGCGCGCGGTGACCTCGGGTGGAGACTCCGTGCTACCACGCTCGTAGATCGCCCAGAGCACGAAGTCATCTCCATGTCGCGACAGGTATTGGATCCCGTTTATTCGCTCGCCATCGGGGCCAACGATCTCATAGATCCACGCCGACATCGACTGTGTCAATTCGCGCGGTTTCGCATCTCGGACCGCGGCGGCGTCGACATCGGCCACCCCCAGAGCGGCCGCGAGTGGCACGAACTGTTCGCGCAGAGTCGGAAGCGTTTCATGATGGCTGGGCACGGCGAAGCACCCGGACAGCCGGGCAGTGCAGACGAGTCGCTTCTCGCACCAGCCGTAGTCCAGGCGACCGGGCGGGATGGTCGGGAATCCGTCAGCGTCATCGTCGCTGTCGATGTCATCCATCTCCGCTTCCAGCCTGGGATCAGGACGGAAGCTCGCCAATACTTCGAGATAGCAGGCCACCCGGGTGGCCCCCACGTATATGGCCCGCCACTCTCCGGCCGGGTCATCCCACCTGCCAGTGAAGCGGCCGGCTTGCGCGAACTCCCACGGCGCCCAGTTCCACGGGTCGGGCTTGTAGCCGACGTGATGAACCTGTTCTTCATGCAGGCTCGTGCACCGCACAGGTCCGAACACGGTCGGAATCTTGGGCCCGGGGGCGATCACCCGACAGCTGCGAACTGGCGGGCTGCGGCGATGACCCGCGGCCCGTCAGCGTCGACATCGCCATCCCGAAGCAACCGAGCCGGCGATACGTCATCAAGGAACGGATTCAGCCCCTGAAACCACGCTTGAACGACTTGGGTGCTGTCTTTCAGGTTGATCATCCAGGCCGCCCGATACGCCACGCGCAGCCGCTCAACATCATCCCGGTTAGCAATCTTCCGAGATCCCTCGGCCCATTGCCGAACGGCCCGCGTTTCCTTCACTCCACCGATGTAGGCGACGAGCTTCGCGCCGAGCAGGTTCCGCAGCGCGGTCACCAGTTCCGCGGTGCTCATCCCAACCGCCTCGTTGTAGGCGGCTAAGTCCGGTCGCCCTGTTCTCACGGCCATTGCTCGTACCTTTCCGACAGCTCCCCGATACCCATACTATACAGACATCACAGGAAACATCACAGACAAGATCACATAGACTAACCCAATAGATATCACAACACAGATCACGATACAAGCGCGCTGGCTGGCTTGCAGCTTCGCGAGTCGGTAGATCGGCTCGGCCAACGACGTGCGCAAAACCCACCTGGAGCGGGTCCCCAGTTGCCGGTCGTCCCCGCCTACCTCATCGGTGTGGGCCTGCGCTCCCAGGAAGCACCGAACTTCGCCCGACGCTAACCGTCAACCCAACGGCGTTGCGCAGGGCTGCATCAGCCGAGTCTGCATCGCGCGCTGTGGCGGCCATCACCGGACGCCGGACCAGACCCGTAACTGTTTTTCGAAAGTGGAGGGTGTCATCGATGGGTTGTTAGGTGGCGAGCCGCAGATCGCATCCCTGACACCCGCTCACATCTTCGCCGGCGCGCCGGGAACGCCGACATCGGCTGGGGCGCTAAGTGTCAGCTCGCCGCTCGGTCGACCGGGCGAGAAGCCGAGGCTACGGCTGGGGCGTCGGCACGCCGGCTTGCGCGCACAAGCAGCGGCAACACCAGCCACAACGCCACGAAAGCCGTCGCTGCGATGCCACCGCTGGTGAGCGCGGCGTCGCGGCCGTAGACCATATCGACGACGACGACGGTGACGCCGACCAACGCCAGGCCCAGCAGCAGCATCCCAGCCATGGCCAGCCGGTGCGCCGCGGACACCAACACTCTGAGGCGGCGTTGACGGAATAGCAGCCGATGCGTGGCCACAGGAGCCACCAGCGCGATCGTCGCGGCGAGCGAGCACGACACCGCGGCCACGTACGTGGCCCGCATGAGATCGTCGAGACCATCGAAGCGCTGCTGGAACGGCAGCGTCAGCAGAAAACCGGTGAGCAGCTGCACACCGGTCTGCGTGACGCGCAGCTCCTGAAGCAAGCTGGACCAGTTGCGGTCCAACCGCTCGGTCTCGGTTTCTGAGCGCGCCCGGTCGTTCCAGCGTTGGTCGCGCTCGGGGTGGTCGACATCCATGCCTTACCGCATACCCCGCCAGCAGGGTCCGCACGCCGCGCACAACCAGCACTCGCACGCCCGCTGGGCGGGTGAATGAGCAAGATCACCTTTGACCTTGCTCGCCGTCCACGCGGGTTGCTTAGCTGAGCTATCGACGTCGACGACTTAGACGGGCTAATCATTCGGCGAAAACCCAAGTGGGACAAGGCAATTGGCTGAGCATCGTCTGAGCAAAGGTCGTGAAATCCGTTGTGCCCCCGCTGATTCCGGCGTTCGCGCAGCTCAGGGCTCGTCGCCTTCGTCGAGCTTAGCTGAGCTAATTTGGCTGGTCAGAGGCTTTCTCGCCAAACCGCGCGGCAATATCCGGGCCCGTTTCCCGGCTATTCCTTGGTCGAGCCGCGCAGCTGCGTTGCCCCGCATTCTGCGGGACAACGGTTACGTCACGGGCGGTTTCGGCAAGTGGTGCGTAGGTGTCCGCTGATCCGGCGGCTGCTCCGTCGGGGGTTGTGACGTTTCTGTTTACCGATATTGAGGGGTCGACCCGTCGGTGGGAAGCTGACGCGGACGCGATGCGGGCGGCCCTGCAAGCGAGCGCCCAGCGTTATGCTTTCGCCATCGCAAAGGGACAGGAGCCGCCCATGCCGGGACATCATCAGCATGCGGTCGACCTGCGAGTGCAACAAGTTGCGCCGGACTCCCAGCGGACTTTGTTATTGGGCACTCTGCTGCAGGTTGCGTTGCGCGCGGTACTGACCGTTTTCGTCGTCGTGACCCTGTTGTGTGAGCCGCCGAACCGCTACCTATGGATCTGCGTGGCTGTCTTGGCGGTCTACGTGGTCGTGATCGGATGCTGGAGCGCGTGGGCGCTGCGGACTGCGGCGCGCGCAGTGTTACCCACCAGAACGCCGGTGACACTGCTAGTGCTGGCCGCCGACGTCGCGGTGGTATCCGTCCTGTCGGTTCTGACCGGCATCACCTCGCCGGAGGACTGGACATCAAATGTGATGAGGAATGGATTCTTCCTGATCCCGTTGATCGCGGCGGCGCAGTTGAATCCCATCATCAGCGGGACCGTGGCAGTGCCGACCGTATCCGCATTCATGGCCACGTGCTGGATCACCAGATCGTCCAATCAGGAGCCGTGGGCGTCGATTCTGTTGAGCTCGACCGTATTGGCAGCACTCGCCGGCGGGTCGGTCGCCTTATCGCTCATCCAGCGGTCCAAAGTAGAAACGATCACAGACTTGGCGCGGCAACGAACCCAGCTGTTGGAGGAGCTGCTGGGACTGGAAAAGCGTGAGCGGCAGGCAATTTCCGAACGTCTGCACGACGGTGCCCTTCAGTACGTCCTGGTCGCACGCCAAGACATGGACGACGTGCGGGACGGCTCAACGGTTGCCGCAGACCGGGTGGAAGCGGCGCTCGTCGAATGCTCGGGCCTGCTGCGCGATGTGGTCCGCGAACTGCATCCGGACGTGCTCACGCGGCTGGGATTGAAATCGGCGATCTCCAGCCTCACCGATAGTCTCTGTTCGCGTACAAAGCTTTCGGTCGAGCTCGCCGCACCTACATGGCCTGAGGGCCTGCGTACCGAGGCGGATTACGTGCTGTACAGCGCGGCGCGTGAGGCGTTGACGAACGTCATCAAACATGCACGGGCCCAACACATTTGGATTGAGTTGGAACACCACGAAGAGCTGGCCTCATTGCGTATTTCCGACGACGGGGTGGGCATCTCAGAGGCGACTATCGCGCGGAAGGCTGAAGAAGGTCATATCGGAATGGCATCGATTCGCGCCAAGGTACTCGCGTCCGGGGGACAGTTCGACGTGCGCTCGACATCTCCCGGAACTGAAATCACCCTCTCCATGCCGTTGCGGCCGGCGCATCGCCAAGCTGTGGGTGGCTTGATCGTCAGCGGGAAGCGTGTCGAGCAGCTCAACCAGGCCGTCGTGTGAAGATCGCCGCGCCTGCAACCGTCGTGCGGGCGCGCCGGCGGTGATGTCCACGAGCGTCGCGCGGCCGGCATTCTTCATCCCGAATGCTGGCGAGCTGGTGAGCGCTAGAGTCGAGCACAAGAGATAGCTGTCGAGGCTAATCTCATCTCAGCAGCATGCCAGCAGCTGGGGTTTCATGCTGGTCTCCCGCAAACCTCCGCAAGTTGGTCGATAGTCTCCGCTAGTCAATCGCGTTGCCGGAGTGCACCCCGATCACCTCTTAGTGTCGGGCATGGGTCCGCCTTTGGGTGAGGGCCAGCGCCCGTGCGCCGTACTCAAACATCTAGAAAGAGGGCGATCTTGGATCGGCGTAAGCTCTGCGGTGAGTTGCACTGCATTAACGTCGTCGACGGCGGCGTGCCGTATTGCGACGAACACCGCCGGGGCCGAACCGCGTCGGCGAGGCGCACCGGGCACAAGAAAGTTCAGGCTTTTCGCGACATGATTCTGTGCCGCGATCCGCAGTGCATGCGGCAGTCCCCGCTGCACCGGCCGCTCCGAGCAGGTCGATCACATCCTGCCGGTCGCCGACGGCGGCGACGATTCGCCAGAGAATCTGCGCGGAGTTTGTCGCCACTGCAGTAGGCTGCGCACGGCCAGAGCCGCCGGGGCGGCCTCCAGCATCACCGTGCAGCCGCGAACGCCGCCACCCACCGTGGGCCACCGCCGTCAGGTCTTGTAGGGCACGGCCGATCCCCGCGATGCACCGTGGCTGCGCCGATCGGCGGCGCATAGACCGTCGCGCCGCGTTCGCACGTCCATGTGCTGGCCGCTCGTATCAGTTTGACGGCGGGCAGGAAATGTCGACGTAGACGGTGGTGAATTGTGTCGAGTCAATCCGGCCTGGCGAATCGCCGTGGACACCGGTGACCGCGCACTGCGACAGCGGGGCGGTTGCCGACCCGTTGAGCTGCACGTTGTAGCCCTGGGCTTGCAAGCTGCTGACGGTGTCTGCGGCCGATGAGCCGGTCGGCACTGCTGCAGCCGCACCGGCCAATCCCAGAGCTGTTGCTGCCAGGGCACCGAAGATGGAGGTGGTGATAGCGAATTTCTTCATGTTGTTAATCCTTTGTCGGGGCGGATATTTCCAGTGGTGGAGTGCGAGGTCGTGTCTGCAGTTGCGGGCGGATCTCTTGTGGCCACACAGCAACTATCTCCGGAGCCTGCGTCGGTGTCTGTCCGGCGAATAGCCGGTGTGCCGGATGAATCCTGTGTCCCCCGATAGGGGGATACTGCGGCACTGTTTGCGCGGCAACGCGCGAACAGCCACGGTCCCGCGCGATGCGAACGCGGGTGCCCGGGGGGCATTCGCCTCTGAGCGGGCAAAGGCGTGCGCGCGTTTTGGACTCTTGAGGACCGGCGGGACGCAAGATGCATCTAGCGTGTGTGCGCTGGTGTGCGGGGCGGGGCCGGGGGGAACCTACCCGCTCGCCCGGCACGGACAGCAGATTCCGTTGGCGACGAGTCCCAGGACGGTGCAGCATCCTTCGGAGAGGACTTTTCGGGTGCGCAGGGCCTGGTTCCGCAGACCCTGGATGAGCAGACGGCCCTGTCTTACGTACGGCGAGTTCCGGTGTCGTTGTTAAAGGAGGTGCTTCTGACCGGAACCCCGGAGGACGGGATCGGTCAGGCGGCGGAGTGGCGCGATCACGGGATGCGTTATTTGGTCGTCTGCAACGTGAGTATTCTGCAGCCGAGCTTGCGGAAAGGCTTGGCGGCCACCGCGCCATTCTTCAAGATTCTGCGCGGGCTAAAGAAACTGTGAAACCTGTATTCCCGTCTTCTGTGTCATGTCTGGCAGCGCGGCTTGGCTCAGGCCGCTAGAGCGATACGGATTCGAGGTCTTCCCCGGTCCAGGCCGGTGGGTCACGCAGGGCGGGATCGAAGGATCGTTCCCGCCCTGCGTGCATGCTCCACGTCAACCGTCAGCGGTGCCCGCCGTGATGAAACAGCAGACCGCCCTCATCGCCATACCCGAAGAATGGATACTGCTGCTGAGCGGCGTCCAGCGCCGCGTTGCCCGGCTCAGTATTGATCTGCACGTTGCCAGGCGTCTGGCACTGCGTCGCATCACCCGTATACGTGCAGGCCGTTGGTGCGGCCGCGACGGTGCTTGCGTTGGCAAGTGCGGAGAAGCCCAAAGCGGCACCGCCGAGGATGCCGGCGGCAGCGACGGGGGCCGCAACGAAGCGGATGAGGTTACGAGACATGGTTGCGTTCATTTTGAGTTTTCCTTTGCGAGTTGGGTGTTGGGTTTTGTCTGCCGCTGTTTTGCGGCGTACCACGACTATTCCGCGGCGGTCCCTTGGTGTCAGTCCGCCGAACGGCCGGTAAGGATGATGAAATGCGTGTCCGCCGATTAGGGGATAACGGCCTAGTACTCCGCATCCTGGTCGTCGAACTCAAGGCCGCGCGATCTCGGTGCTGTCCCCGGTGGCCGTCGCGCAACACGCACTGGACGGTCATGCTGTCGAGGTCGGGGCAATACCCCCCGCACCTGTCGCCAAGGTAGCGGAAGTTTGGGGCACCGGGTCGCAATGTTGGCCGGAAGTATGCGGCAACAGCCATCACGGTTGACACATCGAGGTAGTCGGATCCAGCGATACCCGAGCATGTGCCAGATTTGGGAGCCGTGGAGCGCGCCCACAGCTCCATAAAGTTGTGTGCCCCAAGCCTTTTCGAAATGCGTAGTACAGCTATAGCTGGCCTATAGGAGACGCCAGGCAACTTCTAACGAATCCGCGACACAGGGCGCGCCAGGGCCACACCATTCCGGTGGCTGGCCAGGCGCGATCTCAGTCAATCGTGTTCAAAAGCCCGAGACTTGGTCCACGGCTGCGCTAAAGGTCGCCTTGGCCAACGCACGCGGCCGGACGCAAGCGGTTAGCACCCAACGAAAGCACCCCCGAGTTTCCTCTCCTGGCTTCGGGGTCCTTTTCTCGCATCTAGAGCTACGGCGAATCGCCGACGGGGACATTCTCAGGCCGGACGCCACCACAAGCACCGCCAGCACGACGCCCACGAGGAGCAGCGCCGGGACATCGCCCAGCAGGTGTCCCATATGGTGTCCGTTCCTGAAGGATTGCAGCGCCATGAGTGCGGAGTGGACAACGCTCGCAATCGCGGTGAACCAGATGAGGCTGAGATTAGCCTTCGGGTCTCGCGCCGCGTTCAACAAAAAGATGCCCAGCGTCGCGTACACGGCGACAATCATCATGAACAAGTGGGACTGGTAGGGCGCGCCGGACTCCCATGCCCATCCCGACGGCCAGACCACCGCCATTCTCGTAGGTCTTGCTTCCATCGTCTTCGATTAGCCGCAAACGGGCCATGCCAGGGTGCGGCTTTGTCTTGCCGGCCAGCGGCCCCCACGACCCCGCCAGGCCGATGGTTTCGAGTAGCACCGTCCACAGGATCGCCTTCTGGTAGAGGATCGGCTCGGCCCACCATTGCGAGACATGCCAGAAGGCCGGCAGCCCAGCGGTGGCGGTTGCGATGACAATGCCGCCCAGTGTGTAGAAGTTCACCAGTTTCACGAGGTAGATGACGTGCACCAGCCGCGGAACCCCGTAGCCATGGTCGACCCACTTCAGCACGAGGGTGTGTACGCGTTCCATCAGCGGGCGGCGGAGGAATTCCTGGGGCTCGCCTCGGGCAGGTTGGGTGTCGTGAATCCCACGCCTAGAAATTAGTTATCGAGCCGCGCTTGCGCTTGCGATTTCGCGCCGGTCCCCCAATTGGCGGACAAGCAATTCAGGAGGTCTACCTCCGATCGCCCGACATACACCGGGCGTGGCCCGCGGGACGGTTATCGCATCGCCGCAACACGCCGGCAACGAAAGGGAACCGAAAACTCTCGCAGGAGGATTCACCGTCATGAGCACCCGTTGCTGCACCACACAAGCCCTTGGGGGCCGCCAGTTGAACAGAGTCGTCAGGGGTACGCCAGCGCCAGCGCCGAGTCGGCGTCGGCTACCCCAAGAATCCGTCGTTCGTAACGAGTTCAAATACGACCTGTTCGGCAGTGATCTGCCCGACGTCATCAGCGTGATCGAGCGCGATCACAAGGAAATCATGCGGCCGACCCCCGCAACCCTCACGCTGTACTTCTACGACGCCGAACTTGGCGCGCCGGAAGTCGACCCGTTCTATCGCCTTCGCACATACGCGCATTTTGATCCGGACGCGACCTCCCTCGACGACATCAAGGCCCTGCCATGGCAGGTCCAGAAAAAATGCGGGCACGAGAAGCGGCCACTCGGCACGCTCGAGGGTCTGCCGGCCAGCATTGCACCTGACGATGAGGTGTGGGAACTCCTCGGCGAAACCCGCCGTCCGAACCTGCTCAAGGTGAGCCAACGACGCCATTTCGCGGTCGACGAGACCCATGACGAGTCCCAGCGGATAACCGTCGACCTGTCGCGTTCGGTGTTCAAGATTGTCGACCAGCGCTTGGTGCCGCTGGGTGACATCGGCCCGCGCGTGGAGGCCAAGCTGCCTGCGGGCCAGCCCGAGGACTCCCTGCCCATGGCCCGCCGTCTCCGCGGCGCCAGCTATTGGATGCCCTTCGGCACGATGGCGAACTACTTCCAGTTCCTTCTACGGGGTGCGCTTCCGATGGAAACCCATATGTCGCTGCCCGAGATCGAGTCGAAATTTGCGATCACCTCCGGCAGCCCCGAGGTGGTGTTCGACGAACTCTTCGCCTTTCTGTGTTCCATGCGGGGCGAATGGCGCTTTCTGCTGCCGTATCCGCGCGTCATCACGCGTACCCGTCGGTACCACGTGTGCCAAGGCCCTCGCCCGGGTTCCACGGCCACGGTTGTCGAGACCGCGTCGGGTCGGTGCTCGCTGAAGATCAAGGACGATGCGCGCACGGAAGGTTCAGCCCTCCTGCGTAGCACGCAGGCTTCACACACCACAGATCTCGACGGCCTGATGATGACGCCCGACGGATTCATCCTGGCCAACCGATTGACCAAGATCAACGAATTCACCAAGGTGCAGCGCAAGATCCCGATCGCGCTGGCCAACGGTCACGGTTTTCAGTTCACCCTCGATCGCTGCACGGACCCGTCGGGGCGATCACTGGCACAGATCGAGATCGAGTTCATCGGCAGCACCGACGGCCGGGCGCCGCGCACGGAGCAGGTACTCGAAGAAATCCACAACGTAGCCCGCACGATGCTGGCATCGCCGCTGGGCGCATTCCTCGAATCGACTCATGTCTCGAAGCACGCCTTCTTTGCAAAGGATAACGCCAATGCTTGAGACGGCCCAGCCGTCCGGGTACCTGACACTGTTGCTTCGTCATCGCAATTTCGCGTTGCTATGGCTCAGCGGACTGTTGGCGTACTTCGCGATCTGGACGTCGAACATCGTCGTGTTGGACGTCGCCTACGACGCAATGCACAGCGACTTCGCCGCCGCCCTTATCCTGATCGCGCAATTCCTGCCGGCCTTCTTCTTGATGCCACTGGCCAGCCGGATCCTCGATCGGTACGACCGACGCCACGTCATCCTTGCCAGCAAGTTCTGCAATGCCGGGCTGGCACTGGTCCTGCTCTTCTGGTCGTCGACCCTTCCAGTTGCGTGGATCGTCGTCATTTACGTGCTCTACAGCGTTTCCACCACGATGTTCATCATCGCCGAAGGCGCGATTCTGCCGCTCATCGTCGCGCGGGCCGACCTCATGAGAGCCAATGTCTTACTGCGGATCTCGCCCTGTTTGATGCTGGTCATCAGCGCTGCAGTCATCGCGGAGCGTGAGATCGGCGTCGTCCGTCAGGACGAATTCCTCGTTGTCGTTGTGCTGTTCCTGTTGAGCGCCGCCGTGTTCAGCGGGATCCGCGGCCTTCGTTCTGCCGAGGTCCACAAGCCGCGCCAGGGTGAGAAGTTGTTGCGGGAGTTTCTTGCCGGCATGGGTTACTTGTTCCGGCACCGCGAACTTGCCCAGGTGTTCGCCATGAGGATGGCCCTCTATGTCGGCGTCGGCGGCCAGGTGCTCCTAAGCATCTACTCCGAAGAGTTCTTCAAGATCGGCGACAGCGGCACCGGACTGCTCTACATGGCACGCGGTCTGGGCCTGCTCATCGGCGGCTTTGCCCTCGCCCCACTCTTATTGAGCAAGCACCTGCGCGGCACTAATGCCATCCGTTTTGGACTGGTGTTGTACGGACTCGGCTATGTGCTGGCGAGTGTGTTCTCAGGATTCGGCATCGGTGCCGTCGCGTTATGGCTGGGCCTCGGGTTTCTCGGCGAGGGCCTCCTCAAACCGATAACCATGGCGCTGCTACAGGAACTCACCGAGGCGGCCTACCTGGCACGGGTCCTGTCCGCCGAACAGGGCCTCAGCGCGGTGGTTCAAAGCGTGGCCGCCATCGTCATCGCCGCGTGCGTGACCGACGCCCCCGCGACCGTGCTGTGGGTTTCTGCGGCCACCGGTGGACTGCTCATCGTCATCGCCCTCTGCGTCAAGATGAGAACTCACGCTCGCGACGCCTCCCGTAGCGCCGCCGCCAGTTCGCCCAACCAGAGCTCGGCGTCGTCCCAGGACCACTGCCTCTCGGATACCAACACGTGCCACGCCTCGTGCCCAAGGTAGAACCAGAGGATGTCGACCGCCTGCCGGTCTGCCAAATGTGTTGCCAAGGCGTGCATTTGCCGCAGCCGGTCACTTCTTTGATTCGATCAGCGCCTGCGTCTCACTCGCCGGAAGAGGCGACCGGCTCCCGCGGCGACGTCACGGTCACCTGGGTGTCGTAGCCGATCCGCGAGTTGATCTCCATCGCGCCGCCCATCGCGTCGAACCGCGCCAGCAGCGAGCCCAGCCCGATGTGGCCGTCGGCGACGTACTGCGCCACGATCGCGGGATCGAAGCCGACTCCGTCGTCGTCGATCGTCAAGACGATGCGGTCGCCCTTGCGCATCAGCCCGACCCTGACCGTGGTGGCCTTCGCGTGCTTGCGATGTTGGTCAGCAGCTCACGCGTCGCCCGGTAGAGCAACGCCTGCGACTCGGGCTTACCCACATCGTCGAGCTCGGCCTCCACGGCGATATCGGTGCGAGACTCGAACTGGCGCAACAGTTCTCGCACCGCCGGAGTGAGGCCGAGTTGGGCCAGCACCTGGGGATGCAACTGTGACGGTCGAGCGCAGTCCGGTCGCGGTCTCCTGCAACGCCGCGTAGACCATGTCGAGCGCGGGGTCGGGATTGCGTTCGCGTGCCTCATCGAGTTCGAGCCGCGCGGCCAGCAGTGTCTGCAGCGCGCCGTCATGCAGGTGCTCGGCGACTTCGCGGTTGTGCCGCTCGTCGGATTGCATTGCCTCCGAAACCAGTTGACGCCGCATCTCCTGCAGCGCCTTCACCCGCGACGACCGACGTGCGAGCACGTAACACAGCGCAGTCACCGCGACGGCCAACCAGAGCAGGAAGCCGAAGTGCGTGTACACCATGTTCGGCAATCCGACCTTCTCGTCGCGTTCGGAATAGAAGATCCACACCGCGAGATAGCCCAGCGCCGTGACGGTTCCGATGATCGCCGTCAACGTCGGCCGGTCCTGGAAGGCCACCGAGATCGGCAGCAGAAAAAAGGACCGGCAGCAGCGCCGCGGTCGCGCCGCCCGACACCAGGCACAGCGTGATGATCACCATCAGGTCGACGGCCGTCGACGCCCAATCCCCCCACCGGGGCACCGGCCCCTTCATCACGGCCATCAGCACAGCACCGCCGCCACTGCGTACACACCGAGGATCACCGCGTACAGCCCCGGCAGCCAGTGGTCGACCTCCCATATCCACACCAGCACGGCGATCAGGCCGATCATTGGCAGCCGCAGAATCGCCGAGACGCGCATCGGTTCCGCGGCGAAGTAGTCGATGAATTGTTGGCCGGGGCGCGCCATGCTACTCCAGGAGCTTGCGGCGCATCGCCTCGGCGACGGCCGCGGCCCGGTCCCCGACGCCGAGTTTCTCGTAGAGCCGCTGCACGTGTGTCTTCACGGTCGACGGCGCAAGGTAAAGCTCCTTGGCCATCGCGGGAATGCTGCTGCCCGCGGCGATCATCTTCAGCACCTCCCGCTCGCGGGGGCTGAGCACCGGGCCTTCCGGTTCTGCCCGTTTGCGGATCTCCCCCACCAGGCCGGCGGCGAGGCTTGGCGCTACGACGTCGCGGCCCTTCGCGCAGTCCAGCACCGCGTTGATCAGTTCGCTTCTGGTCGATTCCTTCGGCAGGAAGCCGGCCGCCCCCTCCTGCAGCGCGCGGAACACGATCGCCGACTCGTCGTGCGCCGACACCAGTAGCACCCGGGTGGGCAGCTCGTCTCGTTGCACGGCGGCCGCCACCTCGGCGCCGTCCATGCCCGGCATGCGGTAGTCCAGCAGCGCCACCTGCGGCGCATGCGTCCTGATCGCTTCGAGCGCCGATACCCCGTCGTCGGCTTCGGCCACCACCTCGATGGACCCACTCGAGGTGAGCGCCCGGACCACCCCGTCGCGAAACAGTGGGTGGTCGTCACCCACCACCACACGCACCTTTTCGCTGGTCATGAACCCCAGCGTCGCACAGCACCGGCCGGTTCTTCCCCCGATTGGGGGACACGTGATTCATCCGTGTCGCCGTCTGATCGCCGGACATACAAACCTTCCGCGGGGCGGCAGTCTTAAGTCATCACCGGAACACACCGGCGAAAAACACCAAAAGTCAACGGACACAGGAGAACTCACATGAACAGCACCCGCTTCGCCCGCTACTTCGCCCTGCCGATCGTCTCGGCCGGAATCATCTGCGGCGCCGCCCTCGGCCTGGCCGGCGCGGCCAACGCGGCCAACAACGCCGACGTGCGCCCGCCGGACATCGTCGCGACGCCCGACATCAAGGCGCACCCGGCCCCCCAAGCCGTGCCGGGCTCGTACTGGCACCGCGGGGTCCACCAAGTCGATGTCCTGCAGCCCGGCTACACCCGCTAACCGGTCAACCACTGAGGCCCTCCCCGAGGAATTTGGGGAGGGCCTCGATGCGTTGGGGCACCGTATGCGAATCGGCGTGGTGTACCCCAGAAAGCTCAAATGTGTGAACTGCTGTACCACTGTGTCGCATAAGTAATGCTCAGGGAGCTTTGCATGTCTCGTCTGTATCGCCTCATCTGGCTCGTCTGCGCGTGTCTTGGGACATTGATGGAACACCGGCGACGCGGCGATTCGACCCTCCGCTGAGGCGCCTGGGATGTCCGGCGTATCTAGGAATCGTGGGCGATTCAGCTCCCCGAGCAGGACGCCCAGCTGGTCTCACAACGCCGAGCCACTGGCACTTTGCTAACACAAGCGGACGCGGCGATCTCACGGGTCACCACGTTGGCCGTGAAAGCCGCCTGGCGACCTCGACGATATCGAACGGTCGACCGCTGGTGTGTGAAGCGACAGGAAATAGTGAACGCCTGTGCGATCACGTCTAATATGTCCAGGTCAGCGGTGTGCCGGCTTCCGGCCTGTGTCGTCTTATCCACTCTGTTCGTGCCTGTCTTGGGACACTGGCGGGACACTGGCGGAAGGGATGTTCGTCACGGTGTCAGCGGTCAAGCGATCACCCGCACCGAGCGCGTTTCGGTCGCTTCAAGCGACGCCGACCCGGGCGACGGGCCCGACACGGTAAAGCTACCCGGCCGGGCAACCCGCTCGGATGTGTGCTAACCCGCCGATTGCGGCGGTATTGGGGTCGGCGGACAGGCCCAGCGCCTTGGTCACGTCGTCGTGGCTGGCCTGGCTGTGGCTGAAGAGCTGCGCGGCGACCTCCCGGATCGCAGGCCAGCACCGCTCAAGCAACGGCACGATATGGGTCGCCGTGGCGATGCCGGCGCCCACCAACAGCACCCGGTCGCAACGACCGGTGACGTCGAGCACGGCGTAAAGCTGGCGCTGTGACGGCCTGCGGCCATGACGCCAGCACGCCGGCACTGTCACGTTATTTGAAATATGTAGTGGCGCAGTTGATTGTGGAGCTATGGCGATGGATCAGTGTTGGGGCGTTGGTGTTTCAGGCGGCAGCGTCGAGCGCGGTAGCCTCACGCCAGACCGCGAAGCGCTGATCTATTTCGGTTCGCCATTGGGTCGCGCTGAGCCGATGCCTTCGTGGTCGAAAGTGCGCGGAGATGCCGCTAAAGGCCGACAGGAACCGTTGGGCATGCCGCACCGATTTAAAGCGTTTCATCGCCCGTTCGCGTTGTCGGGTGGGCTGATGAGAGTTCTCGGCGCGATTGTTCAGATACCGCGACTGCCGGTGGGCCACCGACCCCATGAGCTGGCGGTGAGCAACGCCGTAGCTGGCCAGTTTGTCGGTCACCAGCACACGCGGTACATACTGCAGGCCCTTGAGTAGTTTACGGAAGAACCGCTTGGCTGCTTTGGCGTTTCGCCACGACTGCACCAAAACGTCCAAGACGTTGCCGTGCTGGTCGACTGCACGCCACAGGTAACCGGTGATGCCGTTGATCTTCACGAAGACCTCATCAAGGTGCCACTTGTCTCCGGGGCGGGGGCGGCGCCGGCGCAGCTGGTTGGCGTAGGCCTGCCCGAACTTGGCACACCAGCGCCGGATGGTCTCATAACTCACCACGGCACCACGTACAAGCATCAGCTCCTCGACCTCACGAAAGCTCAGCGGGAACCGAAAGTACAGCCACACGCAATGGTTGATGATCTCGATCGGGTAGCGGTGGCCCTTGTACGACGCCGTTGCGGTGCTCACCTCACCGATCCTTCCAGGGCGCCGACACTCACCAACGTGACAGTGCCAATTACCTTGAACAAGAACTTCAATCGCGCGGTACGCGGATCTGGTTCGGCCACGTGACAAGCGACCTGAACGCTGATCGCCTTCGCACGTTTTACACCTCGGACGGATTCAAAGTTGCTCGGACGCAACTGGGTGATGCCGGAGACGATGCCCGCCGCGTTCTCGTTCTATAAGAAGATTCGAGCGGCGCCCCGGTGTGCAGATGAACGGTCAATCTGCACACTCCGAGTAGACCAGCAATTCGATGAACCAATCGCTTTAAGGTCGTCGGGATGTCGGAGATTTTCGGGGCCTGGCGGCGCGGTCGGTGGTTGCAGGCGCACCCGGCCGTCGTCGAGTTCAGCGGAACGAGGCAGACAGAACCGCGAAGAATCCACCGGACGTTGAGCCACTCGTACTGGCGTCGTGGGATCTGGCCAAACACCCTAAGCGCTGAAAGTTCTTGCGCGCCACATGCCGAACACTCGCAGCGCCGGACCGGCGCCATGGAAGCCGATGATTGGCTGGAACGGGGCCGACGAGTGTGCCCATCGTTTCCGGCACAACACGATGATCGCCTCGCGAAGGTTGCTCGCAGGGTCAGCCGGCAACCGTGATTCGGCGAGCCATGACCGGTTGGGCTTTGCCCTTGAGATCGAGCTTGACAACCTCCCCCTCGTCGACACCTGCGATACTCGCGACAGCCTCGGACATGACGACTTCCCCTCCCGCCGCAACGCTTTGCAGCCGCGACGCCGTGTTGACGACGTCGCCGATCGCGGTGAAGTCGCGGATTTCGCCTTCGCCGACGATCCCGACGTACGCCGGGCCGACGTCAAGCCCGATGCCCACCTGCAGCTGCGGACCCCCGGGGGTGCCGTAGCCCTGTGCCCCCAGTATCGTGCGAGCGTCGCTCACCATTGCATCGACATAGCGCCCGTCGGACGTGAGTGGCGCAAAGTAGAGGCCCATGACGGCATCGCCGATGAGTTTGTCGACGATTCCGTGCCGGACGATCACCTGCGTCAGTTTCGAGTAGAAGCGATTGAGGGCCGCGACCATTTCGCCGGCCGGCAAGGTCTCCGCCAGCGCGGTTGAGTCGCGGATGTCGGCGAAGATAACCCCGATCGGCAGCGTCACGCCGCCCGTGGGCGCCTTCTCGAAACAGGCCTGACACCAGCGCGGGTTCTTTCGCGACGGGCTTTTGCCCGCGCGTCGCATCAGCCAGCCGCCGAATCCCGTGAACGGGTTGCCACAGGCCTCACACCGCGGGGCAGACGGGAGCCTGGAGAGAACTCGTATTCCCCGACGCACCGTGGCGTGCCCGAAGTAATCGAAGAAGCGCGCCCATTCCTCCGCGTCGGCCTGCGCATCTTCGGGGCGGGGTGGCGTGCGTCCGTGCGGCATTCGTTGATTCTCGCACCAACCCCGTGCGCCAGGTTGCTGGTTGTAAGCGACGGCCGCGGTCGAGCCGGCGGCCAGCGGGATCACGTCGAACAACCGGAATCCGGCAGCGCCGCACCACCCCCGGAAGTCGGCACCCGAGCAGTCAAAGGCGTCGCCAAACTCGTCAGCATGTTCAACGACATCATCAGCCCAAACGTGTTCTCGCGCCCGGCGTCGTCGATCAACCCGTCGATCACTACGAAAGCCCCGTCCTCGGATGCGGCGCGGCGACAATCCGCGATCCGCGCTCGCGTGGCGGCGGGCCGTGCCCGCGGGCGTCGCCCGCGCCCTACGTCGAACCAAGTCGCGATCGCAGCGAAACACCTTGTCGCGCAGAGCAAACCCGCGCTTAGCTGTTCAACAGGCCGGGCCTGGGCCCGGATTCGGTTTCCTCGACCTCGAACACGCGATGCTTGCCCGCGCAGCGCAGCTCCACGTGCAGCGGCTGGCCGCACTCGCGGTGGCGGACCACCACGGGACCGCCCTGGGGGCCGGCTTCCCACCGGTCGCCCCACTGCATCAATACGACCAAGGCCGCGAACAAGTCATGGCCTTTGTCGGTGAGCAGGTATTGGTGGCGTTCACGCTGGCCGGGTTCGCGATAGGGCTCGCGGTGCAGCACGCCGTGCTCGACGAGGGTGGCGAGTCGCTCACTGAGCAGGGTTCGCGCGCAGCCGACGTTGGCGAGGAACTCCTCGAAGCGGCGCGCGCCGTAAAACGCCTCGCGGAGCACCAGCAGCGTCCACTTCTCCCCGACGACGTCGAGGGTGCGCTTGATCGAGCAGTCGCGCACCCGCAGTTCCTCAAAGCTGGCCGGTCCGGCCTCCTCGACGTCAACCAAAGTCTTGATCATGGGCCCATGCTAGCAGAGTTTGACAATGCTACTCAGCCTCTTCTACCCTGAGTCTTGAAACCAGATTCAGGATGAGGAGCATCCATGACGGCGTCGACAAGCGATCAGGAAACGGTGCTGGTCATCGGAGCGACGGGCCGCCATGGCGGCACCGGGGCCCGGGTGGTCGAGCGGCTGCAGATGGCGGGGCGGCTGGTGCGGGCGTTGGTGCGCTCCGACGACGACCGCGCCGAGCGGCTACGCGAATCCGGGGTGCACACCCTGGTCGGCGACCTGCACGACCGGCGAACGTTGGCCCCCGCGCTGGATGGAGCCGGTTCGGTGTATGTCGCGTATCCGGTCGCGGCGGGCGTCGCGACTGCGCTGGCGAATGTGGCCTCGGTGCTCCACGAGCTGGGCTCCTCGCCACACGTCGTGATCAATTCGCACGGCACGGTTGATCACAACAGCCCGAGCGGAATCTCTCGAGAGTTTGCCCTTGGGGAAGAGCTGATGCTCGAACTCGGGGTGAATGTCACCGTGCTGCGAATCGGCGCGTTCTTTTACGAGAACGTGCTGCTGGCGCACTCGGGTGCGATCCGAGAGACCGGAGCGTTCGCCAACTGCTTCGGCGATGCCCGCCCGGCCTGGATCAGCGCCACGGACGCCGCCGACCTGTGCGTGACCGCCCTGCTCTCACCTCAGACTTACGCCAAAAGCCCAATCGTCTACCCGCCGGGCTTTGAGCGGCTCTCCCAGCAACAGATCGCCGACATCATCAGCGAGGAAACCGGCCGCGACGTCCGCTACCAATACATCACCCAGGATGAGTGGACCCGTCAGCTGAAGGCCGCGGACGTCCACTCCGGAGGCCTTGTCAACGACGCTATGATCCAGCACCTCCCGACCCACGCCAGGACGTTTGAGGACAACACCACGATCGCGCGGATGGACACCGACCCCTGGGCCCTGGCAGCGGCCAGCGGCCGCCCCCCGCTGACATTCCGAAACTTCGTGCGGCAACACCGCTCAGCATTCGGAGCCGCCACCGCCGACGTATGAGCGACGCCATCGAGCTTTTGCCCTGAGCCGCAACCACATTCAGTGTAAACATCAAACGAGGAGCGTGTGATGGAACTACAGGACCAACGAGTGCTAGTAACCGGCGCAACCGCCGGCATAGGACAGGAAACCGCGATGCTGTTCGCCCGTCGCGGCGCGCGCGTGGTCATCACCGGTCGCGACACCGGACGAGGCGCGCAGACTGTCGCGGCGATCGAGGCAGAGGGTGGGCGCGCCGAGTTCATCGCCGCCGACCTAAACGACATCGAATCCGTGCGAGGCCTGGCCGAACGGGCCGGCGACGTCGACGTGCTGGTCAACAACGCGGCCACGGTCACGGCCGGTCCGACATTGGAGCAGGACGTTGAGTCGTTCGACATGATGTTCGACGTCGACGTGCGCGCGCCGTTCTTTCTGACCGCGGCGCTGCTGCCAAAGATGATCGCCCGCGGGTCGGGTGCCATCGTTAACATCTCCTCAATGGGCGCGTCGGTCGGAGTCCCCTTCGCGCCGGTCGCCGCCGCCACCAAGGCGGCACTGGAATCCTTCACCCGGTCCTGGGCGGCGGCGTTCGGCGCCAACGGGATTCGTGTCAACACCGTCGCTCCCGGGCCCACCCGCACCGGCGGTGGCGTCGGCGCGTTACGCGACGGGTTGGAGCAGCTGGGTTCCGCGACACCGTTGGGCCGGACCGCGGACCCGAGCGAGATCGCCGAGGCGATCGTTTTCCTCGCTTCGCCGCAAGCGAGCTACCTCACCGGCGCGACCGTGGCGGTCGACGGCGGCTTTACCGCGATCTGACCGAACACACAGCTCAATCAATCATCTCGGAGCCGCCGGCGCCGACGTTTAGCCGCGACACATCCACGCTATCGGGCTGTTGGTCTGAGCCGCAACCACATTCAGTGAACCTCGAAACGAACTGCTTAGGAGGCACACCATGGTCGGAGCAAAACCCTACGGGCAAATGCACTATCGTGAGGTCAGCGGAAACCGGATGGCCTACGTCGACGAGGGCGACGGCGATGCCATTGTGTTTGCGCACGGCAACCCCACGTCGTCCTACCTGTGGCGCAACGTAATGCCACACCTGGAAGGACTGGGCCGTCTGGTCGCCGCCGACATGATCGGCATGGGCGGGTCGGACAAACTGCACCCGTCGGGCCCGGACCGCTATAACTACGCCGAACAGCGCGACTACCTGTTCGCGCTCTGGGATGCACTGGATCTCGGCGACAACGTGATACTCGTGCTGCACGACTGGGGTTCCGTGCTCGGCTTCGATTGGGCCAACCAGCATCGTGACCGCATACGGGGCATCGCGTTCATGGAAGCCAGCGTCACCTCAATTAGCTGGTCGGAGTTCCCCCCGGATCTCCGCGGCGTGTTTAGGCGCTTTCGATCGCCGCAGGGCGAGACCATGGTGCTGGAGCACAACATCTTCATCGAACAAGTTCTGCCCGCAGGAATGCTGCGCCAACTCAGCGACGAAGAAATGGACCACTACCGGCGGCCGTTCGTCAACCCGGGTGAGTCCCGGCGGCCGACGTTGTCCTGGCCACGCAACATCCCAATCGACGGCGAGCCGGCCGACGTCACATCGGTGGTCAACGACTACAGCAGCTGGTTGGCCCAAAGCGATGTGCCCAAACTGTTCGTTAACGCCGAGCCAGGGGCCATCGTCCACGGCCGCATCCGCGACCTCATCCGCTCATGGCCGAACCTCACCGAGACCACCGTCACCGGACTGCACTTCGTCCAGGAGGACAGCCCCGACGAAATCGGCACCGCCGTGGCGCAATTCGTACGCAAGCTGCGCTAACAGCAGGAAGTCCTCTACTTGCAAAGGTGCTCAACGCGCACATGACGCGTGTCTCATCGCCACTTCAAGTTTGAATCCCGTTGGAAGTTATCCGTGAGAATTTGAAGCGCGGCGTGAGATCCTACAGGCACAACACAATCGGCCCAGGAGTGTTTAAGAGCACCTTGCCATCACCGCTGCGCGACGCGCGGGCGAACTCGACCCCACCGAGGCCGATAACTCCAGCCGACACCAACGTAAGGGGTTTTTGTCAAGGGGTTGGGTGACCCTGCCCGTTCCTCGTCTCTACGTAGTTCGTCAACCGGGTTGATGGTGCCCGACAGCGTGCAATCGAGTTTGGTGAGGAATGGGCGGGGCCTGCTCAGGGTGTCGGTCGAGGTGGTCCTCTACGCCGAGTGGAGCTTGGCCCCAACCTGTTTCATTTCGGGGTGAGGTCCAGGGTTAGGTTAGGCCGCTGCGGCTAGTTCGCCGGTGCCGGCCAGCGCGGCGTCCCAGGTCACGCGGCGGGTGACGATGACGTGCAGCCAGCGCAGCAGCGCGGCGGCGATGGCGGCTCTGGCCTGCCCATCCTTGAGTGGGTTGGCTTGGCGAGTGGTCAGATGTCGGTAGCGAGCCGCCATGACCGGGTTGTGCGAGAGTGCCCCCCATACCGCGCGCCAGGCGGCTAGTCGCAGCCGAGGCCGGCCCCGCCCGGAGATCCGCGACCGGCCGGTGGCGGTGCCGCTGCTGTTCTCCCGTGGGCATAGCCCGGCGTGTTTGACCAGCGCCCGCGGGCTATCGAACCGGGTGGGGTCGCCGGTTTCGGCCAGTATGGCCGCCGCCCCCACCGCCGAGACCCCGGGATGCTGGTGACCAGCTCGGTGAGGTCCAGCTGGTCGAGGATCTCGACCATGCGGGTTTCCACCTCGGCCAGCCGGGCCTTGGTGTGCCGCCAATCGGCCAGCACCCACCCGGCGCGCTCCAGGGCGCCGGGACGTTGGGCGATCACTCCGGCGGGGTCCGACAACGCGGCAAACATCGCGGCGATGATGGCCTGCCAGCCCCGCTGGCCACCCCAGCGGGGCAGCTCCCGGCGTACCGCGGCCTCAAACCGTTTCTGCCCCAACCGGGTCAGCCGTTCCGGGTGGCCGTTGGCTCGATCCAGAACGACCGCCACCGCCGCGCACCAGTTCTTGGCCTCAAACGGCTGCGCCGCGGTCGCCAACACCGCCGGCCAGGCGCACTCGAGCAGATCCCGCAGCTGTTGCACACAGGCGGTCGCCTCGCCGATCAGTCGATCCCGACGTGCACCCAGGTGCCGCAGCCGCGCCCAGGTCTCATCGGCGCGTTCGGGCGCATAGCAGCGCAGCTGGGCCACCAGCCGGGCGATCAACACCGCATCCTTATCGTCGCTCTTGTCGCGGGTGTAATCCTCAGACTCCCGGGCCCGGCCCACCAACAGCGGCTGCACACATACCAGCGCAATATTCTGCTGGGCGGCAAGCTGATCGAGCACCCGCCAGCGATGCCCCGTCGGCTCACAACCCACCGTCACATCGGTGAAACCATGCTGGCGGGCCTGCTGACGGGCCGACGCCAACACCGAGCCCAACTCCCACGCCTTGGCCCGCACCCGCCGACGGGCCAGCACCCGCGAATCATGGTCCGTGACGACCAGCGCCTGCTTCTCATCGGCCAGGTCAATCCCCACGATCGCATTGTCGGTGGGCACCAGACCACGCAACCGGGCCAACCGCTCATTGCGCCGTTTGTCACCACGCGACAGACCACTACCCTCAACCACGACGTCCTCCTGACTGTTTTGGGACACCAAACCCGTAAACGACATCAGGAGGACGTCCTTATCAGCTTCATCGACACGCATCGGCATAGCTCTCTTACTACGCCGCACATGCCTTAAAAGTGATTGGCTACGCCCTTGAGAACAAACCACAGGTCAAGCCGGTGCCACCGGGAGGGAAGCTGCCACACGTCCTCCAGCGCGCCGGACTGATTGACATTAACGGACACGACTCACCGCACTCGCCGAACCAGCGCAACACGTTGATACGCGATCACATCGTCGCGATGGCCTACTGGGCTTGCTCGACACAGCAAACTGAGCCGGCCCGCGGAAATCGCCCCGGATGTCGAGTCCGACGTCCAGATGTGACAAGTCTGTGACAACCAGACCCGTAGCAGTCATCACCGGTCGTCCCGCCCCGCGAGGGGGAAAGCCCTGTTCAACGGCTTGTTTCGGCGTGTGAACGGGATGGGCGGCCACCGTCGACCGACTTGCTTGTCACAACTCGCCGAGAACTCGTCGCGGCCATCCAGGCGTCGGACTTTGGACAAAACACGCAGGTCAAGGACGGTTTCGTACCAGGCAAAGATACGGCGATTCCGGGCCGTCGTTGACACCAAATCAAGTGCACCGGCCTGGCCGGCTTCGGTCACAGATAAAAATAGCATTTGACCTGCCTAAACGTTGTCGGGCTGACAGGATTTGAACCTGCGACCACTTGACCCCCAGTCAAAATAAGTAGGTTCGCACATGTGTGTGGGTGTGCAGTCTGCGCAGGTCACAGCGTTTTGTGAACATCGACTGACACCCGCTAACACCCGAAAACTAGGAACCGTTGCGCTACCCGTTGCGCTACCAGACAGGACGGAAGACCCCGAATCCTGGTACATCCGTACCACATCGGTGCCACACGGCTACGCGTGTTCTATTCGCGCACCGCCGCCGAGGTGTTGGCGCTCGACATCCTCGCCCGCCACGGCTGGCAAACGGTCACCCAAGACATGGTGCAGCCTGTTCGACGGATCCACGCGCGCGTCAAAGGCGAAAGACCAGGTGGTTTGCCCACAAGTAATTGACCTCGAAAGGATCCATACGGCGTCTCGCAGGAAACCCAACCGTCGACACATGCGCCGCCGATAATTACCCGTTGGGGGGGTATGAGAAGAGGGGAAAGAAACCATGAGCAAACAGAAGATTCGGCTGTGGAGTGCCGCCAGTGCGGTGGCGCTGGGCCTCGCGCTTGCCATCGGCCAGGTGATCAGCGGCGTCCCAGTCCAGCCCACCTATGCCGGGGACGATTACGGCGGGACGGTGACAACGCCACCGACGACAACGCCACCGACAACAACGCCACCGACAACGTCACCGACAACGTCACCGACAAAGACAGAGACAGAGACAGAGACAGAGACACCGACAAAGACACCGAACGGCAATAACGGGTGGGGTAACGGCGGGAATGACGGCACCAATAAAGGTAGCGACAACGGTGGTGGCGTGTCGCAAGGCGGCCCAGGTGTTGGTATCCCGCAGTCCAAGAGCAAGAAGGACGACGCCGCCGACGACGGGCGGTGAGGCCGGGTAAACGCCCCTGGAGGACGCGGCGGGCCGGTTAGTTTCTAACCGCGCAGCAGAGCGAGGTCAAAAACGCGGCCAGCTGGCGTTCTCAGGCGACGAACGTATGGACAGAATTTTTGTCCGTACGTTCAAGCCTGACGAATCGGAGCCGCCGGCCACGGTCGGTACGGCGAATTGCACGAATCTGTGCAATCCAATGGCCGGTCATCGCGTTCCCATCTTCCGTTGCGGCGCTTGCCGTTCCGCGCTGCGCGTGCCGATCAGACAGACTTCAGACTCTGCTTGTACCGGCCGACCATCGCCACCGCGGCGTTCTCATCCTCGTCGGCACCCTGCGGCTTCAGTTCGATCCCGGCGCGGCGCTTCACCGCCGGCGACAACAGCATCTCGTTGAGCCCGTGCTGGATTGCTTCCCAGGCCCCAGCGGACGGCCGATCGCTTGCCATCGTGTGGTTGGCGAACCAGAGCTCTAGACGCAGCCGCTGCCAATCCGCCTCGGAGTAGAACGCGGACTCGCACGAATGCTGCACGGTGTCCCACATCAACGCGATCAACGGGTGTGCGCCGTCGATGCCGAGGTAACGCGACGTCGCGTTGTCGGCGGCGGGTGCGGTCGTCGGCTCGGCGGCACCATACGACGCAGGCTTGTTGTACCGGCGACGCTTCGACTCCCGTTTAGGGGCTGGACCGGGCATTGCGACCTCCAAAAGCTGGCCATCTCAGGGTAGCCCTGCGACCACCCATCCCGTAGGCACCCCGAGACGGTATGCCGAGAGGGTGTCCGGTCATCAAGATCGGGAGTCTCCCCCCACCCGATACATAGTTATGCAGGCGGAGCGGGTGGCGGAGGTGGTGGTGGTACGGGGGGTATGGGGGTGCAGGCGGGGTAGTTGGGGATGAGTTGGATGACGGGGAACGGCATGCAGACCGGCGGTTCGGGTGGTGGTGGTGTGGGTTCTTGTGCGTGGGCGGTGGGTGCTGCGGCCAGGCCGATTGTGATGGCGGTGATGCCGCCGATGATGATGTTCTTCACGTTCACTTGTCGCGGGTGCCTCTCATCTTGGTCATGTTCTTGGCACCGTTGTGCTCAATGTCTGCCTTACGAGATTCTCCGTCTTTGCCCCTCTCACTGCTGGGGTTCTTCCACTTGTGGAAATAACTTGTTGAAAGAACTTCTGACCAGGGGGTCGGTGGTGGCGGCGCGGCGCAGGTACAGCAATTGCAGCATCGCCTGGAAACTGGCGCTGTCCTTGCCCGCTGGCTAGAGGACTGCAAAGGTTCGCCGGGTTTGACGCCGGCCGCCACCACCGAGTCTCTGTTACGGGCTGATGGTCACCTTCGCGATGGCGCCCTCATAGGGGAAGCCGAATGCCAGACGTGTCGTGGCACGAATAGCCAGCCTGTCCGATGTGAAGAACACCGAGCTATCGCTGACCAGTGACGTGCCCTCACGCAACACCACCAGGGCATGCTGCCTCGGGATCGCCCACACAACATTGTTGGCGACTGCGGGTGACACGTACAACGGCACGCCGGCGACGACGCGTGACGTTGGCGATGTCGGGTCCGCACCGAGGAGCGGCTTGTTGCTGCCCGTAATCTCCTTCAAGCTGGCCAAGACCAACGCGAGCGCCGGGTTGCACACGAACGCAGTCACCATCGAGTTGCGCTGCTCCGCGACAGACTTCGCGGCCTCGGCCCAATCCAGATTTGACCACGCATCTCCTGCATCGACCGGGGTGCTGGTGATGGTGCCGAGTGTTTCAGCAGGGCCGTTGGTGGGGGCAGCCGCCGCAAAGAAAGCAGCGTCCGTTTTCCTGGCCAGGTCGCGCACGATGGAGTCGCCGACTACTTTCGCCGCCGACGGCGAGCTGTCGTTCGCCAACTCCGACGTGATCACCGTGAGCGCCGCGAGCTTGGCCGGCGTGACCTCGATCTCGTCCAAAGTTGGCTCATCGACATCTATTTCCTCGCCTTCGGCGACCCACCCGCTGCCGACGTCATCGCTGAGTATCGGCACCCGCAGCGAATGGCTGCTGGTTTGGATGACCGTTGACACTTGGAAAGCGACGCTCGCTTGGATGAGCGGCTGCACGACCAGTTCGGACACTTGGGTCGGTGTGAGGATGCTCGCGCCGGAACTTGTGGTTAATGACATTTCGGAACTCCTTGGAGGACAAGCGGACACAACGGATGGTGACCGGAGGCCGTCGGGGCCTCTCGTGTGTCGCCTCCAAGGGCGTACAGCCCATTCTAGCCGTGTTGACCGGAGTGTCCGCGGATGAATTCCTGCCATGACGGTGTCGATGGTGTGACCGCCGGTGAGGCGCCGCCCCGCAGTCCTTCGAGCGGCCTATCGGTTGGCGGTGGCGACTTCGGCGGTCGCGCGAGATGAGGCTTTTCGGCGACCAATTGCTGCGCGGCCTCGGCGACCTTCACCTGATCGACCGCCCCGAATTCGTCGAGGAACGCCGCCATATCCGGCTGTGCACGCCAGATGTCGGTCCGGTCGAGTAGATGCGTTTCGGCGTGGCGTTCCACATCGGAATGCTGGGCCGCGGCGAGCCGGGTGACAGCGGCTTCGAGGTCCGTCTTAATGGCCTCGCGTTCCGACTCGGCGGTACGTAACCGGGTCCGCAAGGAGCGGTTCTCGGAGCGCAATTTGCGTGCGGCTTCGATGGTTTGCGGCTCGTCCGAGTCGACCTCGGCAACATCACCGGACGAATCTTCCGGTGTCATCGGTTCGATCGGTTCGGTCATGATTCCTCCAATTGTGGGAAGCGCCTGCATCTGACGCTGTGGCTCGGCCATGTGACTTTGGTCGCGAGTTGTTCGGGCAGCGGGCCGTAGCCCAAGTGCGTCAACAAGATTCGCTCGGCTTGGGTCGCGACCCTGGTGAATCCGCGCGGGCGCATCTGGGCGCGATCGTTGTCCGCGGTCGCGTCTTCAGCCTTCTGCAGGTCGTCGGGTAAGTAGCGCAGCGCCAACCACCCCCGCGGATCCGGCTGCGGCAACTGTTCGACACCGGTCAGGTCCGGGGCGGTCACGGCGCTTCTCCGATCGCGTCGCCGCGGTCGATCTGGAGGTCGGCTGCGAGTCTGGCGACGGTCAGGTCGCGGCCCATCGATGCGTAGGTGTCGGCCCGGTAGATCTTGCACAACGCCATCAGCGCCTCGGCGACGAGGTCGCGGTTCGCGCTGATGTCTCCGACGAGGTGCAGCAGTGGTGCGGGATCGTCCTGGCAGTAGGCGAGTAGGACTTCGCGGATGCGGGCGTCGCGGGCCGCGACGGGCACCGGGTCGTAGTCCCAGGCTGCGGGTTCGGTCATGTCGATCCTTCTTTCGTTAGTTTCCAGCATGGTTCATCGATCGGCCAGGGGCGACAGACGTCGCACAGTCCGTCGGCGCTGGCCGGCCGCCGGATGCAGACACGGCACAGGTCGGGGTCGTCGTTGAGCGTGGCGGTCACGCGGACGCCTCGATCACCCACCGGACCAGCTCGACGGCGAGACCACTGGCCGCGTCCCAGTCAAGTTCGATGTGGGGGCTGTCAAGGTCGACGGAGTTCATGGACTCAGGAAACGGTTTACGGCTCTGCGCGATGGCAACTCGGGCGTCGCCGTCGATTGCCAGCAGTGCCAGATGGGTGGCGACTGCGGGCTGGGCGTCATGCGGATAGGGGCGGGAGTCCGCGGGGGCGTTGAATACCGTGGCGGTCCACCAGACGAATGCGTCGTGGTCGTCGGTGTCGGGTGTGGCGGTCATGAGTTGGTGTTTCCTTTCCTCGCCGCCGACTGTCGGCGGTGGTCTGTGCGGTGCAGTCGGCGCGGTGTTCACGCCGATTCCTTCCGGTCGTCGGTCAGTTCTGTGTGCGCTTCGAGCAGTTCGCGCATCAGCGCCGTGTCGCCTGTCGCGACGTCGGGGTGCAACACCTTGCACAGCGAGCGGAACACCGGGCCGTGCCGGGCGGGTCCGACCCGGCGAAACAACACCCGCGCCCAGTCCGACGCGTCGTCGGCGTGGCACTGCTGCGCTCGCTGCTGCAGTCCGAGCACGGTGTAGCCGTACGCGGTCAGATCGTCGGCGAGCATCTCGGCGTAGTCCTCATCGACCAACCACACCCGGTGCGTCGGATCCCAGGACCGCGCGTAGCTCGGCAGCGACTTGATCAGGTCAATCAGCGCCGGGTCGTAGCGGAAGCTGATCCGGTACTGATAGCCGCATTGTTCGAAGCGCACCGCGGTCCTCATCGGTCGGCCCGCTTTGTGAGGAAGCATTCGGTGCAGGTGCCGCGCCTGATCGATTCCTGGGCCTGTAGCTCTCGGCCGCAGCCGGTGCAGCAGTAGACGAACTCGAACGGCTGCCCGTTGTGTGACGGGTCACCGTTCTCTCCCCCAGATTCCGGCGCAACCGCGCAACCGCCCAGGTCAGGCGCAATGTCGGCGGTTGCGAGTTGCGCCGGATCCGGCAGCAGATCGGCGGAATCCGGCAAGGGGTCACCGATAACCCAGCGGCCGGGCTTGCCGCGTTTGTCCTCCAGATTGCGGAGATAGCCGTCATCGGCCGCCACGCGCAGCCGCCGGCTCACGTTGGACTTGTCCAGTTGTAGATAGTCGGCAAGCTCACGGGCCATGACACCCCCGGTGGTCGCGAGCGCGGCGACCGCCTCGACTGTCTCTCGCACGGTGTCGGATACCGTCGCGCCGACGCCCTCAGCGATGACATCGGCGACCAGGCCACGAACCACGGTGTAGTCGTCAAGGGTGGCGACGATGCGGCCGGCGCCGTCACGTTCCCGGCTGTACTGGTGCAGCACCGCGTGAGAACGGATGAGCGCGAGAACCGATCCGAAGTCGCGGCGAAGCCGCACGGCGACAGGTGCGATCTGCTGCGCCAACTGCCGCGCGTACGGGATGGTCACCCGATGCTCGGCATCGGCGAGCCAGCGTTGAAGGTCACGCCACTGCTCCAGATCGCCGTCACCATCGCTTTCGTCGGCGAGCTCGAGCAGCACCCGCGCGGTCTGCTCACGCGAGTCATCGGTGGCCAGGGAAAGGATGCGGGTCTCGTTCTCCGCGTGAACCCGCGTCTTGGTCGTCGTGAAGACGAGGTTGGTCGGGCCTTCCTTGACGATCTTCCTGGTGGTGAAATCACCGTCTTTGTCGCGGACGGTGACCTCGTAGTCGATGCGGCCCTCGGAAAGCAGCGACCGCACAAAGTAGCTCGTCATGTCGTCTTCGACGCCTTCGCGCAGGGCCGTTATCTCGTAGACGACGAGGGTGCGCTGGGCGTACTCCTCGGTGGAATACACCAGGGCACGCTCGGACATGGCCGTGAACTCCAGGTAGGCGTCGGGCGGGAAGTACTGGGTGACGGTTTCGACGGTGTATGACTTGCCTGACGCGGAATGGCCTTTGACCCCGGCGGAGACCTGCTTGTCGAGTAGCCGCGAGGTGAACACCAGATACAGCGTCTTCGCCAGCCGCTCCTCACCGACCAGGCCGCGGGAGGCCACCTCACCGCCGACGGCGTCGAGGATGCGCTGCAATCGCGCAAGCGGTGGCATGGCAGTTGACCTGCGCGGTTGCGCGGTTGCGGTGCGACTCGGGGGGGTAATGCCGGCGGTCTCGGGTGTTTCGGGTGGCGGTGTCGGTTTGACCAGCCGCCACAGGTCTTCGACGGTGTACTCGGCGAGGTAGTCGTCCAGCCCGGTCTTGTCGTCGGTGTCGGGCAGCCACAGGTATTCGACCTGGGCGCCCTTGATCGCCAGATAGCCGGCCAGGGCGCTCATCGCTTTGCGCACCGACGGTTTGCGCGCCACGTCACCGTCGAATCCGATGACGACCCGGCGTCCGTTCAGCGCAACATCGCTCCAGTCGGAGAGCGCCATCTTGCCGCCGGCGCTGTTGGTTCCCAACCAACACCACGCCCCGGACAGGGCGACGATGCACAACCCATGCAGCGCACCACAATCGGCCTTCTTCGAGCCTTCGGTGATGAACAACGGGATCGTCGGGTCGGCGAGCATCGGCCCGACACCCGGCGGCACATCGATCCCGTTGCGCTGCTGGTAGGGCGTCTCGTATTTCACGAGCCGACCGTCGCGCAGCCGCGGGGTGTCAGGCCGGTACTGCTAACCCCACGTCGAGCCGTCGGGGCGCAGCGCCGGCACCAGCAGGCCGGGGACGTGGCTGCGGGCGGCCGTGACGATCTTCAATTGGGCGAGACGCTGTGAGTCTGTGATGGTTTCGTATCCGCGCTTCGCCGCGTGCTCGGGGGTGATACCGGACGCGGTGAGCACGGCGAGATGGTCGGGAGAAATCACCAGCCGTACTCCTGGGAGTCTCGGAGGTCTTCCGACCCGTCCGCTATGCGAGTCAGAATCGTCCGCTCGGAGCGTTCGGCTATCTTGGTGAGCGACAGCAGCTCGTCGTCAATCCACTGTTCGATGGCGCTGCGTATGAGGCCGCGCAGGGTTGATGATGGGATGGCGTCAACCTCAACCGAGTCGCCCACGAATGTCTTTGCGCGGGTGTCGGATTGCTTGGTCGGCCGGGTGGGTAGCTCCATCTCGATGATCTGCTCGGGTGTGACGGCGATCCGCTCGAACCTCACGTCGATGTCGTCATCAACGAAGTCGCGCAGCTTTGCGTTGAATGTCGTCCCACGCGGCCACGCCGCTGGGATCGTGGTCGCCGAGTTGGTAGATGACCGCCGGATTGCCTTCGTCGTTGATGTCCTCGGCGGTCTCGTAGCAGAAACGTCTCGGAACTGAATCCGCGCGAGATCATCAACGGCACGTCGTACTCGGCGGTGATGGGCGAGATGACGCCGCGGATGGCGTCCTTCTCGGTCCAGACCTCGACGTGAATGTCTTGGTTGATCCACAGGACGCGCCGGTACATCTGGGCGGTGTTTTCAAGCGCCGCCTGGGCGCTGGAGAAAGTTCGCGGTTTCAGCCGTAGCCGGCTGCCGTCTGTGATCCAGCCGTAGGGGAGGTCGGCGGCCCGGCGCATCTTGAGGGCTTGCCGTTGTACGACGCTGTAGCCCTGCTCGGTCTTGGGGACCAGGCCGAGTGACATCACGCGGTAGAACAGGCCGCGGACGGTGACTGGTTCCTCGGCCTCGGCGATCTCGTAGGATGGCGGCGTCGATCTCGGCTAGTTCCGCCTGGGTCCGCCGATAACGACGACCGTTTAACGCACTAGCGGTCATCGCGTCACCGCCGGCCGTGGTTCGCCGGGTGTGGGTTCTGTTTGTGGCATATCCTTGCCTTGGTCGCGTCGCCGGTGATCCTTGGGAACCGCTCCCCTGTGGGGCGGTTTTCTCGTTGGGAGACCTATGCCGATGTGGCCTCGGCGAGCCGATCCACGTACGCACCAAGCGACTCGGATGTGATGAATGAGCGCCGGCCGATGCAGACTTTGACGAGTTCGTTCTGATTCACGAGTGCGTAAACCGTGGTGCGGCTGACGCCGCCGAGCGTGGCGCAGGCGGCCGGGATTGGGACCAGTAGCTGTTCGGGACTGCTGATGGTCATGTCGTCTCCGTCTGTTCGCGGTTGACAGCCTGTGTTTGTGCTGTCGTTGACAGCCTTTCGGATTAGTGCAATGGTTTCCATGGCATTCGCATAGCACTCGGCTGGCGCTCTAGTGAAAGGGATGGGCACTTGGCATCCGGTCTCACATCGCGAATTGGCGTCACTGACACAAGGGGCCGAGCGCTCGGTTCAGTGACGTGGGATGGACTCGGCGACTATGAAGACGTCGAGGAGGTCCGAATGCCCGTCGAGTTTTATCTTCGCCTCCTTGGCGACGTCGACCAGCCTTCGTTGCAGATCAAGTTTGAGATACGCGGGGGCAATGTCGTCTGCGCGTCGATCCACCTAGACGCCAAGCCCCGCGGTCGGGACGTCATCGCCGATGACTTCGAGAAGGTCCGGCGAAAACTTGCGAACTGGACCGAAGTCACCGTTAAGGCTGTCATGCAGCACCAAACGGACAGGGACGAATTTGCTATCCGGGCACCAGATTTCGTTTCCCAGGAGGAGGCCAGCGCAGCCTTCAAGAGCATCAACAAAAAACAGAAGCGGCGGAAGGTGACCGACCGCTTCCTTATGGAGGTGGCGGACTTATACCGCGAGTTCGTTGACGATGACCCCTGGCAGACAATCGCCGACCAATACACAGTCACGAAGCAGACCGCTGCCCGGTACATCGTCCAGGCCAGAAAAGCAGGCTATCTGCCCAAGACGACACCGGGCCGGAAGAAGGCGTAACGGGAATGGCAAAGAACGCAAACGGCGAAGGCAGCATCTACAAGTGGCTGAAAGACGCTAAGCCTGCCGGATACAAGGGCGCAATCTCCTATAAGGACGAGGGCGGCACCACGAAGCGGTACGTGGCGTACGGCCGCACCCGGAAAGACGTTAAGGACAAGCTCGACAAGGCGCGTGAACGGTTGAATGCGGGTGCGCAGGTCCGCGACGCCAAGACCACAGTCGGTGAGTGGCTGGCGCACTGGCGGGCAACAGGTCTCGCGGTGTCCGACCGCAAGGAGTCCACCAGGGCGTTGTACGCGACTTTGTCCCGTAAGCATCTGGAGCCGGCGCCGTTCGGCGCTATCGGGCTGGACCGGCTCAAGCCGAGCGACATCGACGGGTTTGTGCTGGCGATGCGCGCCAAGACGAAGCCGGATGGGCGCGGGCGCTGTCCGACTCGACGATCCGGTCGACCTACACGGTGTTGCGGGCGGGCCTGGACGGTGCGGTGCGGGACGGTCTGATAGCACGCAATCCCGCCGTCCTGGTGACCCGTCCGGGTGTGGGGCGCCGGGAGGCCAGGCACCTGGACGCCGACGGTGTCGCGGCGCTGCTGCGGGCCGCGCAGGCGTCGCGGTACTACCCGGCGCTGGTGCTCATCGCGGCCACCGGCTTGCGCAAGGGTGAGGCGCTGGCGCTGTCGTGGGACAGCAGCGTCGTGAATCTCGACGAGGGCTGGCTGAGGGTCCGCAGAACCGTCGGCCGCGTGGGTGCCGAGCTGGTGTTCTCCGAACCCAAGACGGACCGGTCGCGGCGGACGGTGCCGCTGTCGCCCGCCGTGGTGGCGATGCTGCGCAAGCATCGCACCGAGCAGAAGGCCGAGCGGCTGCGCGCAGGCAACCAGTGGCAGGAGACGGGGCTGGTGTTCACCACGGAGTTCGGCACGCCGGTGGACCCGCGCAACTTCCTGCGCGTCATCGAGAACGCGGCCGAAGGCTGCGGGTGTTGAGGGTGTCGGCGTGCACACGCTGCGCCACAGTGCTGCGGTGGGCTGGCTGGAGGCGGGCGTGCACATCAAGGCCGTCGCGGACATGCTCGGGCACTCGTCGATCTCGATTACCGGCGACATCTACGGGCACACGTCGGACGGCGCGGCGCGCGCTGCGGTCGACGGGTGGAGCGGGGTGCTCGGACTGTGAGCGCCAGAATCCACACCCCGGCGTATCCCTGATTCGGGGCTACAATCTGTTCACCTAGTCTGGGAAAAGATTATGCCCACAATCGAGGCGCACCTCCGCCGGGAGATGCACAAATACGCTGTCGAGTTACGGAAGCTGGCCTACACCTTGCCCAACGGGGTGGGAGAGCACGATCTCCTCGAGTTGTCGGAGTTGATGAACATCGCCGCCGACGAGACCCCCGAGAAATACAAGCACTAGCCAACACTTCCGCGCAGGGCGCGCGCGCCAACCGATGACGACTTGTGAGAAGCGCGTTGCGCTACCTGTTGCGCTACTTACCCTCCGGGGGTATCCAACCTATTGGGAGATGACAACGCCCATTGAGCGTTTGACCTGCGGTAATCCTGGTCGGGCTGACAGGATTTGAACCTGCGACCACTTGACCCCCAGTCAAGTGCGCTACCAAACTGCGCCACAGCCCGCGATGCCCCCGGGATCGCCGGCAGCAGGTCGAAAGCCTACCGCAGACGACAGCCCCAACCCCAAACCGTCGCGCCCTACAACGTCAGCAGCCGGTACAGCCCGATCAGGCCGACCACGACAATCACGGCACGCAGGACGTTCGGGGACAGCCGCCGTCCGTAGTGTGCGCCGAGGAAGCCGCCCAATAGTGAGCCGACCGCGATGAGTCCCGCTGCCGCCCAGCTGATCCGATCGAACGCGACCAGGGTGTAAGCGAGCGCCGCGACGACATTGACCACCAGCGTTAGCAGGTTCTTCGCCGCATTCATGCGCTGCATATCTTCGGGCAGCAGCGCACCCATCGCGCCGACCAGCATGATGCCCTGCGCCGCGGTGAAGTAACCGCCGTATACGCCGATGAGGAATGTAGCGCCCACCAGAGCGGCCATCCGCTGCGGCGACACGTGTTCCGCGGAGTGACCCGCCTCCGCTGCGCGCCGGCGCGCCCACGCCTGAATCTGCGGCCCAATCACCACCAGGATCAGCGCGGCGATCAACAGCACCGGTACCACTTCGGTGAACACCGTCTCCGGCAGGTGCAGCAGCAGCCACGCGCCCAGCACGGCGCCGACCAGCGACGCCGGAATCTGCCAGCGCAGGCGATGCCATTGCCCCCGCAACTCGCGCCGGTATCCCCAGGTGCCCGATACGCTGCCCGCGACCAAGCCCACCGCGTTGGACATCGTCGAAGTCACCGGCGGATATCCCAGCGCGACCAGGGTTGGAAAGGTGATCAGGGTGCCTGAGCCAACGACGGCGTTGATCGCACCCGCTCCGACGCCGGCCAACGCGATCAGGATCATGTCGACGACGGGCACTCGGGAAACCCTATCTAGTGCGTGGAGTGCGTGCGCCCCGCTTGTCCCGGACCCGCATGTTGATCCGGGTGGGGCCGCCCCAAAAGGCGAACCTTTCGCGCAGCCGACGGCCAGTTAGAGGGCGAGGCCGTCAGTCGGCCGATTCGCCTACTTGCCGGTCGATTGGAAGCGAAACCTCGATTGTCGTGCCGTGGCCGGCGGGGCTGATGACCTCGATCGACCCACCGAGTGCCTCGATCCTGTCTCGCAACCCCGTCAAGCCCGATCCGAGCCTCGGGTTTGCTCCGCCGACGCCGTCATCGCGGGTGCATACCCGCACTGTGGTGTCTTGCTCCTCGACGACCACCTCCACCCGCGACGCTTCCGCATGCTTTGTGGTGTTGGTGAGCGCTTCGGAAACTACGTAGTACGCCGCCACCTCCACCGTGGGCGGATACCGGGCCTCGGAATTGAGGTGCACCTCGACCGGAACGGGGGACCGCCGGGCAAGCGTTCGCAGCGCGGGACCCAGGCCACCCTTGGTTAGGACCGCTGGATGGAGTCCACGCGATATCTCACGTAGGTCCTCCAGTGAGTCGGCGAGCTCCTCGCCTACCCGGTCGAGGTCAGCGCGTACTGACGGTAATTCCGCGGGCACGTCGTCGCGGGTGACGCGCAGATGGAGCATCACCGAGACGAGCCGTTGTTGGGCTCCGTCGTGCAGGTTCCGCTCCAAGCGGCGCCGCGTCTCGTCTCCGGCGGCGACCACTCGTGCACGGGACGCCGCGAGCTCTTCAAGGCTGTCCGCGTTCGCGACGGCAGTAGCGACCAGCTCGGTGAAGTTCGCGATCTGTGATTCCGTGTTCGCCGGGAAGGGTTCGTTGCTCTTTGTCGAGGCCGCGATCACCCCCCACAGGTTTCCGGCCACGGTGATCGGGCAGCCGATCGACGAGCGGATACCGACAGCCCGCGCTTCATGGGCGATCGCGCCCGTTGCGCCCGCGAAACTCGCAACCCGCACCGGACCCCCGGTCTCTCGGACTTCGCGGGCGATGCTCGGTCCGACAAGTGAGAATCGCTTGCCGACGGCCAATTGGCCCGGCACCCTGCTCCAGGCTGCGACGCCGATCACCATTCCGTCCTCCTCGTAGCGCTCCATGCGCGCCAGATCAGCACCGCACAGCAGACCGACCTCGCGAGTGACGGCCTCAAAGACCGCCGACGGCGGGGACGACCGCGCAACTAGTGTCGCGATCCGCCGCAGTGCGGACTGCTCCTCCGAGAGGCGTGCCGACTCCATCGCCGCGCGCCGTAAGCGAGCCGTAAGCCGGCCCACGACCACCGCCGTGACCAGGAAGACGGCCGAGCCGACGATGTTCGACGGGTCATCGACATTGAACGAGAAGAATGGATGGACGAACAGATAGGTGAAGATGACGATGCTGAGGATCGCCGTGAAGACCGCCATGCCGGTCCCCCACACGATGGCGACGGCCGTGACCGCGAGCACATAGAGCACTAACAGGTATGAAGCGTGGACTCGCGGGGTGACAAGCGCAATGACGCCGCTCACCGCGGCCACTGCCATCACGCCTGCCAGCAGCCCGCTCCACTTGCTGAGGATGATCCGCCTCACTTGGCGCTGTGCCGTCTCATCACTACCCCTGGCCGAACCGTGCGGCTGCTGCCAGCCTTTCACGCAACGTCGCCGCCACGGGCGATAACGCCCACTTCGACGACCTCGTGGGACGAGATGATTTCGGTTGAGGATCCCAGCTCATGTCGGTGGCTGAGGGTGAGTCAGCACAGACCGTCATGATGGAGGGTCGCGACACCAATGTCTCGGAGCACCTCTCCGTCGGATGAGAGGCCGCGCACATTCGCGTGCCGCTGGCGCCTGCCCAGCCAAACATCAGCGAGAGCGTGCTCCGCGCTTTTCGCGGGCCCGGACGTTGATCCGGATCGGGCTGCCCTCGAAGCCGAACGTCTCACGCAGCCGTCGTTCCAGGAACCGCCGGTACCCTGCCTCCAGGAAACCGGTGGTGAACAGCACGAACGTCGGAGGACGGGCAGTGGCCTGGGTGGCGAACAGGATCCGCGGCTGCTTCCCGCCGCGCACCGGCGGCGGCGTCGCGGCCACCACCTCCTTGAGGAATGTGTTCAGCCGTCCCGTCGAAATCCGGGTGTCCCACGACGCCAAAGCCGTCTCCAGCGCCGGCACGAGCTTCTGCACCGCCCGACCGGTCATCGCCGAGATGTTGACCCGCTGCGCCCACTGCAGCTGGGACAGTTCGCGCTCGATCTCGCGGTCCAGCAGATAACGCCGATCCTCGTCGACCAGGTCCCACTTGTTGAACGCCAGCACCAAAGCCCGACCCGCCTCGATGACCATCGACAGCACGCGCTGATCCTGCTCGGTCAACGGCTGCGACGCGTCGATCAGCACGATGACCACCTCGGCGGCATCGATCGCGCCGTGGGTGCGCACCGAGGCGTAGAACTCGTGCCCGCTGGCCTGCCCGACCTTGCGGCGCAACCCGGCAGTGTCGACGAAACGCCAAGTCTTGCCGCCCAATTCGATCAGCGAGTCGACAGGATCGACGGTGGTGCCGGCGACGTCGTGCACGACCGAGCGCTCATCTCCGGCCAGCCTGTTGAGCAGGGAGCTCTTGCCGACATTCGGCTTGCCCACCAACGCCACTCGCCGCGGGCCGCCGCCACCCGATGCCAGCTCCGACACCGCGGGCAGCGAGTCGACCACCTTGTCGAGCAGATCGGCCACGCCGCGGCCGTGCATCGCGCTGATCGGATACGGCTCCCCCAGTCCCAGCGACCACAACGCAGCGGCGTCGGCTTCGCCGCGTTCGTTGTCGACCTTGTTTGCGGCCAGGAACACCGGCTTCCCGGACTTGCGCAGCAGCCGAACGGCCGCCTCGTCGGCGGCGGTCGCGCCGACCACCGCATCGACGACGAGGATGATCGCATCGGCGGTGCGCATTGCCACCGATGCCTGCTCGGCCACCAGCTGCTGCAGGCCCTTGGCGCCGGGTTCCCAGCCGCCGGTGTCCTGCACGACAAAGCGCTGCCCGCTCCACAGCGCGTCGTAGGAGACCCGATCGCGGGTCACGCCCGGCACGTCCTGCACCACCGCCTCGCGGCGCCCCAGAATCCGGTTCACCAGCGTGGACTTGCCGACGTTTGGCCGGCCCACCACCGCCACCACCGGCGGCGGACCCGACGCCTCGTCCCCAAGGACATCGGTGACCTCGGAATCGCCTAGTTCCCACTCACTTTCCTCGACCCAGGTGCCGTCGCTCATCGCGTCGCCCCGGCGCGTTGCTCCACAAGCTCCAACAGGTGCGCGATCACCTGGGACTCGGTCATCTCACTGGTATCGACCACCAGCGCGTCGTCGGCAACGGTCAGTGGGGAGACCGCCCGCGTCGAATCAAGATGGTCACGGCGCCTCACATCGGCCAGCACGGCTTCGTAATCGTCGCCAAGGCCGCCCGCCATATTCTGGTCATTGCGACGACGCGCCCGCTCCTCAGCCGACGCCGTCAGGAAGATCTTCACGTCTGCATCGGGCAGTACCACCGTGCCGATATCGCGACCCTCCACGACCACGCTGCCCGGCCCGGCCGCCAACTCACGCTGCAGTCCAACCAAGCGTGCCCGGATGGCCGGCACCGCCGAGACCGCCGACACCGCCTTGGTCACCTCGTCGCCGCGGATCTCGAGCGAAACGTCCTCTGCGTCAAGGTAAGCGCGGTCCTCGCCGGGGTCGTAGCCAACCGACAAAGGCACATCTGCTGCGGCCGCTTCAATGGCGGGGGTATCAGTCAGATCGACACCGGCACGCAGCACAGCCAGCGTAACGATCCGGTACATGGCGCCGGTGTCCAGGTAGCGCGCCCCCAGCGATCGCGCCAAACCCCGTGATACCGAGGACTTTCCGGTTCCCGCGGGTCCGTCGATCGCGATCGTCAGCGAGCCGCTCACAGGCCCACCGCCTTGTACAACTCGCCGATCTCCTTCCGGCCCAACACCCGGATGCTGCCGGGTCGCTGATCACCCAGCGACACCGCGCCGATGTCGGTGCGCACCAACTCCTGCACCGGGTAGCCGACCGCGGCCAACAGCCGCCGGACGATGCGCTTTCGGCCCTCGTGCAACGTCACCTTCACCAGCGTCTTGCCGGGGACCGCGTCGACCACCGCGAAATCGTCGACGTGCGCGGGACCGTCATCCAGCTCTATTCCGGCGCGCAGTTTCTTGCCCAGGCCGCGCGGTACCGTGCCCGTCACCGTCGCCAGATAGGTCTTGGGCACCTCGAACGACGGATGCATCAGCCGGTGCGCCAGCTCGCCGTCATTGGTCAAGAGCATCAGACCTTCGGTGTCGGCGTCGAGGCGCCCGACGTGAAACAGCGTCTTGTTGCCGCGAACCCGGTGTTCGACGAGATCGCCGATACACGGCCGGCCGCGATCGTCGGACATCGTCGAATGCATACCACGCGGCTTGTTCAGCGCCAGATGCACCAGGGTTTCGTCGACAACCACGCGGGCCCCGTCGACCCGGATGACCGAGACGTTCGGGTCGACGCGGGTACCCAGCTCGGTCACCAGCTTACCGTCGACCTCCACCCGGCCATCGAGGATCATCTTTTCGGCGACCCGGCGTGAGGCAATTCCGGCTTGCGACAACACTTTCTGCAGTCGCACACCCTCGGAATCCGTCATCTCAGTCCCGGTCCACGTCGAACGAGAGCGACTGCTCGTCGGTCGGCGTCCCACTGAGTTTGACGAAACGTGGCTCCTCGCCCAGCGATTCGCTCAAATCGTCGATCACATCGACGTCGGGCAACAGCGGCGCGATATCCGGCAGATCGGCCAGCGACGATAGCCCAAGCCGTTCGAGGAACATCTCAGTGGTAGCGAATGTCACCGCGCCGGTGTCGGAATCGGTGCCGGCCTCGGTGATCAGCCCGCGCGCCAACAGCGTCCGCATCACCGCGTCGACGTTGACACCGCGCACCGCGCTCACCCGCGCGCGGGTCACCGGCTGCCGGTAGGCCACCACTGCCAGCGTCTCCAGCGCCGCACGGGTCAGCTTCGAGCGGGCGCCGTCAAGCAGCAGCCGCTCCACGTACGGGGCGAACCGCGCCCGGGTGTACATCCGCCAGCCGCCACCGGCTTCACGCAGGTCGATACCGCTGTCGCGGGCAGTGAGTTCCTCGGCCATCAGCGCGAGCTTGGCCGCCACCCGGTACACCGGCTGCTCGGTCACGGCGGCGAGCGCGTCGACCGTCACCGGTGTGTCCACCACCAACAACAGCGCCTCGAGCACCCCGCCGAGTTCGGAATCCTCCAGCTCCGGCGCCGTCGCGACGTCGATGTCCAGATCGAGATCCGGAATGTCGTCAGTCATGAACGTCTCGCTCTTCCACCGCCTCAGCGGTCACCAGGTCTTGGTCGGTTGGCCGATCTCCGGTCCACGAAACCTGGAGCACACCAAGCGGTTCTGATTGGTCGAATGCTACCGCCCGTGCCCGATACAGTTCGAGCAGCGCCAGGAACCGGCCCACGATCTCGATCGACACCTCGCAATCGGCGACCAGCTCGGAGAACGACGCCCACTGCCCCACGCCACGACGCTCCAGGACCCCGAGCAGCTGGCGGGCCTGCTCCGGCACCGACACCATGAGCTCGTGCAGGTGCTCGGTGGCCACCACTGGTACCGGCCGCGGCGTGAACGCGGTCGCCGCGATCTGCGCGAACCGCTCGGCGTCCACACCGAGCATCACCTCGGGCAGCAGGTCGGTGTAGCGGTCCTCCAGAGACACCGACCGCGGATAACTGCGCAGCGCAGCGGCCTCGAGTTCGGCGAACATCTCCGCGACGTGCTTGAACGCCCGGTACTGCAGCAGCCGCGCGAACAGCAGATCGCGCACCTCGAGTAGCGCGAGGTCTTCCTCGTCGTGGATCTCCCCGGACGGCAGCAGCCGGGCCGCCTTCAGATCCAGCAGCGTGGCGGCGATCACCAGGAAGGCCGTCGTCTCGTCGAGTTCCAGCTGCGGGCCGATCGCCTTGGTGTAGGCGATGAATTCGTCGGTCACCTGGTGCAACGCCACATCGGTGACGTCGAGACGGTGCGCGAAGATCAGCTGCAGCAGCAGATCGAACGGCCCCTCGAAATTGCTCAGCCGGACCTGAAAGCCTGCCTGCTGCGAATGGTCCGGCCGTATCTCCGTATTCACGCGCCAAACCGGGCGATGACCTCGCGAGCCAACGACCGATATGCCTCGGCGCCACCGGATTTCGGCGCCCATGTGACGATCGGCTCGCCAGCGACGGTGGTCTCCGGGAAGCGCACCGTACGGGTGATGACGGTGTCGAACACCAGATCACCGAACCGTTCCATCACGCGGGCCATCACCTCGCGGGAGTTGACGGTGCGTGGATCGTATCTGGTCACCAGGATCCCGCTGATCTGAAGCTTCGGGTTCAACCGGTCGTGCACCTTCTCGACGGTGTCGGTCAGCAGCGCAAGACCGCGCAGCGAGAAGTACTCGCATTCGGTGGGAATGATCACGCCGTCGGAGCAGGCCAGCCCGTTGACGGTGAGCAGGCCCAGCGACGGCTGGCAGTCGATCAGCACATAGTCGTAGCGGTCCAGCACCGGATACAGCGCGCGGGCCAGGGACTGCTCGCGGCCCACCTCGTTGACCAGCTGGATCTCAGCCGCCGACAGGTCGATGTTGCTGGGCACCAGATCCATGTGCTTCACCCGGGTGTGGATCAGCACGTCATCGATCGACACCCGCGGCTCCACCAGCAGGTTGTGGATCGTCTGGTCGAGCTCGTAGTGCGGCACCCCGAGCCCCGCCGACAGCGCGCCCTGTGGGTCGAGGTCCACCAGTAACACCCGACGGCCGTACTCGGCGAGACTGGCGCCGAGGTTGATCGTCGACGTGGTCTTGCCGACACCACCCTTCTGGTTGACCATTGCGATGACCTTGGCCGGGCCGTGCACGGTCTTCGGTGTGGGTTCGGGGATGGTCCGCGGCGGGCGGCCGGTCAATCCGGCTTGTGGGGGTGGGTCGGCGCCGCCGGCCTCGTCTGTCATGCCCGACCGCCGCTGGTCAGGCAACGCATCCCCATTGCGAACATCCGGGCAAGTTTAACGGGACGCGCCTGCCTTGGTCTGGCAGACCCGCGGGCAACTTAGCCGGCGGATCCACCCGGCCGGGGCGCCCAGGGGTGGCAACCATGAGCTTGAAGCAGCGAGTGCCCTGTTGCGCTGGTCGGTGTGGCGCATGGGATGGGGCATGCGCCAATTCCCCGAAACGGGTCAGATCGGCGACGGACGCGAGGCCGCGGCCGCCGACTACTGCCCGACCTGCAGAGCATTCTCGACCGCGGCTGGCTGCATCCCGGGCAGACGATGGTGTCAGACCTGGCTCTCGAGTCGGAGTTACTTCGTCTGCCGACAAACATCCGGGTGATCATCGAGATCGACGTTTTGCAGGTCGCTACTCGCGCTCTTCCTGCGAAACGTTGAGTTCGGCGCGCGGGGCTCGGTACGAGGCGGCTAACGCAACTCGCGGTCGATGCGTTTGGCGATGCGCTTGGATTGCTTGGCCACGAAACCGATGAAAGACGGTCGGGACATGAATCCGATGAAGCGCAGACCCTGTGCGGCGGGCTTGTCACCCTGAACGAGCGGCTTGCCCTTGGCGTCTAGCACGCCGAGGTGGCCGACCAGCGGTTCCAGGTCGCGGCGGTAGCCGGTGGCGCAGATGACGACGTCCGGGTCCAGCCGGGATCTGTCCACCAGGGCGACCTTGTCGCCGTGAAACGACTCGAGGGTGGCCACCACCTCGATCGATCCGTCCCGCACGGCGTCGATGACCTCCATGTCGACCAGCGCCGGCACCTTGTCGGCACGCGCCACGCCGGCGTACACGCCCTCCTCGGGAATCGGCAGCCCGAACTCGCTGAGGTCGCCAAGGTTCGCCCGACGTGATGCCCGGCCGATCGCATCGGCGATGCGGATGGGGATGTGGTAGAGCGGCAGGGCGATCACATCGGCTGACAGACCACCGGGTAGCGAACGCAGCATGATGTTCGGCGGCGTGCGGACCGCCAGCCACGCCTTGGCGGCGCCGCCGGTCGCGAGGTCGTGCACGATCTCCATACCCGATGACCCGCAGCCGACTACCAGCGCCTTCTTGCCCCGGTACGGGCCGGGATTGCAATAGTCGGCCGAATGCAGCAGTTCGCCGGTGAACCCCTCCATTCCGGGCCATTCGGGAACGACCGGCGTGTGCTGGTTTCCGGTCGCGACGACGACCTGACGGGTGTCGATATCGCCGGCGGAGGTCTGCAGCCGCCAGCCGCCGGGCCGTCGTTCGATGCGGTTCACCGCGGTGCCCAGCCGCAGCTCGATGCCGGCCTGGTGGGCGTGCCCGTCCAGATGGGCCACCACCTCGTCGCGGCTGGGAAACATCGGTGTCCCCTTCGGGTAGGGGCGGTTCGGCAGATGGGAGAAAGGCCTGCCGGTGTTCAGCTTGAGCCGGTCATAGCGACCCCGCCAGGACTGGGCGACCTCATCGGCACCGTCGATCAACAGCGGCCGCAACCCCCTGTCACGCAGACTGAGCGCAACCGAGACCCCCGCCGGGCCTGCACCGATCACCGCGACTTGATGCTCGCTCATACCAATCTCCTACGATCACCCGCACGCGTTGGCTCAAGGGGTGGACTATCGCGCCCGCGGGTGGGCGCCCGCCCAAACCTCCCGCAGCGCGTGCACGGTTACCAGCGTGTAGATCTGCGTCGTCGTCACCGACGCGTGTCCGAGCAGCTCCTGCACGACGCGGACGTCGGCGCCGCCGTCGAGCAAGTGCGTGGCGAAGGAGTGCCGCAGGGTGTGAGGGGACACCGCGGCCGTGATGCCGGCTCGTTCGGCCGCGTCCTGCAGCACCTGCCAGGCGCTCTGCCGCGACAACCGCCCGCCGCGGGCATTCAGGAAGATCGCGGGGATGCCCCTGCCGCGATGGGCCAGCCCGGGGCGCCCACGCACCAGGTAGGCGTCCAGCGCGCTGACGGCCGGCCGGCCGATCGGCACCAAGCGCTGCTTGCCGCCCTTGCCGCGCAGCAGGACCGACCGGGCCTGGGTGTCGATGTCGTCGACGTCGAGTCCCACGCCCTCGGAGATCCGCGCCCCGGTCGAATACAGCAGCTCGAGCAGGGCACGGTTGCGCAGCGTGAGCGGACCGTCGGAGGCGCTGTCGCCGCCCGCGCCCTCCAGCAGCGCCAGCACCTCGTCGATCGTCAGGCTCTTGGGCAGCCGCCGGCTCGGCGTCGGTGGCTTCACCGCCCGCGCCACGTCGAGTTCGGTGAGTCCTTCGGCGGCGGCGAACCGGTGCAACCCGCGTACGGCGATCAGCGCGCGCGCCGCGGAAACCGCTGACAACGGGGCGATTCCGCTGTCCGGGTCGCCGCGGCGCAGCGACGCCAGGAAATCGCTCACGTCCGATTCGGTCACCTTGGCCAGCTCGTCGATTCCGCGGGGCGCCAGGTGCTCGGCATAGCGACGCAGGTCGCGGCGATACGAACTCAAGGTGTTGACGGCAACACCCCGCTCGATCGTCAGGTGGTCGAGATAGCCCTGCACTTGATCGTCCAGCTTAGACCGAAAGGTGGTCATCAATGCCCCTTCCGGCGGGAGAACGCTGTCGGTTTGTCGATCCACGGCGCATCGACCGGCCGCAGCGTGGTGACGTCGGTTGTCGTGTGGGCGGCCAGAATCCCCGCCACCGCAATCGAATTGGCGATCTCCCCGTTCAGCGCCATCCGCACGGCCTCCTCCAGGGGAAACCACCGCAATGTCAAGTCGGCCTCTTCGTCGTGACCGTCGGGCCGGCCGACGTCGGTAAGCCCGGTGGCCAGGTAGACCCGCACGCTCTCGTCGCTGAAGCCGGGCGTGGAGTCCAGGTCGACGAGCACCCGCCATTGGCTGGCTTCCAGACCCGCTTCTTCCTTTAGCTCACGCGCGGCGGTGATGTGCGGCGGCTCACCGCCCAGGTCCAGCAGGCCCGCCGGCAGTTCCCACAGCCGCCGCCCAAGCGGATGGCGGTATTGGTAGACCAGCACGATGTTGTTGTCGTCGTCGACCGCAACGACGGCCACGGCCCCGTAGTGCTCGACCACCTCGCGCCTCGCGGTGTTGCCGCCGGGCATTCGCACCTCGTCGGCACGCAACGCGAAAATCTTTCCGACGTAGATGGTTTCGGAGGCGATGGTCTCGAAATCGTGTTCAGGCACGAGTCACGGGTTCTTGCAGCAGCTGCCCGACGTTGTCAGGGTGCTCGGCGCCGTTTGCCCGCTGCTCGGGGATCTCCACCGGTAACCTCTCGCCGGCCCTGTAGTCCAGCGCCGCACCGATGAACGCGACGAACAGCGGATGGGGCCGCGTGGGCCGGCTCTTGAGTTCCGGATGCGCCTGCGTTCCGACGATGAAGGGGTGCACGTCGGACGAGTACTCGACGAACTCGACCAGGTGTCCGTCGGGCGATGTGCCGGAAAATCGCAGGCCGCTCTCCGCGATGCGGTCGCGGTAGGCGTTGTTGACCTCGTAGCGATGACGGTGCCGCTCTGAGACCTCGGTGGCCTGGTATGCCTGCGCCACAATGGAACCCGGCTCCAGTACCGCCGGGTAGGCGCCAAGGCGCATGGTGCCGCCGAGGTCGGCCTCGCCGGCGACGGCGTCGCGTTGGTCGGCCATCGTGGAGATGACGGGATCGGGCGTTTTCGGATCGAACTCCGCGGAGTTGGCGTCGGTGAGCCCGACCGAGCGCGCCGCTTCAATGACGATGCATTGCAAGCCCAGACACAGGCCGAGGACCGGCAGGCCCCGCTTGCGGGCGTAGTGGATGGCGCCGATCTTGCCCTCGATGCCGCGGATGCCGAACCCGCCGGGAATCAGCACGCCGTGCACGTCGGACAACACCGCGGCGGCGCCACTGTCGGTTTCGCAGTCATCGGAGGCGACCCACCGCATCTCGACCTTGGCGCGGTGTTTGAACCCGCCCGCGCGCAATGCCTCGGCGACCGAAAGGTACGCGTCGGACAGGTCAACGTACTTGCCGACCAACGCGATCCGCACGGTCTCCTTTGGCTCGTGCACCCGGCGCAGCAGGTCGTCCCACTCGGACCAGTCGACGTCGCGGAACGGCAGGTTGAGCCGCCGCACCACATAGGCGTCCAGTTCCTCGCGGTGCAGCACCTTGGGGATGTCGTAGATGGAAGGCGCATCGGGGGTGGAGATCACACCGTCGATGTCGACGTCGCACATCAGCGCGATCTTGTTCTTCAGCGGTTCGGGCACGTCGCGGTCGCAGCGCAGGATCAGCGCATCGGGTGTGATACCGATACTGCGCAGCGCCGCCACCGAATGCTGTGTCGGTTTGGTCTTGAGTTCGCCGGACGGCGCCAGATACGGGACCAGCGACACGTGCAGGAAGAACACGTTCTCGCGGCCGACGTCGTGGCGCACCTGGCGGGCCGCCTCCAGGAACGGCTGCGACTCGATATCGCCGACGGTGCCGCCGATTTCGGTGATCACCACGTCGGGCCGGTGCCCGTTTTCATCCGGTTCGGCCATCGCCAGGATGCGGCTCTTGATCTCGTCGGTGATGTGCGGAATGACCTGGACCGTGTCGCCCAGGTACTCGCCGCGGCGCTCCTTGGCGATCACCGATGAATAGACTTGTCCCGTAGTGACATTCGCCGAGCCGGACAGGTTGCGGTCGAGGAACCGCTCGTAGTGCCCGACGTCGAGGTCCGTCTCGGCCCCGTCCTCGGTGACGAATACCTCGCCATGCTGGAACGGATTCATGGTGCCGGGATCGACGTTGAGGTAAGGATCGAGTTTCTGCATGGTCACGTGCAGGCCCCGCGCTGTCAGTAACTGCCCGAGGCTGGACGCCGTGAGGCCCTTCCCGAGCGAAGAAACGACCCCGCCGCTGACGAAGAGGTGCTTGGTGGCGGTTTGTGGGTGCTTGCGTAACGCTGGCAAGAGCAACCTCCGTGACGGCGCAGGACAACGCTTTGACTAGTTGGGGCCTGCCGACCCACGGAATCTCACCTTAACACCGACGCCGACAAGCTGTCGCTGACGCGCCGGATGCTGGGGACGGCACCACCGCTTGCGGGGGACTATTGCGGGATCGTCACCGACGACGCGCCCTGGCCGATGCCGTACTGGCCCGGCTTTGCGCCTTTGATCAGGTCCTGCAGAGCCAGCACGGCCGTGATGCGGCCGGATGCGGTATCCACGTTGTCCACCGTGCTGACCGCGTTGGTCAGGCCGGCGTCCGCCCTGGTCACGGCCACCGCGGCGGTGCCGGTGGCCGAGCCGTCACGTCCGGTGATCACGGTGCCTGCGCCGTGTGGTGCCAGACCCGCGGCGAAACGGGCGACGGTGGCACCCTGGTTTCCCGCCTCGTCGTTCAATCCCCCGCCGGTCACGATCAGCGCGGTGTTTGCCGGACCGATGTGTTGGTTGCCATACGTCACAAAACCGGTGTCGCGAAGGGCCGCCAGCACGGTGTCGCGTTGTGCGTCGTCGACGACGCGAACCGCGGGATCCTTGTTGATCAGCAGCGCGATTCCCAACAGGTCACCGGCCTGTGATCCCTGATCGACCGGTGTGGTGGAAAGCTGCGCCCCGGCGGGCACGATCGGCGAGTTCACGACCGACAGCAGCTTCTCCGCGGAGTTGGCATCGACGAACTGTTGGGTCAAGTCCACCGTGCCGGTGACCGTACCGCCGGCCTGCCCGATCAGCCGGGACACCGCGTCGACGTCGTCGTCGTTGGCATCCGGGGTGCGGAAAATCACCACCGACTTGTCGGCCAACGCATCACGCAGGATTCGCGGTGCCATCTGCGAATCGAATTCGCCTGTGGCATTCAGCTTTTCGTTGAGCGCGTTCTTGTCCTCGTTGAGCGCGTTGATCTGGTTCTGCAGCTCGTGCTTGTCGTCACGCAAACCCGAGAGCAAGGTGTTCGACAGCAACCCGGAGCCCAGTACCACCCCGATGGCGAGCGCGAGAAACACCGCGGCCAGCGAAATAGCGTGCGTGCGAAGGGATATCACCGCAGTGCCGTCCTATGTGACCCAACCCTGTACCCAGAGCAAGAACCGGTTCCAGTAGTCGACGACCCAGTCCAGCACGGCGGCGTCCGCGCGCGACACCCACAGCGCGGCGATCACTGCGATCAGCATCGCCAAGACCAGCAGCGCGATCGCCCCGCCCGACACCCGGCTGCGGTACAGCGTCGCAACCGCTTTGGCGTCGACCAGCTTCTCCCCGACCTTGAGCCGGGTCAGGAATGTCGACGGATTACTGCGCTGACGGGAACGGTCGAAGAACTCCTCGATGCTGGCGGAGTGGCCGGCGGTGACGATCAACGACGCGCCGTGGTGGTCGGCCAACAGCAGCGCCAGGTCGGCTGCCGAGCCGGCCGCGGGGAACGTCATCGCGCCCACGCCGAGGTCCTGAATCCGCTCAAGTCCGGCGGCGTGGCCGTCGGCGTCGGCAGGCAGCACTACCTGCGCGCCGCACCGCAACACCTCGGCACTGATCTTTTCGGGGTCGCCGACGATCAGCTGTGGCCGATATCCTCCCCTGCGCAGCACATCCGCGCCGGTGCCGACGCCCACCAGGACTGGCTCATACTCCTTGATGAAGGGCTTGAGGCTTTTCAGGTCCTCGGCGGCGCTGGGTTCCTCGGCGACGATGACGACGTGACGGCGGTTCAGGTCGACGTCGATGTCGGGAATGCCGATGCCGTCGATCAGCAATGGGCTCTCGCTGCGGATGAACTCGATGGTGTTGCCGGCGAACGCCTCCAGATGGGCCACCAGGCCTCGTTTGGCCTCGTGCATCATCTCGTGGATCTCGTGGTCGGTGCGCTCGGTGCCGAGAACCAGCCGGCGGTCGCCGGAGTACACGGCGCCGTTGTGCAGGCGCACCCGTGCGCCGTCCCTCACCTTCTTGAAGACCTCGGGACCGGTCTCGTCGATGAGCTTGACGCCATTGGCGACCAGCACCTCGGGCCCCAGATTGGGATAGCGCCCGGAGATCGACGGCGACGCGTTGACGACACCGGCGATGCCGGCTTCGACCAGCGCGTCGGCGGTGATCCGGTCGAGATCCAGCGCGTCCATGACGACGATGTCGCCGGGCCCCACGCGCCGCAGCAGCCGATCGATGTCGCGGTCCACCCGGGCGGTGCCGGTGATGCCCGGTCGTGAGCTGGCATTACGGGTTAGCAGCGCTGACATCTTCATGCGCCGATTCTGTCCATGAACGGCAGTCAGACCGGGGAGGCGCGCCGTAACATTAGCCCCAGAAGTTAGCTTCTGTAATACCTGCCACAGTCACGAATCCTGTGCGCGGTCCTCTTGTGCTGTTCTGAGCAACTCCCGGGCATGAGCGCGGCCACTGTCGGATTCGCCCAGACCGGCCAGCATGCGGGCCAGTTCGGCGATGCGGTCATCGTCGTGGAGGCGGCGGACGCCACTGGCCTTGCCGTGGTCCGAACTGTCGACCACGAGATGGACGTCGGCATACGCCGCGACCTGCGGCAGGTGGGTGACGACGATGACCTGGTGGGTGCGCGCCAGGCGCGCGAGTCGCCGTCCGATCTGCACCGCGGCGCGACCACCGACGCCGGCGTCGACCTCGTCGAAGACCATCGTGGTGCCCTCGGCGGACGCGGCCAGCACCACCTCCAGTGCCAGCATGACGCGCGACAACTCGCCGCCGGACGCGCTCTTGGTCAGCGGCAGCATATCGGTTCCCCGGTGTGCTGCGAATCCGAACTCGACGGCGTCCACCCCGTCATGGCCCGCGTGCACGGCCGTTCCCGAGGGCAGCATGATCGGCCCTGCGTCGCCGGCCCGGGCGGCCAGAGACGCGACGGCGACAGTGAATTCGGCGCCCGACATCGCCAGGCCCGACAGCTCGGCGGTCACCGCCTTGGCCAGTCGCCTGGCGGCCTTGGTGCGGGCCTTGGTGAGATCGGCTGCCGCGGCGACGAGTTGGGCTCCGAGCTCATCGACCTCGCGCTCCAGCCCGGCCAGTGTCTCCTCCGAGACGTCCAATTGCGCCAGCCGCTCGCGCGATTCGTGCGCCCACGCCAGCACGCCGTCGATATCGGCCGCGTACTTGCGGGTGAGCGTGCGCAGCTCACCCTGGCGTGCCAGCTTGGCCTCCAATGTGCTGGCGTCGCTCGGCAATTCGCTCAGATAGTCGCCGAGTTCGCCCGACACATCACCGATGACAGCCAGCGCCTCGCCGAGCCGCCCCGCCAGTGCGCGAAGCACCGCGTCATCGGTGGAGTCCAGAACCGACTTCGCCTGTGCGACACCGTCGGCGGCCGAAGCCGCATCGGGCAGGGGGTCGTCGTCGAGTGCACCGGACAGCTCCGCGCGCGCGGTTCGGGCGGCCTCGCGCAGGGCGTCGAGCTCGGAGAGCCGCCGGATATCGGCGACGAGCGAATCATCCTCGCCGGGTTGCGGATCGACGGTGTCGATCTCGCCGAGCCCGAACTTGAGCCGGTCGGATTCCTGGGCCAGCTCCCGCGCCCGCTGCTTGCGGTCCGCCAGATCGCGCCGCGCGGCCAGCCAATTCTCCCGAATCTTGCGGTACCGCTTAAGCAGCGGGTCGACGTCGGCGAACCGGTCCAGCGCGGCGCGCTGCTCGTCGGGACGCATCAGCCGCAGCTGATCGTTCTGGCCGTGCAGCGCGAGCAGCTCGGTGGTGAAGCCGCTCAACGACCTGGCCGGAACGCTGCGCCCGCCGAGGTAGGCCCGCGACGGTCCGTCGCGGCTGACCGAGCGGACAGCGATGATGCTGCCGTCGTCGTCGCGATCGGCCCCCGACGAGTCGAGGATCTCGTCGATGCGGGCGGCCACACCGTCGCCGAGTGCGGTTGTGGTGAAACGGCCTTCGACGACGGCGCGGTCGGCGCCCGATCGCACCCGGGTGGCGTCGGCGCGTGCTCCACCGAGCAGGTGCAGACCGGTCACCACCATGGTCTTGCCGGTTCCCGTCTCACCGGTCAACACGGTCAGGCCGCGGTCGAACTCGGCGGTCGCGGTGCTGATGGCTCCCAACGACTCGATGCGGATCTCGGCGAGCACCTGTTGCTACTGCCCTCGCCAGCCGGTAACCGGCAACCGGAACTTGCGCACCAGTCGGTCGGTGAACGGCGCACTGTCAAGGCGCACCCATTTCAGCGGTGTGCCGCAGCGGGTGACTTCGAGCCGTCCTCCCGCAGGCACCACCATCTCGCGGCGGCCGTCGCAGAACACCAGCGAGTCGTGCCCGTCGGCCTCGATCTCGATCGCGATCGAGGCATCCGGACTGGTCACCATCGGCCTGGCGAACAGGGCGTGAGCGTTGTTCGGCACCACCAGGATCGCTTCGAGATCCGGCCACAGGACCGGCCCCCCGGCGGAGAATGCATACGCGGTCGACCCGGTCGGCGTGGACACGAGCACGCCGTCGCAGCCGAACGCCGACACCGGGCGACCGTCGACCTCCAACACCACGCCGAGCACGCCCAGCCGCGGGCCCTTCTCGAGGCTTGCTTCGTTCAGCGCCCAGCCGTGATCCACGATGCGACCTTCGGCGCGCACCACGACGTCGAGCGTCATGCGTTCCTCGACGCGGTAGTCGCGGTTGATGACATGGTCGAGCACCGTGTCGATCGCCTCCGCCTCGGCCTCGGCAAGGAAGCCGATGCGCCCGAGATTGACACCCAGCACCGGGATTTCGACGTTGCGGGCCAGCTCGGCGGCCCGCAGGAAGGTGCCGTCACCGCCGAGGACAACAACCAGCTCACAGCCTTCGGCGGCGCGCTCGTCGGCGTCCACCACCTCGATCTCGACGCCGAGCGCGCGCATGTCGTCGGGCGCCAGGTGCACCGGTCCGCGGTCGACGGCCTCGGCGGACAGCACCCGCAGGGCTATGCCGTTGTCGCCGAGCACCTTCTCCACCCGCCGCGCGGTTTCGGTGGCCTCCTCGCGTCCGGTGTGCACGACCAGCAGGACGGTGCGCTCGCGCGTCATTGCGGTCCCTCCGCAACGGCCATCCGCACCGCCTCCTCGAGTTGCTCCCCATGCAGGGCGCTTTCGGTTCTGGCGCGCAGGCGCAGGAAGTATTCGACGTTGCCGGACGGGCCGGGCAGTGGGCTCGCGGTGACGTCGACGGTGTGCCAGCGCAATTCGGCGGCACGACGCGCGACCGTCAGGACCGCGTCGACGCGGAGTGCCGGGTCGGTGACGACTCCGCCCGCGCCCACCCGATCCTTACCCACCTCGAATTGCGGCTTCACCATGGGAACGATATCGGCCTCGTCCGAGGCGCAGGATGTCAGCGCGGGCAACACCGTCGACAGCGAGATGAACGACAGGTCCGCGACCACGAGGTCGACGGGTCCTCCGATCGCGTCGGCGGTCAGATCACGGACGTTGGTGCGCTCGAGGACGGTGACCCGCGAGTCGCAGCGCACGGGCCACGCGAGTTGCCCATAGCCCACGTCGACGGCGACGACTTCGCGGGCGCCGCGATCCAGCAGCACTTCGGTGAACCCGCCCGTCGAGGCGCCGGCGTCCAGGCAGCGACGGTCGCTCACCGCAAGGTCGAACGCGTCGAGCGCGCCGATCAACTTGTGGGCGCCGCGTGATACCCAGCCGCGTTCGCCGGAGTCGTCCACCGTGAGGGTGGCGCTCACCGCGATGGCGGTTGCGGGTTTGGCCGCCGGCATACCGTCGATGCTGACCCGTCCGGCGTCGATCAGTTCCGCAGCCTGTTGGCGGGAGCGTGCAAGGCCACGCCGGACCAGCTCGGCGTCAACACGAGCGCGCCGCGTCACCGGCGGTCACCCTCTCTCGACCGATTCCAGCGCGCGCACCAGGATCTCGTGCGCCTCCTCCAGCCGCGCCGCAATGACGTCGATCTCGGCGTCGTCGAGTTCAACGCCGTCCACCGCGGGGTCGGGCAAATCGGCCAACAACGCCGCCACCTGGGCACGGATCTGGTCGGGGTCGGTACTCATATCGGTGTTCACGCTAGTCGATCCGACGGCGTCAGCAGCGACCAGCGCTCCAGCGCGCGCCGGGCCGTGTCGTCGGCCGCGGTCAGTGCAAATGGATGCCCGTCGTGGCCTGCGCTCCACACCGCGCTGGCGGTCGCGCGCACCACCGAAAGGTCATCGGCCGGGTCGGCCCCGGTGGAGCTCACCGTGACCGCGCGTTCGCCGATGTCGACGTGCCAGGCGGAATGTGGGGCGACACGAAGCGTCTCCGTGCGGGAAGTCAGCGAGCGCAGGTCCGGCGCCAGGTAGTCGGGCCGCTGCCCGGGTGCCGCACGCACCGTATCGGCGGCCGTGGTTACGCCGCTCAGCACCAGCAGGCTCGGCAGGTGGGCGGCGTTGGCGCCGGCGATGTCGGTGTCGAGCCGATCCCCGATGACCAGTGGCCGGTGAAAGTCGCCGCGGCCCAGGGCATCTGTTAGCAGGGTTGGTTCCGGCTTACCGGCCACCTGCGGCTGGGTGTCGGTAGCCGCGCGCAGGGCCGCGACCATCGAACCGTTTCCGGGCAGCAGGCCGCGTTCGGAGGGCAGCGTCAGGTCGACGTTGGCGGCCACCCACAGTGCGCCGCCGCGGATCGCTAACGCGGCTTCGGCCAGATCCGGCCAGCCGGTCTGTGGCGAATGTCCCTGCACCACCGCGACCGGAGCGTCCGACCACAGCCGGACCGGTGTTAGCCCCACCGTTCTGACTTCGTCGGCCAACGCTTCGGTGCCGACGACGAGAACCGCGGCGCCGGAGGGCAATTGCGCCGCCAACAAGCGGGCGGCGCTCTGAGCGCTGGTGACGACGTCTTCGGATTCGGCCGTGAAGCCCATGGCCTGCAGATGCTGGGCGACCTCCGCGGGTCCGCGCGAGGCGTTATTGGTGACATACAGGATGCGGGCGGTGAGGGTTGCGAGCGTCTCGACGGCACCTGTCGTGGGCTCGTGGCCGGTGAACACCGTTCCGTCAAGGTCCAGGAGCAGGCAATCATGCTCCTGCGCAAGAGTGGTCACGTCAGGTGAACTCCGCGATGCGCTCTTCGGCGTCTGTCACGCCCTCGACATCCGCGGCGGCCGCGTTGATGAACCACTGCAGCGCCTCTCGTTCCCGGTCGACCGCCAGCAGCGTTTCGGCATAGGCATAGAACAAGCGTGCAGCCGTCTGTCCGGTGCGCGTCGGATCCAGTTGCGGTGTCGACAAGATCGCCAGGGCCTGCTCGTGCTGCCCCAGATCGGAGCGGGCGCCCGCCACGACGATGCGCAGTTCGTCGGCATCGTCGCCGGCGAGCCCCGCCGCCTCGGGGCCGCGCGCCAACTCGATTGCGCGTTCCGGGCGGCCGACGCCACGCTCGCAGTCGGCGATGAGCGCAAGCAGCGGCGACTTGCTGCCCATCCGCCGCGCTGCCCGCAGTTCGGCGAGTGCCTGAGCCCAGTCACCGCAGTGATAGGCGGCGATGCCCACGGCCTCGCGAACGGCGGCGATCCGGCCAGAGCGGGCGCGGGCGGCGCGGGCGTGGGCCAGCGCCGCCTCCGGGTCTTCGTCGAGGAGTTCACCGGCCGCCACCAGATGACGGGCGACGACGTCGGCGGTCGCGCGGTCCAGCGTGGTCAGTTCCCGACGGACCTCGGGTGCCAGTTGCTTGGCTTCGATGTCGGGCCGGATCGGCGGGCCCTGCGGACGTGGCGGCTCGGCGTCGGGAGTGTGTTGAGGCTGGGAGCGACGGGCGCGGTCTGGGCCCGACGAGCGCGGCGCCGAGCGTTGATCCCGTGGTCCCCGTCGCGGTCCGCCTGCGTTGGATGTCCGCCGCGGTCGCCTTTCGTCGCTACCGCCCTGCCTGTCCTGGACCACGTGCCAAAGGATACGGGTATCAGCGATTCAACGACAATTTGAAAATTCACAATTTACGGATTATCGGGAAAATAGAATCACCCCCCACAATTGTGGGGGGTGATTCCGTGTGTGTTCGGCGGTGTCCTACTTTTCCACCCGGGTTGGGTAGTATCATCGGCGCTGGCAGGCTTAGCTTCCGGGTTCGGGATGGGTCCGGGCGTTTCCCTGTCGCTATTACCGCCGTAACGTTATTTTTTGTGTGTGGGCCCCGGGGTGGGGCCTGTTGTGGTGTGTTTGGTGGCGGGGTGTGGGTTGTGGTGTTGTGGTGTGGTTGCGAGGTTTTTCCCATTGGTTGTGGGTAAGTTTTCGGCCGGTTAGTGCCAGTTCCCTGAGCCGGTTGCCCGGTGTGTAGGTCTGGTCTATTGATCCCGTGGTCTGCGGGGGGCCTTATCCCTCTAAAAAGGGTGAGAAGCCTGGTCTTGGAGGGGGTTTCCCGCTTAGATGCTTTCAGCGGTTATCCTGTCCGAACGTGGCTATCCAGCGGTGCCCCTGGTGGGACAACTGGTGGACCAGAGGTTCGTCCGTCCCGGTCCTCTCGTACTGGGGACAGGTTTCCTCAAGCTTCTGACGCGCGCGGCGGATAGAGACCGAACTGTCTCACGACGTTCTAAACCCAGCTCGCGTGCCGCTTTAATGGGCGAACAGCCCAACCCTTGGGACCTGCTCCAGCCCCAGGATGCGACGAGCCGACATCGAGGTGCCAAACCATCCCGTCGATATGGACTCTTGGGGAAGATCAGCCTGTTATCCCCGGGGTACCTTTTATCCGTTGAGCGACACCCCTTCCACTCGGGGGTGCCGGATCACTAGTCCCGACTTTCGTCCCTGCTTGACATGTTCGTCTTGCAGTCAAGCTCCCTTGTGCACTTGCACTCGACACCTGATTGCCGTCCAGGTTGAGGGAACCTTTGGGCGCCTCCGTTACATTTTGGGAGGCAACCGCCCCAGTTAAACTACCCGCCAGGCACTGTCCCTGAACCGGATAGACGGTTCGAGGTTAGAGGCCCAATACGGTCAGAGTGGTATTTCAACAACGACTCCACGACCACTGGCGTGGCCGCTTCAGTGTCTCCCACCTATCCTACACAAACCGTATCGAGCACCAATACCAAGTTGTAGTGAAGGTCCCGGGGTCTTTTCGTCCTGCCGCGCGTAACGAGCATCTTTACTCGTAGTGCAATTTCGCCGAGTCTATGGTTGAGACAGCTGAGAAGTCGTTACGCCATTCGTGCAGGTCGGAACTTACCCGACAAGGAATTTCGCTACCTTAGGATGGTTATAGTTACCACCGCCGTTTACTGGGGCTTAAATTCTCCGCTTCACCCCTCGCGGGGTTGACGGGTCCTCTTAACCTTCCAGCACCGGGCAGGCGTCAGTCCGTATACCTCGTCTTGCGACTTCGCACGGACCTGTGTTTTTAGTAAACAGTCGCTTCTCACTGGTTTGTGCCACCCCACCCCGCTCGCACCGCGAAGGTGTTCACCGGGTGTGGTCCCCCTTCTCCCGAAGTTACGGGGGCATTTTGCCGAGTTCCTTAACCATAGTTCACTCGTACGCCTCGGTATTCTCTACCTGACCACCTGTGTTGGTTTCGGGTACGGGCCGTGTGTGTGCTCGCTAGAGGCTTTTCTCGACAGCATAGGATCACCGAATTCGCCTCACTCGGCTATGCATCACCCCTCAGGATTAACGACACCCGGATTTACCTAGATGCCTCCCTACCGGCTTGCCCCAGTATTACCACTGACTGGTACGGCCACCTTCCTGCGTCACCCCATCGCTTGACTACTACCAACCCGGGTCCCACGCAGCCGGTGACCGCCGCGCATCCGAAGACACGTGGTCGGCCACCCTTTGGGTGGTTAGCAGAATTGCTTCGTCAGGGACGCGCACACACGGGTACGGGAATATCAACCCGTTGTCCATCGACTACGCCTGTCGGCCTCGCCTTAGGTCCCGACTCACCCTGGGCGGACTGGCCTGGCCCAGGAACCCTTGGTCTTTCGGCGGGCAAGGTTCTCACTTGCCTAATCGCTACTCATGCCTGCATTCTCACTCCCACACCCTCCACCACACGATCACTCGGTGGCTTCCCCGGATGCAGGACGCTCCCCTACCCAGCCACATACATGGCTGCCGCGGCTTCGGCGGTGTGCTTGAGCCCCGCTACATTATCGGCGCACAATCACTTGACCAGTGAGCTATTACGCACTCTTTCAAGGGTGGCTGCTTCTAAGCCAACCTCCTGGTTGTCTTCGCGACTGCACATCCTTTTCCACTTAGCACACGCTTAGGGGCCTTAGCCGGCGATCTGGGCTGTTTCCCTCTCGACGCACGGAGCTTATCCCCCGCCGTCTCACTGCCACACTTTGTCTTACCGGCATTCGGAGTTTGGCTGACGTCAGTAACCTAGTAGGGCCCATCGGCCATCCAGTAGCTCTACCTCCGGCAAGAACCATGCAACGCTGCACCTAAATGCATTTCGGGGAGAACCAGCTATCACGGAGTTTGATTGGCCTTTCACCCCTACCCACAACTCATCCCCTCAGTCTTCAACCTAAGTGGGTTCGGGCCTCCACAACATCTTACTGCTGCTTCACCCTGGCCATGGGTAGATCACTCCGCTTCGGGTCCAGAACACACCACTACACCACACCCCACGGCGTGGATACGCCCTATTCAGACTCGCTTTCGCTGCGGCTACCCCACCCGGGTTAACCTCGCGACATGTCCCTGACTCGCAGGCTCATTCTTCAAAAGGCACGCCATCACCCCACACCCCAGGCGGGGGCTCTGACGGATTGTAGGCACACGGTTTCAGGTACTCTTTCACTCCCCTCCCGGGGTACTTTTCACCATTCCCTCACGGTACTAATCCGCTATCGGTCACTGGGCAGTATTCAGGCTTACCGGGTGGTCCCGGCAGATTCACAGCAGATTCCACGGGCCCGCTGCTACTCGGGGCACCCATCACGACAGAGCACGCGTTTTCGCCTACGGGACTCTCACCCTCCACGGTCGGCCATCCCAGACCACTTCGACTAACACGCACTTTTCTCACTGCCGCCCAGACCGGCAGATCTGAGACGATGAACCCCACAACACCCCCAACGCAACACCTGCCGGCTCTCACACGCTGAAGGTTTAGCCATCCTCCGCTTTCGCTCGCCACTACTCACGGAATCACTACTTTGTTTTCTCTTCCTACGGGTACTGAGATGTTTCACTTCCCCGCGTTCCCCCCTGCATCCTATGTATTCAGATACAGGTGACACGACATCACTCGTGCCGGGTTACCCCATTCGGACATCCTCGGATCCACGCTCGGTTGACAGCTCCCCGAGGCATATCGCAGCCTCCCACGTCCTTCATCGGCTCCCAGTGCCAAGGCATCCACCATGCGCCCTTAAACACTTACAACACAAAACCAAAAGTTAAGTACAACTTTGAAATTGCACATCAACAACAAACGCCGAAACGCTTGCTGCTAGATGCTCGCAACCACTATCCACAAATCAAACACCACACCCCACCACCAAAGCGGAGCGACAACCAAACCACCCACTCACGGGGCGACCCCACACGGGAGTCACAACCACCCCCGGTTTCCCATGATCGGGACGAAGAGGTGACGGGCTTGTTGTCTCAAAGCCCAATAGTGTGTCCGGCACGTCTTTTTCGCGACCCGAATCCCGTCGAGTCACCACGTTTGTTGTATGCACCCGAACCACACCCACTACAGGCGCGGCCCATCCATCGAATCGTCTGGCACCCGGCGCATCCGCGACATGCGGGCCGGCCCAGATCTCGTGGTGCTCCTTAGAAAGGAGGTGATCCAGCCGCACCTTCCGGTACGGCTACCTTGTTACGACTTCGTCCCAATCGCCGATCCCACCTTCGACGGCTCCCTCCCACACGGGGTTAGGCCACCGGCTTCGGGTGTTACCGACTTTCATGACGTGACGGGCGGTGTGTACAAGGCCCGGGAACGTATTCACCGCAGCGTTGCTGATCTGCGATTACTAGCGACTCCGACTTCACGGGGTCGAGTTGCAGACCCCGATCCGAACTGAGACCGGCTTTGAAAGGATTCGCTCCACCTCACGGCATCGCAGCCCTTTGTACCGGCCATTGTAGCATGTGTGAAGCCCTGGACATAAGGGGCATGATGACTTGACGTCATCCCCACCTTCCTCCGAGTTGACCCCGGCAGTCTCTCACGAGTCCCCGGCATTACCCGCTGGCAACATGAGACAAGGGTTGCGCTCGTTGCGGGACTTAACCCAACATCTCACGACACGAGCTGACGACAGCCATGCACCACCTGCACACAGGCCACAAGGGAACCGACATCTCTGCCGGCGTCCTGTGCATGTCAAACCCAGGTAAGGTTCTTCGCGTTGCATCGAATTAATCCACATGCTCCGCCGCTTGTGCGGGCCCCCGTCAATTCCTTTGAGTTTTAGCCTTGCGGCCGTACTCCCCAGGCGGGGTACTTAATGCGTTAGCTACGGCACGGATCCCAAGGAAGGAAACCCACACCTAGTACCCACCGTTTACGGCGTGGACTACCAGGGTATCTAATCCTGTTCGCTCCCCACGCTTTCGCTCCTCAGCGTCAGTTACTGCCCAGAGACCCGCCTTCGCCACCGGTGTTCCTCCTGATATCTGCGCATTCCACCGCTACACCAGGAATTCCAGTCTCCCCTGCAGTACTCCAGTCTGCCCGTATCGCCCGCACGCCAAAGGTTAAGCCTTCGGTTTTCACGAACAACGCGACAAACCACCTACGAGCTCTTTACGCCCAGTAATTCCGGACAACGCTCGCACCCTACGTATTACCGCGGCTGCTGGCACGTAGTTGGCCGGTGCTTCTTCTCTGCCTACCGTCACTTGCGCTTCGTCGACAGTGAAAGAGGTTTACAACCCGAAGGCCGTCATCCCTCACGCGGCGTCGCTGCATCAGGCTTGCGCCCATTGTGCAATATTCCCCACTGCTGCCTCCCGTAGGAGTCTGGGCCGTATCTCAGTCCCAGTGTGGCCGGACACCCTCTCAGGCCGGCTACCCGTCGTCGCCTTGGTAGGCCATCACCCCACCAACAAGCTGATAGGCCGCGGGCCCATCCCACACCGCAAAAGCTTTCCACCACAGCCCATGCAGGCCATGGTCCTATCCGGTATTAGACCCAGTTTCCCAGGCTTATCCCAAAGTGCAGGGCAGATCACCCACGTGTTACTCACCCGTTCGCCACTCGAGCACCCCCGAAGGGGCCTTTCCGTTCGACTTGCATGTGTTAAGCACGCCGCCAGCGTTCGTCCTGAGCCAGGATCAAACTCTCCAAACAAAACCCACAGACCACCAACGGCCCGAAGAATCCACAATCAGAGAAATCTGACCAAGCAACCAGTCATCAAACTGGCAAAAAACAACACCACACCCCACAAACGGGAAAACAAGGGCGCGGCAAAAAAACAACAACAAACAAAAACCACCAAACACACTATTGAGTTCTCAAACAACACACCCTGCCGGCCGCGCAATCAAGCCCGCGGCACGTGGCCGCGGACCAGTAGTTGGGACGACGAGGAACCCACCGAAATGGGCTTCCCTCTGGGATGCCGTCGCGCTCGGCGGCCAGGCCGCGTCGCGACGACGTGATCAAGTTACGCGAGGGAAAACTGGGAGTCAAACGGCCTGATAGACGGCGTGTTACGACTCCGCACTACATCATCCAACGCGTTCGACGCCGGCAATATTCCGCTTGCCGCGGCGCAGCACCAGCCAGCGGCCGTGCAGGAAGTCCGACGGCTGCGGCACCCAGTCGTCGCTCTCGATCCGGACGTTGTTGACCGACACCCCGCCCTCGGCAATCGTCCGCCGCGCGGCGCCCTTGCTCGCCGACAACCCGCTGGCCACCAGCAGGTCGGTGATGGCGTCCGGGCCGCCGGGTTTGAGTTCGGCCACCGCGGCCTCACGCAACGCGGCGGCCAGCGTCGGCTCATCCAACTCCGACAATTCGCCCCGACCGAACAGCGCCAAACTGGCATGCTCTACCGCCGCGGTCGCCGCCTCGCCGTGCACCAGCGTGGTGAGTTCGCGGGCCAACCGCCGCTGCGCGGCGCGCTCGTGCGGACGCGCCGTCGTCGCCTCGTCCAACTCGGCCAGTTCCTCGCGCGATAGGAACGTGAACCACCGAAGGTAGCGGATCACGTCGCTGTCCGCCGTGTTGATGAAGTACTGATACCAGGCATACGGAGTTGTCATCTCCGGGTCCAGCCACAGATTGCCCCCGCCCGTCGACTTGCCGAACTTGGTGCCGTCGGCCGAGGTCACCAGCGGGACCGTCAGCGCGTGCACCGTCGCGCCTTCCTTCTGACGGACGAGTCGCACCCCGGCGATGATGTTGCCCCACTGATCCGAGCCGCCGATCTGCAGCCTGCAGCCGTGGCGTCGGTACAGCTCCACGTAGTCGTTGGCCTGCAGCAGCATGTAGCTGAACTCGGTGTAGGAGATGCCCTCGCCCTCGAGCCGGCGCCGGATGGTGTCACGGTCCAGCATTACGTTGACCGAAAAGTGCTTGCCGACGTCGCGCAGGAATTCGATCGCGCTCAGCTCGGCCGTCCAGGACACGTTGTTCTCGATAATCGCGCCGGTGGGTGAATCGTCGAAGTCGACGAACCGCTCCAATTGCCCGCGGATGCGTTCGGTCCAGTCGGCGACGGTGTCGGTGGTGTTGAGAGTGCGCTCGCCGGTGTCCCGCGGGTCGCCGATCATGCCGGTCGCTCCCCCGGCCAGCACGATCGGCCGGTGCCCGGCCCGCTGGAACCGCCGCATCCCCAGCAGCGGGACCAGGTTGCCGGCGTGCAGGCTCGGCGCGGTCGGGTCGAATCCCGAATAGACGGTGACGCGTCCGGCGGCCAGCTCGGCGCCCAGCGCGTCCCGATCGGTGGACTGCGCAATCAGCCCGCGCCAGTCCAACTCGTCGAGGATTCCCGTGCCCATGCGGTCGATCTTCCCTTACCGTCGGATCCGATGTTGTTGGAGATCCGTGGGCATCACCTGCCCGGCCGGTCCTGGCACGGGGACGGTGAACGGCGTGACAACGTGCATGTGGGCATTCAGATCGGTCGCGAACCACGCGAGGTGGTGCCCGGCGACGCCGCTGCGGCGAGCTGGACGACCGAGATCGAACCGGTCGCCCGCGACGGGGGTATCGACTTCCGAGGTGATGCGGTGCAGGGCCGCCGCGGGGCTCGTTTCGTCTATCTCACCTGGGGCAATGTCGGCGACGACGGCTCATTTGCGATGTTCCGCCGCGCAAAGCTCATGCTCGCCGACCTCGAGCCGCTGATCACGACCGCGGCGGGGCGGATCACCGCGACCATCGACCTGACTGATGACTGCGGCGGTCCCCGCTGTGCTCGGCTGAGGCCGCCGGCCCTGCAGCTGGCTTAGTCGCTGGTGCCGGGAGCGGGTGCCCGCGGGCTGCGCCGGTACAGCGACACCTCCGGGCGACCCGCCAGCCAGAACCGCCACGGGCGGTCGGCGGCCTTGCTGACGCCGACCCGCGGGCCGTCGGTTGCGTCATTTTCTTCGCCCAGCGTGAGCCGTACTGGAGATTCGGGATCGAACAGGTCGATTCCGTTGTCCTCCATGGTGATTCCCAGCGCGCGGCACAGATTCCCGGGACCCCGCGCCAACGCCGCCGGGCGGGCCGCGTCGCCGCGCCGCAACCGCGCCACGTCGATACCGGCCTCGATCGTGGCGGCGCGCAGCAGCACCGCGCCGGCGACGCCGTCGTCGGCGCAGACAACGTTGGCGCACACGTGAATGCCGTGACTGCGGTAGGTGTACAGCCGGCCGGCCGGTCCGAACATGACCGCGTTGCGCGGCCCGGGGCCGCGAAACGAGTGCGCTGCCGCGTCGGGCCAGGGTCCATCGAGTGGGCCGCCGTAGGCCTCCACCTCGACGATCATCGCGCTGACCCCGCGCCCGGTGAGCGCCGCTCCGAGCAGCCGTCGCGCCGCGGCCAAGGGTTCGACGGCCAGCAACTCAGCACTCACCCGAGCGATTCTGCCCGCGGATATTGACACTGCTCCGCTTGGGGCGCACTATTCATCACATGATGAGTTCATCGAGCGATGAATTACTCCGAAACGGTGCAGAACCCGCCGTCTCGATCGAGCACCTGCGGGTGATCCGCGGCAAGCGGCCCGCGCTGCATGACTTCTCGGTGCAGATCGCGCGCGGCACCATCACCGGGCTGCTCGGCCCGTCGGGCTGCGGCAAGACCACGTTGATGCGCTGCATCGTCGGGACCCAGATCGTCGCCGCCGGGTCGGTCACGGTGCTGGGCCACCCGGCGGGGTCCGCCGCGCTGCGGCGACGCATCGGATACGTCACCCAGGACCCGACGATCTACGACGACCTGCGGGTCATCGACAACGTCCGTTACTTCGGCGCGCTGTACGGCACCGACGCCAGGGACGCGGAGGACGCCGTCGACGCGGTCGGCCTCAGGGATCATCGAACAGCGCTGTGCGGCAACCTGTCCGGCGGACAACGCACCCGGGTATCGCTGGCCTCCGCACTCGTCTGCCACCCCGAACTGCTGGTGCTCGACGAGCCGACGGTCGGCCTGGACCCCGTCCTGCGCGTCGACCTGTGGGAGCAGTTCCACGCGTTGTCGCGCGCCGGCACCACGCTCATCGTCTCGAGCCACGTGATGGATGAGGCCGATCACTGCGGCGACCTGCTGCTGATGCGCGAAGGCCACCTGCTCGCGCACACCACACCCACGCAACTACGAGAGGACACGGGATGCACGTCACTGGAGGAAGCGTTTCTGTCCGTCATCCGGCACAGCACCGCACAGGCCGCCGGCTAGCCGGGCAGGCCTATCTGGCGACGACCGCGCGGATTCTTCGCCAGCTGGCCGCAGACCACCGCAGCGTCGCGATGATCCTGCTGGTTCCGAGCCTGATCATCACGCTGATGTACTTCATGTTCCAGAACGCCCCGACACGACCGGGCGCAGCGTCACCGTTCAACACGGCGTGCCTGATCCTGCTGGGTGTGTTTCCGCTCGTCGTGATGTTCCTGATCACGTCGATAACGATGCAGCGCGAACGGGCCTCGGGAACGCTTGAGCGCATCCTGACCACGCCGCTCCGCCGGCTCGACCTGCTGGCGGCTTACGGCACGGCGTTCTCGATTGCCGCCGCCGCGCAGGCCATCCTGGCGTGCGTGGTCGCGTTCTGGTTCCTTGGGTTCGAGACCGCGGGCAGCCCGATCCTGGTGGTCGTCATCGCCATCATCAACGCGGTACTGGGCGTTGGGTTGGGCCTGTTGTGTAGTGCGTTCGCCCGCACGGAGTTTCAGGCGGTGCAGTTCATGCCGGTGGTGATCGCTCCGCAGCTGCTGCTGTGCGGGATCATCGTGCCGCGTGCCGTCATGCCCGAGTGGTTGCAGTGGATCAGCAATGTGATGCCGATGAGTTACGCGCTGGAAGCCCTGCAGGAAGTCGGCGCACACTCGGAGCTCACCGCCATCGCCGCGCGCGATATCGCGGTGGTGGTGGGTTTCGCGGTGTTGGCGTTGTGCCTGGCCGCTGCGACGCTACGTCGAAGGACGCCGTAACCGTTGACCGCCAACGCCGAACGCAAGCGGCCCGGGCGACCGCCCGGGACGTCGGACACCCGGGAGCGCATCCTGACCAGCGCGCGGGAACTGTTCGCGCGCAACGGGATCGACAAAACGTCGATCCGCGCCGTGGCCGCTGCCGCCGGAGTGGATCCGGCGCTGGTGCACCACTACTACGGCACCAAGCAGCAACTGTTCGCCGCGGCCATCCACATCCCGATCGACCCGATGGAAGTGATCCGCCCACTTCGTGAAACCCCGGTTGAGGAAATCGGCTACCGGCTGCCGTCAATCCTGTTGCCGCTGTGGGACTCCGAGCTCGGCAAGGGATTCATCGCAACGCTGCGCTCGCTACTGGCCGGGTCCGAGGTGAGCCTGATCCGCTCGTTCCTGCAGGAAGTGATCGCCGTCGAGGTGGGGTCACGCGTTGACGACCCACCGGGCAGCGGAATGATCCGCGTTCAGTTCGTGGCCTCGCAACTGGTGGGCGTGGTGATGGCGCGCTACATCCTGGAACTGCAGCCGTTCGCGACGCTTCCGGTCGAGCAGATCGCCGAGACCATCGCGCCCAACCTGCAGCACTACCTCACCGGGGATCTGCCGGGGCTAGGCTGACGCATTGGCGCGGGCGATCGAGCGGTAGCGAATGGCGCTGGGCGGTATCCAACGCCGTTGTGTTGCCCGGTCGTTGCCCAGCAGGCCGAAGTGGCCGTGGTAGCCGTTGAACCATTCGAAGTTGTCGACCAGCGACCAGTGCAGGTATCCGCGCACGTCCAGGCCATCGGCGATGGCCGGCGCCCCCGTTTTCCGGCTCGATCCGCGCCCACTCGACACTGAAGCGAAAGGCGTTCAGGCCCAAGGCGGCGATGACCGCGATGTCGTCGGGATACCGGTGATAGAAGTCGGCCGCATCGCCGCTGCGTCCCGGTATACGGAGCCGGGCAGATGCTCCATCAGCCGTGGGTCGCTGCCGACGTTGTTGCCCTCGACCTGATGAGCGGCCGTGGCGCCACCCCACAGGAAGCCGTCAGGAAACCGGGCCACCAGAAGATGCGCGATCCAGGAGTCGTTGGTGCTCGTTGTCGTCGGTCACCGCGACGGCCTCGTCGATGAGCAGCACCGGGATGCCGTCGTCGATGCGGTAGGCGCGGCGCAGCCGGGGGTTGTACAGGAACTCGTCGTCAATTAGCAGAAGAGGTCCCCGGTCTTGCGGGCAGACCAGGATGCTCAGCAGCTTCTCGTCGAGCACCACAGCGTGCTAGGGGACGAACGGCTGCGGTATCGGTATGCCGCCCGGGCCCATGAAGACGCCGGTGTTGTCGGGATTGGTGGGATCGGGTTCCATCCCGGGCGGCAGCTGGTTGGTGCCCACGACGGCCGGGTTCGACGGCTGGGCGGCACTGCGCGCCTGCATCTTGCGCTGGTAGGCCCGGGTTTCCTGCAGCGCTTCGATAAGCGGACCCTGGTTGGGCCGATACTCCAGCGCCTTGACGATTGCGTCCTTGTTCGCATTAGAAGGTAAGAAGCCCTGGGCCCGAAGTCTCATCACGTCGTCGATCAAATTGGAGAGCTGACCGCCACCCGAACCCAAGTCGTAGTCCGCTTCGATGATGGCAAGCACCTCCTCCGCCGTCTGTGGGACGTCCGCTTGCGTTGTCGGCGAGGCGTCGGCCTGCGGATCTGTCTCCGGGTCGGCCAGCGCCGCCGGCGAGCCGAAACCCACCATGAGCCCGACGGCCATGGCGCTGCTGGCCGCGGCGGCGGTGACGGCGCGGCGCCAGCCGTGGCGGTTCTTACCGGTCTGCGATGTCATCAATCCTCCAGCGCGGCGGCGCGGACAGCCCGACCCGGCGGCGACCTGCCGCCAGCGGGAGCCTAACAGTGTGGCGCCCGGGGGGCACGACGTTACGGTCCCGACCCGACAATCTCGGTGCGCACCGCGACCGTCAGCCGCTTGTAGCGACCGCTGTCTGGATCGAGGTACCAGGCCGTGCGCGACGGCTTGGGGACTCCCGCGGCACGCAGCGGGATGATGATCGGGCGGTACGACGCGCTCAGCGTCATCTCCGGCACCACGTGAACGATGTCGGGGGGATTTCCGACCGGCAGATCAGCCAGGGCCTCGGTCAGATCGGCCGACGAGATAGTGCCGCCCGGGCGCAACGCCAGCGCGGTGACGGCCAGCCGTTGTCCGCCCACGTCCACGCTGTAGGTCACCGCCATGTCGACCGCCCCGACCCGTCCGACGGCGTCGTTGATGGGCGAGGCGTAGACGGTGCCACGCGCGGTGCGGATCACCGCACTGCGGTTGTCGACCAGCCAGTAGTCGCCGTCATCGTCACGGCGAAACAGGTACTCGGTGGACACCCAGGTGTCGGCCGGGGCGAACACCCCGCGCTTGACCGACGCCGTCGGGTCGACCGGCCCACGCGGGTGGGCCAGCAGCACGCCCACCTCGTTTGTCTGGGCTTTGCGCACGAAACCCTCGTCGTCCTCGAGGATCAGGTTGTCGTCGGGATCGTAGGCGGCCAGCTCGACCTGGCCGCCGCCGGGCAACGGCCTGCCCTCGCTGCCGATCTTGACGCCCGACACGTTGGCCAGTACCGCCTGGCCGTCGGTGGTGGCGAAAAACTCCACGACGTGGGCGGGTTCGAAGATCTCGATGACGCGTTTCCACAACCCGGTCGGCATACCGGACCCGATGAACAGCCGCACCGGGTGGCTGCCGGTCAACGCGAACGACGGATCGTCGATGACCTCGCGCAGCATCGCCCACGTGTACGACACCACGGACACGCCGTACTGGCGGATCTCCTGCATGAAGCGATCCGGCTGCAGACCCCGCGACAGGGCGACACGGGCACCGCCGACCACGGCGCCGCCGAGGCTCACCAGCAGCCCGGACTGATGGTGCAGCGGGGTGAGGCAGTAGACGGTATCGCCGCGGCCCAGGTTGGCCGCCGACGCGGTCCCGAACGCCGACAGAGCCCAGCGGAAGTTGGTGATCTGGCGGGCCACCAGGTCGCCGCCGACCGTCGCGAACGCGACGAACGCCAGGTCGCGGGCCAGCCCCGGGTTGGGCCGGTACCAGCCGGGCAGTTCGACCTCGTCGGGGTCGATCTTCTCCATGTCGATGACGTCGGCCTGCTCGGGCAGGTCCAGGTCACGCGACTCGCCACCGCCTAGCACCAGAACCCGCATCGACAACCGGCGGGCGGCCTCGAGATTCGTCGGATCGGCGACGATCTCCGAGACCGCGCCCAGCCGCGCCGCGGTCGCCAGATCGACGTCGGGCGGCATCAACACCGCCACCGCACCCAGCCGCGACAGCGCGGCTATCGCGACCAGCGCGCTGGGCCGGGTCTCCATCAGCACACCGACATGCGCACCCTGGCGGACACCGACTTCGATCAGGCCGCGGACGACGTTGTTGATGCGGCGATCCACCGCCTGGTAGGTGTGCACGCGGCCGTCGAACAGCAGGCAGTCACCGCCGGGCGTGTCGCGGGCCTGCTCGGACATGATCCGGCCGAGCGAGATGCGGGTGTGGTCGTTGACCTGCCCGAGCCGGGCCAGCCGGGGCAACGTGCGCACGGTTTCGACGGCCAGCGCACGGGCCGACTTGTTCGCCGCGACCACCGCATCGGCCGCGGAACGGACCACGCTGAACGCCATTTCGGTCGCCGCGGCGGCGGTGTGGGCCACCCGGGAGCCGAACGGGACACCGCTTTCGGTGTGCTCGGCGGGCCCCATTGCCATCGGCGTGACGTGCTCGGGCATGTCACCGTCGCCGTCGAGCCATTTGACCCACTGCGCGACGGTCGGCCAGGTTTGGCTGGCGGCCTTGGACCCGACGACCAAGCCGAAATGGCCTGTGCGGATAAGGAATTCGTACACATCGGCCTGCGGGGCGGCCCGCTTGATGCCCCGCACCGAGGCCGGCTGGCCGATGTCGTCCACCTCGCCGACGACCGCCAGCACCGGGCAGTCGATATCGCTGAGCGTCACCAGGTCGCCGTGGATGGAAAAGCCGCCGGTCATCATCCGGTTGTGCGCGATGAACTGCTTGAGCAACTCGGAGATCGCCGGACCCGACCAGGCGATCCAGCCCTCCGATGCCAGGAAACGCCGCTGCTGCTCGCGCGGCAGCAGCGCCTCGCGGTCATGCAACTGACGAAGGAAGTCCAGGCGCGACTGGGCGGTCTTGATCGGATCGAGCATCTGAAACCCGGTGCGGGCCAGCCAACCCGGGATGTCGATGTGGCTGAAGACGTGATCGGCCATGAAATCCGCGGCCGCTGCGCCCCACCCGGCCGGCATGTTCATCGGCAGGGCGGCCAGCGTGTCCACCGGTGCACCGAACGCGATGATGCTGGCGAGGTCTTTTGATCGGCGGTAGGCCGCGGCCTGGTAGCAGAACATTCCGCCCTGCGAATAGCCGGCGAGGTGGACGTCGCACCCGGTGACCTCCTTGACGATGTCGATCGCATCGCTCAGCGCAACGACGTGGTCGGCCAGGTTACGTTCCATGCCGCCTGCGACCTTGTCGGGTGATCCGAAGTCGATCACCCACGGGTCGATGCCGGCCTTGTGCAAGATGCCGACCGCGCCGTCGTCGCGGGTGACGTCCCACATATTTGCCGACATCATCATCGGGTGCACCATCACCACCGGCGGTCCGGCCGGCTTTGCTCCGGGCCGGGCGTCCGGCGGAAAGTACCGCCGCAGCCGGTACATCGGCGTGCTGTGGATGATCTGGAACGGCGACGGCACCGCGCCGGTCTCCAGGCCGCCGTATCGAAGCACTTCCAGCCCGTTTTGCGCGGTGGCGACCAGCCGTCCCACTGGCTTGGTGAGTGCCGAGAGGTTCACCACCGCATGCTCCCCTTTTGCCCCGTGTCTTGCGGCCGAATCCCTCCGATTGCCGTCGTCATCATGGCACAGCGCCGACCTATCATCGGCGGCTGATGGCAAACCTGATCAATGTCGAACGCGCGACCGTCGGTTACGGCACTCGCACCCTGCTCAACGTGGTGAGCATGGGTGTCGACGAAGGCGACGCCATCGGAGTCGTCGGGCGCAACGGCGACGGCAAGACGACACTACTGGCCGTTCTGACCGGCACCCGCGAGCCCGATTCGGGGCGCGTCACCCACACGTCGGGATTGTCGGCGGGGTATCTGCGCCAGGGTGACGACTTCGCGGCCGGCGCCACCGTCCGGACCGTCATCGTCGGTGGGCGACCGGACCACATCTGGGCCGCCGAACCCGACACCCGCGCCGTCGTCGAGCACCTGCTGGCCGGCGTCGACCTCGACGCCGACGTGGAACGGCTGTCTGGCGGGGAACGACGCCGGGTGGCGCTGGCCGCCGTCTTAATCGCCGGCCACGACGTGCTGGTGCTCGACGAACCCACCAACCATCTCGACGTCGAGGCGATCGGCTGGCTGGCCGGGCATCTGTCGGCCTTGGGCTCGAAGGCGCTGGTGGTGGTGAGCCACGACCGCTGGTTCCTGGACGCCGTCTGCACCAAGACGTGGGAGGTTCACGACGGAGCCGTCGACGCGTACGACGGCGGGTACGCCGCCTACGTGCTGGCCCGCGCCGAGCGGATGAGGCTGGCCGCGGGCACCGAGGCACGCCGACGAAACCTGATGCGTAAGGAGTTGGCCTGGCTGCGCCGCGGTCCGCCCGCGCGCACCTCGAAGCCCAAGTTCCGCATCCAGGCCGCCAACGAGCTGATCGCCAACGAGCCGCCGCCACGCGATTCACTTGTGCTGCAACGATTTGCGACCACGCGGCTGGGCAAGGACGTCTTCGACCTGCATCGGGTAGGGCTGGAGGTGGGCGATCCGCCGCGGATCGTTCTTGACCGGGTGGACTGGTCCATCGGGCCGGGCGCGCGCATCGGGTTGGTCGGCGTGAACGGCATCGGCAAGACATCGGTGCTGCGGCTGCTATTGGGCGAACTGAGGCCCGCCACGGGAACGATCAAACGCGGCATCACGCTGAAGATCGGCTACCTGAGCCAGGCGCTGGCCGAAATCGACGGGGACGACCGGGTGCTCGATGCCGTTGAGAACCGGCGCCGGATCACCGAACTGGCGGGCGGCCGGGAGATCAGCGCAGCAACGCCTTTGGAGGATTTCGGGTTCACCGGGGACAAGCTGACCGCGCGGCTAGCCGATCTGTCCGGTGGTGAGCGGCGACGGCTGCAGTTCCTGCGGTTGCTGCTCGACGAGCCGAACGTGCTGCTGCTCGATGAGCCCACCAACGACCTAGACATCGACACGCTGACCGTGATCGAGGACTACCTGGACGGCTGGCCCGGTACGCTGATCGTCGTCACCCACGACCGGTATTTCCTCGAGCGGGTCACCGACGTCACCTACGCGCTGACCGGTGGCGGGCGCTGCGACCTGCTGCCCGGCGGCATCGAGCAGTACCTGGCCGAGCGCGCGGCATCGCCACCCACCTCGCCGGCCCGGCCGGAGTCGCGCACCGGGTCGGCGTCGGCGCGGGAGCGGCGTACCGCCAAGGAGATGGCCCGCATCGAAGGACAGCTGTCCAAGCTCGACGACCGGATCACCGCACTGCACGAGACGATGGCCGCCGCCGCGCACGATCATGTCCGGCTCGGAGAGCTCAACATCGAGTTGGGCGAGCTGCTGGGCCGTAAGGAGTCTCTCGAAGAAGCCTGGCTGGCCGCCGCCGAGGAGTGATCAGCGGAGCACCTGATGCGCGAGTGGTACCGCGTCCTTGGCACGGTGGCGCTCGCGTCGGTGGTGCTGATCATGCTCATCGTGTTCTTCGCCGCACCGTGGGATCAACAGGCGCTCTGGTGGTGGATCGGACGCGCCTGGATCGTCGTCGGCCTGTGGTACCTGTTCGGCCCGCTGTGGGAGAGCGGCCGGGGCTCAGCGGCGTTGCAGACGAAGCCGAGCTCGGACCTTGTCACTGGTGTCGCGGACGACGCCGAGCTGCTTGGCGACCTGGATGGGCGCTGTGCCGCCGCGGGCATCGCGCGAGTTCACCGATCCGTCGACGGTGAGGATCTCGCGCACCTGCGGCGTTAGCCCGGGATGGATGGCGGCCAGTTCGGCGTCCTCGAGGTCTTCCAGGCCGACGCCGCGGGCCTCGGCGGCACGCACCGCGGCGCCGGCGGCCTCGTGGGCGACGCGGAACGGAAAACCCTTCCGCACCAGCCATTCGGCGATGTCGGTAGCCAGCGTGTAGCCGAGCGGAGCCAGTTCGGCCATCCTGTCGACATCGAAACGCAGCGTGCTGACCAACCCGGCCATCGCCGGCAGCAGCAGCTCGAGCTGCGCGACGGAGTCGAACACCGGCTCCTTGTCCTCCTGCAGGTCGCGGTTGTAGGCCAGCGGTTGCGCCTTGAGCGTGGCCAGCAGGCCGGTGAGGTTGCCGATCAGCCGGCCGGATTTGCCGCGGGCCAGCTCGGCGATGTCGGGGTTCTTCTTCTGCGGCATGATCGAACTGCCGGTCGACCACGAGTCGTGTAGGGTCACGTAGCCGAATTCGGTTGTGCTCCAGAGAATGATGTCTTCGGCGAGCCGGGACAGGTCGACGCCGATCATGGCGAGAACGAAGGCTGCTTCGGCGGCGAAGTCGCGCGCGGCGGTGGCGTCGATGGAGTTGTCGGCGGCGGCGTCGAAGCCGAGTTCCTCGGCGATGGCGTCGGGGTCCAGGTCCAGCGACGACCCGGCCAGCGCCCCGGATCCGTACGGGGACACCGCGGCCCGCTTGTCGAAGTCGATCAGCCGGTCGACGTCGCGCAGCAGCGGGTGCGCGTGCGCGAGCAGGTGATGGGCCAGCAGTATCGGCTGTGCGGACTGCAGGTGGGTCTTGCCGGGCATGATCGCGGTCGGATGCGCCGCGGCCTGGGTGGCCAGCGCCGTGACGACGTCGAGTACGCCGTCGGCGACGCGGCGGACGGCGTCGCGCAGCCAGAGCCGAAACAGCGTGGCCACCTGGTCATTTCGTGACCTGCCAGCCCGAAGCCGGCCACCGAGCTCGGCGCCCACCCGGTCGATCAGGCCGCGCTCCAGGGCGCCGTGCACGTCCTCGTCGGTGGCCAGTGGTTCGAAGCTGCCCGACGCCACGTCCGCGGCGAGGCTGTCCAGGCCGGCGAGCAGGCCGTCGCGCTGCTCCTCGGTGAGCAGCCCGGCCTGGAACAGCACCCGCGCGTGCGCCTTTGACGCGGTGATGTCATAGGGCGCCAGCACCCAGTCGAAATGTGTTGACTTGCTCAGCGCCGCCAGCGCCGGCGCCGGGCCGTCGGCGAACCGCCCGCCCCACAGCGACCCTTCGTTGGTACTCACGTCAGGTCTCTCATAGCGCCGAGACCGACGTTCTGGCGGCTTCTATTCGCACTTTTGCGCCCAAACGTCGGTTTGGGCGCAAGGAGGGTGGGCTGGTCACGTGCCGAGGTCCCTGCGGGCCGCGATCTTGCTGGACAGGCCGTGCACGTGGACGAAACCCTTGGCGGCGGACTGGTCGAAGGTGTCGCCCTCGTCGTAGGTGGCGAGGTTGAAGTCGTAGAGCGATTCGGCGCTGCGCCGGCCGTTGACGGCAATATGACCACCGTGCAACACCATTCGGATCTCACCCGTGACGTGCTCCTGGGTCGTTTCGACGAACGTCTCCAGCGCCGTCTTAAGCGGCGAGTACCACAACCCGTCGTACACCAGCTCGCCCCACCGCTGATCGGTCATCCGCTTGAACCGGCCGAGCTCACGCTCCAGCGTGACGTGCTCGAGTTCAGTGTGCGCGGTGATCAGCACCATGGCACCCGGGGCCTCGTAGATCTCGCGGCTCTTGATGCCGACCAGCCGGTCCTCCACGACGTCGAGCCGGCCCACGCCCTGTTCGCCGCCGCGACGGTTGAGCTCCTCGATGGCCCGCAGCACCGTCACCGGCTTGCCGTCGATCGAAACCGGCACGCCCCGCTCGAAACCGACGATCACCTCGTCCGGGGTGCTCCAGTTGACGGTCGGGTCTTCGGTGTAGTCGTAGACATCCTTGGTGGGCGCGTTCCACAGATGCTCCAGGAAGCCGGTTTCCACCGCGCGGCCCCATACGTTCTGGTCGATGGAGAACGGTGAGCGCTTGGTGACGTTGATCGGGATGGCGTTCTCCTCGGCGAACGCGATGGCCTTCTCGCGCGTCCAGGCGTAGTCACGCACCGGCGCCAACACCTCGAGATCCGGTGCCAGCGAGGCGAATCCGACCTCGAAGCGGACCTGATCGTTGCCCTTGCCGGTACAGCCGTGCGCGACGATACCGCCGCCGTGCTCGCGTGCCGCGGTCACCAGGTGCTTGACGATCAGCGGCCGGCTGATCGCCGACACCAGCGGGTAGCGGTCCATGTAGAGGCCGTTGGACTGAATCGTCGGAAGGCAGTACTCATCGGCGAACTCATCGCGCGCGTCCACGACCACCGCTTCGACGGCGCCGCAGTCCAGCGCGCGCTGCCGCACGACTTCCATGTCCTCGCCGCCCTGGCCGAGGTCGATGGCCACCGCGACAACCTCGCGGCCGGTCTCCTTGCCGATCCAGCTGATCGCCACCGAGGTGTCCAGACCACCGGAATACGCCAAGATGACGCGCTCGGACATTAACCAATCTCCTTAACTAGGGCCGCGATTGCAGGTTTTCGATGGTGGCGGCGAGTTCGGCGCCGCTGATGGGCTCGCGAGCCACCACGAAGATGGTGTCGTCGCCGGCGATGGTGCCGACGACCGATGGCAGCGCCGCCCGGTCGATGGCGCTGGCCAGGTACTGCGCCGCGCCGGGCGGGGTGCGCAGCACCGCGAGGTTGCCGCTGGCGTCGGTGGACACCAGCAGATCGCCCAGCAGCCGTGACAGCCGTTCGGTTCCACCGGAAACGCCGCGCACCGGGCTGCCGTCCTCGGGGACAACGTAGACGCCGACACCGCCGTCGGCGCCTCGCAGCTTGACCGCTCCCAGCTCCTCCAGGTCGCGGGACAGCGTGGCCTGGGTGACCTCGATACCCTCGGCGGCCAGCATGGCGGCCAGTTCGCTTTGACTGCGCACCGATTTCGACGACAGGATCGCCACGATGCGGGCCTGCCGGCCGGCGCGGGTCGCGGCTACTTCGGGTGCGGTCTTAGGGCCGCTCATCGTGATTTCTCCAGCAGCCACACCAGCAGCGCCTTCTGGGCATGCAGCCGGTTCTCCGCCTCGTCCCACACCGCACTTTGCGGCCCGTCGATGACATCGTCGGTGATCTCCTGGCCGCGGTGGGCCGGAAGGCAATGCAGCACAACGGCATTTGGGTGGGCCAGACCCAGTAGTGCGGCGTTGACCTGGTAGGGCCGGAACGGTCCGACCCGGTCCAGCCCGTCGTTCTCCTGCCCCATCGACGTCCAGGTGTCGGTGACGAGGACGTCGGCGCCGTCGGCGGCCGCCCGCGGGTCCGCCGTCAATGTCACCGAGGCGCCGGTGTCGGCGGCGCGTTCCTCGGCGGCCGCGACGAACCGGGGGTCGGGCTCGAAACCGGCGGGGGCGGCGATGGTGACGTGGATACCGGCGGTGACCCCGCCCAGCATCAGCGAGTGCGCCATGTTGTTGGCGCCGTCACCGAAATAGGACAGCCGCAGCCCGTTCAACGTGCCCCGGCGTTCGTCGAGTGTCTGCAGATCGGCGAGCACCTGGCAGGGATGAAACTCGTCGGACAGCGCGTTGACGATCGGCACCGTCGCACCGGATGCCATGGCCGTCAAGCGTTCCTGCGCGAAGGTTCGCCACACGATCGCGTCGACGTAGCGGGACAACACCTTTCCGGTGTCCTCCAGGGTTTCTTCGCGCCCGAGCTGGGTGGTGCGACCGTCGACAACCACGGCGTGGCCGCCGAGCTGGGCGATGCCGATTTCGAACGAGAACCGGGTGCGAGTGGAGTTCTTGTCGAAGATGACCGCCACGCCGCGGGGGCCTTCCAGTGGGCGGCGGCTGAACGGGTCCGCTTTCAATTCAGCGGCCAGGGAAAGCACTTCGGCCTGCTCGTCGGGCGACAGGTCGTCGTCACGCAGGAAATGCCGTGTCATTGTGGGAGCTCCCGCGTCTTGTCCAAAATATTCGGCAACGCGGTCAGGAACTCGTCGATCTGCGCCTCCGTGATGACCAGCGGCGGGGCCAGCCTGATCACGTCGGGTGCGGCAGCGTTGACGAGGAATCCGGCGTCGCGCGCGGCGACCTCGACGGGCTTGGCGGCTTCGGAACTCAGCACGATACCGCGCAGCAGCCCGCGGCCCCGGACATGGTCGACCAGCGGGTGACCCAGCGACTCGATGCCGTGGTGCAGCGTCTTGCCGAGCACGTCGGCGCGCCCGATCAGGTCGTCGTCGGCCAGCACCCCCAGCACGGCGAGCGCCGCGGCCGTGCAGACCGGGTTGCCGCCGAACGTGCTTCCGTGCAGGCTGGGGGTGAGCAGTTCGCCGACGCGGCCGACCGCCAGGCAGGCGCCGATCGGCAGACCGCCACCGAGGCCCTTGGCCAGGGTCACGATGTCGGGGGTGATGGCGTCGTGCTGGTGGGCGAAAAACGCGCCGGTGCGGCCCATCCCTGTCTGCACTTCGTCGAGGACCAGCAACGCGCCGTGCGTGGCCGTGATCTCGCGTGCGGCCACCAGGTACCCGGCGGGTGGCACGACGACGCCGCCCTCCCCCATGATCGGTTCAAGGAACACAGCGGCGGTCTGGTCGTCGACCGCGGCGGCCAGCGCGTCGGTGTTGCCATACGGGATGTGCACCACCTCGCCGGGCAGCGGGGCGAACGGCTCCTGCTTGGATGGCTGGCCGGTCAGCGCCAGCGAGCCCATGGTTCGGCCGTGGAAGGCGCCTTGGGCGGCAACGAGTTTCGTCCTGCCGGTGAGCCGGGTGATCTTGAAGGCCACCTCGTTGGCTTCGGTGCCGGAGTTGCAGAAGAACACCCGTGCGTCGTCGGCGCCGAGCAGACCGACCAACGCCTCGGCAAGCGCGATGCCCGGTTCGGTGGCGTACAGGTTCGACGTGTGGCCGAGCGTGTTGAGCTGCCGGGTGACTGCCTCGATGACGGCGGGATGGCGGTGGCCGAGAATGTTGACGGCGATGCCGCCGAGCAGGTCGATGTAGGACTTGCCGTCGACGTCGGTGACCACGGCACCGTCACCGCTGGCAAGTGCCAGGGGTGGCGTGCCGTAGTTGTTCATCATCACGGCTTCCCAACGCTGCTGAAGAGTCACGCGCTCACCACTTTCGTGCCCGTCCCCTCGTCGGTGAACAGTTCCACTAGCACGCAATGCTCGACGCGACCGTCGATGACATGTGCGCTCGGCACGCCACCCGATACGGCCCGCAGGCACGCTTCGATCTTCGGCACCATGCCGGTCTCCAGCGTCGGCAACAGCTGCGTGAGGGCTGCTGTGTCGATTTCGCTGACCAGCGATTCCCGATCTGGCCAGCGGGTGTATAGGCCTTCGACATCGGTCAGCACGACCAGCTTTTCTGCGCCCAACGCCTCGGCCAGTGCGGCTGCAGCGGTGTCGGCGTTGATGTTGTGCACCACACCGTCGTTGTCCGGAGCGATCGTGGAGACCACCGGGATGCGGCCGGCGCCAATGAGATCGAGCAGTGCAGCGGCGTCGACGTGCTCGACGTCACCCACCAGACCGATATCGGTGGCCACCCCGTCGACGGTGACGCTGCGCCGCACCGCGGTGAACAGGTGGGCGTCTTCACCGGTGACGCCGACCGCGTAGGGCCCGTGCGCGTTGATCAGGTTGACCAACTCGCGGCCGACCTGGCCGAACAACACCATCCGGGCCACGTCGAGCACCTCGGGCGTCGTCACGCGGAACCCACCCTTGAAATCGCCTGCGATGCCGAGACGTTTGAGCATGGCGCTGATCTGCGGTCCGCCGCCGTGCACCACGACCGGGTGGATGCCGCAGTTGCGCAGGAAGACCATGTCGGCGGCGAACGCGTGCCGCAGGGTGTCGTCGGTCATGGCGTTTCCGCCGTACTTGACGACGACGATCTTGCCGTGCAGCGCCTTGAGCCACGGCAGCGCCGCGGCAAGCACGTCGGCCTTGACGTGGCGGTCCACCGTGGCGGTCATGAGCTGTACGCCGAGTTCTCTTCGACGTAGCCGTGGGACAGGTCGGTGGTGCGGATCGCTGCCCGCTGCGCACCGACGCCGAGGTCGATCGTCACGTCGATGTCGGCGCCGGACAGGTCGACCTCGCGGGCGCCGGGCGCGCCCACCCCGTCGACACACACCGGAGAACCGTTGAAGGACACACTGATCCGATTCGGGTCGAGGGTGACCGGCGCCATGCCGACGGCGGCCAGCACCCGCCCCCAGTTCGGGTCTGAACCGAACAACGCGGTCTTGACCAGGCTGTCGCGGGCCACCACCCGGGCGGCGGTGAGCGCGTCTGACTCGGTGGCCGCACCGGTCACGGCGACGACGATTCGTTTGGTCACGCCCTCGGCGTCGGCCTGCAACTGAGCACACAGGTCGTCGCACACCCTCAGCACCGCATCGTCGAGATCGCTTTGACTGGGCGGTATTTCGCTGGCACCGGAGGCCAGCAGCAGCACGGTGTCGTTGGTCGAGCAGCTGCCGTCGACGTCGAGCCGGTCAAAGGTCAACGCGGTCGCACGGCGCAGCGCGTGGTCCAGCGCGGCGGCGTCGGCGACGGCGTCGGTGGTGATCACGCTCAGCATGGTGGCCAGCGACGGCGCCAACATGCCCGCGCCTTTGGCCATGCCGCCGACCGTCCAGTTATTGTCGTGATGCAGCGCAACCTGTTTGGGCACGGTGTCGGTGGTCATGATGGCGCGGGCGGCCTCCTCGCCGCCGGTCAGCCCGCCGGCCATCTCGTGCACGATCTCCTGCACGCCGGCCAGCTACCTTGTCCATCGGCAGCCGGTCCCCGATCAGCCCGGTCGAGCAGACCGCGACCTCGATCGGCCCGGTTTCGGTGCCCCAGTCGCTCAGCGCGCCGGCCACGGACTCGGCGGTGGCGTGGGTGTCCTGAAAGCCGCCCGGTCCGGTACAGGCGTTGGCGCCGCCGGAGTTCAGGATCACCGCGCGCAGCCGTCCGGTGGTCAGCACCTGCTGCGTCCACAGCACCGGGGCGGCCTTGACCTGGTTGCGGGTGAACACGCCTGCGGCCGCGTAGTCGGGGCCCTCGTTGAACACCAGCGCCAGGTCCAGCGCGCCGGACGCCTTGATGCCCGCGGCGATGCCGGTCGCGCGGAAACCCGCCGGCGCGGTGACGCCCTGGGTGCGCACCAGCCGCGCCGTGTCGGTTACGTCGGTCACGGCGCCACCCCCACGATCGAGAGCCCCTCGGTCTCCGGCCATCCGAGGGCTAGGTTCATCGACTGCACCGCCGCGCCACCGGTGCCCTTGACCAGATTGTCGATCGCCACGATCGAGATGAACATGCCGGCGTCGTCGTCGACCGCGACCGCGAGCTGCGCGGCGTTGCTGCCGATCACCGCACCGGTCGTTGGCAGCTGCCCGTCGGGCAGTAGATACACGAAAGGTTCGGCATCGTACGCCTTTTCGTAGGCGGCGCGCAGTTGCGACTGCGGCGCGGTGGTACGGGCGGTGCACGTCGCCAGGATTCCGCGCGACGTTGGAATGAGAACCGGGGTGAAGGAGACGGTCACGTCCTTGTCGGTGACGGCGCGCAGACCCTGTGCGATCTCCGGGGTGTGCCGATGCGCGCCGGCGATGTTGTAGGCCCGCGCCGATCCGATCACCTCCGAGCCGAGCAGATTGACCTTGGCGGCCCGCCCGGCGCCCGAGGTACCGCTCACGGCGACGACGGTCACCGCGGGTTCGACGAGGTCTTCGGCCACCGCGGGCAGCAGCGCCAGCAGCGCCGCGGTGGGATAGCAGCCCGGTACGGCGATCCGTTTGGCGCCGCGCAGCCGGTCCCGGCCGCCGGGCAGTTCGGGCAGTCCGTAGGGCCAGCTGCCGGCGTGCGGCGAGCCATAGAACCGCTCCCAGGCCGCGGAATCGGTGAGCCGGAAATCCGCTCCGCAGTCGATGATCAGCGTGTCGGCGCCGAGTTGGTCGGCCAGCACCGCCGAGTGGCCGTGCGGCAGCCCCAGGAACACGACGTCGTGTCCGGCCAGCAGGTCGGCGTCGGTGGGTTCCAGCACGCGGTTCGCCAGCGGCAGCAGGTGCGGATGGTGTTCGGCCAGCGTGGTGCCGGCGCTGGCGGCGGCGGTCAGCGCGCCGATGGTCAGCCGTCCGTCGACGTAGGCGGGATGCCCGACCAGCAGCCGCAGGATCTCCCCACCGGCATATCCGCTGGCACCGGCAACGGCTACAGAAGTCATGCAGCGATTCTGCATGGTTATGCAGCGCTGTGCAAATCAATTACATAGTCATCCTGGCGTCCTCGCCCGGGATCGTCAGGCCGGGGATCGATTCGGGAACGGCGACGAGCAGAATCCCGAGCGCCAGCAGGATCGCGGCGGTGCCGTACATCGCGACGCGGCCCCACGGAAGCAGCTTCTCCGCGGCGATCAGCCCGGTGACCAACGTCATCCAGGCGATGCTCATGATCCCGAGCGCGAAGAGCGACGCCATGAGCGCCCAGCAGCAGCCCAGACACCAGGCACCATGCCCAGCGCCCATGCGCAGCGCTCCCGACATACCATCCCGCCAATGACCGAGCAGGAAGCCGAGCGGGCTGCGGCAATGCCGGAGGCAGACCGTCTTCAACGGCGTGACCTGGTAGGCGGCGGCAACCACAAGGATTCCGCCTGCCACCCATCGGCCCGCACGATCCCAGGACAGCGCGTCGCCGAGGACGCGACGGCCGGCCTCAGAGATCCCGAAGGCGAGCAGTCCGGCCGCCGCCCAGGTCAGTAGATAACCGGACGCGAAGACCAGCGGGGCGACCGGTGACCGCTTCTTGGTCATGCGCGAATACAACGCGACCGTCGGCGCGACGGACGGAAACATCATCGCGGCCAGCATCACGACCCAGATGCCAAGGAACCAGCCGAGTGTCCCGAGGTCGGTGCCGGGCCCGTCGTCCATCCCCCGCATGCGATCGACGGCAAACCACCAGGCAAACGCGGCGAGGGCGAAAAGCAGCGCGACGAGGCCGAGCCGGGCGCGCGTCGCCGCGAGCACCGGCCGCAGCCCCTCCACCGAAGCCATCACGCTGTCAGGCGGCCCACGAGAACTGGGAGGCGGACAAGGCGGACTTGCCCTCGTACTGGATGCCGAAAGCGTTGATGTTCGTCCGCGTCGCCTTGGCTACGCGGAATTCCGACCCGGCGGGATGGAACATCCCGACGACCCGCACGGGCTCGCCGGTCTCGATACCGAACGGCACGATGTCCTCGATCTCGAAGTCCACCGCGTCACCGATCCGCACGCTGTGGCGCAGACCGTCCTCACGTATCGCGATCGGCGCCCGCTCGACGCCGAGATGCTCACCGATCAGCGGCCCCAGCGCCGCCATCGGTCCGCCGAGCTGTCCGCTGAACACCCCCTGGAGCTTGTCGGCCTGCTCATCGGACGCCTTGGCGTCGATGAACACGCCCACGCGCCAGTTGCCGTCTGTCATGACCTTCGGCGTGTCCGCGACAACCGCCACAACGTTCCCTCCGACGTCGGTGCCCTCCACATCACCCTCCGTGACGTTGAAGACAAACGTGACGCGACACCAGTCGTAATCAGCGCCGTTGGCGAGGTTGAAGTTGCATGGGCAGAAGAAGTCGCACGAGCACGTCTCGATATATGTCCCCTTGATGTTCCACGCCATGGCGTCGATTGTCCGCCGGTGGTGATCGTCGGGGGCTTGTTCGGCGCAATAGGTCAGCGCCGCTGTACAGCGCCGACGCGGTCGGCCGCGGTCTGCACCGCCGCATCGCGGGCGGCGCTGGCCTCGTCCTCGGTCAGCGTGCGGTCCGGGGCGCGGAATCGCAGCGCCAGTGCCAGCGACTTGCGGCCATCGCCGATCTGCGGGCCGGTGTACACGTCGAACAGCCGGACATCTTCCAACAGCGCACCGGCGCCGTCGCGAACCGCGTCCACGACGCTCTGGGCCGCCACGTCGTCGCCGACGATGAGGGCGACGTCCTGGAACACCGCCGGGAACGGGGACACCGCGGGCGCGGGCAGCCGCTCGGTGATCGGGATGGCGTCGAGGTTGAGCTCGACCGCACACGTGCCCTTCGGCAGGCCGGCGCGTTCGACCACCGCGGGATGCAACTGACCGGCATGGCCCACCACGGTCTCGCCGACCAGCACTTCGGCGCAGCGGCCGGGATGCCAGGGCAGGTACTGCGCGGCCCGCAGCGTCAGCTCCACACCGGCGGCACGGCCGATGACGCGGATAGCCTCGAATGCGTCGGCGGCCTGCCCGGGACGGCCCGCACCCCAGGGGCCGGCGGGTTCCCGCAGCCCGGCCAGCACGACGCCCACGTGCTGTGGCTGGCGCGGCAACGAGGCGTCCAGCGTCGCGACCTCGTCGTCGGTGGGCCGCCGGTCGTTGGGGATGCGATCGACGGCGCGGGTGTGTTCGGTCTGCTCCACGACCTGGGCGATCGCGAACAGTCCGACATCGACCGTCCCGCGGGACACGTTGCGGCCCAACGCTTCCAGCAACCCGGGCAGCAGCGTGCTGGCCAGGTGCGGACGATCGGACTCCAACGGGTTGAGCACCTGGGTGGTGGACCGACGCTCGTCATCGGCCGGCAATCCCCATAGGTCGAACACGCCGGCCGGCAGGAACGGTGTGGGCAGCACCTCGACATAGGCGTTGAGCGCCAACGACTTTCCTATCGCCCGCCGGCGCTTCTGAGAAGGCGTGAGGCCGCGCCCCGGTGGTGCCCCCGGCAGCACCGATGGGATGACGTCCAGCCCCTCCAGCCGCAGCACTTCCTCGACCAGGTCGGCGGGCTGCAGCAGGTCGGGCCGCCAGCTCGGCGGCGTCGCGGTCACCCGCTCACCGTCCTCCGCGACACCGGCCCCGATCTGGGTCAGGCGGCGAACAGTGGTGCCCTGTCGGTATTCCACGCCGGCGGTCCGGTCGGGCAGGTCGACGGCCATGCTGACCGGCGGCAGCGACCAGTCATCGCGCGGCGGGTCTCCGCGCCAGTCGGTCAGCGTCGGCTCGATCGTGCCGCCGGCGATATCGGCCAGCAGCGCGGCGCACCGGTCCAGCGACGCCACCGAAATGGCCGGGTCGACCGAGCGTTCGTAGCGGCGGCCGGCCTCACTGGCCAGATGCAGCCGGCGCTGGGTACGCGACACCGCCGACGGGTCCCAGACGGCCGCCTCCAACAGCACGTCGGTGGTGGTGGCGCGCACCTCGGTGGTGCCGGCGCCCATCACGCCGCCGATCGCGGCCGTCGCGACATCGTCCACGATGAGAACGTCTCCGGGGTCGAGCTTGCGCTCGATGTCGTCCAGCGTGACGACCGTCTCCCCCGGCCGTGCGAACCGCACATCGAAACCGCCGGTGATCAAGCTGCGGTCGTGGGCGTGCATCGGATGACCGAGTTCGAGCATCACGTAGTTGGTCACGTCGACGGCCGGCGAGATGGCCCGGATGCCGCACAGCAGCAGCCGCCGCTGCATCCACCACGGTGACACCGCAGCCGGATCGATACCGGTCACCGGTCGCAGGCCGAACCGGATGACCCCGGTACCGGGCTGGATTGTCAGCGGCCAGGCCTCACCCTCGGCGGGCAGCGGGGTGACGTCGGCCGGATCGATGTAGTCCAGGTCATACGCGCACGCGATTTCGCGGGCCATGCCGCGCACCGACAGGCAGTAGCCGCGGTCCGGGGTGATCGCCAGGTGGAACACCATGTCGTCGAGCCCGAGGACATCCGCGGCGGAATCGCCGGGTTCGGCAGTGCCTGCCGGCAGCACGACGATTCCGGACTGCTCGGTGCCCAGATGAAGCTCGGACGCCGAGCAGATCATGCCGTCTGACGTGCGGCCATACGTCTTGCGCGCGGTGATGGTGAAGTCACCGGGCAGCACGGTTCCGGGCAGCGCGACCGCGACCAGGTCCCCCACAGCGAAATTCGTTGCACCGCAGATGATGTCGCGGAACTCCGACTCGCCCACGTCCACCTTGACCGCCCGGATCGGCTTCTTGAACTCAATGAGCTCCTCGATCTCGGCGACCCGCCCGACGGTCAGCGGGCCCGTAACGGGGCCGACCTGGATGACCTCTTCGACCTCGTGGCCGATGCGGATCAACGTCTGTTCCAGCTCGTCGGGTGCCACGTCCCAGCCCGGCGCGCCGGCCCGGACGATCTCACGCAGCCAGCTGTAGGGAACGCGCATCAGGCCCCGACCCCGAACGGCAGCGAGAACCGGACGTCGCCCTCGACCATGTCGCGCATGTCGGGGATGCCGTTGCGGAACTGCAGGGTGCGCTCCAGCCCCATGCCGAACGCGAACCCGGAGTACGTTGAAGGGTCAATACCGCAGGCGCGCAACACATTCGGGTTGACCATGCCGCAGCCGCCCCATTCCACCCAGCCGGGGCCGCCCTTCTTGTTGGCAAACCAGACGTCCACCTCGCCCGACGGCTCGGTGAACGGGAAGAAGTGTGGACGGAACCGGGTGCGGCCCTGCGGCCCGAACAATGCGCGGGCGAATGCGTCCAGGGTGCCGCGCAGGTTGGCCATGGTCAGGCCGCGGTCCACCGCCAGGCCCTCCACCTGGTGGAAGACCGGAGTGTGGGTGGAGTCGAGCTCGTCGGTGCGGAAGGTGCGGCCGATCGAGATGATGTAGACGGGCAGCTCGCGTTCCAGCAGCGCACGGATCTGCACCGGCGAGGTGTGCGTGCGCAGCACCTGCCGGGACCCGTCCGGCGCGATATAAAACGTGTCCTGCTCGCTGCGCGCCGGGTGATCGGGCGGGAAGTTCAGCGCGTCGAAGTTGAACTGCTCGGTCTCGACCTCGGGTCCCTCGGCCAGCTCCCAGCCCATCGCGATGAACGTGTCGGCGACGTGCTCGGCCAGGATCGTGATCGGGTGGCGGGCGCCGATCGGTTGCCGGGTCGACGGCAGCGTGACGTCGATGCGCTCGGCGACCAGCACCGCGGCGTCGCGTTCGGCCCGCAGCGCCGCGAGCCGCTCGTCGTAGCTGCGCTGCGCTTCGGCGCGGGCGACGTTGACCCGCTTGCCGGCGTCGGCCCGGTCGGTCTTCGGCAGCGCATCCCAGCGCCTGGCGGGCCAACGCGATCGGTGAGCGGTCGCCGAGGTGTTCGGTCTTGGCGCGGGCCAGGGCGTCGAGGTCGCCGGCCAGATCGAAGGCATGCCGGGCCGCGCTGACGGCCTTGGTCAGCGCCTCTTCCGACAAATCCATGGGCTGATCAGCCACCCGGCGATCATAGGCGATCGCCGGATTACGCCTCGCGCACAGGCGCGTCGACTAACGCGCCCTCACAAGGCGCGCAAGTTCCACCGCAGCCCGCAACCTCAACGACCCGGCATCCGTTTCGCCGCTCGAGTCGAGCACCTTGCGCACTCGGTAGGCAACCGTATTGCGGTGCACGTGTAGACGTTCCGCCGCACGGTGCAGGCTCAAGCCCTCTTCCTGGTAGACGGATGTTGTCTCTAGTAGTCGGTCTGCATCCTGTCCATCGAGCACGCCGCCAAGTGTTTGCGTCATGAAGTCTCGTGCGTGGGCGAGGTCCGCGCTGAGCAACGCACTCACGGCAACATCGCGATAGCCGGTACAGGCCGGAGCCCCATTCCCCAGCTGCGCCACTCGACGTGCGTGCCTGGATTGATCGTGGGTGCGCCGGAACCCGTCGATTCCTGCAGCGGGTTCGCCGAATGCGATGTGCACCCCAGTGACCCCTGTTGGTTCCGGCAGACGCAGCTGTTGCCACCCGCCCAACCAACCATGCAACACCGCACGCCCTGCCGGCACGACAAGGGCATTGCCCTCGAAGCCGAGCCGTTCGACCAGGTGGGCGCAGGCGCTGTCGAGCTGTGCCGGCGTGTCGTCGTCATCGACATTGTCGGACCACAGGATGAATCCGAGGTGCCATCCATCCAGCCGATATCGGAGTCGTTGGCTCGCGCTCCTAACGTCGACGGCGTCGCCGCGCAGAATCCCGCGAAGCTCCCCCTCGGCGACGCTCTGGGTGTGGCGCAGCAGGCGTTCCCGCCCCGCCTGGTGGGCACCGACGATCGGGGTGAGGACCGCCTCCACATAGATGAACATGAACGCCGACGTTGCTGCCGAGGCTTCGGCGAGTAAGGCCGGGTCGCTGGTCCGCGCGGTGAGCAGCCGCAGCCAAATCTGCCACAGGCACGCGTGACCGATGCGGTAGACCTTCAGCAGGGCTTCCACCGGAAACCCTTGATGGGCGAGGTCTTTGGCCCAGTCAATCGCTTCGGGTGGGGAGGTTGCCTCGCTCGGGTCCGCCCAGGCGCCGAGCATTCCACGCAGCAACGTCACGTGCGCGTCGGTGGATCGGTCCAGTCCGTCCCGCAGTTCGTCGGGTGCGCGGGCCAGTTCGGGCAGTTCGACGAGAATTCGAGCGTTGGTGGCTCGGCGGACCTCGCCGAGATGGGTGCCCAACTGTGTTGCGACGTCGGCGACGAGTCGGCGACCGTCGGCGCTGAGATCGCCGTAAAGAATCCGGAAGTCGGCCGAGTCCGTGCGGGTCATGAATCTAGTCTAGTTCGACGTGCTTGTACTCGAGCCTAAAGCGAGCGGTGATTTTTGGTGCCTCGAGCCCATTGTTTTGAGTGGTCAAGACGCCCGAAACTAGCTCCCAGACCAAAGGAGCGCATCGTGTCACAAGAATTCGACTACATCGTCATCGGCGCCGGCTCGGCCGGCTGCCCAGTTGCCGCCCGGCTCAGCGAAACCGCGACGGTCCTGCTCATCGAAGCCGGCGGCAACAACCGCAGGCTCGAAGTGAAGGCGCCGGCGGCCTTCCCCAAGCAGTTCCATTCGAAGATCGACTGGGACTACTGGACCGAACCGGAGCCGCATCTGAACGGTCGTCGAGTGTTCTCGCCGCGCGCCAAGGTCATGGGTGGCTGCAGCGAGATGAACGCGATGATCTACATCCGCGGCAACCGGGTTGACTACGACTCCTGGGCCGACGGCGGAGCGGAGGGCTGGTCCTACGACGACGTGCTCGACGTGTTCAAGCGCTCCGAGTGCAACGACCAGTTCGACAATGAGTACCACGGCACAGCCGGGCCGTTGAAGGTCACCCGCATCCCCGATATCGACCCGGTCACCGTCGCCCTGATCGACGCCGCGGCCGCGCAGGGAGTCAACCGCAACAACGACTTCAACGGCAAGGAACAGGACGGCACCGGCCAGATGCAGGTGACCCAGCACCGCGGGATGCGTTTCGGCAGCGCCGAAGCCTATCTGGCACCGCTGGCGCATCGCCGGAACCTGTCGATTCGCAAGAACACGCTGGCCACCCGGATCGTCATCGAAGGTGGCCGGGCGGTCGCGGTTGAGGTTGCCGACGGCAAGGGCGGGACGGAGAAGATCCGCGCTCGCGCCGAAATAGTCCTCTCCGGTGGCGCCTTCAATACCCCTGCCTTGCTGCAACATTCGGGAATCGGTCCGGCCGACTTCCTGCGTTCGATCGGTGTGACGCCCGTGGTCGATCTACCGGCGGTGGGGGCCCACTTGATGGAGCACCCGCTGGTCTCTGTCTGCTACGAACTTGCCGACGGGTATACCGGGCTCGCCGACGCCGAAAACCCCAAGTATCTCGCTCAATGGTTGGCGCGACGGCGTGGCAAGCTCACCAGCAACCTCGCCGAGGGCGCCATTCACCTCCGCACCGATGCGAGCATGTCCGCACCCAATTTCCAGATCTTGCTTTCGCCGAGTTTCTTCGACAACCACGGGTCGATGGCGTGGGAAGTTCCTGCGGCGACGCTGGGGCTGTCCTACATCGCTCCCCGGAGCCGCGGTTCGGTCAGGATTCGGTCGAACGATCCAAGCCGCAAGCCGCGGGTCACCTACAACATGTTCTCGACCCGATCCGAGCTGGAGGAGATGGTCGACGCCGTCGAGTTCGCCCGCGCCGTCGCGGCGAACGCACAGAACAGCGGTGTGCTCCGAGCCGAAATCACGCCCGGCGATGGCGTGCGCACCCGCGAGGAGATCAAGAACTGGATTCGAACGACAGTGCAACACACCTATCACCCGTCATGCACTGCCCGTATCGGGTCGCCCACCGACGGCGTCGTCGACCCGAAGCTGCGCGTACATGGCGTGGATGGCCTGCGCATCGCCGACACGTCGATGATGCCGACCGTCATCCGCGGCAACACCCATGCCCCCGCGGTCATGATCGGAGAACGCTGCTCCGACTTCATCAAAGAGTCGCAGCTGTCACGATGACGACGCTCGGCCATGGCTAGCCGTGTTCCGGCACCACGACGCCTGGGCGACATCTCCATCGTCGGGATCCTCGCCCGCCAACTGGTTGCGCGGTTTCAATCGGTACATGGTCAGATCGGGCGGCACACCGTCGGCTTGTTCGCAAACACCTGTCTGCGAACGCGTTTGGCCGACACACCGAGGGCTTCGAAATCTTCGTCAGGAATCCGGTCGGGTGTGGTCTGCGATACCCTCACGCCGTGATGATCCGGCCATTCATCGTCGCGTGCGTCTGGGTCGCGGCGGTGCTGGCGGGTGTGCTGGCACTGCTTTTTCACGTCTGGTGGGCGCTGCCCGCGGCGGTGCTGGCCGGCTCTGGCGGCGCTGGGCACGTGGGATCTGATCCAGACCCGGCACACGATCCTGCGGCTCTACCCGATCCTCGGTCATGTCCGGTTCCTGATGGAGTTCATCCGGCCCGAGATCCGGCAGTACTTCGTCGAATCCAACACCGAGGCGTCACCGTTCGACCGCGAGACCCGTGATCTGGTGTACGAACGGGCCAAGGCCACCAAGGGCGACGAGCCGTTCGGCACCGAGCGCGACGTCGGCGCCATCGGCTACGAGTTTCTTCGGCATTCCCTCCGGGCGCGCTTCGCCGACAACCTGGACCCGCGGGTGCGACTCGGCGGTCCGGATTGCACGCAGCCGTATGACATTGCGCTGCTGAATGTTTCGGCGATGAGCTTCGGTTCGTTGTCGGGCAATGCGATCGAGGCGCTCAGCGGCGGCGCCGCACGCGGCGGGTTCGCCCACGACACCGGCGAGGGCGGCATCAGCACGTATCACCTGCGCGGCGGAGCCGACCTGATCTGGGAAGTCGCCTCGGGCTACTTCGGCTGCCGCGACGCCGAGGGACACTTCGACGCGACGGCGTTCGCGGAGAAGGCGCGGATGCCCGCGGTGAAGGCCATCTCGATCAAGCTGTCGCAGGGCGCCAAACCCGGTCTGGGCGGGGTGTTGCCGGGCGCGAAGGTCAGCCCCGAGATCGCCGCGGCCCGCGGCGTCCCGGTCGGGCGCACCGTGGTGTCGCCGCCCGCGCACAGCGCGTTTTCCACGCCGACCGAGTTCGTGCAGTTCGTCGCCACCCTGCGTCGGCTGTCCGGCGGCAAGCCCGTCGGGTTCAAGCTCTGCATCGGCGCGCGCACCGAGTTCCTGTCGATCTGCAAGGCGATCCTGGACACCGGCATCTCACCGGACTTCGTGATCGTGGACGGCTCCGAGGGCGGCACCGGGTCGGCTCCGCAGGAGTTCGAAGACCACGTCGGCATGCCGCTGACCGAGGGCCTGATGCTTGTGCATAACGCCCTGGTGGGCACCGGTCTGCGCGACCGCATCCGCATCGGTGCGTCGGGCAAGGTGGCCAGCGGCGTCGACATCGTGAGCCGGGTCTGTCAGGGCGCCGACTTCACCATGTCGGCGCGGGCGATGATGTTCGCCGTCGGCTGCATCCAGGCGATGAAATGCAACACCAACCACTGCCCCACCGGCGTCACCACCCAGGACCCGGCCCGCACCCGCGCCCTCGACGTGCCGGACAAGACCACCCGGGTGTTCAACTTCCAGCGCGCCACGGTGGCCAGCGCGGCGCAGATCGTCGCGTCGATGGGCCTGGCCGGCTTCCACGAACTGTCACCCGCGATGCTCAATCGGCGCATCGAGGGCCACTGCACCCGCACCTACGCCGAGATCTACGAATGGCTGATGCCGGGCGAGCTGCTTCAGGACCCGCCGGAGTCCTGGCGGTCGGACTGGATGAGGCCTCCGCCGACGAGTTCCGCTGACCGCTCAGAAGGGCGGGGGTTTGTTGCGTTCGGCGATGTAGGCGTCGTTGAGTGTGCGCGTTCGGCGTCGGTGCGGCGGGCGCGATCTTGGGCCCGGGTGCGTTTGCGCCGCGGCATCATCAGGCCGCCGTTGGCGCGGGGCGCCATGGCGCAGGTGCCACGCGAAATCCCCACTCCCGCAAAGCGTGCCGACGAGAGCGCCAACGAGCGACGCACCCACGCCGCAGGGAGCTGTTAATACCTGGATGCGTAGGCGGCCCGGCGCGGCAAGGACGGCGGCGGCAGCGACGGCGGTGCCCTGGCAGAGATGGGCGACGACGACCGCCCACCGGTCGAGCCGGCGACCACATAGCCCGGGCACGGGCCGCCTGGCGCGGATCAGGTCGCGGCGTGGCTGATGATCGTGATTCCGCGGTGCCGGGACTGGAAGCGGTAGATCATCTCGATACAGCTCGGGCAGTGCGGGAAGTTCGTCCAGAGGTGCAGTTCGCCGACGTCCCCGGGCTCAAGGATTGTCGAGAGCCGTTCCATCAGGTTCGCCTCGGCGTCGTGTGCCCGTGGGCCGGAGTGGGGGGGTTCGACCTCCCCGACCTGCTCGACCCGCTCTGTCCGCCGGATGTATGCGTCGGCCCAGGCGGCGCGGTCGGCCTCGCGTGCCTGGATCTGCTCAGGCGTTCCGCCCATCTCCGCATCGGCCTGGCGGAGCCGCTCCATCACCTCAGCGCGAAGCGCCTCCAGCCCCTGGTCCTTGGTGGCCAAGTCGCCCCTGATCGGTACCGTCAAAGCGCCGGTCCGATCGGGTCCGTACTCGATATTGGGTCGAGTGACCCTCCGAGTCGGCTGGGTGAGATCGGTGCGAGCCGCGCCCCCGGTATCGGCCCCGCGGGTCCCCGAGCTGAACTGAAAATCCAGCATGGCATTGCCGATCCTTGGCAGCAGGACGACGGCGTCTGCCTGTGCGTACCTGGTCGCCGGCCTCCGGATGCGTTCGAGGTGCGCGCCGACCTCGGCGTAGGAAGGGAATCCCTCCGGACGGCCCGGCGGCTCGGGTCCCTCGCCCGGCTGCGGAGGCCGACCCGGCCCGCCGCCGCCACCGCCGCCGCCCGGGCGACCCGGCCCACTTGGCCCGCCCGGACCCAGGTCGTCGCCGATGTCGACGTAGCCCGGGTCGTGGTCGCCCTCTGGGTGCGGGGCACGACCCGTCCCAGTCATCGGATCGCCCACGACCTGCATGCCCTTGAGCGGCATGAAGTGTTCTTTGTTTGGATCGCGTTTCGGTCCGATGACCGTCGAGTCCGCCCAGACGCCCTGTGGCTTGCCCTTCGGCACGAACGCCAGCAGCTGCTCCTGGCTCTGGTGCTGCTGTCGGATCCTGGCGTCGCTACCGGGATCGAAGGTCTCCGGGCTCTGCTGCTCCCACCACGCGTGGGCGCCGTGCTCGACGCCGATGCCCATCGACTGGAGCCGCTGCTGGATGAACGTCCGTTGCTCGCGCGTCAGCGCCGACCCGTCGGCGTGCGTGATGTCGAAGATGTCGATATCGCCGGCGACCGCTTTGAACTTGCCCCTCGGCTCTCCCTTGCCGCCGGCCTTGGTCGGATCAGCGACCATCACGACGCCGCCCTGGATACGGACGAGGCCTTCCTCCGACAGCCGCTGGTACTCGCCGCGCAGCTCGAGGTACTCCTTGAGCCGCTGCGTGTAGCGATTCTGGGCGGCGGCGTGGACATCGGGCGGGAGGGCCGGATCGGGACGCCGCGGCACGAAGAGTCCGACCACACCACGGCGGTTCGGCGGGCCGCCGATCAGTTCATCGAGCGGCGTGATCGTCTTCGCCTTGATGATCTCCATCTTGGCCAGCACTTCGGGTCCGATGAGGGCGCCGGACTGGGGGTTCACCGGTCGGGCCTTGATGACGATGTCGAGTTCGTTGGCGACTGCCTGCAGCTGACCGGCCGCCTCCTTGCCGATGCCTGCGCCCGCCGGGTCCATCGGGCCGGGCGGCTTCCGGCCATCGCCGCCGCCGCCGCCTCCCACACGGTCGCCGCCGCCTCCGGACGACTCGTCAGTCGGGTTGCGCATCTCCTCGCGCGCGTCCGCCACCACAGCGGGTTCATCCTCGGGGCGGCGGGGTGCCCACGGATCCTCCTGTGTCGCCCGGGTCTCGTCGTCCGCAGTCGCTCGGCGAGCCTCATCTTCGCGGCGGCGCTTCGCTTCCGGGCTCTCCTCCGCCGGCCGGCCCTTGCCACCGGGTCCCTCCAGCTCCATCCGGGTTTGCGGCTCGACCGTCTCCTTGCGCGTTTTCCCGCCTTTCCCGCGGCCGGCCCGGACCGCGCTCGAGATGCCGTGCTGCACGAGGTTCTGCTCGTGCGCCGCGACGCCCATGCCCGCCATCGTGTCCTGACCGGTGAACTGGTTCGTGACGGCGGTCGTGGTCAGGTTCTCGGCTTCCCAGAGGGCAGCGCTGCCGACTTTGCTGGCGAGACCCCGTGCCAGGCCGCCCTGCTCGGCGTAGGCGGCGAGCTTCGTGGCGAGCGGCTTGAGCATCCCCTCGGCCAGCTTTCCGCCGACCGCCGCGCCCACGCCGCTCCGCAGATCCATCAGGAATTCGCCGGGACTGTAGTCGTTGCCCTTGAGGATCATCTTCGTGCCGATCGTGCTGGCGGTCGCACGCAGCGCCATGATCAGCACGCCTCCCTCGCCGAGCGTGGCGATGGTCGTCACCGCCAGCACGGCGAAGTCGACGAACTCGTTGAACGCCTCCTCGGTCGCCTGGCTGTAGATGCCGACGTTCCGCTCGAGCCGTGCGGACGCCCGCTTCAACTCGGCGAGCTTTGCTTTCGCCACATGCAGGTCCGGTGGGTTGTCCGCGAGGACGCGAAAGAGGGCCCCTGCCGCGTCGTCCGAGTCCTGGCGGGCGCGCTCGACCAGCTGTTTCTCGATGTTGCCCGACCAGTCGCGAACCTTGGCGAAGGTCCCCCGGTTCTCCATCACCGCCCGTTCCAGCGCGTGGAAGCGGCCATACACCCAGTGGCCTTCCTCGGCGAGGCGGGTGGCTGGGTCAGCCGCCTCGGATTCGAAGACCCCACCCTGGAGCATCACCCGGTTCTCGAGATCCGTCTGCTTGAACTTGTCCTCGTCCTTGATCGATGCGATCAACCGTTCCTCTTCCGTCCCGAGGACGTCCGCCCGGAGATCGCGGTCGGTATGCACCTGATAGGAATGGGCGATCGTCTCGATCTCGTCCTTGCTCTTGCTGTTCAGGACCTGCCGTACCCGATCCATGTCCTTCGGCTTCTGGCGGAGCGCCAGGTCGAGCTCCCGCCAGGCCGGCAGCGAGCCGTTGGTTTCGATCAACGCCTGGTTCCGCTCGGCGGCCGGGTCGTTGCCGGCGTCCCCGATGGCCTTATAGAGGGGGCGCTTGGTGTCGACGCGTTCGAACTCGCTCTGGAAGCGCTGGTAGTAGGTGTTCGTCAGCGCTCCAAGGACCTTATCTGCCTGAGAAGCCAGCCCTGGGTGCTTCTCGATCTCTCGGACGGCTGCGCTGCGGGCGAGTGAGCGGAGTCGACGGAGCGCGCCCTCCAGCTCGGTCGGCTTCAGCTTTCCTTCGAGGTCGGCGCGGGCGAGGCGGGCAGCGAGTTCTTCCGGCTCCTTCTGCTCGATGATCGCCCGCGAGACGGCGTCGCTGACGGCATCGATCCGCGGGCGCAGCGGCCCGGCCGCGCCACCGGCCTGGTCGAGCACCTTGGCGAGATGTGCCTTGCCCTCCGCGGGATTCGCCGCCGGCCCGCTGTCGCCCGACTGCGCGATCGCTGCGAGTCGTTCCTCGATCCGCGCCCTGGCCGAGGCGCGGGCCTGCTTGATCTTGTTCGTGACATCGAGTGCCAGCCCCCCACCGAATGACGCGGCAGCGGCGACAAGCTGCCCTTTCGGGTCATGCCGCTCGATGAAGCCCTCGACCATCTGCTGGTACGCGAGTGCATCCTCGAGCGCAAGGCGATCGGCGGTCACCATGTCACCGCCCCACAGAGCCGCCGCGCGCTGAGCGTCGCGGCCCTTGAGCTTCGACTGCAGCGCGTTGTAGAGCGACTCGTGGAACATGCGGTCCCAGTGCTTCGCCAGCTCCTGCTGCTCGTTCATCGGCCGGCGGATCATCAGCAGCACGGTCTCGGTGTCGTCTTTGTCCAGCGCCTTCTTGAGGCCCGCCGCTTCGGCGGTGAAGCGACCGAACGCAGCTTCCCTGGCGGCGGCGGCCTGTTGCTCGGTGATCTTGCCGATGACGCCCTCGGAGACGACGGCGTGGACCAGCTCGGGATCCTCGTTGCCGAGCAGGCTGGCGACACCACCGACCAGCGACCCGACGAGCTCCCCCGCCGCCTCCGTTTGGGCCGGGTCCGGCTGTTGTGGCGCGACCGTCCCGCCGAGGAGGTTCAGCAGGCGGGTCTGGTCGATCTGCTTGATGTTGTTCTTGATGACCAGATCGCCGAGCTGGAACTGGTTGCTGATGATCTCACCGAGGTCGAAATTCGTCCGGCGCTTGTACTCGTTCCGGATCGCCTTGCCCTGCTCTTTGGTCAAGCCGGTGAGGGCCGCGGTCATCCGGTCGAGATCGAACGTCCACTTGCGGGCCACGAGGTTGAGCGTCATCGCAAGCTGGAGCTGGTCGACACGGGCGAGGGGATCGAGCTCGGTGGCCGGTGGACTCGCCTGCACGGGCGCCGCCGGACCAACGGCACCGGCCGGGTCGCGCTGGATGACCGGCGTCGCGTCGGGCGCCGCCGGCGTCTGGCGGTGGGTCTCGATCAGCGACGTGACCGCCTGGTTGCCGGCCATCCGCTGCAGGCCGACTACAGCGGCCGGGGTAAAAGTCTGGCGCGACTGATGGACGGCCACGACTGCCGACAGGTCGCCGAATACCTCCTGGCCGGCTGTCCCGACGCGGCCTGGCACGCGGCCATTTGGACGGGCTGGCACATCGCCGCCGACGCGATCGTCGGTGCGGTGCCCCAGCTCTGGCATTCGCAGCCCCCCGAATCGGCACGGTAAACGACGTTCCCACCCCTCGGAGTGATCGGCCGACCCCCAGAGGGTCGACCCTAGGCCGGGACGCCGCTCGTCGTAACGAACGCCGGGGTAGCGACTGGGGCAGAATTCGTTGCCCGAACGGGCCAACCACCGGCGCCTACACCTCGCACATGGCGGATGGGCCGGGCGGCCGAAGGGGATCGACCTCTCGGTGCTGCCCGCCTGGGTGAGAGTGCTGATCGCGTTGGGGAACCATCCTCGTCGTGAGCGCGATCACGCTGCTGGTAGGGAAACCTTCCGTCTCGCCTGCGAGGAGGCCTGCGACGGACCCGACAGCACCGGATAAGGACAGGACAGCCCGTTTACTCCCCAGGTGCCGCGCAACCACGAGCGAATCGAACATATGAGCGACTCCCTGGTGAGGACGCCGAGCGCCGTCGACACGGGCCTGTGGATGAAATCGGCTCTGTGGATAACGGGCTAGCCGCGCATTGTGGGCTGGCCGGTGACCAGCTTGGCCACCGCGAGTGGTCGGCGGAGCAGGCGGCGACGAGTCACCGCCTCCGCGATCAGGACGCCGAGCACACCGGACACCGTCGCGAGCAGCATCGAGAGCCCGGTGTTGGCCAGTATTAGGTAGCCGAAGGCAGCGGCGACCACCAACAGGACTAAGCGGAGGACCGTCCAGCGGCCCGGCCGGCCGAACCGGGTGGACACCAGCATGCCGAGCACCAGCGCCACCGCATGCCCGACGTCGGTGAAGTCGCGCCCGATGGCGACCACGGCCAGCCCGATGGGCAGCCACCAGCCGATCCACGCCGGCCGCCAGCGCCGGGGCATGGCCGCGGTGAGCGCACCCAGTACGGCAATGGCGCCGTAGCTCATGCCCACGTCGGTTGCGCGGCTGACCGATACCGGCAGCCAGCCCAGCTCCACGGCAGCGGTGAGGCCAAGCGCAACCAGCAGGGTGGCGCCGATGTGGCCCACCACGAACGCCACCAGCAGCCGGCCGCTGCGCCACATCAGCTCGGCCAGCGCCAGCAGACACATCAGGCCGGGCAGCCAGGTGTAGATCAGTCCGGCGTCAATGACGAATGCGCTGCCGAGCAGCGTCCCGACGTGCCCGTGGCTCAGGTTGTGCAGGTTGGTGCTCGCGTGGCGGATGACCCGGTCGTGCACGCTCGGGCCGAGGGCCAGCAACGCCGTCCTCACGCACGTCAGGATCACCGCGTAGGTCACCGTGACCGGTATCCGGGCCAGCCTGAAGAGCAATTCGAACATCATCCCCGGACCACTATGCCCCCGGTACACCCCCGTCTTGGGCATCCTCGCCTGGCAACTGCCTGCGAGTCTTCAGGCGGTACATGGTCAGATCCGCCGGCACACCATCGGACTTGGTCGTAAAGGCTTGTCTGCGTAGCCGTTTGGCCGATACACCGAGTGATTCGAAGTCCTCGTCGGGAATCCGCTCGAGCGTGGTCTGCGATACCACCAGGCCGCCCCTGGTGGCGCGTTCCATCACCCGCGCGGCGATGTTGACGTCGACGCCGAGCCAGTCCGAACCGATCCGCTGCGGGCGACCGGTGTGGATGCCGGCCCGCATCCGCGGTGTATAGCCTTCCACGTCAACGGCTTTCACTGCCTCCAGCGCGGTGATCACCGCCCGCACCGCCGATACCGGATCGGGAAAAACCGCCATGATCCCGTCGCCCATCCGCTTGACGATGTGGCCGCCCGCCTCCAGCAGCGGCGGCTCGACGACCTGGGCAACCCGACGCAGCAGCTTCAGCGTGGCTTCGTCGCCCGCCCGCAACGACCATGGGGAGAAGCCGACCAAGTCGGTGAACACCAACGTCGCCTCGCGATTAGCCGGTCTGCCGGAGACCCGTTCGGTCAGCGCCTGCCAGAGCTGCAGCGCGCCGAGGCTCACCTCGCGAGACGCGGCGTCGCGCTCCAGCAGCCGGTCCGCGACCCGCGCGGCGGCGCGTGGGCCACCAACTCCCGCCGCGGACAACGGATCTCCGAATTCGGGGTCGCCCGGCAGGGCGCGGCGCGCACGCTTGAGGAAGGCGATGACTCCCGGGCTGTGATTGGTCCTCTTGAGCCACCCGAGCGGTCCCGGAGCAGGGTGCGGCTGCGCCGGACGATCCGGTACCTGTTCGATTTCCCCGATACGGCCGGATCGTTCGTCGAACGATTCGACATCCACAACGCAAGCCTAGGTGTCGGTTCTCGCGACCGGCAATTTCGGCCCACCGACGGTCGCCGACGTGGCTGCCATACCGCCTGGTCACAGTCGTGTGGCAGGCGGATAGCCGCCGCGTAACACTGGGTCGGCACTCGCCCGGAAGTCATAGATAACGTTCGTTGTCAACATTTATCGTTGGAGGCATATCCGTGGGGTTTTCAGTCAGCGAGGACACGATGACCGCGAGATCGACGACCACCGCGAACACCACGAGCCTGCGCGACCACAGCCGCCGCCAGGCTCAGTCCGCCGATCCCCTCGGCCCGGATTCACTGACCTGGAAGTACTTCGGTGACCTGCGCACCGGCATGCTCGGCGTGTGGATCGGCGCCATCCAGAACATGAATCCGGAGCTCGGCGCCGGCGTGGAGGACCATTCGATTCTGCTGCGCGAACCGCTGCAGCGGGTGGCCCGGTCGGTGTACCCGATCATGGGCGTGGTCTACGACGGCGAACGCGCCGCGCAGACCGGCGAGCAAATCAAGGGCTTCCACAAGACCATCAAGGGCGTCGACGCCGAAGGCCGCCGCTATCACGCGCTGAACCCCGAGACGTTCTACTGGGCGCACGCGACGTTCTTCATGCTGATCATCAAGACGGCCGACTATTTCTGCGGCGGTCTGACCGAGGCCGAGAAGCGCCAACTGTTCGACGAGCACGTGCAGTGGTACCGGATGTACGGAATGAGCATGCGGCCCGTGCCCGATACCTGGGAGGAATTCCAGGAGTACTGGGGCCGTAAATGCCGGGAGGATCTGGAGATCAACAAGGCCACGCTCGACATCTTCTCGATTCGCATCCCCAAGCCGTGGTTTGTGTTAATGCCCACCCCGATCTGGGATCAGCTGTTCAAGCCGATGGTCGCGGGCAGCGCTGGATCGCCGCCGGACTGTTCGACCCCGCCGTCCGCGAAAAAGCCGGCATGCGTTGGACACCCGGCGATGAGGTGCTGTTGCGGTTGTTCGGCAAGTTCGTCGAATTGGCGTTCGTGGCGGTGCCCGACGAGATCCGGCTACACCCGCGCGCGTTGGCCGCATACCGGCGCGCCTCCGGCCGCATCCCCGCCGACGCCCCGCTGATCGAAGCACCGGCGTTCATGGGGCCCCCGCGCGACCGCAGGGGCCTGCCCATGCATTACATGCCGCGCCGCAAGACGCTGCTTGACCGCGCCGGCTCGCTGGTGCACACCACCTTCTCGCTCGCCGGTCTGCGCCCTGCCCGCGGCCACCGCACGGCCGCCTAGGCTGTCGTCATGCTCGAATGGTCCGACGTCGACCTTGCCGTGCGCGGTGCAGTGCGCGAGTTCGTGGACAAGGAGATCCGCCCGCACGTCGATGCGCTGGAAAGCGGCGAGATGGAGCCCTACCCCATCATTCGCAAGCTGTTCTCCACGTTCGGCATCGACGTGATGGCGCGCGAGGCGCTGGAAAGACGGCTGGCCCGGATGCGCGACGGAGGACGATCCGGCAAGGCGGCCTCGGGCGGCATGTTCGGCGGCGACAGCGCGCAGGCAGGAATGGGCTTCGTGGTGGTGAGCGAGCTGTGCCGGGTGTGCATGGGCGTGGTGACCGGGATGGGCGTCAGCCTCGGGCTGACGGTGCCCACCATCGCCGGGCGGGGCACGCTCGCCCAGCAGGAGCGCTGGCTGCCGGGGCTGGTCACCTACGAGAAGGTGGGCGCCTGGGCGATCACCGAACCGGACTCCGGCTCGGATGCGTTCGGCGGCATGAAGTCCTATGTGGTGCGCGACGGCGACGACTACATCCTCAACGGTCAGAAGACGTTCATCACGAACGGTCCCGACGCCGACGTGGTGGTGGTCTACGCCAAGTTGGACGAGGGCGACCCGACCGTCGACAAGCGCGACCGCAAGGTGCTGACCTTCGTGCTGGACCGCGGCATGGAGGGGTTCGTCCAGTCGAAACCGTTCCGCAAGATGGGTATTCACAGCTCGCGCACCGGCGAGCTGTTCTTCAACAACGTCCGGCTCGGCCGCGACCGGCTGCTCGGCGAGACCGAAGACAACGAGGCGGGCGACGGCCGGGCCAGCGCGCGGTCGAACTTCTCCGCCGAGCGGATCGCCGTGGCCGCGATGGCGCTCGGGGTCATCGAGGAATGCCTGAAGCTGTGTGTCGATTACGCTCGCAGCCGCACCCTTTGGGGCCAGGAGATCGGGCAGTTTCAGCTCATCCAGCTCAAGCTGGCCAGCATGGAGGTCGCCCGAATGAACGTGCGCAACATGCTCTTCCGTGTCATCGAGGCGGCCCAGACCGGCACCACGATCTCGCTGGCCGAGGCGTCGGCGATCAAGTGGTACTGCTCGCAGGCGGCGACGGATGTCGCGATGGATGCCGTGCAGTTGTTCGGCGGTAACGGCTACATGACCGAATACCGAGTGGAGCAGCTGGCCCGTGACGCCAAGTCATTGATGATCTACGCGGGCAGCAACGAGGTGCAGATCACCCACGTCGCAAAGGGATTGCTCAGCGGTTAGTGTCGGACTCCGACGCGTCGCTTGGCAGTGACGGGCCTTTTCCTGGGCGGGATTTGAGCATCGAATTGAAAAGCGGCTCGGTCGGCCCGGTAGGTGTCGCGGGCGAACTCGATGCAGCGGCCGTTGGTGTCGTAGGTGCGGCGGACGAGGAGGATGCCGGGGGCGGCGGTGCGGACGGCGAGGTGCTGGGTGGCTGATTCGTCGAGGGTGATGACCTCGATGGTGGCGGTGGCGCGGGCGGGGTGTACTCCGTATTTCTCGCCGAGCAGGTCCCACAGGGAACCGTCCAGTGGCTGGTCGAAGAGGTCGGGGGTGAGGTCGGCCGGGTAGTAGCTGGTCTCGATCGCCAGCGGGTCGCCGTCGACGCCGCGTAGCCGCTGGAGCGCGTGCACGGTCGCGCCGGGTGCCAGCCCGAGCGCATCGGCGACCAATGGGGTGGCCGCCTCCGGTTCAGCCCAGAGCACCTCGGCGCTCGGCCGGCGTCCGGTGCGCGCGATCTCGTCGGAGAAGCTGCCGAGGTGCAGCGGCAGACGCGGCTCCGCAACGAACGTTCCGCGTGGGGGGCGGCGGTAGACCGCGCCCTCCCCCTCGAGCACGACGAGGGCCTGGCGAGCGGTCATGCGACTCACCCCGAAGTCACGGCTGAGCTCGCGCTCAGACGGCACCAGCGCATGCGGGGGGAGCTCGCGCGCCTGGATGCGGTCACGCAGTGCGGCGGCGATGCGCAGGTAGGCCGGGGCCGAGCGGGGTGCAGCTTTGCCGGAAGTCATGGTTGACAACCTAGCACATGGTCTATACCGTATGCGCCTAACCAAGTGATCTATACCATATGGTCTATACCGTATCGATTCGAGCACACGAGGAGAAACCGTGACGTCTGAGGGCGCTAGTCGACGAAGGACAGAGGGAGCAGCACCGGGGCAGGGCGGAGACGCCTCGTCGGTGGCCGAGCACTATAAGCAGGACAAGATGGCCCGGGAGCTGGGCTGGTACGCCTCGTTCTCGGTGGCGTTCGGGTTCGTCTCGATCGCCACCGGCATCTTCACCGCCTACGGCGCGGTGCTGAACACCTCGGGTCCGCGGGGGATCTGGGCCTGGCCGATCACCGTGGTGGGCCAGCTCGCCGTCGCGCTGATCTTCGGGGCCCTGGCCGCGCGGATCCCGATCAGCGGCTACGCCTACCAGTGGGTGTCGCGCATCGCCAACCCGGTGGCGGGCTGGATCATGGGCTGGATCTCGTTCGCCTTCCTGGGCGTGGTGGTGGTCGCCGTCGACTACACCATCGCCGCCACGATCCTGCCCGAGCTGATCGGGTACACGGGCACCCTGCAGAACGCCTGGGCGATCACCGCGGTGGTCATCCTCATCCAGGCGGTGATGGTCGCTTGGTCGACCCGGGCCACCAACAAGGTCAACGAGGTCGCGGTCACCATCCAGATCATCGGCATGCTCGGCCTGACCGCCCTGTTGTTCATCGTCGGCGCGGTGAGCGGACTGCTGGACTTTTCCACCCTGTTCGCCACCACGCCGGTGCCGTCGGAGAACTACTGGAGCTTCGGGGACCTGACCCACGCCGGCCCATTCCCGCTGGCGTTCCTGCTGGGCGCGTTCACCATCGTCGGCTTCGAGTCGGCGGCCAACCTCGCCGAGGAGACCAAGGACCCGGAGCGGGTCATCCCCAAGGCGATGGCGCAGGCGGTCCTGTCGCTGGGCGTGCTGGGCATGCTGTTCCTGATCGCCGTCACCGCGCTGGCCGGTGACCCCGCCGTGCTCGCCGAGTCCGCCACCCCGGTGGCGACCGTGATCACCAACGTGCTGGGCCCGGTGCTCGGCAAGATCCTGCTCGTCCTGGTCGTCGTCTCGATCTTCTCCTGCGGGCTGGTGATCACCCTCAGCGGCACCCGGCTGGTGTGGGCGATGTCGCGCGACGAACGGTTCCCGGGTTGGCAGCTGCTGCACCGCATCAGCCCGGCGCGCGGCACCCCGCTCGGCTCCTCGCTGTTCATGCTGATCGTCGCCCAGACGATCCTGGCGATCTTCGCCACCTCCACCGACGCGCTGTTCGCGCTGTTCTCCGCGGCCACCCTGCTGCCCGCGCTGATCTACGCCGGCACCGTACTGATGTACATCGTCAAACGGCGCGCCCTGCCCCCGACCCAGGGCTTCTCCCTCGGGCGCTGGGAACTCCCGGTCATCGTGCTGGCCTCGGTGTGGCTGGTCTACGAACTGGCGATCTTCCGCGACGAGGCGTTCGCCCAGCCGCGGCTCTATGTTCTGGTGATGGTCGGCATCGGCGCGGTGTATCTCGCCTACCTGCTGATCCGCCGCGGCGTGTCCGGGCTGACCATGCCCGACCTGGCCGACGTCGACCGCGCGCTGGACACCGCCACCCCGCCACAGCAGAAGGATCAATCACGATGACCACCGTCCTCACCATCGACCAGGGCACCTCCGGCACCAAAGCCCTCGTCGTCGACGGCGACGGGAACCTGCTCGGCCTGTCCGAGCACCCGGTGCGCCCCCACTACATGCCCGGCGGCGGGGTCGAACAAGACCCCCACGAACTGCTCGCCTCGGTGGTCGGCGCCGGCCGCGCTGCCGTCTCCAAAGCCGGCGTGCCGATCGACGTGGTCACCATCGCCAACCAGGGCGAGACCGTGCTGGCGTGGGACCCCGACACCGGGAAACCCCTGTCCAAGATGATCGTGTGGCAGGACCGGCGCGCTGAGAGCATCTGCGCCGAGCTGGCCGCACACAAGGACACCTTCGCCCAGCGGACCGGGCTCGTGCTCGACCCGTACTTCTCCGCACCGAAGTTGGCGTGGCTGCGCCGCAACGTCACCCGCGCCGGCGTGGTCACCACCTCCGACAGCTGGCTGATCCATCAGCTGACCGGGGAGTTCGTCACCGACGCCTCCACCGCCAGCCGATCCCTCCTCACCGACCTGGACACCGCCACATGGGACAACGAGCTGCTCGGCCTGTTCGGGCTGGCCGACGAACACCTGCCGACGATCACGCCCTGCGACGCGGTGATCGGCACGACGGCAGCGTTCGGCGGCACCGCGGCCGTCGGTGGACTGGTCGTCGACCAGCAGGCCGCCCTGATCGGCGAGGGCTGCCTGCGGCCCGGAGAGGCCAAATGCACCTTCGGCACCGGGGCGTTCCTACTGGCCAACACCGGCACCACCGCGACCCGCTCCAGCGCCGGCCTGGCCGCCTCGGTAGCCTGGCAGGTCCGCGACCAGACGACATACTGCGTCGACGGACAGGTCTACACCGCCGCCTCCGCGGTGCGCTGGATGGAACAGCTGGGCTACATCACCACCGCCGCCGACATGGACAAGGTCGCCGCTGAGGACGCCGACGGGGTCCTGGCCGTGCCCGCCCTCGCCGGGCTCGGGGCGCCCTGGTGGCGACCCGAAGCGAAGGCCTCCGTGACGGGGATGACCCTGTCCACCACGGTCGGCCACCTGGTCGTCGCGATCCTGCAGGGCATCGCGGCGCAGGTCGCCGAGCTCGGATCCTCGGTCGCCCAGGATCTGCGGCAGCCGTTGACCCGGCTGCGCGTCGACGGCGGACTCACCCAGTGCCAGACCCTCATGCAGTCGGTCGCCGACCTCATGCAGATCGAAATCGAGGTCTACCCCTCCGCCCACGCCACCCCGCTCGGCGCCGCCGCGCTCGCGCGGATGGCCCACGACCCCAGCCTCGGCCTGGCCGACGCCGTCATTCCCTGGCAACCCAGCCTGGTCTACACCCCCCGCTGGTCCGCCGAGCAGGCCGACGACTTCCGCGGCCGCTGGAACGCCGCGGTCGACGCCACCTGACCAACCCGAACAAAACCCGACCCTTCCCACCCCACTTAAAGGAGAACTCATGTCCCACACAACGGTCGCCGTCATCGGCGGCGGCGTCGTCGGTGCCGCCGTGCTCTATACCCTCGCCCACCGCGGCATCGACGCCACCCTCCTCGAGGCTGACAATGCCCTCGCCTACGGGGCGAGCGGCACCAACTCCGGCGTCCTGCACACCGGCTTCGACTCGACGCCCGGGGAGCTGGAGACCGCGTTGATCCTCCGCGCCGCGACGCTGCGCGACCGCGTCCTGGATGCGCTCAACATCCCGGTCCTGCGCTGTGGCGCCGAACTACTGCCACACACCGACACCGAGCGCACGACCGTCGCCAAACTCGGCGAGAACGCCCAGCGCAACGGCGTCAGCGTCCACCTGCGGGAGAACGATGGTGCGCTGCTTGTTCCCGGCGAATCAGTCACCGACCCCGTCGCGTACACCGTGGCGTTGGCGGACGCCGCCGTGCGCGCCGGCGCAACGGTCAAGACGAACGCCGCCGTCGAAGGCATCGACCAGGATGCCGACGGCCTGACCCTGCACCTCGCCGACGGCGAACGCCTCACCTGCCTGATAGCCGTGAACTGCGCGGGGCTGCACGCCGACACCATCGCGCGACTGGTCGGCGACGATTCGTTCGAGATCTATCCGCGCAAGGGCGAGTTCTTCGTCTTCGAGCTACCCGCCGGGGCGACCCTCGACCGCATCCTGCTGCCCGTCCCCACGCCGCGGACCAAGGGCGTGCTCGTTTTCCCCACTCTCGACGGCAAGGTCGTCGCCGGACCCACTGCGGTGGACCAGAAGGACAAGGACGACTGGACCGTACGCCCCGACGCCGCCCGTGAGGTCCTGGACAAGGCCGTCGCACGGTTTCCGGCCCTCGACGGACTCCACCCCGTCGCCAGCTACGCGGGCCTTCGGACGGCGGGCCGCGACGTCAACTACCTCATCGGCTCCTCCGCCCGCTGTCCACGCCTCGTCAACGTCGCCGCCATCCGCTCAACCGGACTGACGGCCTCTCTGGGCATCGGCGCACACGTCGCGGAGCTGCTCCCGGCGCTCGGCGTCGAGGTTGGTCCCGAGCGCGCCCCTGCCCCAGCCCCTGCCCCGCCACAGGCCGACATCTCGTGGTGGCAGCGCACAGCGCAGCGCCGTGGCGTCCCCACAACCCCGCCGGCCACAGCGCTCTAGAGTGCCCTGAATAAATCCCACGCGGCGGTCGGCCAGACGACGGCCGTAGGCCATGCGGCGCCTGGCACGCGATCGCCGCAGTCATCACACCAGACCTTGAGGCTCTGGCCGGTGCTATCGCCGAGATCGACACCAGGGCTGTGGATTAGCCCCACAACTACCCATCAACAGCCCTGGTGCAGAAATGGGGGATAGCCAGTGTGCACGATGGTCACACCGCCGTGGCCTCACCATCAATCAGCCTGACGTAGTGCCCATCCCACTAGGCAATCCGCATTATTCAGCACACTCCTGGTCGGGGTGCGCGACACCAATCGAAGTAACCAGCGACGACAGAAGCGACGGTGAACCCCTTTCCGAGTTCTAGCCGACGCGGCGGGCCCGTGCGCTCTGGTAGAGACAGATCGCCGCGGCAGATGCGACGTTGAGGCTTTCCGCGTTCCCGGGCATGGTGATGCGCACGCGGTGCGCCGCCTTTTCGGCCAATTCGGTTGGTAAACCCTGGGATTCGGGTCCGAATAGCCACGTCGTGGGCGCCGACAGCAGAGGCTCGGCCTCATCGAGGCTGATTTCGCCGTCGACGGTCGTCGCCAGCACCTGCAGGCCGGCATCGCAGAGCGCCGCCACCGCCTGCGCGGCGTCGGGCTCGGCCACCACCGGGATCGCGAAAATGCTGCCCGCCGAGGCGCGCAGGCACTTGCCGTTGTACGGATCGACGCTGTGCCCGGCCAGCACGACGGCGTCGGCGCCCATCGCGTCGGCGACGCGGATCAGCGTGCCCGCGTTACCCGGCTCGGAGATCTCCACCGCGACCGCCACCAGCTGCGGCGCATCCGCGAGCACGTCGCTCAGGCTCGTTTCGGGCACCGAGCACACCGCGACCAGGCCGATCGGAGTCACAGTCTCCGACAACGCTTTTGCCGCGCGCTCGGTCACCAGACGTATCGGGGTGTCGGTCAGCATCGAGCCGAATCGACTCAGTGCGGATTCGGTGACGAACACCTCCGACACCAAACCGCGCCGCAACGCGGCCTCGACGAGGTTGGGGCCCTCGGCGAGAAAACGTTCGGCGCGGCGGCGTCCGACGTGTCGGTGCAGTTTGACCGCTGCCGCCACCCGGGCGGAGCGTTCGGTCAGTGGGCCTGCCGTATGGCTCAGGCGGCCTCTCCGGACGGGGCGTTGACGTCCTCGGGCAGCGCGCCCTTGGCCACCTCGACCAGCGCGGTGAAGGCGGCCGGGTCGCTAACGGCGATCTCGGCCAGGTTCTTTCGGTCCACCTCGACACCGGCGGCCTTCAGACCCTGAATCAACCGGTTGTAGGTGATGTCGTTGGCGCGGGCGGCGGCGTTGATCCGGGAGATCCACAACTTGCGGAACTCGCCCTTGCGGGCACGCCGGTCACGGTAGGCATACGTCAACGAATGCAGCTGCTGCTCTTTGGCTTTGCGGTACAGACGCGACCGCTGGCCTCGGTAGCCTTTGGAGGCCGCCAGGACGGTGCGCCGCTTCTTGTGGGCGTTGACTGCGCGCTTCACGCGTGCCATGAGAGTGTTCCTATTCTCGTTCGGGCTTAAAAGGTCAATGCGGCTGCAGCGTCAGCCGTTCAGCAGCTTCTTGATGCGGCGTTTGTCGCTCGCCGACACCTCGACGCGGCCAGCCAGCCGTTGGGTGCGCTTGGTGGGCTTGTGCTCAAGATAGTGCCGACGGTTGGCCTTCTGGCGCACGATCTTGCCGGTCCCGGTGACCCGGAATCGCTTCGAAGTGCCGCTGTGGGTCTTCGCCTTGGGCATGGATGTCCTCAGTTCTTCTGTCAGGTCTGCGGTAGATCGGAGTCGTGTGGCTGTTCGGCGGCCGGTGCCGGCGAGGGCTCTGCCCGTCGCGCGGGCGGTGCGTCCGCGTCTTGCGCCGCCCTGGCGCGAGTCTTCGCGCCGCGGTGCGGTGCCAGCACCATCGTCATGTTGCGTCCGTCCTGCTTGGCGGACGTCTCGACGAAGCCGTAGTCGGCGACGTCGGCGCCCAGCCGTTGCAGCAGCCGGTAGCCCAGCTCGGGCCGCGACTGCTCGCGTCCGCGGAACATGATGGTCACCTTGACCTTCGACCCCGCCTCCAGGAAGCGGACCACGTGGCCCTTTTTGGTCTGGTAGTCGTGGTCGTCGATCTTGGGTCGCAGCTTCTGTTCCTTGACGACGGTCTGCTGCTGGTTCTTGCGAGACTCGCGCGCCTTCTGAGCCGTCTCGTACTTGTACTTGCCGTAGTCCATGATCTTGCAGACCGGGGGTCTGGCGTTGGGGGCAACTTCGACAAGGTCGAGATCGGCATCCGCGGCGACGCGGAGTGCGTCTTCGATGCGCACAATGCCTACCTGCTCGCCACCTGGTCCGATCAGGCGGACTTCGGGTACTCGAATGCGCTCGTTGACGCGGGTCTCAGTGCTGATGGGGCCTCCTAGTTTTGTCCTCGGAGCCCCACACCATCAGCAAAAAAGCCCTGCTCTGAAGCAGGGCCCGATGCCGACCGATCGCGGCTTACGCCGTCTGCGCCACGCGCAGAACAAGCATCCTAAGATGCCTGTGACCGGACCGCTGAGCCGTGATGGCCAACGGTGGGAGTGGGACTCCACTTGCTGTCCCTGGCGTTCGCCGGGACGGTCGCGCATGCCAGTCTAGCAGGCATGACCGATGATCCGGCACCATCCTCCCAGGCGGCACAGCCGCCGGCCCGCGAGCTGGCCGATATTCCTGCCGTCGAGGTGATCACCCGCTCGGCCGTCATGCTGATGAGCGCGGCGGCCGAAAAGCTTGGACTGTCGGCAGCCGACCCGGACGACAGCCCGCACCGCGACCTCGACGAGGCCCGCCGGTTGATCACCGCGCTGGCCGGGCTGGTGACCGCCTCGGCGGAGTACCTGGGCCCCCATGCCGGACCGGTCCGCGACGGCCTGCGGAGCCTGCAGTTGGCGTTCCGGGAGTCCAGCGCCGCTCCAGATGAGCCGGGGCGCGGTCCTGGCGAGAAATACACCGGCCCGGTCTGGTAATCACTGCATATGACCCTCACCGCCACGCGGCCGACCTCCCGGTATCACTGGGTACCGGCCGCCGCGGGCTGGCTCGTCGGGATCATCGCGACCCTGTCCCTGATCGCGAGCGTCTCGCCGCTGGTGCGCTGGCTCATCAAGGTTCCGCGGGAGTTCGTCAACGACTACATCTTCAACTTCCCCGACACCAGCTTCGCGTGGGCGTTCGTGCTGGCGCTACTGGCCGCCGCGCTCGCCGCCCGCAAACGCATCGCGTGGTGGATCCTCGTCCTCTACATGGTCGCCGCGGTCGGCTGGAATGTCGGTGATCTGATCACCGGCGACGAGACGGTGGCCGAAGACATCGGCGAGGTCACCGGCCTGGTCTTTCACGTCGCCGCGATCATCTTTCTGTTCCTGGCCCGCAAGGAATTCTGGGCCAAAGTGCGCCGCGGTGCGCTGGTCAAGGCGGCGGCGGTGCTGGTGGTGGGGATGGCGGTCGGCATCCTGTTGGCATGGGGGCTGCTGGAGCTGTTCCCCGGCACGTTGGACCCCGAATGGCGGCTGCCGTACGCCGTCAACCGGGTGAGCGGTTTCGCCACCGTCGACCCCGAGGTGTTCGAGGGCCACCCGCACGTGTTCCTCAACGCGCTCTTCGGCCTGTTCGGCGCACTGGCGCTGATGGCCGCCGCGATCGTGCTGTTCCGGTCCCAGCGCGCCGAGAATGCGCTTGCGGGTGAAGACGAATCCGCGATCCGTGGCCTGCTGGAGCTCTACGGCAAGAACGACTCGCTGGGCTATTTCGCCACCCGCCGGGACAAATCGGTGGTCTTCGCGCCCAACGGGCGGGCCGCCATCACCTACCGCGTCGAGGTCGGCGTCTGCCTGGCCAGCGGCGACCCGGTGGGCGACCCGAAGGCGTGGCCGCAGGCCATCGAGGCGTGGCTGCGGCTGTGCCAGGTCTACGGCTGGGCGCCCGGAGTCATGGGCGCCAGCTCGACGGCGGCCGAAGCGTTCCGCGAAGCCGGCCTCAACGCGCTGCAACTCGGCGACGAGGCCATCCTGCACCCGGACAGCTTCCGGCTGTCGGGTCCCGATATGCGCGCCGTGCGCCAGGCGGTGACCCGGGCGCGGCGGGCCGGCCTGACGGTGCGGATTCGCCGGCATCGCGACATCGGCGCCGACGAGATGGCTCAGGTGATCAAGCGGGCCGACGCCTGGCGTGACACCGAAACCGAGCGTGGTTTCTCGATGGCGCTCGGCCGGCTTGGCGATCCCGCAGACGGCGACTGCCTACTGGTCGAGGCCGTACAACACCATGAAAACGTCGTCGCGATGCTGTCGATGGTGCCGTGGGGCAACAACGGCGTCTCGCTGGACCTGATGCGCCGCTCGCCGAAATCCCCCAACGGCACCATCGAGCTGATGGTTACCGAGCTGGCACAGCAGTCCGAAGGCATTGGGATAAGCCGCATTTCGCTGAACTTTGCGATGTTCCGATCGGCGTTCGAGCAGGGTGCCCAGCTCGGCGCCGGGCCGGTCGCGCGGCTGTGGCGCGGCCTGCTGGTGTTCTTTTCCCGCTGGTGGCAGCTGGAGACCCTGTATCGCTCGAACATGAAGTACCAACCCGAATGGGTGCCCCGGTACGCGTGCTACGAGGACGCCAGGCTGATCCCGCGGGTCGGCGTGGCATCGGTGATCGCCGAGGGCTTCCTGGTGTTGCCGTTCTCGCGGCGGACCGAGCAGCCGCACACCGGCCAACACATATCGGCGCCGCCGAGGTTGGTGGCGACCGGGTTGTTGCACCGCGACGGCAGCGCACCCGACGTCACCGAACTACAGGCCGACCTGCCCGAAGCCGAGGACGGGGCCCGCCTTCCCGAGCAGGTGCGGGTGCGGATGGCCAAGCTGAAGTCACTGCAGGACAACGGTGTTGACGCCTATCCCGTCGGTCAGGCACCCAGCCACACCATCGCAGAGGCCATCGACGCCGACGACGAGACGACGGTGACGGTGGCCGGGCGGGTGCTGCGGATCCGCGACTACGGCGGCGTGCTGTTTGCGCAGCTGCGCGACTGGTCCGGCGAAGTCCAACTGCTGCTTGACAATTCGCTGCTGGATCGAGGCAGCACCGCCGAATTCACCGCGGCCATCGATCTCGGCGATCTGGTCGAGGTGACCGGCATCATGGGACACAGCAAGTCGGGCACCCTATCGCTGATGGTGCGCGGCTGGCGGCTGATCGGCAAGTGCCTGCGCCCGCTGCCCGACAAATGGAAAGGCCTGACCGACCAGGAAGCGCGGGTCCGGGCCCGATACGTCGACCTCGCGGTGAACACCGACGCCCGCAATCTCATCCGTGCGCGCAGCGGTGTACTGCACGCGATCCGCGAAACCCTGGTCGGCAAGGGATTTCTGGAGGTCGAGACGCCGATCCTGCAGCAGATCCACGGCGGCGCGAATGCGCGCCCGTTCCTGACCCACATCAACGCCTACGACCTCGACCTGTATCTGCGCATCGCGCCCGAGCTGTACCTGAAGCGGCTCTGCGTCGGCGGCGTCGAGCGGGTCTTCGAACTGGGCCGGGCGTTTCGCAACGAGGGCGTCGACTTCAGCCACAACCCGGAATTCACGCTGCTGGAGGCCTATCAGGCACACGCCGACTACAACGTGTGGATCGACGGCTGCCGCGAGCTGATCCAAAATGCCGCATTGGCCGCCAACGGCGAGCACGTCTTCCTGCGGCCCGGCGACGACGGCACGCTCGAGCCGGTCGACATCTCCGGCGAATGGACCGTCAAGACGGTGCATGACGCGGTGTCCGAGGCACTCGGCGAACACATCGACGCGCAGACCGACCTGGCAACCTTGCGTCGGCTCTCCGACGCGGCCGGAATCCCTTATCTGACCCATTGGGACGCGGGCGCGGTGGTGCTGGAGATGTACGAGCATCTGGTCGAGGACCGCACCGAAGCGCCCACGTTCTACAAGGACTTCCCGACGTCGGTATCGCCGCTGACCCGGCCGCATCGCAGCAAGGCCGGTGTGGCCGAACGCTGGGATCTGGTGGCCTGGGGTGTCGAGCTGGGCACCGCCTACAGCGAGCTGACCGACCCGGTCGAGCAGCGCCGGCGCCTTCAGGAACAGTCGCTGCTGGCCGCGGGCGGCGACCCGGAGGCGATGGAGCTCGACGAGGATTTCCTGCAGGCGATGGAGTACGCGATGCCGCCGACCGGGGGCTTGGGCATGGGTGTGGACCGGGTCGTCATGCTCATCACCGGGCGCAGTATCCGCGAGACGCTACCGTTCCCGCTGGCCAAACCACGCTGACAGCTGTTTCACAGCGAGCCCCAAGGATTCGGGACCACGATATTGGCGTGACACTGCTCGAACCGTTCCGGCATCACCTGTTGCTGATGCACGGCTGGATTCCGATCACAGTGCAGGTCGTCACCGTCGGCGCGCTGATTGCGGCGATCGGTTGGCGGAACCGGCGCTGGCGGTTGGTGTGGCTGCCGTGGGCGGCGATCATCGGAGTCGCCCTGGCGGTGGCTGCGTACTGGTACGTCGCTTCGGAGGGGCTCGCCGGCGACCCCGCGCCGCATTCACTGTGGATCTGGGTCGGCCTGTCGGGGGTGGCCGCCGCGGTGCTGGTCGCAGGCTGGCGCGGGGCCCGATGGTGGCGGCGCACCCTATCGGTGGTGGCGTTACCGCTGTGCCTGCTGTGTTCCGCGCTCGCGCTGAACCTGTGGGTCGGCTACTTCCCGACGGTCCAGACCGCGTGGAATCAGTTGACCGCCGGACCGCTGCCCGATCAGACGGATCCGGTCACGGTGACGGCGATGCAGAAGCAGCACATGATTCCCGCGAAGGGCACGGTGGTTCCGGTCGACATCAGCAACGCGGCGTCGGGTTTCAAGCATCGCGGCGAGCTTGTCTACCTCCCGCCCTCCTGGTATGCAACCGATCCCCCGCCGCGGCTACCGACGCTGATGATGATCGGCGGCGAGTTCAACACCCCGGCCGACTGGCTGCGGGCCGGCAACGCGGTGAGAACCGCAGACGACTTCGCCGCCGCGCACGGCGGCAACGCGCCCGTGCTGGTCTTCGCCGACGTCGGTGGGGCGTTCAACAACGACACCGAATGTGTCAACGGCCCCCGCGGGAACGCTGCCGATCATCTTACGAAAGATGTTGTGCCATATATGATCTCCAACTTCGGCGTGAGTCCGAATCGCAACAACTGGGGCGTCGTCGGTTGGTCGATGGGCGGGACGTGTGCGATCGACTTGACCGTGATGCACCCCGACATGTTCAGCGTCTTCGAGGACATCGCCGGCGACCTGTCCCCGAATTCAGGCACGAAGGGCCAGACCATCAATCGCCTGTTCGGTGGCAACGCCGCAGAATGGGCGGCCTACGACCCCACGTCGGTCATCACCCGCCACGGGCCATACACCGGCGTCGCAGGGTGGTTCGACGTCAACGGGGGAATCCCCAACGACCAGGCCGCCGCGGCGAAATCGTTGTGTTCGTCGGGCATCGTCAACGGCATCTCCTGTGCGGTGGTCACCCAACCGGGCGAGCATGACTGGCCCTTCGCCGCGAACGCCTTCGCCGCAGCGCTGCCATGGCTGGCCAGTCAACTTGCTACCCCGAGGGTCCCGGAAAGCGCGTTGCCGGGGTCGGGCGCTACCGCACGAGTAATCCAGGCCGCCGCGAAGTAGTCGCGAGGTACCGTGGCGGCATGCCCGACGAACCCGATCCCGCACCGGAGCCGGAGTCGACGCCGGAGCCTGAGCCAAAGCCTGAGACCGAGGCGACGGCGCCCGTGACGCCCACGCCCGTCGCACCCGCCGATACCGGCTACACGCCCAGCGGAGTGCCGACGTTCGAGTCGGTGCGGGAGAAGATCGAGACGCGCTACGGGACGGCAATCGGATCGGCCGAGCTCGACGCGGAGACGCCCGAGGGACGCAGCATCGAAGAACAGTACGACGCCCGCCAAAAGGCGGCCGCCGAACGGCTGGAGCAGATTCGGGAGTCCATGCGCGAGGCGGACGAGCGCGACGACTGCTGACCGGTGAGGTCTTTCACCGCCGCCGACAGGCGGGCGCGCCTGGCGCGGCGGCATTTCCTGACTGAGCAAGCTGAGTCGATAACGGGCATTACCGCGAACCTTGTAGGGTTGCACGCCACCGACCCGTCCACCCCATATCTGTCGCTGTGGGCGCGGCTGGCCGATTTCGTTGTCGCCGATCTGGATACCGAGCTCTACGAGCGCCGCGCACTGGTCAAGCACCTCGCGATGCGCCGCACACTGTGGATGGTGCGGGCCGAGGACCTGCCGCTGATTCAGGCGGCCGCCAGCGACCGAGTTGCCGACAACGAGCGCCGTCGCCTGATCGCCGACGTCGAGAAAGCCGGCGTTGCGCGCGACGGCACGCGGTGGCTGGACCGGGCGTGCGCCGCGGTATTGCGGCACCTGACCGAGCACGGTCCGGCCAGTGCCAAGGAGCTGCGCGCGGCGCTGCCGGAGCTGGCCGGAAACTACGATCCCGCGCCGGGAAAGCGTTGGGGCGGAGACACTCCGCTGGCCCCTCGGGTGCTGACGGTGTTGTCCGTACGCGGCGTTATCGTCCGCGGCCCCAACGACAGCTCCTGGACCGTGTCGCGGCCACGGTGGGCGGCCACGGCGCACTGGCTTTCGGCGAGCGCCGATCCCGCAGCGCACGAGGTCGCCCGCGCCGCGTTGGTCCGCACCTGGCTGCACACTTTCGGTCCGGCCTCCGTCACCGACATCAAGTGGTGGTTCGGCAACACACTGACCTGGGCGCGGCACGCACTGCGCGACATCGACGCGGTCGAGGTCGACCTGGACGGCACGCCCGGGTTCGCGCTGCCCGACGACCTCGAGGTCGAGCCGGCCGTCGACCCGTGGTGCGCGCTGCTGCCCGGCCTGGACGTCACCACGATGGGCTGGTATGACCGCGACTGGTATCTCGGCGGGCATCGCGCTCAGGTGTTCGACACCAACGGCAACGGCGGCCCCACCGCCTGGTGGGACGGCCGGATCGTCGGGGGCTGGGGGCAGGACAACGACGGCAGGGTCGAACTGCGACTGTTGGAAGACGTTGGCCGCAAAGCGAAGCGGGCGTTGACGGCCCGGGCCGACGAGCTGACCGAGTGGCTCGGTGGGGTGTGGGTCAGCCCACGATTCCCGTCGCCGCTCTCGAAGGGCTAGATCCCATCGACTCTGCGTCGAGGGCGCAAAAGATGAGATGTGTTGAGGACCCCCTCTGCTCGGACGCACGCTGATTGCGTCAGAGAAATTTTCAGGAGCTCGAGGAGGTCCGATGACAATCGTAGGTGGCTTTGATGTGCACCGGAAGCAGTTGACGTTCGACTACATGGATAGCGAAACCGGGGAGGTGCGGTCGGGCCAGATTCGTCCAGCGACGCGGAAGATGTTGCGGAACTGGCTCGATGAGCACTGTCCCCGCGGGGATGCGGAGTTCGCGGTGGAGGGCTGTACCGGATGGCGGTATGTGGTCGAAGAACTGACCGCGGCTGGGGCGGTGGCGCATCTGGCCGACCCCGCCGAGACCGCCGGACTGCGGGGACCGAAGAACCGGGCCAAGAGCGATCGCACTGATGCTCGGCTGCTACGCACGTTGCGGTGGGAAGGGCGGCTACCCGAATCGGCCATCCCCCCAGCGCAGGTGCTGGAGCTGCGCACGCTAGGACGGTTGTACTGCGCGTTGATGGACGAGCGCCGCGCCTGGCAGCAGCGAATCCACGCCCAGTTGTTCCATCAGGGCTGCCCACCGATCAGGGCGCTGCTGTCCGAGACAGGTCGTGACGGGTTGGCCACCGCTGAACTGTCACCGGCGGGGCGGCGCTATCTCGAGGCGGCGCTGCGTCGCATCGACGAACTCACTGACGAGATCGACCCGCTACGAACACGATTGGTCAGCTTTGCCAAGCACCAGCCCGGTTGCCGGGCACTGCAGCAGCGCCACTACGGGGTGGGCCCGTTGTGTGCGGCGATCATCTGGGCCGAGATCGGCGATGCGCGCCGGTTCCACAGCTCTGCCCAGGTGGTGCGCTTTGCCGGGCTGGATGTCACCGTGTATTCCTCGGACGGCAAAACGCTGCCCAGGACACCTGTCCCACCAAGGGTCGTCCGCGCTGCGGTGGGCGGCGTTTGAGGCTGCTAAATGCGCAGCTCGGCCGGGTTCCCCGGACTATGCCTACTACCACCAGGTGGCCGAGCGCACCCGCGGCAAGAAACAAACCAGCGGCAAGAACCCGATATTGGCGGTGGAGCGCCAGCTGCTGCGCCGCTGCTATCACACCCTGCGCGAGCTGGGCGACGCTGCACTGGCCATGCCCACCACGCCGGCGAAAGCCGCCTAATGCGTTGCGCGTGCCGTGCCCACAATCATGTGATGCCTGCGGCCAGCTCCCTAACTCGCACTGTCGCCACCCGTCCCCGGGCGGACGACCCGAAAAGACTGAGCGGCCGCACCCCTCAACGGCCCGCACGTCGGGCACCCCATCCTCATCATGTCGCCGGACCTCGTCCGTGGACCCAGATAAGTATGGGCGCCGGCACGCCCAACAGGGGGCTCGCACCCCACACTTCACACCGCCGGAGGCAGCACATGACTTGAAACACCACGGGGTCCTCGTCGCGCCGCCCAACAGCATGTGGTCGACCTTGTCGACGTCAAGGTCGTTCGTCCTCGCTGCGCTGCGGGCGCTCCACCTTGACCGTCGACCGCGGTCCACCACCAGTCACGGGCGACAACGAGGAACCAAAGAACGCAAAATCCATGCCTTCACCACCTTTACGGGGATCCTCAACACAGATAAGTGCGAGAAACGCACGCTCTCAGCGCAGAATCAAACGCCCTGACCGCTAAGCGCTGACCTTGCGTCGCCGCCGGGTCGGCGCAGGCAGGCCCAGCGGCCCGGCCAGGAATTGCCCGGTGTAGCTGTCGGCGATGGCGGCCACGTCCTCGGGCGCCCCCTCGGCAATCACCGTGCCGCCGGCGGCGCCACCCTCGGGACCCATGTCGATGATCCAGTCCGAGGTCTTGATCACGTCGAGGTTGTGCTCGATGACGATCACCGTATTGCCTTTGTCGACAAGGCCGTTGATCACCATGAGCAGTTTGCGGATGTCCTCGAAATGCAGGCCGGTGGTCGGCTCGTCGAGGATGTACACGGTGCGGCCCGTCGAGCGCTTCTGCAACTCGGCGGCCAGCTTGACGCGCTGCGCCTCGCCACCCGACAGCGTCGGCGCGGGCTGCCCGAGCCGCACATAGCCCAGCCCGACATCGACGAGCGTCTGAAGGTACCGGTGGATCGACGTGATCGGCGCGAAGAACTCCGCGGCGTCCTCGATCGACATGTCCAGCACCTCGGAGACGGTCTTGCCCTTGTAGTGCACCTCGAGGGTCTCCCGGTTGTAACGCGCCCCGTGGCACACCTCGCACGGCACATACACGTCGGGCAGGAAGTTCATTTCGATCTTGATGGTGCCGTCGCCGGAACACGCCTCGCAGCGACCGCCCTTGACGTTGAACGAGAATCGTCCGGGCTGATATCCCCGCACCTTCGCCTCGGTGGTGGCCGCGAACAGCGTGCGGATCTTGTCGAACACCCCGGTGTAGGTGGCCGGGTTGGACCGCGGTGTCCGGCCGATCGGCGACTGGTCGACGCGGACCAGCTTGTCGACGTGGTCGAGCCCGGTGACCCGGGTGTGCCGGCCGGGGACCTGGCGGGCGCCGTTGAGCTTGTTCGCCAGCACCGACGCCAGGATGTCGTTGACCAGTGTCGACTTGCCGGAACCAGAGACCCCAGTGACCGAGGTGAGCACACCCAGCGGGAACGACACGTCGATTTCGCGCAGGTTGTGCTCGCGGGCTCCCACCACCGTGAGTTGCTTGCGGCGATTGACCGGGCGCCGGATGGCGGGCACCTCGATGCTTTCCTTGCCGGAAAGATAGGCCCCGGTAAGGGAATCCGGATTGCGCAGCAGCTCGTCGTACGGGCCGCTGTGCACGATCCGACCACCGTGTTCCCCGGCCGCCGGACCGATATCGACCACCCAGTCCGCGTGCGCGATGGTGTCGAGATCGTGCTCGACAACGATCAGCGTGTTGCCCAGATCCCTCAGCCGGATCAGGGTTTCGATCAGCCGGCGGTTGTCGCGCTGATGCAGGCCGATGGATGGCTCGTCGAGCACGTATAGCACGCCGACCAATCCCGAGCCGATCTGGGTTGCGAGCCGAATGCGTTGTGCCTCACCGCCGGACAGCGTCGCCGCGGCGCGCGACAACGAGAGGTACTCGAGTCCGACGTCGAGCAGGAAGCCCAGCCGCGACTGCACCTCCTTGAGCACCTGCCCGGCGATCGCCTGCTCGCGCGGACCGAGCGTCAAGGCGTTGAGGAAGTCCGCGCAGTCGGCGATGGAGAGTTCGGCGACCTCGGCGATGGACTTGGCGCCCCGCTCCCCCGCGGCCAGTGTCACGGCCAGGATCTCCGGCTTCAGCCGGGTGCCCTCGCAGACCGGACACGGCACGTCGCGCATGAAGCCCTCGTAGCGCTCCTTCATCTGCTCGGAGTCGGTCTGCTCCATGCGGCGCTCCAGGAACGCCATCACGCCCTCGAACTCGGCGTAGTACGACCTGGTGCGGCCATAGCGGTTGCGGTACCGGACGTGCACCTGCTCGTCGCAGCCCTCCAGAATTGCCTTGCGCGCCTTGGCCGGCAGCTGGCGCCACGGCGTGTCGACGTCGAAGCCGAGCGCGTCGCCCAGGCCGGCCAGCATCCGGGTGAAGTACTCGGCGGTGTGGCCCATGGACCAGGGGGCCACGGCTCCATCAGCCAGCGTCAGGTCCGGGTCCGGCACCACGAGGTCGGGGTCGACCTCCTTGCGGATGCCCAGCCCGGTGCACTCCGGGCAGGCGCCGTAGGGCGAGTTGAACGAGAACGAGCGCGGCTCCAAGTCGTCGACGGCCAGCGGGTGGCCGTTGGGGCAGGCCAGCTTCTCGGAGAACCGCTGCTCGCGGTGTGAGGAATCGTGGTCGTGATCGACGAACTCGAGCACCACGATGCCGTCGGCCAGCCCCAGCGCGGTTTCCACCGAATCCGTCAACCGCTGCTTGGCGCTTGCCTTGACCGTCAACCGGTCGACCACCACCTCGATATCGTGCTTCTCCTGCTTCTTCAGCTTCGGCGGGTCGGTCAGCGGATGCACCACCCCGTCGACCCGCACGCGGCTGTAGCCCTGCGAGTTCAGCTTGTCGAACAGGTCGACGAACTCGCCCTTTCGGGTCCGCACCACCGGTGCGAGCACCTGGAACCGGGTGCCCTCCGGCATCGCCAACACCTGGTCGACGATCTGCTGCGGGGTCTGGCGGGCGATCCGCTCACCGCAGACCGGGCAGTGCGGTGTCCCCGCGCGGGCGTACAGCAGGCGCAGGTAGTCGTAGACCTCGGTGATGGTGCCGACGGTCGATCGCGGGTTGCGGTTGGTGGACTTCTGGTCGATGGACACCGCAGGAGACAGGCCCTCGATGAAGTCGACGTCAGGCTTGTCCATCTGACCGAGGAACTGCCGCGCATACGCCGACAGTGACTCGACGTAGCGGCGCTGCCCCTCCGCGAAAATCGTGTCGAACGCCAGCGACGACTTGCCCGAACCGGACAGCCCGGTGAACACGATCAAGGCATCGCGCGGCAAGTCAAGGTCGACGCTTCGCAGGTTGTGCTCGCGGGCACCCTTGATTATCAGGCGGTCAGCCACCCGACCCCTTCCCACAGACGCAGTTCATGCCCATGCTATGTGTCCCCACCGACAAGCTGCCGAGCGATCCCATGCGCTGAGTAACGTGACGACTATGACAGTCGTCGACGACAACTACACCGGCCATGTCGAGCCCCGCACCGCAGCGCTGCGCACCCTTCCGGGCGCGTCGATCGTAAAGGTGTCGGTGGGCGCGATGGACAACAACACCTACCTGGTGACCTGTTCCCAAACCGGCGAGACGCTACTCATCGATGCCGCGAACGATGCCGACATCCTGCTCGAACTCATCGAGCGCTACGCCCCGAAGCTGTCGCTGATCGTCACCAGCCACCAGCATGGCGACCACTGGCAGGCGCTGACCGCGGTGGCCAAGGCCACCGGTGCCCCAACCGCCGCGCATCAACTCGACGCCGGACCGCTGCCGGTCAAACCCGACCGGTTGCTGGCCAACGGGGACACCGTCAAGATCGGCGAGCTGTCCTTCGACGTCATTCACCTGCGGGGCCACACCCCCGGTTCGGTCGCGCTGGCGCTCAGTGGGCCCGCGGCCGGCGATGCCGTTCACCTGTTCACCGGTGACTGCCTGTTCCCGGGTGGCGTCGGGCGGACGACAAAACCGGCGGAATTCGACTCGCTCTTCCGCGACGTCACCAGCCGGGTGTTCGACGTCTATCCGGACTCGACGGTCATCTATCCCGGGCCATGGCGACGACACAACGCTGGGTGCCGAGCGTCCCCATCTAAATGAGTGGCGCGAACGGCGGTGGTGACCGACGCGGAGTGACCACCGCGCTGCCCGGCGACCTGGCCGTGTGGGACGGCCACGCCGCGATGGTCGTCGGCAACGGAATTATGATCGAAGCCGGAGACCCGGTCGGCCTATCACCAATCCGAACCACCAACGCGGGGCAAGGTTTTCAGGGCTTTCTTCCGCCCGACCGCCTGAGCGGGACGCGACGTCAGGTCATGGACTCGGCCAGCGCGATGTGCCCCTCGTAGCCAAGCGAGATCACCATCGCGCGATAGCGATCCCGCAACTCCCGGTACGCGCTGATACCCGACGACGATCCACTGGCCCTCGCCGACGAGGCAGAAGCTCATCGAACGTTGGCAGGCAGCCTCGCCGGACACCAAGAGCAAGATCATGCGTCGGGTTTGCGGCGCGAAGCGACCCGGATTCGCCCCAGCTACGCTTGTTCGCGGTGGGGACAGAGCGACTCATGCACTCGCTTGAAAGCGAGAGACGGCTCAAACCGTTCGGGGTTCAAATCCCTCCGCCACCGCCACTTTGATGAGTCGCGGCATCGTTGGCACGGAGAGGACTGGTGGATGTTCGACCGGCTTAAAGCAGCCGCGAGACAAAAGCTGCAAAGAGCGGTGGCAGAGGTGGTCGAGACGGAGCTGGCTCGATCGCAACAACGGCTACAGGACATGCACTCGGAAAACACGGCGGCGCTCGGCAGGTTGAGCGATCGCCTCGGTGCTGTAAGCGATGGTACGAATCACCGTCTGGATGAGCTGGAACAACGTGCGCGCCGCGATATCGCGTATTCTCTCGACGTCGCTGCGGCTGAAGAGAGCGCGGCTTTCGTGCTTGAGCACTTGCCGAAGGCACCGGTGTATTGGCATCCGCACGACACGCTGCGGTTCGCGCTGGGCGAGATTAAGGGACCCGGCCTGGCGTTGGAATTCGGTGTGGCAACTGGGATCACGCTCAAAATCATCGCCGAGTCGGTGTCAAGCGATCGCACGGTGGTCGGATTCGACATATTCACCGGCTTGCCGGAGACGTGGCGGACCGGATTCCCCGCTGGAGAGTTCGCACAGGAGGAGGTGCCCGATATTCCCGCTGCTCAGCTGGTTATCGGGCTGTTCGAAGACACGCTGTCCGGATTCCTTGCCCAAAATGACCAGCAGATCGCGTTCATGCATCTCGATTGCGACCTGTACTCCTCAACCAAGACGGTATTGGACCTGGCTGGTGATCGCCTTGCCCCCGATGCGGTGCTGCTATTCGATGAGTTCTTCAACTATCCGGGGTGGCAGCGGCACGAATTTCGCGCATGGAACGAATTCATCGCGCAGACGGGCCGTACGTTCGAGTATCTGGCCTACACCGCGAACAACGAACAAGTTGTCGTGCGCCTGCGCTAACCCGTCAGGCACTGTCGAATAGCCGTGCCCAATTCTGGCGGCTGCCGTCCATGCTCGCCATCGCTCGGAGAGAATGACGCATGGCCGAGAAGCTTCGGATAACCGATCGCTGGAGCCTGGCACTGCCCGAGCTCTCCGGCCTGAGCCACTGTCGCGACGTCGCGCACGCGGGCCAGCTGCTCGCCGTGGGCGACTGGACGTTCGGGCTGTATCGCGGCCCTGCCCGCTCGGAGACGCCGCCGGAGCCGGTGGAGCTCGGCGCGCTTGTGCGCGACCTCACGTCCGAGCAGGACGAGGGCTCGCAGTGGGAGGCGGTGACGACCGACGCGAGCGGGCGCGTGTTCGTGCTCCAGGAGCACCCCGGGCACGTGTTCGTTTTCGCGCCCACGCTCAACGCGCTGGTGGCTGCCCTGGCGCTTGACGTGCGCGACAAGGACGGATGGCAGCACGCCTGGGTCGAGGACGAGAACGTGCGCGGCGAGGCACTCGCGCTGTTGAAGAACGGCCACCTGCTCGTCGTCAAGCAGAAGAAGCCGCGGCTGATCGAGTTCGGCCCGCGCGACCACGGGCCCGCCGGCATCTCGCCGGACACGCTGTTGTCCCCGGACGAGACGTTCGAGGTCGCGGAAGTGGAGTTGTCACCGCTGGCCTCGTGGGGTCTCGGCGCTGCCGACGCCAAACGCTTCGAGAACGTCTCCGACGCCGCTGTCAGCGACGAGGGCGCGCTCTATCTGGTCAGCTCGAAGTCGCGCCGGATCGCGCGCGTCGAGCCCGCGGCGCCCGGCGACGACCACGCCGCCCTCACCGACTTCGCCGACCTGCCGAGCGAGATCCCCATGGCCGAGGGACTCACATTCGTCGGGCCCGGCCTCCTGCTCGTGGGCTCGGACGAGCCGGGCGAGGGCGGTGACAACCTCTTCACCGTCCGGACACGCGTTAGGGCCCGGTCCAAGGTTCACCCGTCAAGCCAACCTTGACGCATCACGTTTCGTCAAGTAAACCTTGACGCATGCAGACCCTTCTGAGTCCGGCCGAATCCCCACCCCTCCCCTCACCTGATGCTCGCTGGCAGGAGTGGGTCACCTACGGACTGCGCTGGGCCTTGGTGGCCGACCGGGCTTCGGTGGTTGAGCGAGCCCCGGTGGTCGTGCCTGTCGAGAACCCGAGCCGCATCTTGACGCTGCACGCGTACAGAGAGCCGCAGCCGGGTCCCCGCTGGCGGGCACTGTACGAAGCAACCTGGCCGGCGTACCGCCGCTGGTACGCCAGTGAGGGTCTGGCCGCCCGCCCCTCCCTGGACGAGTGCCGGCGTGCGCTTGCCCAATACCTCCCCGAGCTGGTGCCTACCTGGGAACGCCTGAGTTGCCTCGGCGGTGACGACCCTGTGGCCGCGCGGATGCTGTCGATGTGGGGGCTTCCTGCTTTCGCCGTCGGTTGTTCCCAAGTTGTCGTCCCCGGTGAGCAGCCGGTCCTGATCCGCAACTACGACTACGACCAGTCACTATTTGAAGGCGTCATTGCTTCCACCAACTACTCCGGAAATCGCGGGGTGCTGGGGACGAGCGACCTGCTCTGGGGCCTGCTGGACGGGATGAACGAGGACGGGCTGGCGATCTCACTGACGTTCGGCGGCCGACCCGACAGTGGCGAAGGCTTTGGCATTCCCATCGTCCTGCGCTACGTGCTGGAGACCTGTGCCACCGTCGAACAGGCAGTCAGCGCACTGCAGCGGATTCCGGTTTCGCAGTCGTACAACGTGGCCCTGGTCGACACCATCGGTAGTCACGCCATGGTTTTCGTCGCCCCGGGGCAGCCTGCGGTAGTGAGCCGACTCGACGCAACGACCAACCACCGACTCGATCAGGTCGAACACCCCGCCACCGCCGCGAGATTGAACAGCGTCGGGCGACTTACGCGGTTGGACCAGTTGCGGGCCGACGATGCTTCGGCCGAGCAACTCGTCGCGGCGATGCTGCAGCCACCGTTGCGCAACGACCAGTTCGAGATCGGCTTCGGCACTCTCTACACCGCCAAGTACGAGCCCGCAGCCGGAACGGCGACGTGGTACTGGCCCCAGACGTCCTGGACGCGATGCTTCGACGACCCAGACGACGTACGCACAGTCAATTTGGCCCACCCATGAGTCGAGAACCCACCGACATCGCGGCCGAAGTCCGCACCCTGCTTGATGCGCTCGCCAACAGCACCGACCCGGCCGCCTTTCAAACCTTGCTCGGACTCAGTCAGTACGTCGGCGAATGCCTGGGCATTTCGGCCCGCACTCTGGCTGGAGCCGGGTCCTGGAGCAGTGTTGCCGGCCTCGCCGGCACCACCAAACAGGCCGCCTGGGAGCGGTGGCACCACTAACGTAGGTCCAAGGTGAGATGGGAGGCGAGATGAACGACGAGCAGTTCAAGAAGGTGCAAAGCGGCATGGGATTCATTGCGGCGCTTGACCAAAGCGGCGGCAGCACCCCTGAGGCGCTTCGCCTGTACGGCATCGAGGAGGACGCGTACTCCGGCGACGAGGAGATGTTCGATCTGGTGCACCAGATGCGGACCCGCATCATTACCAGCCCGAGCTTCGACGGAGACCGGATCCTCGGGGCGATCCTCTTCGAGAACACGATGGACCGCGAGATCGAGGGTCGTCCCACCGCCGATTACCTGTGGAATGTCAAGCGGGTCGTGCCGTTCCTGAAGGTCGACAAGGGGCTGGCCCCCGAGGAGGACGGCGCACAGGTAATGAAGCCGATCGGCAACCTCGACGATCTGTTGGCGCGTGCCCGCGACAACGGCGTGTTCGGCACCAAGATGCGGTCGGTCATCAAGCTGCCCGGAGCGGGCCTCGACGCCGTCGTCGAGCAGCAGTTCGACGTCGCCCGGCAGATCCTCTCAGCCGGTCTGGTGCCGATCATCGAGCCGGAGATCGACATTCACAGCCCGCGCAAGGCGGAAGCGGAAGACCAACTGAACGCCGCACTGCTCGACGGCGTCAACAAGCTCGACGACCAGATGGTCATGCTGAAGTTGACCCTGCCCGATTCCGACAACCTGTACGAACGGCTCGTCGAGCATCCCAAGGTCCTCCGCGTGGTCGCGCTGTCCGGTGGCTACAGCCGGGACGAAGCGTGCGAGCGTCTGGCCCGCAACCACGGCGTCATCGCGAGCTTCTCCCGAGCACTCACCGAGGGACTCACCGCGCAGCAGAGCGCCGAGGAGTTCGACGCGACACTGGACGAGTCGATCGCCATGATCGCCAAGGCGTCCAGCACCTGAGCTCCCACTGGCTGGGTCGCGCGGCGGCATTGGTCGTCGGCGCGCTGCCCGCTCTTGCCTTTCCCGCGCCGTCCTGGTGGTGGCTGGCCTGGTTCGGGGTGGTCCCGCTGCTGTTGGTGGTGCGCGCCGCGCCGACCGCGGTCGAAGGCGCTGTGCGGGCGTGGTGCGGTATGGCCGGGTACGTGCTGACCACCCAGCATTGGCTGCTGCCGAGCGCGGGTCCGCTGCTCCTGGTGATGGCCGCTGCACTCGGCGCATTGTGGCTGCCGTGGGGGTGGGCCGCGCACCGGCTGCTGTCCGCCCCGGTCACAATCCGCCGGACGCTTGCCGCAGTGGTCGTGTTGCCAAGCGCGTGGGTGCTGGCGGAGGCAGTGCGATCGCGGCCGAGTCTGGGCGGTCCGTGGGCTTTGCTCGGCGCGTCGCAGTGGAACCAACCGGCAATGTTGGCCTCGGCCTCACTCGGTGGTGTATGGCTGACGAGTTTCGTGATTGTCGCGGTCAACGCCGCAATCGCGGGCCTGCTGTCGCACCGTGATGCGCCCGGTCGGGTCACTGCACTCGCAGTGGCGCTGGCATGCGCGGCAATAGGCCCCGCCTGGTTCATGTTGGGAACCGCGCCGCCCGCGGCCGGGTCGACGGTACGGGTGGCGCTGGTGCAGCCGGGGGACATCGACGACGCGACGGCCCGGCTGGCGGCCGGCGAAGCGATCACGGCGACGCTGGCGGGCCAGCGCCTCGACCTGGTCGTCTGGGGCGAGAGCAGCGTCGGCGTGGATCTGGGTACCCACGCCGACGTCATGGCACGACTCACGGATCTGTCCCGGCGGGTCGGTGCCGACCTGCTGGTCAATACGGACGCAAGGGCTCCGACCGGTGGCATCTACAAGTCATCGGTGCTCGTCGGTCCGAACGGAGTACTCGGCTCGTACCAGAAGGTTCGGCTGGTGCCGTTCGGCGAATACGTACCGCTGCGCCCGCTGCTCGGCTGGGCCACGCGCCACACCAAAGCGGCGGCCGAGGATCGGCGCCGCGGCGGCGGACATGTTGTGCTGCACGCAGGCCCGCTAGGTATCGGACCGCTGATCAGTTTCGAAGCAACCTTTTCCGACCTGCCCCGCCGCGAGGTGCAGCTCGGGGCTCAGCTGTTGGCGTATCAGAGCTCCACCTCGACGTACCAGGGAAGCTGGGCGCAGCCGCAGCTGGCCACCCAGACAGCGGTCCACGCCGTCGAGGTGGGCCGCCCGGCGGTGCACGCCGGGTTGTCCGGGGTCAGTGCGGCGTTCGACGCACGGGGCAGGGAACTCGCCTGGTACCCCGCGACGAATCGGGGCGTGATCGTGGTGGATCTGCCACTCGGATCGCACACCACCGTCTTCCAACGGATCGGGAACTGGGTACTGGCGTTGGCGTTTTCGATCCTCGCCGGTGCCGGTGTTGTGGCGACCCTGCGGTCCCGGCGCTAGGGCGTGGTGTGGACGATCAGCACGTCGGTCTTGGACCGGCGCGCGACGTTGGCCGGCACCGATCCCAGCAACCGGCCCGCGATGGTGCTCAACCCGACGTTTCCGACCACCAGCAGGTCCGCGTTGACTTCCTGGGCGAGATCGACCAGCGCGTCGACGGGCGCACCGACGACCGCCTTCTCCTCGATCTCGGTCGCTCCGGCGGCCTTCGCACGATCTTTGGCCTCCCGCAGAATCGCGTAGATCGGGGCATTACCGTGCATCTGCCAGCCCTCGTCCTTGAGCACTTCGGCGGCCCGGTGATCTTCGCCCTGAGGAAAGTATGCCGTCGCCACGATCACCTTGGCGCCCGAGCCGGCGGCGATCTGGCCGGCCTTGTCCACCGCACGCAACGACGAATCGGATCCGTCCGTGCCGACCACCACGGTTCGATACCCGCTCATCCATACCCTCCAAGTGTCAGTTGCAACGCCACCCGAGACAGTAACCCTTTGCCCGACGACCATGGGTGCGATTGACGACACCCGTTAGCGCGTTGGCCGGACGAGGCACGTTCTACCGGCACCGATGGTAACCAGCAGCGGCCGCGTGAGCTTGCTGACAGTGATACACGCCGCATTGGAAGACTCGTTGTGACATCCGCTGGCTCATGCGTGTTGAAGAGTCGAAATGTGTTCGGGCCCAATCGGGTTCGTCGCCGCAGCCGGTCGGTCTCGGCAGTCACGGCACGCCGGCGCAAAGTCGTTGCCGGAGAAGGCGTATCGGGCGGCGCATCCTTGAAGGCGCGAAGCCGGCGAGCGGATTGTGAATCTGCAGGTTACGGTTTTGCCGTCTGCTGAGAGGGGTATGGGTCGACGGCGTGGATCTTTCACTGAAACCGCAGCGCTTGCAGCGCGTCCGTCAACGGGATCTCGCCCAGCGGCTGGACCCCGTGATGGTCGCGGTGTTCGCCGCGGTCGTCAGCGGTGCCGGAGCCGCGCATCCGTCACTGTGGATCGACGAGGCCGCGACGATCTCCGCTTCTGCCAATCGGTCGCTGACCGAGCTGTGGCGATTGCTCGACAACATCGACGCCGTGCACGGCCTCTACTACTTCGTCATGCACGGCTGGTTCGCGATCTTCCCGGTAACCGAATTCTGGTCGCGGCTATCCAGCTGTCTGGCCGTGGGCGTTGCTGCGGCCGGGGTGGTCGTCCTGGGCAAGCAGTTATCGACTCGCTCGGTTGCGATCTGTGCCGGGATCGCGTTCGCGATCCTTCCGCGGATCACCTGGGCCGGCATCGAGACCCGCTCGTATGCGTTGTCGGCGTTGGCCGCCGTCTGGTTGACGGTGGTGGTGGTCGCGGCGATGCGGCAGAACCGACCGCTGCTCTGGGCGCTGTACGGATCGGGCCTGGTGGTGGCGACGCTGCTGAACGTGTTCGTGGTGCTGATGGTGCCCGTCCATTTCGTTGTGGTGACGCTCCTGGCCGGTAAGCGATCGACTGTCGTGAAGTGGGCCGCGGTATCGGCCGTGGCGGTATGTCTCGTGATGCCGTTCCTGGTGTTCAGTCGAACTCAGATCGTCCAGCTCAGGTGGATCTCACCCCTGGACTGGCACACCATCGTCGAGATCGTCCTGGAGCAATACTTCGACCACAGCGTCCCGTTCGCGATACTCGCCGGCGTCGTCCTGGCCGCCTCGATCGTGCTTTCCCGCAGCGGGATCGGTCCTTCCGACGTCGAATACCGGCGACTCGCCGTGATAACCGGGGCATGGATGGTAGTGCCGACCACGGTGTTGCTCGTCTATTCGCTGTGGCTGGAGCCGATCTACCACCCCCGATACCTCTGCTACACCTCGCCCGCGATGGCACTTCTCTTGGGCGGCTCCGTCGTGGCCGTCGGCCACTCCCGGGAACGGATCGCCGCGCTGCTCGCCGCGTTTGTGCTCGCCGCGACACCGAATTACCTGTTCCAGCAACGTGGTCCGTACGCCAAGGAAGGCATGGATTACAGCCACGTCGCCGACGTCGTCTCCGAACACGCCGCGCCGGGCGATTGCCTGATCATGGACAACACCATCACCTGGAGGCCGGGTCCGATCCGGGCAGTGACGGCGGCTCGCCCCTCGGCCTACGACAAGCTGGTCGATCCCGGCCGAGGCCAGCGGGCGGGGTCGCGAAACCGGCTGTGGGACACCCATCTGGGGATCTGGGGTGTCGCAGATCGCGTGAATCAATGCACGGTGTTGTGGACGGTGTCGCAGCGCGACAACACCCTGCCCGACTATGACAACGGACCGTCGCTGCCGCCGGGGCCGAGGCTGAGTAAGGCACCGGCATATCTGGTCCCGCAGCAACTCGGCTTCCACATCGTCGAGCGGTGGCAGTTCAGCTTCGCGCAGGTGACCAAGTCCACCCGATAGTGGGTAACCGGTGGGTATGGCAGTGCCCGGAGCGGGGGACTTCGTCCCCGACACGCATGACCTGGCCGACCTGGCGGCGGCCGTCCAGGGATGCAAGGGCTGCGACCTGTATCGCGACGCCACGCGGGCCGTGTTCGGGGCCGGATCACCGAAGGCGGCGCTCATGCTCGTCGGCGAACAACCCGGCGATCAGGAGGACCGGGCGGGTGCGCCCTTCGTCGGTCCCGCGGGCAAGCTGCTCGACAAGGCGCTTGCCGCCGCCGAGGTCGACCGGGACCGGTTGTATGTCACCAACGCGGTGAAGCACTTCAAGTTCACGCTCCCCGAGCGTGGCAAGCGCCGGATCCACAAGACGCCCAGCCGCACCGAAGTGGTCGCCTGCCGGCCGTGGTTGATCGCTGAGCTGATGTCGGTGCGGCCCGATGTGGTGATGCTGCTCGGCGCGACCGCGGCACAGTCGTTGCTGGGCAGCACATTTCGGCTGACCGCGCATCGTGGCGAGGTGCTGCACCTACCTGTTGACTTAGCCCCCGACCTCGATCTCGACCCCGCATTGGTGGCTACCGCACATCCGTCGGCGGTATTGCGCGGGCCGCCCGAGGACCGGCAGAAGGCGTTCGACGCACTCGTTTCCGATCTGAAGGTCGCCGCCAAACTGGTGGCCCCGTAGCGGCCGCCTACCAAGCCGTGCCTTCGCAGACCAGATCGTGCGGCATCGAAATTCCGCTGGACAACTGAACCGGAAAGCCGGGCACAGTAGGAAGACTCAGCTGTGGTGTGGGCAGCACGGGCGCCCCTGCCTCGGGGCGGCGGCCGCTGAGGCCGCTGACTGAGCAGCGCCGGCCGCCTCGGCTAACGGCGCAGCCGGGGCCACCGGGGCAGGAACTTCCGGGGGGCGCGACGCCCGCAGCCTCGGCAACCGGCTCTGGCGCGGCGAATGGCTCGGGCGCGGCGACTGGTCCGGCGGGAACGGCAACCGGTCCGGCGGGAACGGCAACCGGTCCGGCGGGAACGGCAACCGCGGGAACGGGAGCAACGCCGTCCCGCCCGTTTGATCTGGATCATCTTCACCCGACGCTGGACCTGGCGGTGTAGGTGGACCTTGACCTGGCCTATACCTGCAAATACACCCGGCGCTGCTCGGGCAGCCAGCGAGCGCCTTCCCCGTCTTTGGGCCACTCCACACTGTCGAACCGAGCCTTGCCCTTCAACCGCGGATACCCCGCCTTGACGCCAGGTTTGGCGGTCTTCACTCGACGGAAGAACCCAGCGAACGCCTTGTTCAACCGGCGCAGCGTGGCCTGCTGACTGGAAAACGACGACACCGCCACATCCGGACGCGCCGACCGGCTCTCGGTCAGCTGCGCCGACTGACCCCCGTAGTTGTGCCAAGCCAAAATTCGCTAGCCGCCGATCGCAGGCATATGTAAATCGGTACGGCGCTGGAGGTTTCGGGAAGTGCAGCAAACGACCGCACGACCGCAGCCCGTTTGCGGACGGCAGGCTTGCGAGCGAGTGACGGGATTCGAACCCGTGTAGACGGCTTTGCAGGCCGGTGCCTAGCCACTCAGCCACACCCGCAACGGGACATGACCCTGCCAGGGTGGCCCGGCACCGGCCAGCGTTTAGATCGGGCTGATCGCTACTCGTCCCCTTCTGACGGCACGCCGGCGGCGACACCGCCCTGCGGCCAGCCGGCCGGAGAATCCTCCCAGGGCTCCTGCCGCCCATAGGGTGTCAGGTCGAGGAACGGATAGCCGACCGAGGAGTGGTCGAGGCCGCGGGCAAACGCCGAGTAGGTGTGGAACGCGTCGTCGCCTCGGCGCACGAACACGCTGGCACCCGGCCAGTCGCCGCGCAGGTCGTCATCGCTCCAGCCGTCGGCATGCAGTTCGTCCAGCGATTTGTAGTTGTATTCGATCGGCGCTCGCTTCGGGTCCAGCGTGACGTGATAGTCGTAGGTGAAATCGCTATCGCTCGATGAGTACCACGGAAACGTCCAGCCGTGCTTGTCGCGGTAGCGGGCGATGCTCTCGTACGGCGCCCGCGACACGCAGGCGAACGTCACGCCCTTGGCGGTCAACAGTGCGCGGTCCAGCTCGGTGAACGTCATGTCAGCCGCCGCAGTGCAACTCGGGCAGCCCTCGTCGGTCGCGTCGATCCACATGAAGTGGTGGATGTAGAGCTGGTGGCGTCCTTCGAAGATGTCGAGCAGCCGGACCTCGCCGTCGGGACCTTCGAACACGTAATCCTTCTCCACCTTGACCATCGGCAGGCGGCGCCGTTCGGCGTTGACGGCGTCGCGCAGATGGGTGACCTCACGTTCGCGAGCCAGGAGCTTCTTGCGCGCGGCAAGCCACTTTTCGCGCGAGGCGGCATCGGGATAAGCGGTTGGGGTGGTGGGCATGGGCATACTCCTTACGAATTGGCCTCACAGATAGAGACTTCGCGGCCGCCCAAGAGTCATCGCAAGACCGCCGCTCCGGGATAACTTGTTCGCATGATTGCGTGGCTGGCAGATCCGCCCTTGTTCGGCGGTCCTGGGCAGGGCGGCCGTCAGATCATCGAGCTGTTCGTCGCATTCGGGCTGACCGCGCTGATCGGGCTGGAGCGCGAGATCCAGGGCAAGAGCGCCGGGCTGCGCACGCAGACCATCGTCGGTACGGCCGCCGCATTGATCCTGCTGATCAGCAAGTACGGCTTCTCCGACGTCTTGTCGCCCGGCACCGTCATCCTGGACCCGTCCAGGGTCGCCGCCCAAATCGTCACCGGCATCGGCTTTCTCGGCGCCGGCATCATCATCACCCGTCGCGGCGCGGTGCATGGTCTGACGACGGCCGCGGCCGTCTGGGAATCGGCGGCGATCGGCATGGCCGCCGGCGCGGGTCTACTGCTGCTCGCCTGCACCGTGACCGCGATGCATTTCCTCATCATTCTGGGTTTCATGCCGGTGGCCCGGCGACTGACCGCCCGGCTGAGCGGCTCGATCCGCATGCACGTCACCTATGAGGAGGGCCACGAGGTGATGCGCCAACTCCTGCAGGCGTGCGATCGGCGGCAATGGCAGCTGACCGAGCTGGCCGCCGACGCGCCGGGCGAACCGCTCGGGGCGCCGCCGGGTCAGTCGGGCGTGATGTTGACGTTGTCGGGCAACGGCATCCTCACCGCACCGACCGTGCTGGCGGGCATCGATGGGGTGACCTCGATCCGCCAGCTCGAGGAGGATCCCGACTAACGGTGTTGGCCGAAGCGCGGCCGAACGGTCCGGACGGAAACACCCCGGCCGCCTGCACGGCATCGCGGATCAGCGTGGCCAGCGCGACGAGTTCGGTGGCCTCATCGTCGGGCAGCGTCCGCCACTGTGCGTACGCCAATTCATCCGTGAGGTCTTCGATCTTCGAGCGCTGCTCGGCGCCGGAGTCGGTGATCTGACCCGCGTCGTCGAGCAGACCGCGGGCCCGCAGCCCGTCGACCGCCGCGTCCCACTGCTCCCGGCTCCAGCCGCGCAGCCGGCGCCCGAACTTCGCGTTGAAGCCGATTCCCGTTGCGGTGTGGGTGATCAACGCCTCGAGACCGCTTAGCCCGTGCGCCACCAGCGCGGCGATGTGCCCGTCTCCCCGGTACTCGCGCAGCAGCGTGATCGCGTGCCACAGCTGCGCGTGCGGCTCTTGCGGCCAATCCAGTTCGGCGTGACCGGCATACAGGGGGCGACCGTCGGCGTTGGGAATCGCGTCGGCGGTGCGGCGCAGCATCACCGCCGCGCGCGTGCCACCTCCGGCGAGCGGGCCAGCTCCTCGCCCAGCACGCTCGGCAACGCGGCGTCGACGATCTCGTAGCGCACCCGCCTGACCGTGGCAGGCGGCGCCAGCTCCCACGCCGCGGCAATCGCCGCCGCCACCGGCTCGGGGTTGAAGTTATAGAACGTCGCCGCAACAACTTTGGCGGTTACCGCGCCCATCGGCGCCGACCGGCTGGCGAAATAGTGCGTGCCGGGGGGCCATGCCGAGTGCCCCGAACTTCTCGTTGGCCTCGGGCACGAAGTAGACGGTCGAACGAAGCCTGTCGACGCCGCGGCTCAGTTGTCCGGCGGCGAATGCATCAACCCGCCGACAGTAACCGGCATGACCTACGCGCCGACTTGCTGGTCGCCGAGCACCCCGAGCAGCTTGAGCTTGCCGTAGGACTCCGAGGCGGGCGGCGCACTGAGGATGACCAGCCGCTGGTCACCATCGGCGGTGGCGAGGATCTCGCAGTCGACGGTGATCGGTCCGACCCGCGGATGGAGATACGTCTTGTGGTCTTCATGCGGAACACCGACCTCGTGGCGGTCCCACAGCGCCCTGAACTCGTCGCTACGTTGAATCAGGCCGTCGACGAGCGCCTGCACATCGTGATCGGCCCGCCGGCGGGACCAGGTGGCGCGCAGGTTCGCAACGCGGATGCGGGCCTGCCGTTCGTGATCCTCCGCCGGAAACAGCTCGCGATAGCCGGTGCCGACGAACCACTTCCACACCATGCTGTCCGCCACCCCGGCGCCAACCGAGCGATGGTCACCCGTCAGCAGGAGCGACAGCCGGTTCTGCGCCAGCATCACCTCCAAGTCGGAACAGACGAACGCGGCGCAGTCGTCGAGCTGGTCGAGCACATGGATGAGTGCGGGCCGCACGTAGGTCGACCCGCCCGCGCGCTCCGGCGCGGGATGGCCGGCCATCCGGAACAGGTGATCGCGTTCGTCGAGTCCAAGCCGCAGCGTGCGGGCCAGTGCCGACAGCATCTGCACCGACGGCTGCGGGCCGCGCCGCTGTTCGAGCCGGGCGTAGTAGTCGACGGACATGCCGGTCAGCTGGGCGACCTCCTCGCGCCGTAGGCCCGGCGCGCGCCGCCGCGGGCCAACGGTTAGGCCGACGTCGCTTGGCGCCAGTGCCTCGCGGCGTGACCGCAGGAAGTCGGCGAGCGCATCACGTTCCATGCCGCCATCCTCGTGCCACGACACCGCGTGTGCCAGGGATCGCCGGTCCCTGGTTCGACGGGTCCCTGGTCCGAGCGCCGACGGTGACGCAAGGTGGAGCCATGCAAACCAAGAACCTTGGCACCCTCGGAACTACGTCGGCGATCGGCCTCGGCCTGATGGGCATGAGCGATATGTACGGCCCCAGTGACCGCGCCGAGAGCATCGCCACCATCCACGCCGCGCTGGAAGCCGGCATCACGCTGCTCGACACCGGCGACTTCTACGGCATGGGCCACAACGAAATGCTGCTCGCCGAGGCGCTGCGCGGGCGCAGCCGCGACCAGGTCCAGATCAGCGTGAAATTCGGCGGTCAGCGTGATCCGGACGGATCGTTCCTGGGCTTCGACGCCCGGCCCGCCGCGGTCAAGACGTCGCTGGCCTATTCGCTGCAACGCCTCGGCACCGATCACGTCGATGTCTACCGGCCCGCCCGGATCGACCCGGACGTCCCGATCGAAGACACGGTCGGCGCCATCAAGGAGTTGATCGACGCCGGCCACGTCCGTCACCTCGGGCTCTCCGAGGTCGGCGCCAACACCATCCGGCGCGCGCACGAGGTCCACCCGGTCAGCGACCTGCAGATCGAGTACTCGCTGATCTCGCGTGGCCTTGAAAGCGACATCCTCGACGCGTGCCGCGAACTCGGGGTCGGCGTCACCGCGTACGGTGTGCTGTCGCGCGGCCTGATCAGCGGCCACTGGTCGGCGGATCGCCAGGGCGGCAACCATATTCAGGCTGACTTCCGGGCACATAGCCCACGGTTCAGCGGTGACAATCTGGACCGCAACCTGGCCCTGGTCGAACAGTTGCGCGAGGTGGCGTCACAGCTGGGCGTCTCGGTGGCGCAGGTGGCGATTGCGTGGGTCGGCGCCCAGGGCGACGACATAGTCCCGCTGGTCGGCGCACGACGGCGCGAGCGGCTGACCGAGTCGCTGGGCGCGGCGGATGTGCAGCTGTCCGCCGAGCAACTCGCCGCTATCGAGTCGGCGGTGCCCAAGGGCGCGGCCGCCGGTGACCGCTACGACGCCACCCAGATGGCGATGCTCGACAGCGAGCGTTAGCGACCGCGGCTGGCGCGGTAGGAGGCGACGCAGCCGACGGCGGCCAGGACGGCGAACACCGCGAACAGCGCGCGGGCCGCGACGACGTCACCACCGTCGGTCATATTGACGACGACACCGGCCAGCCCGGCGCCGAAAGCCCCGCAGATCAGCTGCACGGTGTTGATGGCCGCGGCCGCTCTTCCGCCTTCTACCGGATCGTCGGCCGCGCCCATAACCCAAGCCGACAGGTGCGGCCAGGCGACGCCGACACCGGTGCCGACGATGAACAGCGCCACTACCCAGACGGCGATCACCGGCCACGTCGCGTCATCGCCCTGAGTCATCGCCGCCAATGCGAGGCCGATCGCCATGATCAGTGGCGCGGCGGCGACCAACCGGACGACCACGCGGGTGCGGTCCACCGAGGCGCTGACGATTTCCGACACGGTCCATCCCACCGCCAGCACCGCGCCGAAGAACCCGGCGGTTACCGGCACCATGTTGGCAAGCCGTTGGCCGAACAGCGGCACATACATGTCGACCATCGTCGCGGCCATCAGCAGCCCGATCGTCACGTACATCCATTTCAACGGGCCCGGGCCGAACGCCGCGCGAGGCAACACCGCCGCCCGCGCCCGCCGGTCGACCACCAGGAAACACGCCACCATCGCCACACCGGCGGCCAGCAGCCCGACCGTGACGAGTGCCGAGTCCTGCACGCCCGCAACGCTTATCGCCAGTGCGGCCGCACCGAGCAGCAGCAGCGACCACACCGGGATCCGCGAAACCGCTTCCGGCGCAACGTCACGGTCCCGCCGGGCCGGCAGCGCGCCCGGCACCAGCGCCGCCATCGCCACTGTCATGATCGCCAGTGATCCGAAGGCCCAACGCCAGCTACCGAACTGGGCGAACACGCCGCCCATGGCGGGACCCACGATGACGCTGACCCCCCACATCGCCGACACCAGCGCCGACGCGCGGGTCCACAACCAGTTCGGCAGCGCCGCGTTGATCACCGCATACCCCAAGCCGGCGAGCATGCCGCCCGCGGCGCCCTGCAACGTGCGGGCCACCAGAAGCAGCTCCATACTCGGCGCGATTGCGCAGGCGAGCGTGCCGGCACCGAACACCGAGAGGATCAGCAGGTAGGACGTCCGCGGTCCGAATCGCATCAGCAGGGGGTTGACCGCGGTCGCCGCCACCACAGAGCCCACCAGGTAGACGGTGATCACCCACGCGTAGAACCGCTGACCACCGATGTCGGCGACGGTGGTCGGTAACAAGCTGATGGTCAGGAACGCGTTGGTCGCGTACAGCGCCACCCCGCCGGCCAGCACGGTCGCCGCACCGAGGTACTGGCGGCCCAGCAGCTCGCGCCAGCTGCCGGTGCGAACGCTCACGACTTCAGTCACGGGCGCAACGCTATGAGCTCAACCACAGTTAAGGTCAAGTCGGAGTCGTGTCACTTTAGTCCCGCGGCGTCCATGCCCCGGAGTTCCTTCTTCAGATCGGCGATCTCGTCGCGGATCCTCGCCGCCAATTCGAACTGCAGATCCCGTGCGGCGGCCATCATCTGCTCGGTCAGGTCCTTGATCAGGTCGGCGAGTTCGGCCCGCGGCATGTTGGACGTATCGCGGCCCTCGAAGACGCCTGCGCTGACCGCCCGGCCCGGTTCGCCCTGGGCCCGGCGGCCCCGTGACACGTTTCGGCCGGAGCCGCCGACCGCTACGGTGTCGCTGTCGTCGGCCTCGCGATACACCTGGTCGAGGATGTCGGCGATCTTCTTGCGCAGCGGCTGCGGGTCGATGTCGTTGGCCTCGTTGTAGGCGATCTGCTTGGCCCGGCGGCGGTCCGTCTCATCGATGGCCTCCCGCATCGAGTCGGTGATGTTGTCGGCATACATGTGCACCTCGCCGGAGACGTTGCGGGCGGCGCGGCCGATGGTCTGGATCAGGCTGCGGGTGGAGCGCAGGAAGCCTTCCTTGTCCGCGTCCAGGATCGACACCAGCGACACCTCGGGCAGGTCCAAACCCTCGCGGAGCAGGTTGATGCCCACCAGCACGTCGTAATCGCCGAGCCGCAGCTGTCGCAGCAGCTCGACGCGGCGCAGGGTGTCGACCTCCGAATGCAGATAGCGCACCCGGATGCCCAACTCAAGCAGGTAATCGGTGAGGTCCTCGGCCATCTTCTTGGTCAACGTGGTGACCAGCACCCGCTCGTCACGGTCAGCGCGTTTGCGGATCTCGCCGATCAGGTCGTCGATCTGACCCTTGGTCGGCTTCACCACCACCTGGGGATCGACCAGGCCGGTTGGGCGGATCACCTGCTCGACGAACTCGCCGCCGGTTTGGCTCAGCTCGTAGGGTCCCGGCGTCGCCGAGAGGTACACCGTCTGCCCGATCCGGTCGGCGAACTCCTCCCACGTCAACGGCCGGTTGTCGATGGCCGACGGCAGCCGGAATCCGAAGTCGACCAGGTTGCGCTTGCGGGAGATGTCGCCCTCGTACATGCCGCCGATCTGCGGCACCGTCACGTGCGATTCATCGATGACCAGCAGGAAGTCTTCGGGGAAGTAGTCGAGCAGCGTCGCCGGCGCCGAGCCGGGCGGGCGCCCGTCGATGTGTCGAGAATAGTTCTCGATGCCTGAGCAGAACCCGACCTGCCGCATCATCTCGACGTCGTAATTGGTCCGCATCCGCAGCCGCTGCGCCTCCAGCAGCTTGCCCTGGCCTTCCAGCTCGGCCAGCCGCTCCTCGAGTTCCTGTTCGATCGTCGAAATCGCGTGCGCCATCCGCTCCTGACCCGCGACGTAGTGGGTGGCCGGGAAGATCCGCACCGAGTCGACCTTGCGGACCACGTCGCCGGTCAGTGGGTGCAGGTAGTACAGCGCCTCGACCTCGTCGCCGAAGAACTCGATGCGCACCGCCAGCTCTTCATAGGACGGGATGATCTCGACGGTGTCGCCGCGGACCCGGAATGAGCCGCGGGTGAAGGCCATGTCGTTGCGGTTGTACTGGACGTCCACCAGCAGCCGCAACAGCCCGTCGCGCGGTACCTCGTCGCCGAGCTGCAGCTCCACCGAGCGGTCCAGATAGGACTGCGGCGTGCCCAGGCCGTAGATGCACGACACCGACGCCACCACCACCACATCGCGTCGCGACAGCAGGCTCGACGTCGCCGAGTGCCGCAGCCGCTCGACGTCGTCGTTGATCGAGCTGTCCTTTTCGATATAGGTGTCGGTCTGCGCGATATACGCCTCGGGCTGGTAGTAGTCGTAGTACGAGACGAAATACTCGACAGCGTTGTGCGGCAACATTTCCCGTAGCTCGTTGGCCAGCTGCGCGGCCAAAGTCTTGTTGGGCGCCATCACCAACGTGGGCCGCTGCACCCGCTCGATGAGCCACGCCGTGGTCGCCGACTTACCGGTGCCGGTGGCGCCCAGCAGCACCACGTCGCGCTCCCCCGCCTGGATGCGACGCTCCAGCTCCTCGATGGCGGCGGGCTGATCACCTGCGGGCGCGTACTGACTGACCACCTTGAACCGGCCGCCGGCGCGCACGACGTCCTCGACGGCGCGGTACTCCGAGCGCGCCAGCACGGGATGTTCGGTAGCGAAAGCCATGTTCACCAGGGTAGAACCAGCCACCGACAGGTTCTCTTCCGCGACCGTATGCTGGCGGTATCCACCCTCCCAAGCACGAGACATTCGACCTGGTCGCCCGCACAAACACCGATCCGAAGGGCATTGTGCGGGCCGTTGACGTCTACGACGTCCGGCCGTGGGGGCTTTACCTGGCCCGGCCGACCCCGGGCCGCGCCCAGTTCCACTACCTGGAGTCGTGGCTGCTGCCCTCGTTGGGCCTGCGTGCCACCGTGTTCCACTTCAACCCCGGCCATGAACGCGACCAGGACTACTACCTCGACGTCGGCCGGTACACGCCTGGGCCGACGAAGTGGCGGTCCGAGGACCACTATCTGGACCTGGTCGTTCGCAGCGGCGTCGGCGTGGAGCTCGCCGATGTCGACGAGCTGCTGACTGCCGTACGACACGGCCTGCTGCCCCCCGAGGTCGGCGAGCAGGCGGTACAACGCGCCGTCGACGCCATCGACGGCCTGTCCAGGCACAATTACGACCTTGACCGCTGGCTTGCCGGCAATGGCATGGCCCTGGCTTGGCGCGGGCAGCGCGTCGGTAATCGTCCAAGCTGAAGCCGCTGTGGTGCGCGCGAGGCGAGTTGCTGACGGTCTGGCTTGCCGGCGACCGCGTGGCCCTGATTTGGCGGGCGTTGTAGTCTCTGGTCCCATGAGCCCCACCAAGCCCGGATGCATGACCGGAGCAGCCCTGGCGGCCCTGCTGGCCGGTTCGCAGTTAGTTCCGGCGACTGCGCTGGCGGATCCGGAGTTGGAGCCAACGCCCACACCCGCGGCCGCACAAGAGGTGCTGCACAACATCGTCTACCGCGCCCGCGTCGACGGCGTGTCCCGTGGTGCGACGATCACGTACGCGGCCGAAGGTGATCAAGTCCAGACGGCCAATCCGACGATGGTGCCGGGCCGCATCTTCGAGGCCAACACCGTGCTGCCGGCTTCGCAGCGAGCGAACATGCGGGTATCCATCGAGTGGCCCTACTCGGCGAATTTGCGCTGCGAGATCCTCGTCGACGATACGATGGTCGCCCAGGCCGAGGATTTCATCGCACCGCGGATCACGCCCAACAGGGAAGACCCCGATTACGGCGCATTGACGTGCGAGGCGCCGGTGAGCGGAGCGGCGAATCCGATCCCCGCCGATCCGGCCGCACCACCGCCCGTCGACACGCTCCCGCCGCCGGCCTGAAGCTACGGCCGCCAGCCAGTCGCGTCGGCCCACTCCCACGCGCGCCGATAGGCGTCGAGAAACCACGGCTCCTTGGCGTCTGCGTAGTCAGGTGCGGCCAACGCGGCGCGCTTGGCGGCCAGGTAGTCCTCGCGTACGCCGGGGTTGGCCACCAGCCAATCGGTGAACAGCAGCGCGAACTGCTGGCCGGGCCAGCCGTCCACCCGGATATGGATGTGGGCCGGTCGGCCGGGATCGGCGGCACCGTGAAATCGCTTCTGCCACAGGGAAGCATCACTTGTATGGTCGAAGTCCGCAAAGGTGCTGCGCGCGTCGGGCTTGGCGACGTCGGCGGTGATGTGCTCCTTACGCGGATATCCCACCTCGGCGAGTGCGCCGGCAATCTGGTCGGCCGCCGCGAGCGACGCCACCGTCACCTGCATATCGACGACATCCTTGCCGTCCATGCCGGGGACCGCGGTGGAACCGATATGGTCGACACGCAATACCTTTGAACCGCAAGCGGTTTGGAGGCGGGCGATGATGCGCCGGGCATCGTCGGGCCAGGCCGGGTCGTAGGGGACCAATGCGGGCGGTGTCGCAACCGTCTGCCGGGTGCGGATATTGTGCGCCAGCGGCAACACCCGCTGATACCACAGCTCGCGCGCCCGCTCGACGAGTTCGCCCTCCGAACCCGAATTGTCCAGCAGCACATCGGCAATCGCGCGCCGCTGCTCGTCGGTGGACTGCGCGGCGATGCGCGCCCTGGCATCGGCTTCGGCCATCCCGCGATTAATCAACCGCTTGACCCGAGTCTCTACGTCGGCATACACCACGACGACCAACGGAAACATCGGCGCCATCCCCGTCTCGACAAGAAGTGGGATGTCCTCCACCACCACCGCATCCTCGGACACCGCGGCGATGATCTCTTCGCGCCGCCGGCCGACCAGCGGGTGCACGATGCCGTTCAGCTTGGCCCGCTGCTCGTCGTCGACGAACGCCTTGGCGGCCAGCGCGGGGCGGTTCAGCGCCCCGTCGGGAAGCAGGATCTCGCGACCGAACGCGTCGACCAGCGCCGACAGGCCCTCGGTGCCCGGTTCGACGACCTCGCGGGCGATGACGTCACCGTCGACGATGATGCCGCCACAATCGCTGAAGGTGGCGGACACCGTCGACTTGCCGGCGCCGATACCGCCGGTCAGACCGATGCGCAGCATCCGGTCAGGCCGCTAGGCGCTGCCGGCGAGCTTCTCCCGCAGAGCCGCCAGCTGGGCGTCGCTGGCCAGCGAACCGCCCGCCGAAGGCTCCTCCTCGGAGCGCGACGAGCCGTTGGACGACGCCGGCTTGCTGGCCTCTTCGGCCTCGGCGGCGGCGAACTTTTCCATCTGCGCGGTGTGCATCTTGTGGCGGCGCTCCGCCTCGGCGTAGCGCGCCTCCCACTCGTCGCGCTGCTTCTCGAAGCCCTCGAGCCATTCGTTGGTCTCGGAGTCGAAGCCCTCGGGGAAGATGTAGTTGCCCTGCTCGTCGTAGCTGTCGGCCATGCCGTATTTCGACGGGTCGAACTCCTCGGTGTAGTCCTCGTTGGCCTGCTTGAGGCTGAGCGAGATGCGGCGGCGCTCCAGGTCGATGTCGATGACCTTGACCATGGCGTCGTCGCCGACCTGGACCACCTGGTCCGGGACCTCGACGTGGCGTTCGGAGAGCTCGGAGATGTGCACCAGGCCCTCGATGCCCTCCTCGACGCGGACGAACGCGCCGAACGGCACCAGCTTGGTGACCTTGCCGGGCACGATCTGGCCGATCGCGTGGGTGCGGGCGAAGTGCCGCCACGGGTCTTCCTGCGTCGCCTTGAGCGACAGCGACACCCGCTCGCGGTCCATGTCGACGTCGAGCACCTCGACGGTGACCTCGTCGCCCACCTGGACGACCTCGGACGGATGGTCGATGTGCTTCCAGGACAGCTCGGAGACGTGCACCAGGCCGTCGACACCGCCGAGATCGACGAACGCGCCGAAGTTGACGATCGAGGAGACGACACCCTTGCGGATGGCGCCCTTCTGCAGCTGGTTGAGGAACTCGCTGCGCACCTCGGACTGGGTCTGCTCCAGCCAGGCGCGGCGGGAAAGCACCACGTTGTTGCGGTTCTTGTCCAGCTCAATGATCTTGGCCTCGATCTCCTTGCCGATGTACGGCTGCAGATCGCGGACGCGGCGCATCTCGACCAGCGATGCTGGCAGGAAGCCGCGCAGGCCGATGTCGAGGATCAAGCCGCCCTTGACGACCTCGATGACGGTGCCCTTGACGGCCTCGTCCTTTTCCTTGAGCTCTTCGATCGTGCCCCAGGCGCGCTCGTACTGCGCGCGCTTCTTGGACAGGATCAGCCGGCCTTCCTTGTCCTCCTTGGTGAGGACCAGGGCCTCGACCTCATCGCCGACGGACACAACCTCGTTGGGGTCGACGTCGTGCTTGATCGAGAGCTCGCGGGACGGGATGACACCTTCGGTCTTGTAGCCGATGTCGAGCAGAACCTCGTCACGGTCAACCTTGACGATGGTCCCTTCGACGATGTCGCCATCGTTGAAATATTTGATGGTCTTGTCGATGGCGGCGAGGAAGTCCTCGCTCGAGCCGATGTCGTTGACGGCTACTTGCGGCGAGGTGACGGAGGGACTTGGCATGTTGTTGGGTTGCTCCGGACAGGTTTGGTCGTAGGGACAGATGTTGTTGGTGTTACCCGCGATCTTGCACACAGGTACCTGTCGAGGTTACTCGACTCGGTCGACGCTGGACAAACTCGGTCTCCCAGCTGGTACTCCGTAATCAATGCGGCGACTGTGCGGGTTGTGGTCGCAAAGTGCGAGTAGCGGCGTCCACAACACCCACACTGGGCAAATTGCGCCGAAGTCAGGGCGTCGGCTCGTCTGCGTGAAGGAGAGCGTCGAGTGCGTCGTCGGGCGCGGTGCGCCACGAGGTTACCGCCACCAGGTATTGCGCGAGCACGATGACGGAATCGTGGCGTAGCTGGCGCCCGATCCGCAGGGTCTCCTTAGCCTCGACCGCGCGTCACCGTCCCGCCAGGCAGGTAAGTTGCCTGCCCCGCGTCCGCCATCTGGGGATCGTACGTCGACCAACGGCGCGAACAGGCGCCTAATGCGCTGCAGAATCCCAGCTGCGGCCGTAGCCGACCGAGACCTCCAGCGGCACGTCGAGCGGGTAGGCGCCGCCCATCCTGTCGCGAACCAGCTTCTCGACGGTGTCCCGCTCCCCTTCGGCGAGCTCGAACAGCAGCTCGTCGTGCACCTGCAGCAACATCCGTGACTTCAGCCCGGCGTCCCGCAGCCCCTTGTCGACGTTGATCATCGCCACCTTGATGATGTCGGCGGCGCTGCCCTGGATGGGAGCATTGAGCGCCGCCCGCTCGGCGGCCTCGCGGACGTTGCGGTTGCTGCTGTCCAGCTCGGGCAGATAGCGCCGCCGGCCCAGCACCGTCGACGTGTAGCCGTCCTTGCGGGCCTGATCGACCACCTCATGTAGATAGTCACGCACCCCGCCGAACCGGGCGAAGTACTGCTCCATCTGCACCTTGGCTTCTTCCGTCGAGATCTTCAGCTGCGCGGCCAGGCCATAGGCGCTCAGGCCATACGCCAGCCCGTAGGACATCGCCTTGACCCGGCGCCGCAGCTCGGCTGTGACGTCGTCGATCGGCACAGTGAAAGCCCTCGACGCCACGAACGAATGCAGGTCCTCACCGGTGCGGAACGCCTCGATCAGCCCCTCGTCACCGGACAGATGGGCCATGATCCGCATCTCGATCTGGCTGTAGTCCGCCGTCATCAGCTCCGCGTAGCCCTTGCCGACGACGAACGCGTCGCGGATCCGGCGGCCCTCCTCGGTGCGGATCGGGATGTTCTGCAGGTTCGGCTCGGTAGAGGAAAGCCTGCCAGTAGCCGCAATCGTCTGGTTGAACGTGGTGTGGATGCGGCCGTCGGAAGCCACCGAATTGAGTAGGCCGTCGACGGTGACCTTGAGCCGGGTGGCGTCGCGGTGGGTCAGCATGTGCTGAAGGAACGGGTGACCGGTCTTGTCGAACAGCGACTGCAGCGCGTCGGCGTCGGTGGTGTAACCGGTTTTGGTGCGCTTGGTCTTCGGCATGCCCAGCTCGTCGAACAGCACCACCTGCAGCTGCTTCGGTGAGCCGAGATTGATCTGCTTGCCGATGACGGCGTAGGCCGCCTCGGCGGCATCGCGGATCTGGTCGGCGAACTCGCTCTGCAGCCCGCTCAGTTGCTGCAGATCGACGGCGATACCCACGGTCTCCATACCGGCCAGCACGCGTTGGACCGGCAGCTCCATCTGGCCCAGCAGTGACGACGAGTCGATCCGCGCCAGCTCCTCGTCGAGCGCGTCGGCGAGATCGCCGATCGCACGGGCGCGCAGGATCAACGTCTGCACCGCCTGATCGTCGACGCCCTCGGAGTCATCGAGCAGCGAAAGCTGTTGCTGTTCAGGAGTTTCCGCGCGCAACTCACGCCGCAAATAGCGCAGCGACAGGTCGTCGAGCGCGAAGCTGCGCTGCCCGGGCCGCACCAGATACGCGGCCAAAGCGGTGTCGGAGGTGACACCGGCCAACGCCCGGCCGCGGCCTTCGAGGTCGTGCATGGCGAGCTTGGCCTCGTGTAGCGCCTTGGGTGGGCCGGTCTCGGCCAGCCACGACGCCAGCGCGGCCTCGTCGTCGGGGGTCAGATCGGTGAGATCGAAGTAGCGGCCGTCCCCGTCGGCGGCGGCGATGGCGACCGCGGTGGCGTCGGAGTCGTAGGCGGCGTGGGTGCCCACGACGGCGACGCCCGCGCGGCTGCCGTCGCCGACGTGTTCGGACAGCCACGCGGCGGCGGTGCCGGGCTCGAGCGCGCCGCCACGCACCTCGAAGCCGATGTCCACCTCGGGCTCGACGGCCGCCAGCGTCTCGAACAGCCGGTCGCGCAGCACCCGGAATTCCAGGTCGTCGAACAGTCGGTGGATCTGGTCACGGTCCCACGGCTGCACGCGCAGGGTGTCCGGGGTTTGCGCCAGCGGGACGTTCTTGACGAGGTCGGTGAGTTCGCGGTTGAGCACGACGTGCGACAGGTTGGCCCGCAACGCGTCGCCGACCTTGCCCTTCACGCTCTCGACGTTGTCCACCAGCGCCTGCAGCGACCCGTACTCGGCGATCCACTTGGTGGCGGTCTTCTCCCCCACGCCGGGGATGCCGGGCAGGTTGTCGCTGGGGTCGCCACGCAGCGCCGCGAAGTCGGGATACTGCTGCGGGGTGAGCCCGTACTTCTCGACGACGGCGGCCGGGGTGAACCGGGTCAGCTCGCTGACGCCCTTGCGCGGGTACAGCACCGTGACGTCATCGCTGACCAGCTGCAGCGAGTCGCGGTCACCGGTGACCACCAGCACCCGGTAGCCCTCGTCCTCGGCCTGGGTGGCCAGCGTGGCGATCACGTCGTCGGCCTCGAAACCCGGCTCGGCCAGCACCGTGATGCCAAGCGCGGCGAGCACCTCCTTGGTGATGTCGATCTGGCCGCGGAACTCATCGGGGGTGGCCGACCGGCCGGCCTTGTACTCCGGGTACCTCTCGGCCCGGAACGTCTGGCGCGACACGTCGAACGCGGCCGCCACATGCGTCGGTTGTTCGTCGCGCAGCAGGTTGATCAGCATGGCGGTGAACCCGTAGACCGCGTTGGTGGTCAACCCGCCCTGGGTCTTGAAATTCTCGGCGGGCAGCGCATAAAACGCCCGGAACGCCAGCGAATTGCCGTCCAGCAGCATCAATGTCGGCTTCTCGTCGGTAGCGCTCGGGCTCACGGCCCTACTCTATGCACCCGTCCCGACACGCAGTAACAGCCGAGCCTTGTCAACCAGGACGCGTGCCGCCGGGCTCATCGGACCGCGAGACCGCCAGGCCAGCACCAGCCGTCCCCGCAGTTGCGGCTCTATGGCCAGCGCATGCAGCCCGTCGCGGCCGCGCGACACCGAGCTGGGCACGATCGCCACCCCGAGGCCACGCTCCGCGAGGTCGGCGAGCGCCTCCGGGGTGCTGGCCTCGAACGCGATACGCGGGGTGACGCCCGCCTTGGCGCACGCGGAGTCGAACTGGTGGCGAATGCCCGCACCGGCCGGCAGCGCGATGAGGGGACGCTCGCACAGGTCGGCCAGCCCGATGCTGGATCGCCGGGCCAGGTCGTCGCCAACGCATACCGCCGCTTCGATGGCCTCGTCGGTGACCACCTCCACATCGAGACCCTCCGGACGCTCGTGCGGTCCGATCGAGGCGATCGCGGCGTCGAGCCGACCTGTCCGCACCTTTTCGATGAGCGCAGCGGAATCGTCTGTGCTGAGGGTGATCTCGACGTTTGGGAAATCGGCGTGGAAGTCCGCCAACAGGGCGGGCAAATCAGCGTTGTGCGACGTCACCGTCCCGATCGAGACGGTACCGCGAACGAGTTCGGTGAGTTCGTCCATCGCGGTGCGGATATCCGCGACGGCGGCGAGTGCGGCCCTCGCGTGCGGCAGCATGGCCCTACCCGCCGCGGTGAGCCGCACGGTGCGCCGCGTCCGGTCCAGCAGCGGCTGGCCGATTTCGCGTTCAAGGCGCTGGATCTGCGCACTGACCGCCGGCTGGGCAACGTGGATTCGCTGCGCGGCCCTGGTGAAATTCGCCTCCTCCGCCACGGCCACGAAGTACTCGAGTTGCCGAAGTTCCATAACGTATAACTATAGTTTTCTGCCTTGATCGATATTGGACTTATAACTGAGACGCGACGACCCTGAAGTCATGACGACATTCGTATTGATTCCCGGCGCCTGCCACGGTGCGTGGTGCTTCGACGACCTGGCCACGGCACTGCGCTCGCACGGGCATCGCGTACTGACGATCACCCTTACCGGCGTCGCCGAGCGGGCCCACCTGCTGCACGCCGGAGTGAACCTAGAGACCCATATCACCGATGTAGTGGCGGTGCTGGCCACCGAGCGGAACGTCGACGATCTGGTGCTGGTCGGACACAGCTACGGTGGCATGGTCATCACCGGCGTAGCCGACCGAATTCCGGATCGAGTCGACGCACTGGTGTATCTCGACGCACTCGTCCCCCGTGACGGCGAGTCCTGCTGGGTGCTGGTCAACGACGAAGAGCGTCAGTGGTATCTGGGTGTCGACCACACCGGCTACGGGGTACCGCCGTTGCCGTTCTTCGACCCGCGCGCGACGGCGCATCCGCTGGCGTCATTCCTGCAGCCGATCAGGCTGGCCGGCGATCTCAACACGTTTCGGCGCCGAGACTATGTCTACGCGCTGCAGTGGCCAGGTGACTCTCCGCTGCGGCCGTCTTACGAACGTGTCCGCGACGACCCGAACTGGACGACGCACGAACTCGACGGGGCCCACAACCTGATGCGTGACAACCCCGACGACCTGCTGCGGATTCTGCTGGACGTCGCGGGCGGCCCCGGATGAAACTGCAACACGTTTCAGTTTTGGCCCGCGACTGAGTACGCTGGCCCGCGTGCCAGGGACAACGACACAACCTGCGATTGACGGGTGGTTCGCCACCGACGAGTCCGGTCAGGCTCACCTGATCGGCGGCAAGTGCCCGCGCTGCGGCACCTATGTTTTTCCGCCGCGTGCCAACAACTGCCCCAACCCGGCCTGCGACGGCGACGAACTCGAACAGGTGCCGCTGTCGCGTCGCGGCACGCTGTGGAGCTACACCGAGAACCGCTACGCGCCCCCGCCGCCGTATCCGTCGCCGGATCCGTTCGAGCCGTTCGCGGTCGCCGCGGTGCACTTGGCCGACGAGGGCATCATTGTGTTGGGCAAGGTCGTCGAGGGCACAGTTGCGGCGGACATGAACGTCGGCATGGAGATGGAGCTGACGACGATGCCGCTCTTCACCGACGACGACGGCGTCGAACGCGTCGTCTACGCCTGGAGGATCGCGAATGCCTGAACCGCTGTACATCCTCGGTGCCGGCATGCACCCATGGGGCAAGTGGGGCAACGACTTCACCGAATACGGTGTCGCGGCGGCCCGGGCCGCGTTGAACGAAGCGGGCCTGGACTGGCGGCAGATCCAACTCGTGGCGGGCGCCGACACCATCCGCAACGGCTACCCCGGGTTCGTCGCCGGCGCGACGTTCGCGCAGAAGCTCGGCTGGAACGGAGTCCCGGTCAGCTCCAGCTATGCGGCCTGCGCCAGCGGTTCTCAGGCGCTACAGAGCGCCCGGGCGCAGATCCTGGCCGGGTTCTGCGACGTCGCACTCGTCATCGGCGCCGACACCACGCCCAAGGGATTCTTCGCGCCCGTCGGCGGTGAGCGACGCAACGACCCCGACTGGCAGCGGTTCCACCTGATCGGCGCGACGAACCCGGTGTACTTCGCGCTGCTGGCGCGCCGACGGATGGACCTCTACGGCGCCACCCTCGAGGACTTCGCGCAGGTGAAGGTCAAGAACGCCAAGCACGGGCTGGCCAACCCCAATGCCCGGTTCCGCAAGGAGACCTCGGTCGAGGATGTGCTGGTCAGCCCGGTGGTCGCCGATCCGCTGCGTCTGCTGGACATCTGCGCCACCTCCGACGGCGCCGCGGCGCTGATCGTCGCGAGCGCGAAATTCGCCCGTGAGCATCTGGGCTCGCTCGACGGTGTGCCGTCGGTCCGCGCGGTCAGCACCGTCACCCCGCGTTACCCACAGCATCTGCCCGAATTACCAGATATCGCAACGGATTCCACCGCGGTGGTGCCAGCGCCGGACCGGGTGTTCAAGGACCAGATCCTCGACGCGGCGTACGCCGAGGCCGGCATCGGCCCCGAGGACCTCAGCCTGGCCGAGGTGTACGACCTGTCCACCGCCCTGGAACTCGACTGGTACGAGCACCTCGGGCTCTGCCCCAAGGGCGAAGCCGAGCAGCTGTTGCGAAGTGGCGCAACGACCATCGGCGGCAAAGTTCCGGTGAACCCGTCCGGCGGGCTGGCCTGCTTCGGCGAGGCCATCCCGGCCCAGGCCATCGCGCAGGTGTGCGAGCTCACCTGGCAGCTCAAGGGCCAGGCCGTGGGCCGCCAGGTCGAGGGCGCCACCGTCGGCATCACCGCCAACCAGGGCCTGTTCGGCCACGGGTCGTCGGTAATCGTTGCCCGGTAGGCAGTTCTCGTTATACGGCCCGTCACACTGGGCCGCCATTGCGGTGTTCGTGATCGGCGCTGTGCTGCTGGTCTGGATCGGCCGCAGGCAGACCGACGCGCAGGCCCGCCGGCTGGGCCGGATACTCGGGCTGCTCACCGCCGCGATATACGCCGCCATTCTGATCTACACGCTGATCCCGCCGAGCCTTGACCGCTCGGTACCGCTGCACCTGACCGATCTCGCGACCGTCGTCGCCGCCTATGCGCTTTGGACGCAACGGCATTGGGCCTATTCGTTCACCTACTACTGGGGCCTGGTGCTCAGTGCGCAGGCGTTGATCTCACCGGTGCTGAAGAGTCCGGATTTTCCCCACTACGAATTTCTCGCGTTCTGGGCGATTCACCTGCTCGTCGTCTGGGCCGCCATCTACCTCACCTGGGGACGGGGCATGCGGCCCGATTGGCGCAGCTACCGCATCGTGGTTGTCGTCACCGCGGCGTGGGCGGCGGTTACCTTGACGTTCAACAGCTTTGCCGGAACCAACTACGGCTTCCTCAACCGGAAACCCGCCACCCCCAGTCTGCTAGACGTGCTGGGGCCATGGCCGGTGTACATACTGACCGCGACCGCGCTGATACTCATCGTCTGGTCGCTGATGACCTGGCCGTGGGAGCGGGCGCGGCGACGCGCCAACTAACGTCCGCTGCGCACCTGAGCATGTCAGGTCTATCGTCGGGTCATGGCGTTCACCGAGCATCCGGATTGGACGCCGGACGCGTGCACGTTACCGACGGCGCAGCGCCCGCTGAGGGTGATGGAGTTCGATGAACTCTTCGCGTTGGTACTGCGGAAGACGCGAGCGCAAACCACTCGGCTGGATCTGGTACTGCCGCCCGAGGTTGAAGCAGCGGCCCGTAGCCTGGCCGAACGCGAGAATGCATGCTGCTCGTTCTTCACCTTCGAATTCGAACCGGCGGGCAGCGATGTGGTGATGCACATCAGCGTCCCCCCGGATCAGGTTGGGGTGCTCGACGCGATTGAGCCGCGAGTGCGCCCCACGTGACCGCACCGTCCTTGTCAGAATCAAACCGGGCGGCCGCAAGGGGCCGCTGGTCGGACGTGGGCGACGACGGTGAGCTGACAATCCATGTACGCGAGCCGGCCGTCGAAGGCGGGGCCAATGATGCGGTCATCAAACTGCTGGCGGCACACCTGGACGTTCCACGCAGCCGACTCAAACTCGTCTCCGGCGCAACGTCCCGAGTGAAGCGCTTCCGCATCACGCCGCGCTAGGCCACGCCGTTCGACGGGTGACGGCCCGTCAGGCGACGCCGAGGTAGGCCGCGCGAATGCTGTCGTCGGCCAACAGTTCTCGCGCGTTGCCGGTGCGGGTGACCTCACCGGTCTCCAGGATGTAGGCGCGATCGGAGCGGCTCAGGGCCTGCTGCGCATTCTGTTCGACCAGCAGCACGGTAGTGCCTTGCGAGTTGATCTCGGCGATGATCTTGAAGATCTGCGAGATCACCATCGGGGCCAACCCCATCGAGGGCTCGTCGAGCAGCAGCACCCGCGGCCGTGCCATCAGCGCGCGGCCGATCGCGAGCATCTGCTGCTCGCCGCCGGACAGCGTGCCGCCGACCTGATGGCGCCGCTCGGCCAGCCGCGGAAAGGTCTCGAGCACCCAGTCCAGCCGCTCCTTGTGCTCGGCCTTCGACGCGAACTTTCGCCCGTAGCAACCCATTTCGAGGTTCTCGACCACGGTCATGCCGGGAAACACGCCGCGGCCCTCCGGCGCCTGGACGAGGCCCTGGACGACCCGGTGGTGCGCCTTGACCTTGCTGATGTCGGAGCCTTCGAACCACACAGATCCCGCCGTCAGCGGCAGCAGCCCCGAGATCGCCCGCATGGTCGTGGTCTTGCCCGCGCCGTTGGAGCCCAGCAATGTGACCAGCTCACCGTCGTGAACCTTCAGCGAAATGCCATGCAGCGCACGGATACGCCCATACTGCACGACGATGTCGCGCACCTCGAGCACGACCGGACGGTCGTCATTTGAGGTCTTCATCGGGCACCCCCAGGTATGCGGCGATGACCTTCGGGTCCTCGCGGATCTCGTGCGGCAGGCCGTCGGCGATCTTGCGGCCGAACTCCAGCACCACGATGCGGTCGGTGACACCCATGACCACCCGCATGTCGTGCTCGATGAGCAGCACCGTGTAGCCGTCGTCGCGGATCTTGCGGATTAGGTCCATCAGCGCGGCCTTCTCGTTGGGGTTGAACCCCGCCGCCGGCTCGTCCAGGCACAGCAGTTTCGGCTCGGTGGCCAGGGCGCGGGCGATCTCCAGCCGCCGCTGATCACCGTAGGGCAAGTTCTTGGCCTTCTCCTCGCCGCGGTGGGCGATGCCGACGAAGTGCAGCAGCGCCGCGGCGCGTTCGGCCGCCGAAAGTTCCTCCCGCCTGTGCCGCGGGGTGCGAACCAGCGCGCCGGGCACCGACGTAAAGTGCCGCGCATCGGTGCCCACCATGACGTTCTCCAGCGCGGTCATCTCGCCCCACAGCCGGATGTTCTGGAACGTGCGGGCAATGCCGCGGCGGGTGATCTGATGGCGCTTAATCCGGCCGAGCGGAGCGCCGTCGAAGACCACGGAGCCGGAAGTCGGCCTGTACACCCCGGTGATTGCGTTGAAGCAGGTCGTCTTGCCAGCGCCGTTCGGCCCGATCATGCCGAGAATCTCGCCGCGCCGAATGTTGAACGTCACCGAATCCAGCGCCACCAGCCCGCCGAACTTGACCGTCAAATCCTTTGTCTCTAATAGGGTTTCGCCCTCGGCAGCGTGAATCTCCCGATGTACCCCAGCCAATTCTTCGACGCTCATGCGGCCGCCTCCTTTTCCGGAGCTCGGCGCAGCATCTCGCGGGCGGCCTTACCGTAGGCCAGCAATTGCTGTCGGGCCGGGAACATCCCCTGCGGCCGGAAAATCATCAGCACCACCAAGGCCATGCCGAAGAACAGGTATTTAAGGTCGCCCATGTTGATGCCGAGGAACTCCACACCGATCAGCCGGTTAGGCAGGTAGACGATGATGAACGCGCCGACGATCACGCCCAGCTTGTTGCCCTGCCCGCCGAGGACCACAGCGCACAGGAACAGCATCGAGTTGATGATGTTGAAGGTCGGCGGAGCGACGAATTGCACCTGGCCGGCATACAGTGCGCCGGACAGTCCGCCGATCGCCGCGCCGATCACGAAGGCCCACAGCTTGAACCGGAAGGTGTTGACGCCCAGCACTTCCGCGGCGTCTTCGTCCTCTCGAATGGCGACCCAGGCGCGTCCGACCCGGCTGCGTTCGAGGTTGCCGACCAGCAGCAGGATGATGACCATCAGGATGATGCCGAGCCAGAACCACCAGGTGCCGTAGTTGGTGTCGCCTGTGGTATTCCCGCTGGAGAAGACACCGTCGGGCAGCCTCTCGCTCTCACCCAGCCGCGGGTACTCCACTCCTGGCAGCCCACGCGGGCCGTTGGTGATGCCGGCCAGGTTGTCGGCCAGCAGCCGGATGATTTCGCCGAACCCGAGCGTGACGATGGCCAGGTAGTCGCCGCGCAGCCGCAGCGTCGGTGTGCCCAGAATCAGGCCGGCCAGGGCCGTGAAGGCCATCGCCAACGGCACACACGACAGCCACGCCCAGTCTTCGCTTAAGAACCCGTTCGGGCCGACCTTGTTCAATGGGCTGCTGGGGCTGGTCAGCAACGCGACGGTGTAGGCGCCGACGGCGTAGAACCCGACGTAGCCGAGGTCGAGCAGGCCGGCCTGTCCGACCACGACATTGAGGCCGATCGCGATGATGGCGACCATCGCGAACTGCGCCATGGTGCCACCGAAGCTGATGTTAGGGGTGTTCAGGAACGGCGGCGGAAACAGCGGCAGCAGGGCCAGCAACCCGAAGCCCACCACGCCGAAACCCCACTTCTGCACCCGCGACAGACCGTCCCACCACTGCCGCAACGCGTCGCCGGGTGCCAGAAGGCGTTCAGTCCAGCTCATACCCGTGCCTTCCCAAGGCTTTCACCGAGTATCCCGCTCGGACGGAACAGCAGCACCAGAACGAGCAGCACAAACGCCACAACGTCGCGCCACTGGGTGCCGAACACCGCCTGCCCGTAGTTTTCCATGATGCCGAGCAGCAGCCCACCGAGCAGCGCGCCGCGCAGGTTGCCGATACCGCCGAGCACCGCTGCGGAAAACGCCTTGATACCCAACAGGAATCCGCCGGAGTAGATGATGCCCTGCGGCACCTTCAGTGTGTACAGCAGCGCCGCCGCCCCGGCCAGCAGGCCGCCCAGCAGGAAGGTCAACATAATGATGCGCTCCCGCGAGACCCCCATCAGCGTCGCGGTGTTTGGGTCCTGAGCCACGGCGCGGATGCCGCGGCCGAACTTCGTACGGTTGATCGCGAGATCGGTCAGCACCGCTAGGACCAACGCGGAGGCCACGACGACCAAAGTGACGTTGGAGACAGTGGCGCCGAAGATCGTGAACTGAGTCTTGGGCTGTACCAGGATGATCGGCTGCTGGGCGTTGCTGCCGCCGTAACCCTTGAGCAGTTTCGGCAGCACGAAGTGGACGAATTCCTGTAGCACGAACGACATTCCGATCGCGGTGATCAGAAACGCCAGCGAGCGGGCGTGACGCCTGCGCAACGGCCGGTACGCAATGAACTCCAGCCCGACGGCCGCGGTCCCCGATACCAACATCGCGAAAAGCATGGCGATGCCCAGATAAAGCACGGTCAGGGCGATGCCCTTGTTGTATGCATTGCCGCTGGGCGTGAAGCCCAGGATCATGTCGAGACAGAAATAGGCGCCGAACATGCCGAGCATGAAGATCTCGGAATGGGCGAAGTTGATCAACCGCAGCACACCGAACACCAGGGTATAGCCGACCGCCACCAGCGCATAGATCGCCCCCCACGAGAGACCGTCGATCGTCAACTGCCAGAAGCCGTGTCGCAGACCTTCCAGGTTGAAGCTGATGTCGGCGGCCAGGCAGGCGTACTGATCGAAACACTCGTGGATCATCAGGGGGCGGCTCCTTGCGGAAAGCTATTCTTCACGAGAACGCGTCCGAGCCTTACGGTCTCGGACGCGTCCCGCCTCGTTGCCTACTGAACCTTGTAGATCCAGATCAGAGTGGAGCTCAGCTCACCGGTGGGGGTCCACTGGTACTTGCGGCCGACGCCCTGACCGTCGTAGGTGCGCACGAACTCCAGCAGATCGGGCCGGGTGATCTTGCCGGAGTCGATGCCCTTCAGCATGATGGTGGCCAGGTCGTAGCCCTCAACGCTATAGGTGCCCGCATCCTGGCCGAACTTCTTGGCAGTACTCCTCGGCGAACGGGCCGGTGGCCGGGCCGCACGGGCAGGACAGCAAGGCGTCCTTGGACGACCCGCCGGCCTGCTTGACGAACTCGGGATCCTTGACGCCATCGGCGCTGACGAACTGTGCCGTCACCCCGCCGTCCTTGAGCTGCTGGACAAGCGGCGCGGCCTCGGCGTAGTAACCGCTGAAGAACACCGCGTCGGGATTCGCGCCCTTGACCTGGGTCACCGTGGCCGAGAAGTCCTTGTCGCCCTTCTTCACCGAGATATTGCAGGTCGAGTCGGCGACCGGGCCAAGCGTCTCGCGCACCGACTGGGCAAGGCCACGGCCATAGTCGGTGCTGTCGTCGATCACGCACACCTTGCCTTCGCCGAGGGTGTTTTTCATGTAGTTGGCGACCGCCGGTCCCTGCACGCCGTCATTGGCAAGGCCACGGAAGAAGGTTCTCCAGCCCTTCTCCGACAGCGTCACGTTGGTGGCCGACGCGGTGGCGGCGACCAGGCCGGCCTGGTTGAACACGGGGCCGGTGGCGTTCGTCTCGCCCGAGAAGGCGGGCCCGATCAGGCCGATAGTGAACGCGTCGTTGATGATCTGGGGCGCGATCTGCGTGGCCTTCTGCGGGTCACCCTCGGTGTCGAAGGTTTTCAGCTGCACCTGGCAGCCGGGGTTGGCGGCGTTGTGCTTGTCGATCGCTAGTTGTGCCCCGTTCTTTATGTTGATGCCCAGCGCGGCGTCCGGCCCGGTGAGGGCGCCCGCCATCGCGATGGACACAGGTGGGCACTGCGCCTGGCCGTTCCCGGCGGGATCCGCGGGCGCAGCGCCTGCCGCCAATTTGACTTCCGCGCCGTTCTCCCCGATCTGCACCTGCTCGACGATCTTCAGGTCGGCCTGCGCCGCTTCCCCCTCACTCGGCTCGGATTGGGTACAGCCGGCAATGCCGAACACCAGCAGACCTGCGCTACCTAGAGCAATTGCACTCCGTGCCACGCGACCGCGCACGCTTCACCTCCGGGTCAATGTTTTTATCGGCACCGACGAGCCGGCCCAGATCGGCCGGGGCGGCGATGCTTCGGGTAGAACATAGCCAACGTGTGGCCGTTGGTGCGTGATGTTGGAAAACGCGCGCCGCTTATCTCCAGATAGATCGCATCGAACGGCGGGGTCGGAAACGCAGTATTTACGCGTCCCCGGGCGGGTCGAGGGTTTCCAGCACCACCTCGGCGACACGCTTCATCGTCGTTCGGCGATCCATCGCCGCGCGCTGAATCCACTTGAACGCCTCGGGTTCGGTCATCTGTTGCTTGGTTTGCAGCAAACCCTTCGCGCGCTCGACGAGCTTGCGGGTCTCCAGCCGGTCGCCCAGCGTGGCGACTTCTTGCTCCAGCGCACTGATCTCACTGAATCGGCTGACCGCGACCTCGATCGCGGGGATCAGGTCGGTGATGGAGAACGGCTTGACCAGATAGGCCATGGCGCCCGCGTCGCGGGCCCGCTCGACCAGTTCGCGCTGGCTGAACGCGGTGAGCACCACGATCGGGGCGATGCGCTTGCTGGCGATCTCCGACGCCGCATCGATGCCGTCGCGGCGCGGCATCTTCACGTCCATGATCACCAGATCCGGCTTCAGGCTCTCGGCCAGCTCGACAGCCTCCTGCCCGTCGCCGGCCTCGCCGACGACCTCATAGCCCTCCTCGCGCAGCATCTCGGCCAAATCGAGCCGTATGAGTGCTTCGTCCTCGGCTATGAGTACACGGTGGGGCTTGGCGGCGTCGGTGGTTGACCCGGTCATGACGACATTGTGGCGTGGCGGCGGCCGATCAGCGACCTCGGGGTTGTGACGTCGGACAACCCCGACGCATCCTCTATGGTGGGAGGCCGCACGCACACGAGCCCTCGTATCCCAACTGGCAGAGGAAACGGACTCAAAACCCGTACAGTGTGGGTTCGAATCCCACCGAGGGCACCAAGAACCCGCTGGTAGACGGCCTTACATGCGAGAAGCCGTTCGCCTCTTTTAGTCGTGAAACTTCAAGTGCGAACGGCTTCCGCGCCTCCCCGCCCCAATTCTCGATGGAGGCTTTCAGGTTTCCCTTTCCAGGTCTTTCCTCTTCCAGGTCTCCCTTTCAGGTTTCCCTTTTTAGGTTTTCCTTTCTTGTTCTCCTGAGGACGGTGAACCATTCATCGTACACCCGGCTGCCCGCCGTGGGAAGGCTCAATTCCTAAGCAGATCAAGCGCTTCCAGCGGTGGCGGCCAGGACGGTTTCGGTGTCCTCGCCGCGGCTGCGACGGTCCCATTCGGCCAGCACCTCGGGGTCGGTCGGCTTGCTCAACAGGCTGCCGACCACGTACACCACCAACCCCGAGACCAGGCCGACGTAGATCGGCTCGTTGGCGAAGATGTCGCCCAGCACCACCATCGTGGCCAGCGTCGCCACGGTGCCGACCGCCATCGCCGCGATGGCGCCGACGTTGGTGCCGCGGCGCCAGACCAGCCCACCCAGGATCGGCACCAGCAGCCCGCCGACCAGGATGTCGTAGGCGACCGTGAGCGCCGCGACCACGTCCTGCAGCAGGCACGCGATGATCACCATGACGATGCCGAAGCCGGCGACGTAGAGCCGATTGTTGCGGACGTGGTCGTGCTCGCTACCGGCCTCGATGTCGCGATGACGCAACCGGGCCACGATGTCCTGACTGAACACCGTGGCGGTGGCGATCAGCGCACCGCTCGAGGTGGACATCACCGCGGCCAGCGCGGCAGCCAGCACCAGGCCGGCCAGTAGCGGATGCAGTTGCATCTCGACTAATTGGGCGAAGGCGTCGTCGCGGGACTCCAGCGCCGGGAGCAGGACCTTGGCTGCCATCCCGATCACCGCGCCGGCCACCGCGTACAGCAGGCAGTACACGCCAGCCGCGGTGCCAGCCCAGCGGGCCACGCCGGGGCTGCGCGCGGTGAACACCCGCTGCCAGATGTCCTGGCCGATGAGCAGGCCGAAGGTGTAGATCACGAAGTAGGTGAGGATGGTGCCACCGCCGATCGCGGTCAGCGAGGTGGCGTCGGCCGGCAGCTTCTCGGCCAACCCGCTGAACCCACCGGCGTTCACAACGGCGATGGGCAGCAGGATGAAGAAGATGCCAACGGTCTTGATGATGAACTGCACGAAGTCGGTCAGGGTAATCGACCACATTCCACCCAGCGTGGAGTAGATGATCACCACGCTGCCGCCCAGGATGATGGCCGGCACCTTGCCGATGTTGAACAGCGCGCCGAAGATCGTCGCGTAGGCGATGGTCGAGGTGACCGACAGCATGAGCGTGTAGCCCCACATGATCAGGCCGGACAGCACGCTGGAGCCGGGACCGTAGCGCAGCTCGAGCATCTGGCTGACCGTGTAGACCCGCAGCCGCTGGATCCGGCCGGCGAACAGCAGGCTCAGGGCCAGGATGCCGACGCCGATGGCCACCACCAGCCACATGCCCGAGATGCCGTACTGGTAGCCGAGGCCGACGCCGCCGATGGTCGACGCGCCGCCGAGCACGATGGCGGCCATGGTTCCGGAGTAAAGGCCCGGGCCGAGTCGCCGCCCGGCGACCAAGAAGTCGGACTGCGTGGTTGCACGGCGCTTGCCCCAGAAACCGAAGGCGATCATGGAGATGATGTAGATGGCGACGACGGCGATGTCCATATGAGCGGCCATGGAGCGATGTCCTTTCGGGTTGAGCGTCAGCGAATGTCGAAGTGGATGAGGGTCGGGCCGTCGGCGCCGAGTGCGCCGCTGACCAGTTCGGGAAGGTCGGTGGTCGAGGTGGTGCGCACCCCGCGGGCGCCCATGGCGACGGCCAGCGCGGCCAGGTCGGGGGTGCGCAGCTCGACGCCGATCGGCGGGATGTCCCGCATCTGCTGCTGGTCGCGGATTTCTTGATAGCCGCCGTTGTCCACGACGATCACCGGCACCGGCAGGCGTTGTTCGACCAAGTGCGACCAGTTCCTGAACCGAGAACATCAGCGCCCCGTCGCCGAGCAGCACCGCCACCGGTGCGCCGGGCCGCGCGATCGACGCACCCAGCCCGGCCGGCAGGCCGTAGCCGAGGGTGGCGAATCCGGGCGTGTAGCAGAACCGGCGCGGCGCCGGGACGTCGAAGAAGTGCACCGAGCCGAAGTAGGTGACCTGCGAGCTGTCCCCGGCCAGCACGGCATCGGCGGGCAGCGCCGCACGGACCGCGGCGTTGATCTCGGCGTACGGACCGGCGTCGTTCATCGCCTCGTCCCGGCAAGCCGCGCGCAGCACGGCCGCCCGCTCCGACCCGGTGCGGCCGCATGCGGCAGGCAGCGCGGCCAGCAGCGCGGCGACGGTGGTCGCGGCGTCGCCCTGCAGCGCGATGTCGGCCGGACAGTTCTTGTCCAGCTGGGCCGGGTCGATGTCGCAGCGGATCACGGTGCGGCCGCGGATCTGGCCTTCCCACAGGTCGGAGTCGCCGAGCTCGGTGCCGACCACCAGCAGCGCGTCGCTGTCCGCGGCGGCCCGCTGTAGCGCACGCAGCCGGATCGACGCGCCGACCGAGAGCGGGTGCGACTCGTCGACCACGCCCTTGCCGTTCACCGTGGTGGCGACCGGCGCGCCGAGCGCCTCGGCGAGCGCGGTCACCTCGGCCTGCGCGTCGACCGCCCCGCCGCCGGCGATGATCATCGGCTGGTCGGCGGCGGCGAGCAGATCTGCGGCCCGGCGGATGTCGTCCGGGTCGGCGTGCGGCGCGGCCACCGGCGTGCAGACCCGCGGCTCGCCGGTCCAGGTCTGCTCCAGCACGTCGATCGGAATCTCGATGTGCACCGGTCGGGGACGGCGTCCGGTGAAAGTGCCGAACGCCTCGGTGACCGTCGCGGCCGCCTCGTCGGCACTGCGCACCCGGCGGCTCCAGCGCACCAGCTGGTCCATCGCGCCGCTGGGGTTCTTGGCCTCGTGCAGCTGGCCGAGGTCACGTCCCTCGGTGCCGGTGGGCAGGCCAGACGAGAGCAGGAGCATCGGCTGCGATTCGCCATAGGCGGTCGCGGCTGCCGTCATCGCGTTGGTCAGGGCGGGTCCGCTGGTGGTGACCACGACACCGGGCCGTCCGCCGACGCGGGCATACGCCTCGGCCGCATAGCCGGCGCCCTGCTCGTGGCGAGGTGTGATCGCGCGGATGCCGGCCTTCCCGAAGTGCCGGTAAAACTCCAGGTTGTGCGTGCCGGGAATGCCGAAGATTGCGTCGACGCCATGTGCGGCAAGGGTTTCGACGACGGCGGCGCCGCCGTTGCGGTGCTCGCTCACGGTTTGGCCGCCAGCACCGACAGCAGCTCGTAGCCGACGTGCGCGGCCGCGATCCCGGTGATTTCGGCGTGGTCGTAGGCCGGGGCGACCTCGACGATGTCCGCGCCAACCACGTTGGCGCCGACCAGGTTTCGCAGACAGTGCAGCAGCTCACGGCTGGTCATGCCGCCGGCCTCCGGGGTGCCGGTGCCGGGCGCGTGCGCCGGGTCCAGCACGTCGATGTCGATCGATACGTACACCGGTGCGTCGCCGAGGCGGGTCAGCATCCGTTCGATCACCGCGGGCAGCCCGTCCAGTTGCACGTCGTCGGTGCCGATCACCTGAAAGCCGAGCACCTTGTCGTCTGTGAGGTCAGTGGAGGAGTACAGCGGGCCCCGGATGCCGACATGTAGGCAGTGTTCGGGGTCGAGCAGACCTTCCTCACTGGCCCGGCGGAACGGGGTGCCGTGGGTGAACGGCGCCCCGAAGTAGGTGTCCCACGTGTCCAGATGAGCATCGAAGTGCAGCACCGCGATAGGGCCGTGATCCCGGTGCAGCGAACGCAGCAACGGAAGCGCGATGGTGTGGTCGCCGCCGAGGGTGATCAGCTTCGTGCCGCCGTCGCGCAACTCGTCGGACGCGTGCTCGATCGTGCTGATCGCCTCGGCGATGTCGAACGGATTGACCGCGATGTCGCCGGCGTCGGCCACCTGCTGTACGGCGAACGGCTCGACGTCCAGCCGCGGGTGGTAGGGCCGCAGCAGCTTGGACGAGGCGCGGATGTGGCCGGGGCCGAATCGGGCACCGGGCCGGTAGGAAACACCGGAGTCGAACGGCACGCCGACCACGGCGATGTCGGCGTGTGCCACCTCGTCGATGCGGGGCAGGCGGGCGAAGGTGGCGGGGCCCGCATAGCGCGGCACACGTGTGGCGTCGACCGGTCCGATCGGGTTCTGTGACATGGACAACAGAATCCCCGATTGTCGGCGGCACGGATATAGACATTCTGTAGAAATTGATAACAATCTGTTCGACGATCTGTCCATGCTCACGGTCGCCGAGCTGACCGCCGATCCCAATCTGGGATTGCAGCTGGTGGCCGGCCGCGTCGGCGCCGACCGTGAGATCGAGGCGGCGGCCGTCTCGGAGCTGGCCCACCCCGGGCCATGGCTGCAGGGCGGTGAGCTGCTGCTCACCATCGGCCTGCTGTTGCCGGAAAGTGTCGACGGCTGCCGCTCCTACCTCACCGAACTCGATGCCGCCGGAGTGCGCGCCGTCGGGCTGGGCCTGGGTGCCGACCTGCCACACCAGGGGGCGCCGGCGCACCTCGTCGCCGCGGCCGACGAGATCGGTATCCCGCTGCTGACCGTGCCCGACCCGGTGCCGTTCATCGCGGTGACCAAGGCGGTCTTCGCGCACCGGGCCCGCGCCGAACGGCAGGAACTGGAGTGGGCATTGCAGACCCAGCGGGCCCTCACCGCCGCCGCTGTCACACCGGGAGGCCTGCTCGGCATCCTTGCCGCGCATCGTGAGGCGACGGGCCGCACCGGTGTCGTGATCGATCTGCTCGGACGCGTGCTGGCCGAGTCCGACCCCGGAAGTGAGCGGCTCGTCGCCAAGGTCGCCGGACTTCTCGAATCGGTGCGCGGGCAGGGTCTGGCCGCCGCGGCCGCCGACATCAGCGAAGGCCGCCGCCGCGAACTGCACGCGCTCGGGGCCCGCCGATTGCGGGCGTGGCTGCTCATCGACGGCCCGGCCGAACTTCCTGCCGTGCACCAGGTTTCGGGAGACCTGGTGTCGCTGCTGTCGCTGGAACTGGAGCGCCGGCACGGTCTGAACGCCGCACAGCGCCGCGGACGGGCGCAGGTGCTGTCCAGGCTCTCCCGGGCCACCGTCGACGACGTGGTCGCCGCCCGCTGGCTGGCGTCGGTGGGCCTGCCGGACGCCGACCTGCGGGCCGCCGCCGTCGCCGCCCCGGATGACGCCGACGACCTGGCTGCCGACCTGCTGATCACCCTGCCCGACGCGCTGGTCGGTGTGATCGGAGAGGTGGTCGAGCTCGCCGTGCCGCTGGCCACTGACCTGCCCGGTGTGCTGGCAACGCTGGCCGCCGACCGGCCGGCCGGGATCGGTATCGCGGTGCGGCCCGGCGCACTGGCCGTGTCGCTGCGTCAGGCCTGCTCGGCCCTGCCGGCCAGCCGGGTACGGGGCCGGCACATGCACGCCGAGGAGATCGCAAGCAGCAGGTTGCTGCTGAACACCGTCGGCGCCCAATCCCTGCAGGCCTACGCCGACGCCGTGCTTGGACCGCTCGACGCGACCGACCGAGCCGACGAGCTGATGCGCGCGTTGGCCGCGTTCATCGAGCACAACGGGCACTGGGCGGGCGCAGCGAGCGCGCTGCGAGTTCACCGGCACACCGTGCGAAACCGGATCGACACGGTGGAGCGGCTCACCGGGCGGCGGATGGACTCGGCGCAGGACCGCCACGAATTGTGGCTGGCGCTGCGGGCCCGCGATGCCGCCAGAATGTCGTCCGACTGAAGCGTGCGCGGCGATAGGCTTGATCCGTGGCGCTCAGGGAGCGATTGGTCTGCGTGCCGGAGGTGGCCCTGTCAAACCGCGTCCCGGCCCGCACCCAGCACTACGCGGAGAGCGCCGCGAGCCGCCTGCGCGTACTCAAGATCGCGGCCTGGATCGGTGCCTTCGTGTCCGCCGCGTTCGGGATCTGGCAGCTGACGTGGGATGGGGGCTGGCACCTCGGCATCGTCAACCTCGGCACAGCGGTGATCTTCCTGCTGATCCCGCTGCTCAGCCGGTTCGGCGAACTCGTCGCGCCGCTCACCTTCTTCTTCGTCGCGTACGTGTCGCTCTCCGTCGTGTGCTGGCTCATCGGCACCGGGTCGGGCCTGCAGTTCTACTTCCTGGTGGCGGCCTCTCTGGTGGTGCTGGTGCTGGGCATCGAACGCATCGTGCTCGCGTCGATCCTGACCGCCCTCGGCGTGGCGGGGGTTATCGCGCTCGAGATCTTCGTGCCCAACGACCGTGGTCTTCAGCCGGCGTGGACCATCACCGTGGGTTTCGTGAGCTCAGCGATCTTTGCGGCCGTGATAGCCGTTGCGACGGTGTGGTACACGCTGCGTGAAGTCCAGCGAGCCGAACGGGCGATGGAAGCCGAATACCAACGATCCGAGGCACTGCTGGCCAACATCCTGCCGGCGACGATCGCCCAACGCCTGAAGGATCCGTCGCGCAACATCATCGCCGACAAGTACGACGACGCGTCGATCCTGTTTGCCGACATCGCCGGGTACACCAAGCGGGCCAGCGACACCACACCGACCGACCTGGTCCGGTTTCTCGACCGGCTCTACACCGATCTCGACGCGCTTGTTGATCGGCACGGCCTGGAGAAGGTCAAGACCAGCGGCGACTCTTACATGGTCGTCAGTGGGGTGCCGCAGCCGCGGCCGGATCACGTCGAGGCGCTGGCCGCTCTGGCATTAGACATGGCCGACGCCGTCGCCGATTTGAAGGACCCGCAGGGCCGGGCGGTGCCACTTCGGATCGGGCTGGCGGCCGGACCCGTGGTCGCGGGGGTGGTCGGGTCCCGCAAGTTTTTCTACGACGTCTGGGGCGACGCGGTCAACGTCGCGGCGCGGATGGAGACGACGGACGTCGAAGGCCGAATCCAAGTGCCGCAAAACGTCTATGAGCGGCTGAGTCACGCGTTCCTTCTCGAGGAACGCGGCGACGTCGACATCAAGGGCAAGGGTGTGATGCACACCTGGTATCTGGTCGGGCGCCGCGACGACGACGATGCCGCGCTAGCTGAGCTCACTGGGTTTGAGGCGCTCGGCAAGGGCCCCTAGCCGCCGCCACAGGGTTCGCGGTTGTGCGGCCACAGCCCGACAGCCTGCGCCGGATACGGCACCCACTGGGAGTACGTCCCGCCGTCAGCCATCACATCGCCGAGAAGTTCGGCGTCGGGCCGGGCATCTGGAGGGTATGGATCTGTTGATAAGTGGTATCGCCGGCGATACCACTTATCGGCATGCATCATGGCCGGCTCGGCGTTGCTGGTGTGGCGGGCCTGGCAGCTGTTTCAGCAGGATCCCAAGGCGTCAGCACGACGACGGGAAATCGGCCGCGACCGGGCCGGCTTAGACCTTGCGGTTCTCCGACTTGATCAGCCAGGCCAACTTCTCCAGGCCGTCGATCAGCTGATGCAGGATGTCGGCGGTGCTGGGGTCCTCTGCGTCGACCGCGTCGTGCACGGTGCGCATCGTGTCCACGGCCGCATAGACCCGCGTCGTAATCAGATCCACCACCTCGGCGGTGTTGCGCTCATATGCCGGGAACTGCGGCAGGGTCGTGCTTCCGACAACGGTGTCCGAGCGCCCGTCCGGGATCGCGTCGAGGGCACGCAACCGCTCGGCGATGGTGTCGCTGGCTTCGCGCGCGAAGTCGACGAGCTCGTCGAGCTGCAGATGAAGGTCGCGGAAGTTGCTGCCGACGACGTTCCAATGCGCCTGCTTGCCCTGCAGATGGAGCTCGATGAGATCGACCAGGACCCGCTGAAGATTGGCGCTCAGCTCCGGCGAGGCCCCGAATGGCTGGACTTCTTCTTCGGTTCTACGTGTTGTTGTCATGACCAGTTCAACGCCTCCTAATTTGGAATGAGTCCAGATTAGGATATGACTGACCTCACATCTACTGCTGCTGGTCCTGCTGGGCGAGCAGCCGGGCGTAGCCCGCCCCCATGCCGAGCAGGACCAGGCCGACCACGATGAACACCACGACACGGAAGATCCCGTCCAGCGTGCCCAGGTCGAACAGGAACAACTTGGCCATCGCCGCCGCGACCAGCGCCAACCCACCGGCTATCGGCAGCGACCGATCCGCCCGGGACAGCCGGGCCGCGTAGCCGAACAGGCCCGCCGCTATCGCGATCCAGCTGATCGTCGCGGCCATGTGACCGGCGAAGAAGCCGCGACCCGTGCCGCCGATCAGCACGCCGGCGGTGACGGTGAACGTGGTGATCGCGTACACGATCACGGCGGCCGAGCCGGCCCACATCACGCGCACCGCATCGTCGTCAACCGTGCTGCGACCGACCCACGACCAGACGATGGCGACGGCGCAGGCCGCCACCAGCACGCTTGAGACAAGGATGGATACCGAGTCCGGTCCGCTCGTCGCGGTGGCGCTGACCAGCGAACTCGGCGGCGCATAGGCCAGGTAGAGACCGCCGCCGACGAAGGCGAATCCGACCGCGGCCCACCTGGCGGTGACGTCGCCTCGCCCGGCGACGGCCACCACCACCGCCATCGCCAGCAAGATCGGTGCCGCCAGCTCGCCGTCGAACGCGACGGTCACCGCGACCAGCGCGGAGATCGCCGACAGCGCCGTCCAGACCCGCCCGACGACGCCGCCCACCCCCGGCAGTCGATCGGCGACGAGCACGATCGAGAGCATGGCCGCGGACAGTGCGGCGGCCATCAACGCGGCGATCACGCGGTCGACGGCCAGCGACACGCAGAGCACGGGCAGCACACCGGCGGCGGTCAGCAGCGCCATCGCCACCCGGTTGCCGGTGCGCGGCAACAGGATCAACGCGCTGACGATCGCGAGCACCGCCGCGATGCCACACGCACCGGCCAGCCACAGGTCGTCACCGTTATCGAAGGCCGCCGCGGCGAGGGCCACCAGCAAGGGGAACGTGGTCGCCGCGGTCCGCGCGGCATGCATCCAGATCCAGTCCCTGCCGAGTTGCACGGGTAGTGAGGCCGCGGACAGCGCCAGCATGAACCCGACAAGCAGCAGGGTGATGCCGTCGGTGACCACCGGCGCCAGGACGATCAGCGGCACCAGCACCAGCAGCCCGAGGTGCTCGGAATTCCAGCGCCGGGCGAGCGTGAGGCCACCGCCGCCGATGACCGCGGCGATGCCCAGGCCGACGGGCGCCGACACCCAGTCATAGACCGTCGTGATGGCGATGACGTCCATGTAGGCCGCTGCGACGCCGGTCGCGGCGAGCGCGATGGCGCCGACTCGCCCGCCCGGCCGCGCGTACAGCCAACGGCCGACGGCCACCAACGCCACCGCGAGCACCGCACCGGCGCCGACGCGCATCTCGGGGCGCAGAATGCCGGCCTGCGCGGCGAGCACCAGCAGCAGGACGACACCGATGAGGGTGACGGCGACACCCGCGACGGCGAGAACCTTGCCGATCCAGCCCTCGTCGCGCTGCGGTCGGGTCTTCGGCGCGGGCAGCGCCGGCCGGGGCGGCGCCGCCGGCGGCGGAGGCGCGTATGCGTACTGCGGCGGTACGTACTGCGGCGGCCAGACCGGAGCGGGTTGCGGCGGCGGCGGCACGGGTCGCGGAGCCGAAATGCCCTGCGAGAGCATGCGATCAAGCTCTGTCAAGTCGGCGGACACCCGCGTCAGCTGCTGGGAGATCGCGGCGAAGTCCGCGCAAAGCCGGGAAACGACGGCATGGTGCGGTTCGGTCATGTGGTGATGATCGCAACGACGCACCCATCCGCGGATGAGTAGGACTACTCGTCTAACCCGTGTTCGATCGCATACCGGGCCAATTCGACGCGGTTGGCGACCTGAAGCTTGCGGAATGTCGCCTGTACGTGGTTCTCCACCGTGCGGTGGCTGAGCGACAGCCGGCTGGCGATCTGTTTGGCGGTCAACCCCTTCGCGACATACCGCAGCACCTCGGTTTCGCGCTCGGTCAGGCTCGGCGTGGCCGGTCCGCCACCGGGATTCTGCGCGATGCGCCGGTACTCCCCCAGCACCAGCCCGGCCAGTCCCGGGGTGAACACCGCGCGTCCGGCCGCCGTCGCGCGCACCGCGTCGCCGAGTTCGGCCTTTGACGCGCTCTTCACCAGATAGCCGGTGGCACCGGCCTTCACCGCCTCCAGAACGTCGTCGCGTTCGTCGGAAGCCGACAACACCAGGATCCGCGACGCGGGCGACACCGCGAGAACCTCGGCAGTCGCCTGGGCGCCGTTTCCGTCGGCCAGCCGCATGTCCATCACCACCACGTCCGGTTGCACGACCGCCGCCCGGCGTCGGGCCGCGCCGACGCCGTCCGCGGTGGCCACCACCGTGAAGCCGTCCTCGGCGAGATCGCGGGCCACCGCGTCCCGCCAGATCGGATGGTCATCGACCACCATCACCGTCGGCGCCTGCTGATCGGTCATGACGCTCTCTTTCGCGGCACGGTGAGCTCCCACTCAGTCCCGCACCCCGGCGCGGTGTTCAGCTTCGCGCTGCCACCGAGCCAATTCATCCGTCCCACAATCGATTTGGCAATACCCACGCGGCCTTCGCCGACCGCCTCCTCCAACCGGCCGGCGGCGATGCCCGGCCCGTCGTCGCGGACGCTCACCGTGACACGGTCGTCGAGTTCCTCCACCAGCACGAACGCGCGGGCGTCGGGCCCGGCGTGCGATGCGACGTTGTCCAGCGCGTTGCCGACCGCGGCGTCCAACTCCGCAGCGACGCCCGCGTCCAGCAGCACCGGGGTTGCGGGCAGGCTCACCGAAACCCGGTCGGATGCCCTCCCGCGCAGCAGCGCCCCGATATCGGTGGTCGATCCGGTGGAGAACCGCGCATCGGCGTCGGTGGCGCTCACCAGGCGCCGCAGCGCGCGTTCCTGCTCACCGGCGAGTTCGGCCAATTCCGCTGTCTCACCGCCGATTTCGCGTCCGCGCCGGAACACCAGGGCCAGCACCTGGATCGCGCCGTCGTGCACCTGGCGAGACAGCCTCTCCCGCTCCTCCAGCGACGCCGACAGCCGCGCGGCCTCTTCCAGTTTGGTGTGGGCTCGTCGGGCGGTCTGCGCGGCCATGCCGACCGCCAGCCCCACCGCCAACTCGATGACGATGGTGGCGTTGCGGCCCAGGTCGATGTGGACGTATCCCTTCAGTGCAGCGGCTGCGCCCATCACCACCAGCCCGGTCAGCATCCCGGCGATCGGCCCCAACTGAATCGCCGCCGAGATGGTCGCGTTGGTCGCCCACAGCGTCGTGGGCCAGGATTGATTGCCCAGCACCCACTGATCGGAGGCGATCACCTCGGTGGACAGCATCAGCGCCACCACCACCGCGATCTCGGCCAGCACCCAGGCAAGTCGACGGCCGAAGCCCTGCAGGTAAGCGATCGCGCATACCACGCTCCACCCGATCAGCACCGCGAACAGCAGCCAGCCGATCGCCGGCCGGTCCAGGTCGCGGTTGACCGCGATCTGAAAGCCGAGCGCGTAAACACAACTCAGCAACCGGAACACCTGCGCCGCGCGCCACAGCGGCGTGGCCGGATCAGGCATCCGCCCAGCATAGGTCGATTAGGTTAGGTAGTCGTAAAGCGACTGACAGCGGTGCTCGGATCTCAGATCGGTGCCGCGTCGACTCTCAACGGATACCGGCCGCTGTCCTGGAACGGATTCTCGTCGATGCTCGCCCCGTCGAGCAGGCACGCCGCTTTGTTGCGCGCCTGCGAGAGGCCAGCAGGCAGCCGGTGGTGTATGCCGAACTACCGGCCCAACACGCGTTCGACATCTTCGGCTCGGTGCGCGCCGCGCACGCCCGTCGCCGTCGAACAGTTCCTGGCCGAGATCTATGGCCCTACAGCACCTTCGACAGGAACGCCTTCGTCCGTTCGTGTTTCGGGTTCGCCAGCACCTCGCGTGGAGGCACCGCTTTCCACGACGACGCCGTCGTCCATGAACACCAGTTGGTTAGCGACCTCGCGGGCGAACCCCATCTCGTGGGTGACCACCACCATCGTCATGCCTTCCTCGGCAAGCTTTTTCATCACGCTCGAGCACCTCGCCGACCAGCTCCGGATCCAGCGCCGAGGTCGGCTCGTCGAACAGCATCAGCTTGGGGTTCATCGCCAGCGCGCGGGCGATCGCCACGCGTTGCTGCTGGCCGCCGGACAGCTGTGCCGGATAGGCGGTGGCCTTTTCCGCCATCCCCACTTGATCCAGCAGATCCTTTGCCCGCGCCACAGCGTCCGCCTTCTTGACGCCCTTGACGTGCATCGGCGCCTCGACGATGTTCTCGAGCGCGGTGCGATGCGGGAAGAGGTTGAAGTGCTGGAACACCATGCCGATGTCGCGGCGCTGCTTGGCGGCGTCACGGGGCGAAATCTCGTACAGCTTGTCACCCCGTTTTTTTTCGCGGTAGCCGATCAACATCACCGTCGACATACAGCCGGCCCGCGTTGACCTGCTCGAGATGGTTGATACAGCGCAGGAACGTCGACTTGCCCGACCCGGACGGGCCGACCATGACCAGCACCTGACCCTTGCCGACCTCGCAGCGTGATGCCCTTGAGGACGCGCAGGGCGCCGAAGTTCTTGCACACCTGCTCGGCCAGCACCATCGGCTTGTGCATTCTTGTGTCGCCGTCATGCGTGCGGCTCACCAATCTGCTGCGCCTTGGCCAGCGCCTCGAGTTGTTTGGTTGTCAACTTGCGGCGAGACCCCGCGGGAGTAAGTACCGCTCCAGGTAGTACTGGCCGACCATCAGGATGCTGGTGACCACCAGGTACCAGGTCGCCGCCACCAGCAGCAGCGGGACGGGCTCGAAGATGCGGGCGGCGATCTCGCGGGAGGTGATGCCGTACAGGTCCAGCGTGAAGGGCACGGCGGTGACCAGCGATGTGGTCTTCAGCATGCTGATGACCTCGTTGCCGGTCGGCGGGATGATCACCCGCATCGCCTGCGGAAGCACCGTGCGGCGCATCGTCATCCCCCACGACATGCCCAGTGCCGTCGACGCCTCCGACTGGCCCTCCGGCACGGAACTGATTCCGGCGCGGATGATTTCGGCCATGTAGGCGGCCTCGTTGAGCGCCAGCCCGAGGATCGCCAGCAGGAACGGGATGGACAGGGCCTGCAGGTTGAGATGGAAGAACGACGGCCCGAACGGCACGCCCAGCTGGATGTTCTGGTAGATCGTCGGGATCAGCCCCCAGAACACCAGCTGCACGTATATCGGGGTGCCGCGGAAGATCCACAGGTACACCCACGACACCGACCGGAACACCGGGTTGGGCGACAGCCGCATCACCGCGAGGAGCACGCCGAGCGCGATCGCCAGCACCATCGAGTAGACGGTCAGCTGCAAGGTGTTGACCAGGCCGACCTTCAGGACCCGTTCGTTGAAGAGGTACTCCCGATAGATCGATCCAGCGATAGGCCGTCGTTGGTCGCCGCGCCGTACAGGAACAGGGCGACCAGAATGACGATGACGACCGCCGCCACCCACCGCCAGGGATGACGCAGCGGAACGGCATCGATCGCGGCTGGGCCGGCCTGTGGCGGCGTGTCGACATCGGTCATGTTCGGATCCTCGACCTAGTTGATCGCGCCGTTGATCACCGGCTTGTCGATCATGCCCTGCTCGACGCCCCAGTTGGTCGCGATCTCCTTGTAGTCGCCGGTCTCGATCAGGTGCTCGAGGGCCTGCATGAGCGACTGCGCCAGCGGCGAGCCCTTCTTTACCGGCCAGCCGTAGGGCGCGGAGTCGAAGATCTCGCCGGCGGCTCTCGAGCTTGCCGTTGCTCTGCTTGATCGCGTACAGCGTCACCGGCGAGTCCGCCGACATCGCGTCGGCCTGACCGAGCACTACGGCGTTGGTCGCCGCGTCCTGCCCGTCGAACGGCACGATCTCGATCGGCGGCTTGCCCGCGTCGGTGCACGCCTTGCTCTTGGCCGGCAGCTCCTCGGTCTCCTGGGTGGTGGTGGCCTGCACCGCGACCTTCTTGCCGCAGGCGTTGTTCGGATCGATCCCGGCGCCCGGCCGCTGCGCCCACAGCGATGCCGGCCGAGAAGTAGGTGACGAAGTCGACCGTCTCCTCGCGCTCCTTGGTGTCGGTGAACGACGACATGCCGACGTTGAAGGTGCCACCCTGGATGGAGGGGATGATCTTGGCGAAGTCGGCCTCCCGGTACTCCGCCGTCAGGCCGAGGGTGGCCGCGATCGCGTTCATCAGATCGACGTCGAAGCCGACGATCTTGCCGCTGGCGATCCTTGAACTCGTTGGGCGTGTACGGAATGTTGACCCCGACGATCAGCTTGCCGCTCGACTTGATCTCCTCGGGCACGGTGTTGGCGATCTCGTCGACTTTCGCGGCCGCGGCCGCCGCCGTATCGGTCGCCGGTCCACTGGGTTCGCCGCCACTTGCGCAGCCCGACAAGGCCAGAGCGCCACTCGCAGCAAACACCGCTGCGATGCGCCATATCTTCCCCCGACGGTTTTGACATCCACCTAACACGGTTGCCCCTTCTTTCTGCATCGGGCCGTCTTCGTCCGGCCGGTAACGGAACATTAACGACCCGGTGGAGACACCACAGCCGTACCGCGAAATCCGCCGGCATCGAACTGGCCGTGTGCCACACTGCGCGCATGGAAACCACTGCTCCCCCAAGCCTGTTGCCGCATCTGTGGAAATCGACGTTGCTGTCCGGGATTCTCGCCGTCATCCTCGGCATTCTGATCCTGGCGTGGCCCGGCAAAACCATCTTGGTCGCGGCGATCCTCTTCGGGGTCTACCTGTTGATCACCGGTATCGCGCAGGTGATCTTCGCGTTCAGCCTGGATGTCTCGGCGGGTGGCCGCGTCCTGCTGTTCATCAGCGGCGCCGCCGCACTGATCCTGGCGGTGCTGTGCTTCCGCAGCCTGCAGGAATCCATTCTGTTGCTGGCGATCTGGATCGGCGTGGGCTTCATCTTCCGGGGCGTGGCAACAACTGTTTCGGCGATCAGCGATCCGACGCTGCCGGGGCGTGGTTGGGAGATCTTCATCGGTATCGTGAGCCTGCTGGCCGGCATCGTGATGCTGGCGTCGCCGTTCGAGTCGATCGCGACGTTGACGCTCGTCGTGGGCATCTGGCTCATCGTCATCGGCGTGTTCGAGATCGTATCGGCGTTCGTCATCCGAAGGACCGGCAAGAGGGTCGAGCACGTCGGCCAGGAAATCCGCGACGAGATCCGCGGGGCAAACTGAGCCGCATAGGAGCGGGCTTGTACTACACTGTGTCGTAGTGCAAGCCCGCAGCCACGGGAGAAGGCCGGATGGACGCTTTGGACGTGTCGCGGTGGCAGTTCGGCACCACCACCGTCTACCACTTCATCTTCGTTCCGCTGACCATCGGTCTGGCGCCGATCCTCGCGGCGATGCAGACCGCCTGGATGGTCACGGGCAACACCGCGTGGTACCGGCTGACCAAGTTCTTCGGCAAGCTCTTCCTGATCAACTTCGCGATCGGCGTGGCAACCGGCATCGTGCAGGAATTCCAGTTCGGCATGAACTGGAGCGAATACTCCCGATTTGTCGGCGACATCTTCGGCGCCCCGCTGGCATTCGAAGGCTTGATCGCCTTCTTCTTCGAGTCGACCTTCATCGGGCTGTGGATCTTCGGCTGGGGCCGGCTGCCACGAACGCTGCACCTGGCGTGCATCTGGATCGTCGCGTTCGCGGTCAATGCCTCGGCCTACTTCATCATCGCGGCGAACTCGTTCATGCAGCATCCGGTCGGGGCCCGCTTCAACCCGGAGTCCGGCCGGGCCGAACTGGTCGACTTCGGCGCACTGCTGACGAACAACACCGCGATCTGGGCCTTCGTGCACGTGGTGGCCGCAGCGTTGTTGACGGCCGGCGCGTTCGTCGCCGGTATCTCCGCATGGCTGATGGTCCGATCGCACAGGACGGCTGGCGAGGGTGACGTCGAGGCGCGGACGATGTATCGGCCGACCACCATCGCCGCCAGCCTTCTCGCGCTGGCGGCGTCGGTGACGCTGTTCTTCACCGGCGACGTCCAGGGCAAGCTGATGTTCGAACAGCAGCCGATGAAGATGGCTTCGGCGGAATCGTTGTGCCACACCGAAACCGATCCGCACTTCTCGGTCCTCACGGTCGGCACCCACAACAACTGCGACAGCGTCGCCCACGTCATCGAGGTCCCCTACGCGCTGCCGTATCTGGCCGAGGGCAAGTTCAGCGGCGTCACGCTGGAAGGCGTCAAGGATCTGCAAGAGTCCTTCGAGCAGCGCTTCGGCCCCGGCGACTACCGGCCCAACCTGTTCGTCACCTACTGGGCGTTTCGCGCCATGATCGGATTGATTGTTTGTCCCAGTGGCTTTCGCGGTGGTCGCGCTGTGGCTGACACGGCGCGGCCGGATCCCGAATCAACGCTGGTTCGGCTGGTTCGGTCTGATCACCATCCCCACCCCGTTCCTGGCCAACTCCGCGGGGTGGGTGTTCACCGAGATGGGCCGCCAGCCGTGGGTCGTCGTGCCGAACCCGACCGGTGACCAGATGGTGCGAATGACGGTGCAGGAGGGTGTCTCCGACCATTCGGCGGGGATGGTGGTGCTCTCGCTCTCGGTGTTCACATTGCTCTACGGGGTGCTTGCGGTGATCTGGTTCTGGTTGATGCGTCGGTACGTGATCGAGGGACCGTTAGAGCACGACTCCGAGCCGGCGCCGCCCGCGGCACCGGACGACGAGGACGTGGCGCCGCTGTCCTTCGCCTACTGAGAGGACGTGATAACGGTGGGTTTGCAAGAACTCTGGTTCTTCTTGATCGCGGCGTTGTTCCTCGGCTTTTTGGTCCTCGAGGGTTTCGACTTCGGGGTCGGCATGCTGATGGCACCACTCGGCGCGGCTGGCGAGGGCGACTCCGAAACGCGCCGTCGGGCCGTGCTGAACACCATCGGCCCGGTTTGGGACGCCAACGAGGTCTGGCTCATCACCGCCGGTGCGGCAATGTTCGCGGCGTTTCCCAACTGGTATGCGACCGTGTTCTCGGCGCTGTACCTGCCGCTGCTGGCGATCCTGTTCGCGATGATCCTGCGGATCGTCGGGATCGAATGGCGCGGAAAGGTTGACGACACGCGGTGGCGGGGGTGGGCCGACGCCGCCATCGCGATCGGGTCGTGGCTGCCCGCGATCCTGTGGGGCGTGGCGTTCGCGATTCTGGTGCGGGGCCTGCCCATCGACGCCGAGCACCGCGTACACCTGTCGATCACCGACGTGCTCAACGCCTACACGCTGCTGGGCGGGCTGGCGACCGCCTCGCTGTTCTTGTTCTACGGCGCGGTGTTCATCGCGCTGAAGACCGCCGGGCCGGTTCGGGCCGACGCCTTCCGGTTCGCAAAGGTACTGGCATTGCCGGCGATCGTGCTGGCCGGTGGATTCGGACTGTGGACGCAGTTGGCTCACGGCAAGGGCTGGACATGGCTGGCGCTCGGCGTCGCGGTGGTCGCGCTGCTGACGGCGGTGGCACTGATGTTTTCGGGACGTCGCGAGGGCTGGGCGTTCGTCTGCACCGTGGTGGTCGTCGCCGCGGTGGCGGTGCTGCTGTTCGGCTCGCTGTACCCGAACCTGCTGCCGTCAACGCTTAACCCGGAATGGAGCGTGACGATCTACAACGGGTCGTCGACCCCGTACACGCTGAAGATCATGACGTGGGCATCGCTGACCCTGTTGCCGCTCGTCATGCTCTACCAGGGCTGGACGTACTGGGTCTTCCGGCACCGCATCAGCGCTGAGGCGATCCCGCCCTCCATCGGACTGTCGAGGCACCCGTCCTGAGAAAGCGCACGCGTTCCCCGGTCGACCGCCGGCTGTGGCGCGGTCGGCGGCGATGCGCCGCTACCTGATCGCCACGGTTGCGCTGCGGAGTGGTGATTTCTGGCTGCACGATCGCGTCGGCGGTGGTTCTGGCCGGCGTTGTCGCCGTCCGTGATCACCGATCCGGCCACCCGCAGCGTTCGCGAGCTGTCCTGGCCGCTGTCGATCCTGTTGGCGCTGTGGGTTGTTCGCGCGCTGGCCCACTGGTTGCAGGGCCGGCTGTGCCCAGCGCGGCGCGACCGCGGTGATCGCCGACCTGTCCGGCCAGGTGCTGCGGTCGGTGACCGCGCTGCCACCGCGGCAGCTGGCCACCGAACGCGACACGGCCGCGGTGGTCATCACCCGTGGACTCGACGGCCTGCGGCCGTACTTCACCTCCTACCTGCCCGCGCTGTTCCTGGCCGGCATCCTCACCCCGGCCGCTGTCGCGGTGATGGCGCTCTATGACCTCCAGTCCGCGGCGATCGTGCTGATCGCGTTGCCGCTCATCCCGATCTTCATGGTGCTGATCGGGTTGGTCACCGCCGAACGGTCGGCGGCGTCGCTGGCCGCGATGACCACCCTGCAGTCGCGCCTGCTCGACCTGGTCGCGGGCATCCCCACGCTGCGGGCGCTCGGCCGGGCCGCCGGATCGGCGCAGCGGATCGCCGAACTCGCTGCCGCCCATCGGCGTTCGGCGATGGCCACGCTGCGCATCGCGTTCCTGTCGGCGCTGGTGCTGGAACTGCTGGCCACCCTCGGCGTCGCGCTGGTCGCGGTCAGCGTCGGGCTGCGGCTGGTTTTCGGGGAGGTGACGCTGTCCGCCGGCCTGACCGCCCTACTGTTGGCACCGGAGGTGTTCTGGCCGCTGCGCCGGGTCGGTGTTGAGTTCCATGCCGCACAGGACGGGAAGACCGCTGCCGATAAGGCATTCGGCCTGATCGGCGACGCCGTCCTCCGGCCCCGGCGGAACGCGGACGGTGACCGCGGCGGGCGCGACGATCCACGTGGACGCGCTGACCGCCGATATCGCACCGGGCCGGGTGACCGTGCTGACCGGACCCAACGGTGTCGGCAAAAGCACTGCGTTGCAGGCGATCCTCGGGCTCACCGCACCGGAATCGGGGCGCGTTCTTGTCGCCGGCGTCGACGTGGCCGATCTCGAGCCCCGGGCGTGGTGGCGCCAGGTGGCCTGGCTGGCACAGCGCCCGGTGCTGGTTCCCGGCACCGTGCGCGACAACCTCGAGCTGTTCGGACCGCTGCCGGATCTCGACAACGCCTGCCGGGCTGCGGGTTTCGACGAAGTGCTCGACGACCTGCCGGACGGACTGCAGACGTTCGTCGGTCGGGGCGGGGTCGGCCTGTCGCTGGGCCAACGGCAACGGCTCGGACTGGCCCGGGTGCTGGGCTCGTCGGCGCCGGTGCTGCTGCTGGATGAACCGACCGCCCATCTGGACGCGGCCATGGAGTCCCGCGTACTTTCGGCCATCGTCGACCGGGCGCGTGGCGGGGCGACGGTGCTCGTCGTCGGGCATCGCGAACCGGTGCTGGCGATCGGCGATCCGGTGGTGCACCTGGTCAGCGCGGCAGAGGGTGAGCGTCTTGTCCGCACGCTGATCCATTGCTGGCCACCATCGGCCTGCTGCGCCCGCGGCTACCGCGGCTGCTGCTGGCGATCGCGCTGGGGGTGCTGTCGCTGGGCAGCGCGCTGGCGCTGGCCGGGGTCTCGGCGTGGCTGATCACCCGGGCGTGGCAGATGCCGCCGGTGCTCGACCTGACCGTTGCGGTGGTGGCCGTGCGCGCGCTGGCCATCTCGCGCGGTGTGTTCGGCTACTGCGAGCGGCTGGCGTCGCACGATACCGCACTGCGCGCCGCGGGAAACGCCCGCGCGGGGCTCTATGACCGGCTGGCCAACGGATCTGCCGATGTCGCGATGCGGCTGCACAGCGGCGACCTGGTGGCCCGCGTCGGCGCCTCGGTCGACGAGCTCGCCGATGTGCTGGTGCGTGCGGTGCTGCCGATCTCGGTCGCCGCGGTGCTGGGGCTGGCCGCCGTCGCGGTCATCGCCGTCATCTCCCCCGCCGCGGCCGTCGTGCTGGCCGCCTGTCTGCTGATCGCCGGTGTGCTGGCGCCGTGGTTGGCCGCCCGGGCCGTCACGGCAGCCGAAGCCGTTGCCGCGCAGCATCATTCCGACCGCGATATCGCGACGATGCTCGCCCTCGAGCACGCTCCGGAGCTCAGGGTCAGCGGTCGCCTCGATGAGGTCATCGCCGAATCCGAACGGCAACACCGCGATTGGGGGCACGCCACCGATCGGGCCGCGGCACCGGCCGCTCTCGCCGCCGCGGTGCCGACCGCCGCGATCGGGGTGAGCGTGCTGGGCGCCGTCGTGGCCGGAATTTCGCTGGCATCCTCGGTCGCGCCAACCACCGTCGCGATCCTGATGTTGTTGCCGTTGTCGGCCTTCGAGGCGACCACGGCGCTGCCGGGCGCCGCGGTCCAGCTCACCCGGTCACGCATCGCGGCACGCCGGCTGCTGGAGATCACCGAGCCCGACGACAATCACCGCCCGCGCCCGCCGGTTCCGGACGTCGACGTGGCGCCGGGCGAGCGGTTGGTGGTCACCGGCCCCAGCGGCTCGGGCAAGACCACACTGCTGATGGCGATGGCGGAAAAGCTCGGCGACAACCCGCAGCGTGCAGCGTTTTTCGCCGAGGACGCGCACCTGTTCGCCACCACCGTGCGGGACAACCTGCTGGTCGCCCGCGGCGACGCCACAGACGACGAACTGCTCGCCGCGCTGCGGCGGGTGGGACTGGAACGATGGCTGAACGCGCTGCCCGATGGCCTGTCCACGGTTCTCGTCGGCGGCGCGGCGGCGGTCTCGGCCGGCGAGCGCAGGCGACTGCTGCTCGCGCGCGCGTTGATTTGTCCCGCCCCGATCGTGTTGCTCGACGAACCCACCGAGCATCTCGACGCCGCCGACGGCGAGCAGATCCTGACCGAACTTCTCACCCCGGGAGGCTTTTTCCCGGCCGAGCGCACGGTCGTGATCGCCACTCACCACCTGGCGAGCCCGCCGACGCCCGCCCGGCCGGGCCAGTACGCGGCAACTGGGCCGGGCAACCGTTACCCCGGCACCGGCCAACAACGGCCAACATCAACGGTAACGGTAACCTCACCATTCATGAGCGAACCGGACAAGCCTGAGACGCCGCCGGCGCGGCCCCCGCCGCCCCGCCGCCACCTTGGCCGCCGCCGCAGTACCCGTACCAGCCCGGGCCGTATCCCGGTAGCTATCCGCCGCCACCGCCGCAGCCCTATGCCGGATACGCGCCGCCGCCGAGGGCACCCCAGAACGGGCTGGGCATCGCATCGCTGGTGACTGCGATCATCGGATTACTCACTGTCATCGGCGGAATCATTCTCGGCATTGTCGCAATAATTCTCGGTTTCCTCGGCCGCGACCGGGTCAAGCGCGGCGAGGCCGACAACGGCGGTGTCGCGACGGCGGGCATCATCCTGGGCTTCCTTGGCATCATCGTGTCGCTCGTCGTAATCGCCATCGGGATCTGGGGATTCATGAGGGCCGGCGGCGACGACTACATCGACTGCATGCAGAAGGCCGGCACCGACCGGGCCGCCCAGCTGCAGTGCGAAGACACCTTCCGCGACACTCTGGAGAACGAGTTCAGCATCACGATCACACCGACGCCCTAACGCTTGCCCGGGAAGTGCTTGACGATCCCCTCCTGCACGACGGTGGCCAGCAACTGGCCGGATCTGTCGAAGAAATGGCCGGTACCCAGGCCGCGCGACTCCGCGGCCACCGGCGAGGACGTCGAGTACAGCACCCACTCGTCGAACCGAACCGGGCGGTGGAACCACACCGAGTGATTCATGGTCACGGCAAAGATCCGGTCATAGCCCCACGACAGCCCGTGGGTGGTGATGATCGAGTCGAGCACCGTGGTGTCCGACGAGTACACCAGCGCCGCGGCGTGCAGCACCGGGTCGTCGGGCATAGGACCCTCGGTTTTGAGCCACACCCGGTTGTGTCCGAGCCGCTCCCCCTTGTCGCGCATCACCCATGCCGGGTCGTTGGTGTAGCGCCATTCGATAGGCCGCAGCGCGCTGACGAACTGCGGGACCGTCTGCTCGTAGCCGCGCAGTAGTTCGCCGATTTTCGGCAGGCTGAGCGGGTCGGGCACGTCGGGCGCCTCGATGCCGTGCTCAAGCCCGCGCCCGCCGTCCATATAGGAGAGCATCGCCGTGGTCAGAAGCTCGCCACCCTGCATCACGTCCACCCGCCGGTTGGCGAAGCGCCGCTCGTCGCGCAGCCGCACGACGTGGAATTCGAGGTCCTTCTCCGGGTCGCCGCCCGCGATGAAATGCGCCGAAAGCGCGCTGGGCGGACAGTCATGGGTCAGCGTGCGGCTGGCGGCCACGAACGACTGCGCCATCATCTGGCCGCCGAACGTGCGGGGCGGATTCTTGCTCGGATGCGAGCCGACGAAGATGTCGTCGTCGATTCGGTTGAGATCGAGGATCGCCAGCAGCTCCTCAAAGTCGCTTACCGGCAACAGCCCTCCTAGACGTCGTCCTCCCCGATCCGGTGCACGTGGATCAGGTTGGTCGAGCCTACTGTGCCCGGTGGGGCGCCGGCGACGATGACCACCAGGTCACCGCGCCGGTAGCGGCCAAGCTCCAGCAGCGACTTGTCTACCTGGCGAATCATGTTGTCGGTGCTTTTCATATGCGGGACGATGAACGTCTCGGTGCCCCAGGTCAGTGCCAGCTGGCTGCGAACCTCGGGCAGCGCGGTGAAGGCCAGCAGCGGCAGCGGGGTGTGCAGCCGCGCCAGCCGTTTCACGGTGTCACCGGACTGGGTGAACGCGACCAGCGCCTTGGCGTCCAGCCGTTCACCGATATCGCGGGCGGCGTAGGAGATGACGCCGCGCTTCGTCCTGGGCACGTGGGTCAGCGGCGGCGCGGCCGTCGAATTCTCCTCAACGGCGCAGACGATGCGCGCCATGGTCTTCACGGCTTCCAGCGGGTACTTGCCCACGGACGTCTCGCCGGACAGCATCACCGCGTCGGCGCCGTCGAGCACCGCGTTGGCGACGTCGGACGCCTCGGCACGGGTCGGACGCGAGTTCTCGATCATCGACTCCAGCATCTGGGTGGCGACGATGACGGGTTTGGCGTTCTCCCTTGCCATTTGGATGGCGCGCTTCTGCACCAGCGGCACTTCCTCCAGCGGCAGCTCGACGCCGAGGTCGCCGCGCGCGACCATGATCGCGTCGAACGCCAGCACGATCGCCTCGAGGTTGTCGATGGCCTCCGGCTTCTCCAGCTTGGCGATGACGGGCACCCGGCGCCCGACCCGGTCCATCACCTCGTGGACCAACTCGATATCGGCCGGCGACCGGACGAACGACAGCGCAACGAGGTCGACGCCGAGTCGCAGCGCGAACTCCAGGTCTGCTATGTCCTTTTCCGACAACGCGGGGACCGACACGTTCATGCCCGGCAGCGACAGGCCCTTGTTGTTGCTGACCGGTCCACCTTCGGTGACGGTGCACACCACGTCGTCGCCGTCGATGTGCTCGACCGTCAGGCCGACCTTGCCGTCATCCACCAGCAGCCGGTCGCCCGGAGCGGCATCTTCGGCGAGATTCTTGTACGTGGTCGACACCCGGTCGTGGGTGCCCTCACAGTCGTCGACCGTTATCCGCACGGTTTCGCCGTTGGCCCAGAACGTGGGACCGGCCGCGAACCGCCCGAGCCGGATCTTCGGGCCCTGCAGGTCGGCCAGGATGCCGACCGCATGCCCTGTCACATCGGAGGCTGCGCGGACGCGCTTATAAGAGGCCTCATGGTCGGAGTAGTCGCCGTGGCTCATGTTGAGCCGGGCGACGTCCATTCCGGCCTCGACCAGTGCCCTGACCATCTCGTCGGTTGCAGTGGCCGGGCCGAGCGTACAGACGATTTTCCCGCGTCTAGTCACGACGCCTCAGCATAGTCGCGAATCGATTCAGACGACGACCAGCGGCAGCGCGCTGGGCTTGACCGGCTCGGGCAGATCGGAATTTCCCATCAGATAGGAGTCGACGGCGTACGCCGCGCTGCGGCCCTCGGCGATGGCCCAGACGATGAGTGACGCACCACGGTGGGCGTCACCGCAGACAAACACGCCCGGCGCGTCGGTCTGCCAATCGGATCCGCACGGCAACGCGCCGCGTCGGTTGAGTTTCAGGTCGAGCCCCTCCAGCAGCGCCATGTGCTCGACGCCCTCGAACCCGATCGCCAACAGTGCCAGGTCGCACGGAATCTCCAGCGTGTCCCCAACCGGGGTGATCCGGCGACGGCCGTCGTCGTCACGGACGACCCGGACCTCGGCGATCTCCATCGCCCGCAGGTGACCGTGCTCGTCGCCGAGGAACCGCTGCACGGCGACCTCGTAGTGACGGGCGCCGCCCTCGGCGTGCGCGGGCGACAGGCGGGTGCTCAGCACCAGCGGCCACATCGGCCACGGCGATCGGGACTCATCGCGGTATTCCGGCGGCTCGGGGTTGTAGTCAAGCTGCGTAACCGATTTGGCGCCCTGGCGGTGCGCGGTGCCCAGGCAGTCCGCACCGGTGTCACCGCCGCCGATGATCACCACATGCCTGTCCTTCGCCGAGATCGGCGACGGGCCATCGCCTTCGCATTCCTTGTTGGCCGGCACCAGGTGGTCCATCGCCAGGTGCACGCCCTTGAGATGGCGGCCTTCAACGTCGTTGTCGCGGGCTCGCAGCGCACCCACCGCCAGCACCACGGCGTCGTGCTGCGTACGCAGCTGTTCGACGGTGAGGTGCACCCCGACCTCGCATTCGGTGACGAAACGCGTGCCCTCAGCGCGCATTTGGTTTAGTCGCTGATTGAGGGTGGCCTTCTCCAGTTTGTATTCGGGGATGCCGTATCGCATCAGTCCGCCGAGCCGGTTGTCGCGCTCGTACACCGTCACCTCGTGACCGGCGCGGGTAAGTTGTTGCGCCGCGGCCAATCCCGCCGGGCCGGAGCCGACCACCGCGACCCTGCGGCCGGTTGAGATGGCCGCGGGCTGCGGCTCGACGATGCCGTCCATCCACGCCTGGTCCGCGATCGTCTGCTCAATGCGCTTGATCGTGACGCTGCCGCCGGTCTCCTCCTCGGCGATGGACAGCACGCAGGCGGCTTCGCACGGTGCGGGGCAGAGCCTACCGGTGAATTCCGGGAAGTTGTTGGTCGCGTGCAGCCGATCGCTGGCCGCGTCCCACCGCCCGCGCCGCACCAGGTCGTTCCATTCGGGGATGAGGTTGCCGAGCGGGCAGCCCGCGGTGCCGGAGTGGCAGAACGGGATTCCGCAGTCCATGCAGCGGCGGGCCTGTTGGGACACCTCGCCGGCACGCTCGTGCGGGTCCTGGCGCTCGTAGACCTCGCGCCAGTCGCCGACCCGCTCGTCGACCGGCCGCTTGGCGGCCTCGACTTTGGGAACCTCGAGGAAACCGTGTGGATCAGCCACGGCTGGCCTCCATGATCGCCGTGTCGACGTCGCGGCCCTCGGCCTTGGCCATCCGGGTCGCCTCCAGCACGCGCTGGTAGTCGGTTGGCATGATCTTGGTGAATTGCGCGCTGCGCCTGGGCCAATCGGACAGCATCGAGGTGGCGACCGTGCTTCCGGTGTACTGCGCGTGCTTGACCACCACCTCGCGCAGCCACGCCAGGTCCTCGGGTTCGAGGCGCTGCAACTCCACCATCTCGGTGTTGACTTTCGCCGGGTCCAGCCCCAGCACGAACGCGATGCCGCCCGACATCCCGGCGGCGATGTTGCGGCCGGTCGCGCCCAGCACCACCACGCGGCCGCCGGTCATGTATTCGCAGGCATGGTCGCCTACGCCTTCGGTGACGGCCAGTGCGCCCGAATTCCGGGCGCAGAAGCGTTCCCCGACCCGGCCGCGCAGATAGACCTCGCCCGATGTGGCGCCATACATCAGCGTGTTGCCGGCGATCACGTTGTCCTCCGGCAGGAACAGCACGTCGTCGGGCGGGTGGATGACGATGCGACCGCCCGAAAGACCTTTGCCGACATAGTCGTTGGCATCGCCGATCAGTTCGAGGGTGATACCCGGCGGCAGGAACGCGCCGATCGACTGGCCGGCCGAGCCGGTCATCGTGACGTGGATGGTGTCGTCCGGCAGACCCTGGCCGCCGAATCGGCGGGTGACTTCCGAGCCGAGCAGCGTGCCGACGGTGCGGTTCACGTTGCGGACCGGCAGCTCCAGCCGCACCGGGTGGGCGTCTTCCAGCGCGCCTTCGGCCAGTGCGATCAGGGTGCGGTCCAGCGCTTGGTCGAGCCCGTGGTCCTGCGCCCGCAGCCGTCTGCGCTGCGTCAGTCGCGCGCCATGGGCGTCGGTAGGGACGGCGAAGATCGGGGTGAGGTCCAGTCCCCGGCTCTTCCAGTGGGCGATCCCGGCGTCGGTGTCAAGCACTTCGGCGTGACCGACCGCCTCGTCGATGCTGCGGAACCCGAGTTCCGCCAGATAACTGCGGATGTCCTCTGCGATGAACCGGAAGTAGTTCTCCACGAACTCCGGCTTGCCGTTGAACCGTGCGCGCAGTTCGGGATTCTGGGTGGCGACCCCGACCGGGCAGGTGTCGAGGTGGCACACCCGCATCATGATGCAGCCCGACACCACCAGCGGTGCGGTGGCGAAGCCGTACTCCTCCGCGCCGAGCAGGGCCGCGACGATCACGTCGCGCGCGGTACGCATACCGCCATCGCATTGCACGGTGATGCGGTCGCGTAACCCGTTGAGCACCAATGTCTGCTGGGTGTCGGCCAGACCGATTTCCCACGGCGCACCGGCGTGCTTCAGTGAGGTCAGCGGCGCAGCGCCGGTGCCGCCGTCGTGACCGGATACCAGCACCACATCGGCGTGCGCCTTGGACACGCCGGCCGCGACCGTGCCGACACCGACCGAGCTGACCAGCTTGACGTGAATGCGTGCCTCGGAATTGGCGTTCTTCAGGTCGTGGATCAGCTGTGCGAGGTCCTCGATGGAGTAGATGTCGTGGTGTGGCGGCGGCGAGATCAGCCCGACGCCCGGTGTCGAATGCCTCGTCTTGGCGATATTCGGGTAGACCTTGAAGCCCGGAAGCTGGCCGCCCTCCCCGGGCTTGGCGCCCTGGGCCATCTTGATCTGAATGTCCGACGCGTTCACCAGGTAGTCGCTGGTGACGCCGAAGCGCCCGGAGGCGACCTGCTTGACAGCGCTGCGGCGGCGCGGGTCGTAGAGCCGGTCGACATCCTCGCCGCCCTCACCCGAGTTCGACCGACCGCCAAGGTTGTTCATCGCTATCGCCATGGTCTCGTGGGCCTCGGCCGAGATGGAGCCGTAACTCATTGCGCCGGTGTTGAACCGGGTGACGATGGACTCGACAGATTCGACTTCGTCCAGCGGAACCGGCGGCCGCAGGCCCTTCCGGAACTCGAACAAGCCACGCAGTGCGCCGCCTTCGCGGGCCAGCCGGTTCACTTCGTCGGAGTACTGCTGGAAGACTTCGTATCGACCAGTGCGGGTCGAATGCTGCAGCAGGAAAACGACTTCGGGTGTGAACAGGTGCAGCTCACCCTCACGGCGGAAGGCGTACTCGCCACCCACCTCCAGACGGCGGTGCACCCGCTCGGTCGGGTTCTCCGGATACGCGCGGCGGTGCCGCTGCTTCACCTCTTCGGCGATCACGTCAAGGCCGACACCGCCGAGTTGGTTCGGCGTGCCGGTGAAGTATTCGTCGACGACCTCTCTGTCCAGGCCGATCGCTTCGAAAGCCTGTGCTGCGGTGTAGGACCCGACCGTGGAGATGCCCATCTTGCTCATCACCTTCATCACGCCCTTGCCGAGCGCTTTGAGGTAATTGCGCACCGCGGCGGCGGGTTCGATGCCGGTGAGTTCACCCTCGCGGATCAGGTCTTCGATCGACTCGAACGCCAGATACGGGTTGACCGCGGCGGCGCCGAACCCGATGAGCATGGCGATGTGGTGCACCTCGCGGGCGTCACCGCTTTCGACCACCAACGCGACCTTGGTGCGTTGCTTGGTGTGCACCAGGTGGTGATGCACCGCGGACACGGCCAGCAATGACGGAATCGGCGCCCTGGTGTGGTCGGAGTCGCGGTCCGAAATAACAAGTGTCCGAGCACCTTTGGCGATCGCCTCGGAAGTGCGGATCCGGAGGTCTTCAAGGGCGTCAGCCAGCCCCTCACCGCCGCGTTCGACGTCGTAGAGCGCGCGCAGCACAGCTGTCTTGAGCCCGGGATGCTCACCGTCGTTGTTGATGTGGACGATCTTGTTCAGCTCGTCGTTGTCCAGCACGGGCCAGCGCAGCACGATCTGGCGACAGGACGCTGCCGTCGGTTCCAGAAGATTCTGCTCGGGTCCCATCACCCGTGCCATCGACGTAACGACCTCTTCGCGGATGGCGTCCAACGGTGGATTGGTCACCTGAGCGAAGAGTTGGACGAAATAGTCGTAGAGGAGCCTGGAACGCTGGGACAGCACGGCGGTCGGGGTGTCGGTGCCCATGGAGCCCAGCGGTTCGGCGCCCGAGGCCGCCATCGGCGTGAGCAGGATGCGGAGCTCTTCCTCGGTGTAGCCGAAGGAGATCTGACGGCTCACGACCGACTCGTGGTTGGCCTGAACACGGACGCGGTCCGGCAAGGTTTTGAGGTCGAGCAGGCCCGCGTGCAGCCATTCGCCGTACGGCTCGGCATCGGCCAGCTGGTCCTTGATCTCGTCGTCGGAGATGATGCCGCCGGCCGCGGTGTCGATCAGGAAGATCTTGCCGGGTTGCAGCCTGCCCTTGGCGACGATCTCCGCGGACGGCACATCAAGCACGCCGCTTTCGCTGGCGAGGATTACCCGGTCGTCGATGGTGCGCCACCAGCGTCCGGGCCGTAATCCGTTGCGGTCCAACACCGCTCCGACGACCGTGCCGTCGGTGAAGGTGACGCAGGCGGGGCCGTCCCAAGGCTCCATCAGTGAGGCGTGGAATTGCCAGAAGGCCCGCTCCGCGGGGTCCATCGTGCTGTTGTTCTCCCACGCCTCGGGAATCATCATCAGCACCGCGTGCGCCAGGCTGCGACCGCCGAGGTGCAGCAGCTCGAGAACCTCGTCGAAGGAAGCGGAGTCGGAGGCGTCGGGGGTGCAGATCGGCGACAAGCGGCTCAGGTCGCCCGGGATACGGGTGCTGGCCAGCATGGCTTCGCGGGCGTACATGCGGTTGCGGTTGCCGCGCACGGTGTTGATTTCGCCGTTGTGAGCGACGAAGCGGAATGGGTGTGCCAGCGGCCAGGACGGGAAGGTGTTGGTGGAGAAGCGGCTATGCACGATCGCGATGGCGCTCATGCACCGTTCGTCGCGCAGGTCCGGAAAGTATTGGGGCAGCTGCATTGTCGTCAACATGCCCTTGTAGGCCATGGTCCGGCTGGACAGCGACGGGAAGTACACGTCACCCATTTCGACGCGCTTGCGCAGCGGGTACACGCGCCGGTCGAGGTCGATGCCGCCGGGCCGGCCGCCGTTGTGTTCGGGTGCGGCGACGAACAACTGCGACATGTAAGGCATACAGCTCAGCGCCGTCACGCCGACCTCGGCGCCGTCCGGGTCGACGGGCACAGTGCGCCAGCCCAGCACGATCAAGCCTTCGTCTGCCGCGATGGCTTCGACGCGTTCGCGCGCGCTGGCCCGCGCGACCGGATCCTGCGGCAGGAAGCAGATACCCGCGGCAAAGGTGGTGGTCCCGTCCGGCGCCGGCGGCGGAAGCTCGAAATCGACCACCTCGCGAAGCAGTTCGACGGGCAACTGGAACAGGATGCCGGCGCCGTCACCGCTATTGGGTTCGGCGCCCGCGGCCCCGCGATGCTCGAGGTGTTCCAGGGCGACGAGCCCGTCGGCGACGATGGCGTGCGAGCGGCGGCCCCGGATGTCGGTGATCATGGCGACGCCACAGGAGTCCGACTCGTTCCCGGGGTCGTATAGCCCCTGGGCATCGGGCAATGCCGAAAACAGCATTGGAAAACACCTCCGCAGTCCGGAAATCTTGTCCGGGACTGCACCGGCCCGAGTGTCGAGTGTATCAACGACGCGCCGCGGCTACCCCTCGAGAACGGTCGGGACCAGCGGGAACCCAGGCAGATTGCGCAGCACGGTCCAGGCGATCGCGGCGACGACGATGACGACGACTGCCGGCATGGGCATGATCTGTTGTCCGCGACGCCAACGCACGAGAATCCAGGCCAGCAGCGCAGGCACGCCGACCAGAAGGAAGATGTTGTCCACGGCCGCGGCGGCCAGGTCGCCGTGTAGCAGGTCATGGGTCATCCGTAGGCCCCCGCATGCCGGGCAGTTCCACCCCGTCAACGCCTTGAACGGGCATGCCGGAAACAGGAAATCCGGACTGTGCGGGTCGGCGAATCCCACGTAGGCGAGCCCACCTGCCAGCAGCGCGCCCGTCCCGAGTGCGCCGTAAAGCCGTCCGCGACGGCTGAAGGTGGCGCTAGGTTCCATCGCGCAGAGGACGGCCCTGCGGGTCGCGGACCTTGTCGGTGAGCAACAGCACGGCGTCGATGATGCCCCAGATGACCGCACCGATACCGCAGGTGATGAGGCCGACGATGAGCTGCGCGATGCCCAGCCCCGTGTAGCCGAGGTAGATCCGCCCGATGCCGACCACGCCGAGCAATCCCAGCAACTGCAGCAAGCCCGCGATCACCTTGGACTTGTCGGACAGCGGCTCAGCCGTGAGCGGATGCCGACCATAGGGCGCGGCCGGATCCGTATACACGGGCGGGTACTGGCCCGGCGGCGGTGGATACGGCGGCGGATAACCCGGAGGTGGCGGTGGCGTACCTTCTGTACCGCTGCCGAACTGCGACGGATCGGTCATGACTTTCAGCATGCCAGAATCCTGGAGTCGCGCTAGAAGGGTGGCGGATCGTAGTTGGCGGCGAGCCAGGCTTGGCGTTGTCGTTCTTCTTCGGCGATGAGTTCGGTTCGTTCGCGTCGCTCCTGGGCGATGCGGTCGCGTCGGTCTTGCTCGCGGGTCTGCTTGCGGATCGGCATCATCAGAACACGGTTGGTGGTGGGCTCGTCGAGCACCGGGATCGTCAGCTCGCCGGTGGACTGCGCCAGCGCGGGAAACAGCGTGCCGCCGTGGGGTTCCGTGGTGTAGGCATGTCCGGTGGGGGAGGTGAAGATGACCGTGCCGTCGGGCAGTTGTCGATCCGTCCAGCCACCGGGACCGGCGTAGAAGGTCTTGAGCAGATGATGGGTGGCGGATACACCAAGAACACTCCAAGAAGGAGCCGTTGCCCGTGATCCACTCATCGTCGAAGCCCCGGGGGCGAGCACCGTATGCTACGGCCAAACTATTGCAGGGGCGGAACTACTTCTTCTTATTTGAGCCGGGCACCGCGCCCTGCGCGGGCTTGGCCTTGGTTTGCGGTTCTGCCTTGTTGGGTCCACGAGGATCGGTCTTCTTCTCTTCAGCCATGTCTCGAATAGTACGTGGTGGGTTCGGCAGTTGCGATGGCCGCCGACTCCGACCGAGACGCCACACCGATGGCGTCTATCAAGGCCGCGTCGGACATGCCTTCGAACATGTGTTTGATTCTGCCAGGCTGCACCGACTCCGACCAGGCGCGTTGACTCGTCGGAAATGCGCGCGAAATGGTGCTTCGTTGCCTCACTCAGAATGCGCGCGTGCGGCGCGCCTACCTGATCGGTCAGCTGTGGCCTCAGTAGGCCCAATTGATGGGGTTGACATTGGCCGAGCGCAGGGCAGTGACCGAGACGATCGCGATCCGCTACTCGGTGGCGGACAAACGGATGAAGGGCATCATTCTCGATGAGTTGTGCGCCACCACGGGCTGGCACCGTAACCATGCCCGCAAGGCGCTCAGCACGGCGTTGCAGCCCAAATTGGTATCGCCGAGAAGTCCGCGGCTACCAAAGTACGGGCCGGATGTCATTGCCGCGTTGACGGTGTGCTGGGCGGTGCTGGGAATGCCGGCCGGCAAGAGGCTGGCGCCGATGTTGGCCGAGCTGGTGGCGGTGTTGCGCTACTTTGGGGAGCTGGTCATCGGCGAGGACACCGCGGCGCTGTTGGTGTCGATGTCGGCGGCCACCATCGATCGCCGCCTGGCAGGTGAACGCCGCAAGCATCAGCTCAGGGGACGCTGCACCACCAAGCCGGGATCGCTGCTCAAGAGTCAGATCCCGGTGCGCACCTGGGCCGACTGGGACGACGCGCGACCCGGGTTCGTCGAGATCGACCTGGTCTGCCACGACGGCGGCAACCCGGCTGGACCCCATGCGTTTACGCTGACGGTCACCGATATCGCCACCGGCTGGACCGAGAACCGCTCAGTGCCCGACAAGACCGGCAAATGCGTCCTGGCCGCACTCAATGACATCGCCTACAAGATGCCGTTCCCGATCCTGGGCGTGGACTCTGACAACGGATCAGAATTCATCAACGTCCACTTGTTGCAATGGTGCCAAAGGCACCGAATCACTTTCACCCGGGCGCGGCCGGCCAACAAGAACGACGGCTGCCACGTCGAGCAGAAGAACTGGGCGGTGGTCCGCACCGTAGTCGGCTACCACCGCTACGACACCGCCGCAGAGCTGTTGTTACTCAACGAGATCTGGCAGCTGCAGTCCAAACTGACCAACTACTTCTACCCGCAGCAGAAACAGATATCCAAGGTCCGCGACGGCGCCAAGGTGTCCAAGAAACACGACACCGCCGCCACCCCGTTCCATCGCGCGATCGATCACCCAACCATGACCGTGGAGCGCATAGTGGCGCTGACCCGGACCTACTCCCTGATCAATCCCGCCGCCACCCAGCGCCAGATCCAAGCCCTGACCGCTCAGCTCCTCACAATGACCACCAGCAAAGCCGGGCCCACCAGCAAAGCCCAAGTTCCCAAGCGCGCACGCTCACATGAGGCAACGAATCCGCCTTCGCGCGCATCTTGGCATGAGCCCCCTATCCCTCACGGTGACGCCTCGCAGGCGTGAAAATGGGAGTCGGGTCGCCCGGCCGACGCCGATGTTTCCTTGGGTATTGAAGCCCGCACGTGAGCCTGGCGCCGGGGCCCGACCTGGAAGGGTCACGCACTGTTGCTTCGAGCACGCCGGTCAGACTTTCGGTTCCCTTGACCGAGACCCCCAGGCGGCCCGCCCTGTGAAGTATGGATGTGTTTGGAGGACAGGCGAATTGAGATCGAAACCGAATCACAGACCGGTGCCGGAAGAGATTCCCGACGCCGATCACGAGCTGGTGATGGAGCGGGTGTGCGCCGTCGACGTGGCCAAGGCATCCGGCGTGGTGTGCGTGCGGGCCCCGCGGGAGCGCCGACGGGTCAGCAAGGTGTGGGACGTGGAGGCCACCACCGGCGCGGTCAGCGACCTGGCCGATCAATTGATGGAGCTGGGGGTCGAGAAGGTCACCGTGGAGTCCACGTCGGATTACTGGCGGATCTGGTACTACCTGCTCGAGGCGGCCGGGCTCGACGTGCAGCTGGTCAACGCCCGCGACGTGGAGAATGTGCCCGGTCGGCCCAAAACCGACAAGCTCGACGCGGTGTGGCTGGCCAAGCTCACCGAGAAGGGGCTGCTGCGGCCCTCGTTTGTGCCGCCGGCGCCGATCCGGCAGCTGCGCGACTATACCCGGCTGCGGGTCGATCTCACCCGGGAACGCTCCCGGTACTGGCAGCGGCTGGAGAAGCTGCTCGAAGACGCGCTCATCAAGCTGTCGTCGGTGGCGTCCACGCTGGACACGCTGTCGGCGCGGGACATGATCGAGGCGCTGATCGCTGGCCAGCGTGATCCGCGGCGCCTCGCCGACCTGGCGCGGGGTCGGATGAAGACCAAGCGATCAGCACTGATCAAGGCGCTCGACGGCCGCTTCGACGACCACCATGCCGAACTGGCCCGGATGCTGCTCGATCAGATCGACACATTGTCGGCGCAGATCGGCACCCTCACCGCCCGGATCGACCACCTGCTGGAGCAGGACGATCCGGACGACGCAGGCGGCGGGAGCGTGACCGACGAAGCCGCAGTGGCCCCCACCCGGCCGAGCGCGGTGGAACGCCTCGCCGAAATCCCCGGCATCGGCCGGACCGGGGCGCAGATCATCCTCGCCGAGATCGGCCTGGACATGACCCAATTCCCGACCGCCGCGCACCTGGTGTCGTGGGCGAAACTGTGCCCACGCACCGTCCAGTCCGGTCCCGTGACGTACCTCAAGGGCGCACCGGCGAGGCCGCCGACAGCGGCCGCCAAAACCGACACCTCTCGGCGCGCTAAGACGCATCGTCAAACGCCGCGGCAAACTCAAAGCCCTGGTCGCGGTCGCCGACATCTGTTATCATCTGCCAGGCTGCACCGACGCCGACCAGCCGCCAGGGAGAAAACCCCGCCTGTGGACAGAAGTCGCTCTGTGGATGAGTGAGGCGAGGTGCTGTCAGCGACCCCGGCGACCGCGCCACCAACGACGGAGGCGACTGCCAGACTCATCCGCCGCGTGGGGTTCTTTGGCCTCGGCGTCGTCGGTCTCCGCGTCGTCGGAATCGGGTGCTCCAGAAGCCACCTCGGTAGCAACCGTCTCCGCCTCAGGTTCGTCGGCTTCGTCGGCAACCTCCGGCTCGGACGCGACAACTTGCGGTTCCTCGGCGGCAACTTCAGCAGCCACCGCCTCCGCCTCCTGAACCCCCGCTACTGCCGCCTGATGAACCTCAGCCGCCGCCTCCTGGGCCTCAACGGCCTCTTCGCCTTCAACCGCACCCAAACCCTCGGCTGCTTCGGCAACCTCCGGCTGAGGCACGACAGCATCGGCCTCCACCTCGGACTCCTCGGCCTCGTCGGCAACTTCCGGCTCGGACGCGACAACTTGCGGTTCCTCGGCGGCAACTTCAGCAGCCACCGCCTCCGCCTCCTGAACCCCCGCTACTGCCGCCTGATGAACCTCAGCCGCCGCCTCTTGGGCCTCAACGGCCTCTTCGCCTTCAACCGCACCCAAACCCTCGGCTGCTTCGGCAACCTCCGGCTGAGGCACGACAGCATCGGCCTCCACCTCGGACTCCTCGGCTTCGTCGGCAACCTCCGGCTCAGGCTCGACAGCTTCCGGTTCGACGGATTCGGCAGCTTCCGGCTCGCCAGCTTCCGCTTCGGCTTCGGCGGCTTCGGCTTCCTCCCGTGCGGCGACGAACTCCTGGGCTTCGACGATGTCCTCGGACGGAGCTTCGGCTATTTCTTCGGCAAGCGCCTCGGCCTCGGCGGCCGCCTCGGCGACCGGGTGTGCGGCCTCGTCGCCTGCCACCTCCACGGCCTCGGGCTCCGCGACATCGGGCTCCATAGCGTCGGGCTCCACTGACTCGGATACATCCGCAGGCTCAGCCTCGACCGCCGCTATCTCGGCTTCCGTTGCGCCCACCTCGGCTTCGGCTTCGGCCTCGACAGCCTCGGCTTCCTCACCCGCGGCGGCGAACTCCTCGGCCGCGACGATGTCCTCGGACGGAGCTTCAGCGACTTCCTCGGCAAGCGCTTCGGCCTCGGCGGCCGCCTCGGCGACTGGTTCTGCGGCCTCGTCGCCCGCCACCTCCCCGGCCTCGGGCTCCGCGGCATCGGGCTCCACTCGGGCTCCATAGCCTCGGGCTCCACAGGTTCGGGTTCGTCCGCAGGCTCAGCCTCGACCGCCGCTATCTCGGCTTCCGTTGCGCCCACCTCGGCTTCGGCTTCGGCGGCTTCGGCTTCCTCACGCGCGGCGGCGAACTCCTGGGCTTCGACGATGTCCTCGGACGGAGCTTCGGAGACTTCCTCGGCAAGCGCTTCGGCTTCAGCGGACGCCTCGGCGACTGGTTCCGCGGCCTCGTCGTCTGCCATCTCCACCGCATCGGGCTCCGCGACATCGGGCTCCATAGCCTCAGGCTCCACAGGTTCGGGTTCCGAGGCTTCGGCTTCGGCGGCCGCCTCTGACGCAGCGTCGGTCTCATCGCCGACCGCCCTGGCGTCTTGGTCTTCCTCGTCGCCGGCGACCTTGGCGGCCGCCACCACGCCGGTCGTCGCCGCCACCGCCGTCAACTCCTTTACAAACTCCTCGACGGAGGTGTCTTCCTCCTCTTCAGCCTCCCGGGGCTTGCCGCGAAGCGTCGCCGGATCCTCGCGTCCCTTGGGCGCGACCAGGATGTACACCACCGCGCCGATGAAGACGAACGTCGATGTGAACGAATTGATCCGGATCCCGTCAAAATCTCTCGCGGGATCGACGCGCATCAGCTCGATCCAGAAGCGGCCGAAGCAGTAACCCGCCACATACATCGCGAATAGTCGACCGTGACCGATCTTGAACCGCCGGTCGATGTAGATCAGCGCCGCGAAAACCAGAAGATTCCACAGTAATTCGTAGAGGAACGTGGGGTGGACAATCGAATCCAACTCGCCCGTCGACACGCCATTGGTCACACCCGGACCGAGCGCACCGCTTGCGTTTCGGCGCTCGTAGATTTCCAGGCCCCAGGGCAGCGTCGTCGGCCGGCCATACAGTTCTTGGTTGAAGTAATTGCCAAGCCGGCCGATGGCCTGCGCCAACACGATGCCCGGTGCGATCGCGTCGCCAAAGGCGGGCAGGGGAATGCCGTGGCGGCGACAACCTATCCACGCGCCGACGCCGCCGAGCGCGACCGCCCCCCAAATGCCCAGGCCGCCGTCCCAGATCCGCACCACGCCAATGAGCCCGGCGCCGCCGTCCCCGAAGTACGTTGGCCAATCGGTGATGACGTGGTAGAGCCGCCCGCCGATCAGGCCGAACGGCACCGCCCACAACGCGATGTCGTAGATGACGCCACGTTCGCCACCCCTGGCTTCCCAACGGCGGTCGCCGATGATCAGCGCCACCACAACGCCGACGAGGATGAACAGCGCGTAGGCGCGGATCGGGAACGGACCGAGATACCAAACCCCCTGAGAAGGACTGGGAATGTGGGCCAGAACTGTCGTCGTCACGCTGAAATCCTCTGCCGCACACCGTCGGCCAGTTCCTCGGTCAGCGTCCTCAGGGCGGGTAGGCCGTCGCTCAGCGCGGAGACCAGGGCCGAACCCACGATGACACCGTCGGCGTACGCCCCGATCTGGGCCGCCTGCTCGCGCGAACGCACCCCGAGCCCGACACCGACGGGAATGTCCGACACCGCCTTGACCCGGCGAACAAGTTCGGGCGCGGCCACCGACACCGCATCACGGGCACCGGTCACGCCCATTGTCGATGCGGCGTAGACGAATCCGCGTGAGGCTCTGATGGTCGCGGCCAGCCGCTCCGGGGTTGACGACGGCGCCACCAGAAAGATCCGGTCGAGGTCGTGGGCATCCGAGACGGCCAGCCATTCCTCGGCCTCGTCGGGAATCAGGTCGGGCGTGATCAGGCCGAGTCCGCCGGCGGCGGCCAGGTCCCGCGCGAATGCATCGACACCCCATCGCAATACCGGGTTCCAGTACGTCATGACGACTGCCCGGCCGCCGGCATCGCTGATCGCCTCGACAGCGGCCAGGGTGTCACGCACGCGAACCCCGCCGTGCAGCGCCGCCTCGGTCGCCGCTGCAATGGTCGGGCCATCCATACCGGGATCGGAGTACGGCACACCGACTTCCACCAGATCGCAACCGGATTCGATCAGGGCCGTCATCGCCGAGATCGATGTCGGCACATCGGGAAAACCGGTGGGCAGGTAACCGATCAGCGCCGACCGGCCCTCGCTTCGGCACGCCTCAAACAAGCTCGAGAGTCGACTCATGACGCACCCTTGGCGTCCAGTAGACCGAACCATTTCGCGGCCGTCTCCACGTCCTTGTCGCCGCGACCCGACATGTTGACCACGATAATCGCCCCGGAACCCAGTTCCGGACCGAGCTTCACGGCGCCGGCGACCGCGTGTGCGGATTCGATGGCGGGGATGATGCCTTCCGTCCTGCACAGCAATGCGAACGCGTCCATCGCCTCGGCATCGGTGATCGGTCGGTATTCGGCGCGGCCCGTGTCCTTCAAGAACGCGTGTTCGGGACCCACCCCCGGATAATCCAGACCCGCTGAGATGGAATGCGACTCGATGGTCTGCCCATCCTCGTCCTGCAGCAGGTAGGAGAATGAGCCCTGGAAGGCGCCCGGCGAGCCGCCGGTGAAGGTCGCCGCGTGCCTGCCGGTTTCGACGCCGTCGCCGGCCGCCTCATAGCCGACCAACCGAACACCGGGATCGCCGATGAATGCGTGGAAGATGCCGATCGCGTTCGACCCGCCGCCTACGCACGCGGTCACCGCGTCGGGCAGCCGGCCCGCCTGGTCGACAATCTGCACCCTGGTCTCCAGTCCGATGACGCGCTGAAAATCGCGGACCATCGTCGGAAACGGATGCGGGCCGGCCGCTGTGCCGAAGCAGTAATAGGTGTTGTCGGCGTTGGTGACCCAGTCACGGAACGCCTCGTTGATGGCGTCCTTCAGCGTCTTCGAACCCGCCTCGACCGACACCACTTCCGCGCCGAGCAACCGCATCCGCGCCACGTTCAACGCCTGGCGGGCGGTGTCGACGGCACCCATGTAGACCACGCATTCCAGCCCCAAAAGCGCGCATGCGGTCGCGGTGGCGACCCCGTGCTGTCCGGCGCCGGTCTCGGCGATCACCCGCGCCTTGCCCATCTGCCGGGCCAGCAGTGCCTGACCCAACACGTTGTTTATCTTGTGAGATCCGGTGTGGTTGAGGTCTTCTCGCTTTAGGAAGATCCGCACACCGCCGGCGTGCTCGCTGAGCCGACTGGCCTCATATAGCGGCGACGGGCGGCCGCTGTAATGCCGCTGCAGCCGGTCGAGTTCGTCGAGGAACGCCTGGTCGCCACGCGCCTTTTCATAGGCGGCCGTGACCTCCTCGATGACGGCCATCAGCGCTTCGGGAACGAATCGCCCCCCGTACGCCCCGAAATGACCCCTCGCATCGGGATCGTGCACGGTGGGTTCGGCGACGGCCGCGCTGGAACGCGGCAGCTCCGGCCCGGCGAGATCGCCCACTTTTCAGCGCGCGGGTTTCGGGCAGGACGGATGCGTACCTGCGGTGACCAAATCGGCGACGGCGCTGCGCGGGTCACCGCTGGTGACCAGACCCTCCCCGACGAGCACGGCATCCGCACCCGCACCCGCGTAGGCCAGCAGATCGTTCGTGCCACGGACGCCGGACTCGGCAATCCGGATGACATTGCTCGGCAGCCCGGGAGCGATGCGCGCGAAGCAATCCCGATCCACCTTGAGCGTCTTCAGGTCGCGTGCGTTCACACCGATCACCTTCGCACCGGCCTGCAGCGCGCGATCGGCCTCGGATTCGGTGTGCACCTCGACCAGCGCGGTCATCCCCAGCGATTCCGTGCGGTCCAGCATCGACACCAGAACGGACTGCTCGAGTGCGGCCACGATCAACAGCAGCATGTCGGCGCCGTGCGCGCGGGCCTCATGGATCTGATACGGCCAGATAATAAAGTCCTTGCGTAACACCGGGATCGCCACGGCGGCGCGCACCGCATCCAGGTCGTCGAGCGAGCCGTTGAACCGCCGTTGTTCGGTGAGCACGCTGATGATCCGTGCACCGCCCTCTTCGTAGGCGCGCGCCAGCTTCGCCGGATCGGAGATCGACGCCAACTCGCCGCGCGACGGGCTCGCCCGCTTCACCTCCGCGATCACACCGATGCCGGGTTCCCGCAACGCCGCCATCACGTCCAGCGGTGGTGGAGCCGCCTTGGCCGCGGCTTTGACGTCGGCCAGGCTGACGACGGCCTCACGGGCGGCTACGTCGGCGCGGACTCCTTCGATGATGGAGTCGAGCACGGTCGCCGAACTCATATGCCGTCGATTCCCTTTCCACGTGTCTTCGATCGATCCCGGATGCCCTTCATCGAAGGGTAGTCGCCACGTGAGCACCATCCGTCACCGACCCTCGGTGTCCGGTTTGGTCGGGTCGCGGCCCTCGTCGAGGGCGTCCCAGATCATTCGCTCAGACATCGCGGAGGCGGCTTCGTCGCGTTGCGCCGCCTCCCGCCGAGCCGCGGGCGCCAGGTACTTTGGCGCGCCGGAACGTGCCCTCGGCGCCGAGCGCATCAGCAGCACCGCGCCGACGAGCGCGCACACCGCGGCCACCAAGGTGATCGCCGCACCCCAGTAGTACCGCTGGGAGCCGACCAGCGACGCCACCGGGACCTGCGCCAGTTCCGCCGCACGGACCGCGACATCGCGAATCACCCACAGGCCGATCGCCAGGTACGCCATCCCCGCGCTGGCCACCGCGACCAGCACCGCCAGCAGCCGCAGCGGCCAGCCCCGCACGGCCAGCGCGGCGACGGCCGCGGCGAGCACCAACAGCGCCAACGGCACCAGCGCCGTCGACCACGCCGCGCCGGACAGCGTCGCGGTCTTCGGCTGGCCCAGCCCGTCGAACGACCGCACCTCGACCCACGCCAGCCGGGACGCCACCCACAGCGCCAGCGCCGCAAGCACCAGCAGCAACTGGCCGATCCGGATCATGGCTGCATCAACGTTTCCGCCGCGGCGATCGCGTTCAGCACCGCGCGGGCCTTGTTCGCCGCCTCGGTGTACTCGTAGGGTCCGTTGGAATCGGCCACGACTCCCCCGCCGGCCTGCACGTAGGCGGTGCCGTCGCGCATCAGCGCGGTGCGGATGGCGATCGCGAAGTCGGCGTTGCCGGCGAAATCGAGGTAGCCCAGCACGCCGCCGTACAGACCGCGGCGGGTCGTCTCGACCTCCTCGATCAGCTCCATCGCCCGCACCTTGGGGGCGCCCGACAGCGTGCCCGCCGGGAAGCACGCCGTCACCGCATCCAAAGCCGTCTTGCCCTCGGCGAGTTCTCCGGTCACCGTCGAGACCAGGTGCATGACGTGGCTGTAGCGCTCGATGTGGCTGTAGTCCTCGACGCGCACCGTGCCGGGCACGCATACCCGGCCCAGGTCGTTGCGGCCCAGGTCGACCAGCATCAGGTGCTCGGCGCGTTCCTTCTCGTCGGAGAGCAGCTCCTTTTCGAGCAGCACGTCCTCTTCCTCGGTCTGCCCGCGCCACCGCGTCCCGGCGATGGGATGCGTCGTCGCCCGGCCGTCCTTGACCGTCACCAGCGCCTCGGGGCTCGATCCCACTATCGAAAAGTCCAGTCCGCCAGCCTCATTGGGCACATTCAGCAGGTACATGTATGGGCTGGGATTCGACACCCGCAGCATCCGGTAGACGTCGATCGGGTCGGCGTCGGTGTCCATTTCGAACCGCTGCGACGGCACCACCTGAAAGGCCTCGCCCGCCTCGATCTCGCCGACCAGCCGCTCGACGATCGCGCCGTACTCCTCGACGGTGCGCTGCGCGCGGTGCAGCGGCTCGGGCCGGCTGAAGGTCGCCACCGAAGACGGCAGATGCTCGCCCAGGGCCGCGGTCATCACGTCGAGCCGCTTGACCGCGTCGTCGTAGGCCCAGTCCACCCGTTCGTCGGTGCCGTTCCAGTTCACCGCATTGGCGATCAGCGTGATGGTGCCCTCGTGGTGGTCGACGGCGGCGATGTCGGTGGCCAGCAGCAGCAGCATGTCCGGCAGCCCCAGGTCGTCGACGGCCAGTTCGGGCAGCCGTTCCAGCCGCCGCGCCAGGTCATAGGCGAAGAATCCGATCAGCCCGGACGACAGCGGCGGCAGGCCGGGCAGCGCAGCGGTCTCCAGCAGCCGCAGCGTCGCGCGCAACGCCTGCAGCGGGTCGCCGCCGCTCGGGGCGTCCTGCGGCGTCACGCCCAGCCACACCGCCTCGCCGTCGCGCACGGTCAGCGCCGACGGGGCACCCGCGCCGATGAACGACCACCGCGACCACGACCGGCCGTTCTCGGCCGATTCCAGCAGGAACGTCCCGGGCCGGTTGGCGGCCAGCTTGCGGTAGGCCGACAGCGGGGTCTCGCTGTCGGCCAGCACCTTGCGGGTCACCGGAACCACCCGGTGCTCGGCGGCCAGCGCCCGGAAGTCCTCGCGAGACGTCGTGACTGCGAGGTTGGCGGTCGTTTGCACGGTTCAATCCTTCCAGACCGGTACCGGAGCGCTGGCGTAGCGTGACACCCATGAAACGTGGTGACCGGGTTGCCGAGTTCGAACTGCCGGACCAAACGGGCTCGATGCGCAGCCTCACGGATTTGCTCGCCGGCGGACCGATCGTGCTGTTCTTCTACCCCGCGGCGATGACACCTGGTTGTACCAAGGAGGCCTGCCACTTCCAGGACCTGTCTTCGGAGTTCGCCGCCGTCGGCGCGAGCCTCGTCGGTATCAGCGCCGATCCTGTTGAGAAGCAGGCGAAGTTCGCCGACATCCAGCGCTTCGACTATCCGTTGCTGTCCGACGCCGACGGCACCGTCGCAACCCAGTTCGGCGTCAAGCGCGGACTGCTGGGAAAGCTCATGCCGGTCAAGCGGACCACGTTCGTGATCGACATCGACCGCACCGTCCTCGAGGTGATCGCCAGCGAGTTCAGCATGGACACGCACGCCGACAAGGCGCTGGAGGTGCTGCGGCAGCGGCAGAGCGCTTAGCCGCGGAGCCTGTTGCGTCGAAATCTGCACCAGGGTCGTTGCGCCAAAATCACAGCCCTGACGCAGAACTCGGTGCTGCGGCAGTGTCGGCGCACCCGATGCGCTACAGGTGCGCCCGGAAGTGATCCACCATGCCGCGCCGGAACTCCCGCATTGCCGGCGCTCTTAGCGCGATGCCGTCCGCCCCGTGATACATCCCGGGGACTGTGACGAGTTCGCACGGCACACCGCAGGCCCTGAGCTGATCGGCGTAGGCGACATCCTCGTCGTGGAACAGGTCTAGCTCGCCGACCCCGACCCATGCCGGCGGTAGACCGGTTAGATCGGTGCGCCGCGCCGGCGCCGCGTACTCGGGCGCGTCCGACATGTGCGGCTCCCGTCCCAGGTACGCCGTCCACGCGAACCGGTTAGCCGACGGCGTCACCACGAACTGGCCGCGGCCCGCATGATCCGCGCGCAGCGCGGTGCGGTCGTCGAGCATCGGGTAGAGGAGCGCCTGCGCACGCAACGGGATTCCTGCATCCCGGCTGCGCTGCGCGACGGCGACTGACAGCCCGCCACCGCCGCTCGCGCCGCCCACGGCGATGCGGTCGGGGTCGATCCCCAATTCGTCGGCGTGCGCGCGCATCCACTCCAGGGTCGCCATGCAGTCGTCGAGCGCGGCGGGGAACGGATGCTCGGGGGCCAGCCGGTAGTCCGGCGAGACCACGACCGCACCGAGTTCCCGTGCGAGACCGCCGATTATCGGGAGCTCAAACTGCGGAGAGCCCATGATAAACCCTCCGCTGTGGATCCAGAGCAACGCCGGACGGGACACCTCGCCTTCGGAAGAAGTTGCGACAAGCACGCGAACGGCTGGCTCGCCGAGCAGATGGCGCTCCGTCACCCGGACACCTGGCCCTGGCCTCATCCTCAGCCTGTACGCCGCCCGAAGCAAGGGCAGCGTCTGTGCGTTGACCAGGGGCGTATAGAACGGCAGGAAGGGGCTGCGAAGGTCTGCAGACACTGATTTCAATGCGTTCCGCATCGTCAGGTGACGTCGCGCCGACAACGCGGCCACCCACAGAGCGGCGACCGCCACGACCCTCTTCATCCGTTATCCCTCGGGGCCGAGCAGCAGGTCGGCGTCGAAGCAGGTGTGGTCGCCGGTGTGGCAGGCGCCGCCGACCTGGTCCACCTCCAGCAGCACCGTGTCGCCGTCGCAGTCCAGCCGCACCGAGTGCACGTACTGGGTGTGACCGGACGTCTCGCCCTTGACCCAGTGCTCCCCGCGGGAGCGTGAGTAGTACGTCGCCTTGCGCGTTTCCAGCGTGCGGGCCAGCGCGATGTCGTCCATCCACGCCACCATCAGCACCGCACCGGTGCCGCGTTCCTGCGCGACCGCGGTGAACAGCCCGTTGGCGTCGCGCTTGAGCCGCGACGCGATGCTCGCGTTCAGCGTCATCGGACGGTGATCCCTTCTGCCGCCATCGCCGCCTTCACCTGGCCGATGGTCAGCTCCCGAAAGTGGAACACGCTGGCGGCCAGCACGGCGTCGGCACCTGCAACAACGGCGGGCGCGAAATGTTCCGGGGCGCCGGCGCCACCGCTGGCGATCACCGGGACGGAAACCGCACCGCGCACCGCCCGCAGCATCGGCAGGTCGAATCCGGCCTTGGTGCCGTCGTAGTCCATCGAGTTGAGCAGGATCTCGCCGACGCCCAGTTCCGCACCACGGGTCGCCCATTCGATGGCGTCGATGCCGGTGCCGCGACGGCCGCCGTGGGTGGTGACCTCCCAGCCCGACTGCGTCGGCTCGGCGCCCTGCGGGACCGTCCGGGCATCGACGGAGAGCACGATGCACTGCGAACCGAACTGGCGGGCCAGCTCGGCCAGCAGCTCCGGGCGGGCGATGGCGGCGGTGTTGACGGCGACCTTGTCCGCACCGGCGCGCAGCAGCACGTCCACGTCGGCCACCGAGCGCACCCCGCCGCCGACGGTGAGCGGGATGAACACCTGCTCGGCGGTTCGGCGCACCACCTCGAGCATGGTGACCCGGCCCGACGACGACGCCGTCACGTCCAGGAACGTCAGCTCGTCGGCACCTTCGGCATCATAGGCGGCGGCGAGTTCGACGGGATCGCCGGCGTCGCGGAGGTTTTCGAAGTTGACGCCCTTGACGACCCTGCCGTCGTCGACGTCGAGGCACGGGATGATGCGGACCGCGACACCCATCAGTAGTCCTCCGGGGTCGCCGACCGAACGCACGATGTCGAGGATCTGGCCGTGCACATCGGGCAGACCGGCCAGCGCGGAGCGCGACGTAACCGTCCAGTCGTTGCCGGCCAGGTCGGTGACGATACCGCCCGCCGCGCGCACCAGCGCCACACCGGCGGCGTGGTCCCAGATGTGGTGGCCGAAACTGATTGCGCCGCCGAGAATCCCCGCCGCGGTGTAGACCAGGTCTATGCCGGTGGCGCCGTGCATCCGCACCCGCGAGCATCTCCGGCTCAGGTGCTCGAGCGTCGCGAGCCGGTAGCGACCGGGGAAGCGCCCGCGCGAGTCGACGTTGAAGGTGCCGATTCCGACGATGGAGTCGGCCAACTCGGCGCTCTGCAGCGGCGGCTGCGCAATCCCGTTGGCGTACAGCGGCTTCCCGACAATGGCGGTATAGCGCTGGTCGGTGAACGGCAGCCAGGTCAGCCCGGCCACCGGTTCGCCGTCACGCAGCAGGCCCAGCAGAATCGCGGCCATCGGCGACCCGGCCGCGTAGTTGAAGGTGCCGTCGATGGGGTCGAGCACCCAGACGAGCGGCGAATCGATGTCGGCTCCACCGAATTCCTCGCCGTGCACGTCGATCCCGGTCGCCGACACCAGCGCCTCGACGACCTGGCGTTCGATGGCCAGGTCGACCTCGGTGGCGAAGTCGTTGCCCTTCTTGCGCACCGCCGATTGCGCGCGGTGGCCGGCGATGAACGGCTTGGCCGCCGCGTCGAGGATGACCGCGGCCTGGGAGACCAGAGCCTCGAGGTCCGCCTCGTCCAGCGCCATCGCGTCCTACTGCCCTACCGCGGCGAGCGCCTGCGGCAGCGTGAATCGCCCGGCGTACAACGCCTTTCCGACGATCGCGCCTTCGACACCGCTGTTGGTGAGGGTGGCGATGGCCCGCAGATCGTCGAGGCTGGACACTCCGCCGGATGCGATCACCGGGGCGTCGGTGCGTTCGGCGACGGCGACCAGTAGCTCGAGGTTGGGTCCGTTCAATGTGCCGTCCTTGGTGACATCGGTGACGACGAAACGTGAACAGCCCTCGCTGTCAAGGCGTTCCAGCACCTGCCACAGGTCACCACCGTCGGTTTCCCAGCCGCGCCCGCGCAGCCGGTGTTCGCCGTCGACGATGCGCACGTCCAGCCCGACGGCAACCTTGTCGCCGTGTTCGGCGATCACGCGGGCGCACCATTGCGGGTTCTCCAGCGCCGCCGTGCCGAGATTCACCCGGGCGCAGCCGGTGGCCAGCGCGGCCTTCAACGACTCGTCGTCGCGGATACCGCCGGACAATTCGACCGCGACGTCGAGCTTGCCGACCACCTCGGCGAGCAGTTCGCGGTTGGATCCGCGACCGAACGCGGCGTCCAGGTCGACCAGGTGGATCCATTCCGCCCCGTCGCGCTGCCAGCCCATCGCGGCCTCCAGCGCCGAGCCGTACTCGGTTTCGCTTCCGGCCTGGCCCTGTACCAGGCGCACGGCGCGGCCCTCGACGACGTCCACGGCGGGAAGAAGTATCAATGACACGCCGCTCAACCTAGAGCCCTTCAATCCAATTGCCCAAAAGCGCGGCACCGGCGTCGCCACTCTTCTCGGGGTGAAACTGGGTGGCCGACAGCGGGCCATCCTCGACCGCGGCCAGGAACGGCACGTGATGGGTGGCCCAGGTCAGCAATGCGTCGCTGCCGCCCTCCCACTGCTGCGCGGCGTACGAGTGCACGAAGTAGAAGCGGGTGTTGGCGTCCAGGCCCTTGAACAGCGAGCTGCCCGCCGCGGCGTCGACGACGTTCCAGCCCATGTGCGGGATCACCGGGGCGTCCAGCCGAACCACCGCGCCCGGCCACTGGCCGCACCCCTCGGTTTCCACGCCGAACTCCACGCCGCGGGCGAACAGGATCTGCATGCCGACACACACCCCGAGTACCGGGCGGCCGGCCGCGACCCGGTCGGCGATGAGCTTCTCACCGCCGATCTTCCTCAGCCCGGTCATGCACGCCTCGAACGCGCCGACGCCCGGCACCACCAGGCCGTCGGCCGACAACGCCGCGCCCGGGTCGGCGGTCACCTCGACCTCGGCGCCGACGCGCTGCAGGGCCCGCTGCGCGGACCGCAAGTTGCCCGAACCGTAGTCCAGCACAACGACCGTCTTTGTCACAGTGTGCCTTTGGTGGACGGCACGCCACTCACCCGCGGATCGAACTCGACCGCCTGGCGCAACGCACGGGCTACCGCCTTGTACTGCGCCTCGGTGATGTGGTGCGGGTCGCGCCCATAGAGCGTCCGCACATGCAGCGCGATGCGGGCGTTCATGGCCAGCGACTCGAACACGTGGCGGTTGATCACGGTGTGGTAGGGGACCTCGCTGCCCGCAATGGTGGTGTGCAGCAGGTGTTCCGGCTCGCCGGTGTGCACACAGTACGGCCGGCCCGAGACGTCGACGGCGGCGTGGGCGAGGGTTTCGTCCATCGGAATCCAGGCATCGCCAAACCGGCGGATGCCCTTCTTGTCGCCGAGCGCCTTCGCCAGCGCCTGGCCCAGCACGATGGCGGTGTCCTCCACGGTGTGGTGCGCCTCGATGTCGACGTCGCCCTTGGCCCGCACGGTCAGGTCGAAGCTGGCGTGGCTGCCCAGCGAGGTGAGCATGTGATCGTAGAACGGCACCCCTGTGTCGACGTCGACGATGCCGGTGCCGTCGAGGTCCAATTCGACGACGATGTCGGATTCCTTGGTCTTGCGTTCGACTTTCGCGCGGCGGGTGCCGGTCAACATGTCGGTCATGATGCTCCTAGGGGCTGGGCGAGCTCGGTGGCGGCGAGGCGGGCGCTGGCGGCCAGCAGCGCGTCGTTCTCCTCCGCGAGCCCGGTGGTGGCCCGCAGGTATCCGGGGATGCCGACGTCGCGAATCAGGATGCCCGCATCCAGGTAGCGCTGCCAGGTCGCGGGCGCATCGGCGAATTCACCGAACAGCACGAAGTTGGCGTCGCTTCCGATCACCCGAAACCCCATGCCGGTCAAGGCTTCTGTGACGCGCTCCCGCTCGGCGATCAGCTTCGCGACGCTGCCCAGGGTGTCGTCGGCGTGGCGCAGCGCGGCTCGGGCAGCGGCCTGGGTCACCGACGACAGGTGATACGGCAACCGCACCAGCAGCATCGCGTCGATCACGGCCGGCGTGGCAATCAGGTATCCGAGCCGGCCGCCGGCGAAGGCGAACGCCTTGCTCATGGTCCGGGTGACGACGAGTTTGGTCGGGTATTCGTCGATGAGGGCGATCGCGCTGGGCTGCGACGAGAATTCGCCGTAGGCCTCGTCGAGAATCAGGATGCCGGATGCCATCGCGTCGAGCATCCGGCGTAGGTCACCGAGTGAAACACTTTGTCCCGAGGGGTTGTTCGGGCTGGCGACAAACACCACGTCGGGGTTGCGCTCCTTGATAGCGTCGACGGCCACATCGATGTCGAGGCTGAAGTCGTCGCCGCGGTCGGCCACCAGCCATTCGGTCTGGGTGCCACCGGCGATGATCGGGTGCATCGAATACGACGGTATGAATCCGATCGCGCAACGACCCGGACCGCCGAAGGCCTGCAGCAGCTGCTGCAGGATCTCATTCGAACCGTTCGCGGCCCAGAGATTTTCGACGTTGACCGAGACGCCGGTCTGCGCCGTCAAGTACGCGGCGAGGTCGGTGCGCAACGCCACGGCGTCGCGATCGGGATACCGGTGTAACTCCGGTGCGACTGCTCGGACGGAGGCCGCAACGTCCTCAACGAGTGCCGGAGTTGGGGGGTGCGGGTTTTCGTTGGTGTTCAGCCGCACCGGAACGTCCAGTTGCGGTGCGCCGTAGGGTGATTTGCCGCGCAGGTCCTCGCGCAGCGGCAGATCGGCAAGCGTGACGCGGTTCCCCGGCGTCACCTTTCGAACCTCCGCCGCACCGCCTCGCCATGCGCGGGCAGATTCTCGGCCTGTGCCAACGTGATGACGTAGCCGGAGACGTCTTTGAGCGCCGCCTCGGTGTAGTCGACGACGTGGATGCCGCGAAGGAACGTCTGCACCGACAACCCGCTGGAATGCCGGGCGCAGCCCGCGGTGGGCAGCACGTGGTTGGATCCCGCGCAGTAGTCGCCGAGGCTGACCGGCGAATACGGCCCGACGAAAATCGCACCGGCCGAACGGATCCGGGCCGCCACGTCGGATGCGTCGACGGTCTGGATCTCCAGATGTTCGGCGGCGTATGCGTTGACGGTTGCAATACCGGCGTCGAGGTCGTCGACGAGCACGATCGCCGACTGCCGCCCGGTCAGCGCCGCGGTCACTCGCTTGCGGTGCACGGTGGTCTCCAGCTGAGCCGCGAGTTCGCGGTCGGTGGCGTCTGCGAGCTCGACGCTGGCGGTGACGAGCACGCTGGCGGCCATCTCGTCGTGCTCGGCCTGGCTGATCAGGTCGGCGGCCACATGGGCGGGATCGGCGGTGTGATCGGCCAGGATAGCGATCTCGGTGGGCCCGGCCTCGGCGTCGATGCCGACCTGCGAGCGGCAGATCCGCTTGGCGGCGGTGACGTAGATGTTGCCCGGGCCGGTGATCAAGTCGACGGGTGCCAGCTCGGCCCCGTCGGTGTCGGTGCCGCCGTAGGCGAGCAGGGCCACCGCCTGCGCGCCACCGACGGCCCACACCTCGACGACGCCCAGCAGGCGCGCGGCGGCCAGGATCGTCGGATCCGGCAGCCCCCCGTATTGTGCCTGCGGCGGGCTGGCGATCACCAGGGAGTCCACCCCGGCGATCTGCGCCGGCACCACGTTCATCACCACGCTCGACGGGTAGACGGCGTTGCCGCCGGGCACATAGAGGCCGACCCGCTCGACCGGCACCCAGCGTTCGGTGACCATGGCGCCGGGCCCGAGCACCGTCGTGGTGTCGGTGCGGCGCTGATCGGCGTGCACGGCGCGGGCGCGCTCGATGGCCACCTCGAGCGCAGCCCGCACGCTGGGGTCGAGGTCGGCCAGCGCGCCGTCGAGCTTTTCAGTAGGCACCCGGACGGCGGCCGGTCGCACTCCGTCGAATTCTTCGCCGTACTCGAGGGCGGCATCTGCACCGCGTCCGGCGACCGCGTCCACGATCGGGCGCACCCTCGGAACCACCGCGTCCACGTCGACCCCACCGCGCGGCAGCGCGGCCCGCAACCGGGCGGCGGACAGCTCCGCGCCGCGCAGGTCGATGCGGGCCATCAGCGGTGGCGATACATTCACGCTGACCATTGTCCCAGAGCAGGCCAAATCGAAATGGAGTCGTCATGTCCGACTTGCCCAGGATGTTCCCGCCGTGGCTGGACCGGATCCAGATCAAGTACATGAATCCCGTGATCAAGCCGCTTGCGGGCCGTCTGCCAGGGCTTTCGGTCATCACCCACCGGGGCCGTACCTCCGGCCAGCCCTACGAGACGGTGGTGACCGCCTACCGCAAGGGCACCGAGCTGGCGATCGTGCTGGGGCACGGCAAGACCGACTGGGTCAAGAACGTCCTGGCCGCCGGCGAGGCTGACGTGCGGCTTTTCCGTGACGAAGTGCACATCGTCAACCCCCGTATCGTCTCCAACGGCAAGGATGTCGCAGCTTTGTCTGCGGTCGCCCGGCGTCAGGCCCGCAAAATCGGAGTGTTCGTCGCCGACATCGCCTGACGCACCGACCGTATGGCGTGGGGAGTCCGGCTGAAGTTCTTCGGCGGCCGTGGTGTTCTCGCTGGTGCGACGCGGCCCGGCCACCGCGTAGGGGGTAGCGACCATTGCCGCTTGGAGCTGGCAGGAATGTGAAAGCTCTGGCCGGCAGGGTCATCGAATTCATGCCAGCAGTGACGATTTCTGTAGCCAGCAGTGCGAGTCTTGAAGCGCAACCTAGAAGTCAACGCGGGTCTGGAATTGCGGGGTACGACTATGAATGCCTGGACGTGGTTTCTACTTATTTCCACAGCCGGTTCAACGGCGTGGATTGTGGACTGGGCTCAGCGTCGTTGTGAGCAATGGTGTCAGGTGCGTGACAAGGATCTGTGATGGATCGGTTCCCGATGTGTCCGCATCAGCATTGCCGCTCGGAATGGCACGGGCTTCCCCGGATGCGGCGGATCTCATCTGGCCCAAACTGAAGCCGTTGCAGGGGAACAGCTAGAAGCACTTGCAGCTGGCCGGGTATGAAAAATTGGCGTCAGCCACGACGACGCCGGGGGTGCAACAGCGCCATTCTTGACTTGTAGGTTCACATCACTTGTCCGAAAGAGGGTATCCCCGTGCCAATGGCATCGTGCTGCCCTCGGTTGCGGTGTCTGGTCGTGGACGACTCCGCACATTTCGTAGCGGCGGCAACGGAAATGCTTGAGAGGCAAGGCATCACCGTCGTCGGCTCAGCATCGGATGTCGCCGGGGCGCTGCGGCGCATAAGGCAGTTGCGGCCCGACGTCGTGCTGGTCGACATCCATCTGCGCGAAGAAAGCGGCTTCGAGCTCGCCGAAAAGCTTTGCGGCGGAGAATCAGCGGTGATCTTGACTTCGACGTACGACGAGCACGAGTTCTCGGATCTGGTGTCAGCGAGTCCGGCGCTAGGGTTCTTGCCAAAGTTCGCCTTGTCTTCCAACGCCGTCCGCAACCTGCTTTCCTGCTCGACGTCGGGCTAACGAGCAGCTGCGGGCGATCCCGATCCGTACGCCGCTACGCCGCGCGGGTGAACACCGTCTTGCCGGTCATCGTCGGCCACACCGACGGCGCGTCCTCCCAGGGCACGACCCGGTCCACCGCGGGTCCCAGATCGCGTGCGCCGGCCAGCAGTTCGAGGACCTCGGGGATGGCCGCCCGCGCGTTGACCCGGCCGGTCACGAATCGCACGCCGCGGGTGTACATCGGCAGCAGCGGCATCTCCACCGCCTGGTAGTACACGCCGGTGTCGGTGCACACGCCGTCCGGCCAGGTCGCCCGCAGCGTGGCCGCCAGCAGCGCCGGATCTGCGGACGTGTGCACGGTGACCGGATAGGGATCCCAGGACTTGTCGGGCTTGGGGCGGTCGTGCACGTTGGCGCCCAGCTTCTCGGCGGCGGCGAGCCGGTTCTCGTCGGTGTCGACGTAGTCGACGTGAGCGCCGAGCGCGGCCGTGAGCGCCGCCGCGTACAGGCCGATGGACAGCCGGCCGACCACCAGGACACGCCGGTCGGCGGCATCGAGGCTGGCCAGCTCCTCCCGGTACGGGCCGACGCCGCGCCAGCCGTCGGGAATGTTGTCCGACAGGGATGCGATCGCGATCGGGTCAATGCCGTCGGGAACGGGGAGCAGCATCGCGTCGGCGTAGGGCACCAGCACCAGGTCGGCCATGAACCCGCCGCCGTCCAGGCCGGCCAACGGCGCCATCCCATACATCGCCATCAGCGGCAGCGAGGCGCACGAACCCGTCACGCCACGACGGCACGCCGGGCAATGTCCGCAGTTGATCTGAAACGGCACCACCACTCGGTCGCCGACACGGACGCTGCTGACGCCCTCGCCGACGGCGGTCACTTCACCCAGGCCCTCATGACCCACGGCGTGGCCCGGCGGCATCGGCAGCCGGCCCTGGCACACGGCGACGTCGAGGTCGCAGCACGCCACCGTCAGTGGCCGCACCAGCGCCTGTTCGGGTGCCGATATCTCCGGATCGGAAACCTCTTGCCAGCCGTAGCGTCCGGCCTGTTCGAACACGAGCCGCTGCATGGCTAATTCTTGAGCGACCTTTCTAGTATTGTCAAGTGGTGCCCCGTCCCGATCGCAGCCGCACCGCCCTGATCGACACCGCCGCCGTGCTGTTCCGCCGCCAGGGTTATGCGGCGACGGGAGTGAACCAGATCCTGGAGGCCGCCGGCGTCAAGGCCGGCTCGCTGTATCACCACTTCCCCAACGGCAAACACGAGCTGGCGGCCGCGGTGGTCGAGACCGCTGGTGGCGGTATCGAGCAGCTGTTGCGACGATTTCTTAACACCGAGACGCCGGTGCCGGACGTCGTCGACCGCTGGATCGATGTGCTGATCGCGGGGCTGGCCGCCGATCAGCGCGACGGCTGCCCCGTCGAACCCATCGCCACCGAGTCGGTGCACGCCAGCCCACAGGTGCGCGACGCGTCGGCACGGGTCTTCAACGGCTGGTGCAACGCGGTCGCCGACCGGCTGCGCGCCGACCGATGGGCGGATACCGAGGCCGACCAGACAGCGTTCGCGGTCATCTCGCTCATTGAAGGCGCCCTGCTCCTGTCTCGGGTATCGGGCGAGGCCACCGCGCTGAAGTCCGCGAAGGTGGCGGCGCGTTCGCTGCTCACCCGCGGCTAGAGATCCTCGAGAGTGCGCTTGATGAAGACACTGGCCTCCTCCATGGCCGCGCGCAACGGTTCGGCGAGCTCGTCAGGCAGCACATCGCGGGTCCAGATGAACCGGCAGCGGTCCGCGCCGTCCGGGACGATCTGCATCACCGCATTGTCGTGCTCGGGTCGGACGATGTCTCCGACCATCGAGTAGACGATCCGCCGCGCATCGTCGTCGCGGGTGACCAGCCGCTCCCGGGCGATCACGCCGTTGGCGAACGTCACCACCCGGGCGGTGCCCTCGGCGTGGGACGAGACCACGTAGTCGCGGGCCATGCGGACCGGGCCGTCCGCCCAGTCGCCGATCACCCGCCATACCCGCGCTGCGTCGACTTCGATCACGAACTCGGTACGTATCGATGCCATCGATCTCCCTTCACGACTGTCGACGGTGTGCAATCTGGAAGACGTTGCCGTACCGATCGCGCACCATCGCCCGCCTGTCTCCGTAGGGCGTGTCCTGGGGCGCCTCGAGGCTCTCGGCGCCCGCCACGAGCGCACGACGGTACGTCTCGTCGGCGTCGGCGACGTAGACATAGAGAAACGCGGTGAACGCCTCCCGCTCTCCCACTCCGGAGACCAGCACGAGCGAGTCGCCGATCCGGATCTCGGCGGGGCGGCCGTTCGGGATATTGCCACTGGCTCCGAACGTGGCTCGCAGGAATCCCACTGCGCCAACAACATCGGCGACGACCATTCGCGGCGTCACAGTGTGGTACCCGGCCGGCATGACTCAGACGTCCAGTCCGATATCGAGCACCCGCACCGAATGGGTGAGCGCGCCGACGGCCAAGTAGTCGACACCGGTGCCGGCGTAGGCGGCGGCGGTGTCCAACGAAAGTCCGCCGGAGGATTCCAGCAAGGTGGCGGGTGCTTGGGTGTCGCGGCGCTGCACCGCAATCTGGGTCTGCCACACCGGAAAGTTGTCCAGCAGTACGAGTTCGACGTTTTGGCTCAGCACGTCGTCGAGCTGTTCGAGTGAGTCGACCTCGACTTCGCACGGCAAATCCGGTGCGGCGCTGCGTACTTCGCGCAGGGCGGCCAGCACCGAGCCGGCGGCCGCGACGTGGTTGTCCTTGATCAGCGCGGCGTCACCCAGGCCCATCCGGTGATTGACGCCACCGCCGACCCGCACCGCGTACTTCTGCAGCGCGCGCAGTCCGGGCAGCGTCTTGCGGGTGTCGCGGATCTTGGCGTCGGTACCGGCCACCGCGTCCACCCAGGCGGCGGTGGTGGTCGCGATACCCGACAGGTGGCACACCAGGTTGAGCATGGTCCGCTCCGCCGTCAACAGGCCGCGGGTGGACGCCTCGACGGTCAGCAGTGAGTCGCCGCAGTGCAAGCTGGTCCCGTCGGTGCAGCGGCCAAGCACCCGGTAGTGCTCGGGTCCGAGCACCTCGTCGAGCACCAGCAGAGCGATGTCGACGCCGGCGATCACCCCCGGTTCGCGGGTAACCATCGATGCGGTGGTCGTCGCGTCGGCGGGCACCGTGGCCAGCGTGGTGACATCGGGGCCGTAGCGCAGATCCTCGTCGAGCGCACGCAGGATCGTCGCGCGGGCCTCGGCCAGCTCGCGCTCGCTCAGCTGCATCAGCAGTAGGCCCCGGCAGGAACCAGGCTGCGCGCCAGCGCTGGGTCGGTTTCGGGAAAGTCGGAGCGATGGTGGCATCCGCGGGTTTCGGTGCGTGCCAGTGCAGCGGCCGCGACCACGCCCGCGGTCACGGTCAGCGCGACGTCTTCGAAGTCGGCGCGAGAGTCGATGTCGCGCGGCGTTGCCGCGTCCAGTGCCTGGCCCAGACGGTGCAGTCCAGCGGCGTCGCGGACCACCGACGCGTCGCGGCTCATCGCGCGCTGCAAGACCGAGCGCGCCAGTGCGCGGCGGGTCATAGGGTCGGGCGCCGTCGCGTGGCTGGGACGGGCCTGCCCGGCGTGCTCGGCGGCGGCCTTGCCGGCCCGGCCGCCGACCACCAGGCCCTCGAGCAGGCTGTTGGACGCCAGCCGGTTGGCGCCGTGCATACCAGTGCGCGCCACCTCACCGGCCGCGAACAGCCCCTGCAGATCGGTACGGCCGTACACGTCGGTGACCACACCACCGCAGCTGTAATGCGCGCCCGGCACCACCGGGATGGGTTGGCGGGTGGGATCGATGCCCGCCGCCCGGCACACCGCGGTGACGGTGGGGAATCGCCGCTCGAAATCGGCAATACCACGGGCGTCCAGGTAGACGCACGGGTCGCCGGACGCGCTCAACCGCGCATCGATGGCCGCGGCCACCACGTCGCGAGGCGCCAGATCCCCCATCGGGTGCACACCTTCGGTAACGGAATTCCCCTGCGCGTCAACCAGAATCGCGCCCTCGCCGCGGATCGCCTCGGTAATCAGCGGGCGGCGGCCGCCGGCGTGGCCGTCGTAGAGCATGGTCGGATGGAACTGGATGAATTCGATATCGCTCACCGGCACACCCGCCCACAGCGCGAGGGCCACTCCGTCACCGGTCGACCCTTCCGGGTTGGTGGTGGCCGAATAGAGGTGGCCCAGCCCCCCGGTGGCCAGGATCACCGAGGGCGCGTGCACGATGCCGGGTCCGTCCTCGTTAAGCACCAGCACACCGGTCACCGCGCTGCCGTCATGGAGGGCCTGCAGCGCAACGTGATTTCGCCGAATGTCGAGGGTCGCCGCCGCGTGATCCAGCGCCCGCTGCACCTCGGCACCGGTCGCGTCACCACCGGAGTGGATGATCCGGCGCCGCGAATGCCCGCCCTCGCGGGTCAGCGCCCACTGCCCCGGCGCGGCTTCGTCGAACCGCGCGCCGTCGTCGACGAGTTCGGCGACCGCGGCGTAGCCGTCGGCCACGATCGAACGGACCGCATCGGGATCACACAGGCCGCCACCGGCGGCCAGCGTGTCGCGGACGTGGGCTTCGATCGAGTCGTCGGTGTCCGGCAGCACCACCGCGATGCCGCCCTGAGCATAAAACGTCGCGGTGTCGGTGGCCTTGCTCAGAACCACCACCCGGCGCCCGCGCCGATGGGCGGCCAGCGCGGCGACCAGGCCGGCCACCCCGGTGCCGATGACGACGACGTCGGCGCGCTGCTCCCAAACCGGGCGTGTCATTCTCCGCCGCCGGGTTGGCCGATCTCGATCATCCGCTGCACGCTGCGCCGGGCCGCCCGGGCGGTTTCGGGATCGACGTCGACCTCGTCGGCGCCTTCGGTCAGGCAGCGCAGCAGCGCGGCAGGCGTGATCATCTTCATGTACTTGCACGACGCCCGGTCGTTGACCGCCCGGAAGTCCACTTCCGGTGCGGCGCGGCGCAATTGGTGCAGCATGCCGACCTCGGTGGCGACCAGCACCTCACGGGCGCGCGTTTCGCGTGCGGCGTCGAGCATGCCGCCGGTGGACAGGATCTTCACCCGGGCCTCGGGGAACGCGCCCTCGCCGGCCAGGTACAAAGCCGATGTGGCACAACCGCATTCGGGGTGCACGAACAGTTCGGCGTCCGGGTGCGCGCGGGCCTGCTCGGTGAGTTCGTCGCCGTTGATGCCGGCGTGCACATGGCACTCGCCGGCCCACACGTGCATGTTCTTGCGACCGGTGATCCGGCGGACGTGAGCGCCGAGGAACTGGTCCGGGCAGAACAGCACCTCACGGTCCTCGGGGATGGAGGCCACCACCTCGACGGCATTCGACGAGGTGCAGCAGATGTCGGTGAGCGCCTTCACCGCGGCGGTGGTGTTGACGTAGGAGACCACAACCGCGTCGGGGTGCTCGTCGCGCCAGGCGCGCAGCTCGTCGGCGGTGATCGAATCGGCCAGCGAGCAGCCCGCCCGCTGGTCGGGGATCAGCACCGTCTTGTCGGGGGACAGGATCTTGGCGGTCTCGGCCATGAAGTGCACGCCGCAGAACACGATGGTGTCCTCGGGCGCGGCGGCGGCGATCCGCGACAACGCCAGCGAGTCACCGACGTGGTCGGCGACGTCCTGGATGGCCGGCAGTTGGTAGTTGTGCGCCAGCAGCGTGGCGCCGCGCAGCTCGGCCAGGCGACGTACCTCGGCGGCCCACTCCTCGTCGCCGACGACGCCGGAATAGCCGGTCGGGCCGTTGGTGATCCGGGCGGTCAACCCGCCTGCCAGCTCCTCCGTGCGGTCCACCACCGTCATGGCCGCCTCCTTGCTGTCGTCCTGTCGTTGCTGGGGTTTTCGACTTACAATCGAAAACATGGACAATACTAGCACTGCGCACGAAGTGCTCGCCGTCGTCTTCCAGGTTCGGCAGCTGTCGACCCGGAAACCGCAGCTCAGCGTGCTGCTGTGGGAGCGGGCGCTGGAACCGCAGCGCGGTGCCTGGTCACTGCCGGGCGGCCGGCTACGTCACGACGAGGACATGACCAGTTCAGTTCGCCGCCAACTCGCCGAGAAGGTCGACCTGCGTGAATTGGCTCACCTGGAACAACTGGCGGTGTTCTCCGAGCCCGGCCGGGTGCCAGGGCCGCGCACCATCGCGTCGACGTTCCTCGGTCTGGTGCCCTCCCCCGCCACGCCCGAGCTGCCGTCCGACACCCGCTGGCATCCGGTGAGCGCACTGCCGCCAATGGCATTCGACCACGCTCCGATGGTCGAGCACGCCCGCACCCGGCTGGTCGCCAAACTCTCCTACACCAACATTGGATTCGCCTTGGCACCAAAGGAATTCGCGGTGTCCACCCTGCGCGATATCTACGGCGCCGCATTGGGCTACCAGGTTGACGCGACCAATCTGCAGCGCGTGCTGGAGCGACGCAACGTCATCACCCGAACCGGTACCACCGCGCGGTCCGGCCGCAGCGGCGGACGTCCGGCGGCGCTGTACCGCTTCACCGAGTCGCGGTATCGCGTCACCGACGAATTCGCGGCATTACGCCCGCCCGGGTGAGTCGATTGGATTCTCATAGCCCTCTTAAGCAACAATGCCCCGATGGACTTGGGCAGCGCAGCGCAGTCACACGGCGCAGAGTGGATCGGCCAGCCACCCCACGAGGGGCTGCAGCGCAAGCGCCGTCCGCTCCTGCCGGCCGATGACTCCTTCTACACCCCGCGGCCCGGCTTCGAGCATTCCCGCCCGGGCGCGGTGCTGCGCGCACGCGACGTCGAGCTGGCGTTTCTCGGGCTGGTTCCGCAGCAGTTCACCGCCACGCAGCTGCTGTACCGGACCACAGACCTCAACGGACTCCCGCAGGCCACTGTGACCACCGTCGTGGTGCCGACGGAGCGCACCTCCGAGGGTCCCTTGCCGATCCTGTCCTACCAGTGCGCCATCGACGCAGTGACGGGCCGCTGCTTCCCGTCGTACGCGCTGCGCCGCCGCGCCAAGGCGATCGGTGCGCTGGCGCAGTTCGAGTTTCTCCTCATCGCCGCCGCCCTGGCCGAGGGCTGGGCGGTGTCGGTGCCCGACCACGAGGGTCGAGACGGAATCTGGGGCGCTCCCTTCGAGCCCGGCTACCACGTCCTCGACGGACTGCGCGCCGCGCTGAACTACCAGCGCCTCGGCTTGACGCCGAACGCGCCGATAGGCCTGTGGGGCTATTCGGGCGGTGGTCTGGCGTCGGCCTGGGCGGCCGAGATGCACGGCGACTATGCGCCGGAGCTCAACATCGTCGGCGCGGTGCTCGGCTCGCCGGTCGGCGACCTTGGGCACACATTCCGCCGGCTCAACGGCAGCTTCTACTCGGGCCTGCCCGCCATGGTGGTGGCCGCGCTGTCCCACATCTATCCCGAACTGGACGGCATCATCGCCGAGCACGCCACCGACGAGGGCAAGGCGATGCTGCGGCGGATCGAGAGGATGACCACAATCCACGCGGTCCTGAAGATGATCGGCAAGGACATGGGCAAGCTGATCGATCGGCCGTTGGAGCAGATCCTGCAGACGCATGAGGTGCAGCACGTCTTCGACAGCATCAAACTCGGGACCGCGGTACCGACCCCGCCCGTGCTCGTCGTGCAGGCCGTGCACGACCGAATCGTCTCCGTCGACGACATCGACGAACTGACCGAGACATACTCCAGCGGCGGCGCGAACGTCACCTACCACCGGGACATGTTCAGCGAGCACATGCTGCTGCACCCGATGTCGGCGCCGATGACGCTGCGCTGGCTGCGGGACCGCTTCGCCGGGCTTCCGCTGCGTGAGCATCTGGACCGGACGACCTGGCCGACCCTGCTCAATCCGTCCACGTACCGCGGCATGCTGCGGCTCGCCGTGATCAGCGCGAAGGTGATGACGGGGAGACAGGTGGAGCGTCGGCCGCTGTCCGAGTTCGATCAGTAGCCGGCGGCGGCTCCTCCACCGGCGGCCAGGCGCCCAGGTCATCGCGTGACGTCGACGCCGCGATGAGCGCGTAGACCACCGCCGCGGCCGCCGCGGGAAACAGAATCGTCATCGCGATCTGCAGCGGTGAATGGCCGAAGAACACGGCGGGCGCCTCGGTGACGTAATGCACCCGATGCTCGGGGGAAATCGGCGCAGCGGCCACATCGATCGTGCCGTAGCGCCGATGCACCAGCACCGCACCCGCGCCGGCCGCAGCGGCCGCCGCGACGGCCGCGCCGACGCTCAGCGCGGCGACCATCACGGGTCCACGGTGGGCGCGCCACTGCCACACCAGCACCGCCGCCACCACCGCCAGCACACTGAGCATCCCCACGATCAAAAACGCGCCGATGAAGAAGTGGTCGGCCTCGTTGCCCAGGTATGCGCGCACCCGCTCGCCGCTGCGGGTCAACGCGACCACACCATTAATCGGCGGTGCGATCCATGCCCACATCGCGCCGATCAACGCGCCGGCCACCGCCAAGCCGGCGACCACGATGAGCACGGCGCGCCTACGCGAAATCCGTGGCGTTGCAACCTCGTTCATCGCTGGTCCTCGAGATCCTCGGAGTCCAGCAGCCCGTGCCGCGAGCACTTGGCCGACCAGCCGTCCGGGCGCACCTGCACGATCATCCGGCGGCCGCATTGGGCGCAGAACCGCGGCGGTTCCAGCCCGAGCTGGGCCGCGGTCGGAAGCGCAGTTCCGGCCGGCTCACCGGTGTAGACGTTGTATGCGCCTTCCATTGCTCAAAACGTCGCGTTGAGCGCCTTGATCGGCATCTGCAGATCCTCGAGCAGGTCCAGGTCGGCCTCGGCGGGCCGGCCCAGCGTGGTCAGGTAGTTGCCGACGATGAGGGCGTTGATGCCGCCCAGTATGCCCTTCCTGGCGCCGAGATCGCCGAGCGTGATCTCGCGGCCGCCGGCGAAGCGCAGCATGGTGCGCGGCAGCGCGAGCCGGAATGCGGCGACGGCCCGCAACGCCTCGGACGCGGGCAGCACGTCGAGATCGCCGAACGGCGTGCCCGGCCGCGGGTTGAGGAAGTTCAGCGGCACCTCGTCGGGTTGCAGCTCGGCCAGGTTGGCCGCGAACTCGGCGCGCTGCTCGAGCGTCTCGCCCATGCCGAGGATGCCGCCGCAGCAGACCTCCATGCCGGCGTCGCGCACCATCGACAGCGTCTCCCAGCGCTCCTCCCAGGTATGGGTGGTCACCACGTCGGTGAAGAACGACCGCGCGGTCTCCAGGTTGTGGTTGTAGCGGTGCACCCCCATCGCGGACAGCTGGTCGACCTGCTCTTGGGTCAGCATGCCCAGCGAGCAAGCGATCTGGATGTCGACCTCGTCGCGGATCGCCTCGATTCCCGCGGCGACCTGGGCCAGCAGCCGCTCGTCGGGTCCGCGAACCGCGGCCACGATGCAGAACTCCGTCGCACCCGTTTTCGCGGTCTGCTTGGCGGCCTCCACCAGGCTGGGCACGTCGAGCCAGGCGCTGCGCACCGGCGAGGCGAACAGCCCGGACTGCGAGCAGAAGTGGCAGTCCTCGGGGCAGCCGCCGGTCTTGAGGCTGATGATGCCCTCGACTTCGACGTCGGGCCCACACCAGGCCATCCGGACCTCGTGGGCCAGCGCAAGCAGCTCGTCGAGCCGGTCGTCGGGCAGCTGCAGCACGCGCAGGGTCTGCTCCTGGTCGAGGCCTTCGCCGCGCTCCAGAACCTGCTCGCGGGCCAGCGCGAGGATGTCGGTCACCCGATACTCCTTTAGGTCGACTTGAACGCCGTTCAGGTTAGGGTAGCGGCGTGCAACTGCACAAACGCGACGTGGTGGATGCGGCGACGGCGATCCTGGATAACTACGGGATCGCCGACCTGACGATGCGCCGGCTGGCCCGCGAGCTGGATGTCAGCCCGGGGGCGCTGTACTGGCATTTCACCAACAAGCAGCAGCTGCTCGGCGCGGTTTGCGACCGGATCCTGGAACCGGCCGGTGCCGATGCCGGTCCGCTGGAGTGGCGGGCGCGCATCTCCGTCGTCTGCTCGCGACTGCGCGATTCGCTGCTGTCGCACACCGACGGCGCCGAGCTGGTGTCGGCCAGCTTCGCGGCCGGCCAGTCGCGGGCGGTGGCGTCGCTGGTCTCCCAGCTGGCCGACGCTGCCACCGAGGCCGGGGTCGACCCGATGCACGCCGAGCTGGCCGCCCGCACGCTCGTCTACTACGTGCTCGGCTTCACCGCCGACGAACAGTCCCGGTTGCAGTGGGACGCGGCCGGAGCAGATCTGCCCGACGGCCAGTCGGTGTGGTCAGAGGATGCGGGCGCGCGATTCGCCTTCGGCGTACGGCTACTTGTCGACGGCATGCACGCCCAAACCAACGTTTCGCCGCAAAAGTTCGAGTAGATCGCACCAAAACGTCGATCTCGGCGCGCCTTGTCAGACGACACCGCTAGCGTCCCCGACGTGATCACCGTTGCGGACGTGCGACGCATCACCTCTGCCCTGCCCCGGTCCTACGAGGTGGTCGTGCGCGACCAGATCAAGTTCCGGGTGGGGCGGATCGTCTTTGTTGCGTTTTCGCGCGACGAGACGGTGATGGGCGTCGCCTTCCCCAAAGAGGAACGTGCCGCGATGGTGGCGGCCGAGCCCGACAAGTTCATGCTGCCGCGCAAGTCGGACATGAGATACAACTGGATTCACGTCCGGCTCGATGCGATCGATCTCGAGGAACTACGCGAGCTGGTGATCGACGGGTGGCGGATGTGTGTACCGAAAAGCGTTGCGGCGACTGTCCTCGACCTCGGCTAAGCGCGTGGATCAGGTCCGTTCATGCTAGCCAGCGTGTAATGACCAGGAGCCGCAGTTCATCAGGGGAAACCCGGAGACTTCTTGTTTGCTATACGGATCTCGACGCCGAAATCACCTGATCGGGTACTCGCGCTTGGAGTTGCCGTCCCAGCGGCGCAATCCGACGACACTGCCGGCGATCTCCGAGGGCTTCCCCGCGATCCGCACGGCGCGGCCCATCTGGGCAGGCACGACGCGGCGCGCCATTGTCACGTGCGCGGTCCACTGGCCTGGCAGCGCGTTGGACATCGGACCTGGATGCAGATGCGGCACGCACAACTCATGCACTTGCGCGTGCACGTCGAGCAGCGCCGTCGTCGGCACGACCAGCCGGGCCAGCACGGCTTTGGATCTGCCGAACAGCAGCGGCGCGCCGATGCGGCATGGGAACGGGAACCGGTCGGTCAGCGACGCGAGCACCGCGTCCACGTCGGGGTCGATCCGCTCGGCGACCGTCAGTGTGGCGTGGGGGCGGCTGGCCGGCGCCTGGCTGGGCACGCCCGCCTCGCGCAGCCCGTCCCAGATGTGGCGGATCGCCCCTTCGGTGTCCGGGTCGAAGACCAGCTCGATGGAGTGCACCATGTCAGCCGACCAGGCTCGCGACCCACTGCGGGTCGAATGCGTCCGCGCTGAGCTTTTCGAAGTCCTCGGCGCTCACCGACCCAGCGCCGGTCGGTAGCACCGCCCGCAGCGGGGCCAGGCCGGCCAGCGCGTCGCGATTGCCCGTCTCGGCCGGCCCGGGCCGGCTCGGCCAGGCGCCGATCACCAGCCCAGCGCACGGAATGCCTTGCGACGCAAGTGCTTCCAATGTCAGCGCGGTGTGGTTCAGGGTTCCCAATCCCGGCGCGACGACCACCAGCACCGGCGCCGCCAGCTCAAGCGCGATATCGCGCAGCGTCACGCCGTCGGCACCCAGTTCGACGAGCAACCCACCGGCGCCTTCAACCAGCGTCAGCGCAGCGTCGACCTCGCGCACCAACGCCACCAGTTCCGCGCTGCTGGGCAAGACCAGCCCCGCCCGCTGCGCCGCCGCAACGGGCGCCAGCGGCTCGGGGTAACGCCACGACCCGTACAGCTTGGTGACACCGGATAGCCGCGCCACGTCGGCCAGGTCGTCGTCACGAGGGCTGCCGGTCTGTACGGGCTTGCACACCGCCACGTCGATTCCGGCCAGCCGCGCATGACACGCCAGCGCCGCGGTGGCCACCGTCTTGCCGACGCCGGTGTCGGTCCCGGTGACGACCAGGACGCTCACGCGCGGGCGAGCACTTCCGTCAACACGCGGCGGGCCAACTCCATCTCGTCGTCGGACAGCGACGCCCGCGCCGTCAACCGCAGCCGCGACGTGCCCGTCGGCACCGTCGGCGGGCGGAAGCAGCCGACCCGGACACCGCGCTCCAGGCACGCCGTCGCCGCGGCCAGCGCCACCTCCGGCTCCCCCAGGATCACCGACACGACGGCCGAATCGGGACGCTCGGGGACGTCGCACATGTCCGCCAGCGCCGTGGCGTGGCGCAGCACCGCCCGCGCCCGCCACGGCTCGTCCATCAGCACCCGCAGCGCGGCCCAGGCGGCGCCGACCGCCGCCGGAGCCAGTCCGGTGTCGAAGATGAACGGCCGTGCGGCGTCGATCAGGTGATCGCGCACCGCCACCGGACCCAGCACCACACCGCCCTGGCTGCCCAGCGCCTTGGAGAGCGTCGTGGTCATCACCACGTCGGGCGCACCGGCCAGCCCGACCTCGTGCAGCAGGCCGCGCCCGCCGGTCCCCCGCACCCCGAGCCCGTGGGCCTCGTCGACGATCAGCAGCGCGCCGTGGCGCCGGCACACGTCATGCAGCGCCCGCAGCGGCGCCAGCACCCCGTCGGCGGAGAACACCGAGTCGGTGACGACGACGGCGCGCTCCTCACCCCGGGCGGCCAGGGCGGCGTCCACCGCGTCGACGTCGCGGTGCGGAGTGACCACCACGCGCGCCCGCGACAGCCGACAGGCGTCGACCAGCGATGCGTGCGTCAGCGCGTCCGACACCAGCAACGAACCCGGCCCGGACAGCGACACGACCGCGCCCAGGTTGGCGGTGTAGCCCGACGAGAACACCAACGCGGCCTGCGCGCCGACGAAGTCGGCAAGGGCCGTCTCGAAGCCTTCGTGCAGTTCGGTGTTGCCGGTGACCAGCCGCGATCCCGTCGACCCCGCACCCCAGGTGCGCAGCGCGGCCACGCCGCCGTCGATCACGGCGGGGTGCTGCGACAGGCCCAGGTAGTCGTTGGAGGCCAGGTCGAGTTCGGCGCCGACGGGCGGGCGGGTGCGCAGGGATCGCCGCAGCCCCGCAGCCCGGCGCTGCGACTCGACCTCGCCGAGCCAGGCCAGTGGTGAGGTGTCGATCCGTGCCCGTGTCATCAGGGATTCACCCTAAGGCCCGGCCCAACGCAGAGGCGACACCGACCATCGCGGAGGTGATCTGGGCCACCTCGGCCGGCGTGCAGATGTACGGCGGCATGGCGTAGACGAGGTTGCGGAACGGGCGCAGCCAGATGCCGCGTTCCAAGGCGGCCGGGGTGGCCACCCGTAGGTCGACGGGGCGATCCATCTCGATCACACCGATCGCGCCCAGCACCCGGACGTCGGCGACGCCGGGCAGCGACCGCCCCGGTTCCAGGCCGTCGCGCAGGCCGGTTTCGATCGCAACCACCCGGGCCCGCCAGTCGGACTCGAGCAGCAATTCGACCGAGGCCACCGCCACCGCACAGGCCAGCGCGTTGGCCATGAACGTCGGCCCGTGCATCAGCGCGCCGGGCTCACCGGAGCTGATGGTGTGCGCGACTTGCGTCGTGCACAACGTGGCGGCCAACGTGATGTAGCCGCCCGTCAGCGCCTTGCCCACACACATGATGTCCGGGCTCACCCCGGCGTGGTCGGCGGCGAACAGCTCGCCGGTGCGGCCGAAACCGGTGGCAATCTCGTCGAAGATCAGCAGCACGTCATGACGGCGGCAGATGTCCCGCAGATCGGTCAGGTAACGCGGGTCGTGGAAGCGCATGCCGCCGGCGCCCTGCACCACCGGTTCGACGATCACGGCGGCGAGTTCGTCGGCGTGCTCGGACAGCTGCTTTTCGAACGCCGCGCTGTACTGCGGGTGGTAGTCGGTCGGCACCCGCGGGGCGAATTCCTGGCGGGCGAGCACGTCGGTCCACAACGAGTGCATGCCGCCGTCGGGGTCGCACACGCTCATCGGGGTGAAGGTGTCGCCGTGGTAGCCGCCGCGCCACGTCATCAGCCGGTGCTTGTCGCGACAGCCGAGACTGCGCCAGTACTGCAGCGCCATCTTGACCGCGACCTCCACCGAGACGGATCCGGAGTCGCTGAAGAACACGGTGTCCAGCCCGTCGGGGGTGATCTGCACCAGCAGCTGCGCGAGCCGCGCGGCGGGTCCGTGGGTCAGGCCGCCGAACATGACGTGGTTCATGGTGGCGAGCTGATTGGTGATCGCCGCATCCAGCGTCGGGTGGGCGTGCCCGTGGATGGCGGTCCACCAGGAGCTCATCGCGTCGAGGACGTCGATGGGATGCCCGTCGTCGATGACCGTCAGCCACGCGCCGCGGGCTCCCACGGCCACCACCGGCGGCATTGCCCCGGCCCCGATGGTGCTGTAGGGGTGCCAGATGTGGGCGGCGTCGATCGCGCCGATCTGTCCGGGCGTCAACGCTGGCACGGTCAACGAGCCTAACGCCAGCTCGGCCGTCCGATTTGCCGGACTTAGTATGGGCCGATCTTAGGTAGATTGACCTCCGACCATGATGACCCTCGCCCCTCCGCGACCGGCGCCCGTTGCCGATCCCGGTCCCGCCCCACGCGCCGCAATGGGAACCCGAAAGTCGGGTTTCTACCGCCACGATCTGGATGGCCTGCGCGGCATCGCGATCGCCCTCGTCGCGGTGTTTCACGTCTGGTTCGGCCGCGTTTCTGGTGGTGTCGACGTTTTTCTGGTGTTGTCGGGATTCTTCTTCGGTGGCCGCCTGCTGCGCACCGCGCTGACCCCCGGCGCCTCGCTGTGGCCGATGGGAGAGGTGACGCGGCTGGTCCGGCGACTCTTGCCGGCCTTGGTTGTGGTGCTGGCCGCCTCGGCGGCGCTGACCATCCTCGTGCAGCCCGAGACGCGCTGGGAAGCGTTTGCTGACCAGAGCCTGGCGAGCCTGGGCTACTACCAAAACTGGGAGTTGTCCGCCACCGCTGCGGATTACCTTCGCGCCAGTGAGGCCGTCAGCCCGCTGCAGCACATCTGGTCGATGTCCGTGCAGGGCCAGTTCTATATCGCCTTCCTGGCGCTGATCTTCGGATTCGCCTACCTGTTCCGGCGGGTTCTCGGCAGGCACACGCGGGTTTCGCTGGTCGTGCTGCTGAGTTCGCTGGCCATCGCCTCGTTCGTCTACGCGATCATTGCGCACAATGCCGACCAGGCCACCGCCTACTACAACAGCTTCGCCCGGGCCTGGGAGCTGTTGCTCGGCGCGCTGGTCGGGGCGCTGGTGCCGTATGTCCGCTGGCCGATGTGGCTGCGCACAACCGTCGCGGTGGTGGCGCTGGCCGCGATCCTGTCCTGTGGCGCTCTGATCGACGGGGTCAAGGAGTTCCCCGGGCCGTGGGCGTTGGTGCCGGTGGGCGCCACCCTGCTGTTCATCCTGTCCGCGGCCAACCGGCTGGCCGACCCCCACACCGGCGGCCGGATGCCCGCACCCAACCGACTGCTGGCCACCGCGCCCTTCGTGGCACTCGGAGCGATGGCCTACTCGCTGTATCTGTGGCACTGGCCGCTGCTCATCTTCTGGCTGTCCTACACCGGTCACCCGCGGGTCAACTTCATCGAGGGTGCCGGCGTGCTCGCGGTATCCGGCGTGTTGGCCTGGCTGACAACCAAATTCGTCGAAGACCCGCTGCGATACCGCAAGCCGGCCACCCCGTCGGCGGCGCCGGTGATCCCGCTGCGGACCAGGTTGCGCCGGCCGACGATCGTGCTCGGGTCGGTGGTCGCGCTGCTCGGCGTCACGCTGACCGCGACGTCGTTCACCTGGCGCGAGCACGTCACCGTGGAGCGGGCCAACGGCAAGGAACTGTCCGGGCTGTCGTCGCGCGACTACCCCGGGGCACGCGCGTTGATCAACCACGCCAGGGTGCCCGAGCTGCCGATGCGCCCGACGGTGCTGGAGGCAAAGCAGGACATCCCGGAATCCACCAACGACGGCTGCATCATCGACTTCGACGACGCGGACGTGATCAACTGCACCTACGGTGACAAGGAGGCGACGCGCACCATCGCGTTGGCGGGCGGGTCCCACGCCGAGCACTGGATCACCGCGCTGGATCTGCTCGGCCGACTGCACCACTTCAAGGTGGTGACATACCTGAAGATGGGTTGCCCGCTGACCACCGAGGAAAAGCCACTGGTCATGGGCGACAACAGGCCCTATCCGAGGTGTCGCGAATGGAACAAGCGGGTGATGCCCAGGCTGCTGGCCGACCGCCCGGACTTCGTGTTCACCACGGCCACCCGACCGTGGAACATCAAGCCCGGCGACGTGATGCCCGGTACCTATATCGGGCTCTGGGAGGCGTTCTCGCGGAACAACATCCCGATTCTGGCCATGCGGGACACACCGTGGCTGGTGCGCAACGGACGACCGTACCAACCGGCCGACTGCCTGGCCGACGGCGGTGACGCCATCTCCTGCGGGATCAAGCGTTCCGATGTACTGTCCGAGCACAACCCGACGCTGGATTTCGTCGCGCGGTTCCCGCTGCTGAAGCCGCTCGACATGAGTGATGCGGTGTGCCGCAAGGACATCTGCCGCGCCGTGGAGGGAAATGTGCTGCTGTACCACGACGCTCACCACCTATCCGCGACATACATGCGCACCATGACCAATGAGCTCGGACGCCAACTGGGCGCGGCCACCGGCTGGTGGGTCGGCTGATGACTTCCAGCGAACCGGTTTCGGTGCCGACCATCTGGCCCGGGAGCCCCTACCCGCTGGGCGCCACCTATGACGGTGCGGGGACCAACTTTTCGCTGTTCTCCGAGGTGGCCGACAAGGTCGAGTTGTGCCTGATCGCCAAGGACGGCACCGAGGAGCGGATCAACCTCGACGAGGTCGACGGATACGTCTGGCACGCCTATCTGCCGACGGTGACCCCGGGTCAGCGCTACGGCTTCCGGGTGCACGGGCCGTGGGATCCCGCGGCCGGGCACCGCTGCGATCCCAGCAAGCTGTTGCTCGATCCGTACGGCAAGTCCTTCCACGGCGAATTCGACTTCAGCCAGGCGCTGTTCTCCTACGACCTGGCGGCCGCCAGTGAAAATGGGGAAGCCGATCAGTCCTCGGGTGCTCCCCCGCCGATGGTCGACTCGCTGGGCCACACCATGACCAGCGTGGTCATCAACCCGTTCTTCCAATGGGCATCCGACCGCGCGCCGCGGACGCCCTACCACGAGACGGTCATCTACGAGGCACATGTCAAGGGCATGACCCAGACCCATCCGGGCGTCCCGGCGGAGTTACGCGGAACCTATGCCGGTCTCGGCCATCCGACGATCATCGACCACCTCAAATCGCTCAACGTGACCGCGATCGAGCTGATGCCGGTACACCAGTTCCTGCACGACCACCGGCTGCTCAACCTGGGCTTAAGAAACTACTGGGGCTACAACACTTTCGGCTACTTCGCGCCGCACTATCAGTACGCCGCGAACCGGCACGCCGGTGGCGCGGTGGCCGAGTTCAAGACGATGGTCCGGTCGTTTCACGAGGCCGATATCGAGGTAATCCTCGACGTGGTCTACAACCACACCGCGGAGGGCGATCACCTTGGACCGACGATCAATTTCCGCGGCATCGACAACGCCGCCTACTACCGGCTGCTCGACGGCGACCCGAGGCTGTACAAGGACTTCACCGGCACCGGTAACAGCCTCAATGCCCGCCATCCGCACACTTTGCAGCTGATCATGGACTCGCTGCGGTACTGGGTGACCGAGATGCACGTCGACGGGTTCCGCTTCGACCTGGCCTCCACCCTGGCCCGCGAGCTACATGACGTCGACCGGCTGTCGGCGTTCTTCGATCTGGTTCAACAGGACCCGGTGGTCAGCCAGGTCAAGCTGATCGCCGAACCGTGGGACATCGGCGAGGGCGGCTATCAGGTCGGCAACTTTCCGGGTTTGTGGACCGAGTGGAACGGGAAATACCGCGACACTGTGCGTGACTACTGGCGCGGCGAGCCCGCGACGCTTGGCGAATTCGCGTCCCGTCTCACCGGGTCGTCGGACCTCTACGAGGCGACCGGCCGCCGCCCCGGCGCCAGCATCAACTTCGTCACCGCCCACGACGGATTCACGCTGGCCGACCTGGTGTCCTACAACGAGAAGCACAACGAGGCCAACGGCGAGGACAACCGCGACGGCGAAAGCCACAACCGGTCGTGGAACTGCGGTGTCGAGGGCCCGACCGACGATCCGGAGATCCTGGCGCTGCGGGCCAAGCAGATGCGCAACATCATGGCCACCCTGATGCTCTCGCAGGGCACCCCGATGATCGCGCACGGCGACGAGATCGGCCGCACCCAGCAGGGCAACAACAACGTCTACTGCCAGGATTCCGAGCTGTCGTGGATGGACTGGTCGCTCGTCGAGAAGAGCGCGGACCTGGTCGCCTTCACCCGCCGGGTAACCGGTTTGCGCAAGGACCATCCGGTGTTCCGGCAGCGTCGGTTCTTCGAAGGCAAGCCGATCCGCAGCGGCGATCAGGTCCGCGATATCGCCTGGCTCACGACGGCGGGTCAGGAGATGACCCCCGAGGACTGGGGCAGCGGATTCGGCGAGTGCGTGGCGGTGTTCCTCAACGGCGAAGCCATTCCGGCGCCCAACGAGCGCGGCGAGCGGGTGGTCGACGACTCTTTCTTGCTCTGCTTCAACGCCCACGACCGGGCACAGGATTTCGTGACGCCGGACGGCAACTACGCCAGCCAGTGGAGTGCCGTGCTGGACACCGCCGTCCCCACCGGGGCGACCGAGCTGGTCATCGGCGCGGGCGAGAAGTTTTCACTGCAGGCGCATTCGGTACTCGCGCTGCGTAAGACCGCCTGACGCATGGCGGAGGGCAGGAGCGAAGCGACCCGGGAATCGACCCAGCTTCCGGTTTTGTCGACGTATCGGTTGCAGATGCGAGGTGACGCCTTCACGTTCTCCGACGCCGAGAACCTGCTGGATTATCTCGACGAGCTCGGGGTGTCACACGTGTACCTGTCCCCGGTCCTGACGGCGATGCCGGGCTCCACCCACGGTTACGACGTCACCGACCCCACAGCCGTATCGGACGAGCTGGGCGGCCCCGCCGGTCTGGCACGGCTTTCGGCGGCGGCGCGCTCACGCGGCATGGGCCTGGTCGTCGACATCGTGCCCAACCACGTCGGGGTCGCCCCGCCCGAACAGAACCGGTGGTGGTGGGACGTGCTGAGGCACGGCCGCGACTCGCGCTACGCGGAGTTCTTCGACATCGACTGGACATTGGATGGCGGCCGAATCGTGTTGCCGCTGTTGGGTTCCGACGACGACGTCGCCGCCCTGACGGTCGACGGTGACATGCTGCGGCTGGGTGACCTGACGCTGCCGATCGCGCCGGGCACCGGAGAGGGATCCGGCGCCGAGGTGCACGACCGTCAGCACTACCGGCTCGTCGGCTGGCGGCGCGGAGTGTGCGGCTACCGCCGGTTCTTCTCGATCACCTCGCTGGCCGGGCTGCGGCAGGAGGACCGCGCGGTCTTCGACGCCACCCACGTGGAGGTCAAACGCTGGTTCGCCGAGGGCCTGGTCGACGGGGTACGCATCGACCACCCGGACGGGCTTTCCGACCCGGCCGGATACCTCACCTGGTTGCGCGAGAGCGTCGGGCCGCAGGCGTGGATCGTGGTCGAGAAGATCCTCGCCGTCGATGAGGCGCTGGAACCCACGCTGCCGGTCGCGGGCACCACCGGCTATGACGCGCTGCGCGAGATCGGTGGGCTTTTCGTCGATCCCGCCGGCGCGGGACCTTTGACCGCCCTCTACGAATCCAGCGGTGTCCGCTACGCCGAAATGCACTCGCTGGAACGGCAATTGAAGACCGCCGCCGCGACCGACACCCTGGCCAGCGAGTTGAGCCGGCTGTGCCGCACGGTGGTCGCCGCGGTTGGCGTTGACGACCCCCGGCTGCCCGACGCGGTCGCCGCCCTGCTCGCCCACATCGGGGTGTATCGCTGCGACTACCGCGGCCTGGCGTCCGTGATGTCGACCGCGCTCGCCGAGACCGCCGCCGACACACCGGGCCTCGCGGCGCCCCTGCAACTCGTCGCGGCCGCGCTTGCCGGCGGCGGCGAACCCGCGGTGCGCCTGCAGCAGTTGTGCGGCGCGGTGACGGCGAAGTCGATCGAGGACTGCCTGTTCTACCGCGACGCCAGGCTGGTGTCGCTGAATGAAGTCGGCGGCGATCCGCAACGGTTCGGCGTGAGCCCCGCGGAATTCCATCAGAGTGCCGCCACGCGGGCCCGGCTGTGGCCGCGCGCGATGGTCGCGCTGTCCACCCACGACACCAAGCGCGGCGAGGACGTTCGTGCCCGGATCGGGGTCCTCTCACAGGTGCCGTCGCTGTGGGCGGAGCTGGTCGGCAAATGGGTCGTGCTCGCCCCGCCGCCGGACGCCGCAACCGGGCTGTTCCTGTGGCAGAACGTGTTCGGCGTCTGGCCCGCCGACGGCACCGTGACCGATGAGCTGCGCGACCGGCTGCACGCCTACGCCGAGAAGGCCATCCGGGAGGCGGCCACCCACACGTCGTGGAACGATCCCGACACCGAGTTCGAGGCGGCGGTGCACGCGTGGCTCGATGCGGTCATCGACGGTCCCGTCGCCGGGGAGTTGACCTCCCTGGTGGCCCGGATCGACGAACACGCGCGAAGCGACAGCCTGGGCCAGAAGTTGTTGGCGTTGACGGTTCCCGGCATGCCCGACATCTACCAGGGCACCGAACTAGCCGACGACAGCCTGGTCGACCCCGACAACCGGCGGCCCGTGGACTACCGAGCCCGACGCGAGGCGTTGACCGCCCGCAGCCACCCCAAGATCCGCGTGGTCGCCTCCGCGTTGCGGCTGCGGCGCGAGCGGCCTACCAGCTTCACCGACGGCGGCTACACGCCGGTGGTGCCGCAGGGCCGGGCCGCCGGGCACCTGGTGGCGTTCCTGCGCGGTGACGACGTGCTGGTCGCGGTCACCCGGCACACGGTTCGGCTGGCCGAGACGGGTTGGGGCGACACCGTTTTACCTCTACCCGCTGGGTTGTGGACCGACCGGATCGGCGGGCGCCGATTCAGCGGGGCGGCGCTCGCCGCCGACCTGTTCGGCGACCTGCCCGTGGTGCTCCTGGAGCGTGGCGATGCCTGAGTTCGCGGTGTGGGCGCCCCTCCCCGAGAGGGTGCGCCTCGACGTCGACGGCACCCTGCACGCCATGACTCGTTCAGACGGCGACTGGTGGCGGGCCACCGTCGACGCCCGCCCGGACGCGCGCTACGGCTTCGTCCTGGACGACGATCCGACCGTACTGCCCGATCCCCGCTCCCCCCGCCAACCCGACGGTGTGCACGCGCGCTCGCAACTGTGGCAGCCCGCGGCCGGCGCGTGGACCGACGGCGACTGGGCCGGCCGGTCGATCGAGGGTCTGGTCATCTACGAACTGCACGTCGGCACGTTCACCCCGGGTGGCACATTCGACACCGCGATCGAGAAGCTGGACTATCTGGTCGATTTGGGCGTCGACTTCGTCGAACTGATGCCGGTCAATGCGTTCGGCGGAACACACGGATGGGGCTATGACGGCGTGCTGTGGTACGCGGTGCATGAGCCCTATGGCGGACCCGACGGTCTGGTCCGCTTCGTCGACGCCTGCCACAACCGCGGTCTGGGCGTGCTGATCGACGCGGTGTTCAACCACCTCGGCCCGTCAGGCAATTATCTGCCCCGGTTCGGACCGTATCTGTCCTCGGGCAGCAACCTGTGGGGCGAGTCGATCAATCTGTCCGGCCCCGGCTCCGACGAGGTGCGGCGCTACATCATCGACGCCGCAATGCGCTGGATGCGGGTGTTCCACGCCGACGGGCTGCGGCTGGACGCCGTGCACGCGCTTGTCGACACCACCGCCATCCACATCCTCGAGGAGCTCTCCGCCGAAACGGAGGCACGGGCACAAGAATTGGGGCGACCCCTGTCGCTCATCGCGGAGAGCGACCTCAACGACCCTCGGCTGATCACGCCTCGCGACCGGCGCGGTTACGGCATGACCGCGCAATGGGACGACGATATCCACCACGCGATCCACTCCGCCGTATCCGGTGAACGACAAGGCTATTACGAGGATTTCGGGCCGTTGTCGACTTTGGCCAAGACGCTGCGAAACGGCTACTACCACGCCGGGACGTTCTCGTCATTCCGGGGGCGCAGGCACGGTAGGCCGTTGGACCGCGTGATAATCCCGGCAACCCGCTTGATGGCGTACACCACCACGCACGATCAGGTTGGTAACCGGGCAGTCGGCGACCGCCCGTCGCAGACCCTCGATTTCGGTCAGCTCGCGGTTATGGCTGCGCTCGCCATCGGATCGCCCTATACGGCAATGCTTTTCATGGGCGAGGAGTGGGGGTCTTCGCGGCCGTTCCAGTTCTTCAGCTCACACCCCGAGCCCGAGATCGCACGGGCCACCGCCGAGGGCCGCAAGGCGGAGTTCGCCGCACACGGTTGGGACGCCGACGAGATACCCGATCCGCAGGACCCCGAGACATTCCGCCGGTCCAAGCTCAACTGGGACGAGATCGACGACGGCGATCACGGCCGGCTGCGTGAGGTCTACCGACAGCTGATCGCGCTGCGCCACAACGAATCCGACCTTGCCGACCCCTGGCTGGAGCACCTGTCCGTCGACTACGACGAGGGCCGGCGATGGTTGGTCATGTACCGCGGCGAGTTCGCCATCGCGTGCAACCTCGGCACCGAAGCGGTCTCCGTCCCGGTCGCCGGCCAGGTGGTGCTGGCCTGGGGCGAACCGAAGGTCAGCCATGGAGGCACCCAACTCGCCGGGCACTCGTTTGCGATTCTGCGGGTTGTCAAGTCGCCATCCACAGCCAAGCCGGCTGTGGATAACTGATTACCGGCCAAGCCAGGGAATCACCCATGATTCGGGCATGACAGCCCCCGAACTCCTGCCGATTCCGCCAATCGACACCGCCACCGATCCGGTGTATTCAGCCGCCGATATGCGCCAGCGTTGGCGGGCCCTGATGGGTCCGTTGGGATTCGGCGAAAAGCTGCTGTGGATCGGATTCGTAGGGCCAGACCGATGCATGTACAAGACGTTGAGCCAGGTGCCGCTCGGATCCCGACCGAAGCGCGGCCTCGCCGAGTCGGTGCTGTCTCGACTTCCCCGCGTGCTCAACGAGCTGGAGCAGGGCACCACCGTGGCGATGCTGTTGACGCGACCCGGACCTGGTCCGATCTCGCATTTGGACCGACAGTGGTCGTCATTGCTGACCGAGGTGGCCACCGAGTTCGGCGTACCCCTTGAACCCGTATTTCGCGCCAACGACGATTCGCTGGTCGAGGTTGAGCCGATCTAGGTCAGATAGCGGTAGGCCGGCGACCCAGGTTCCAGCGCCTCGACATGAATATCCGAGGCGTGCATCCGGGCCAGCAGCCCGTCAAAGTCGGCGGCCGACCCGAGTTCGATACCGACCAGCGCCTCGCCGGTCTCCCGGTTGTTGCGCTTGACGTACTCGAACAGCGTGATGTCGTCGTTCGGGCCCAGCACTTCGTCGAGGAACCGGCGCAGGGCACCGGGCTCCTGCGGGAAGTCAACCAGGAAATAGTGCTTGAGGCCCAGGTGGACCAGGGAACGCTCCAACACCTCGTTGTAGCGCGAAACATCGTTGTTGCCACCGGAAATCAGGCACACCACCGTGGATCCGGGTTCGATGTCGGCCTCCAGCAGGCCGGCCACCGACAAGGCGCCGGCGGGCTCGGCGATGATGCCCTCGTTCTGGTAGAGGTCGAGCATCGCCGTGCAGACCGCGCCCTCGTCGACGGTGGTGATCGACACCATGTCGCCGGCGGCGGCCAACGCCGCATAGGTCAGCTCGCCGGCGCGGGCGACGGCCGCACCGTCGACGAACTGATCGACGTGATCCAGCGTCACCGGCTCCCCGGCGGCCAGGGCGGCGATCATCGCGGCGGCGCCGGCGGGCTCGATGCCCAGTACCGAGGTGTTCGTCGTGCGCTCGGCCAGATAGGTGGTGATGCCGGCGATGCAGCCGCCGCCGCCGACCGGAACGATGACAACGTCGGGCTCGCCGTCGAGTTGATCGAGCATCTCGGCGGCGATGGTGCCCTGGCCGGCCATCGTGCGCGGGTCGTCGTACGGTGGCACCAGCGTGGCGCCGGTACGCGCGACATCTTCGAGCGCCGCCGCCGCGGCCATGTCATAGGTCTTGCCGACGGCAATCAGCTCGATGAAGTCGCCGCCGTGATAGCGGATGCGGTCACGCTTCTGCTTCGGCGTCTTGGTCGGTATGTACACCCGGCCGTGGACGCCCATCGACCGGCACGCCAGCGCGAAACCCTGCGCGTGATTGCCCGCCGACGAGCACACCACGCCGGCGGCGATCTCGGCGTCGGACAGCTGCATCAACAGGTTGTAGGCGCCGCGCAGCTTGTACGAACGGACCGTCTGCAGGTCCTCGCGCTTGAGGTAGACCCTGGCGCCGGTCGCCTCCGAGAGCCGGTCGCTAGTCTGCAGCGGGCTGCGCGCGACGACCCCGGCAATTCGCTGAGCAGCCTCGTCAATGTCGGCCGCGGACAGCGGCGACGTGCGAGTGCTCTGGCTCAGTTCGGCGGTCACCGGTCAATAGTGCCACTAACCAGGGAGTTCAGTTAATCGGGGTGAGGACGAACACCGGAATCGGCCGGTCGGTCTTCTTCTGATAGTTGGCGTAGTCGGGCCAGGCCGCGACCGCGCGCTCCCACCACGGCGCCTTCTCGTCACCGACAACCTCGCGCGCCTCGTAGTCCTTGGTGACGGGGCCGTCCTGCAGCTCGACGCGGGGGTTGGCCTTGACGTTGTAGTACCAGACCGGGTTCTTCGGGGCCCCGCCCAGCGATGCCACGATCGCGTACTCGCCGTCATGTTCCACCCGCATCAGGGGTGTCTTGCGAATCTTGCCGGACTTGGCTCCGACGGTGGTCAGCAGAATGACGGGCTTGCCCTGCAGCTCGGTGCCCTCGGTTCCGCCCGACTCCATGTACTTCTCGGCGTTTTCGCGGGCCCAGTCCGACGTGCTTGGTTCGTATTCTCCGGTAAGCGGCATGGAAACCAGCTTAGGCGGACTATCAGGTAGACCGTCCTGATCCGGTGTTTCGGTTGTCCGAAACCTGGGATACGAGCTATCGTCAATCTATGACCGTGCGCGACGAAGTACGCATCGCCGGCGTGCCCTGGCCGGTGTACAAGTTGGTGGCGCTTGCGGTCGGCTTACTGGTCCTGCTGATCGTCGCCGTCATGACCACCACCGCCGCCCACTCCGTGCTGGCCGCCGCGGCCGCCGGCACCGTCGTGTGGCTGGGCCTGGGATTCGTCGTTTCGTCGCGCAGCCGCTAGCCCTCCAACAGCCGCCGCAGCGCATCCAGATCGGCGGTTACCGTCGCCGCGTCCGCCTCAAACTGCTCGTCCGTCATGCCCGGCTGTCGCCGCACGGTGAACACCACCTCGCAGCGCGCCTCGCCGGGCCCGGCCGGGACCACCCGCAACGGGTTGTACACCGCCTCGCCGGACGGCAACCGCACCACGTGGTCCAGCACGCCGAACTCGTTGGGCGGGGCGAACTCGACCGTCACCTCACCCATCGGTGAAGCGGCCACCCAGCCGTCGGCAGTCTGGCGCAACCCACCCTCGGCCAGTCCCGAGGCCCACTGCGACATGTTGCGCGGATCCGCGCCGAACTCATAGACCGCCTCCGGCGCGGCTTCGATCCAGACGCTCACGTGACGAGACGTCTTCCGGAAATTGCCAGTCGTGTCGTCGCCCATGTGTCCATGGTGACGCACACACTTGGCTCATGGACACCACACCCGAGCCCTCGGGACCCGTCGAGGAGTTCGCCCGCCGCGCCGAGCGCCTGGCCTCCGGCGCCGAACACCACATCCCCTCCTGGCTGCGTCCGGGCGACCCGGAAAGCAGGCTTCCGGTTCTGTTCGCTCTCATCGCCGCGATCGCACTGCAGTTGGCGATCCCGAAGAGCTACACGGTGGTCCCCCGCTGGCCGCTGATCACCCTGGAACTGTTGCTCCTGGCGGTGCTGTTGTGGCTGAACCCGGTGAAGCTCACCCGCTCGACGCGGCACGGAAAGTACGCCACCTGGGTGCTGCTCGCGGCGATCACGATCGACAACACGCTGTCGGCCATCCTGCTGGACATTCGCATCATCTCCGGTGAGGTCAGCAACAAAGCCGCGATTCTGCTGGGCAGTGGCGCGGCGATCTTCGTCACCAACACCATCGTTTTCGGGATCTGGTACTGGGAGCTCGACCGCGGGGGTCCGTTCGCCAGGCGCGCCGGTGAGCGGCCCTACCCCGATTTCATGTTCCCCCAGATGGACAATCCCAAAGTCGCCAAACCGGATTGGCGTCCGACGTTCGCCGACTACCTGTACGTGAGTGTGACCAACGTGATGGCGTTCTCCCCCACCGACACGATGCCGCTGTCGCGCTGGGCCAAGATGATGATGGCTGTGCAGGCGATGGTCGCGCTGTCGACCGCCGGGCTCGTAATCGCAAGGGCAGTGAACGTTTTGGGCTAACCGTTCAGCCCCGAAATGGGCGTACCTTGGCGGACATGGCAATTGGAGTCACCGAACTATCACCAGTCGAGCAGACCGCGTTCCTCACCCTGTACGCCAGGGCGCTGGACAGTCGCTGGCCCCGACCGATTCTCGGCGACAACCTCGCCGACGAGGCGGTCGGCAAGATCGACTACGACTTCGCCGGGCTCGGCGTGCAGACCAGCGTGGTCTGCCAGACGGCATTGCGCGCAAAGATGCTCGACGACCGGGTGCGCACCTTCGTCAAAATCCACCCAGACGCGGTCGTGGTGGATCTGGGTGCCGGCCTGGACGACGGCGTGAACCGCATCGGCCCGCCGCCGGGAGTGGACTGGTACAACGTCGACCTGCCCGCAGTCACCGCGCTGCGCGACCAGGTGCTGCCCGAAAGTCCACAGGCCCATTCGGTGCCGGTGTCACTGGCCGACGAGCATTGGCCGGACGCGATCCCGGCCGACCGCCCGACGATGCTGGTCGCCGACGGGCTCTTCGCGTTCCTCACCGAGCCGGTGATCGTCGGCATTTTTCGCCGGATCACCGAGCATTTCCGCTCCGGCGAGCTGGCCTTCAACGACTACGGCCGCCTCGGATGGTTCAGCCGCATGGCGGTCAAGCTCTACCCGCAGAAGATGTTCAAGGACATCGACAGCCTGTACGGCTACCCGGGGTTCAAGGATGCCCACCATCCCGAGACGTGGAACCCACGGCTGAAGCTGGTCGAGGAGACCAGCCTGACCCGTGCCCCGGAGGTGGACTTGTTCCCTTCGTGGCTGCGAATCAGCTCGCGGTTGATGGGCAAAACCAAAGCGGGCGCCCGCAAGGCACGGATCCTGCGGTATGCGTTCTAAGTAGACCGGTGGGTTTTCAACCGCCCAGGCAGCCGGGGCCCAGCAGCGCCTTCAGGTCGCCCATCAGCGCCGACGACGGCGTCACCCGCAGCGAGGCGTCCAGTTCCAGCGTGGTGATGCGCTCTCCGCTGATCAGCCGCAGATGCACCTGCGAGGTGCCCGGGTGGTTGGCCAGGACCTGTTTGAGCGCACTGACCTTGTCGATGGTGCACTGCCGCGTCGGCAGGCTGACCGCCAGCGGGCGGTCCACCTGAGCGCTGGAAAAGTCCGGCACCACAAGCTCATTGGCGATCAGCGCGATCCGGTCGTCCTGAACACGAACCTTCGCATTGACCAGCACCACCGCGTCGTCGGCGATCTCCGCGCCGAAGGTGGAGTACACGTGCGGGAAGAACATCACCTCGATGCCCCCGGTGAGATCCTCCAATTGTGATGACGCCCAGGGCATTCCGCTCTTGTTAACGCGCCGGTTCACGCCGGCCAGAATGCCGCCGACGCGCACCTGTGCGTCATTGGGCACGTCGCCGTCCAGAATCGCCGGAATGGCGGTGTCGACCTGGGTGGCCAGCAAGTGCGCGACCCCGTTGAGCGGATGGCCGGAGACGTACAGGCCCAGCATCTCGCGCTCCAGCGCCAGCTTGTGCTTGTCCTCCCACTCCTCCTCGGGCACCTTGATGGTGAAGACCGCATCGGTGGCGGTGTCCCCACCCGCACCGCCACCGAAAAGGTCGAACTGGCCCATCGCCTCGGCCTTCTTGGTGCCCAGCACCGAGTCAACGGCATCGGTGTGCACCAGGAACAGGCCCTTGCGGGGATGGCCAAGCGAGTCGAAGGCACCCGCCTTGATCAGCGACTCGGTGACCTTCTTGTTGCAGGCGGCGATGTCGACCTTGTTGAGGTAGTCGGAGAAGTCGGTGAACTTGCCCTTCGCGGTACGGGTATTGATCAGCGCGGCAACGACATTGGCGCCGACGTTGCGCACCGCACCCAGCCCGTAGCGGATGTCGGCACTGACGGAGGCGAAATTCAGGCCCGATTCGTTGACATCCGGCGGCAACACCGTGATGCCCAGCTTGCGGCAATCGGCCAGGTAGACCGCGGCCTTGTCCTTGTCGTCGCCCACCGAGGTGAGCAGGCCCGCCATGTATTCGGCCGGGTAGTTCGCCTTGAGGTACGCCGTCCAGTAGGACACCATCCCGTAGCCGGCCGCGTGCGACTTGTTGAATGCGTAGTCGGCGAACGGCAGGATGGTGTCCCACAGCGCCTTGATGGCCGCCGCGGAGAAGCCGTTGGACCGCATACCCGCCGAGAAGCTCTCGTACTCCGCGGCAAGAACGTCGGCCTTCTTCTTGCCCATGGCTTTTCGGAGAATATCGGCCTGGGCGAGCGAATAGCCGGCCACCTTCTGCGCGATGCGCATGATCTGCTCTTGGTAGACGATCAGGCCATACGTCTCGGCGAGGATCTCCTCGAGCGGGTCGGCCAGCTCGGGGTGGATCGGCTTCACCGCCTGCCGGCTGTTCTTGCGGTCGGCATAGTCGTTGTGGGCGTTCTGCCCCATCGGGCCGGGCCGGTACAGCGCGATGACCGCGACCACGTCCTCGAACCCGGTCGGCTGCATGCGGCGCAGCAGGTCGCGCATCGGCCCGCCGTCGAGCTGGAACACGCCCAGCGTGTCACCGCGGGACAACAACTCGAAAGTGGGCCGGTCGTCGAGCGGCACCGACTCCAGGTCTAGCTCGATTCCCCTGTTGGCCTTGATGTTCTCGATCGCGTCGCCGATGATGGTCAGGTTGCGCAGGCCGAGGAAGTCCATCTTCAGCAGGCCGATGGCCTCACACGACGGGTAATCCCAGCCGGTGATGATGGCGCCGTCCTGCGGCCGCTTCCACAGCGGGATGGCCTCGGTCAGCGGCTCGCTGCTCATGATCACCGCGCAGGCATGCACGCCGGCGTTGCGGATCAGGCCCTCCAGGCCCCGCGCGGTCTCATAGATGGTACGCACATCGGGGTCGGTGTCGATGAGCCCGCGAATTTCGGCGGCCTCCTTGTACCGGCCGTGCTCGGGGTCGGTGATGCCGGACAGCGAGATGTCCTTGGCCATGATCGGCGGCGGCAGCGCCTTGGTGATCCGGTCGGCTATCGCGAAGCCGGGCTGGCCGTAGTGGATGCGGGCCGAATCCTTCAGTGCGGCCTTGGTTTTGATGGTGCCGAACGTGATGACCTGCGCGACGCGGTCCTGCCCCCACTTGTCGGCGGCGTAGCGCACCATCTCACCGCGACGGCGGTCATCGAAGTCGATGTCGATATCGGGCATCGACGTGCGCTCCGGGTTGAGGAACCGCTCGAACAGCAGCCCGTGCGGGATGGGGTCGATATCGGTGATGCCCAGCGCGTAGGCCACCAGCGAGCCGGCCGCCGAGCCGCGGCCGGGCCCCACCCGGATGTCGACCGAGCGTGCGTAGTTGACCAGGTCGGCCACGATGAGGAAGTACGACGGAAAGCCCTTGGCGCAGATGACGTCGATCTCGTAGGCGGCGCGCGCCGCGTAGCCGTCAGGCAAGCCGCCCGGGAACCGCCGCGCCAGGCCGGCGTCCACCTCGTGCCGCAGCCAGGATGCCTGGTCGTGCCCGTCGGGCACCGGGAACACCGGCATCCGGTCGCGCGGCGTCCACACATCGGCGTAGGACTGCACCCGCTCGGCGATCAGCAGGGTGGCGTCACACGCCGTGGGTATCTCGCTGTCCCACAGGGCGCGCATCTCGGCCGCGGATTTCAGGTAGTAGCCGTCGCCGTCGAACTTGAACCGGTTCGGGTCCGACAGGGTCTTACCGGTCTGCACACACAGCAGCGCCTCGTGGTTGTGCGCGGCATTGCGGGTCACGTAGTGGCAGTCGTTGGTGGCCAGCGGCGGAATGTCGAGCGTGCGACCGATCTCGAGCAGCCCGTCGCGCACCCGCCGCTCGATGTCCAGGCCGTGATCCATCAGCTCGAGGAAGTAGTTGTCCGGCCCGAAGATCTCCCGCCACCTCGCGGCCGACTCCAGCGCCTCGCGGTACTGGCCCAGCCGCAGCCGGGTCTGCACCTCACCGGACGGGCAGCCGGTGGTGGCGATGATGCCGGTGGCGTGCTCGGCGATGATCTCGACGTCCATCCGCGACCACTTGCCCAGCTGGCCCTCGAACGAGGCCAGCGACGACAGCCTGAACAGGTTGCGCAACCCGGTCCCGTTCTCGGCGACCATGGTGAGGTGGGTATAGGACCCGCTGCCCGACACGTCGTCGGCCTTCTGGTTCGGATCTCCCCAGAGAATGCGCCGGCTGTCGAACCGGGACCCGGGGGCGACATAGGCCTCCACGCCGATGATCGGCTTGATGCCGGCGCTGGTCGCCTCGTTGTAGAACTCGCTGGCGCCGAACAGGTTTCCGTGATCGGTCATGCCGATCGCCGACATCTCCAGCCGCTGCGCCTCGGCCAGCATCGGCGCGATCTTCGCGGCACCATCCAGCATCGAATACTCGGTGTGGTTATGCAGGTGCACGAAGGAGGAGGAGTTCATAGGACCGCCAGTCTATGGCGGCGCTCCGACAGTTCTGGGCGTGTCGGCGCGGCCGCGCATGGCGTGTCGTGGTCGGTGTCTGCGGCGGTGACCGAACACACTGGTGAGCCATCCGGTGGACCACGCTGATCGACCATCCCTGGCGGTCGCTGATCCCGGCGGTTCTGCTGCTCGGGCTGTGGGCGGTCCGCCGTTCCCGCATGTCGTTGGTCGCGGCGGTGCTGTGGCTCGCCTATCTGCGCTGGGAATTTGCCGTCAAGGAGACGCCGCGGCCGTCGATCCGCAGTCGCTCGAACCTGGCGCCGGACGGACGCAGCGGTTCCCGATCGCTGGCATCGGCGATCAGCTCGTCCAAGGACCCGGCCACGCGTGGGATGTCCATGTCCGTGACTCTGCTCCTGATGTCGCTGAAAGCACCAGCCTGACAAGGCTGTGCAACCTTCCGCCGCGGCGACTACCCGTTGTCTCCGCGGTTACAGCGGCGGACCGCCCAGCGCGTCGCGCACGGCGTCATCCAGCCGGTCAGCCCGGTCGTAGTCGCCGATATGCCCGGTGAGGAACGCGGCCGCGTACTGCCCGGCCTGGCTCCACCAGCCGAAGCTGCCCCCGAGGCCTCCCATGCCGTAGCCGTCGGGTTCCACGGCAACCCCCAGACCCCATTCTCGCTCGCCCCCCATCACCAGCTCGGGTTCGAGCCCGCGTCCATGGGTCAGCTCGTGCAGCACAGCTTCGCCCACGAGACGGCCGTGTGCGAGGGCCGCGTAGAAACCGGCCACGGCCCGTGCCGTGCCGTGTCCGTTGACGGCCGGAACCTCTGCACGGCGCCACCGCTCGCCGTTGAGGACGCGTGGATCGAGCGCGCCCGGCGGGTTCGCGATGGCGCGGCGGTACAGCACCGAGGCGCTCTGCTGGGCGGAGCGGAACTCGGCGTCGAACCCGGTCAGGTCAGCGACTCTGGCCAGCTCGGCGTCACCCAGTCCGATGTGGAAGTCCAGGTCGCGCGGGCCGCAGATCTCCTCGCGGAGGAACTGCCCTACTGAGCGACCGTCGACCTGGCGGACCACCTGGCCAAGCAGGTGGCCGTAGCAGAGCGCCGACTCGCCCTGTGCGGCCCCGGGAGTCCAGGTCGGCTCCTGCCGGGCCAGCAGCGAGCACATCAGCTCCCAGTCATAGAACGCCTCCTCAGGGGCGTCCTCCTCCAGGACCACGATTCCCGCGCGATGGGACAGGACCTCGCGGACCGACGCCTCGGCACGCAGGTCCGGCCAGTAGCGCTGCATGGGGGCGTCGAGGTCGACCAGCCCCCGGTCGACCAGCGTGAGCACACACATGGCAGCAAACGGCTTGGTAACCGAGTAGGGCATCACGAGCGTGTCGGGCTGCCAGGGCCGCGTGTGTGCGGCATCGGCGTAGCCGCCCCAGAGGTCGACCACCCACTCGCCGTACTGCCAGACAGCGAACGAGGCGCCGCTGCCCGGCTGAGCCGTGAGGACGTCGGCGAACACCTCCTGAACGCGCGAGAACGACTTCGCAACGGACCCTCGGATCTCCACGTCCCTCAGCTCCTTTCGGCCCAGCCACCATGCCTAGCGGAGCAGTGCCGTGCGATCGGCGCCGCTAGACGACCGCCGGTCCAGTTCGTTCTGGAACCCACCTGCTACTTATCTATCCACTGCTGACCATCGCGACACTTGCCGCCGTGTGGTTCGGCTTCCGCAAAGGATCACCATGAAGCGACTGCTCATCGTCTTGGCCGCGGCGGCGCTCGCCGGCTGCGGCTCGCAGGCCGACGACCACGATCAGCCGTAGCGTCAAGCTTCGTCGCGCAACCTCCTGGCGACCTCCTTGGCCTGCGCAGCGGTCATTTCGCCGGATAGTTCGAGCGCGGGGGAATTGATCGGTGCCGATATGCCCGCTGCGGAGACGACAACGCCGCTCCGCATGAACGCAAGCTGCTGGCCGACGTGTGCGGCGGTGTACTCGGCGAACGCGGCCGACGACGCGGTGTCCATGACGAGGCGCACAACGTAGGCACCCTTGACCGGCAGCGCGACCGACTCGACTTCTGTGGGCTGTAGGTGCATCACCACGGGACCCAGCGTGTAGGACGCGGTGCGGTCGATATTGCAGGCTTCCTGGGTCTCGGTGGGTGGCGCGTGGGAACCCGGCGGAGGGCACTGGTCGGGTGTCGTCACGCGCGAGCCGACCACCGGGCGGACTGCCAACGGCTTGATGACAACCGCCGGGGCGGTGGACGGCAGCGCCGACTGTCCGGGAGGTGTGGGGTCGTCCGATCCCGCACCGGCCAACGCAAACACCACTCCCGCCACCACAGTTCCAACCGTCGCCACCGCTGCCACCGCCGCAAGGACGGCGATTACCGGTCGTTCTGGCGTTCTCACGCGTGCCTGCCTTTGAACCCGCGCATTACCAGACCGGCGACGGGGCTGCCTGCCTCCATCCGCACCTCGGCGCGGCTGGACTGCGGCTGCAGCCCGGCGGCCAGCAGCGTCTGTTCGGCGTAGCCGCGGTCATGGCTGTAGCGGCCATGAAGCTCCAGGCGGTAGTCGACGGTGGCGTCGACGGCGTGCTCGAGTGTGAACACCAGCAGACCCGACGGGCGAAGCGCACCCGCGGCGGCTGCGCAGAACGCCCGGAGGTCGCCGAAATAGACCAGGGTGTCGGCGGCGACGATCACGTCGAACTCCTCGGGCCTGGCGCGCAGGTATGCGGTGAGCTCGGAGCGCTCCAGATCGGAGTAAACCGCCTTGGCGCGCGCATGGTCCAGCATGCCGCCGGACAGGTCGACACCGACGAGCCGTGACGCGTAGGGGGCGAGCAGCGGCCCGCACAGCCCGGTGCCGCAACCGGCGTCGAGCACGTCGAGCCGGTGCTCAGCGGGCAGTCCTGCGTCGGCGAGCGCGGCCGCGACGAGTTCGGGCGCGCGGTACGACAGGCTTTCCAGCTTGGCTTCAAAGCTGGCCGCGAAGGCGTCGAATGTGCTCTCGACGAAGGCATTCGACGCGCGCGCGGGCACGTCGTCACCGGTTGCGGCGGCCAGCATATGCACGGCGATCGGATCACCCGGCTCCTCCTCGAGCCATTCGGAGAGGATCTCCACCGCGCGGTCCACCTCACCCAGCACACTGTGCGCCAGCGCAAGCAGTCGTCGCCCTTCACGATGTTTCGGCTGCAGGGTAATGACCCTCGAGAAGCACTCGGACGCCTCTATCGTTCGGTTCAGTCCGTTGAGCAGGATGCCCAGGTTCGTGTACGCGTCGACGTGACCGGGATCCAGGCCGATCGCCGTTCGATAGGCGGCTTCGGCCTCCTCCGGCCTGCCTGCCGCGCGCAGCACTGCGCCGAGATTGTTGTGCGCATTCGCATGACGCGGGTCGAGTGCGATGGCTCGCCGATAGGCGTCGATGGCCTCGTCCAACCTGCCGTCAGACTGGAACACAATCCCGAGATTGCTATGCGCGTCAGCGTGATTCGGTGACAGAGCGAGGCTTCGCTTGATCAGTGAGACGGCGTCGTCGGCGCGGCCCTGCTGGTGCGCGAGAACACCGGAGAAATGCAGCGCATCAGCATGGTCCGGCGTCAACTCCAACACGCGCTCATACAACTCGCCCGCTGGTGCGAACTGCCCATGTTGCTGCAGCGCGATGGCGAGCTCAACCGCCTCGTCGACGGTCAGTTCGCGTGGTTCGGGTTCGAATGGCTCCATGGAGCCCACACCTTCGACGATGCCCTAACCGGCTTTATTGGCCTTCAGGTCGAACTTGAATTGCACCGGGGTATCGGGTGTCCCGTCGGGTCGCTGGGGCCGGTACTCGAGGTGGACCTTGCCGAAACTCAAGCTGACCGATTCGAAATCCTGCTGGTCGGCGGTCGCCGAGTGGCTCACGCTCGTGATGAGGACATCGTTCAGCTTGACGATCAGGTATTCGTGCCGGGCCGGTCCCGCCTTGCGGTGGGTGATCGTCGCGTCCTTGAGATGAACTCCGGTGGCACACGCCTTGAAAAGCGACGGGGTGGACTTATCGATGCCGTGCACGATGGTCACATCCTGGAAGACGGCCTTGCCCGCACCGCCGGGACCAGCCGGCGCAGTGTTCGCGACACCCCAGGAGTACGAGAGCACCTCGATCTCGTCTTTGTGCTTGTCGTCTGTGGATTCGCCCTTGATATCGCCGATCTTCGCGAAGATGTCCTCAGCCATCGCATCCCTCCGGTCGACGCGATCTTATCCGCCCGCGCTGTGGTTCTGGCCTGTTTCAAGGAGTTTCGCCGTCAGGTATCCGCGCATACCGGCGTCGGTGGTGAGTGCGATCGCACATTGGTAGGCCTGTGCCGCGTCGTCCCGGCGGCCGGCCTCGGCCAGCAGATGCGCGCGGGTGGCCCAGGCCGGCTGGAAGCGTTCGACGGCAGGATCGGTGATCGCGTCGAGCGCGCGCAATCCCGCTGCTGGACCGTCGATTTCGCCGTCCACCGCGGCGAGTGCCACCAGTGCACCCAGCGACGGAGCGACCCGAACCAGCGCACGGTGCAGCTTGCGCAGCGCATACCAGTCGACGCGCCCACTGCGCGCCCGATCACAGTGCGCCGACTGAATCGCCGCCTCGTATTGATAGCGACCCGGCCGGCCGAACGCGTGGGCGCGGTGCAACAAGGCTTCTCCCCGATGGATGAGCGCGCGGTCCCACCGCGTGGTGTCCTGCTCGTCGAGCGGGACGAAGCCACCGTCCACCCCGCGCCGCGCCGGTCGTCGCGCCTCCGAAAGACACACCAGCGCCGCGAGGCCGAACACCTCTGGCTCGTCGGGCAGCAGTTCGGTCAGCAGCAGCGCCAGGTGCAATGCCTCGGCGGACAGCGTTTCGATCGCCGGCCCGTCCGTTGCGACCTGCCAGTCGATGGCGTACGCGCCGTAGACCGCCTCGAGCACCGCGGGCAACCGCTCGGCCAGGTCCTCGCGGTCGGGGATCACAAACGGGATGCCGGCGTCGCGGATGCGCTTCTTGGCGCGCACCAGCCGCTGAGCCATGGTCCCCGCTGGGACGGCGAACGCCTCGGCGATGTCAGCGGCCTCCACGCCCAGCACGGCCTGCAGCATCAACGGCGTGCGAATATTGTGCGCGATGGCGGGATGGGCGCACACCAGCATCAGCTCCAGCCGCCGGTCGGGAATGGCGGGCGCGTCATCGGTTTCCGTTGGTCCGCTGTCGATTTCGTCGAGCGGTTCGGTCATCCGGTATGCGGACGACTTCCACATGTCGCGTAACCGGTTGCGGGCCACGGTCAGGATCCACGCCTCGGGATTGGCGGGTACACCGTCGTGTGGCCACCGGGTCAGCGCGCGTTCGATCGCGTCGGCCAAACAGTCCTCGGCCGCGGCGATATCGCGGCTCGGTGCCGCCAGCAGCGCGAGCAGCCGGCCGTAGGAGTCGCGAGTGAGCTCCGCGATCCTGCCGGCCACCCGCGACCGTGGGTTTACGGGCTGTACCACCCGCGGTCGGCGGCGTATGTCCGCGCCACCGGGCGGATTTCGATCGAGCCCCAGTCGTTGGCCGGGTTGCGCCGCGCCCACTTGAGCGCCTCGTCGAGATTGGCCACCTCGATGACGAAGATGCCGCCGAGCCGTTCCTTGGTATCGGCGAACGGCCCGTCCTGGATCTCGGGCTTGCCGTTGCGGGCGGTGACGGTCGTGGCCGCGACCACGGGTTCGAGCACCTCGGTGGTGACCAGCACCCCGGCGGCGGTCAGGTCGGCGGCGTAGGCGTCGAAGGCCGCCATCGCCGGCGCCATCTCCTCGTCGGTCAGCCCGAGCTCGCTGGCTTCTTGGTAATGCATGAGCAGGCAGTAGCGCATGATGTCGTCCTCGCTGTGTCGTAGTTTGCAGCCTGTCACCGTGATGACGATTGAAGCGAGGCCCGATCGACACGGGCCCGCACCAATGCGTCGGCGCTGAACACCGCCAGCGCCAGCCAGATCAACGCGAAGCCCAGCCACCGCGCCGGCGGCATCGGCTCGTGCCCAACCACAATGCCCCAGGTGAGCTGCATGGCGGGGGTCAGGTAGAACAGCAGGCCCATGGTCACCAACGGCAGCCGCTGCGCGGCCGCGGCGAACAACAACAGCGGCAGCGCCGTGACCACCCCGGAGAGGATCATCAGCGCGACGTGGCCCGGACCGTGGTTGGTGAAGTTTCCATGGCCACCGACCTGCAGCACCACGATGAACGCGAGCGCGAAAGGCGTGGCGATCGCAGCCTCAACGCCCACGCTCACCCTCGGATCGGTCGGCACCACCTTCTTTACCGCGCCGTACAGGCCGAACGACAGCGCCAGCCCGAGGCCGATGACCGGCGGCGCGCCGACCTCGACGGTCAGCACCACCACGGCGACCACCGCGATGCCCAGGGCGACGAACTGCGCCCGGTTGAGCCGTTCGCGGAAGATCAGCAGTCCCAGCGCCACGGTGACCAATGGGTTGATGAAGTAGCCGAGCGCCGCGTCCACGACGTGGCCGTTGTTGACGGCGTAGACATAGATCACCCAGTTGACCGAGATCAGGGCCGACGCGAAGGTCAGCAGCAGCCACGTGCGCGCGGTGATCTTGCGGAGGTCGCCCAGCCGGCGCACCACGGCGATGACGACGACCATCAGCGCGAAGCTCCACACGATCCGGTGGGCCAGCACCTCGACCGCGCCGGCGGGCTTCAGCAGCGGGAAGAACGCGGGGAACATCCCCCAAATCGCGTACGCGCCGACGCCGTAGAGCAGACCGTGCCTGCGCGCGTTATTTCCCGGGTCGCTTCGCTCCTGCCCTCCGAAGTCACTCATAGTTCGTGGCGGCGCAGCACGTCGAGCGCGTGCTGCAGGTCGGGAGGGTATGGGCTGGTGATTTCCATGCGCCGGCCGTCCGCGGGGTGCGCGAACGCCAGCGATCGGGCGTGCAGCCATTGCCGTTCCAGCCCAAGCTTTTTCGCCAGCTTCGGATCGGCGCCGTAGGTCAGGTCGCCGCAGCACGGGTGGTGCAGGGCGGCGAAGTGCACGCGGATCTGATGCGTCCGGCCGGTCTCCAACTGGATGTCGAGCAGGCTGGCGGCCTGATGCGCCTCGATTGTGTCGTAGTGGGTGGTGGAGTGCCGGCCGCCTTCGGTGACGGCGAACTTCCAGTCGTGGCCGCGGTGCCGGCCGATCGGTGCGTCGATGGTTCCGCAGGACGGATCGGGGTGGCCCTGCACCAGCGCGTGATAGCGCTTCTCGACGGTGCGCTGCTTGAACGCCCGCTTCAGCACCGTGTAGGCGCGCTCGGATATCGCCACCACCATCACGCCGGATGTTCCGACGTCGAGGCGGTGCACGATGCCCTGGCGCTCGTGTACGCCGGAGGTGGTGATCCGGTAGCCCGCGGCGGCCAGCCCGCCGAGCACCGTCGGACCGGTCCAGCCCGCCGAGGCGTGCGCGGCGACCCCGGCCGGCTTGTCGACCGCGACGATGTCGTCGTCGGAGTACAGGACCGTCATGCCCTCGATATCGACCGGCGTGTTCTCCAGCGGCGCCGGCGCCTCGGGCAGCCGCACCTCGAGCCAGGCGCCGGCGGTCAGCCGGTCGGCCTTGCCCGCCGGTGCGCCGTCGAGGTCGACGCCGCCGTCCTCGGCGAGCGCGGCGGCGGCGGTGCGCGACAGCCCGAGCAGCCGCGCCAGCCCGGCGTCGACACGCATTCCCGCCAACCCGTCGGGGACCGCCATCAACCGGGTAGCCACTATGCCGGGTTGGCCTTGCGGCGGCCGACCGTATCGAAGTCGAACCCGAACAATGACAACGCGACCAGCAGGATCGCTCCTCCGACCACCGCGGGGTCGGCGACGTTGAACACCGGCCACCAGCCGATGGAAAGAAAGTCGACGACATGCCCGCGCAACGGGCCCGGTGCCCGGAAGAACCGGTCGACAAGGTTGCCCATCGCGCCGCCGAGGATCATGCCCAGTCCGACGGCCCACCATGGCGACACCAGTCGCCGGCCCATCCAGATGATGCCGAACACCACACCGGTCGCTACCAGCGTCAGCACCCAGGTGTAGCCGGTGGCCATCGAGAACGCAGCACCCGAGTTGCGGACCAATGTCCAGGTCACGCTGTCTCCGATGATGGGCACCGGTTGTCCGGGGGTGAGCAGCCTCACCGCGAGCACCTTCGTGACGATGTCCAGGACCAGCACCGCCCCCGCGACGGTGAGCAGAAGGCGCAGCCGACGACGGGGCTCGGTTGAGCCCGGCGATACATCAGTCACGGCCCCATCATCCACTAATCGCTACGCGGGGTGATTTCACCCATGGGTCGCCTCGTCGTGATCACCACCGGTGGCACGATCGCCACCAGCACCGACACCGCCGGGGTGCGGCGGCCGACCCGCACGTGCTGGAAGCGCTGGGCTCGGGCAATGCCGGTAAGCCGGTGATCGAGGCGGTGCGGCGGCACTGCCGCGAGGGCGTTGTCGTCGCGGTGTCCACCCGCGTTCCCGGCGGGCAGGTCAGTCCCGGGTACGGACCCGGTCGCGAGTTGGTGGACGCGGGCGCGGTCATGGTGCCGCGGCCTGCGGCCTCCGCAGGCCCGCGTGCTGATGATGCGGCGCTGGCCGCCGGCTCACCCATCGAGGACGTCGTCACCCGCTGGGGCTGAACGGGCCGCCAGATCGCTGAGGTATTCGGGCCAGTCGAGGCTGTCGACGGGATTGGCGCGGTCGATCTGCGGAGTGTCGTCGGGGAAGGTACGCACCGGGCCGGGGCCGGTGCCGCGGGTCTCGAAACGCACGGTCATCACCCCGTGGCCGGCGCCCTGCACCCAGCCATGTCCGTAATCGGTGTGTGCGACGTCGTCACCGATCCGCCACGTCGTCGGGGGTTCCGCGGCGGCGGCCACGACGGGCCGGTGGGTGTCCGACACCTCGGCGGCCTGCTCGAGATCGGGGAACAACGATTCCTGCAGGACGTCGGAAAGGCCCGAAAAGCCCACTCCGACAAGGCGAATCGGCCCTATGTCCACCGGGTCGAGCAGCAGCCGGCGCGCGGTGCCGATGAGCGTGGCGGCGTCGCCGGTGGCGTACGGCAGCGTCGCGGAACGGGTCAGTGTGCTCATGTCGGATTTCTTGAGCTTGACGGTGACGGTGCGGGCGCCGCGCCCGTCTTTTTGCAGGCGTTCGTGGGCGTGCTCGCCGATCGGTCCGGTGGCTTCGCGCAGCTGCTCGAGCGTGGTCAGGTCGGTCGGGAAGGTGGACTCGGCGCTGATCTGTTTGGCCTCCGCACGCTCGGCTACCGGCCGGTCGTCGATGCCGCGGGCCAGCCGGTGCAGCGCGGGTCCGACCGTCGCGCCCAGGATGTTGGCGGCTTCGGCGTCTGTGAGCGCCGCGAGTTGGCCGATGGTCTCGATGCCGAGTCGGTGCAACTTCTCCTCGGCGACCGGTCCGATGCCCCACAGCCGCCGCACCTGCAACCCGTCGAGCAGCGCGCGCTCCTCGTCGCGGCGGACCACCCGGATGCCGTCGGGCTTGGCCAGGCCGGAGGCGATCTTGGCGATCTGCTTGCCCGAGCCGGCGCCGACGGACGCGATGAGACCGGTCTCGTCGCGCACCGTGGCCCGCAGGTGCTGGCAGAACAGTTCCACGTCTTCGGCTGTGGCGCCGGCAAGTTCGGCCGGCTCGCCGAACGCCTCGTCGAACGAGAGCTGTTCGAGCACGGGCACCACCGCGCGCACCGTGTCGAGGACCCGTCGGCTGGCCACGCCGTAGACCACGCCGCGCGGCGGCAGCACCACCGCTCCTGCGCCGACCAGGCGGCGGGCTTGATGCATGGGCATCGCCGAGCGGGCGCCGTGGGCGCGGGCCTCGTAGCTGGCGCCGGCGACGACGCCGCGGCCGCCGAGGCCGCCGACCAGGACCGGCCGTCCGCGCAGGGTAGGGCGGGTCAGCTGCTCGACGGACGCGAAGAACGCATCCATGTCCAGATGCAGGACCCAACGCCCGGCGGGCAGGAGCGAAGCGACCCGGGGATCGGCAGAGACCACAAGGGCCGATGCTATTGCTCCGCAGGCGCTCGACGTCGCAGCCGACGGGCGGCGCCGATCACGGCGGCCGATCAGGGGCCACGCCAGCCAGGTGAGGGATCCGAAGATCAGCGTCGACTCCAGTGCGTCGAGGCCCCTCACCGCGGGTCAAGGTCATGACGGATGCGTCGCCGTCGAGCATGAAGACGCCGGCGCGCGCCCCCTCGGGCATCGCGACCGCGACGATCCCCACGAATGCGCCGGGCCCGACCATCGCAGCCGCGGTACGCCGGACGATGAGCCACGCCGCAATGGCAGGAGGCCCACCGACAACGAGGGTCGTGCTGACGAAATTTGCGAGCTGCGCACCGGGGTCGACGACCCGCGCACTCCACGCGAGCACGGCGGCGGCGGTCACGACGAGTGCGACTGCGATCCACGCCGCACGCGTGGGTGCGGTCATGTCGATCGGGACTCCACGATTTTTGATGCTATTGGGCTAGCTTCATATGCATGGGTATGAATGTGTTGCATCGCCTGTGCTGCAGCTCCAACTACTGGGCCAAGGCCGTCGAGCACAAGCTGCTGCCGTGGGCGCTGCGCGACGTCGAACTTGGCGAGCGCACGCTGGAGATCGGTCCCGGCTATGGCGCCAACCTGCGGGTGCTGGCGGACAAGACGCCGAGCCTCACGTGTGTGGAGATCGACGGCCCGATGGCGGACCGGTTGCGCGACCGCTACGGCTCACGCGCCCACATCATCACCGGTGACGGCACCGCGACCGGTCTGCCCGAGGCGCAGTTCAGCTCGGTGGTGTGCTTCACGATGCTGCATCACGTGCCGACGCCCCCGCTGCAGGACCGGCTGTTCGCCGAGGCGTTCCGGGTGCTCTCCCCGGGCGGGGTGTTCGCCGGCAGCGACGGCGTGCACTCGCTGGGATTCCGGATCGTCCACATCGGCGACACCTACAACCCGGTCTCCCCCGACACGCTGCCCGACCGGTTGCGAAGCGCCGGGTTCACCGATGTCTACGTCGACACCAAGGGCGGTGAGCAGCGCTGGCGCGCAGTTAAGGCCTAGCGCGACCGGTAGGGTGGCCCGAGTGGCCCCGAGATCTGCACCATGGTTGGTCGGCCCCGGAATGTACAACCCTGAGGTAGATCTCGGTGACCGCAGTACCGAGGTCGTCCGGTGAACGGGTTGCTGACGGCGCTGCCGTTCGTCCTGGTGATGATCGCCGGACCGCAGATCGTCTCCGCGGTATTCCTTGCAACCAGCGTCAACTGGGCACGAAACTCGCTGGCCTACATTGCCGGTGCGTCCCTCTCGATCACCGCCGTCGTGACGATCACGTATCTCATCGTGCGGGGCGCGACGGGCAGCGGCCCAGCACCGGTCAAGGGCGACAAGGGAATCGCGCTCGACGTGATCATCCTCGTCTTGCTGTTGTTTCTGGCGTTCAACGTCTACCGCAAGCGCCACGAGGCCGAACCACCCAAATGGATGGGCAAGCTTCAGCAGGCCACTCCGGGCTTTTCGTTCAAACTCGGGTTCCTGCTCCTCGGCGTCTTCCCCACCGACATCGTCACGTCGGTCACGGTCGGCGCCAAGCTCGCCCGCGCGGGCATGCCCTGGTGGCCCGCGTTGGTATTCGTCGCCGTCACCCTGTTCGTGCTGGCGATTCCCGCCCTGCTGGTGGCCGCGCTGGGCGAGCGCGCACGCAGCTTCCTCCCCCGCGCGCGCGATTGGATGAACGCGAACTCGTGGATCGTCAGCGAGGTCGTGCTCGCAATCTTCATCGTCCTCGAGGTCCGGAACCTGCTCGCCTGATCAGGCCTTGGTGATGGTTACCCGGACGCCGTCGCCGATCTCGGCGCTGCCATCGGCCGGCTCGCCGAATTCGAAACTGGTGGCGAGGATTTCGTGCGCGATCAGGTCGCTGTGGGTGCGGGCCCAGGTCTCGTGCTGCGGCGGCACCGACATCACCACCGCGATGCGGTCGGACACGTCGAGGCCCGTCGACTTGCGCAGATCCTGCAGTTCGCGGATGCGGTCCTTGGCCCAGCCCTCCGCCTCCAACTCTTCGGTGACGGTGCCGTCCAGCACCACCAGCCCGGCGCCGTCGGCCAGTGCCGCGGTGAACTCCGGGTCCGCGGCCACCAACCGGGTGCTGTATTCGTCGGGGGCCAGCACCGCCGGCCCGGCCGTCAGGGTGCCGTCGGCGTTGACGACGCCCTCGCCGGCCTTGACGGCCTTGATCGCGGCCTGCACGTCGCGGCCCAGCCGCGGCCCGGCGACGCGGGCGTTGACGCTCAGCTCGAAGCGGCCGTAGGTATCGATTTCGTCGGTGAGCTCGACAGCCTTCACGTTCAGCTCGTCGGCGATGAGATCGGCAAACGGCTCCAGAGCCGCCGGATTCTCAACGGCCACAGTGAGTTTCGACAGCGGCAGGCGTACCCGCAGCTTCTTGGCCTTGCGCAGCGATGACGCCGCCGAGCACACCTCCCGCACCTGGTCCATGGCGGCGACCAGTTCAGGATCGGCGGGAAGATCCCCGGCATTCGGCCAGTCGGTCAGGTGCACCGAGCGCTCACCGGTCACGCCCCGCCAGATCACCTCGGTGGTCAACGGCAGCAGTGGCGCGGCCAGCCGGCCGGTGACCTCAAGCACGGTGTGCAGCGTGTCGATGGCGTCGGGGTCCTCCTCCCAGAACCGCGAACGCGACCGTCGCACATACCAATTCGTCAACGCCTCGGTGAACTGGCGCAGCTCGTCGCAGGCACCGGAGATATCGCAGACATCCAGCGACTCGGTGAGGTCGTCGCGCAGCGCGGCGAGTTTGGCGAGGATGTAGCGGTCCAGCACATTGGCCGAATCCGTGCGCCAGGTGCCCTTCTTCGGGGCGTAGAGCGCCAGGAACGTGTAGGCGTTCCAGAACGGCAGCAGCACCTGGCGGACCCCTTCGCGGATGCCCTGCTCGGTGACGATCAGGTTGCCGCCGCGCAGGATTGGCGAGGCCATCAGGAACCAGCGCATCGCGTCGGAGCCGTCGCGGTCGAACACCTCGGTGACGTCGGGATAGTTGCGAAGCGACTTGCTCATCTTCTGCCCGTCGTTGCCGAGCACGATGCCGTGCGCCACGCAGGTACGGAATGCCGGGCGGTCGAACAGCGCGGTGGCCAGCACGTGCAGCGTGTAGAACCAGCCGCGGGTCTGCCCGATGTATTCGACGATGAAGTCGCCCGGGTTGTGGCTGTTGAACCAGTCAACATTCTCAAATGGGTAGTGCACCTGGGCATACGGCATGGACCCCGAGTCGAACCACACGTCGAACACATCGGGGATGCGCCGCATCGTCGAGCGCCCGGTCGGGTCATCGGGATTGGGCCGGGTCAGTTCGTCGATGTAGGGCCGGTGCAGGTTGGTCGGCCGGACGCCGAAGTCACGCTCCAGATCGTCGAGGCTGCCGTAGACGTCGATGCGCGGATAGGCCGGATCGTCGGATACCCACACCGGAATCGGCGTGCCCCAGTAGCGGTTTCGCGAAATCGACCAGTCGCGCGCACCCTGCAGCCACTTGCCGAATTGGCCGTCCTTGACGTGGTCGGGATACCAGGTGATCTGCTCGTTGAGTTCCACCATGCGGTCGCGGAACTCGGTCACCTTGACGAACCACGACGACACCGCCCGGTAGATCAACGGGTTTCGGCACCGCCAGCAGTGCGGATAGCTGTGCTCGTAGGTTTCGTGGCGAAGGAGGACGGCCCCGTTCACGGCGGCAGAGCGGCTCTGGTTCTTCAGGTCGCGGATGATCTGTGGGTTGGCGTCGAAGACATGCTGGCCGGCGTACTCCGGGACGGTGGCGTCGAAGCGGCCCTTGGAGTCGACCGGGGTGACCGCGACGATGTCGGCCGCCTCGGCGGTGACCATGTCTGGCTCGCCATAGGCGGGCGACATGTGCACGATGCCGGTGCCGTCCTCGATGGTGACGAAATCACCTGCCAGCACCTGAAAAGCGTTGGTGCTGTCCATGAAATACGGGAACGGCGGCAGGTAGCGCACGCCGAGGAGTTGCTCGCCGGTGTACGTGCCGACGATCACGGGCTCCTCGCCGAACTCGTGGGCATAGGCCGACAGCCGGGCCTCCGCCAGCACGTAGCGATGGCCGTCGGGGCCTTCGACCTGGACGTAGGTGACCTCGGGGTTGACCGCGACGGCCTGGTTGGACGGCAGGGTCCACGGCGTCGTCGTCCAGATCAGCAGATGGGCGCCAGCGAGCTCACCGCCGTTCACCTTCAGCCCCACGGTGATGGCCGGGTCCTGGCGGCTCTGATAGACGTCGTCGTCCATCCGCAATTCATGACTGGACAACGGGGTTTCGTCGTTCCAGCAGTACGGCAGCACCCGGTTGCCCTCGTACGCCAGGTCCTTATCCCACAGCTGTTTGAACGCCCAGATCACCGACTCCATGTACCCGGGGTCGAGTGTCTTGTAGTCATTGTCGAAGTCCACCCAGCGTGCCTGGCGGGTGACATAGGCCTGCCACTCGTTGGTGTACTTGAGCACCGACTCCCGGCAGGCGTCGTTGAACTTCTCGATGCCCATTTCTTCGATCTGCGACTTGTCGGTGATGCCGAGCTGTCGCTGGACCTCGAGTTCGGCGGGCAGGCCGTGGGTGTCCCAGCCAAATCGGCGCTCCACCTTGTAGCCGCGCATGGTGCGATACCGCGGCACGATGTCCTTGACGTACCCGGTGAGCAGATGGCCGTAATGCGGTAGCCCATTGGCGAATGGAGGGCCGTCGTAAAAGACGTATTCTTCTGCGCCGTCACGGTGGGCGACGCTGGCGCGGAAGGTGTCGTCGCTGTCCCAGTAGTCCAGGACATCGGCTTCCAGCTCAGGGAAGTTCGGCGGCCCACTCGCCGGCTTGGGATAGGTGGTCACTGCGTGCGTCTCTCCTGTGCCCAGGTTCGTTCAGGCACGGGGACGACGTCGCGCCGGTGCGCGAGCGCCGCGGTACCACCCCGCTTGCGCACACAGGTGTGCGCCGCTCATCGTCGGGCTGTGACGGGCCCGCCCGTTCGGTTCTACTGGGCTGTTCAGCTGTTCTGCCGAAGGCTCCCCGGTGATGGCCGGATCGGTGCCGTTGACAACGATTCTAATGACCGCCGCAAATCAGAACGGTGGCGGTTCGTCGTGGGCGATGATCCGGGCGGTGTTGAGTGCGTGTCGTTCGGCGATGCGGGTTTGGCGGTCTTGGCGGTTTTGCCGTCGTTCGGCCGCGCGATTGGCGCGGTTCTGCGCGCGGGTGCGACGCCGTTTGGGCGCCAAAAGCGACGCGCTCCCCGTACGATTCCACCGGCGTGGCGGCTTGCTAATTTTGAGGCGGCGGCTTGGCTGGCCGGGGGGCGGCTGGCTGCCCGGGCCGCGCGGAACGCGCTGTCGGCTCGCGGCAGCTGGACTGCAATGGGCGATGACGAGTGGGAATTGAACATTTCCGAACGTGAGCGCGTCGTCTTCTACGGCTCGGTGGTTCGTTTGTAAAGGTGAGGGAGACACGATGCCAATAGATGTCAAGATTCCACCCGCCAAAGTGGCCCGCATCGTCGAGCGTTTTCGTCATCATCTCTATCGACTTCATCAACGGTCGGCCCCCGCGGCGGCGGTGATGCTCGAGCTGGTTACCGGGGCATGGGTAGCGCAGGCCATCCAGGTGGCCGCCGAACTAGGCATCGCCGACGCCCTCGCGGAAGGTCCATTGCTCTTGGATGATTTGGCAGACCGCGTCGGCGCGGACCCCGATGCCCTCAGGCGACTGATGCGGGCGTTGATCAGCCGTGGCATATTTCGCCAGCGCCGCGACGGCCGCTATGACCTGACCGCTCTCGCTAACACCCTGCGCTTGGACGCACGGCCCTCGATGTCCTCGTGGGCCCGCGTGATCGGTTCGCCGCAACACCGGGAACATTGGAGTCTGCTGGTTGAGTCGGTCAGGTCCGGCAAGGCGGTCCTTCCGCAGCTGCGCGGTAAGGAGGCATTCGAATATCTCAAGGACGAACCCGAGCTCGCGAAGGTCTTCAACGACGCCATGACCGCCATCTCCGACCTGATGGAGATGACTGTCGTTGCCGGTTACCACTTCGGTCGCTACCGCACGATCGTCGATGTCGGCGGCGGGCACGGGGGGCTGCTGTCCGCCATCTTGGCGGCAACACCGAACGCGCGGGGTGTGCTCTACGACCTGCCTGAAGTCGTCGCGGGGGCGTCCGCGCTGCTGCGGCAGCGAGGAGTCGAAGACCGGGTCCGCGTCGAGGGTGGGTCGTTCTTCGACAGCGTTCCATCCGGCGGCGACGCCTATGTCCTCAAAAACGTCATCCACGACTGGCCCGATGGGCAGGCCGTCGCGATCCTCCGTAACGTTCGCGTAGCCGTCGGCGCCGATGCGACGGTGTTGCTGGTGGAGATGGTGCTCCCCGAGCACGACCGCGACTTCGCGGGGAAGTGGGCGGACCTGGAGATGCTGGTGCAAGCGAATGGCCGCGAACGCGCCGCCGCGGAATACCGAGACCTGCTTGGACAAACCGGATTTCGGATGACCCGGGTAGTGCAAACCGCCTCACCGCTCAGCGTCGTCGAAGCAACACCTGCTTAAGGACGCGAACTACCCTTGAGTGGCCACGCTCATCGGCAGTAAATCAGGTGCCGCGCGCACGGCGTTGATTCGAATCCGCATGCACTCCCCTTGTTCGCAAATGCCCGACTTGGTCAGCTGGGTGCCGTCGATGCAGCGCATCGCCTGGTTTACCGGAATCGATGACGGTTGCGGGCTCGGCATCAGTCACCTTTGACGTGGCCGCGGTCGTGTCTGCGCCGCGTGTTCATTGGGAGAGCAGTTCTCGAGCGCAGTTCCGGCGCAGCTTGCCCGACAGTGTCTTCGGCAAGGTTCCGGGGGGAACAACCGTACCTCGCGCGGGGCGTGCCCAACTTCGCGGTTTACCCGGGCTGTGATGTCGCGGCTGATACGCAGGCGCACGTCCTCCTGGTCCGCGTTAAGCACTTCGGCGAGCACCGCGAAGCTTTCTCGCTCGGCGTCGACACGCAGCGCGATGACGCAGCCCTTGCGCACACCGTCGACGTTCTCGGCCGCACGCTCGATGTCGTGCGGATACAGGTTCTTCCCGGCCAGCACGATGAGATCCTTCGTGCGGCCACAGACGTAGAGCCGCCCCTCCTCGTCGAGGTAACCCAGGTCGCCGCTGTCGAACCAGCCGTCATGGCGGGCGAGTGGAAAGACGCCGTCCATCGTGAGATAACTGCCAGCGACCGTAGGACCGCGAAGTTCGATGGCGCCAATCTCTCGCGGCCCCTGCACCGACCCCTCGCGGACGATCCGCACGTCCATGCCTTTGACCGGGAAGCCCACACAGACAATCTGCCGGGCAATGTCGGCGTGGTCCGGCATCGGGCGGGCGTAGTGGTCCGCGGCGATGGCGTCCGGCGAGACTGGGTCGATAGATCGGCGGGTCGTCGTGCGCGCCGAACGACACCCCCAGTGTGGCTTCGGCGAGCCCGTAGACCGGCATCAGGGCGCTGGGCCGGAGCCCGAAACGGGCACCCACCGCCACGAAATTCTTCAGGTCGCGGTGATCGATGGGCTCGGCGCCGTTGCCCGCGACCCGCAGCGACGAGAGGTCAATCGCGGCCGGGTCGGCCCGCTCCAGAACGCGGGCCAGCATCGAGTAGGCAAAATTGGGGCCCGAGGTGATCGTCGCTCGATGTTTGGTGATCAGCTCAGCCCATATGATCGGCCGCCGCAGGAACTGATCAGGCGTGACCACGACGGCTTCGGCGCCCAATTGCATTGGGACGCAGAGAAATCCGATCATGCCCATGTCGTGGGACAGCGGCAGCCAACTCACCGATACTTCCCGGTCGATGTCGACGTCCAGCCCTGCGCACATCGCCACGGTGTTCGCGGCGAAATTGCCGTGACTGATCTCCACCGCCTTCGGTATGCCGGTCGCCCCCGAGGTGAGCTGCCGCATCGCGATATCCGCCTCGTCGACGTCGTCGGGCTCGATCGGCTCGGCGCCGCGCAAAGACTCGACCGTGCAGACGGTCAGATTGTGGGCCGACAGATGATCCAGCGCCACCAGGAAGGGCTCCCCGACGACGACCACGTCGGCACGGATCATCCGGATTGCCCGCACGGTGTCGCCGAGCCAGACCGCCAGGTCGGCGCGTGGTGTCGGTTGCTGCAGCATCGTCAGCGCGGCGCGGCGCAGCCAGATCGCCTGCGCGAGCGGTGCGACATCCCCCGCGTCGGCGGCCAGCACCGCGACCGAGCCGTGGCGGCCAACTCCCATGGCGGCCAGGCCGCCGGCCATCCGCTTCGCCTGTTCGTGGACTTCGCGCCAGGTCAACCGCACGGGATCGGCGACCGTGCCGACGGTCAGGTAGTACGGTGACGATGCCGCAGAGGCGATTATTTCGCGGGTCAAGATGCTCATCGGATCAGCTCCTTTCCAGTGCGACGTCCTCGACGACGCGTGCGATCGCGGTTACCAACTGCGGGTCCGGCTGACGGAACAGAAAGTGGCCGCCGGCGAAGAGACGGACCGGTTGCGGCTGCGCCGAATAACTCGACCAGGCGGCCATCGTGTCCGGCGGAGCCAGCGGGTCGTTGTGGCCGCCGAAGATGTGCAACGGACACGGCAATGGCGGCTCACCCGAAGGCCGGTAGGACTGGCAGATCCGCAGATCGTCGCGGACGGTGGGCATCAGCAGCTCAAGCCATTCGGGACGGGACAGGATCTCGACGGGCAGCCCGCCGTAGCGCGCGAGCTCCGCGGCCAGCTCGTGGTCGTCGACGAGATGCAGATCGTGCAGGGGTCCGGGCAGGTGTGGAGCACGGTAGGATGCGACGATAACCGCCGCCGGCGCGCACAGATCGCGCGAAATACGTTGTTGGGCAAGTGAATACGCCAGCAGAGCGCCCATGCTGTGGCCGAGCAGGACGTGGGGCCGGCTCAACAGGCCGTCAAGCTCGCCGGCCAGGGCCCGCACGCATACGTCGGCGTCGACGTAGCGCGGCTCGTCGCGGCGCGACTCCCGTCCGGGCAGTTTCACCGTCGTAAGTGCCACCTTGGCGCCCAGGGCCGCCAGCGTCCGGCGCAACGGATGAAACGACGCTGACCCGCCGCCGGCGTGGTGGAAGCACACCAATTCGACGGGTGTCACCTGGTCACGCCGGCCGGATCGAGCCGCTGCACCACGAAGTCGACGAGATCGCCGACGCTGTGAATGTTCGGCAGCACCTCGGCGACGGTGATGTGCTCCAGTTGGGGATATTCCGTCCGCAGCCGATCGATGAGGCGAAGTTGCAGCAGCGAGTCGTAGCCCAGGTCGTCAGCGAGCAGGCTGGACCGGGCAAGCTCGGCGACCGAATAGCCGCCGACATCGGCGATCACCGCCAGTACCGCGCCCTCTGAGCCGGCCGGCACCCGCGACGGCTGTTCTCGCTCGGCGACGGGCGTGACCACCGCGGGCTGGGCCGTCGGCGCCACGGCGGCGACCCCGCCGTCGAACCAGAACCGACTGGAGGTGTCGAAGACGTACGGCGGAATCCGGTGCAGCGGGCCGGCCGGCCGGCCGTACAACGGCGACAGGTCGGGCGAGTACCCGTCGCGCAGCACCGTCGCAGCTACGCCCAGCAGCTCCGTTCCATCGGAATCCGGTCCGCTGCACAATGCCAATGACCGGGTCTGCGGCGGCAGTCCGCACTGCCGGGCCAGCGTGAGCAGCGTGGACCGCGGACCGGCCTCGGCGACATAGTCGGCACTCGCCGCACTCCTGGCGGCCTGGACTGCGTCGAAAAACCGCACCGGCGAACAGATCTGGTTGGCCCAGTAGTCGGTGTCCATTTCGTGGCCCTGGACTTCTCTGCCGAGCACGGTAGAGAAGAGCGGGAACTCCGAGGGACCCGGCGCGAGCCCCGCCAGCTCGCGCCGGAATTCCGCCACGATGGGCTCCATCAGCGGCGAGTGAAAGGCATGAGACACCGTCAGGTTCACTGCTCTGCCGCCGTGCCCGCGAATCGCGGCCTGGGCCCGCGCCACCGCGTCGGCGGCACCGGAGATGGCCACCGAGCGTGGCCCGTTGACGGCCGCGATCGCGCACCCGGGCTCGTCGGCGATCAGTGCCTCGGACTGCTCGACGCCGAGGTCGACCGCGATCATCGCCCCACCGGGGGGCAACGAGCCCATCAGCCGTCCCCTGACCGCAATGAGCCTGGCCGCATCGTCGACTGACAGCACGCCGGCCAGGCAGGCGGCGGCGAGCTCGCCGACGCTGTGGCCGATGCCGAAGGCGGGACGGATCCCGCTCTGCAGCAATGTCTTTCCCAGCGCGTAGGAAACCGCGAACAACGCCGGCTGCGCGAGGCTGGTGTAATCGAGGCCGGGATCGTCGCCGAAGATCGCCGCGAACAGGTCCGAAGGCAGGTGCGGGTCGAGGGCGGCCGCGGCGGCATCCAGATGTTCCCGGTACATGGGATTGGCCTCGTAGAGCGGCCGCGTCATGCCCGGGTACTGGGTCCCCTGCCCTGAGCACAAGAGCCCGACTCCGGCCGGGACCTTGCGCATCGGGGCGGACGACGCCAGGTCGGCACGGGCACCGGCGAGAAAGTCCCGCAGCCCATCGACCAGCGTGCCGCGGTTGCCTTCCAGCACAAGGCGATGCCGATGCGATCGCTTCACGACGTTGGTGGCGCGGCACCAGGAGGCCAGCCGCTGATCGTCGAGGGTGTGCAGCGCGGTGGCGATCGAATCGACGTTGCGCCGCAACGCCTGCTCGGACGGCGCCGACACGGTGAGCACCCCGGCCGCACCGGCTGCCGGCGGCTCGACCGGCGGCGCCGACTCCAGCACCGCGTGCGCATTGCTGCCCCCCAGCCCAAATGAGCTCACCCCGCCCAGCGCATTGGCCGGCAACGGCTCTGGGCTCTCCACCAGCCGCAGCCCCTGGGCCTCGAGCCGCAAAGCGGGGTTTGCGGTGTCGCCGAACAACGTCGGGGGTAGCACCCCGCGATGCAGTGCGAGGCACGCCTTGATGAATGCCGCGATGCCCGCGCTGCCCTCGGTGTGGCCGATGTTCCCCTTGACCGAACCCAGCAGGCACGGCTCCCCGCGGCGCGTCTTGTGGATGTCGCCGAGCGCGTTGGCCTCGATCATGTCGCCGAGAACCGTTCCGGTGCCGTGTGCTTCGACGAAACCGATCTGTCCGGCCTCGACCTCTGCGAGGCTGAGCGCGCGGCGCATTAGCTCCACCTGGGACCGGCGGTTCGGGGCTGTGATCCCGTTGCTCCGGCCATCGTGGTTCGCGACCGAACTCTTCACGACGGCGTAGATCGGCTGGCCGGCGGCAACGGCGTCGCCCAATCGGCGCAGCACCACCGCGGCCACGCCCTCACCCCGGCCGATGCCGTCGGCGCACTGCCCGAACGGTTTGCAGCGACCATCCGGCGCGGAGAGCCCCGCCTGGGTGTAAAAGATCGAAAGCGCAGGTGTCAGAAGCAGATTCGTACCGGCGGCGATGACAGTGTCGGTTTCCCCGGAACGCAGCGCGGCACAACCTTGGTGCACGGCCATCAACGATGACGAGCAGGCGGAATCGATGGCCATGCTCGGTCCGGTGAGGTTCAGGTGGTATGAGATGCGGTTGGCCGCCATAAAGTAGCCGCTGCCCGCACCACGAAATGGGGTGAGCCCGGCGAAGTCGCTCATCTGAAGGCTGCCCCACTCGCTGGACATCATTCCGACGAAGACCCCGGTTGGCGTGCCGGCCAGCGACCGGGGATCGATTCCGGCATCTTCCAGTGCGCGCCACGACGCCTGCAGCAGCAGTCGCTGCTGCGGGTCGAGCGCCGCCGCCTCGATCGGCGCGATGCCGAAAAAGTCGTTGTCGAATGCGTCGACGTCGTCGATGAAATGGGCGCGTCGGGTGTTCATCGATCCGGCGACACCGTTGGGGTGGTAGTAGGTGTCGATATCCCAACGCTGCGAGGGCACTTCGCTGTCGGTGACGACGCCGTCCATCAGCAGTCGCCAGAACGCGTCCTTGCCGGGCGCGCCCGGGAAGCGGCAGTCGATGCCGACCACGGCGATCGGCGTCACGGCACCACTCGCTCGGCGGTCAGATAGGCCGCGATGGCATCGATGGTGGGGTAGTCCCACACGATGGTGGTTTCGACGGCGAATCCCTTCTCACACTGCAGGTCCACGCACAGCGCCATGGCGGAGACGGAGTCGATCCCACAATCGGCCAACGGGGTGTCGATGTCGATCGTGTCCGGCGGAACGTTGAGGTATCCGGCGACCTTCATGGTCAGCCAGTCGACAAGTTGCTGATACTCCGAAGCGTCAGCGGTCATCGGGATCTCCCATCCGGCTCGCTGTCACCGGCTACCGGGTGCCAGGCCAGTCAGGGCGGCAGGGATTCGCGAAAGGCCCGGGCCCGCGCCGACGACGAGCACCTCACAGCGACGGGTCTGCGGCGGTGCGATCATGCGATCGCCGCCTCGTAGACCGCTGCCCCGCCGAACGAGATCCGGCGACGCACGAAATCACCCACCGCCGTGTCGAAGCGGGTGCCGCCGGCGAGGGCCGCGCATCTGATCAGCGGCATACCCACCACGATGCCGATTCCCAAGCCGAGCACGAACGTTGCCAAGCTCGCGGCCTGCGCCAGCGCGCCGAATCGCCGAGCCGACCTGACCGTCACGCCCCACCTGCGAAACACCGTGCCCGCAAGAAGATCCGCCGCTGCCAGGGCGGGCACGATGGGCGCCGCGGCTTGCCGACACTGCCCGGACTCGGCGATGCATCGCCCCGCACCGGCGACCCGAGCGAGTTCCGCGTCGCCGATCCCGGCCCGCCCGAACCACAGGAAGGGTTCGCGCCTGCCGGTCAGCAGCCAGCGCAGGGTGGTCACGAGTGTCGTCGACTGCCGCCGTGTGTCGGTCGCCGCGACCACCTCGACGCTCCGAGCACCCGCGGATTGCAGCAGCCCGGACACCTCAATCGCCGCCGAGTACCACATGTTGCGACACGCGATCAGCGAGACGACCCTCCGGTTCCGCACCGCCTCGGGATGCGCTTTCAGCAGCGACCGGATGGGCAGCGAGGGCGCCAGGTACCACACCTGGTAGGCCAGGATCACCAATTCCTCTGGGTCCGTGTCGAAGCCGCCCGCCGGCTCGACGAGCTCCACGAGCGCCTCCGGATCCACCGCCGCAGGGAACACCCCGAAGAATCGACGAATCGGCCACGGAAACGGGAAAGCGACGCGCGGTTCGACGTCCACCCAGCGGATGTCCCACCCGCGGGCCACCAGCGGAGCGGTCAATGCATCGGCGACCTCGCGCAGCTGTCCGGTCTGTGAATAGAGGTATACGACCGCGCGAGGGGGATGCTGTTCGGTCGCCGACGGCTCGGACACCTGGGTCATGGCTGGGTTTCCGACTCGGTGGCCGCCGACACGGCGGTGAGATGCATGAACGAGATGATGAACCGGCCGGACTCCGGGACCATGCACAGCAGCGTGTCGCCGTCCTTGATCAGGCCCTCGGTCATCAACTCGTCGAGGATGACGAAAATAGCTGCGCTGCCGATGTTTCCGACTCTGGTCAGGTTGCTGTACCACATTTCGGGACGGCCCGCGGCGACGTCGCGCCGGGATAGCTCGCCCAACACCATGGTTTTCATCCGTTCGCTCGAGTAGTGCACGGGAAACCACGTCACCGTCTTCGGGTCGAATTTGCCCATGGCGAGGAGGCGTTCGTACTCGTCGATTCCGACGCGTACCAGGTGCGGCAGCAGGGAGAGCTTCTGCCGCGGAGCGAGCGCACCGTCGGCAGCGGCTGCCGCGGCGGTCGGGTAGTCACCCCAGGTCTTCTCACACGCGTTGTCGTTGCTGCCGAAGAACATGCACGCCTTCTGGGTGTTCGCGTACGACGTCAGCGAAATCCAATCAATGCGAAGGCTGATCCCCGACGTCGCGGGCGCGCTCTCGACCACCGCGGCGCCCGCGCCGTCGGAGAGCATGTAGCGCAGGAACGCGGTTTCCATCGGCAAAGACCCGTCTTCAGAGATCGCCCTCATCTCGTCGTAGCGGGTGCTCTTGAACCCGCGTGAGGCGAACTCGCTGGCGACGCAGATCGCGTTGCGCTTCTCGCCGATCGCCACCTGCAGGTAGGCGTTCTTCAGCGCCATCATCCCGGAACTGCAGATGCCGTGTGCGGTCGCGATCTCGAGCGGGCCATAGCCCAACTCGCCGTGCACCATGCTGGCATGCCCGGGACCGAGCACGTCGGGCAGCGTCGTGGCCGCCGTCAGCAATTCGACCTCGTTGGGGCCCAGTCCGGCGCGCTCGGCGGCGTTGCGCACGGCCTCGGCCGCCATCGCCGCATTCGAGATGACGGTTTGCTGATTCTTGTCGATCGCGTAGTGGCGCGTCTTGATTCCGCAGTTCGCCAGAATCAAGTCCTTGAGATCGGACGACGCGTGTCCCGCCTTTCCGATGTAGTCTTCGATTTCGTCGTTGGTCACCGGGTAGCCGGGGAGAAACTTGCCGGTGGCCGTGATGTATGCACCCATGCTGAGGTGGCCCCTATGATCGAGTTGTCAACGAGATTGCGTGGGCCGTCAGGCCACTTCGGCTCTCTTCAAGACGATGAGATCCTTGAAGTCGGACAATGTGCGCACCCCCGCGATGCGCTCGTCGTCGAGCGATATGCCGTACTTGTTCTCGACGATGTCCGCGATGGCGAGAACTCCGAGCGAATCGAGTCCCAGATCCTCCAACGTGGATTCATTGGTGATCTCATCGGGTTCGACGCCGTAGTGCGCGCCCAGATACTTGACGATGTCGCGTTCGATTTCGTCTTCGATCGACATGACAGCCTCCCTCTTCCTTTGTTTGCCGGGTCACGCTACCCCCGCAAGCCGGCTCGGCGGGATGCGAATTCACTTCAGAGTAGCTAGCGGTGGGCGCCCCGGCGCGAGTAATCACTCCTCGATGTCCGACCATTGCGTCCGCAGGGGGTGCGCCGGTGGTCGCGACCGCTCCTCGCCAGGCGGCCGCCGAGCCGAGGGTGACGGTGTAGCCGATCCCAGTGATGCGGGACACATAGAGCTAACGAGACGTGGAACCCAAAAGTTCAGCGAACTACGAAATGTGGCTCGGCAGGTGACGCGGGTCGAGGTCTCACCGCGCGCAGTTACCGCCGAAGCGTCGGTCACGCCCTTGGTCCTTCCTGGCCTGAATGCTTCGCAACTTTCAGACTTCAGAAGGCCAAGGGCCTCCAGCTCAACGACACCGCCGACGACGGCGAAGTAATCGCTGCCCGCTCAAGATTGAAGAGCCCGTTTGGGCCACCAGATTCTGGCACCGAGAAGAGCTGCCACCGCTGGGACGGTAAGGGTGCGCACTATGAACGTATCGATCAGCAGACCGGCGCCAATGGTGAAGCCGATCTGGGCGATTGTGTAAACGGGGCTGGCCAACATGGCCAACATGGTGACCGCAAAAATAACGCCCGCTATGGTAATGACGCCACCGGTCGCCGTGAACGCCTTCACGATGCCCGAACGAATCCCTAACGTCGAATTCGCGCGGATCCTCGACATGAACAGCAAGTTATAGTCGGAACCCACGGCGACAAGCGCGACGAAGGACACCGGTGGTACCGCCCAGTAGACGTCCATGCCGAGCAGACCCTGCCAGACCAGGACGCTGAGGCCCAGCGCTGATACATACGAAATCGCAATGGTGATAATGAGATACAGCGGCGCAATCAGGCCACCGAGCAGCCATAGCCAGGATGATGAAGATGAAAAGCAGCGCGAACGTGGCGATGATCGCAAAGTCTTCGACGATCATGTGATGCAGGTCCCGAAACCCGGCTGCGAGTCCGGTGGCTTCCACGCGGCTGCCCTTGAGTGTGGTTTCGGCCAGGGCCGCATTGGTGGAATCGATGACCGCATCAAGACGACCGATGGCATTTCTGTCATACGCGGTGGTGTCACCGAACACCAACAGCCGTGCGGTGTGTCCGTCTTTGGATATGAAATAGCTCATCGCCTGCATCAGACGCGGATCCTGAAATGCGCCTTTAGGAACATAGAAACCCGCATCAGGAGCACCGCTCACATTGGCGCTGACCTCGTTGAGGAAGTCGCGTGCCTGGCTCAGACCGTCGATGAGGTCTTGCATTTGCGGTGAAATCTGCTTAATGCCATCCGAGATCTGGGCGATCCCGGATCGGGCCGCTGCCGCGCCAGCAGAGAGCTCACCGAGCTTGGTGGTCAGCAGCTTCTGCCCGTCGGTGAGTTGCATGGTTCCGTCCGAGGCGGCGGCCAGTCCGGTCTGGAGCTGGTGCGCCCCATCCGAGAGACGATGATTACCGTCCGCCAATTGCCTGGAGCCGACCTTCAGTTGAGTGAGGAAGTAGCGCACCCGGCCAATGAGCGAAGTGTCCTGGGCCAAGATCGCCATCTGGTCGCCCTCCGCGCAGTTACTGCCCTGATCGCAGGGCACGTCACTGGCGGGAGGGGGGACGAACACATTCAACTGGGTGAGGATCGGGGTCACCGCGGAATCGATGGCGTCCGCCAATTCCTGGGAACCATCGGCAAGCCGATCGGCGCCCCCGGAAAGTTCATTGGTTCCGTTCAACGCGGTAACCAGTCCACTACGGAGCTGTTCCATACCGTTCTGGATTCGCCCGGACCCTTCGGCCGCGAGCGCGTTACCCGCACTGAGTAGGCCAAGGCCGTCGGTGAGCCGTTGAACTCCTTCTTCGAGTTCGCCCAATTTGGGTTGACTGTCCGAGAGCCCTTGAATTGCCGAGGTCAGTTTGTCGGCGAGCACCCGGCCCTGACCGCTCAGAGTAAATTCCGGAATCGCCTTACCCTCCGGCTGGGTTGGGCCTCGCACCTCGCTCACCCCGCGGACTTCTTGCACACTCCTGACAACCGAATTCAGCGCGGCGAAGTCAGCGGAATTCCGTAGATCGCGATCCGCCTCGATGAGTAGGACGTCGGGCGTGAGTTCACTGGTCTCGTAGTGCCGGGCGATGGCGTCATATCCTTGGTTGCTCGGCGTCGTCGCCGGCTGCATTGACCGCTCGTCGTATCCGGTAGACATCCAGTACGTCGGTGCCGCCAGCGCGAGAAGGATGGCAAGGCTCGCCGTGAGTACCCAGGCCGGCCGACGGACGATCCGAACACCAACACGCCGCCAGTACCGGGATGTGGCTGCGGCCCTCGGCTCGACGAAGCCCCGGCGTCCGAGGATGGAGAGAAGGGCCGGAACGAGAGTAAGCGCGGCGAGTACGGCGACAATCACGCCTATCGAGCACGGCACTCCGGTGGTTCGGAAGAGAACGATCTGAGTCGCCGACATGACCGCGCAACTCGCGGCCACGGTGAGGCCGGAGGCCACGATGATGCCCGATATTTGGGTAGCGGAAGTCACAATAGACTCGTGACTCGACTTGCCTTGCCGACGGCCTTGGTGGTAGCCGCTGATGAGGAATACCGCATAATCGGTGCCCGCACCGAGAACAATCGCCGCGAGCAGCATGACCGAGAAAATGGATACATCGAGGCCGGCATGCATTCCCAAGAGGGCAACGATGGGGCGTGAGACGGCCAGCGCCAGGCCGACGGTGGCCAACGGCACGAGAATTGTGCTGAATCGACGGTAGACACATAACAGCAACACAATGATCATTCCGACGCTCACGGCTGTGATCAGGGTGACCGAGTGTTCCTGAGCCGCGATCTCATCACCGATGGTTGGCGCCGGGCCGGTCTGATAAACCGCGAGGCCACCGGGTTTTGGCGTGTGGTCGATCAGTGCACGAACAAAGCTCTGTCCTTCTAGCTGTGTGGCCGAACCCACGCCACCGTAGAACCGCACGGTCGCATACACGGCCTTGCCGTCCTCGCTGGCCGCGATGTGGGCAGTCGCCGGGTCGCTGAGGAGGTCCTGGACCGAATCGATCTGGGACTTATTGGACCGAAGCTTGGTGATGATTTCGTCGTAATAGGTGCGGTCCGCATCGTTGAATCCGCGGTCGTCCTCCAGCACGAGGTATCCGATTGCCGACGCTTGAGATTCGCCGAACTGAATCCCCATGTTCTTGATCGTGACCAACGACGGCGCCGAGTCAGGGATAAGGGGGCCGGATTTCTGGACGCCCACCTGCTCCAGGCGAGGGACAACCAGGTTGAGACCGGCCGCCACGATGATCCACATGCCCAGAACGAGATACGCGTGCCGGCTGACGAGGTCGGCTAATCTCCCGAGAAACTTGCTCTGCCCAGGTCTCATCACATGGCTCCGAACCGCTCCCGCCAGTAGCAGGATCTCGGCGACGTCATGTGTTGCATCTCAGTCTGCCGCGATGGCCTTCGTCGCCGCCGATGTGGCTCCATCATGGCCATTGTCGCCGACTTCGAGTCGTATCCGCAGTGGAACGACGAGGTCAGGGCGGTCTATGTGCTGGGCGCTACGACGACGGCCGGCCCGGTCAGCGGCGCCTGGACACCGTGATCCAGGGGGTATGGAGGGCGCGTACATCCAGGCGGTCTACCACCCGAGCCCGGTGCAGATCCACACCGTCGTGCGGCAGGGTGACTTGTTCGCCAAGCAGGAGCAGCTGTTCTCGGTCGTGCAGATCGGTCCGACGACGTTGCTGACCCTCGACATGGACGTTGTTGGGGCAATAGTTTCGGGGCCGGATTTTTGGACGGCGCGGTAGACCTCGCGGGCTATGTATCTTTTGAGGCAGCGCATGATTTCGGCTTTGGTTTTGCATTCGGCTGTGCGCCTGGCGAGGCAGTCGCGGGTGGGTTGGTGGCGGCGCAGCCGGACGGCGCAGATGGCGTGCAGGGCTCGGTTGGCGTCACGGTTGCCGCCGCGGTTAAGTCGGTGGCGGACAGTTTCCCGCTGGATGCCTCGACCGGCGGACCAACCGCACCGCCCTGGCCTTGGCGTCTCCGTCGTACCTGCTCGCCATCGCGCCATACTTCCCAACAGAGGAGGTGCGCATAAAACCGGGACGGTTCAGCTTCAGATATAGACTCCGGCAATCGCGGGTTGGAAGGGGCGATGACGATGGATCCCGTGAGACGCTCGTGCCTGGCGAGGTGATGGACACCGGCTGCTGCACCTGGGGATCGGGTCTGGAGCTCAAGCGCTTCCTTTCAGCCGGTGACCTGGTTGAGTCACCCGGTGACCTGGTTGAGTTGACGCTGGGCCCCTTCGGAACTCAGCGCAACCGGGTAATGACATGAGCACTTCTCGGGTCCTGATCGTCGGTGCCGGTCCGGCCGGAGCGACAGCCGCACTGCTGCTCGCCGAACACGGAATCGACACCCTCGTCGTCGAACGACGCGTGGCCCCGTCGACCCACCCGGCCGCGCATGTGCTCTCCACCCGCACACTGGAGATCTTCCGCGAACTGGGCCTCGAACACGATGTGCGCCGCCTCAGCTCGCGGATATACGAACTGCGTAACATCATTTATGCCACTAGTCTGACCGGACCCGAACTGGGCCGGATCACCATTCACGACCCTGAATCGACTGAAGCCCAATTGCTTCAGTCCGTGAGCCCGACCCGGGCGGTGAACCTGTCGCAAAACGTACTTGAGCCGCTGCTGTGGGATCAGCTCGAAGCGTGCAAGCGGGTCGAGTTCCAGCGCGGTGTTGAGTACCACAGTCACCGCGAAACCTCCGACGGCGTTGAAGTTCGAGCCACCGACCCAGACGGCGATGCCGAGTGGGTCGCGACAGGTCGTTATCTGATCGGCGCCGACGGTGCGGGCAGCCAGGTCCGGCGCACATGCGGACTCCAGATGCGCGGCCCCGTACTTCAACACGTGATCGCCGTTCACTTCAGCGCCGACCTGCGCCCCTATCTGTGGTCACGCCGAGCCCCCGTCATCTTGACCTGCACCCCACGCGCGCTGGGAATCATCATCGTGCACAGCTCACCCGGTGACTTCGTCTTCCAGTTTCCCTACTTCCCGCCGGTTCAGCGTCTCGAGGACTTCACCGCCGACGATTGCCGGCGCAGAATCCGAGATGCGGTGGGACACAGGGATTTGGCCGTCGACATCCACTCGGTGCAGAGCTGGGCGATGACGGCGCAGGTCGCCAATCGATACCGCAAAGGACGCACATTCCTGATCGGCGACGCCGCGCACCGCTTCCCGCCGACCGGCGGTCTCGGACTCAACACCGGCGTGCACGACGCCCACAACCTGGCCTGGAAACTGGCGTGGGAGATCTCTGGGCGCGCTCCGGCTAATCTGCTCGACACCTACGAGGCCGAACGCCGACCGATCGGCATCGCCAACACCGAGCATTCAGTGAAAAACTTCGACGGTTTGATGGACGTTTTCGCCGCGCTCGGATTGCCCCGATCAGGGGCGCGCGCGCTGCAGGCTCTGGCCGAGTCCCGACTGATCGCTGCGCTGCCACGCCCAGCGTCACGCAGGATGCTAACCGCCCTCATGGCGGTGGCAACGCAGCGGATTGGCCGGGTGACTTCCCGGGGTCGCGTCGGAGCACGCCTCCGGTACACGGTGCAGGAGGTGATCGCCCGCCAGGGCGGTCATTACCGAACGTGGGGCCTCGATCTCGGTGTGCACTACGGCCGCGGATTCCTCGACGAGGGCGACATCTCCGACGACGTCGTGAACATCGAGTTCTACACGCCGGTCGTGCGCGTGGGGGGACGGCTACCACACGCGTGGGTCCAGTACAACGGAGCGAGAGTCTCCACGCTCGACCTCCCAGCGCGCGACACGCTGACGGTTCTGGCCACGTCGCAGCACAAGTCGAGTTGGCGCGATGCGCAGACAGCGGTCGGACACCCACTGACGGTGATCGGTGTCGACCTCGCGGGGTGCAGGGGGCCGCTGCGTTCGCTGGCGGCAGGACAGGCGCTACTGCTGCGCCCGGATGCTCACATCGCCGCAGTGCTTGACCCATCGAGTAGTGGGTACGCCGGCGCGCTCGGTGCGGCGCTCGATCAACTAGGTCTGACGGCCACCGTCAAGGAGAGCTATGAACCCACGCGTTGACGAGATTGTCCTGCTGACCCACGAGTGGGAGTCGATGCGAGCCTGGTGGGGCACCCTTCTCGGCGCGGATCCACGCACAGTCGGTCACCGAACCGCGGTCGTCGAGACAGCCGGGCTACGGGTAGTTATCGAGCATTCCGACATCGCGATGAACGCCAATCCCGAAGTCGCTGGGGTCATTTCACTCACGGTGTCGGCCCCCTCCGCGATCGCTGCCCTCGACATCCACAAGCGACTCATCGCGATCGGCTCCCGCCACCACCGCGCCACAAACGACGTCAGCGGAGTGCGCCTGTGGTACCGCGACCCCAATGGCACCGACGTGGCAATCCGCTTACCGTTCGACGCCGACGCGAGCAACCGGCGTGGCCAGGAGATCGATCCCGATCACATCGTCACCCGGCTGCAAGCGGCCGCAGAATCCACCAAACCCGAATTCATATCAGCGAAAGAGGTACACGCCAATGGCGAATAGGACTGCGCATAGCGCCGTCAAAGTAACCCACCACGACTTGAGCCAAGGTCGGTGCCCGCTGGGCTTCCCCTCGTACCGTAGAGACATCGCCTTAGGGAAGTGACCGGCGCTGGAACGGCGAGATTTTGATCGTGAGTTCGGGGAGGGCGCGGTGCGGATAGTTCGGGAGACCCGACGTCACGGGCCGGTCAGGGATACCCTTCAACCGCCGGCGACGAAGGGATTGCGATGAGCGACCACACCTACCGCGTCATTGAGATCGTCGGGAGCTCACCCGACAGCACCGACGCGGCCATCCGAAACGCGATCTCCCGCGCGTCGGAAACGATGCGGGGACTCGACTGGTTCGAGGTGCAGTCGGTGCGCGGAAGCCTCAAGGACGGCGCCGTCGGATACTTCCAGGTGACACTGAAAGTGGGCTTCCGCCTGGAGAAAACCGACTGATCTAGCCGGCGACGGGCCTCTGCACGTCGAACGGTGCTCCGAACTCGGTGACGGCGCGGAACCCATGCTTTCGGGCCGAGGCGACTCCCCGGCGGATCAAGGCTGCGGTGGCCACGAAACCGGCCTGGTCGGCCACGATGAACGGGGTCAGCAGGCGGTTGTGCACGAACCCGAACGCGAGACCGGTGGCCGGATCGGCCCAGCCCAGCGAACCGCCGAGGCCGACGTGCCCGAAGCCCGGCATCACCCCAGGGATCGGCACGGCGTGATAGCCCAGGTGGAACGCCAGCGGCATGAAGATGCTGCGATCGGGCCACAGGCTGCGCCGGCCCGTCAGACCGGCGGCCAGTTCCGGCGACAGGAACTGCATACCGTCGATAGCGCCGCGGTTTGCGATCGCGCCGTACATCCGGGCCAGCGCCCGTGCCGTAGCAACCCCATTGACGGCCGGGATCTCGGAGTCCAGCAGCGGGACATCGCCCTGCACAACGGCTTTCATCCCGGGGAAGTACATCGCCCCGAAGCCGGACGAAAACGGCAGTGCCGCGACCCTGGGCGCGACGAAGTTGAAGAACGGGTTCGGAATGTTCAGCTGCGGCCCGATGATCTGCGACGTTCGCGTCGGCGCATCGGCGGGCGGACGCCCCAGATGAAAGCCATCGGTTCGCAGCGGTTCCGCGAGTTCCGTGCGGAACAGCTCACGCATACCCATGCCGGTCACTGCGCGCGCCAGCCCGGACATCAACCACCCATAGGTCAACACGTGGTAGGCCGGCTTGCCGGACAGCAGCCGGCTCGCCGGTGCGGCCGCCATCCGCTCCTCCATCCGGCGGTGGTCCAGCAGGTCGGCCTTGCTGACGCCGTTGAGTTGGGACAGCCCGGCCCGGTGCCGCATCAGGTCGCGAATGGTGATCGCCGACTTGCCGTTGGCGCCGAACTCGGGCCAGTGCTCGGCAACCGGGGCCTCGTAGTCGATCAGGCCGCGATCGACCAGCCGATGGATGACAGTCGAGGCCATGCCCTTGGTCGCGGAGAACACCATCGCCCCGGTGTCCGCGGTCCACGGCACCCGCCCGTGGCGGTCTGCCCAACCCGTCCAGACGTCGACCACGGGCTCACCATCGAGGTAGACGGCCAGCGCGCCGCCGCCGAAGCGCCGGCCCGGGAACAGGCTCGCGAAGGTGCGCACTCCGCACACGAAGTTCGGGTCGGCCGCCCCCTGAACACCGTGCGGGAGCGCTGCGCTGCGGTCCCGGTCTTGCACCTGCGTCACAATTTAATCAATTTACCTGGAACCCCGGCAAATAATCCAAGTGTTACCAATCCGTTAAGTTACGGCTCCTCGGCGGCATCTAGGATCTGCTGCGCAGCAAGCACCGGCGTCAGCTCTCCGTCACGGACCCGGCGCTCTACCTCGGCGCGGATCTTGCGGACCGCGGGATGGGAAAGCACCCGGTCCAGCACGGTGTCGCGGACCATCGACCAGGTCCAGTCGACCTGCTGAGACCGGCGGCGGGCCTCGAACTCCCCCGCATCGGTCAGCACCTGACGATGCTTGAGCACTGTCTCCCACAGCTCAGTCAGACCGATTCGCTGCACCGCGCTCATCGTGAGAACTGGTGGACGCCATAATGTTTCGCGCGGATAGATCAGTCGGATCGCGCCCGACAACTCACGTGCCGCCGTCTTGGCCTCCACCGCGTGCTCGCCATCGGCCTTGTTGACCACGACGACGTCGGCCAGTTCGAGCACGCCCTTCTTGATGCCCTGCAACTGGTCGCCGGTGCGCGCCAGGGTGAGAAACACGAACGTGTCGACCATGTTGGCAACCGCCACCTCGGACTGGCCGACCCCCACGGTTTCGACCAGAATCACGTCAAAGCCGGCCGCTTCCAGCAACACGATTGTCTCGCGGGTGGCCTTCGCTACCCCGCCGAGCGTGCCCGAGGTGGGCGACGGTCGGATGTAGGCGTCGGGGTGCACGGCCAGCCGTGCCATCCGAGTCTTGTCACCCAGGATCGATCCGCCGGTCCGGGTGGACGACGGGTCGACCGCCAGCACGGCGACCCGATGGCCCTGGTCGATCAGGTACATGCCGAGCGCCTCGATTGTGGTGGACTTGCCGACGCCCGGTACCCCGGTGATGCCCACATGCATGGCGTTTCCCGCGTCGGGCATCAACGCCAACAGCAGCTGCTCAGCCTGTTCGCTGTGATCCGGCCGGGTCGATTCCACCAGCGTGATGGCTCTCGGCAGCGCGGCGCGGTCGCCGCTGCGCACGGCCGCCGCGAGTTGCTCGACCTGGTCAGCCATCTAGCTCAAGTCGTAGCCCAGCCGACCGGCCAACTTCTGCAGCAGGCCGATCGCGGCGTCGGCGATCACCGTGCCGGGGGGGAAGATCGCGGTGGCCCCGGCGGCATACAGTTCGTCGAAGTCACCGGGCGGGATGACACCGCCGACGACGATCATGATGTCGGGCCGGCCGACCTCGGCCAGCGCGTCGCGCAGCGCCGGCACGAGCGTCAGGTGCCCTGCCGCCAACGACGACACCCCGACCACGTGCACGTCGTTATCGGCGGCCTGGCGCGCCACCTCGTCGGGGGTCGAGAACAGCGAGCCCACGTCGACGTCGAACCCGATGTCGGCGAACGCCGTGGCGATGACCTTCTGCCCACGGTCGTGCCCGTCCTGGCCCATCTTGGCGACCAGGATGCGGGGCCGTCGGCCGTCGGCCTCGGCGAACTTCTCCACTAGCTCGGTGGCGGACGCGATGTGGCTGGCCTTTCCTACTTCGTCGCGGTAGACCCCGGCGATGGTACGGATCTCGGCCTGATGGCGTCCGTACACCTTCTCCAGCGCGTCGGAAATCTCCCCGACGCTGGCCTTGGCGCGCGCGGCGTCAATGGCCAACGCCAGCAGGTTGCCTTCGCCTTCGGCGGCGCGGGTCAGCTCGTCCAGCGCGGCGGTGACCGCGACCTCATCCCGGTCGGCGCGCAGCTGCTGCAGCTTGGCGATCTGCTCGGCGCGCACGCGGCTGTTCTCGACCTTGAGCACCTCGATCGGGTGGTCCTCGTCCACCTGGTACTTGTTGATGCCGATCACGGTCTGCTGGCCGGAGTCGATGCGGGCCTGGGTACGGGCCGCGGCTTCCTCGATGCGCAGCTTCGGGATGCCGTCGCTGATCGCCTGCGCCATCCCACCGTGCTCGGCCACCTCGGCGATGTGTGAGCGTGCGCGCTCCACCAGCTGATGGGTCAGCCACTCCACGTAGTACGACCCACCCCACGGGTCGATCGGCCGCGTGGTGCCGGACTCCTGCTGCAGCAGCAGCTGCGTGTTGCGGGCGATGCGGGCCGAAAAGTCGGTGGGCAAAGCCAGCGCTTCGTCGAGCGCGTTGGTGTGCAGCGACTGCGTGTGCCCCTGCGTTGCAGCCATCGCCTCGATGCAGGTGCGGGCCACGTTGTTGAACGGGTCCTGCGCGGTGAGCGACCAACCGGAGGTCTGCGAATGCGTGCGCAGCGACTGCGATTTCGGGTTCTTCGGGTCGAACTGGCCGACGAGTTCGCTCCACAGCAGCCGGCCGGCGCGCAGCTTGGCGACCTCCATGAAGAAGTTCATTCCGATGCCCCAGAAGAACGAGAGCCGCGGCGCGAATTTGTCGATGGAAAGCCCGGCGTCCAGGCCGGCCTTGATGTACTCCACACCGTCGGCCAGCGTGTAGGCAAGCTCAAGGTCCGCGGTGGCGCCGGCCTCCTGGATGTGATAGCCGGAGATCGAGATCGAGTTGAATCTCGGCATCTTGGTGCTCGTGTAACCGAAGATGTCAGAGATGATCCGCATCGATGGCTTCGGCGGATAGATGTAGGTGTTGCGGACCATGAACTCTTTGAGGATGTCGTTCTGGATGGTCCCGGCCAGCTTCTCCGGCGGCACGCCCTGCTCCTCCGCGGCCACTACGTACAACGCGAGGACCGGCAATACGGCACCGTTCATCGTCATCGACACCGACACCGTGGACAGGTCGATGCCGTCGAACAGCTGGCGCATGTCGAGGATCGAATCGATTGCCACCCCGGCCATTCCGACATCCCCGGCGACCCGCGGATGGTCGGAGTCGTAACCGCGGTGGGTGGCCAGGTCGAACGCTACCGACAGCCCCTTCTGTCCCGCGGCCAGGTTGCGGCGGTAGAAGGCATTCGAATCGGCCGCGGTGGAGAAGCCGGCGTACTGGCGGATGGTCCAGGGCTGGTTGACGTACATCGTCGGATAGGGCCCACGGATGTACGGCACCGCCCCGGGGAAGCTATCCAGCGGATAGCCCGCGGCGACCGCCGCATCGCGGTCAGTGGCGATGTACACCGGCTTTACGTCGATGCCCTCAGGGGTGATCCAGTCCAGCTGATCGGGGGTGTAGCCGTGCGCGGCCGCCGCGGCCGAAACGTGCTCGGCGACGGCGCTCTCGGTGACCGGTTCTCCGCTGCGCTCGCCGTGCAGCGGAATGTCGGCGAAGCTGCCGAGTCCCGTGGTAGCAGTCATCACTAGGCCCCCAATCGGGTGAGGAGGGAAGACAGGGCATCGACCGCGTCGACCTTGGCGGTCAAATAGTCGTCGGGCTTCGAATCGGCTTCTGCGACCGCCTTTTCGGGTCCGGCGAGGTAGATCTGTGAAACCCCCGCCGTTCGGGCAACGCGCACCACCTCCGAGGCATCGGTGGCATAACGGGCATCGGTGCCGCAGACGACCGCGGCCCTCGGGTTGCCGGCATTCCAAACCGCTTGCGCGACACCCTCGGCGTCGACAGTGCCAGGGTAGACCGCCTCGATCCCGCCCGACGCCAAGAGGTTCGACGCGAAGGTCGTGCGAATGTTGTGCTCGGCGAGCGGACCCAGTGGGAGCAACAACACCTGCGGCCGCGATCCGACCTTATCGAAATAGGTGTCGGAGCGATCGCGCAGCGCCTCGAATCCGGCCCCGTAGCGCTGCACCGACGAAACCGAATCATCTTGCGGCAGCACCGGCTCCGCAAGATTGGCATACTCGTTGACACCGGTGAGCCTGGTGCGGCGGTGCGCGATGTCGTCGGTCCGGCGCTCGGCCACCCCGGCGATCGACGAGGTGACAAAATCGATTTTGAGCGCCTCGGCGAACCCGCCGCGCCTTTCGATGTCCCGGAAGTGCTGCCACGCCTGTTCGGCCAGCTGCCGGGTGAGGTCTTCGACGAACCACGACCCGCCGGCCGGGTCGAGCACCCGGCCGATGTGGGACTCCTCCAGCAACAGCAGTTGCGTGTTGCGGGCCATGCGCCGCGCGAAACTCGCTGAGGTGCCGGGGAAGCCTTCGGGGATGGCCACGTCGAACGGATGCACCAGCACCGAATCGGCACCACCGACACCGGCGGAAAATGCGGCCAGCGTGGTGCGCAGCATGTTCACCCACGGATCGCGCTGGGACATCATGGGCAGCGACGTGACAGCGTGCACGCGGGCGGCGCCGGCGTCCGGCTCACCCACCACCTCGGCGACGCGCGCCCACAATTGGCGCGCCGCGCGCAACTTCGCGATCGTCATGAACTGATCGTCATCGGCGGCGTATCGGAAACTGATCTGCCGCAACGCATCCGGCACGGCGACGCCACCTTCTCCGAGCAGCCGCAGGTATGCGACCGCGGCCGCGACACTGCCGGCCAGTTCCCCCGACGCGCTGGCACCCTCGTTGTGGAATGCCGGACCGTCGACGGTGATCGCACGCACTCCGCCGCCGTATCCGGTGACCTTCGCGGCGGTCGCCACGACGTCGGCCTCGCTCGGCGCCGCTCGCCCGCTCAGCGGCGCGGTCAATGGGTCGGCGCCGAGGTCCAGCGACAGCCGGGAGCGCTGATCCTCGTCCAGATCGGTCAGGAGGGGCAGCAGCGCCTCCGTGGCCGCGACGTAATCGGCACCGGATTCGACCACCAGCGGCACGAGGTCGACGAATACACCGTCGAGCAGCCGGTCCAGCTCGGCCGGGGCCACGCCCTCTGGTCCGCCCACGCGCAGCACCAGCGCGCTGACGCCCTCCGTCAAGGCGACCAACACCGCGCCGTTGACCTCGTCGGCCGCCGCGGTTCCCCCTGCGGGAAACGCCTCTGCGACCTTCCAGCCGGACTTGACGTCGCGCAGCGCGTCACCCCCCCGGACATACGGCCACTGCCCGGGCATTTGTGCTTCGGGCAGCGCATCCAGGCTGGTGTAGAGCGGGCGGATGGGGAAGCCTTCGTAGGTGGGCGAATCCAGCAGCCGCTCGGGTTCGGCGGGCAGATCCGCCGAGTCCTTCCGGGTGCTCTTCGCCAACACCCCGGCGACCGCCGAGCGCCAGAGCGCGATATCGGATTCCACGTCGGATTTCTGCACGCCCCTCAGGCTAAATGATCGCGTCACACCAGCGTGCGGCGGGCCGACTCGCTGCGGCGCTGACAGGAGTTGTTTAACATCGACCCGTACTGTTGGTAGCCGTGAAGTCCGTCGTTATCACCCTGCGCGCGTTGCTCGCTGCGGTGATTGCCACGGCATCTCAGGTTCCGCGACGCCGGATCGTGGTGATGACGGCGGCAATTGCGATCCTGGTCGCAATCGCCCTACTGGTGCCGCTGCCCACCGCGGTGCAGCTGCGGGACTGGGCGACGTCGGTGGGGCCGTGGTTCCCGCTGGCGTTCCTTGCCGCCCACATCGTGGTGACCGTCTTCCCGTTCCCACGCACGGCGTTCACGCTGGCCGCCGGGCTGATGTTCGGTCCCCTGCTGGGCGTCACCATCGGGGTGGTGGCCAGCACCGTGAGCGCGGTGATCGCGCTGCTGCTGGTCCGGGCGGTCGGCTGGCAGCTCAACCGGCTGGTCCGCCACCCGAAGGTCGATTCGCTGGATGCGCGGCTGCGTCAGCGCGGCTGGCCCACGGTCATGTCAATGCGGATGATCCCGGCGGTCCCGTTCTCGGTGCTCAACTACGCTGCGGGCGCGTCGGCGGTGAGGGTGCTGCCGTACACGCTGGCCACGCTGGTCGGACTGTTGCCCGGCACCACGGCGGTGGTCATCCTCGGCGATGCGCTCACCGGCAATGTCAGCCCGCTGCTGTTCCTGGTCTCGCTGTGCACCGCGAGTGTCGGCGTCGCCGGCCTGATCTACGAGATCCGCAGCCACCGCCGTCACCACCGCGAGCGCCACCTCGCCGAATCCGATCAACCCGCCGAACCCGCCGTCACCGGCTGATTGCCGGCCTCCGATGTCAGGGCGCCGTTGCTCATATCTCTACTAATCGCTGTGGCGACCGGACGACGGCGGTTCCTGTTCCGATAGCGGCGGGTACTGCATCGGGGCCGGCGCGGCGGTTGTCGGAGCGGCACCGAGCGCGCTGGGAACCGGCGCGCGGGCGTCGGCCTCGGCCTTGGCCACGGCCTGGGCAATCGCCGGGTCTGTCCGCGTGGTGAACCACTCCGCGACCTCCTCGGAGTCGTCCTCCGGCTTGGGTAGGTCGTACTCCACCGGCGACGGTGTGTAGCGGAACACACCGTCCTCGCCGGGGGCGCCGAGCAGCTTGGTGAAGCCCTGCAGCGCCGAGCCGAAATCGCTTGGCACGATCCACACCTTGTTGGCCTCGCCCTTGGCCATCAGCGGCAGCATCTGCAGGTACTGATAGGCGAGCATTTCGGGCGTCGGGCGGCCGGCCTTGATCGCGGCGAACGTCTTCTCGATGGCCTTGGCCTGGCCCTGTGCCTGCAGGTAGGACGCCGCGCGCTCGCCCTGCGCCCGCAGCATCCGCGACTGCCGGTCGGCCTCGGCGGCGAGGATCGCGGCCTGCTTGGCGCCCTCGGCCGCCAGGATCTGGGCCTGCTTCTGGCCCTCGGCCTGCCTGATCGACGACTCGCGCACGCCTTCGGCGGTCAGGATCATGGCCCGCTTCTCGCGGTCGGCCTTCATCTGCTTTTCCATCGACTCCTGGATCGATGGCGGCGGGTCGATGGCGCGCAACTCCACCCGTGCCACCCGCAGCCCCCAGCGGCCGGTGGCCTCGTCGAGCACGCCGCGTAGCTGGCCGTTGATCTGGTCGCGGGAGGTCAGCGTCTGCTCCAGCGTCATGCCGCCGACCACGTTGCGCAGCGTGGTGGTGGTCAACTGTTCGACGCCGACGAGGTAATTGCTGATCTGGTAGACAGCGGCCTGCGGATTGGTCACCTGGAAGTAGACGACAGTGTCGATGTGCAGCGTCAGGTTGTCCTCGGTGATCACGGGCTGCGGCGGGAACGACACCACGCGCTCGCGCAGATCGACCCGGGCGCGGATGCGGTCGATGAACGGCAACAGCAGCGTCAGCTGACCTGACACCGTCTTGTTGTATCGGCCCAGCCTTTCGATCACCGCCGCTTCGGCCTGCGGAATCAGCGCGACCGATTTGGCCACGATGATTCCCGCGAACAGCACCAGCACGATCAACAAGATGAGGCCGGTGATGGCACCGTCCATGGATTCCTCCTGGCTAGGCGTTTTTCCAGACGACAGCGGTGGCGCCGTCGATGTGCATGACGGTCACGTGGTCGCCCGGTTCGTAGACATCGTTGTCGTCTAGCGGCCGCGCCGTCCAGACTTCGCCGTCGAGTTTGACCTGGCCCTCGTGGCGGGTGATCCGGTCCAGCACCAGCGCGCTCTTGCCTTCCAGGGCCTTGGCCGGTTCCGGCAGCCCTTCACCCGAGGTCAGGCGGCGGCGCAGCGTGGGCCGCACCAGCACCAGCAAAAGGATCGACACCACGCCGAAAACCACCCCGTCGGCCCAGATCGGCCAATCGAGCAGCCAGCTCGACCCGGCGGCCGCCAGTGCCCCGCCGCCGAGCATCAGCAGAAACAGGTCGCCGGTCAGCACTTCGGCCCCGGCGAGCACCAGCGCGGCGATCAGCCAGATCAGCGGGACGGGCATACGGCCAGCCTATCGCGTAGCCGACCCCGCAAGCCGCTAACAACTACACTGCGAGCATTATGTGGTGCCCGAGTTCAACGCTGTCGGTGTGGGCCAACGCCTGGCTCGCCGGCGCCGCTGCGCCCGACGACGTTCTGGATGCGCTATCACATTGGGCGCCAAGCCATTCCGTCACCGCCTATGATTCGGTGGCGGCCGGCTACACCGGCCTGCCGTGGCCGGACCTCAACCACTCTGGCGCGGTGTCACTGCTGCAGACGCTGCGCACCGCGGCCGGCCCGGCGCGCTCCGGCCCGCCTTTCGGCATCGCGCTGCCGGTGCCCGGCGACGTGCGCGGCCTGCCGGCCGGCACCCAGTTTCAGCGCGACGCGCTGACCGCCGGTGAGGCGATCATCGTCACCGATTCTCGCGACCCGTGCGCGGCGGTGGGTCTGGTGCCGGACTTCGAATACGACGCCACCGACGACGATTCGGAGTTCGACGCCGAGGTCCGCGCGCTGTCATGGACGGTGTATTCGGCGCCGGGGGCGCCGATACCCGAGCACCTCGATCTCGGCGAGGCCCAGTACGCGCTGCGTTCGGCGGTGCGTGCGGCGGCGGACGCGCTGGGCGCCATCCGCGCCGGGGCGGGCGGCGTGGATGTCGCCGACCCGCGGGGCCTCGTCGAGCAAGTGCTGGCGTCGACCCACAGGCACCGAGCGCCCGACCATGCCCCGTCGCGGGCGCTGCGGGTGTTGGAGAACGCCTCGCACGTCGACGCGATCATCACCGTCAGCTCCGGGTTGATGCCGATCGGATTGCAGACATCGTCGGAGGTGCAGATCGCAAACGATGCGCTGCGGCCACTGGCCCAGGTGGTGCGCTCGGCGCGGATGGCCGCACTTGGCGAAATCCTGTACTCGGCGTGGGGTATTAAGTAACGCCGCAACATTGCGGCGCGCATGGTTGGCCGTTGATGCTGAACCCGTACCCGGGCACTGGATTTGGGTCCTCGACGCGGGCTGGTTCGCGTCCGTAGCGCAGCTCGTCGATCAGGTCGGCGGCCAATCGCGCGAATCGGGGGTCGGCGCTGGGCGTTTCGGCCCGCGCGAACGCGATCCCGGCCTGATCGGCGAGCAGGCGCAGTTCGTGGTCGAGGTCCCACACCACCTCGATGTGGTCGGCGACAAACCCGATGGGGCAGACGATCACGGCCTTGGTGCCGGCATCGGCCAACACGCTCAGATGATCGGCGACGTCGGGCTCCAGCCACGGGTTCTGCGGCGGCCCGGACCGGGACTGCCACACCTGGTCGTAGTCGTCGTATCCCGCAGCCGCGGCGACAAGTCTTGTCGCATAGCCGATCTGGCGGCTGTACAGATTCGGGCCGTGTCGTTGGTCGGTGGCGATCGGGATGGAGTGTGCGGTGAACACCAGTCGGGCGTCGTCACGTAACTCGTCGGGCAGGGTCTTCGCCGCGGCCGCGATCGCGTCGGTGAACATCGCCACGAACAGCGGATGGTCGAAGTACTGGCGCAGCTTCACCAGTTCCGGTGACCGCTCGGGCCCGGCGGCCAGCCGGGCCCGGGCGATGTCCTCGACATACTGGGCGCAACTTGAATAGCCACCCCAGGCCGATGTGGTGAACACCGCGGCACGCTGTATACCGTTGTCTCGCATGACCACAACGGTGTCCTCGACATACGGCTCCCAGTTTCGGTTGCCGAAGTAGATCGGCAGATCACTGCCGCGGTCGGCCAATTCGGCCCGCAGCGCGGCGATCAAGTCGCGGTTGATGCCGTTGATCGGCGAGACGCCACCGAAATGCAGGTAGTGCTCGGCGACGTCGTCGAGCCGCTCCGGCGGCACGCCGCGACCGCGGGTGACGTTCTCCAGAAACGGCCGTACCTGCTCGGGTCCCTCGGGGCCGCCGAACGAAAGCAGCAGGACGGCGTCAAAGTCCATGGTGGCTATAGCAACTGCGTGCTGGCGCCGCCGTCGGCGTAGATGACCGTCCCGGTGGTGGCGGGCAGCCACTCCGAGATCAATGCGCACACCGTCTTCGCGACCGGGGTGGGGTCCTTCATGTTCCAGCCCAGCGGCGCCCGCTGGTCCCAGCCCTCTTCCAGCAGCTGAATCTGATCGCCGGCCTCGTCGCCAAGCGCGCCGCCGACGATCGCGCTCATCGCGAGCGTGCGAATCGGGCCCGCGGCAACGAGATTGGACCGCACGCCGAACTGGCCCGCTTCGCGGGCCACGAAACGGTTGACGGACTCCAGTGCGCTCTTGGCCACCGTCATCCAGTTGTAGGCCGGCATCGCCCGGGTCGGGTCGAAGTCCATGCCGACGATGCCGCCGCCGCGGTTCACGATCGGCAGCAGCGCCTTGGCCAGCGAGGCGTACGAGTACGCCGAGATGTGGATGCCCTTGGCGACGTCTTCGTACGGCGCGTCGAAGAACGGGTTTATGCCCATCCCGCTCTGCGGCATGTAGCCGATCGAGTGCACGACGCCGTCGAGCTTGTTGCCCTCGCCGATTATCTCGGTGACCCGGTCGGCCAGGGTGGCCAGGTGCTCCTCGTTCTGCACGTCGAGTTCCAGCAGCGGCGCCGGTTTTGGCAACCGGTCGACGATGCGCTGGATGAGCCGCAACCGGTCGAAACCGGTCAACACCAACTCGGCACCCTCTTCCTGGGCGACGCGGGCGATGTGGAAGGCGATCGACGAGTCGGTGATGATCCCCGTGACGAGGATGCGCTTGCCTTCGAGAAACCCTGCCATGTCAGTCCTTTTCCTAGTGGCCCATGCCGAGGCCGCCGTCGACGGGGATCACCGCGCCCGAGATGTAGCCGGCGTCCTCGGACGCCAGGAAGCTGATGACGCCCGCGACCTCCTCGACGTAGCCGATACGCTGCAGCGGGATCGCCTGCAGCGCGGTCTCCTGTTGCTTTTCGTCGAGCGCGCGGGTCATGTCGGTGTCGATGAAGCCGGGGGCGACGACGTTGGCCGTGATCGATCGCGACCCGAGTTCGCGGGTTAGCGAACGCGCCATGCCGACCAGACCCGCCTTGGACGCCGAGTAATTGGCCTGGCCCGGCAGACCGGTGAGCCCAGCCACTGAGCCCATGAAGATCATCCGGCCGAAGCGCTTTTTGATCATGTTGCGCGACGCCCGTTTGGCCACCCGGAACACACCGGTCAGGTTGGCGTCGATGACCTTGGTGAAGTTCTCCTCGCTCATCCGCATGATCAGCATGTCCGCGTTGAGGCCGGCGTTGGCCACCAGCACCTCGACCGGGCCTTGGTGCTCCTCCACCTGGGTGAACGCCGCGTCCACCGCCGCGCTGTCGGTCACATCACACTGGACCGCGAACAGGTCGTCGCCCGGGGCGCCCGATCCGCGGTGCGTCACGGCGACCTTGTGTCCGTCGGCGGCGAGCCGGCGCGCGACGGCCAGCCCGATCCCCCGGTTTCCACCGGTGACCAGCACGGAACGGGAGACGAACGGCGGGCGGCCGGCGGCCGTTTCGCCCGCCGCATCAGGCGAGATGGTCTCGGTCATGTCCGCCAACTTAACGCCTGAGCGGCGCTGTTCAGAAATCGCCCTTACCGGGGAGGCGCTTCATTGGCGCCGAGGAATACACCCAGGCCTAATTGGGCAGCCGGCGGTTGATCAGCAGTGCTGCCAACGCCGCCAGCGCCAGCACCAGGGCACCGAGCCGCAACCAGCCCACGCTCGCGTCGCCCTTGATGGTCTCGTAGCCGATCTGCTGCTGCAGATTGGAGTAGACCTCCTTGAGCTGCTCGAGGCTGGACGCGGTGAAGGACTCGCCGCCGGACAGGTCGGCGATCTTCTTGAGCATCTCGTCGTCGACGGGCACCGGCTGGCGCTGATCGTTGATCTCGACGTAGCCGTACGGCGTGCCGAACGAGATCGTGGAGATCGGCACGCCCTGGTCCTTGGCGGTGCGGGCGGCGGTGAAGGCACCCTTCGGGTTGTCCGGGTTCGACGGCACCGTTTCCTTGCCGTCGGAGAACAGCACGATGCGCGCCGGCGGGGGTTCGTCGCCCCCGCCGATCACCGCGCCTACCGTGGCGATGGCCTGCAGCGCGGTGAAGATGCCCTCACCGGTGGCGGTCCGGTCGGCGTACTGCAGCTTGTCGATCGCGTTCTTGGTGGCCTCGCGGTTTGTGGTCGGCGACACCAGCACGGTCGCGGTGCCGGCGTAGGCGATCAGGCCGAGATTGATGCCGGGAGTGAGTTCGTCGGCGAACTGCTTGGACGCCTCCTGCGCGGCCGCCATCCGGGTCGGCGAGACGTCGGTGGCCCGCATGGACTGCGAGACGTCGATCACCAGCATCACCACCGCGCGGTTGCGCGGGATCCGGACGTCATGGGTGGGTCCGGCCATCGCGACGGTGAGCAGCAGCAGCGACGCGACGAGCAGGATCGCCGGCAGGTGCCGCCAGCGGGTGGGGCGCTTGGGCGCCACGCTCTCCAGCAGCTCCATGTTGGCGAACCGCATAATCCGCTGTTGCCGTGCCAGCTGCACGACGATGTAGAGCCCGATCAGCCCGAGGATCACGAACAGGAACAGCAAGAACCAGGGGTGTTCGAATCCCGACAGCGTCATGGGTCCGAGCAACGGCAATGTCATGTGCGGCTTGTCATTTCAGTCAGATTACGGGCGCCCGGCAAACGCTCCACGGCGCCGACTGGCGACGAAGCGGACCACATCGGCGATCCAGTCCCGGTCGGTGCGCAGGGTCAACAGCGGCGCGTCGCAGCGGCGCAGGGTGCGCGCCACCTCCGCGCGGTGCGCGGCGGCGGCCTTCCCGAAGTCGTCACGCAGCTGTTCGTCGATGGTGAACTCGCGGGTGACCCCCGTCTCGGGGTCCTGCAGGATGACGTCGCCGATGTCGGGCAGCTCGACATCGCGCGGGTCGAGCACCTCGATGCCGAGCACCTCGTGGCGTCCGGCGATGGCCCGCAGCGGGCGCATCCAGTTGATCGGCCCGAGGAAGTCGCTGATGATTACCGCCATGCCGCGGCGGCGCTCCGGGCGGCGAAGGGCGTCGATGGCAGCCCCCAGGTCGCCGCGGACACCGAGCGGCGCCCGGGGTGCGGTGGCGATCGCGCGCAGCAGCGTCTGCTCGTGCATCCGGCCGCTCAACGCGGGCACCCGTTTCATGGTGTCGCCGTTGGCGATCACCGCGCCGAGGCGGTTGCCACCGCCGCTGTTGAGGAACGCGATCGCGGCGGCGGCGGCCACCGCCAGGTCGCGCTTCTCGCAGCCGGTGGTGCCGAAGTCGAGGCTGGCCGACATGTCGACCACCAGCCAGGTTTCCAGCTCGCGGTCGGCGATCATCTGCCGCACGTGCGGATGCGTTGTTCGCGCGGTCACCGACCAGTCCATCCGGCGCACGTCGTCGCCGGGCTGGTAGATCCGCGACTCGCCCGGCTCCGATCCCGGCCCTGGGATCAGCCCGAGGTGATCACCGTGCAGCACGCCGTCGAGCTTGCGCCGCACCGTCAGCTCCAGCTTCCGCAGCGCCGCCGACAGCTCGGGGTCGCGGATCTGGCCGCGCTGCAGGGACGGCAGGTCGACCGTGCGGCCTTTCGAGTCGGTCACCGACCGCTGGCCGCGGCCGCTGCGGCGGGCACGACGGGCGGCACCGAATGACCTTGCTGCGGAATGGCGTTCACCTGTGGCAGCGCGACGGTCTGCAGGATCCGGCTGATCACGGTTTCCGAGGAGATCTCGTCGGCCAGCGCGTCGTAGGTCAGTACCAGCCGGTGCCGCAGCACGTCGGGGATGACCTCCACAACATCCTGCGGGACCACGTAGTCACGCCCACGCACCAGCGCCAGCGCCCGCGACGCCGCGATGATGCCCAGCGACGCGCGCGGCGAGGCGCCGTAGGCGATCCACGCCTTTGCGTCGGGCATGCCGAACTTCTCCGGGTGCCGGGATGCCGTGACCACACGAACGACGTAGTCGACCAGAGCGTGGTGTACGAAGGTGTTGGCGGCCACGTCCTGCAGCCGCACCAGATCACCGGGGGCGAGGATCTGCTTCGGCTGCGGCGGGGTGACGCCCATCCGATAGACGATCTCGCGCTCTTCCTCCGGCGTCGGGTAGTCGATGTTGATCTTGAACAGGAAGCGGTCGCGCTGGGCCTCGGGCAGCGCGTAGACGCCCTCCTGCTCGATCGGGTTCTGGGTGGCCATCACCAGGAACGGGTTGGGCATCGGGAAGGTCTTGCCGCCGATCGAGATCTTGCGCTCGGCCATCACCTCCAGCAGCGCCGACTGCACCTTGGCCGGCGCACGGTTGATCTCGTCGGCGAGTAGGAAGTTGCACACCACCGGACCGAGTTCGATGTCGAACTCCTCCTTGCCCTGGCGGTAGATCCGGGTGCCGACGATGTCGGTGGGCACCAGGTCAGGGGTGAACTGGATGCGGGCGAAGGTGCCGCCCACCACCTTGGCGAACGTCTCGACGGCGAGGGTCTTGGCCACACCGGGCACACCTTCGAGCAGCACATGCCCCTTGGCCAGCAGGCCTACCAACATCCGCTCGACCAGCAGATCCTGGCCGACGATGATCCGCTTGACCTCGAAGATCGCCCGTTCCAGGGTGTGCACTTCACTCTGCAGGCCGCCGTTGTTGGGTGCCGGCGGGGCGGCGTGAGAGCCGGGAGGATAGCCCTGCGCCGGGCCCGGGCCTGGGCCGGAAAATCCTCCGGCGCCCTGCGGCGGCCCACTCGGTGACGTCATCAACGGTCCTCCCACATGGTTTGTAGACACTGGTCATGCACTGGGCAGCTAAGTACCCGCCGTCAACTATTCCAGGCAGTTCCGAATCCGTCGACGTGCCCGGGTTCGCCCCGGCCTGGTCAGTATTCGATGATCCGGGCCAGATACGGCTGCAGACCGGCCCGCCGCAGCGGGCTGACGGTGACCTTTCCGGCACTTCCGGACGATTCCAGCATCTGGCCACCGCCGAGATAGATGGCGACGTGCTGGCTGCCGCCGGGGCCCCAGAACAGCAGGTCGCCGCGTTTTGCCTGCGACTGCGGCACCTTGCGGCCGGTGTTGTACTGGTCGCCGGAGTACTTGGGGATGAGCACACCCACCCCGGCGAAGGCGAACTGGGTGAACCCCGAGCAGTCGAAGCCCACCGTCCGGGCGCCGGAGTCGATGCCGAGGCTCGGGCCGTTCGGCTTACCGCCGCCCCACGAGTACGGCACACCCATCTGCGATGCGCCGCGCCGGATCACGTATTCGACGGCCTGCCGGCCGCGGACCCGGCCCGGCGCAACGCCGGTCGGGGGGCCGCCGATGCCCAGGCTGCTCAGGAAGTTGCGGCCGAGGTCCATGGTGATCTGCGTGGCCTGAGCGGTGGCCTCCAGCGACGCGTTGGCGATGGCGAGCGGATCCCCTGGCGCTCCGGCGCTGAGGAGCTTGGGCAGCGTCGGATCCCACCCGTCGTCCCCCGGCGCCGCCGCGCCCGGCACCGCAAGGCCGACCAGCAGGGCCGCCGTCGACACCAGCACCGCGACGGCTTTTGCGCAGCGAAAAGTCTTGTCTCTCAATGTATTTACCATCAGTACTCGATGTAGCGGACGACATATGGCGTCATGCCGCTGGTGCGCACCGGTGAGATCTTGACGTGTGAACCGGTGTAGGGCGCCTCGAGCATCTGCCCGTTACCGAGATAGAGGGTTACGTGTTGGCTGCCGCCGGGGCCGTAGAAGATCACGTCACCGCGGCGCATCTGCGAGGACGGAATCTGGCGGCCCATCTTGTACTGCGAGCCCGAGTAGTGCGGCAGCTTGATGCCGACGCCGGCGAACGCGTACAGGATGAGCCCAGAGCAGTCGAATCCCACTGTGCGGGCGCCGGAATCGATGCCGCGGCTGGGGCCCGCGGCGTTGCCGCCGCCCCACGAGTACGGCACACCCATCTGCGACCCCGCACGGCGGATGACGTATTCGGACGCCTGCCGCCCGTACACCCGCGGGATGCGGCCGTTGTTGATGCCGGTGTCGGACGGTTTCAGAATGCCGATGCTCGTCAGGAAGTTGCGGCCCAGATCAGCGGTGACCTGGGCCGAGGTCGCCGAGATGCCCAGCACGGTGTTGATGATGGCGATCGGGTCGCCGCTGACGAAGGCGCTGGGTATCGCCGGCAGTGTGGGATCCCACGGGGTGTCCCACTGTTTGGTGTCGGGCGGCGGCGCGGCGGACGCGGGCGCACCCGGATCCCAGCGGTCGCCGCCGGCAGCCGGGGCAGCAGCCGGGGCGGCAGCGCGTGGCTGGCCGGCGGCCGGCGCGGACCAAGTGCGGGCGGCGTCGAGCTTGGCCCGTGCGTCCCTGCGCTCGGCGGTCAGCCGGTCGAGTTCGGCCTGCTGCGACCCGAAGGTCTGCTGCGCGCTGGTCAGCGCGGACACCGCGGCGTCCTGACTGGCCTGCGCGTCGGCGGCGGCCTTGTCGGCGTTCTGCTTGGCCAGCCGTGCGGCGGACTCCTTGTTGACCTGTTCGGTGCGTGCCCGCTGCAGGCCGGCGATCACCTCTTGTGCGCTGGTCGCCAGGGTCTGACCGGCGGCGGCGGTGTCGACGATGTCGGCCGGATCGGCGGCGGTCAGATACGAGCCCGACGGCCCACTGACATAGGTGGCGGCGGCGAAGGTGTCGAAGCGCTGCTGTGCGGCCGCGATGGCGGCATTGGCGTCCTTGACGCCGACCAGGCTGGTATTCAGTTCCCGCTGGGCCGCCGCCGCGGCGTCGCGCGCGGTCTGCACGTCGACGATCGCCTTGTTGACGCTTTCCTGCTGGGACTGCACGGCGGCGCCCAGGTCCTGCAGTTTCTGGTTGGCCTCCGCGACGGCGGCGACCAGCGCCGCGATGTCACTTCCCGGATCGGCAGGCGCCAGGCCCGCGCCGCCCGACAGCCCGGTGCCGAGCAGCATCCCGAGGGTGAGCGGAATCGCGCAGACTCGGCCGAACATCCAGGATGCAGAGGCGCGAGGGATGCGTCTCATTCGACTCAAGTCTCCTATGGCTCAACGCGAACGTGCCGGCACATGGGGCGCTCTTGCGCAGAAGCCACATAAAGAACATCTACACCATTAGCCACCTTTTGCACCGTACGTCACATCTGGCGCCAAAGAAACTTTAGTCACAAATTACAATCCTGTAATTGAATGGAGTGTGACCGAATAGTGATGTTGGAAATTGCCCTTGCGGTTTAGGGCTTAGTCACCGGCGACAGGTTCGGCCTCGCCCAGCCCGCTTGACCGGGCCGCACGCTTGGCACGAACCTGCAGCACACGCGTGAGAACAGTGGCCGCCAACACGCCGAGCACGACCACGATCGACAATGCCGTCCAGGGAAAGTCCGGTGTCGTCAACTGGCCCACGAAATTCTTCGACGATTGCACCGGATTGCCTGTCCTGGCCAGATCCTGCCCGGCTTCCAGCGCGACGCGGTCGAACGTCGGACTGTAGGTGCCCGCATAGGACGGGCTCAGCACGAGCACCGTCGATCCCGGGTAGGCCTGCCCAACCTCGGTGGCGATATCGCGCAGCGGCGTGTCGACGGGCGGGTTGCTGCCGATGACCACAACCTTGAGGTCGATGCCGTCCTTGCGGGCGTCGGCCACCACCTGCCGCAGTGCGGGCACGTCCGCCGCTTTCGCCGCCGGCACGCTCACTCCGTCGTCGCCGACGTCCGCATTGACTTGGTTGATGTCGACATCGGGCGGGATGTAGGACGGCAGAAACGGGATCACGTGCGGTCCGGTCACAGGGGCACGGTACGCGATCGCCGGTGGGCAGGAGCGAAGCGACTCGGGTAATCAACAGTGGGTATCCAGGTGGCAGCACTCGCGTGTCAGCGGAAGACTTGGGGCCAGGCCTGGGGTGTTTTGCAGGACAAGCGTACTGTTAGGATTGCAGGTGCCGTCGACACAGCCCGTCGCGGCGATAACTAGCCGGGAGTTGATGTGAGCAGCAAAGATTCCGTGAATTCGTTTGGAGCCCGTGACACGCTCAAGGTCGGGGACAAGAGCTACGAGATCTACCGCCTCGACGCGGTGCCCGGCGCCGACAAGCTTCCCTACAGCCTCAAGGTTCTCGCCGAGAATCTGTTGCGCACGGAGGACGGCGCCAACATCACCAAGGACCATATCGAAGCGATCGCGAACTGGGATCCGTCGGCCGACCCGAGCATTGAAATCCAGTTCACCCCGGCGCGGGTGATCATGCAGGACTTCACCGGGGTGCCCTGCATCGTCGACCTGGCCACCATGCGCGAGGCCGTCGGCGACCTGGGCGGCAATCCGGAAAAGGTCAATCCACTTGCTCCCGCCGACCTGGTGATCGACCACTCGGTGATCGCCGACCTGTTCGGCCGCGCCGACGCGTTCGAACGCAACGTCGAGATCGAGTACGAACGCAACGGCGAGCGCTACCAGTTCCTGCGTTGGGGCCAAGGCGCTTTCGACGACTTCAAGGTGGTGCCCCCCGGCACCGGGATCGTGCATCAGGTCAACATCGAGTACCTGGCCCGGGTCGTGTGGGAGCGCGACGGGGTCGCCTATCCCGACACGTGCGTGGGCACCGATTCGCACACCACGATGGTCAACGGACTCGGCGTGCTCGGCTGGGGTGTGGGCGGCATCGAGGCCGAGGCGGCCATGCTGGGCCAGCCGGTGTCGATGCTGATCCCCCGCGTCGTCGGCTTCAAGCTCGCCGGCGAGCGCCCGGCCGGCGTCACCGCCACCGACGTGGTGCTCACCGTCACCGAGATGCTGCGCAAGCACGGCGTGGTGGGCAAATTCGTCGAGTTCTACGGCCAGGGCGTGGCCGAGGTGCCGCTGGCCAACCGCGCCACGCTGGGCAACATGAGCCCCGAATTCGGTTCCACCGCAGCGATTTTCCCGATCGACGAGGTCACCGTCGACTATCTGCGGATGACCGGCCGCAGCGAAGAGCAGCTGGCGCTGGTCGAGGCCTACGCCAAGGCGCAGGGGATGTGGCACAACCCCGAGCACGAACCGAAGTACTCTGAGTACCTCGAACTGGACCTGTCCGATGTGGTGCCGTCGATCGCCGGGCCGAAGCGCCCGCAGGACCGGATCGCGCTGTCCGATGCGAAGACGGCGTTCCGCAAGGACATTCACAACTACGTCGAGGAGAACATGCCGGTCGAGCACTCGAAGCTCGACGAAGCCGTCGAGGAGAGCTTCCCGGCCAGCGACCCCGCGGTGCTTTCGTTCGCCGACAACGACGCCGTCGACGTGGCCTCTGCGGCCGTCGGCTCCAATGGACGGCCGAGCAAGCCGGTGGACGTGAAGTCCGACGAGCGCGGCGAGTTCATCCTCGATCACGGCGCGGTGGTGATCGCCGCGATCACGTCGTGCACCAACACCTCGAATCCGGAGGTGATGATGGGCGCGGCGCTGCTGGCCAAGAACGCGGTCGAGAAGGGCCTTGCGTCCAAGCCGTGGGTGAAGACCACGATGGCGCCCGGCTCGCAGGTGGTCAGCGACTACTACGACAAGGCCGGACTGTGGCCGTATCTGGAGAAGCTGGGCTTCTACCTGGTGGGCTACGGCTGCACGACCTGCATCGGCAACAGCGGGCCACTGCCCGAGGAAGTTTCGAAGGCCGTCAACGACGCCGACCTGTCGGTCGCCGCGGTGCTCTCGGGCAACCGGAACTTCGAGGGCCGCATCAACCCCGACGTGAAGATGAACTACCTGGCCTCGCCGCCGCTTGTGATCGCCTATGCGCTGGCCGGGACCATGGACTTCGACTTCGAAAACGATGCCCTGGGCGAAGACAGCACAGGCAAGGACGTCTTCTTGAAGGATATCTGGCCGTCGCAGAAGGACATCTCCGACACCATCGCCTCGTCGATAAACACGGAGATGTTCACCAAGAACTACGCCGACGTGTTCAAGGGCGACGACCGCTGGCGCAACCTCCCCACCCCGGAGGGCAAGACGTTCGACTGGAACCCGGACTCGACGTATGTGCGCAAGCCGCCGTACTTCGACGGCATGCCAGCCAACCCGGAACCGGTCAGCAATATTGCCGGCGCCAGAGTGCTGGCGCTGCTGGGTGATTCGGTGACCACCGACCACATCTCGCCGGCCGGCAGCATCAAGCCGGGCACCCCGGCCGCGCAATACCTCGACGAGCACGGCGTGGACCTCAAGGATTACAACTCGTTCGGCTCGCGGCGCGGCAACCACGAGGTGATGATCCGCGGCACCTTCGCCAATATCCGGCTGCGTAATCAGTTGCTTGACGACGTGTCCGGCGGCTACACCCGCGACTTCACCCAGCCCGACGGCCCGCAGGCGTTCATCTACGACGCGGCGCAAAACTATGCGGCGCAGGACATTCCGCTGGTCGTGCTGGGCGGCAAGGAGTACGGGTCGGGGTCGTCGCGGGACTGGGCCGCCAAGGGCACCAGCCTGCTGGGGGTGCGGGCGGTCATCGTCGAGTCGTTCGAACGCATCCACCGGTCCAACCTGATCGGCATGGGCGTCATCCCGCTGCAGTTCCCGCAGGGCGAGTCCGCGGCGACGCTGAAGCTGGACGGCACCGAGGTCTTCGACATCGGGAGCATCGAGACGCTCAACCAGGGCAAGACGCCGAAGACGGTGCACGTCAAGGCCACCAAGGCCGATGGCAGCGCGGTCGAGTTCGACGCGGTGGTGCGCATCGACACTCCCGGGGAGGCGGACTACTACCGCAACGGCGGCATCCTGCAGTACGTGCTGCGCAACATGCTGAAGTCCGGTTAGTTCGACCCCGAGACGATAAGGCACTCCGTTGCCCCGGGTAACCGACGACCATCTGGCGGCTCGCCGCCGTCAGATCCTCGACGGCGCCCGGCGCTGCTTTGCCGAGCACGGATACGACAGGGCGACGGTGCGCAGGCTCGAGCACAGTATCGGGCTGTCGCGCGGCGCGATCTTCCACCACTTCCGGGACAAGGACACCCTGTTCTTTGAATTGGCCCGCGAGGACGCCGCCCGAATGGCGGACGTGGCATCGCGCGAAGGCCTGATTCAGGTCATGCGCGACATGCTGGCCGCGCCAGACCAGTTCGACTGGCTGGCCACCCGGCTGGAGATCGCCCGCAAGCTCCGCAACGATCCGGCGTTTCACCGCGGCTGGTCGGAGCGGTCGGCCGAACTGACGGCGGCGACCACAGCGCGGCTACGCCGCCAGAAGCAGGCCGGGCGGCTGCGCGACGATGTGCCCAGTGCGGTGCTGCAGACCTACCTGGACCTGGTGCTGGACGGGCTGGTCGCGCGGCTGGCCTCCGGTGATGATCCCCAAAAGCTCAGTGCCGTACTGGACCTGGTCGAGGCCTCGGTCCGCCAGCAGCGCTAGCGTCGGCTGCGGTGGTTGGGCCCGCCGCGGCTGCGCATAGTGGTGCCGGACTCGCGCAGCATGCTGTGAATTGAGCCGTACGAACGGCCGGTGGACGCCACCAACGAACGGATGCTCGCCCCCCGTTCGTATGCGCTCCGCAGTTCGGTCAGCAACTGATCCCGGGACTTGTTCAATTTCTTCATAGACACCTCGCCGCTTCGATGACCCGACGTATACCCAGCGTAGGAAGCGTTAACCCGGCGAAGGGCCCATTTGGCGAAACGGCTTGCGGATTGCGTCAGGCGAGTTCGATGAGGTCGCGGTAGTCCTCCGACCAGAAGTCCTCGGTGCCGTCGGGCAGCAGCACCACCCGCTGCGGGTCGAGCGCCTCGGCCGCGCCGGGATCGTGGGTGACCAGCACCACCGCTCCGAGGTAGCTGCGCAGCGCGTCGAGGACCTGCTCGCGCGAGGCGGGATCGAGATTGTTGGTCGGTTCGTCGAGCAGCAGCACGTTTGCCGTGGACGCAACCAGGCCGGCCAGTGCCAGCCGCGTCTTCTCACCACCGGACAACGTGCCCGCCGGCTGGTCGAGCGCCGGACCGCTGAACATGAACGCGCCCAACAGTCCACGCAGATCCTGCTCACCGGTGTCGGGTGCCGCGTGCCGGATGTTCTCCCATACCGTCGCGGCGCCGTCGAGCGTGTCGTGCTCCTGGGCGAAGTAGCCGATCTTGAGCCCGTGACCGGGTTCCAGCGCACCGGCGTCGGGAGTCTCCACGCCGGCAAGCAGCCGCAACAGCGTGGTCTTGCCCGCGCCGTTGAGTCCCAGCACGACGACGCGGGAGCCTCGGTCGATGGCCAGGTCGACGCCGGTGAACACCTCCAGCGACCCGTACATCTTGGTCAGCCCCTTGGCGACCAACGGGGTACGTCCGCACGCCGCCGGCGTCGGGAACTTGATGCGGGCCACCTTGTCGGCCACCCGCTCTTCGTCCAGGGCCGCCATCATCCGGTCGGCACGACGCAGCATATTTTGCGCGGCAACGGCTTTGGTTGCCTTGGCGCCCATCTTGGCGGCCTGAGTGCGCAGTGCGGCGGCCTTGCGTTCCGCGTTGGCGCGCTCGCGCCGGCGACGCTGCTCGTCGGTGGCACGCGCGTCGAGGTACTTCTGCCAACCCATGTTGTACACGTCGACCTCGCCTCGCACCGCGTCGAGGAACCACACCCGGTTGACGACATCGGCGAGCAGGTCGACGTTGTGGCTGATGACCACGAGACCGCCGGAGTGGCCACGCAGGAACTCGCGCAGCCAGCCCAGCGAGTCGGCGTCTAGGTGGTTGGTGGGCTCGTCGAGCAGCAACGTGGTGTCCGAGCCGGCACCGCTGTCGGCGGCGGCGAACAGGATCCTTGCCAGCTCGACGCGCCTGCGCTGGCCGCCGGACAGCGTGCGCAGTTGCTGGGCCAGAACACGTTCGGGCAGGCCAAGACTCGCGCAGATGCGGCCGGCCTCGCTTTCGGCGGCGTAACCGCCGAGGGCGGCGAACCGCTCTTCGAGCTGGCCGTAGCGGCGCACCGCGCGGTCCCGGGTCACGTCGTCGGCGACCTCGGCCATCACGGCCTGCTGTTTCTCCAGATCGGCGAGCAGCGTATCCAGGCCGCGCGCGGACAGCACCCGGTCGCGGGCCGGGATATCGAGGTTGCCCTCCTTGGGATCCTGTGGCAGGTAACCGATTTCGCCGCTGCGTGCGATGGCGCCGGCATACGGCTCGGCCTCGCCGGCCAGGATGCGCATGGTGGTGGTCTTGCCCGCGCCGTTGCGGCCGACCAGCCCGATGCGGTCGCCGGGCTGCACCCGCAGCGCCTGGCCGTCGGTGGACAGCAGCGTGCGCGCGCCGGCGCGGACCTCGAGGTCCGTTGCGGTGATCACGCTGCGCTCCTCATCACTTGTCGATTACTTGTCGTCGGCGAAGACCGGGGGCCGCTTCTCGGCGCGCGCGGCTACCGCCTCTTCGAAGTTGTCGGTGAGCAGACGCACATAGAGCTGTCCGAGGCCTTCGGCCTGCATGTGCCCCTCCAGGCTAGCGGCGTCCAGTCCGCTCCACAGTGTGCGCTTGGTCAACTCCACACCGGGGCGGGAGAACGCGGCGATGGTTTCGGCCATCTGGTAGCAAACCTCGAGAAGCTCTTCGTCTGGCACGGTGCGTGACACCAGCCCGATCCGTTCGGCCTCGTCGGCGTGGACGTCGCGGCCGGTGAGCATGAGCTCGAAGGCCCGCGACGACCCGATGGCCCGGGGCAGCAGGTAGCTCAACCCCAGCTCGCTGGCGGTCAGGCCGTTGTTGATGCCGGCGGCGCGGAAGTACGCCCCCGCTGCGGCGACGCGGATGTCGGCGGCCAGCGCCAGGCACAGGCCCCCGCCGATCGCGGCGCCGTTGACGGCGGCGATCACCGGCTGGTGCAGCCGCCGCAACGACACGATGACGTCGTCGAGTAGTTCCATGGAGCGCAGCGCGTACGTCGGCCGGGTCAATCCGTCGACGTGCGGCACCGCGCCGGCCGACTTGTGGTCGGCACCGGACGAGAATCCCCGACCCGCTCCGGTGAGCACCACCACCCGGACCGAGTTGTCGTAGGTCAGCTCTTCCAGTGCCTTCCTGAGCGGGACCATGACGTCGAACGCCATCGAGTTCATCCGCTCGGGCCGGTTCAGCGTGACCAGCGCCACATTGGGCCGCGGGCGATCTACCAGGACGTGACTCACGGCTTGCACGCTATCGCGTGCGGGCGCTTAGCCCTCCTGGGCGTTGGCCTGAGCGGCGATCGCGGCGTCGATATCGAAGTCCTTGACCCGCTGGACCAGTTCCTCGAGGGCAGCCGGCGGCAACGCTCCGGCCTGGTTGAACACCAGCTTGCCCTTCTTGAACGCCATCAGCGTCGGGATGGACCGGATGTCGGCGGCGGCGGCGAGCTGCTCCTCGGCCTCGGTGTCGACCTTGGCGTGCACCACGTCGGGGTGTTGCTCGGCGGAGGCCGCGAACGTCGGCGCGAACGCGCGACACGGGCCGCACCACGATGCCCAGAAATCCACCAACACGATCTCGTTGTCGTTGATGGTGTCGTTGAACTGATCGGCGGTGATGTCTTGCGTAGTCACGCCACTCCCAACGCCGCGAACTGCGGAAATGTTCCCTGGATGCTACTGCAGGCCGGCCAGCGCCCGTTCTGCGTGATACCCAGTGAACTCGTCCAGCGCGTTGTCGCGCAGCCGATTGACCCAGCCTGGGTCCGCCAGTAGCGCTCGGCCGATCGCGATGACGTGGAGCGACGGCTCAATTCCGATCAGTTCAGGCCGAAGTCCTTGAACGCGTCGAGCAGCCGATTGCGAAACGCCGGGTCGAGTTCTTCGTCGCCGATCTTGCCTACGGTGCGCACGGTGGTCTTGAACTGCTGCAGATAGTTCTCGCAGCCGTCGCAGTACATCAGGTGGGACTCGAAGCGGGCCCGGGTCTCCGGGTCGAGCGCGTCGTCGAGGTAAGCCGTGACCAGTTCGACCAGTTCGTTGCAGTCCATAGCGTCGAGGCTCATGGGGTGTCCTCCAAATAGTCTTCGAGCACCTGTCGGACCGCGGCCCGGCCGCGGTGCAGCAGCACCCGTTGGTTGGCGACACTGACGTCGAGCAGTTCACACACCTCGCTCGAGTCGAATCCGAGCATGTCGCGCAGCGTGACGACAATCCGCTGCCGTTCGGGCAGCTTGTCGAGTTCGCGCCGGGCCACGTCGACGAGTTCGTGGCCCAGCACGGAGCCCTCGGGGGTGTCGGGGAACGGCGAGGGCACTTCGTCGGGCAGCCAGTGCCCGGGGTACGGGTCGTCGTTGCCCCGGAACCGTGCCGGGTCGACGGTTCCGCCGGTGTAGGCCGCGATGGCGGCGTCGGCGTCATGGCGCTCCCGCAGGCCGCGAGTCTTGGCGATGTTGATCATGACGGCGAAAAGCCACGTGCGCAGCGAAGATCGGCCCTCGAAGTTTGCGATGCCCTTGAGCAAGACTATCCAGGTTTCCTGCACGACCTCTTCGGCGATCTCGTGGCTGGGCACATAGCCGCGCGCCACCCGCAGCATGGACGGGGCGTGTTGGTCGACCAGTTCTGCGAACACCGCTTCGTCGCCATCGCGCAGCGCGGCGACCAGCGCGGTTTCGTCCACAGTCCCGATCATCGTCGATCACGGTTCCCGTCGGCCGCGGTCGAAGAAATCGACGATGATGTCCTTGAGTTTGTCGACATCGGCGGCCGGATCGAGTGGCTGCAGCGCGCCGAACGGGGCGTTCCAGAACGTCCCGATGCGCGGAGTCCGCGTGCCCATGTACGCATAGGGCGTCGGATGGTACGAGTCGCCGGCCGAGATTCCGTAGTTCACTTCATCCTCGGTGGCCGCGACGTCGAAATGCTCGGGCCAGAGCACCGGATGCTGTTCGGGCAGCGTCGTTTTCAGCGCATGCCCACCGGCGTAGAGGCTGCGGTAGACGAATTCGGCTGCGGCCGCGTCTATATCAAGGACGGCGTCGGCGGCCAGTGGGTCGACGATCTCGTAGACCCCCACGGGCGGGCCGGCGTGCAGGCCCGCCGCCTCGGCGATGGCGCTGACCGGCCCGGCCAATGGGGCACTCCCCTGCGACCAGACCAACTCTGTGCCCTGCACCCCGACCGGAACCGTCACACCGGAGAAGCCGCCCGGGCGGACCGCCAGCCGGATCGTGCCCGAGACCCGGTACTGCGGACCGGCGATCAGGCTTTCGGCGACGCCGCGCAACTGTCGGCGGGTGGCGACGAAGACATCGTCAAACCCATCGGCCATCGTGGCTCCTCTCGGGACTCTTCAGGAAAGTGTCCCCACGGAGCCGAAGCGTTACACGTCTAACTCGCGGACCTGGGCCACCAGACGGCGGATCTCGGCGACCGACGGCTGCAATTCGTATGCGTGGTGGTGGCACGCCCGGCTCAATCCGTGCCAAGCCCGTTTGACGCGTTCGCCGAGTTCTGCGTCCTGCAGCGCGCTGAGGGCGACCAGCTTGGAATTCGTCGTCGGCCGCAGGCCGTTCGGTGTCGACCAGGTCGAACTCCGCTCGTCCAGCCAGTCTTCCAAGGCGCAGCGCGCCAGGAGCGCGGCGGTCCGGGGCCCGCGCGAGCCGAGCGGGATCGTTCCGTCCAGGAGCGCGTCGGCGTAGTCGAGCAGCGCGGCGCGGTCGGTCATGGCGTGGCCGCGGCTAGATCACCGGTCGCGAGCCTGGCCTGATTCACCACGAACTTGTAGTCCGAGACGTCGCCGCCGTGAGCGCCTTTGCGTATCACCGCCATCGTGAGGCGCCGGGCCGAACCGCCGGCCAGCCACCTGTCGAGGGCGGTGCTGTCGTCGGGGTTGAGCGCGATTGCGAGCCGCTTCTGCGTTGTGGCCGCCTCCTCCCACGCGTCCTCGATGTCGGCGCGAGAGTGGCCCTTGGTCAAGGCTTTTGACGAGTACAGGTCCCAGGACGCCGCCTCCACCGCCTCGCGGCACAGCACCGGAATCGCCGCGTTCTTGACCGCGTCGGGGACGGCCTCGTCGGCGGCGATGGCGTACGCGTCGTCGAGGATTCGTTTCACCGGCCGACTCGATTCGGTCACCATGACCGCAGAGTTGGCGCCGCGCGTTACCTCGATGATGCGGGCGGACGCCCGCGACCGCCGGATCGCCGCCGGTAGCCGGTCATCATGGGTGAACACGACGACCTGACGGTCTTGTGCGAGTTCGGTGAGCACCTGCAGGAAGCCGTCGATCTTGGACGGGTCCATCGCCTGGATCGGGTCATCGAGAACCAGGAAGCGAAACGGGCTCTCGGCCGAGGTGGCCCGCGGAATGAAGATGGCCAGGGCGAGCGCCTGCAGTTCGCCCTGGCTCATCACGCCGAACGCTTCGGTGTCGGATCCGTCCACCGTGGCCTCCAGAACCACACGGCGAGTGGTCTTCTGACCTTCCAGCCGGATCGCCCAGAGATCGACGTTGCTTTCCTGACGAAGCGCCGCCCAGATGGCCTTCGCCTTTCCGGCCAGCGGTGCGATCCGCTGGTTACGCAGTTCCCCGGCGTTGGCCTGCAACCACTTCAGTGCTTCGGTGGCGACCGTGAGCTTTTTTTCGGCCTCGGTGGCGACCTCGGCTTTGTGCACCACGTCGGCGAGTTGCACCGCGACGGGACTCCAGGCATCCTCTCGCGCAGTGATCAGGTCGGCGGCCTCCTGCCTGAGGGTCTTGTAGGCGGCCTGCAATGGCGCCAGGGTCGCTGCGGCATGGTCGGCCAACGCGTGATCGTTATCGGTCGGCAGCTTCGAGAACTTTTCGTAGGCCTCCCGGGCCGCCACGACCGTGGTCAGCCCGGCTTCGGCGAGTGGCGGCGGCGCGACCGCCCGCACGACAGCCACCAGCGCCGAACGGGCTTGCTGGGTAGCGGCCCGAGCGGCGGTCAAAGCCTGCGCTGCGCTCTGCTCCTGTTCCAGGGCCGCACGGGCCGCAACGGCCCAGTTGTCGTCGAGAGTGCCCTGGCCACAGACCGGACACTGCTGCGTGCCGTGCTGCTCGTGGAATGTCAGGCCATGTTCCAGCAACTTGGCGCGGTCGGCGGCGAGCGCGTCGGAGCGCTGCGTTTCCTCGTGCTCGGACTGTGCGGCCTGTCGCAGCGCGGTGCACTTGTCGTCGACCTCGTCGCTGGTCGGTGCGGTCAGCCGGGCGGCCTGCTGCCACGCCGGCGGGACGGTGGATGCGGCGGCCTGGGTAATCAGTGGCCGGATTGCGTCCAGATTGGGCTTCGTCTTCTTGACCTGCGCTAACGCCGTGGCGGCGCGGGGATCGTCGTGGTCCTCCAGGACGGGCTTGAGCGATTCGCGCGCCTTCCGCAGCTCCGTGGCGGGCTGCTTGCGCCGCTTGACTTCGTCGTCCAGCCGCGCAATGGCGTCCGTCAGCTGTTCCAGGCCGAGCAGCTTGTAGAGCTGGTCGTAGAAGTCACTGGGCCGGCCCTCGAGGATGTGGCCGAGCTCGTCGTAACTCAGCAGGGGCCGGTACATCTCCAAAGCCGCGTCCCAGCCGAGAACGCCGGTGTCCTCGCGCCTTTGGCCGTCACGCTGGACCCAGGCCTTGCATTGATTGACGTCGACCTCGCCGCCAGGTGGCCAGTCGACGCCGATTGTCGTTGTGCCCGAACCCTCTTCGGTGATGCCGACCCGGATCTCGGCGGGCTCGCCGGCGTGCAGGTTGCGCCAGTTCTTCGACCACACCGGGCTTTTGTCTTTCCACCGGGAGTTGGTTCCGGTCAGCGCCAATTCGAGACCCTCGGCCAGTGTGGACTTGCCGGAACCGTTGCGGCCGGCGATGACGATCAGGCCGGGACCGGGCGGCATCGGAACCGTGACTCTCGGTCCGATTCCGCGGAAGCCCTGCACGGTGATCGACTTGAGGTATGCGCCGACCGGTTCCGCCGTGCTGTCGTCGACGGTGGTCAACGACTCAACCAATTCCGGCGAGGTGGCTTCATCACCGAGCACCTCGGTCAGGTCCTCGTCATCGCCGAGCGCTGCCAGCACGACCAAGCGGGCCTGCTCGGTGAGTCCGGTGTCCTCGTCGGCCCGCCGCAGCACATGGGTCTTCAGTCGATCATCAGCCACGGTTTAGTTCCTTACCAGATCGAGGCGTCAGTCATAGCAGATCGTGGTCGGGCCCTCCGCGATGTTTATCGAACGGCATGCCGGACAACGCGGCGGCGCGTCGAAGGCGCAGCTCCTTAATGGTGTCGGACACCGGATACGGGCCGTAGATGCCGCGGTCGTCGCCGTCGAGAACCCAGCGGTGCTGTTGGTCGGCCCGCGTGGCGATTTGGGCGTGGTACCTCGCACGGGCTTCTCGGGCGGCACGGTCGGCGCGCACGATGGACCGCACGAGATAGAACATGCCGACGAGAGCGGCCGCTCCGAGGATCCACCAAATGAACTTGATGATCAGGCCGACGATCACGAGGATTCCAATCAGCGGCGCGAGCGATTTCACCGGTACCTCCCTTAGCTTCTGAGCTGAACGGGGCAACGTATCGCGGCGGTCCGACAACACAAGACTGCGCGTCGCCCAGATCGCCGAAATGTCGGTACTCAGAGCAGCCGGGCGATCTACCGATTTATCCCCTAACCACCCCGGTCAGCGCCTTCTCGAACCAGTGGTCGGCGTACGGCTCGTCGTTAAACGGTGCGACTTCGCGATAGCCGGAGGTTTGATACATCCGGATGGCCTCGCTCAGTTCGTCCTTGGTTTCCAGCCGCATGAGCCGAACGCCGTGGCCGCGCGCCCGGTCCTCGAGCTCATGGAGGATGCGCCGGCCGACGCCAAGCCCACGAACGGCCGGCGCAACCCACATCCGCTTCACCAGGCCGACAGCATCCGGGTAGAAGATCAGCGCGCCGCATCCCACGGGTTCTTCGTGCAAGTAGGCGACCAGCAGCAGCCCGGCGGGTGGCGTCATCTCGTCGTCGGCGACGGGGCTGACCGCCGGGTCGTATCCCTCGCGGAACCGGACAGCAAGTTCGGCGTAGTACGTCTGCAGACAGAACCCGGCGTCCGGGTGGCGCGGGTCGCACTCCCGGACTTCGACCGTCGAGGCAATCATCAGCCGTTCCACCTCGGCCATGGCCGTGACCAGCCGGTCGCGCTGGCGCTCGTTGAGCGGCCGCAGGATCGCTGCCGCCGCATCGTCGGAGCGCCGGTCCAGGTTCGCTAGTTCGCGACGCCCGGCGTGGGTGAGTCGCGCGGTTCGGACCCGGCCGTCGGCCGCGCTCTGTTCAATGCCGATCAGCCCGCTGCCTTCCAGGGCCCGCAACAACCGGCTGAGGTAACCCGAGTCGAGGTCGAGTCTCGACCGCAACGACCGAACGTCGCAGCCGTCGGTCCCGATCTCCCACAGCAGCCGGTTCTGGCCGAGGGAGCGCTCACTGGCAAGGAAGTTTTCGTTGAGCACGCCGATCCGCTGCGTGACGGTGCGGTTGAACCTCCGGACCTGCGCGACCATCTCCACGGTCATATCTCTGACTTTAGTCAGAGAACTTGCCACAGGCGACGGATTTAGTCGTCGTCGCGACCCGCCCCGTGCTGCACCAAGACCCCCTCGGCCATGTCCGCGGCGCGTCCGGCGTTGGACAACAGCTCCTCCTGCCTTTTCGGCCACCAGAACAATTCGACGCCAAGCAGCGCAACGTACACGCAAGAAGCCACGGCATCGCGCGTGGAGCCGAACACTGTGTCCCGCAACGCCATTGCCGCTGCTATCGCGAGGACGAGCCACACTAACCATCGATACGGGCGAGCTTTCTCGGCCGCTGCGCGCAGGCCCTCGCTGTAGTCGATGACTGCCTGCGCAAGTCGAGCGTCACCGATGCGCTCACCGCGTCGGGCAGCACGGACCACGCCCACCCGCTCGGCGCCGTTCAGCTGGTTGGCGCCTGGCCAGTATCGGGCCATCCGGCGGGCCATCCAGATCCCGTAGAACGTGCCCAGGATCACGAACACGACGACGGCGGCGAGCAATATCCCGGAATCGATGAGCGCCAAGACGCCGAAAAAGATGCCAACGCAAACGCCTACCGTCAACGCCCTGCGAACCGAACCGCCTCGCCACACCGAGGGCGGCACCGTGACCACAATGTGATTCTGCCGGGTTGTCGCTCACCCGGCGGGCAAAGCTAAGCCAGCTGTGCGGTGAGAGCTGCCAACAAGTGCCGGGCCATCAGCTCGCCTTGCGCAATATCCTGATCATCGGCCGGCGCAACGGTACGACCTAGACCGTGAAGCCAAGCGCGCGCAGCTGCTCGCGGCCGTCCTCGGTGATCTTGTCCGGGCCCCACGGCGGATTCCACACCCAGTTGATCTTGATATCGTTCACCAGACCGGCGCCGATCAGCGCGGTGCGCGACTGGTCCTCGATGACATCGGTCAGCGGGCACGCCGCCGACGTCAGCGTCATGTCGATCAGCGCGACAGGGCCGGTGTCGCCCTTCTCTACATTCAGTCCGTAGACCAGTCCGAGGTCGACGACATTGATCCCCAGCTCGGGGTCGACGACGTCGCGCATCGCCTCTTCGATGTCGGCCAGCAGCTCGTCATCCGGCACGGCTGTTTCGCTCATCGTCCACCTCCTGCAAGTCTTCACTGGCCTGTGCCAATGCTTCTTTGAACGCCATCCAGCCCAGCAGCGCGCATCTCACCCGCGCCGGGTACTTCGCGACACCGGCGAACGCGACGCCGTCGCCAATCACATCTTCGTCGCCTTCGACGGTGCCGCGCGAGGAAATCATCTCCGTAAACGCCGCCACCGTCCTTAAAGCGTCCCCGACGGTCTGCCCGATCGCCTGATCGGTCAGCACCGAAGTGGATGCCTGGCTGATCGAGCAGCCCTGCCCGTCATAGGAAATGTCGGCCACCCGCTCACCGTCGTCGGAAAGCTCCACCCGCAGCCTCACCTCATCCCCGCAGGTCGGGTTGACGTGGTACACCTCGGCACCGAACGGCTCGCGCAGCCCGCGGTTATGCGGGTGCTTGTAGTGATCGAGGATCACTTCCTGATAGATCTGCTCCAGCCGCAACCGATCACGCTCCGCCGAAGAAATCCATGGCCCGCCGCACACCGGCGACCAGGCGGTCCACCTCGTCGAGAGTGTTGTACACCGCGAAGGACGCTCGCGCGGTCGCCGCGATGCCGAACCGGCGGTGCAGCGGCCAGGCGCAGTGGTGTCCGACGCGCACGGCCACGCCGTCGTCGTCGAGAACCTGGCCCACGTCGTGCGCGTGGACGCCGTTGACGACGAACGCCACCGGCGATCCGCGGTGATCCAGCGACAGCGGCCCGATGATGCGCACGCCGGGCACCTCGGCCAGCCCGTCCAGCGTGGCGGCCACCAGCTCGGCTTCGTGGGTTTCGACGGCGTCCATCCCGATCGCGCCGAGATACTGTGCGGCCGCGGCCAATCCGACGACCTGCGAGGTCATCGGCGTGCCGGCCTCGAACCGCTGCGGCGCCGGCGCATAGGTGGTGGCCTCCATCGTGACGGTCTCGATCATCGAACCACCGGTGATGAACGGCGGCATCGCGTTGAGCAGTTCGCGGCGGCCGTAGAGCACGCCAATGCCGTTGGGGCCCAGCATCTTGTGGCCCGAGAAGGCGGCATAGTCGACGTCCAGTGCGTGGAAGTCGACCGGCTGGTGCGGCACCGACTGGCAGGCGTCCAGCAGTGTCAGCGCACCGACGGCCCTGGCTCGGCCGACCAGCTCGGCGACCGGGGCGACCGCCCCGCTGACGTTGGAATGGTGGCTGAACGCAACGACTTTGACACGTTCGTCGAGCTGCAGCGAATCGAGATCGATGCGCCCGTCGTCGGTGACGCCGTACCAGCGCAGGGTCGCGCCGGTGCGCTGCGCCAGTTCCTGCCAGGGAATGAGGTTGGCGTGGTGCTCCAGCTCGGTGGTGACGATGACGTCGCCTGGGCCAACGGCGTGGTCAAACCGGTTGTCGCCCAACACGTAGGCCACCAGATTGATCGCCTCGGTGGCGTTCTTGGTGAACACCAACTCGTCGGCGTCGGCGCCGACGAACGCCGCGATGTCGGCCCGCCCCTGTTCGTAGGCGTCGGTGGACTCCTCCATCAGCTGGTGCGCGCCTCGGTGCACCGCGCCGTTGGAGGTGATCAGGAAGTCGCGCTCGGCGTCGAGCACCTGCAAAGGGCGCTGCGATGTGGCGCCGGAATCCAGATATGCCAACCGGTTTCCGCCGCGCATCACCCGCTTCAGGATCGGGAAATCGGCGCGGACCGCGTCGAGATCAAGAGACCGGGTGACCGAGATCGTCATGGTTAGGCTCCCGTCGACGCTGCCTGCTGCGTGAAGCGTTCGTAACCGTTGGCGTCAAGTTCGTCGGCCAGTTCGGGCCCGCCGGACTCGACGATACGGCCGCCGACGAACACGTGGACGAACTGCGGCTCGATGTAGCGGAGGATTCGGGTGTAGTGCGTGATCAACAGGATGCCGCCGTGCACCTCTTCGGCGTACCGGTTGACCCCGTCGCTGACCACCCGCAGCGCGTCGACGTCCAGCCCGGAGTCGGTCTCGTCGAGAATCGCGATCTTGGGCTTGAGCACGGAGAGCTGGAGGATCTCGTGGCGTTTCTTCTCGCCGCCGGAGAATCCTTCGTTGACGCTGCGCTCGGCGAACACCGGGTCGATGTCGAGGCTGTCCATCGCGGACTTGACTTCCTTGATCCAGTGCCGCAGCTTCGGCGCCTCACCGCGCACGGCGGTGGCGGCGGTGCGCAGGAAGTTCGACATCGACACGCCGGGCACCTCGACCGGGTACTGCATGGCCAGGAACAGGCCCGCGCGGGCGCGCTCGTCCACGGTCATCTGCAGCACGTCCTGGCCGTCCAGCCTGATCGACCCGGAGGTGACCTTGTACTTCGGGTGGCCGGCGATCGCGTAGGACAGCGTCGACTTGCCAGACCCGTTGGGGCCCATCAGCGCGTGCGTCTCGCCCGAACGCACGGTGAGATCGACACCCCGCAGGATCGGAATCTCGTCGGCCTCCGTCTCCGCGGTGATGCTGACGTGCAGGTCCTTGATTTCCAGTGTGGTCATGAGGCTGTGAATCTCGATTCGGTGAGGGCCAGTTCTTGTTCGATGGCGTTGGTGAGGCGGTCGCGGACGTCGGCCACGGCGATCTTCTGGATCAGCTCGCCGAAGAAGCCGCGCACGATCAGCCGCCGGGCCTGGTCTTCGGGGATGCCGCGGGCACGTAGGTAGAACACCTGCTCGTCGTCGAAACGTCCGGTGGCGCTGGCGTGTCCGGCGCCGACGATCTCACCGGTCTCGATCTCCAGGTTGGGCACCGAGTCGGCGCGGGCGCCGTCGGTGAGCACCAGGTTGCGGTTGGTCTCGAAGGTGTCGGTCCCGGTGGCCTCGGCGCGGATCAGCACGTCACCCACCCACACGGTGTGCGCGTCGGGGCGGCTCGAGTCCGGATCGCCTTGCAGCGCACCCTTGTACGTCACCTGCGAACGGCAGTTCGGCTGGGCGTGGTCGATCAGCAGCCGCGACTCGAAGTGCTGGCCGTCGTCGGCGAAGTACAGGCCGAGCAGTTCCGCGTCGCCGCCAGGGGCGTCGAACCGCACCCGCGCCGTTAGCCTGACCAGATCTCCGCCGAGCATGACCGCCACATGCCGCAGCACCGCGTCCTTGCCGAGCTTTGCGTGATGCGCGGTGACGTGCAGAGCGTCGTCGGCCCAGTCCTCGATCGAGACGACGGTCAGCCGGGCCGCGTCGTCGACCACGAATTCGATGTTGTCGGCGTAGGTTCCGCTGCCGCGCTGGTCGATGACGACCACGGTCTCGGCCAGCTCGCCGACCCGGACCTGTAGGTGCCCGTACGCCGTGGCGCCCTCACCGGGCCCGGTCACGGTGATCTCGATCGGATCGCCCGGCGCAGTGTGCTTGTCGACGGTGACGATCGTCGCGGTGTTGAACGACGAAAACGCCTGAGCGGCAACCCGGTCGGCGGGCACCCCGCCCTGGCCGAGTCGCTCGTCGCCGCGGCGCACCTTCTCGACGGTTACACCGGGGCGTTCGGTGACCTCGGTACCGGCGCTGCCGGTGGCCGGGGCGGAGCCGTCGTGCAGGCCGCGCAGTCGGCGCAGCGGGGTGAACCGCCAGATCTCGTCACGGCCGTGTGGCACCTCGAAGGCGTCGACGTCGAATGACGTGAACAGCTCGCCCTTGTTGACTCCTTCGACCGCAGTGGTTAGCTCCGTCACTAGCCCACCGCACCTTCCATTTGCAGCTCGATCAGCCGGTTGAGTTCGAGCGCGTACTCCATCGGCAATTCCTTGGCGATCGGCTCGACGAAGCCGCGCACCACCATGGCCATCGCCTCGTCCTCGGTGAGCCCGCGGCTCATCAGGTAGAACAACTGGTCCGCGCTGACCTTCGACACGGTGGCCTCGTGGCCCATAGTGACGTCGTCCTCTCGGATGTCGACGTACGGGTAGGTGTCGCTGCGACTGATCGTATCCACCAGCAGCGCATCGCATTTCACGCTCGAACGCGATCCGTGCGCACCCTTGTTGACCTGGACCAGGCCGCGGTAGGACGCGCGGCCGCCGCCGCGGGCCACCGACTTGGACACGATGTTGCTCGACGTGTTCGGCGCCAGGTGCAGCATCTTCGCACCGGTGTCCTGGTGCTGGCCCTCGCCGGCGAACGCCACCGACAGCACCGACCCCTTTGCGTGTTCGCCGGTCATCCAGACCGCCGGGTACTTCATCGTCACCTTGGACCCGATGTTGCCGTCGACCCACTCCATGGTGGCGCCGGCCTCGGCGCGGGCCCGCTTGGTGACCAGGTTGTAGACGTTGTTCGACCAGTTCTGGATCGTCGTGTAGCGGCACCGCCCACCCGGCTTGACGATGATCTCCACCACCGCCGAGTGCAGCGAGTCCGACTTGTAGATCGGCGCGGTACAGCCCTCGACGTAGTGCACGTAGGCACCCTCGTCGACGATGATCAGGGTCCGCTCGAACTGGCCCATGTTCTCGGTGTTGATCCGGAAGTAGGCCTGCAGCGGAATGTCGACGTGCACGCCGGGCGGGACATAGATGAAGGAACCGCCCGACCACACCGCGGTGTTCAGCGCCGAGAACTTGTTGTCCCCGGCCGGGATCACCGTGCAGAAGTATTGCTTGAAGATGTCCGGGTGTTCACGCAGCGCTGAGTCGGTGTCCAGGAAGATGACGCCCTGGGCCTCAAGGTCTTCCCGGATCTGGTGGTAAACCACCTCGGATTCGTACTGCGCGGCGACACCCGACACCAGCCGCTGCTTCTCCGCCTCGGGGATGCCGAGCTTGTCGTAGGTGTTGCGGATGTCCTCCGGCAGTTCTTCCCACGACGCGGCCTGCTTTTCGGTGGAGCGCACGAAGTACTTGATGTTGTCGAAGTCGATGCCCTCGAGATTGCTGCCCCAGTTCGGCATCGGCTTCTTGTTGAACGTGCGCAGCGCTCGCAGCCGGCTTTCCAGCATCCATTCCGGCTCGTCCTTCTTGGCCGAGATGTCACGCACCACGGCGTCGGACAGCCCGCGCTGTGCGCTGGCGCCCGCGACATCGGAATCCGCCCAGCCATAGCCGTAGCGGCCCAGCGAGGCAATGGCCTCTTCCTGGGTCAGCTGCTCCGGCTTGACGACGGATGTTTCCGGCATAGCGGTCATGTCGACGCTCCTTGGGGGGTCGTGGTGGCTTCGGCGCGGGCTGTGCGCCGAAGGGTTACCGGCTTGTCGAGTGGGACGTGCGTGGTGCAGGCGCAGTCGCCGTTGACGATGGTGGCCAGCCGCTGCACGTGGGTGCCCAGGATCTCCGCGAACGCCTCGCGCTCGGTCTCGCACAGCTCCGGGAATTCCTCGGCTACGTGCGATACCGGGCAGTGGTGCTGGCAGAGCTGGATCCCGTGGATCGGTCCGCTCACCGGCGTGGTGGTGGTCGCATACCCGGCCTTGGTCAGCGCGGTGGCGACGCGGCCGGCGGTGGTCTCGACATCGGCGGGCCCGTCGGCGACACCGGACAGGATGGAATCGATGCGACGCCGGGCGAAGGTGCGGACGGCGTCGTCGCCGCCGATCTCCCGCAGTTGGCGCATCGCGGCGACCGCCAGGTCGTCGTAGGTGTGACCGAGCTTCGCGCGCCCGTCGGCGGTGAGCCGGTACCGCTTGGCCGGCCGGCCACGGCCTTGGTGCTGCCAGGCCGCGGCGGCGCTGGCCTGTGCGTCCCCGGCATCGATCAGGGCATCCAGGTGCCGGCGTACGCCCGCCGCGGAAATGCCGAGCCGCTCGCCGATCTCACCTGCGGTGATTGGTCCGGCCTCCAGCAAGAGCTGGACGATCGCGCCACGGGTGTGGCGGTCAGTCTCCGGACGGATTTTCACAACACCATTGTGACGGAATTCGGGAAGGCGGTCTAGCAAGGGCACCCTTAGAGTGACGGCCACCATATGGCTGACGGCTACGCTGCTGTGGTGGCTGCCCGCCTACGGTCCCTCAGCACGTCGATTGCCGGCTGGCACGGCGACGAGCGGACCGTCGGCTCGCCGCTGAACGACGCCGAGGTCATCGCGATGCACCGGACGCGCCTGTTCGGGGCCACCGGCACGGTGTTGATGGCCATCGGGGCGCTGGGCGCCGGCGCCCGCCCGGTGGTGCAGGACCCGACGTTCGGGGTGCGGCTGCTCAACCTGCCCTCACGCATCCAGACGGTGTCGCTGACTATGACCACGACCGGTGCGGTGATGATGGCGCTGGCCTGGCTGATGTTGGGCCGGTTCGCACTGGGAAAGCGGCGGATGTCGCGCAGTCAGCTGGATCGCACCCTTCTGCTGTGGGTACTGCCACTGCTGCTCGCGCCGCCGATGTACAGCAGGGATGTCTACTCGTACCTGGCGCAGAGCGAGATCGCGCGAATGGGCCTCGACCCTTACCGGGTGGGTCCGGCGACCGGCCTGGGCCTGGACCACGTATTCACCCTCTCGGTGCCGAACATGTGGCGCGAGACCCCGGCGCCCTACGGGCCGCTGTTCCTGTGGATTGGGCAGGGAATTTCGGGGTTAACCGGTGAGAACATCGTCGCCGCGGTGCTGTGTCATCGATTGGTGGTGCTGCTCGGCGTCGCGCTGATCGTGTGGGCCACGCCGAGACTGGCGCGGCGGTGCGGAGTCGCCGAGGTCAGCGCGCTGTGGCTGGGGGCGGCCAACCCGCTGCTGATCATGCATCTGGTGGCCGGTATCCACAACGAGGCGCTGATGCTCGGCCTGATGCTGGCCGGCACCGAGTTCGCACTTCGCGGGGTCGATGCCGTCGGGCGGTTGCTGCCCCGACCGCTGGAATGGCCGCACGGGCGCGCCGAATGGGCGCGCTGGTGGCCGCTGGCGATGCTGGTCACGGGCACCGTGCTGATTGCGTTGTCGTCGCAGGTCAAGCTGCCGTCGCTGCTGGCGCTGGGCTTCGTCGTGATGGCGTTGGCGCGCCGCTGGGGCGGCACTCTGCGGGCGGTCGTGGTGGCGGGCGGCTCGCTGACGGCGGTGTCACTGGCGGTGATGGCCGTCATCGGCTGGGCCAGCGGCCTGGGCTTCGGCTGGGTCTTCACGCTGGGCACGGCGAACGTGGTGCGCAGCTGGATGTCGCTGCCGACACTGCTGGCGCTGGGCACCGGGCAGGTCGGCATCCTGCTGGGGCTGGGTGACCACACCACCGCAGTGCTGGCGCTGACCCGCGGGATGGGTGTGCTCATCATCGCGGTGCTGGTGACCTGGCTGCTGCTGGCCGTGCTGCACGGTCGCCTGCATCCGGTGGGCGGGCTGGGAGTCGCGCTGGGCGCCACGGTGCTGCTGTTCCCGGTGGTGCAGCCGTGGTACGTGCTGTGGGCGATCATCCCACTGGCGGCCTGGGCCACCCTGCCCCGATTCCGCACGGCGGCGATCGCGGTCACGCTCATCGTCGGCATTTTCGGCCCCACCGCGAACGGGGACCGGTTCACCTTGTTCCAGATTCTCCTCGCCACCGCGGCGAGCACGCTCATCGTGGCGCTCCTCATCGCGGCGACCTACTACCGCCTGCCGTGGCGGAAGCTGCCCGACGCCGATGCCGCACTGGTGCCCGTGCCGGTCGAGGTCGAACTACCGCGGCCGCAACCGGTGAAGTCCGACGCCTACGCTGAATCCCCGTGACCTCCGCCTCGGCCGTCCCCGTGTGCCTGCGCGGGGTCAGCAAGCGGTACGGGTCGACGACAGCCGTCTCGGAACTCGACCTCGACGTGCAGCGCGCCGAGGTGCTGGCGCTGCTCGGTCCGAACGGGGCGGGCAAGACGACGACGGTGGAGATGTGCGAGGGCTTCATCAAGCCCGACGCCGGCACCATCGAAATCCTGGGCCTCGACCCGGTCGCCGACAACGCGCGGGTGCGTGAGCGCATCGGGGTGATGCTGCAGGGTGGCGGCGGCTATCCCGCGGCGCGGGCCGGCGAGATGCTTGACCTAGTCGCCGCCTACGCCGCCAATCCGCTTGACCCGCAATGGCTGCTGGACACGCTGGGCCTGACCGAGGCGGCGCGCACGACATATCGACGGCTCTCCGGCGGTCAGCAGCAGCGGCTGGCGCTGGCGTGCGCGGTCGTCGGCCGACCCGAACTGGTGTTCCTGGACGAACCGACCGCGGGGATGGATGCGCACGCGCGAATTGTGGTGTGGGAGTTGATCGACGGGCTGCGTCGCGACGGCGTGACCGTGGTGCTGACCACCCACCAGCTGACCGAGGCCGAGGAGCTGGCCGACCGGCTGGTGATCATCGACCACGGCGTCGCGGTGGCCCGCGGCACGCCGGCCGAGTTGATGCGCAGCGGCGCCGAAAACCAGTTGCGGTTTACCGCGCCACGGATGCTGGACCTGTCGCTGCTGATTTCGGCGCTGCCCGAAAGCTACAAGGCGATCGAGACATCGCCCGGTGAATACCTGGTGGAGGGCCACATCGACCCGCAGGTGCTGGCCACGGTGACGGCCTGGTGCGCGCGGCTGGACGTACTGGCCACTGACATGCGGGTCGAGCAGCGCAGCCTGGAGGACGTCTTCCTGGACCTGACCGGCCGGGAGTTACGCGGATGAATCGCTTTGCGCCCGGGACGTTTACGCCCGATCCGCGGCCGGCCAGCGTGCCGAAGATGCTGGCCGCCCAGTTCGGTTTGGAGCTGAAGCTGTTGCTGCGCAACGGCGAACAGTTGTTGCTGACCATGTTCATCCCGATCACGCTGCTGGTCGGGTTGACGCTGCTGCCGCTGGGCTCGTTCGGCCCGAACCGCGCGGCGACGTTCGTGCCGGCGATCATGGCGCTTGCGGTGATATCGACGGCGTTCACCGGCCAGGCCATCGCGGTGGCGTTCGACCGTCGCTACGGGGCCCTGAAACGCCTGGGCGCGACCGCGCTGCCGGTGTGGGGCATCATCGCCGGCAAGTCGCTTGCCGTGGTGACCGTCGTGTTCTTGCAGTCGGTCCTGTTGGGCACCATCGGTTTTGCACTCGGCTGGCGGCCGAACATCGCCGGGCTGGTGCTGGGCGCGGCGATCATCGCGCTGGGCACCGCGGGTTTCGCCGCGCTGGGCCTGCTGCTTGGCGGCACGCTGCGCGCCGAGATCGTGCTGGCGGTCGCCAACCTGTTGTGGTTCGTCTTTGCCGCGTTGGGCGCATTGACGCTGAAGGGCCAGGCGGTACCCGAGGCGGTGCGGTGGGTGGCCCGGCTGACGCCGTCGGGCGCGCTGACCGAGGCGCTGACGCAGGCGATGACGCTGTCGGTGGACTGGTTCGGGCTAGCGGTGCTCGGGGTATGGGGCGCGGTCGCCGCGTTGTGTGCCCTCCGCTGGTTCCGCTTCACCTGACGAATCCAGTTGGGCAGCAGGTATTCCAGCTGGCCGACTTCTTCGATGTTGTGCCGCACCCAGGCGCGCAGCATGTCGTCAGAGAATCGCCTGCACAACACGCGGTTGAGCGGCGCGAGCAGCGGCGAACGGGCACCGACGTCCATCACGCTCACGTAGTGCGCGCCGTCCACACCCGTCGACCATGTGTGTTCGAGCTGGAAGATCATCATGCCGGCGACCCGCTGGACCAGCCGGATGCCCGTCTCATCGAGCTTCTCCACCCGGTCGGTGACATCGACCTTGAACTCGGGTCGCCCCCCGAAGGCCTCCACGATGCGGAAGCGCGCGCCTTTGGCGGCACCGCCACCCGGCGCCGGGCGGGCCAGCTCCCAGCAGATGTGGTCGATGGGATGCCACGCGAGGTAGCGGTCGCTGACCGCGCCCCCGTAATACGTGGTCCCGCCGATGTTGGAGAACCAGTCGAGCAGCATCGGCGGGGTGACGTTCGCCAGTGGCCGGTGATCGATCGTCACCCGGCGGCGGTGGTGGGACGCCGCGGTGAACCGCACCGTGGCCGTGTCGATCGGGCGCAAAGGGTAGACCACCGGGCGGCTCATCGTGAACCTTCCAAGATACTGACTCGTTTCTTATGAGGCTCACGCTAAATCCAGGTAAGATACGCAAGCGTTTCTTCTAGGGAGATTTCACTATGCAGCGACGACGTGGCGAAGCGCTCGACGCGGCGATCCGCGCGGCGGTTCTCGAGCTGCTGGTCGAACAGGGACCCGGCGCGGTGACGATGGAAGCCGTCGCGGCCGCCGCCCGCACCAGCAAGCCCGTGCTCTACAGGCGGTGGGCCGATCGCGCCACCCTGCTACGGGACACGTTGCTGCGCACGGCGATCGCTGCGATCCCTCACGACGACACCGGCAGCTACCGCGGGGACATGCTCGCGGTGCTGCGGGGCTGGGCGGCGCTGTTCTCCGGTGAAGAGGCCGCGGCGATGCGGGCCGTCATCGGAGCGATGGCCCAGGATCCCGAGCTTGCCGTGGCATTCCGCGCCGAGGTCATCGGCTGGCGCAAGAGGGAGATGGCGGCGCTGCTGTCCCGCGGTATCGCCCGCGGCGATGTCCGGCCAGATGTACCCGTTGAGATCGCCCGCGAGCTAGGCCAGAGCGTGCTGTGGCACCGGCTCTTGATCACCGGCGACCCGATAACCGATGACCTGGTCGTGCTGCTCGTCGACGACGTTCTGGTGCCGTTCGTCGCGCCGCGGAGCCCATAACGCCGTGCCCGACGCCGAGGTTTCTGCGCCGAGATCGACGTTTTGCTGCGTTGCACTCGCATTTCTTCGCCGAAGTGTCGGTTTCGGCGCAAGCCCCGCTACTACGGGCTGTAGTTGGCCTTCCTCTACGATCGGGCGGTGCCCGTCGGACGACTCTTCCTGCGACTGGTCGACCTGCTGCCCAAGCCGAGCCTGCGGGCCCAGCGCCTCATCGCCGCGGCGGTCATCCTGACCCAGGGCGGCATCGCGGTCACCGGCGCGATCGTCCGCGTCACCGCCTCCGGCCTGGGCTGCCCGACCTGGCCGCAGTGCTTCCCCGGCAGCTTCACGCCGGTCCCGGTCGCCGAAGTACCGGTCGTGCACCAGGTGGTCGAATTCGGCAACCGGATGATCACCTTCCTGGTGGTCCTGACGGCCGCACTGGCGGTGCTCGCGGTCACCCGCGCCCGCCGGCGCCGCGAGGTCCTGGTCTACGCGTGGCTGATGCCGGCGTCGACGGTGGTGCAGGCGGTCATCGGCGGCATCACGGTGTTGACCGGGCTGCTGTGGTGGACGGTCGCCATCCACCTGCTGGCGTCGATGACGATGGTCTGGCTGGCTGTGCTGCTCTACGTCAAGATCGGCGAGCCCGACGAAATAGATGAGGCCGGGGTCTCCGCACGGACGATCCCGAAGCCGTTGCGCCAGTTGACCTTGCTGAGCGCCGTCGCGCTGGCCGCGGTGCTGGTGGCCGGAACGCTGGTGACCGGGGCCGGTCCGCACGCGGGCGACAAGAGCGTGGACCGCACGGTGCCGAGGCTGCAGATCGAGATCACCACGCTGGTGCACCTGCACTCCTCGCTGCTGGTGGCCTACCTGTCGCTGTTGGTCGCCCTGGGCTTCGCGCTGCTGGCCGTGCACGCCGATCGCCCGATCATGGTCCGGCTCGGTGTGCTGCTGGCGCTGGTGTGCGCCCAGGGGCTGGTCGGGACCGTGCAGTTCTTCACCGGTGTGCCGGCGGCGCTGGTCGCCGTGCACGTCGCCGGCGCGGCCGCGTGCACCGCGGCCACCGCGGCGCTATGGGCGTCGACGCGAGAGCGGTCCGAGCCCGAGCCGGTCGGTAGCTGATTCCACGGCGAGCGCGAACTCGCGCTGCTGGCGGCCCCGCGTGGTCGCATCGAGCTGGCGCCAGCCCAGGGATGGCTCGACCAGTTCCAGCTCCAGCAGCTGCGGGTCGCTCGGGTCGCCGAGCACATCGACGCGGGCGTACAGGAACTCGGCCGGGTCGATGTCGAGGTGGGCGGCCGCGGCGGCCAGCGCCGAATGCCCGACATCCCACAGCTCGAAGTCGGGATCGGCGGGTGTGAGCGATTCCTCGGCGTAGGTGCCGGATTCGTCAAACGCCGGGCGCTGGCCCGGCGGCGGCAAGATCGGGCCCTTGGTGAACGCGTGCGACTGCCGGCCGCCCAGGAAAACCAGCGCCGTCTCGCCACCCTCGACCCGGGCGTCGTAGGGCTGAATCAGCACGGCGCGGCCGTCGGCCTGCAGCCCCGACGCATGCTCGAGCGCCGCGTTCGAGTCGATAAACCGTTGCGCGCCAACCGATCCCGCGCCGACCGCGGGTTTCACCACGACCTCGCCCTCGGGCAGCCGCACCCGCTGGCCGGGGGCGAAGAATCGGCTCGGCACCGTGGGCACGCCGGCCTCGGCGAGGTCGGCGAGATAGCGTTTGTCGGTGTTCCACGCCACCACCCCCGGGGCGTTGAGCAAATTGCGGACGCGCCGCGTCCAGGCCAGGAACTCCTCGAGCCGCTCGATGTAGTCCCACGTCGCCCGCAGGATCACCACGTCAGCGTTGAGCGTTTCCGGGTCGTCCCAGGACAGCCATCGCGCGTGCAGCCCCCGTTTGCGCAGCGCTGCGACGAGTTCGGCGTCGTCGCCGTCACCCTCCACCAGCGCAGGGCACCCGGCGAGCACGATCCGGGGATGGAAAACGTCCGGCCGGGCGAGCTTCATATTGGCAGGATAGTCAGCATGCATGCCATCGAAGTCGCCAAGACCGGCGGACCCGAAGTCCTGACCTACGTCGAGAAGCCCAAACCCTCCCCCGCCGCGGGCGAGGTGCTGATCAAAGCCGAGGCCATCGGCGTGAACTTCCTAGACACGTATTTCCGCTCCGGGCAGTACCCACGGGAGGTGCCGTTCATCGTGGGCAGCGAGGTCTGCGGCACCGTCGAGGCGCTCGGTGACGACGTCGCGGCGCTCAAGGTCGGCGACCGGGTGGTCACCGCGGAGGCCAATGGCGGATACGCCGAATACTGCGTCGCCCCTGCGGATTTCGTCGCGTACGTGCCGGAAGGCGTCGACGCCGACGCCGCGGCCGCGTCCCTGCTGAAAGGCATGACCGCGCACTACCTGATCAAGTCGGTGTATCCGGTCCAGCAGGGCGACACCGTGCTGCTGCACGCCGGCGCAGGCGGCGTCGGACTCATCCTGACGCAGTGGGTCACCAGCCTGCCCGCCCGCGTGATCACCACCGTGTCCACCCCGCAGAAGGCCGAGTTGTCCCGGCAGGCCGGCGCGGTGGAAGTGCTCGACTATCCGGAGGACGCGCAGGAGTTCGGTGCCAAGATCCGCGAGCTCACCGACGGCAACGGGGTCGCCGCGGTGTACGACGGGGTCGGCGCGTCGACGTTCGACGCCAGCATGGCCAGCCTGGCGATCCGCGGCACGCTGGCGCTGTTCGGGGCCTCCAGCGGGCCCGTCCCGCCGTTCGACCCGCAGCGCCTCAACGCCGCCGGCTCACTGTTCCTGACCCGGCCCACGCTCGTGCACTACACCCGCACACCCGACGAGTTCGCCTGGCGCGCCGGTGAACTGCTCGACGCCATCGCCGCCGGGACCATCAACGTGACGGTCAGCGAGCGTTATCCGCTGGCCGATGCCGCGCAGGCGCACCGCGACCTGCAAGGCCGCAAGACGGTCGGCTCGGTGGTGTTAACGCCCTAGCAACGTCGGCGAACCGACGCCGGCTATGCGGCCAGCAGCGTCGGCAGCGCCAGCGCCGAATCGACGGCCAACGCGCAGAACACCACGGCCAGATAGTTGTTGGACTGCAAGAACAGCCGCAGCGGCTTCACCGGCTCACCGCGGCGCACGCCGGCGTACAGCTGGTGGGCCATCACCAGGAACCACGCGCCGGCCAGCAGCGCCACCGCCGCGTACAGCCAGCCGGTCGCCAGCGCCAGCACCAGCGTGGCCGCGACGGTCAGCCAGGTGTAGATCAGGATCTGTTTGGTGACCTGACGCTCGGTGGCCACCGCGGGCAGCATCGGCACCCCGGCCGCGCGATAGTCATCCTTGTACCGCATCGCCAGCGACCAGGTGTGCGGCGGCGTCCAGAAGAAGATGATCGCGAACATCACAAGCGCGGGCCACTGAATGGTTCCGGTGACCGCCGACCAGCCGATCATCACCGGCATACAGCCGGCCGCGCCGCCCCACACGACGTTCTGCGAAGTGCGTCGCTTGAGCAGCAGCGTGTAGACGAGCACGTAGAACGCGATGGTCGCGCCAGCCAGGTGAGCGGACAGCAGGTTGGTGGTCCACCACAGCCAGAAGAACGAACCGACGGAAAGGGCCAGCCCGAAGATCAGCGCATGACTACGAGGGACGGTGGCCCTGGCCAGTGGCCTGCCCGCAGTCCGCTTCATCAACTTGTCGATGTCTGCGTCGGCCACGCAGTTCAGCGTGTTGGCGCCCGCGGCCGCCAGCAGTCCGCCCACCAGCGTGTTGAGAACCAGGAGCGGATCGACGGTGCCGCGGTCGGCCAGCAGCATGGCCGGAATAGTCGTGACGAGCAGCAATTCGATCACCCGCGGCTTCGTCAACGCCACGTAGGCCAGGAGCGTGGTGCTCACTGGGCTCGGCGCAACGCGCTCGCGAATGGTCACGCAAATAACTCCTCGGGATCGCGGCAGCGCGCAGCTTCTACTACAGCCGATGGTAGACCCGGGCTCCTGCACCGTCACCGCTGGGTCGATTCGGGTAAACGACGGGGTAATCATGTCCAGCGCAGCCTGCAGCGGGCGACCGTCGGGCACTAGGGTGGATGAAGCGGATTGTCGAGCCGACCTGAGGAGTGCGCCTCGTGACCACACTCGAAGAGATTTCCGCCCTCACCCGCCCGAATCACCCGGACGACTGGACCGAGGCGGACTCGGCCGCTGTCGACACCGTGCGAGTACTGGCGGCGGATGCGGTGCAGAAGGTGGGTAACGGTCATCCCGGGACGGCGATGAGCCTGGCACCGCTGGCGTACACGCTGTTCCAGCGGCAGATGCGCCACGACCCGACTGACCTCCATTGGCTCGGCCGCGACCGCTTCGTGTTGTCCGCCGGGCACAGCTGCCTTACCCAGTACATCCAGCTGTACCTCGGCGGGTTCGGCTTGGAGCTCTCCGATATCGAGTCGTTGCGGACGTGGGGATCGAGGACACCGGGTCATCCCGGAGTTCCGCCACACCCCGGGCATCGAGGTCACCACCGGTCCGCTCGGGCAGGGCCTCGCGAACGCCGTTGGGATGGCGATGGCGTCGCGCTACGAGCGCGGCCTGTTCGACCCCGACGCCGCACCCGGCACCAGCCCGTTCGATCACTACATATATGTGATCGCCTCCGACGGGGATATCGAGGAGGGCGTGACGAGCGAGGCGTCGTCGCTGGCCGGCACCCAGCAGCTCGGCAACCTCATCGTCTTCTACGACAGCAACCAGATCTCCATCGAGGACGACACCAACATCGCGTTGAGCGAGGACACCCCGGCCCGCTATGCGGCCTACGGCTGGCACGTCCAGATCGTCGAGGGCGGCGAGAACGTGACGGGTATAGAAGAAGCAGTGGAGGCGGCGAAAAAAGTCACCGACAAGCCGTCGTTCATCGCGGTGCGCACCATCATCGGCTACCCGGCGCCGAAACTGATGAACACCGGCAAGGCGCACGGAGCGGCGCTCGGCGACGAGGAGGTCGCCGAGGTCAAGAAAATCCTCGGCTTCGACCCGGACAAGACGTTCGAGGTGCGCGACGAGGTCATCGACCACACCCGCAAGCTGGTGGCCCGCGGCAAGGAAGCCCACGAGAAGTGGCAGGGCGACTTCGACGCCTGGGCGCAGCGGGAGCCCGAGCGCAAGGCGCTGCTGGACCGGCTGCTGGCCCAGGAGCTGCCCGACGGCTGGGACGCTGACCTCACGCACTGGGAGCCGGGGTCGAAGCCGCTGGCCACCCGCGCCGCGTTCGGCAAGGTGCTCAACGACGTTGCGCCGAAGCTGCCGGAGCTGTGGGGTGGGTCGGCGGACCTGGCCGGCAGCAACAACACCACCATCAAGGGCGTCCCGTCGTTCGGGCCGCCGTCGATCTCCACCAAGGACTACACGGCGGAACCCTACGGCCGCGTGCTGCACTTCGGGGTCCGTGAGCACGCGATGGGTTCGATTCTGTCCGGCATTGTGCTGCACGGCCCGACCCGGGCCTTCGGCGGCACGTTCCTGCAGTTCTCCGACTACATGCGCCCGGCCGTGCGGTTGGCCTCGCTGATGAACATCGACACCATCTACATCTGGACGCACGACTCGATCGGGCTGGGCGAGGACGGTCCCACCCATCAACCGATCGAACACCTGGCGGCGCTGCGGGCCATCCCGAATTTGTCGGTGGTGCGGCCCGGTGACGCGAACGAGACCGCCTACGCCTGGCGCTCCATTCTTGCGCGCGGCGCGGCGAGCGGCCCGGTGGGTTTCTGCCTTACCCGCCAGGGCATCCCGGTGCTGGAGGGCACCAGCGCCGAAGGCGTGGCCAAGGGCGGCTACGTGCTGGGCGGCGGCAACCCGGCCGACGACGCCGACGTGATCATCATCGCCACCGGCTCCGAACTGCAGCTGGCTGTAGAAGCGCGAAAACTGTTGGCAGAGAAGGAGATCGCCGCGTACGTGGTGTCGATGCCGTGCGTGGAATGGTTCGAATCGCAACCGCGGGAGTATCGCGACTCCGTGCTGCCACCCGACGTGTCGGCCAGGGTCGCCGTCGAGGCGGCCGTCGCGCAGAGTTGGCACAAGCTGGTCGGCGATACCGGCGAGATCGTGTCGATCGAGCACTACGGCGCATCCGCCGACGACAAGACGTTGTTCCGCGAATTCGGGTTCACGCCCGAAGCCGTCGCCGCCGCAGCGGAACGATCAATGGACAACTAAACGCAGAAGGGGAAACACCGATGACCCAGAACCCGAACCTCGCGGCGCTGTCCGCCGCGGGTGTCTCCGTGTGGCTGGACGACCTGTCCCGCGACCGCCTGCAGACCGGCAACCTGCAGGAGCTCATCGATACCAAATGCATCGTCGGGGTCACCACCAACCCGTCGATCTTCCAGGCCGCACTGTCGAAGGGCCACTCCTACGACGCGCAGGTCGCCGAGCTGGCCGAGCGCGACGCCGACGTCGACGCCACCATCCGCACCGTCACCACCGACGATGTCCGCAACGCCTGCGACGTGCTGGCCAAGCAGTACGAACTCTCCAACGGCGTCGACGGCCGGGTGTCGATCGAGGTCGACCCGCGGCTCGCCCATGACACCGACAAGACGATCCTTCAGGCCATCGAGCTGTGGAAGATCGTCGACCGGCCCAACCTGCTGATCAAGATCCCGGCCACGCTCGCCGGCCTCCCGGCGATCACCGCCGTCATCGCCGAGGGCATCTCGGTCAACGTGACGCTGATCTTCTCCGTCGAGCGCCACCGCGCAGTCATGGATGCCTACCTCGCCGGGCTGGAAGCGGCCAAGCAGGGCGGTCACGACGTGTCCAAGATCCATTCGGTCGCTTCGTTCTTCGTGTCGCGGGTGGACACCGAGATCGACAAGCGGCTGGAGAAGATCGGCAGCGATGAAGCGCTGGCGCTGCGCGGTCAGGCCGGCGTCGCGAACGCCCGGCTGGCCTACGCCGCCTACGAGGAGGTGTTCGTCGGCGGCGCTCGCTATGAGGCGCTGAAGGCCGACGGAGCCCGGCTCCAACGCCCGTTGTGGGCGTCGACCGGAGTCAAGAACCCCGAGTATTCCGACACCCTCTACGTCACCGAGTTGGTCGCCCCGAACACCGTGAACACAATGCCGGAGAAGACGATTGACGCGGTCGCCGACCACGGCGTAATCACCGGCGACACCGTCACCGGAACGGCCGGGGCCGCCCAGGAAGTCTTCGACCAGCTGGCCGCGGCCGGTATCGACCTGCCGGACGTGTTCAAGGTGCTGGAGGACGAAGGAGTCGAAAAGTTCGAGAAGTCCTGGCTTGAGCTTCTTGAGGCGACACAGGCTCAGCTCGACGCCGCCAAGAAATGACCGCGGTCACCGACAAGACGGCTTCAACCGCGACCGGCTGGCGTAATCCCCTGCGGGACAAGCGCGACAAGCGGATGCCGCGCATCCCGGGCCCGTGCGGTGTGGTGATCTTCGGTGTCACGGGCGATCTCGCCCGCAAGAAGCTGATGCCTGCGATCTACGACCTGGCCAACCGGGGCCTTCTTCCAGCCACGTTCGCATTGGTTGGGTTCGCCCGAAGGGACTGGGCCCACGAGGATTTCGGCAAGGTCGTCTACGACGCGGTCAAGCAGCACGCCCGCACGCCGTTCCGTCAGGAGGTGTGGGACCGGCTGGCCGAGGGCATCCGGTTTGTGCAGGGCACCTTCGACGATGAAGCTTCGTTCGGGAGGCTGGCCGAGCAGCTCGAGAAGCTCGATGCCGAACGGGGCATCGGCGGCAACCACGCGTTCTATCTGTCCATCCCGCCCAAGGCGTTTCAGGTGGTGTGCGAGCAGCTGCACAAGTCCGGCCTGGCCCACCAGCAGGAGGGCCGCTGGAGCAGGGTGGTCATCGAGAAGCCGTTCGGCCACGACCTGCAGAGCGCCCGTGAGCTCAACACGACGGTCAACAGCGTCTTCCCAGAGGAGTCGGTGTTCCGCATCGACCACTATCTGGGCAAGGAAACCGTCCAGAACATTCTGGCGCTGCGCTTCGCCAACGAGTTGTACGAACCGATCTGGAACAACAACTACGTCGACAGCGTGCAGATCACCATGGCCGAGGACATTGGCCTCGGGGGCCGGGGCGGCTACTACGACGGGGTCGGCGCGGCCCGCGATGTCATCCAGAATCACTTGCTGCAACTGCTTGCCCTGACCGCCATGGAGGAACCGGTCAACTTCGGACCGCATGAACTTCAGGCGGAGAAGATCAAGGCGCTCTCGGCCACCCAGCTCATGCAGCCGCTGGATCAGACCACCGCACGCGGTCAGTACGCCGCCGGCTGGCAGGGCAGCGAGAAGGTCGTGGGCCTACTCGAAGAGGAGGGGTTCTCCAAGGACTCCACCACCGAGACATATGCGGCGATCACGCTGGAGATCGATACTCGTCGCTGGGCGGGCGTGCCGTTCTTCCTGCGCACCGGAAAGCGCCTGGGGCGCAGGGTCACCGAGATCGCGTTGATCTTCAAGCGGGCTCCGCATCTGCCTTTCGACAAGACGATGACGGAGGAACTCGGCCAGAACGCGTTGGTGATCAGGGTGCAGCCCGACGAAGGCATCACCACGCGGTTCGGCTCCAAGGTCCCCGGCAGCGCCATGGAGGTCCGTGACGTCAACATGGACTTCTCCTACGGCTCGGCCTTCGCTGAGGACTCCCCCGAGGCCTACGAGCGGCTGATCCTCGATGTGCTCCTCGGTGAGCCATCGCTGTTCCCGGTGAACAGAGAGGTCGAATTCTCCTGGGAGATCCTCGATCCCGTTCTGGACTACTGGGCATCGCACGGCAGACCCGAAGCCTACGAAGCGGGCACATGGGGACCGGCGTCGGCCGACGAGATGATTCACCGCATGGGTCGGGAATGGAGGCGACCGTGATTGTCGACCTGCCGGGAACTTCGACCAACGACATCAACAAGAAGATCATCGGCCTTCGCGAAGAAGGCGGCGCAATCACGTTGAGCCGCGTGCTCACTCTCGTGATCTCGCTTGACTCCGATGATCTGCTGGAAGACTCCATCGAGGCGGCCAACTTCGCGAGCCGCGAACACCCGTGCCGTGTGATCGTGGTGGTCTCTGGCGATCGAGGTGCTGTCGAGTCGCGACTGGATGCGCAGCTACGCGTCGGCGGCGACGCGGGTGCGGGCGAGATCGTGGCATTGCGCTTGCACGGCGAACTCGCCGACCACGCCAGCAGCGTGGTGCTGCCGTTCCTGCTGCCCGACACCCCCGTGGTGGCGTGGTGGCCCGCGCTGGCCCCGAAGGTGCCCTCCCAGGACCCGTTGGGCAAGTTGGCGATCCGGCGCATCACCGACGCCACCAACGGCGCGGATCCGCTGGCGTGCATCAAGAGCCGGCTGGAGGGCTACACGTCCGGCGACACCGACCTGGCGTGGAGCCGCGTGACCTACTGGCGCGCACTGCTGGCATCGGCGGTCGATCAGGAGCCACACGAGCCGATCACCTCGGCGCTGGTGTCGGGCCTGCAGACCGAGCCGGCGCTCGATATCATGGCCGGCTGGCTGGCCGCCCGGATCGACGGCCCGGTTCAGCGGGCGGTCGGCGAACTGAAGGTGGAACTCGTCCGCAGCAGCGAGACGATCACGCTGAAGCGGCCCCAGACGGGCGTGACCGCTACGCTGACCCGAACCAGCAGGCCCGAGGCGCGGATTCCGTTGGCGCGCAGGGAGGCACGCGAATGCCTCGCCGAGGATCTACGCCGACTCGATGCCGACGAGATCTACCACGAGGCGCTGCAGGGCATCGACAAGGTGCAGTACGTGTGAGCCCCATCGTCGAGAAATACCCTGATACCGCTGCGTTGGTCGCCGCAGCCGGCGATCGACTGGTCGACGCGATCACCGCTGCGATCGACAACCGCGGCAAGGCTCAGATCGTGCTGACCGGTGGCGGTACCGGCGTCGCGACTGCTCAAGCGGGTCGGCGAGCAGCGGCGAGAAGATCGACTGGTCGAAGGTGCATCTGTTCTGGGGTGACGAGCGCTACGTGCCCGAGGACGACGACGAACGCAACGACAAGCAGGCCCGCGAAGCCCTGCTCGACCATATCGACATCCCGGCCGCCAACGTGCACGCGATGCCGGCCAGCGACGGGGAATTCGGCGACGACCTGGACGCCGCCGCGCTGGCCTACGAGCAGGTGCTGGCCGCCAACGCCGAGGACGGCGATCCCGCACCGAATTTCGACGTGCACCTGCTGGGCATGGGCGGCGAAGGGCACATCAACTCGCTCTTCCCGGAATCGGCCGCGGTCCTCGAGGCCACCCGGCTGGTGGTCGGTGTCGCGGACTCCCCCAAACCGCCGCCGCGCCGAATCACGTTGACGCTACCGGCGATTCGGCGGTCACGGGAGGTGTGGCTGGTGGTCTCGGGCGCGGCCAAGGCCGACGCGGTGGCCGCCGCCGTCGGTGGCGCAAGCGCCCGTCGACGTCCCGGCTGCGGGGGCCGTGGGTCGCGAAGCCACGGTGTGGCTGCTCGACGAGGACGCTGCCGCCAAGCTCTAATCGCCACCACCCTCGTGGCCCTGTGGATGACTTCCATAGCTTGTCGGTGGCACCCGCTAATATCGAAATATGTTCGAAGCAAAGGCATCTCCGCAGCTGGCAGCCCTGGCCATGGTCGATGATGCTGCTGTGATCGATGGCTTGGGGTCGTCGGCGCGGGAGGAGAACGCGGCGTGCGGGCGTCGGATGGCCGCGATGGGGGAGTTGTATGCGCGTCGGGCTCCCGAGGGTGACGTGGAGCGTAGCTGCTGGGCCATCGATGGGCATGCGAACGTGGTGGCGGAGATCTCGGCGGCGTTGAACATCAGCCGGGGCCGTGCGGCGGGGCAGTTGCAGTTTGCGATCGCGCTGCGCGAGCGGCTGCCGAGGGTGGCCGAGGTGTTGGCCCGGGGGGCGATCGATTTGCGGATGATGGCCGCGCTGGTCAATCGCAGGGACTGCTGATTCCGATGGCGGCAAGTTACCGGACTTTGGTCCGGTTATCGCCGAGATAAGGGAGGATCAGCTACCCAAGCTACCGGATATCGAGATTATTCACAGGCTCGTATCGATACTTAGTTCTCCAGGCCTGCGGTAGGCGCAGTTGGGACTGCCGGGTCACTAATGTTGACGGGAGAGACCGATGACGACCGATGCCGTAGAAGGTGGCCGCTACTTCGCTGCCGATGCCGAGGCGGACGACGAACTGGCTCGCCTGAAGTTGCTGGAGGCATTGTGTGATCCGTGGACTTTCCGATACCTCGACGGTATCGGTGTCCGGCAGGGATGGCGTTGTCTGGAGGTCGGAGCGGGCGCTGGCTCGGTGGTGCGCTGGCTTTCCGAGCGGGTGGGTAGCGCTGGGCGGGTTGTCGCGGCCGATCTGGATCCGAGGTTTCTCGGCGATCTGCGTGCGCCGAACGTGGAGGTGCGCCGCTGCGACATCACGCAAGATGACATCGAGCCAGCCTCATACGATCTCGTTCACACCCGGGCGCTCTTGATGCACATGAATGATCCCGCTGACGTACTGCGGCGCATGGCGGCGGCGCTGCGCCCGGGCGGCTGGCTGGTCGCCGAAGACGCCGATCTCGGCACTGTTGAGTCGCTTGATCCCGCCCACCCGCTGGCCGAGGCCTTCCACTCCTCCTTCCGTGCAAGAATCGAGTTTCTCTCGGCGACGAACGTCATGGATCCCTGTTATGGCAGGGTGCTGCCGGTTCACATGGAATCGCTCGGGCTCATCGAGTTGGGGAACGAGGCCGTCAGCCTCGTGGCCCACGGCGGTAGCGCGCTCTCGCGCTACTTGGTCCAGGGCTTTCAGCTCATCGACGACGCCATCATCGCTAAGGGCGTCCTCGCCGAGTCGGAGGTGGTCGATTTCCGGCGCGCACTTGAGGATCCGGCATTTATCTACCGAGGGGCGTTGATGCAGTCCGTCTGGGGCCGCAGGGCAACGGTATAGGCCTAAACGTGTAGCGGTATCACGTTGCTAGCCTTGGCTTCTACTGCAGAGTGCTCCATCGCCCCGAGCGCAGCCATCGCATCGGAACGGTCGTCCGCGAACCGCGAGAGCTGCAACGGCGGGCGCACAAGCTGGCGTGGATGTCGTGCTCAACGCTGTGACACCGTGGCGCGGCTGGGTGATCGCCGACGATCTGACGGCGCGCTCGCTGACCGGCGGGGACTGGTGGCGCGGGTCAGCGCGGCTGAGGCTGTGGAGCTTGCGCGGGTGATCGACCGGCTGCCCCGGCCGGTATGACGGGCGCGCAAAGACGGTGTCTGCCGGTGGTGGCGGCGCGCGGTGGTGAGCGCCGACGGCGCGGGTGACGTTCCGCGACGACGACGGGTCGGCGTGGCTGGAGGAGAACGGGCTCGCCTGACGCGAATCCGACTAGGGAGAGTCATGGCGCGGGGTATAACCAGAAAATGTCGCATCCCGATCTTTTGGCCCCACCTGATACACGTCCGATCGAGCTAGGCGAGGTTTGGGAGAACCCGGTGACGCTGGAGCGCGGCGTCATCGTCGACCTGCCGTGGTTGAACGATGAGGGCCGTCTGGTCGTGGACTTGACGGCACTGCCCGGTGCGCGTGTGGTGGGTGAGCACCTGCATCCCGCGCAGGTTGAGAGCTTCAGCGTCCAGGAGGGCGAGCTGACGATGCTGCGCGACGGTCGGAAATCGGTTCTGCGAGCCGGTGAAAGGGCGAAGATCGAGCCGGGCGTCTGGCACGACTGGTGGAACGAGGGAGACGTGGCCGCGATCGTGCACGGGGAGATCACGCCGGGTGAACGCTTCGTCCACATGGCCGAAACGCTGTTCGGGCTCGCCCGCGAAGGGCACGTGAACAAGCGCGGGATGCCGCACCCACTCCAGCTGGCGCTCTTCGCGACCGAGTTCTCCGACGTGATCGTGTTCCGCAAGCCACCGGCTGCTGTTCAGCGCGTTCTGTTCAGCATCCTCGCGCCGCTCGCCCGCCGCCGCGGCTACCGCGCGACCTACCCCTCGCTGTCGAGAACGACGCTCGCACCGCGCCTGCCCCGCGACGCTCGCGCAGACTGAACGGCTCGGCTGGGAAGACCGACAGCGCCGGACGAGCGCCGCGTGACCCAGCGGTGATCGTCGCTGACGGCTCAGCAAGTCGTACTGTACGACTTGGTAAAGCCCGACCTGTATCCCAGGATGATTCCCGACGGCACCGTGATCTGGACCGCCCCCAGCGTCTACACCACCAAACCC
>CAWCXH010000008.1:0-116316 GCA_963799495.1 uncultured Actinomycetota bacterium
GTAACCCCACCTGTTGCCTCTGCAGGGATCCCAGATCCGCCGTCGAGACACGCGCCGCGAGGGCAAGTCCAAGACGACGATCGGATCACGAGGACCGCAACGGGGTCACCCGAGGATCCCCCAGCTCCAGGCGACGGCTCACCCTCGCCGGCGCTCCGATGGCTGGACGCCAACGTCGACCGACCGTCGCGGGAGCCGATCCCTATCTGACACACTCGGCATGGCGAGTCCAGAGCGCGTCCGCGCTTGGCCCGCATCTCGACCCACCTGGCCCGCTCCTCGGGCAGCCACACGAACAGCGACACGCCGGTCGGCATGCCGTTCAGTTCGGTGTAGTACTCGTCGCGGCACTTGAGCAATTTGCTTAACCAGCGGAATGTCCTCTGCCTCAACAGGAACCATCTGTTCCGTTCGATCCGTTTGCGCTTTGCACACAACGCATTGCCGACCCAACGTAATCTTCCGAATTGGCTTGTCAGGGAACAACTTATGGAAGCAATCAAAGCAAATCTTCTGAGTCATCAGATCGGATCTTTCAGTCAGAGGTCCCGGTAGTGGTCGAGGTTCGTGACCCCGGCCCGCGGCGACGACGCGGGTTCGGTGTAGCGGATGCGCAGATCGCGACGCGAGTCGATCGTGGTTCCCAACACCTTTCGCGATTGCGCAACTCAGTCGCCAGCCCAATCGGGCCGCCGGTATACGGGCTGTCCTCCACCTCGGTCCAGCGGTGAAACCGGCGGGTGGCGGTTGATCGACACACCGGGTCCGCCCGGCCTGCGTCCTCTAATCGGCACTTCACAAGGGTAAGGCCGCGCGGCGCGTTAGCGCGTGCTGCTCACGCTCCCCCTCCCGACCCCGAGTAAGGGGCCTCAGCGTGGCCCCTTCGCCGAGACGCTGAGGTTTGGAGACCGTCTGGCGGGGTAGCCAACGGGCTGAGGTGCGGTACGACTTACGGCTGTTGTACCTCCGGTTACGAGGGGCCGCATTTTTGAAAGCACGGCCGGATCACGGCTTCTGTCAAAGTAATCGCGCTGCCTCCGTTGGGGTAGCAGCATCCGATTCATGCGATCGACATACTTAGCGACACCGCACCAGTAAGGAGCACTAAATGACCACCACCAATACTCCCGGTTCGGTACCCGGTTCCGTACAACGCACCGACGACCCGAACACCCCTAACGACGCCGCGGACGCACAGCCCACTCGGGTCAACCGCCCGGCGCACGGCAGCGAGACGAAGGCTTTTTTCAAGACGACCAAGTTCATCGTCTTCATCGTCGCGAGCGTCGGGGTGCTGCTTGCGTCCTACTTGGTCAAGGCGTCACGTAGGTGAGGGGTCCGGACTCTTCTAAGCGACGCCCAGGCGGCAGCACTTTTCGATTGCTTTCGAGCAGGCGTGCGCGGCGCATCCTCAAGTCCAGGCAGTCGGTGTTTTGGTGAGAATGCGAATACGACTCGGAGTTGGCGGCGATGTGCGCGATCTCGTCCCGGTTGGGATGACCGCGGAGACGCTGTGGCGGACTTCACCTACGTGCCGATGGCCGGGGGCGGGTTCGGTTAGACCGCGTTCGTGAGACGCCTACGCCGGGCTGGTGCCCGGCTGGGATTGCTCGCTGACCAAAAACACCGCGTTCGTCAAACGCGCGATCCGCGGCGCGGCGATGCGTCGAGCCGGGAAAGACTTCCGCTGCGTGGTGACACGATCCATCATTCGGATGCCGGATCCCAGTACACTGCAATGCATTTCACCGCAATGCTGATGTTGGCCGGTACCGGGTGATCGATGGGTCGACGTCGCGGTCACCTGACCCGGCCGCCGCCCGATCCGTGCACGCCGCGAAGCAATTGGGCGATGAGTTCGTGGTGTGGATGTTGGAAAGCGACATCGTCAGCATGGCGGCAGTGCGTTCGCCGGCGGCGGGCGTCTCGCGGATTGGACCGGTCTACACCCCACCGAACAGGCGCGGACACGGCTACGGCTCGGCGGTGACCGCCGCCGCGGCGGCGTGGGCCCTGAGAGGCGCCGACGAGGTGGTGCTGTTCACTGACCTGGCCAACCCGGGTGTCGAACGTCGTCTATCAACGCATCGGCTTCCGACCGGTCAGCGATTCGGCACGTATCAATTTCAGCGTGCCCAGGTAGCGCCTCACAGCAACGCCGTCACCAGATGCCCTGACGTGTTCGACGTTGCCACCCGACCAGCCCGCGATTCGTCGTGAACCAGGCGGGCGGGAGCTTTCGCGACGTCGAGATCGTCGGTTTGGTCGGTTGAGTCCTTCGCGACCGCATCTATTAGCTCGGTGTCGAATACGTCTTGGGCCGCGGTACACCAAAATGTAGATGCATCTGGCGATTCAGCTTGCTGGCCGACCCGATGCCACGACGCTGGCTGAGGCAGGCGGTCCCGCCGTAGGCCGCGACGTCGACAGTGTCCGAAGCTGCCGGTCAGGCGGCTTCAGAGCTTGTTGAGACACACCGGAGAGAGAAACTAGGAAGTCGACGCTGGCTGCACCACGGTGCTGATCACGATTTTCGATTCGTCACATCGGCACTGGGCCCTGTAGTGGCGATGAAGTCGTCAAGGATTTGCACCACCGCGGTTGGGGACTCGACGTGCGGGAAGTGCCCGACGCCGGGGAGCACTTCAAGCCGGCTACCCGGCACGGCGGCGTGAGTGGCGTAGCCGTGGGCGACAGGAATGATCCGGTCCTGATCACCCCAAATCAGCAAGATCGGGAGCCCAGAGCTCAGATGCAACTTGTTGATCGCACTGACCGCCTGGCCACGGTAGTCCACCACCGAGCGCAGCGTGCGCAGGAACGCCTGCCGGGTCTGACCGTCCGACAGCGACGAGTAGGCGTTCCATATCTCGCCGGCATGCGGCGAGTGGATTCCGGCCGACGTGAGCCACGACCCCAGCGTGTTGCCGATGTTCAACACCGGCCGCGGTGCGACCACCGGCAGCACCAGTTCGACTCCGGGCGCCGACAGCATCCGCAATATCCAGCTCAGGTCGGGGCCCAGGCCGCCGCTGCTGATGAGAACCAGCCGTTCGCAGTAGTCGCGATGCTGATAGGTGAACTGCATGGCCACACCGCCACCGAGCGACTGACCCACCACCGTCGCCCGGGTGATGCCAAGTTCATCGAGCAGATCACGCAGCCATACCGCGAACGCACCCAACGAATAGTCACCGCGCGGCTTAGCGGATTCACCGTGCCCGAACAGGTCCGGTGCCACCACCCGGTATTTCGTCGACAACTGGGGCAGCACCGCTCGCCAGGTCGCCGAACTTCCCGCCATGCCATGGATCAGCAGCAGCGCCTCGCCGGCTCCCGCTTCCCGATAGGCAACACGGTCGCCGTGCAGATCGAGATACTTCATCTCGCTCTCGCTCACGTGAACCAGTCTCCATCCAATGGTGTTCGCGGTTGGTGGCAATCCTCATAACAATCGTGATCAGGCCGCATCCGCGGATGCGGCCTCAGATGAGTGTTCATCGGCTGATGGGCCGTTGGTCGTCGCCGGGCCGGCGGTAGTCCCCTTGGTGTCCGCACCGCCGGGGGTGGCCTTCATCGACTGCTCGGTGAAACCGCCGGTGAACGACCGGACCAGGTCGGTGACCTGATGCAGCTCCGACCCGATGGGGTCCCGAACCTTCGGCCGGTGCGGCTTTGTCGCGTTGAGGTGCACCGCGGTCGACACCCGCTCCGCGACGGTGACTCCGAGCCGGTCCAGCTGGGCTGCCTTGTCCGGGTTGTTGCTCAGCAGGGCTACCCGGTCGAGCCCCAGGGCACCCAGCATCTGCGCCGCGACCGTGTAGTCGCGGCCGTCCTCGCTGTAGCCGAGCGCGAGGTTGGCGTCGTACGTGTCGAGGCCGGCGTCCTGGAGGCCGTAGGCGTCGAGCTTCGCATACAGACCGATCCCGCGGCCCTCCTGGCGCAGGTAGAGCAGGAGCCCCCCGTCGTGCCGAATCCGTCAGCGAACCGCAGCGGCAGCATGACCTGGGTACGGATCGTCGCCGCGGGCAGGTGCGTCGTGCTCTCCTTCAGTCCCGGTCGAAACGGTCCGAAAGCGCGTAGCGCAGGAGTACGACGTCGCCGAACCGGCGCACCTCCGCCAGCTCCGCACGGCGGTCTGGGTTCCACGGGAAGCTTCCATCGCCGACGAACCGCTGCGCCCGGGAGTCGCCCACGAAGAAAGGCGCCACGACCAGGTGCAGCTCGTCCGCAAGGCCGGCCGTGAGGAACTGGGTGAGGACCTTCCCGCCCCCCTCGACCATCAGCCGCCTGACACCGCGGGCGCGCAGGTCCTCGCTGATCCGGCACACTTCGATCGGCCGACCGCCGTCGACGACCGTGGCGACCGCCCCGAGCCGGCACCGAGCCTCCGCCACGGCGTCGGTGGGACAGTAGACCAACTTCTCGGTGTCACCGGTGACGAAGAAGGCGGCGCACGGGTCCAGCTGAGCGCGACTGGTGACGGTCACCTTGATCGGGGTTGGCGGCAGGCCGCGGGCGATGCGCTCTGCGCGCCGCGACGGCGCACGCACCAGCAGCCGGGGGTTGTCGTTGCGGAGGGTTGCGGCGCCCACGAGGATCGCGTCGCTGTCCGCACGCACGGCGTCGACCCGGTCGAGGTCGGCATCGTTGGACAGCACGAGACGTTCGTCGGTCGCGGTGTCGATGTAGCCGTCGATCGACATGCCGCAGCTGAGCAGTGTGTAGGGGCGTTCAGGCATGTACGACGCCCGCGACTCGCTCCGCCTGCGCCCCAGTTAGCTCGCACGCGCCGTCCCGACGGCGCCCTCGCCCGGCCACCAGCACGACGGCACCGGGCAGGGTGGCGACGAGCGCGAGCACGCCGTACACCACCGCAACGGTGACGCCCTCAGCAGCGCTCAGCCCGACCGCGCCGAACGCCCACGCGGCCGCACCCTCGCGCGGGCCCCAGCCGGCGATGTTCGCCGGTACAGCCGAGGCCAGCAGCACGACCAGTGCGAGTGGGAGCAGCCGACCCACCGGCAGCTCCGTCCCGGTCACCTGCACCGCGACCACGAACACCGCGACGTGGCCCATCACGGCGACGGTGGAGGCGAGCACGATGCCCGGCCAGGCCCGCCTCGAGAGGACCGAGCCGCGGAGGTCGCTGGTGACGGCGCGCGCGATCCGGGTCGGAAGCCCTGGGTTCAGGCGCAGGAGTACGACGACCATCGCGACGCCGGCGACGGCCGCGACCACCCAGGCGACCACGAGACGAAGAGAGCCTGCGGGCGGGGCCAGAAGGAGCAGGACGGCCACCGTCAGCAACGCCTGCACGGCCTGCCCCGACGCACGCTCCCACGCGACCGATCGCAGGCCCCGCCCCAGATCGCCGACGGCACGCCCGTGGAGCACGCCCCGGTGCACGTCGCCCAGCACCCCGCCAGGAAGCGTGGAGTTGAGGAACTGGGACCGGTAGTAGGCACTCACCGCCGTACGCAGAGGTACATCGACGCCAAGTCCGCCCGCGACAAGGCTCCACCGCCACGCACAGCACAACGTGGTCAGCGACGTGATCGCCATCGCGGCGGCGAGCGCCCAGGCGGTCGTCAGTCTGAGCCCGTCCACGAATGGGCCGGCGCCCACCCGCCAGACCAGGACGGCGAGGATCGCGGCGCCGCCCGCCAGGCGCGCCCAGGTCCAGATGCTTCGGCTGATGGCGGTGCCTCCGATCTCCTCGTTGTATCCCTCGACAGTCATACCGGGGTCACCTGGCTGCTGGTTCATCCGGTCACCCGGCGACTTCGGACAGCACGGCCGACAGCTCGCGCGAGGTGTGCGCCCAGTCCGAGAGTCTCTGTCGCCGCGACCGGGCCGCCGCGCGGAGCCGCTCGCGCTGCCGGGGGTCACCGAGCCAGCAACTCAACGTCTGCCCGAGAGTCTGCGGGTCGCCGGGCGGGACCAGCAGGCCGGGCCGGCTGCCGTCGGCTGCGTGGCCGAGGGCCTCAGGTACGCCACCGACCTCCCCGGCGATGACCGGAAGCCCGCGGGCAAGCGCCTCGGTGACGACCATGCCGTAAGTCTCCGCGCGCGAGGCCAGCACCAGGGCGTCCGCCTCTGCGTACGCGCGGTCGAGCTCGTCGTCCGTGAGCGGGCCGGTGAAGCACACCCGATCGCCGAGCCCCCTGTCCTCGGCCAGCCGTCGCAGGCGTGCGACGAACTCCAGGTCGAGGTCCAGCGCGCCGACGCAGACGCATCGCCAGGCGGGGTCGTCGACCGTGGCCAGTGCGTCGAGCAGGAGGTCATGGCCCTTGAGCGGGGTGACGCCTCCGACGCAGAGCAGCCGCCCGCCAGACGGGGTACCCGCCGCCACTTCGGCTGCGTCGACGCCGGGCGGCACGACGTACACGCGATTGCCGGGCAGCGCGTAGTGGTCGCTCAGCCACCGCCGGGTCCACTGGCTCGTGGCCACGATCGCGGACGCCGCCGACAGCGCCGCGACCTCGCGCGGCTCGTCCCGCGGCATGTGCAAGAGTACGACGAGGCGCAGCCGGCCGGCTTCCGGCTCCAGCACCTCCGGCACCACCGACGCGACCAGGCCGTCGACGAGAACCAGTGAGCCAGAAGGCACCCGGGCCAGCGCCGCAGCAACGGCCGCGCGGGCCGGCGCGTCGGGCCGGGGCCACCGGCCGGGCACGGTGTGCTCGTGGACCGACCAGCCAAGCGCGGCAAGCCCGCGACAGGCCCGGCGGTCGTACACGTTGCCGCCGCTCGGCCGCCGCGGGTCGTCGATCCCGTAGGGGACCACGACGTGCACCTCGTTCACAACGACCTTTCGTAGCTCGCCCACGCGATGTGCGACTCGCGCAGGGTCACCCCGATCCGGGCCAGCCCACTCGCGGAGTCCCCGAGCCCGCCGCCCTCGACACGGCCGGCGAGCCGGTCCGCGATCAGCCTCGCAAGGATCTCGGTGGTTGTGTTGCACCCCGCGAGCTCGGGCACCTCGTCGAGGTTGCGGTAGTTGAGGTCCGCCAGGACGCCACGCAGCACCTCGGTGGCCCCGCCGATATCCACCACGATGTCGTCGGAGTCGAGCTCGACCCGGGAGAAGGTCGCGTCCACGACGTACGTCGCTCCGTGTAGGCGCTGCGCGGGACCGAACACTTCGCCGCGGAGGCTGTGCGCGATCATCACGTGGTCGCGGACGGTGACACTGAACATCGGTCCTACCCTTCGTCGTAGGTCAGCGTGTGGCAGAGCGCGCGGAGCCGGCCGTCGGACAGTCGGGCCATCACGTCGGGCAGCTCGTCGAACGTCGATGCGCCGGTGAGCAGCGCGTCGAAGGCCGGATCCTGGAGCAGGTCCAGCGCGAGCGCGCGCCGCTCAGCCGTGGTCCGCCGTCCGCGCCGGGCCACCGCGACATCGCCGACCCGGCTGGCCCGGATGCCGAGGCGTCTGGAGTGGAAGGCGCCACCGAGGGACAGCTGGACCGGCTGGTCGCCGTACCAGCTGAGGTCGACGACCACGCCGTCCGCGGCGAGCAGGGCCAGGGAGAGCTGCAGCCCGGCTGACGTCGCGCTGGCGTGGAACACCAGGTCCTGACCGCCGAGGGCGTCCTCCGGCAGCGCGAAGTCGACGCCGAGGGAGGCCGCGATGTGCGCGCGTGTGTCGTCCACGTCGACGAGCGTCACCTGCGTTCCCGGCACGCCACCGACCAGCCGGGCGACGCAGCACCCGACCATGCCGGCGCCGACGACCGTGATCCGGTCGCCGACCAGCGGCCCGGCGTCCCACAGGGCGTTGACCGCGGTCTCCACCGTGCCGGCGAGGACGGCACGCTCCGGCGGGACCTCGTCGGGGACCACTGCAACGGCGTTGGCCGGCACGACGTACGCCGTCTGGTGGGGGAAGAGACAGAAGACGGTGCGCCCCCGGAGCTCGTCGGGACCGCGGTCGACGACGCCGACGTTGAGGTAGCCGTACTTCACCGGGCCGGGGAAGTCGCCCTCCTGAAACGGTGCCCGCATCACGTCGTACTCGCTCGGTGGGACTCCGCCACGAAACACCAGTCCCTCGGTGCCGCGGCTCACCCCGGACCGCAGCGTGCGCACCAGCACCTCGCCCGGTCCGGGCTCCGGCAGCTGGACCGTGCGAATCTCGCCCCGGCCGGGTTCGCGGATCCAGAACGCGCGCGCTTCCGTCGGCACCCGCACCCCTCCTCTTCCCGCCTCCGCCCGGATGAATCGAAGCGTCGCCTTTACCGTATGACTGTTCGTACCCCTGGGATACGGAGGCACGGTGCGTCGGGTTGGTCAAGTGCGCAGCTGGGTCCCGACCGGCCCGCTCACCGGCTTCGTCTGCCTGCTCGCGCTCCTCGGTGTCCTCGCGGCGACCACCGGCCTCGACGCGTCCGGCTGGTTGGCCGGTGTCGCCTGCGGAGCCGGCCTTGCCGCCCTGCTTGCTCGCGCGCTGACGCGTCACAGCCAGGTCGGAATGGGGCCGGCGGACAGCGTGACCCTGGCTCGCGCAGTCCTCGCCTGTGGGGTCGCGGCGCTCACGGTGGACTCGTTCGGGGGCCAGGCGCCTGCGGCGATCCTCGTGGCGCTCTCGACGGTGGCGCTGGTGCTCGACGGTGTCGACGGCCGGGTCGCTCGGCGTACCGACACCACCTCGGCGTTCGGGGCGCGCTTCGACATGGAGGTCGACGCGTTCCTGATCATGGTCCTGAGCGTCTATGTCGCACGTGAGTCGGGCTGGTGGGTGCTCGCGATGGGTCTGGCCCGGTATGCGTTCGTGGCCGCCGGCTGCGTGCTGCCGTGGCTGCGCGGTCCGCTGCCGCCCCGGCAATGGGCCAGGGTGGTTGCCGCGATCGTGGGCGTCGTGCTGACCGTTGCGGCGGCCGATATCCTGCCCGATGCCGTGACCAACGCGATGCTCCTTGTCGCGCTGGTCCTGCTGGTCGAGTCGTTCGGCCGTAGCGTCTGGGGGCTCTGGGTCCGAAGGCATGTCTCTCAAACCCGCCGACGAAGCCGCGGCGCTCGCGCCACCGTGACCTCGGCCCTGGCCCTGCTCCTGGTCTGGTCTGCGCTCCTCGTGCCGGACCGGGTCGACGACCTGGCGCCGAGCGCCTTCCTCCGGATCCCGGTCGAGGGCCTGCTCTTCGGCGTCCTCGTCCTGGTGCTGTCACCCAGGGTCGCACGGATCCTCGCGCTCTTCGGCGGACTCGGTCTCGGCGCGCTGACGATTCTGCGGGTGCTCGACATGGGCTTCCACTTCGCCTTCGACCGCCTGTTCCACCCCCTCTACGACACGGCGTACGCCGGCTCCGCGGTCGGGCTGCTCGGCGACTCGATCGGCGGCCCGGGCGCCCTCGTCGTCCAGATCGGAGCTGGGCTTCTCATCGTCGCGCTGATCGCCTTGCTGCCGCTGTCCGCGGTGCGCCTGACCCGGCTCGTGGCAACACACCGGCGGCCGTCGATCCGGTTGCTCGCCCTTCTGACCGCGATCGCGATGGTCACCACGTTGTCCGGCGCCCAGCTGGGGCCAGCAGGACCAATCGCCTCCACCGGGTCGGCCCGACTCGCCTACACCCACGCCACGCAGGTCCGTGACGACCTCCGCGGCCAGCGGGAGTTCGTGCGGGCGCTCGAGCAGGATCCCTTCCGCAACACGCCGGACGACGACCTCCTGACCGGCCTGCGGGGCAAGGACGTTCTCCTGGTCTTCGTCGAGAGCTACGGACGCACGGCGCTCGACCTCCCCGTGATCGAGTCCGCGCTCGATGCCGGGGAGCGGCGGCTGCAAAAGGCCGGGTTCTCTTCGCGGAGCGGCTTCCTCACCTCGCCGACATTTGGGGGCCTCAGCTGGCTGGCTCATATCACCCTGCAGTCGGGTCTGTGGGTGGACAACCAGCAGCGGTACGACCACCTCGTCACCCTTGACCGGCTCACCCTCACCGATGCGTTCGGTCGTGCGGGCTGGAGAACCGTCGCCGACGCACCAGCCATCAAGGAGGACTGGCCGGTGGCGACCACGTACTACCACTACGACCAGGTCTACGACCGCCGGAACGTGGGATATGCCGGGCCGCGGTTCAGCTACGCCTCGATGCCGGATCAGTACACCCTGGCCGCGCTCCAGCGCCTGGAGCTCGAGCGGCCGAACCGGGCCCCCGTCATGGCCGAGATCGACCTGGTCTCCAGCCACACCCCCTGGGCGCCGCTGCCCCGGCTCGTCGACTGGAGCCGGGTCGGCGACGGCTCGGTCTTCGACCCGATGCCGGCCGAGGGCGAGTCGCCGGAGGAGGTGTGGCGGGACCCCGACCTGGTGAAGGCCGCCTACGCCGAGTCCGTCGCCTACTCACTCGACGCGGTGACCTCGTTCGTGCAGCAGCTCCACGACCAGGATCTGGTGCTCGTGGTCCTGGGCGACCACCAACCGGCGAGGATCGTCCCCGGTAAAGGGGTGAGCCACGACGTGCCGGTGAGCATCATCGCCGCCGACCCGGCGGTCATGGATCGGGCGGCGGACTGGGGCTGGCAAGAGGGGCTGCGGCCGGACGCCGGCGCACCGGTCTGGCCGATGGATGCCTTCCGGGACAGGTTCCTCACCGCGTTCGGCCCCCCGCCGCCCTCGCTCTCGCCCTCGGCGCATCACTGAACGCGTCAGAGCGAGAGTGCTGCACCCCGCGGCCGCGGCCGGTATCCCGTCGGGGACCCCGGCCGGTGCCGGCGAGGTCACCTCGCGCACAGTTGCTGGATGGTGGCCAGGTCGAAGCCGGTCGGCCCTCGGTCAGCTCAATTTCCCAGCGCCTCGAAGGCGAACCTGGCCATATGCCCCTCACAAGGGTTCTCCCGGCGACCTTCTAGGTCAGGGCGTCCCGCCGAATGTGACGAGCCGGGATGGTTTATTGGTGAACCGCCAGGATGGGCTCGTCGGCATAGTTTTCCTGGTGTGTTTGGCGCGCGTCGTCTTCGCCGGCGGCGTGAACCGTCCGCACGATGAGTTGGCCACCCGAGCCTGCGCTGGTGACGATGTAAACGTCGTGCATCTCAGCCTGCTGTCCGCGCTGGTCGGACGGTGGGCAGAACTTCGCGACCGCGTCGATGACGACGGCGTTCGCGGGGGTGTTGTCCAGCTCGGTGTCCAGCACCGGCTGCGCGATCTGGTCTTTGCTGTACTCAACATGGGGTTCGGTCACAAGGGTCTCCTGCGTGGTGTCGTTCGATGTGAAGGCAACGGTTAGAAGTTACTGGCGAGTATATCCATAATAAGGAAACAATTTCCACAGTGATCTCTCTCACAGTGGTGACTGAAGGCAAGAGTTGTTGTTGATCTCCGCCAGTTGCCTGCCACGATGTCCCGCACCGGTTTGGCGGACGTGGCCATCGGCTACTGGCACACTGAGTTCAGCAACCAGCGGACCCGGGAGGCGGCGATGACGACGGTGTATGTGGTCACGGCGGGCAGCGGCGATAGCTACCGCATCGAGCGGGTCTACCTCGACGGTGGCCAGGCCTACGGGTTCGTACAGGACTACAACGGCATCGCCCCGGTGGAACCGGTGCAGGTGGAGGAATGGCAGACCGGTGCCCCGCCGGGCGCCTACGACGGCCCGTACTGGCGCGCGGAGTGGTGGGCAAGAATCCCGGTCAGCAAGCGTCGCGGGGCGCTCCGGCACACCGACGAGGGCGAACGGTTCGACGACTTCGCCATCCGCCAGGAGTGGTGGACCGGCGACGCGCTGCCCGAGGCCAAGGTGGTACGCCGGGAACTGGCCGGTGTGCCCAGGGTGGAGGTGGTCGGGCGATCCAAGGAGAAGGTGGAGGAGATCTTCTGGGACGCGGTCACCCAGGTCAGGGCCGACCTGGCTGGAATCCAGAGGAAATGACTTCTGCTACTTCGCGCGTCGGATGGAAAGAAATGGGAATAGCGACTCGACATTGCCGCCCTTATCCGTCATGATGACTGCATGGACCGACGCGCCCTGGAACGGCTCGGCCACCACGTCGTGAGTCGGCGCGTGGCGCTGGGATACCGCAACCGCACCGATCTGGCCGACAGCCTGCAGTTCACCGTGCGCACGCTGGCCGACATCGAGCACGGCGTGCGCAAGGCCAGCCCGGGCACCTACGCCATGCTGGAAAACAACCTTTCCTGGGCGCCGGGCAGCATCGACACCATCCTGACCGGCGGGCAACCCCAAGAACTCGTGGTCAAGCAGCGCCGCACCACCCCCAACACGCTGACCCACACCGCCACCGAAGCCCCCTCCCGCGCCTCCACCGAGGAGTTGCTACTGGAGTTGCGCCGCCGCATCATCGCCCCCCGCACCAGACGCCACGAAACCTGGCACGACTGGGGCGGCCTTGACCCGCAAGGCGACTGGCCCGAGGAGGGGCCATGAGCGCTCGTATCATTAGCACCGTCGGACGCGCTATCGATGTAATCGTCGCTGGCAGGGTAGTTTCGCATTTGCGCTTCGCTGCAGGTGTTTGCGTGATCGCAGCGGGCCTGCTGATGGGTAGTGCCGGGGGCGCGGTCGCCGTTGCCGATCCCGATTCCAGCGGTTCCGCTGCGCCCGGCGATGGCGGCACCAGCGCGTCAGGCCAGGTCAGCACTACGGCGAGCAGCCCGGTCGGCAACGTTACTGACACTCGGCGGAACACGATTCAGGGCCGAATGAGCACGCTTGGCTCAGGCCGACAACGGGGCCAGCAGCCTTCCACCGGCGCGAAAAGCCCGAAGAAAGAGCCTGGCGGCACGGACACAGAGGACGAGAAAAAAGACTCGGGCCTCGCCGCCGCGGTTCCCGATCTGGTCGCCGCAGTTCCGAACGTGGTCGCGCCGGTTCCCAATGTGGTCGCGCCGGTTCCCAATGTGGTCGCGCCGGTTCCCAATGTGATGGCGCCGGTTCCCAATGTGATGGCGCCGGTTCCCAATGTGGTCGCGCCGGTTCCCAATGTGATGGCGCCGGTTCCCAATGTGGTCGCGTCGATCCCCAATCTGGTCGCGCCAGTTTCTGACGTCATTGCGCCGGTTACTAATGTGGTCGCGCCAGTTTCTGACGTCATCGCGCCGGTTCAGGACATGTTCACATCGGTTGCCGGTGCGGTCGTCCCGCTGACGCAACCGCAGTCCGACCTTTCCTCTTTCTTATTGGGGGGCATCGCGGGGGTGGAGCCAGTAGAGAACGGATTGGGAGGCATCGACGGTGCTGGGCTGTCGGCGACCGCGGGTGCGTCGGTGGCGTCACAATTGCGGCTGGTCCTACTACTTTCTGGTGTCCCGAGCGTGCCGGTGGTCGGCAACACCGGGGCTGCAACGCTCGGGGGGATTTTTGCATCTGTTTCCGGCGCGATGAGCGAGGCAGGTCGAGCGTCATCGCTGCCCGGGATGGCACCGCCAGCGCCCAATGGCGCCATTCCGATGGGTGTGCGGTCGTTTCTCCGGCATGCCCTCCCCGACCTCCCGGTAGCCGTTTCGCTGGCGGCGCTGGCCGCTGTCGCCCTGCCAGCCGTCGGCGGGCTTGTGATCCTTACCCTGGCCTGGGTGCGTGTCGGACACCGCCAGGCCAAAGCCGATTTCGCATTGCGGACAGCGGGCATCGCGCGCTTCGCCCGGCGCGGCGCAGGGCAGGGCGCAGCGAGCCGTCGACGGTCGAGCCCGTGATCACCGAGGCGGAGTACTACCCCCGCTAGCGTCGCGCCCGGCGGCGTTGAACCTGTGCAGGATAATTCACGCCACAGCGTTCAGTCGCGAGCACGTGTTTCTCTGCCCATCTACAGCGTTGTACACCGCTACCATCGAGGTATCGACGTTTCGGGGAGCGCACACAGCCATGCAACTGACGATCACATCCACATAGAAAGCGCCCCAGTCACATGCTTCGGGCAATTCCCCTTTTACTTGTGCTGCTGGTCCTCGCCGCCGCAGTCGCACTAGTAATAACCCCCGCGCAGCAACCGCGCTCCGAAAGACACAACCGGCGCCCGTCGGGGTCGGCAAGCACCGGCCTGGTGGTGCTCGGCATGCTCGCCGTCGGCGTCGCAGTCGCTCTGGGCTTCGGCGCCGGCGACGCCTGGCCCCTACTGCCGATCGCCATCTGGATCGCGATCTATCTGGCCCTGCGCGAGTGGGCGAGGACCCGCCCGCAACGCGAGCGCGCGAAGGCCCAACAGAAGATGCAGGCGAAGCGGCGACGCGTCGACGAGTTCGGCGCCGATGGCGTCCAACTGATGGATCGGGCCGATGCCGCGGTCAGACGGATCATGTCGTCGGAAGCCGCGACGCAGGGTTGGCTCGGCGAACTGGACTTCACCGGCGATGTCTCCATGATCGCCGACACGCTCAGAAAGGTCACCGCGCTACGGACGGCCGCCGCGGAGTGGGCCGCGATCCCGAACGCCACAGCCGATGACGACCGGATGCTCCGCGACGCGCAACGCGCAGCGGCGAAGCTGAAAACAGCCGCGGCAGAACGGGTGAAGGTCCTTCACGACTGTTCGTTGCAGGCGGAGCGAGTTGATCAAACGCTGCATCAGCAACGGGAACAGGCGGCTATCACCCAGCAGCGAGACGATGTCCGCAGCCGGCTCGATGCCATGATCAACGGCGTCGAGAGGACACCGAGCGGTCCGTCATCCGACTCGACCGACGCGGTCAAAGCGCGAGTCGCCGCATTCCTCGAGCTCAAGGGAATCATCGAAGAGCAACGACGTAACCAGACAGCGTTCGACGAGTCTTGACCTGATCGGCGAAGAGGGGCACTCGGGCGCTTTCCGTCAGGGCTTGGCGTTAACTGTTAGGTGTGATGACGGCGCGTCCCTGGATTTTGCCGTCGCGCAATAGGTGGTACGCCTCGGCCGCGCTGTCGAGCGGGAAGTGTTCGACGAGCATTTTGATCTTTCCGGTCTGGGCGAGGTCGATGACCTCGATCAGTTCGGGGATGGAGCCCCAGAATGGTGACGCGACCGAACATTCGTTCGGCGGGCTGTTGAAGTTGACGGGCAGGGCGGCATTGCCCAGTCCGACAATGGTGAGGTGGCCGAGCACCCGCGCCACCTGTGCCGCCATGGCCAGCGTCGGGTTGACGCCGACGAAGTCGAGAACGACCTCGGCGCCCTGACCGCGCGTCATGTCCTTGATGCGTGTGACGGCGTCGTCGCCCGAGACCAAGGCCTCATCGGCACCCATCTCCGTGGCGATCTTCAGCTTGTCGGCCGAGGTATCCACTGCGACAACGGTTGTCGCCGAGCAGAGCGCCTTGAGCACCTGGATCGCCATCTGCCCCAGACCCCCGGCACCGATCACCACCGCGGTCGACCGTGGCCCCAACAGGTGCACCGACCGTTTCACGGCGTGATAGCTGGTGAGCCCGGCGTCGGTGAGCGGTGCCGCCTCGCGCGGGTCGAGGGTCCCCAGCGGGATGAGGTAGCGCGTGGCCGGGACGAGGAGGTATTCGGCCATGCCGCCGTCGGTGCCGCCGAGACCACCGGGGCTGGGTTTCCCGGGCGTCTGGCAGTAGTTCTCCATCCCCTGACGGCAGTTCATGCACAGCCCGCAACCCCACGGGCCATAGACGATCACCGGGTCTCCCGGCTTGAATCCTGTTGCGCCCGGGCCCATCGTCTCGACCCAGCCGGCGTTCTCATGTCCGAGGGTGAACGGCAGCGTCATCGACTTTGTCCCGGCGGGAGCTTCCAGCAAATGCAGGTCGGAGTGGCAGGCACCGGCACCGCCCACTTTGACCAGTACCTGCCCCGGCCCTGGTTCGGGCACCGGCACGTCCCGGAGTTGGCCCGGTTGTTGCCATTCGACGAACTGAAAAGCCTTTATGACGGCGCCTTAATCCGTGATCCGGTCGAAGTCGACCTCGAGATGCAGCGGGCCGCGGAACACCTGGTTCACTCGGTACGGCGGGGGGTCGACGACCAGGCGCGGGTTTTCGACCCGGCGCAGGAAGTTCTCCAGCGCCAGGTTGACCTCCAGGCGCGCGAGTGGCCCGCCCACGCAGCTGTGCACTCCGCGACCCCAACCCACGTGCTGGTTGTCCGGGCGCTGGATGTCGAACTTCTCGGGATCGGGAAATCGCTTCGGGTCGCGGTTGGCGGCGCCGTACAGCAGATGCACCGCCGAGCCCGCCGGGATGACGGTCCCGCCGACCTCGATATCCGCGGTGGCACTGCGGCTCGGGAAGAACTGGACCGCCGACTGCAGCCGCAGAACCTCCTCGATCGCCTTGGGGATCAGCTCTGGCCGCTCACGCAGCAGGTCGAGTGACTCGGGGTTGCGCAGCAGTGTGAGCACACAGTGGGCGATGGTGTTGACCGTCGAATCATGACCGGCGATCAGCAGCAGCATCGCGTTCGCTGCAGCCTCTTTCGGCGTCATCGGTCCGTCCGGCCCGTCCGTGTCATTCACCAACTTGGACAGCACGTTGTCGCCCGGTTCTTTGAGGAACCCCTGGATCAGGTCGGCCATGTATGCGGTGAGTGCGGCCGTGCTTTCCTTGCCCTTCTGCGCGCGGGCCCGCCCTTCTTCGGTCGCGGCGTCCGGGCCCATGTCTGCGCCCGCCATGAAGTCGAAGATCCAACCGTGAAAGATGGGTTCGTCCTTCAGCGGCACACCCAGGATCTTGCAGATCACCGCCACCGGGACCGGGTAGGCGTAATCGTCAACCACATCGAATGTGTTGCCGCCCTTGGCCTTCGCCTTATCGAGTAGTTCGTTGCACAGCGTCTGGATGTCGGCCTCCATATTGGGGATGACGTCCGGGGAATGCGGCGGCGCGAAGTGCCGCATTACCTGCCTGCGCTGTTTGTCGTGCTTAGCCGGGTCGGATACGATCAGACTCGGCTCGCGGCCGTAGGCCTGCATGTGGTCGGTGCCGACGTCGCGTGCGCCAGCGGCGGGTTTGGCCGAGATCGGACTGCGACTGATGTCTGAACTGACGTGGGGATCGTGGGCAAGCGTCAGTAGCTCGCGGTATCCGGTGACGACGTAGACCTTGTCGGCCACCTGCACTACTGGTGTCTTGCGAAGTTCGTCGAAAAACCGATACGGGTCGTGCCGGTTCTCATACTTCATCGCCTCGGTCCAGGCGGTTTCTGCGGTGGTCATCGTGACTCGTTTCTGGGCTAGGGTTAGCGGGCTTTGGGGCGGAACTCGGCGCCCCGTGACGTCGGATCATGGCCGGTGAGAACGACATCGGGAATCCCGGTCGGCTCCCGCGGATCCGGGAAGCGGGCCGACATCGGCTCCGCGTCGGTGGGCGCGTCATAGCCGGGCGGCGGCGGCGGGAACGGCGCCGAGCGCTCGATCATCGCCGCGTAGTACTCCAGCCACTTGCCATGGTTGAAGGTGATGGCTCCGACGATGCGGCCCTTCTTGCCGAAGGCGGCGGCGAAACGAAGATCCTCGACCGAGCCCTGGGTGAAGACGATCTCATCACCGAAGGAGCACACGCCAACGCCCTTGATGTTGACGCCGAACTGGCCGGACCAAAACTGCGGCAGCGGCAGGTGCGGACGACGTCCGGTCTCGAGGTTGACCATGTTGTGCGCCGCGGTCTGGGCGCCCAGTACCGCGGCGTCCACGTGCTCAATGGACATGAACTGGTACTCGTAGAGCACATGCGGCGCCCGCGCGATATCGCCGGCGACGAAGATGTTGTCGGTCACCACGCCGTTGATGTCGAAGGCACGACACCCAGCATCACACGCCAACCCCCAGAAGCCGGTAGCCAACTTGGCCCCTTCGAGCCATTCGATGTTGCGAATCGACCCCAGCGACGCGACCACCACGTCGACGTCGAGGACGGTCCCGTCCGACAACTGAGCCTGTCGCACATGCCCGTCGGCGTCACCTTTGAGTGCCTCGACCGCAACGCCGGTACGCAAGTCGACACCCGCGTCGCGCTGCATCTTGGCGGCGATATCGCCGATCACTCCGCCGAGTGCACCGACCAGCGGTGCACTGGATCGCTCCGCAACCGTCACCTCCAACCCGAGATCACGACAGACCGAAGCCATTTCGGAGCCGATGAAGCCGGCTCCGACGATCAGGACTCGCTTCGGCCTGGCTTTCAACGCCGCCTGCAGCTTGGCCGCGTCATCGCTGGTGCGCAACGTGAACAGGCCCTTCAGCTTGGCCTCTTTCGGATTGAACCACTGCCGGGACCGGACGCCGGTCGCGATCAGCAACCGGTCATAGGGGACCTTGTCGCCGTTGGCCAGCAACACCTCCCGGTTGTCACGATCCAGTCCGGTAGCCGCCACGCCCAGGCGCCAGTCGGCGTCGATCGCCCGCATCCGCGGCAGCTTGGTGTTCTCGGCCGGCACCCACCCCTTGAGCACCTGCTTCGATAGTGGCGGACGGTCGTACGGCTCGTGCGGCTCGTCGCCGATAAGAGTCAGGGAGCCGGTGAAACCCTCGTCGCGCAACGCCTCGGCCGCACGAAGCCCGGCCAGTGACGCGCCGACAATGACGATGCGGCCCTCAGCCATGAACGTCGACACCAGATCCGAGACCAGCGGGTGCGTCCTCATTTAGTCGTCCTGTCCGAGGGCGGATCCATCTCCGCGATGATCGCCTGCACCGGGCACGACGCCACCGCTCGCGCAACCCGCTGGCGCTGCGAATCATCGGGATTCGGGTCGTAGGCCAGTGCCTCCTCGCCCTGCAATTGCAGAACTTCCGGTGCCAGCGGGACGCATTGTGCGTACCCCAGGCAGCGATTCAGATCAACCACAATGCGCATGGCTATTCGGCTCCTTCTCAACCGGCGCTGAGGGCCGGTCAACGCATTCCCCCCAATTCACGGGCAAGACAGAGTGCTGTACAACCGCCCGAAATCCCGGAGGGATGGCGCTGACGGTACGTGACGCCTACGTAAGAAACGCCTCTTTCGCATTGTTACCCGGCGCCCGCGGAGAATGTCCCAACTCCTTAGGCGATCTTGCTATCTCGGTGCGGTTTGTAGCCTGCCATGTTTCGCGTTGACGCGTTCCGTAAAGACTCGGTGCGCGCAGTTTTGGTGCCGCCGTACGGTTTTGCGTTGATTAGCGATGCAAATTTCGCTTAATGAACGCATAAGGTGATGACACGGCGCATTGCCGCGCGACTGGAAGTGGAAGGGGCGTTGTTGGCTCCCGACCCGCTACCAAGAGATCGCGTTCGCACCCTGGGCCGGGCGGCCGTCGTCTCGGCCATCGCCGTCGTCGTCACCGTTACCTCGGCCCGACCGCGGTATGGGCGGTCACCGCATTGCTGGTGCTCTTGCAAGTCCTCATAGATTTGAAACATCGTCTGGATGAGCATGAGGAGCAGAGTGAGGGCCGCGATGAATTCGGTGCGGTTCCACTTCTGTTCATGTAGATCCGCGGCAAGCTTCGGGGACGCCGCTTCGACCGTAGCCGTTAGCCTCTCCGGTGGTGTCTCGCCGGTTGCGGTGCCAGACCAACCGTAGGTACCTGATGCGGTTCCCGTCGACGGAACGTAGTACTCCAAAATCGCGGCGATGTTGTGCCGCAGCTCCGCAATCTGTTCCCAGGACAGATCCGCGAACACGTCGAGGGCCTTGGTGTGCACCCACCGCTGAACGAGCTCGAAACGAGGATCGCCGAATTGAGTCTTGAAGTCGATCAACCAAGGTCTGCCGACGTTGTCCAGCCATTGCGCATCCCAACCGCTATCAGCTTGACCCTTGTCTCCGGGCCCGGTCATGAACCCCCCCATGAGAAACCTCGGCCAGTGCCATCAACAGTAGAACGACCGCCAAGCACCTGGGGATACCCCCGCAAGACACGCTGACGGGAGCGCAGGGCATACCGTGCCTGGATACTTTTCTACCTGAACAAGCATTTTCGCCTGCGCGCCAGCCACACTGGCGCTCTAATATGTGGGCGTGTCCCGAGCGGCAACCCATTCTGGCGCAGCATCGGCAGAGGTAGTCTCGTGGAGTCGATCACCCGATTCCGATTGTCAACAGGACGGACAGTGACAGATACACCACGTAAAACAACGACCATGGCGGGTACCGGCAGCCGGACAAAGATCCGCGGGTCGAATATCGAGGAAGTCCAATCCCACTACGACCTGTCGAATGAATTCTTCCGGCTGTGGCAAGACCCCACCCAGACCTACAGCTGCGCCTACTTCGAGCGCGACGACATGACGCTTGAAGAAGCGCAGATGGCCAAGGTCGACCTCGCTCTTGGCAAGCTCGGCCTGCAACCCGGGATGACGATGCTCGATATCGGCTGCGGCTGGGGCTCCACGATGATGCGAGCGATCGAGAAATACGACGTCAACGTGATCGGCTTGACGCTCTCGCACAACCAGAAGAAACACATCGAACAACTCTTCGCCGAGTCGGACAGCCCGCGCAGCAAACAAGTGCGGCTGCAACCGTGGGAGGAGTTCGACGAACCGGTCGACCGAATCGTGTCGATCGGCGCGTTCGAGCACTTCGGCTTCGAGAAGTACGACTTCTACTTCAAGAAGACCTACGACTTGATGCCCGACGACGCCACGATGCTGCTGCACACCATCGTCGTACCGAGCGAGGAAGAGATCCGGGAACGGCAGCTGCCGGTGTTGATGTCGGTGATACGTTTCATCAAGTTCATCCTCACCGAGATCTATCCCGGCGGTCGGCTGCCGTCGGTCGCGATGATCGAGGAGCACGCCACCGAGGTCGGGTTCAATGTGACCCGGGTCCAGGCGCTGCGGCCGCACTACACGCGCACCCTGGACACCTGGGCGGCCAACCTCGAGTCCAGGAAGGACGAGGCCATCGCGATCACGTCCGAAGAGGTCTACGAGCGGTACATGAAGTACCTGACCGGCTGCGCCGACCTGTTCCGCAACGGCTTCACCGACGTCTGCCAGTTCACCTGCGAGAAGGCCTAACCGAGCTAGGCGACGAAAATTTGCGATATATACGATCACGGAGATACGAGAACGTAGCGATCGCATCCCCGACCACCCGAAGGAGGTCAACTGCAGATGGCTGACAGCAAGTCGGGCACGACGAAGATGCGGCCGCCATTCGAGGACATTCAAGCCCATTACGACATCTCCGATGATTTCTTTGGGCAGTTCCAGGACCCGACGCGGACCTATAGCTGCGCGTTCTTCCAGCGCGAGGACATGACGCTCGAAGAAGCTCAGATGGCCAAGATCGACCTCGCGCTCGGGAAGCTGGATTTGCAGCCGGGCATGACGCTGCTTGATGTCGGGTGCGGCTGGGGTTCCGTGATGAAGCGCGCGATGGAGAAGTATGACGTCAACGTCGTCGGCCTGACATTGAGCAAAAACCAATACGGCTACAGCCAAAGGCTTTTGGACCAAATCGATACCAACCGCGCCCGCCGGGTGCTTTTGCATGGCTGGGAGGAGTTCGACGAGCCCGTCGACCGCATCGTCAGCATCGAGGCGTTCGAGGCGTTCCCTAAAGAGCGATACGCGGCATTCTTCGAGACGGCCTCCCGTATTCTGCCCAGCGACGGCCGGATGGTGTTGCAGACAATCATGGGTCACCCATTGAGCCGCTGGCCCGAGATGGGTATCCCGATCACCATGACTGACCTGAGGTTCATGAGGTTCATCGCCAAGGAGATATTCCCGGGGGGTTCGGTCCCTGGTAAGGACGACATCGTCGGACTCTCACGCAGGGCTGGTTTTTCCATGGAAGACCTCCAATTCCTGAATGAGCATTACGTCCGGACACTCGATACGTGGGCGGCGAAGTTGGAAGCCCGCCGCGACGACGCGATCGCCGCTACCTCCAATGAGGTCTACGAACGCTACATGCGCTACCTGACTGGATGCTCTGACTTTTTCCGGCGCGGCATCTCCGAGGTGGGACAGTTCACCCTCGTGAAGGGATAGCCGCGGGTCGGGTCAATACGCCCCGAACGCCACCGCGACGTTGTGCCCACCGAGGCCGAAGGAATTGGTGATCGCGTAGCGGTAATCGCCGCGGCGGGGGTGATCGGTCACCACATCGAGGTCGATCTCGGGGTCGAGGTCTTTCAGGTTGCGCGTGGGCGGTACGACGCCGTCGCACAAGGCCTGCACCGTCAGCACGGCCTCCACCGCTCCGGCGGAGCCCAGCGAATGACCCAACGCCGCTTTGGCCGCATACACCGCCGGCGTGTGGTTTCCGAGAGCGTTGCGGATGGCGCGGGCTTCGGCCAGGTCACCGAAAGTGGTTCCGGTGGCGTGGGCGTTGATGTGGTCGATGTCGGCCGGCGTCAGACCGGCCAACTCGATGGCCCGGGTGATCGCGTCACCGGCCCGCTCCCCGCTGGGGTCGGGCTTGACGACGTCGTAGCCATCCGACGTGATGCCCGCCCCCATCAGCCGGGCCAAGATGCGGGCGCCGCGCGCCTTTGCGTGTTGCTCGGTCTCGATGAGCATCAACGCGCCGCCTTCACCGAACACCATGCCGTCGCGATCCTTGTCGAACGGACGACAGGCACCGGGCGGGTCGTCGTTGTTGGTCGACAACATGCCCAGCTGCGTGAACGCCGCGACGGGCACCGCCTCGATCCCCGTCTCGACGCCGCCGCAGATAGCGACGTCGGCCTCGCCGAGGACGATGTGTCGCCACGCCTCGGCGATGGCGGCGGCACCTGAGGCGTCGGCCATCACCGGCGAGATGATTCCGCCCTTCGCCGCACGATCCAAGCCGACCGCGACCGCCGGTGCGTTGGGCATGTACATCTGCACTGACACCGGGGACACCGCGCGCAGGCCACGTTCCTTCCAGTCGCCATGTTGGACGGGAATTTCCTCGGTAGAGCCCAGCGCAAGCCCGATCGAGACCGACAGCCTCCTGGTGTCGATCTCGGGCGATCCGGCGTTGTCCCAAAGTCGGCGGCCCAGCACCGTGGACATCTTCCCCATATACGACAGCCGGCGGCGCTCGACGCGGCTCAGCCGCTCGTCGAAGCGTTCCAGTAGCTGCCCACCGATGCGCACCGGCGAATCAAATTCTTCAACGAACGACTTGTCGAGCAAGCGAATACCGCTCCGGCCCTCCAGCAACTGCTGCCATGTGTCCTCCGCATCGGGCCCCAAAGGAGTCGTCGACGCAATGGCGGTCACCACGACGTCGACGAATCCGCCGCCTGTTCTCAACCCCATGCCTGTCGAACCCCCCTCGCCCGCTAGCTGACCGTGTTGAGGCTTCCAGACTTCTTACTGAAAAGTGCGGTGTGCGCCGCTTTCTCTGCGCGCGGGGCCCTACGGTCGGAACTGCAGAATCCGGTCGTCGCCGTCGCGGGGACTCCCCCGACCGTCGCGGTTGCTGGTGGTGAACCAAAGCGTGCCGTCCGGTGCCGCAGTAACTGTTCGCAGACGCCCGTACTGTCCGACAAACAGCGGTGCTGGACCGCCCAGTGAGCCGTCGGCACCGACCGGTATCTGATAGAGCCTCTGGCCGCGAAGGCACGCAACCCACAACGAGCCACCGAAGTAGGCCAGTCCGGAGGGCGACGCTTCACCGGTCCCCCACTGGATCGACGGGTCGATGAGACCTGGGGTGTCTGCGCGACCTTCGGCCATCGGCCACCCATAATTGCCGCCCGGCTGGATCAAGTTGAGCTCATCCAACCGATTCGCGCCGTACTCCGTGGCCCACAATCGGCCGGCCGCATCCCACGCCAACCCCTGGATGTTGCGGTGGCCGAATGACCAGACCGGTGATGCCGGATCGGGGTTATCCGACGGGATCGAACCGTCGGGATTGATCCGCAGAATCTTGCCGCCCAGCGACGACCGGTCCTGCGCAAGCTGAGGATTGCCGCTCTCCCCCGTCGCCACATACAGCTTGCCGTCGGGACCGAACGCGATGCGCCCGCCGTCGTGGATGGAACCCGCAGGAATACCGGTAAGAATCGGCGACTGCCCGGTTAGGCCGCCCCCGTCGAATCGCATCACGACCACACGGTTGTCCTGCGCGGTCGTGATGTATGCGAAGACGGTTTGATTCGACGTCGCGAGACCAAGCAGACCACCTTCGCCGCGCGGCGCGACGCCGGCCACCCCACCGACTTGATTCGCCCCGCCAGCCGACAGGTGCTTGATGGCGCCGCTGTCACGCTCGGCGATCAGCGCGCTGCCGTCGGGAAGAAACGCGATACCCCACGGCACATCGAGGTTGGTGGCGATGTCCTCGAGTCCGTCGGCGTTCGGCTGACCGCGAGATTCGACGCCGTTCGCGCACGCGACGACCATCATCAGGGCCGAGGCAAGCGCTACCGCGGCTCGTATCAAGCCCGTGCGCACCGGCGAAACTCCTCGGGTTACTGCTCTTGCGGTGGCCATATGGCATTAGTACCCGCAACCGCCGGCCTGATCCAGTCCGCTGCTACATCGCGTGCAGTCCCGGCGCTCGATCAGGGACCACGAACGACACTGTCTTAGACCCCACCCGCGACTACCAACCCCGGGGCGTCAAATGCGAAGTGCTGCCCGAGGTGCGGGTCGAAAGACCTGCGGGCCGCGCCGCACGCGTGAGATCGTGCGACATGCGATCAACGGAGATTGTCTTAGCGTTCTGGGACGAAGTCTGGAACGCACACGACCCCGATGCCATCGACCGGTTCGTCGTCGACGACGTGGTCCTCGTGAGCGGCGGCCGGGAAATCTTGGGAAAAGAGAACTTCAAGGACTGGACCAGAGAGTTCCTGGGAAACGTCAACGACCTGCACCTCGACGCCATCGAGACATTTCAGAACGAGGACGGCACCCGCGTCACGTCCCGATGGGTGTTGACAGGCACGAATAACGGCATCCTCGGCACTGATCCCGACCAGCAGCCGATCGCGATGACCGGCACCGCGGTCTGGGAAGTGGGCGAAGACGGAAAGCTGCGGCGCAATTGGGTCGAGCGGGCCTCCTTTGAGCTCTACCAACGGCTGCTCGCCAAGTAGTCAGCCTGTCGTCGAACCGCTCACGCACCTCGGCAGCGACGCCGTGATCACTGCAGCGGGAACGGCGGCTGCCACCACCACGGCTCGTCGAGCACCTCGATGGACGCCACCCACTTCACCCACCAGAACCCTCGCCTCCCCGGCGCGACGATCCGGGCCGGGCCGCCGTGGCCGCCCGAGAGCGGACGGCCGGAGGCATGCGTGGCCAGCAGCAGCGTCCCGGCCTCGCGGGCGGGGAAACGGCGGCGGTAGCCGGTCGTCGACACGACCTCGATCGACGCACCCTGCCGCAACCCGAGCGCCGAGAGCGGCACCCCGCGCCACTCCTGCTCGGTGAACCAGCCGCCCGTGCAGTCGAGCACGGCGCGCACGGTGGTCTGCGGGAGCGCGGCGATGTCGGCCAGGTCAAACGATCTGTCCGGGGTTCGGAGGCGCCAGGCCGCAGCCGCGATGTGGGGCACCGGGTCGAACATCCACTGCGTGACGGGAACGGTGGCGATGTTCCCCAGGCCGACCTCGTGCGATCCGGTCTGGCGACGCGGCAACCCCGGCGCGATGACCCACAGCGCCGCCGAGCCCGCGACGACGCCGGTGCCGAGCAGCGCTCGCCGTCGCGTCAGGTCGGTGCGGCGCAGCAATGGCCGCCACCGGCGACGGGCGCTCCGGTGGTGCATCACCACGTGCGCAACCAGCAGCACCACCGCCCCCACCGCCGCGCCGACGTGGAGCTGCATCGGGAGCAGCCCAAGGTAGGGCCGCCTTCCGCCGAGTGCGTGCAGCAGCCCACTCCCGATCGCAGCGAGCACAAGCACGGTGAACGTCAGGCCGATCACCTTCCGCGATCGTCCGGGCCGCCGAAGGCCCCGCCGCGCGACGCGGATCTTGGCCGGGGCGAGCAGCAGCAGCCCCAATCCGGACGCCCCGTGCACGGCGACGACCCACCGCGCGGGGCCCGGGAACCCCACCCCGAACGCCACGACGCCACTGACTGTGGCCGTCACCAGGAGCGTCAGCAGCGTGACGTTGAGCGGTCGAATCCCTCGATCCATGTCGGTCCGTCCCGAAACCCCGACTAACAGTGACCATTGTTCACCTGACCCTGCGGTCGGTTGACGACACGCCGGAGAATCAGTCGAACAGCCCGGCGCTGGCCTCCCGCCTGCGGCGCTGCTCTTCGGGATCGGGCACCGGCACCGCGGCGACGAGCCGCTGGGTGTACTCGGTCTGCGGGTTACGCAGGATCTGATCCCGCGGACCCATCTCCTGCAGCACGCCGTTGCGCAGCACCGCGACGTCGTCGGCGAGCCGATCCACCACGGCCAGGTCGTGGCTGATGAACAGGCAGGCGAACGCCCATTCCCGCTGCAGCTCCTCGAACAGGTCGAGCACCGACGCCTGCACCGACACGTCGAGCGCGCTGGTGGGCTCGTCGGCGACCAGCAGGTCGGGGCTCAGCGCCAGCGCCCGCGCCAGGTTCGCGCGCTGTCGCTGCCCGCCGGACAGCTCGTGCGGGTAGCGCGCGGCGGTGTCTTTGGGCAGCCGCACCGCGTCGAGCAGCTCGGCAACCCGGGCCGTGCACTCCGCGCCGCGCATCACCTTGTGCACCTTCAGCGGCTCGGCGACGCAGTCGCCCACACGCAGCCGCGGATTCAGCGAGGTCGCCGGGTCCTGGAACACGAAGCCGAACTTTTCACGCACCGGCCGGAGCTGCTTCTGGGTCATGGTGGTGATGTCCTGGCCGAGAATCCTGACCGTGCCGGTCGTCGGCTTCTGCAGCGCCGCAACGCAGCGCCCGATCGTGGACTTGCCCGAGCCCGACTCCCCCACCAGACCAAGGGTCTTGCCGCGGTCGATGCTGAACGTGACGTCGTCGACCGCCTTGAACGCCGCCGAGCCGATCGCACCCGGGAACTCGACGCTGAGACGATCGATCTCCAGCACGTTCTCCGTCTTGGTCTCTGCGCCGGCTTGATGTTCGGGGTTGCCCTGCCCTAGGTGCGGCACCGCCGCCAGCAGAGTGCGGGTGTAATCTTGCGACGGCTCGGCGAAAAGCTTTGCCACAGTCGCGATTTCGACGACCTTGCCGGCGTTCATGACGACGACCCGGTCGGCCAGGTCGGCGACCACCCCCATGTTGTGGGTGATCAGCACGATGGCGCTGCCCAGCCGATCCCGCAGGTCGCGCAACAATTCCAGGATTTCGGCCTGCACCGTGACATCCAGCGCGGTCGTCGGCTCGTCGGCGAGGATCACCTCCGGGTCGCAGGCGATGGCGCAGGCGATGACCACGCGCTGCTTCTGCCCGCCGGACAGCTGATGCGGATAGAAGCCGTACCGCTGTTCGGGATCGGGTAGCCGCACGAGCCGCAGCAGATCGATCGCCTTGTCCCGGGCCTGCTTTCGGTCGACGTCGGTGTGGGCGCGGATGGCCTCGCTGATCTGGTAGCCGACGGTGAACAGCGGGTCCAGCGCCGCGCCCGGTTCCTGGAACACCATCGCGATGTCCTTACCGCGCAGCGCGGTGAACTGCTTGTCGGACAGCCCGGCGACGTCGATGTCGCCGAGCAGCACCGTGCCGGTGACCCGTGCGGTGTCCGGCAGCAGCCCGATCGCAGCCCGCGACGACACCGACTTGCCGGAACCGGATTCGCCGACGACGGCCAGCACCTCGCCGGGTTTCACATCGAATGTGACGTCGTCGACGGCGCGTACCGGACCGGCGTCGGTGCTGAAGGTCACCGAAAGCTGACGATACGAAAGGGCGGGTGCCTCGGGTGCTTGCGTCATGTCAGTTCGCCGCCCGTCGGGTGCGCAGCAGCGGGTTGAGCACCTCGTTGATGCTCTCCCCGACCAGGGTCATGCCCAGCACCGCCAATACGATCGCCGTACCGGGAAACACCGCGGTCCACCAGATGCCGTTGGAGATGTCCGACAGCGCCTTGTTCAGGTCGTAACCCCATTCGGCGGCCTTGGTCGGCTCGATGCCGAAGCCGAGGAACCCCAGACCGGCCAGCGTCAGGATCGCCTCGGCGCCGTTCAGGGTGATGATCACGGGAAGTGACGAGGTGACGTTGGACAGTATGTGGCGAAACAGGATTCGCGTCGTGCTGGCGCCGGTGACGCGGGCGGCGTCCACAAACGGTTCGACCTTGACCGCCAGCGTCGCGTTGCGGACCACGCGGAAGTACTGCGGCACGAACACCGCCATGATCGCCACCGATGCCGACAGGATGCCGCCCAGCGTGCCGGACTGCCCGGCCACAAGGACGATGGACACCACGATCGCCAGCAGCAGCGACGGCATCGCATAGAGCGCGTCCATCACCAGCACCAGCACCCGGTCCAGCCAACCGGCGCGATAACCGGACACCAGGCCGAGAACGACGCCGACGAGCAGCGAGATGATCAGCGACAACACGATCACCATCAGCGCGGTGCGGGCGCCGTAGATCACCCGCGAGTACACGTCCTCGCCGCGCACCGAGGTGCCGAACCAGTGCTGCGCCGACGGCGCCTGCTGGCGCACGAACTCGACGCCGTCCGCGCTGGTCTGGGCGAAGCCGTATCTCGCCAGCAGCGGTGCGAAGAGCGCGACCAGGATGAAGCCCGCGACGAGCACCAGCCCGAGGACGAGGGTGGCGCGTTGCAGTCCGTGGGTGGACCGCAGCAGCCCGAGACCCGGGAACGCACGGCTCTTGGGCTGTTCGACGACGAGCGTGTCGGCGCCCGCGGCGATCGTCATCTCTTAGAACCTCACCCTCGGGTCGATGAGCGCCACCGCCAGGTCGATGACGAAGCTCATCACCGCCACGAGGATCGCGATCACCGTCACGATGCCCTGCACCGCGACGAAGTCGCGCGCCGAAAGGTAGCGCGCCAGTTGCAGTCCCAGCCCGTTCCATTCGAACGTGGTCTCGGTGAGCACGGCGCCGCCGAGCAGCAGGGCGATCTGCATGCCCATCACCGTCACCACCGGAACCAACGCGTTGCGGAACGCGTGGCGGCGGGTGACCACGCCGTCGGAGAGCCCGCGGGCCCGCGCCGCGTCGACGTATCCGGCGCGCAGGGTCTGCAGCATGTTGACCCGAACCAGGCGCAGGAACACGCCGCCGGTCAGCAGCCCGAGCGCCAGCGCGGGCAGCACCGCGTGTTTGAGGACGTCGACGATGTAGGAACCGTCGCCGTAGAGGATCGCGTCGACGATCGCGATGTGGGTCTGCGGCCGCACGCCGGCCAACGCGATCTCGGTGGATGAGCTGGAGCGGCCGGACGCGGGCAGCCAGCCCAGCTTCACCGAGAAGAGCAGCTTGAGCAGCATGCCGACGAAGAACACCGGGGCAGCGTAGAACAGCACCGCCAGCAGGCGCAGGACCACGTCGGGCACGCGGTCGCGGTGCGTTGCGGCATACAGCCCCAACGGGATTCCGACGATCATCGCGACGAGCAGGGCCCAAACCGCCAGCTCCAGGGTGGCGGCGCCGTTGACCACGATCAGGTCGCTGATCGGGCGATTGTCGGTCAGCGTGGTGCCGAAGTCGCCGCGGAACAAGCCGGTGAGGTAGTCCCAGTACTGCGACAGCAGCGGACGGTCGAACCCCGCCGCCGCCTTCCGTTCGGCGATCTGCGCCGGGGTGAGCCGGCCGCCGGCGGACGCGGTGATCGGGTCCCCGATACCACGCATCAGGAAGAACACCAGGGTGACCAGGATCCACGCGGTCGGGATGATCAGCAGTGCCCGCACGCCGAGATAACGAGCCAGGGCGCCGTAGCGGGTCTGTCCGCCTGTCCGCTTGGCCGGTTCGGGGGCGGCGGTCGGCGCCGTGGCTGCTGTGGCCGTCATGAACGCGTCTGCCCGGTGTTCTCCAACGGCGCAAACTCGAACTTGAACGACTTGTCAAGGATGACGCCGTCAATGTCCTTGCCCGCGACGGCGATTTGCTTTCCGGTCAGCAGCGGGATCGTCGACAGGTAGTTGTTGGCCATTTCGTCCTGGATCTTGGTGATGATCGCTGCCCGCTTGGCCGGGTCGGGCTGCGTCGCTTCGTCGGTGATGAGGGCGGTGATCTCCGGATTCTCGAAGTGGTTGCCCAGGAAGTTGTCCGGGGTGAAGAACGGCGTCAGGTAGTTGTCGGCGTCGGGGAAATCGGGGAACCAGCCGAGCTGGTAGATCGGGTAGGCGTCCTTGACCCGCTCGGCGGTGTAGGTCACCCATTCGGTGGACTGCAGGTTGACCCGGAACAGCCCGGTGGCGTCGAGCTGGCCCTTGATCGCGGCGTATTCCTCCGACGAGGACACCCCGTAGTGGTCGGGGTTGTACTGCAGGTTCAGCGGTACCGGTGTCGGAACTTGCGCGTCGGCAAGGTATTTCGCGGCTTTGGCACGGTCGGGTTTGGCGCCATAGGCGACCTTGAACGCCTCGTTGGCTCCGGGCACGCTGCTCGGGATCACCGAGTACGCCGGCGCGTAGGTGCCCTTGTACACGTCGCGCGCGAGCGCGTCGCGGTCCAGCGACGCGGCGATCGCTTTGCGAACCGCCAGCTTCTGCGCGGGCGTGTCGCCGGGCATGGTGTTCATGTTGAACACGATGTATCGCAGTTCCCCGCCGGGACCCTCGTGAATGGCGAGGTTGGGGTTTCGCCGCAGGCCCTCGATGTCGGTGGGCGACAGGCTGCGCCACGCGACGTCGATGGCCTGGTTCTCGATGTCGATCTTGAGGTTGTCGGTGTTGGCGTAGTACTTGATGCCGACCAGTTCGGTCTTCGGCTTGCCGAACAGCCCCTGATAGTCGGGATTGGCGCGCAGGCCGATGAGCTGATTCTTGGAGTAGGTGGTCATCGTGAAGGGACCCGCGAACGGTTCGGCGTCGGCGACCGCGTCGTCGCCGAGCAGCTTGTCGGCAGGGAACACCTCTTCGTCGATGATCGGTCCGGCGTTGGTGGCGAGCACCTGGGGGAAGGTCTGGTCATCGGGCAGTTTCAGGATGAAGTCCACCGTCAACGGATCCGGCGTTGCGACGCTGTCGAGGTTGGCCAGCAGCGACTGCGGTCCGTTGGGATCGTTGATGGCGTTCTCCCTGTCGATGGAGAACTTGACGTCCGAGGACGTCAGCGCATGTCCGTTGGCGAACTTGAGGTTCGGTTTGAGCTTGCAGGTGAAGGTCGTCGGCGCGGTGAAGTCGCAGCGTTGCGCGATGTCCGGTTTCAGCTCGCCGCTGCCCGGGACGAAGTTCATCAGGAACGGGTACACCTGGTTCATCACCTGCAGCGACCCGTTGTCGTACGAGCCCGCAGGATCGAGCGAGGAGACCTTGTCGGTGGTTCCGACGGTAAGGTACTGACCGCTGACCGCATCTGCCGGGCGACCGAGTCCGCATCCGGCGACAACGAGCGCGAGGGCTGCTAGCGCCGCGACATGCTTACCACCGACCAACGACGCGAGGGACGGCGCAGTGCAGGCATGTTGTCGTTCTCCGATTCCACAACGCTAGCTGGATTGGCGCCGGTTCGGGCGGCATTGGCCAGCATGTGTTCGACGACGGTTTGACCGAGCGCGGTTTCCCTGGGCAGTTCGATCGGGTAGTTGCCGTCGCAGCAGGCGGCGCACAGCCGCGACGCGGGTTGTTCGGTGACAACCCCATCAAGCCCGCCCAACGCTTACCGGCCGGCCAAGCCAACGACTCCCGGCGGTCGCAGGCGATGCGGCGCCTGCCTGCCGCGTCATCGCCGCAGTCATTGCATCAGACCTTGAGGCTCTTGCCGGTGCTATCGGCGAGATCGACATCAGGGCTGTGGATTAGCCCCACAACTGCCGCATCAACAACCCTGGTGTAGAAATGGGCGATAGCTAGTGTGCGATGGTCACCACCTCCCCGGGCTCACCATCAATCAGCCTGACGTAGGGCCATTGTTCAGGGCATTCCTAGACCGTCAACCTTCACGGGGAAAACCAGATCGGCGACCTCGGCTGCCGGCGATAATATGTGGTTCACGCGGGAGTCGGCTGTAGAACTCTCCGGTTCCTTTGCGCACCAGCGATGGAGGGTCCTGAGACATGGCGAACGAATTCACTTCTGCGGCAGGCAGCGCGCAGCGGCCGGTCACAATTTTCGGTCCCGACTTTCCCTTTCCCTTCGATGACTGGATCGCGCACCGGGCCGGGCTTGGTTCGATCCCCCAGGAGCGCCACGGCGAGGAAGTGGCCATCGTCGGGGCTGGTATGTCCGGCATGGTCGCGGCGTATGAACTGATGAAACTGGGCCTGCGGCCCGTCGTGTACGAGGCTTCTCACCTGGGTGGCCGGTTGCGTTCACAGCAATTCGAGGGTGCGCCCACCGGGGTGATCGCCGAGCTGGGCGGGATGCGTTTCCCGGTCTCGTCGACCGCGTTCTATCACTACGTCGATCTGCTGGGGCTACCGACTGCGCCGTTTCCCAACCCGCTGACGCCCGCGTCCCACAGCACGGTTATCCATATTGAGGGTATGACGCATTACGCCGAGCAGCCCGGCACACTGCCGACGCTATTCCAGGAGGTGGCCCAGGCTTGGGCCGATGCGCTGGAAGGCGTGGAGTTCACCAAGATTCAGGATGCGATCCGGGCCCGTGATGTTGCGAGCTTGAAGTCCCTGTGGAACACGCTGGTGCCGATATGGGACGACCGGACGTTCTATGACTTCGTGGCCAGTTCGGAAGCGTTCTCGAAGTTGTCCTTCCATCACCGTGAGGTGTTTGGTCAGGTCGGATTCGGGACCGGGGGCTGGGACTCCGATTTCCCGAACTCGATGCTGGAGATCTTCCGGGTCGTGATGACCAACTGCGACGAAAACCAGCGCCTCATCGTTGGCGGCGCCGAGCAGGTGCCGCGTGGCCTGTGGGAACACGCGCCGTCGAATCTTATCCACTGGCCGGCGGGCACCACCCTGGCGTCGCTGCACTCTGGCGGCACCAGGCCGGGTGTAGCTCGAATAGCCCACGCCGACAATGGGTTTGAAATCACTGACGTTTGGGGAGTGGTCCGGCGAATTCCAGCGGTGCTCGTCACGTGCCAGGGCTGGCTCCTGACCACCCAGATCGAGTGCGACGAGAGTCTGTTTCCGTACAAGCTGTGGACGGCGCTGGACCGGACGCGATACATGCAGTCGTCGAAGACTTTCGTGATGGTCGACCGACCGTTCTGGAAGGACAAGGACCCCAGCACCGGGCGCGACGTCATGAGCACGACGCTGACCGACCGGCTGACCCGCGGGACGTACCTCTTCGACAACGGCGACGACCAGCCGGCCGTCATCTGCCTGACCTACTCCTGGATGAGCGACGCCCTGAAGATGCTGCCGCACACCGTCGAGCATCGGGTTCGGCTCGCACTTTCGGCGCTCAAGCAGATCTACCCCGACGTCGACATCGCCAGCCACATCGTCGGCGACCCGATCACCGTCTCCTGGGAGGCCGATGAACACTCCCTCGGCGCGTTCAAGGGTGCGCTACCGGGACACTACCGATACAACCTGCGGATGTACTCGCACTTCATGCAGGACGACTTGCCCGCCCATCAGCGGGGCATTTTCCTCGCCGGAGACGACATCTCGTGGACCCCCGCCTGGGTGGAGGGCGCGGTACAAACCGCGTTGAACGCGGTCTGGGGTATCGAGCGGCATTTCGGTGGTCGCACCCATCCGGACAATCCCGGTCCCGGCGATGTCTTCGCCGAGATCGGGCCCATGGAACCGGGGTGGCAATGTTAATCCGTCAGCGAGCTGCCCACTAACAAGAAGGGCTTGCTGGGTTCCGGCACGTCGTTGGAGTCCGACGCGATGTCGGCGGTGGCCGCGGATGCGTCGGCGTGGCCAAGGAACGTGGTGGCGTCATCGGCCAGGGAGATCGGGTAGACCGTGGTCCCGTCGGGATCTTGTGAGTAGGCTAGGCCGACGGTGGACGCGTCGTAGCGCGGCGCACTCGCCCTCAAACCTGGGAATTACGTGACCGCCGACAATAAGATATCGATGCGCAGCGAATCGGTGCGGACGCGCCGGCGCGACTGCGAAGTGGTTCACTGCGCACAACCGGTTGAGAATACTGCGCGACTAGAGCTGGATACTGTGACCGTTAAGCCCTCGGTTCCGCCGCGGCGGCCCGGACAGCAGAACGATGCTGCACTGCACGAAGCGGTGCGGGCGCACTGGCGTGAGGTGGTTCGCCGCTTACGACCGGTTGACAACACTGCGCGACTCGATCTGGATGTTGACAACACTGCGCGACTAGATCCGGAGACGGTGGCCGTTAAGCCTTCGGTTCCGCCGCGGCGGCCGGGACAGCAGAACGATGCTGCACTGCACGAAGCGGTGCGGGCGCACTGGGATGAGGGGGTTCGCGGCGTACGACCGGTTGACAACACTGCGCGACTAGATCTCGGTGTTGACGACACTGCCCGAACCGATCTCGGTGTTGACGACACTGCCCGACTGGATCCGGATACGGTGCCCGTTGAGCCTTCGGCTCCACCGCGGCGGCCGAGACAGCAGAACGTTGCTGCACTGCACGAAGCGGTGCGGGCGCGCAGGCCCGGCGGTGACGTGGTTCGCCGCGCACGACCGGTTGACAGCGCTGCGCGACTTCCGAGGGGGGCCGTTAAGCCTTCGGCTCCACCGCGGCGGCCGGGACAGCAGAACGTTGCCGCACTGCACGAAGCGGTGACTGTCGGCGAGGCAAATCTTTGGGGGCTCCGGGTCAAACGGACTGCCGTGGCATTCGCTGCCGTTCTCCTCTTCGTCGCGTTGGTGGTCTTCAGTGGGCACCCCTTCGGGGGCGACGACCAACCCGCGCCGCAGCCGTCGGTGCCCTCAGCCAGCGGTGACGGGTCATCTGCCGCAACGGAACAAGAGCAACCGGCGCCGGGTGCGCATCCCGAAGGCTCATCCGGAGGCGCACTGCCACCGGCCCAAGGCGTGCAAGCGTTTTCCGGCGACCCTGAGCAGCACGCACAGCCACTGCCCGAGCAGAGCGAGAATCGTCCGCCGTCGTGGCCGGAGCTCCTCCTTAACGGCGTGCTGGTGGTCCTGTCGCTGGGGTTGTTCACGGTCTCCAGTACGACCCTGTGGTGGATGCTGCACGCGTGGCGCAGTCCGGACGCGTTGGCAGCGACTGGTTTTCGGCGTCGAGCAGCTGGTGCACCTCGGTCGTTCTCATTGCTGTTACCGGCTCGCCACGAACAGGATGTCCTCGGGGACACGATCGACGCGCTGGCTCGGCTCGACCACCCCAAGTACGAGGTGATCGTGATCATCGGTCATGACGACCCGGAGACGGAATTTGTCGCGCGTGAGGCGGCGGCACGCTACCCGCGCATCGTCAGGGTGGTCATGGACTACCACCTGCCCAAGAACAAGCCGAAGGCGCTCAACACCGCACTGCGCAGATGCCGGGGCGACATCGTCGGCGTCTTCGACGCCGAGGACGAGGTGCATCCGGGGCTGCTGCGTCTGGTCGAAGCGCGTTTCGAGGAATCCGGCGCAGATGTGGTTCAGGCGGGCGTGCAGTTGATGAACGTCCACACCAATTGGTGGTCGCTGCGCAACTGCCTCGAGTACTACTTCTGGTTCCGCTCCCGCCTGCATTTCCACGCGGAGAAACGGTTCATTCCGCTTGGGGGCAACACCGTGTTCACCCGCACCGAGCTGCTGCGGGAAGTGGGCGGCTGGGATCCCGACTGTCTGGCCGAGGACTGCGAGATCGGCGTGCGGTTGTCCACCCGGGGTGCAGTCGTGGCCGTCGCCTATGACCCGCAAGCGGTAACCCGGGAAGAGACCCCCGGTTCGATCCGTGCCCTCGTGAAGCAGCGCACGCGCTGGGACCAAGGTTTTCTGCAGGTGCTCCGCAAGGGTGAGTGGCGCAAGCTGCCTAGCCGCAGACAGCGCTGGTTGGCCCGCTACACCTTGGCGATGCCCTTGCTGCAGGCGGCAACGGGCGTGTTGATGCCGCTGTCGCTAGCGTCGATGTTCCTGCTGAAGGTTCCGGTGCCGACGGCGTTGGTGACGTTCTTGCCGCTGGCGCCGACGCTCGTCACCATGGCGGTCGAGTCTGCCGCACTCGGTGAGTTCGGACGGGAATTCGGCATCCGAATACGTTCCCGTGATCACGCGCGACTATTGCTGGGCACCGTTCCATACCAGCTGCTACTTGCGGCCGCCGCGGTGCGGGCGGTGTGGCGTCAGAGCCGCGGGCACGGAGGCTGGGAGAAGACCACTCACACCAACGCCCACCGCACCACCACACCCAAGCGGCCGGTTCCGGTATGAGTCGGTTATCCCGCCTGAATCCCTCGATCCCGATACTCGGGATCCTGTTGATACTCACCGCGACACTGCGGTTGATCAACCTCACGGGGTCGCCCGCCCGACTTGACGACGAAGGCACCTATATGGCCCAGGCCTACGCCGTCGCCAAATGGGGAGAACTCGCCCACTACACCTACTGGTACGACCATCCGCCGGCCGGCTGGCTGCAATTGGCACTGTGGACGGCGATTTCAGGTCCCGACTTGGGGGGCAACGCGGTCGCTGCCGGGAGATACCTGATGGTCATCGTCGCCGTGATCACCGCTGCCCTGCTGTGGGCCCTAGCCCGCCGAATCGAGATGTCGCGGTGGGCAGCCGCGGCCGCGGTCGCCGTCTTCGCGCTGTCTCCGTTGGCGATCTCGTTGAGCCGCACGGTATATCTGGACAATCTCGCCACCGCATGGGTGCTGGGCGCCCTGGTGCTTCTGTGCTCACCCCGGTACCGGCTGTCGGCAATGTTCGGCGCCGCAACATGTTTCGGCATTGCGGTGTTGACCAAGGAGACCATGCTGCTGCTCCTGCCGATGTTCGCCTGGCTGGTCTGGACCAGGACCGCGCCGGTGACCCGCCGCTACGCGCTCGCCGTGTTCGTCGCCGTGTTCGGCGTGGTGGTGAGCACGTACGCCTTGATGGCCGTCCTGCGTGGTGAGCTGGTCCCCGGGCCCGGACACGTCAGTCTGTGGGAGGGAATCAGGTTCCAGTTGCGGGATCGCGCGGCGGGCGGCGCACTCGATGATCCCTATTCGCTCAATCGCAATACCGTTGACCAATGGTTCCGACTCGACCCGGCCCTGCCGTGTCTGGCCGGCCCGATCGCACTGGCCGCACTGTTTGTCAAGCGGCTGAGGCCATTCGCGGTCGGGTTGGTGATACTCATCGCCACGATTCTTCGTCCCGGATACCTGCCGGCGCCGTTCATCCTGTCCGCCCTGCCGTTGATAGCGCTTCTGGCCGCGGGCACCGGCGAGGTGGCTCTGCGCTATCTGTTCCGCACCGTTGAGCAGCCATGGGTTGGGGTGCGGCGCTTCCGTGTTCCGGCGCTGGCCGCCGGGGCGCTGATCGTGTCCATCGCCGTGTCGCTCTGGCTGCCCACCTATCACGGCTTGCTGGACTCCGACGATGACGCGTCGATGCGGCATACACAGCAGTGGATCGAGCAGAACGTGCCCAAGTCCGACCGTCTGATCGTCGACGATGCGTTGTGGCTGGACCTGATCCGAGACGGCCGCGACCGGCGCAATGTGGTGTGGGCTTACAAGGTGGACACCGACGAGCAGGTGCAGGGCTGGGCGCCCCGCGGCTGGACCGACTACGACTGGGTCGTGACGAGGGCGTCCTTGCGTGCCAGTATGCGGCCGACAGGTGTATTCACTGACGCGGTTGCGCACTCACAGCCAGCGGCGATTTTCGGCTCGGGCGTGGAGCGAGTCGAGGTGCTCCGTGTCGACAATGGCGGACCGACCTCGAAACCCCCGTCGCCCGCGGCGCTGGCGTTCGGAGGGCAACTCGCGGCCGGCCTTGCCGGTGCCACCGATCCGGATGTGCTCGCGGTCCTGCAGTCTGGGACGGTGGATCAACGTGTGCTTGCGACGCTGGCGGTGATCGGTGCGACGCAACCCGTTCGGGTCGAGGACATTTCGACCATCAAAGGAGAGGACGACGCCGGAATTCCCCGACGCGATTTCACGCTGGCGGGCCCGCGCCACCGGCTACGAGGTGTGGCGGCGTTCTTCGAACGCCAACTGGGCCCGTTCGCAGTGCAGTCCGTGGATCTGACCGCCGACGGACTGAGAGTTCGATTTCCGTTTCGCACCATGGATATCGGTCTGGGCACAGGTTCGGCGCCGCTGCAGGGCGGTCCGGCCGCGCTGCGGGTGGCGGACCTGCGCCGCAGCCGACCGGCCGAGCAACTCGACCTGGTGCGCATCGACGGCACCGCGGCCGGCTCGCTTGAGACGAGCGACGACGCGAATCCGTCGGGCTATCGGTCGATGCCCGCGGGGACGTACGTGGTGGTGACGAACCGTGTCGGCGGAGGTGACCCGGTTATCCGTCAGGTAATCACGCTCCATCCAGGGGTGACCTACACGCTCGCACTGTTCTCCGCGGCCGAATCCAGCCAGGTCGCGCTGCAACTCGCACCCGACGGCGCGCCCACCGGCCCCACGCCCGACTCCGCCGTGCGGATGCTGCATGCTGCCAGTGCAGCGGGATCCGTGTACCTGGCGCTGGTAGCACCCGGCATGGTCGAGCCGATGGTGCTGGCGGACCAAGCTGGGTACGGGCTGATCACCGGGTATGCCGCGGTGCCCGCGGGGCAGTACGAAGCGGTGGTGACGGCAAACGGCCGCGAATGGCGCCAACCCGTTGAATTCCTCGGTAGCGAGCCGATGAGTCTCCTGCTCACCGACGGGCCCGACGGTCCCGTGCTGCGGACGCTACGGGATGTTCCGGAGGCCCCCGCCGCGCTGAATCCCCCGACGTTGACGATGCCCGCGAGCGGAAGTGCGGTGGACAAAACCAAAGCGAAACCGCCTGCGATTGAACGCTCGGACGGAAGGCGGATCGCGGTCGTACTGTGCGTCGCCGCCATCATCGGCGCAGCGGTCCTGATGGCGGCCAGGGCGCGGCGGCCGGGACAGCAGAACGATGTTGCACTGCACGAGGCGGTGCGGGCGCGCTGGCGCGGCGTTGAGGTGGTTCGCCGGGCAAGTCCGGTTGACGACACTGCGCGACTACCTCGGGGAGTCGTTAAGCCGTCGGTTTCGCCACGGCCGCCGGGACAGCTGAACGATGTTGCACTGCACGAAGCGGTGCGGGCGCGTTGGCGCGGCGGTGAGGTGGTTCGCCGCGCACGACCGGTTGACGACACTGAGCGCTTAGATCTGGATGTCGACAACACTGCGCGACTACCTCGGGGGGTCGTTAAGCCGTCGGTTCCGCTGCGGCGGCCGAGACGGCTGAACGATGTTGCACTGCATGGGGCGGTGCGGGGGCGCGGCGGTGAGGTGGTTCGCCGCGCACATCCGGCTGACGACACTGAGCGACTAGATCTGGATGTCGACGACACTGCGCAACTACCTAGGTGGGCCGTTAAGCCGTCGGTTCGGCCGCGGCGGGCGGGACTGCTGAACGATGTTGGCCTGCACCAGGCGGTGCGGGCGCACTGGCGTGAGGCGGTTCGCCGCACACGACCGGTTGACAACACTGCGCGCTTAGATCTGGATGTTGACACCACTGTGCGAGTACCGAGGGGGGTCGTTAAGCCTTCGGTTCCGCGGGAGCCCAGATGAAGAGGCAACTGGGCACCGCGTCGGCGATTGCGCTCGTGCTGGTGTTGATGGTCGGCGCGGGCTGGTGGATCGCGAACGCCATCGATCCGCGGCTGGATCCGGCCGACATCGCCGGCCTGCGGGAGGAGACGGCGCGTATCGCCGGCCAGAAGTTCCTGGATGAGTACGTCGAACCCGACGGGCGGGTCGTGCGACGTGACGAGGGCGGCGACGTCGTAAGCGAGGGACAGGCCTACGGGATGCTCATCGCTGTGGCGGTCGGTGACGAGACTCGGTTCCGGTCGATATGGAAGTGGACGAAGACTTATCTGCGCCGCGCCGACGGCCTGCTGGCCTGGCGGTGGGCCGATAACAAGGTCACCGATGTCAGCAGCGCAGCGGATGCCGATCTCGATGCGGCGCGGTCGTTGGTGTTGGCCGGCCGACGCTTCAATGCGCCGGAGCTCACCAAGGACGGCAGACGGCTGGGCGTGGCGATCCTGGAGACCGAGACGGTCTCCGTCGGCACCGGGTCCGCCCCTCCGAGCGATGTGAATCCGCCAGGTACGTGGGTGGCCGGATCGGGGCGCGTGCTGGTCGGCGGAAACTGGGCGAGGACGGCACCGTACGTCGTCAACCCGGGGTACTTCAGTCCTCGCGCCGAATGGGAACTCTTCGAGGCATCGGCCGACCGGCGGTGGACGGACATCACCCGCACCCAACGGGTCCTGGGCTGGCAGCTCGTCGGGACCGGGATGCTGCCGCCCGACTGGGCCACCGTCAGTGAAGTCGGCCATGCCCTGCCCAGCCCACCCCCCACCGGGGGGCCCATACGTTTCGGTCTCGACGCCGCGCGCCTACCAGTCCGGTTCGCAGAATCCTGCGATCGAGAGGACCGAGCCGTCGCGGGTGCAATGCGCCCCCTCCTCACAGCGCCGGGTGAAGTTCCCGCGTGGCGCAACCTGGATGGGTCGGCTGACGGCAATTGGCAGCATCCCGTTGCCCTGGTCGCCGCCGCGGCCACCGAACAGAGCGCCGGCAATCCCGACGGCGCCGTCGAGCGCCTTGACGCGGCGGCGCAACTGGAGCAGCGGTCTCCGACCTATTACGGCGCCGCCTGGGTGGCGCTGGGCCGCATCATGCTGACCACGTCGCTGCTCGGCGAATGCCCGGTGGCCGGCTGAGCGTGTCGATCACCGCGATCGTTACCGATCGCGATCCGGCACCTTGCGGCTCCCCGTCATTCTCCGGGTATTACCCGCCCGGCTCGCCATAAGTCCAGCTAATTCCACCCCACTCACCGTCGTCGTCATCCGAATGCCGGGAACCGTCAGTGGAACCACGGCTTCTTCGGCTTCTTCGGAGCCGGGAACCCCGGCGGCTTCTTCGGAGCCGGGTGCCACGGCGGGCTTTGCAGCCGCGGGTTGAAATTAGGGGGCGACAGCACAATTGGGGGAAGCCCCGGTATGGGCAACTGGATGATCGGCGGCGGTGGTATCACCGGCGGAGCCACAACGGGCGGCGGAGCAGCCGGCGCGGGTGGGGCCGCCCGGGCGGGTGCAGCGTTGCGCACGACTACTGGCGGCGCCGGGGCGGGCGGAGCCATGAGCTCTACCGTCGCGGTGGGCGCCGGTGGTAGCGCCGACGGGGCGGGTCCTGGGACCGTCTTGGGCGCCGGCGGCGGCGCGGCGGGCGCACTCTGCACGGCCGGAGGCGGCGCCACAGCGTCCGGAAGCAGCTGCGTCTCGCCCGGGCCCCGGTCGACGGTTGGTTGAATGTTGACCGCCATCGCGATGACCAGGGCCGTCACTCCCGCTACGAAGACGGCGGTCAGCGAGCCGCCCATTAATAGGAACGGCTTGCTGCGTTCCGGCACGTTGTCGGGGTCCGACGCGATGTCGGCGGTGTCCGGGGATGCGTCGGCGTGGCCAAGGAACGTGGTGGCGTCACCGGCCACGGCCAGCGGGTAGACCGTGGTCTCGTCGGGAACTTGCGAGTAGGCCAGGCCGACGGTGGTTGTGTCGTATCGCGGCGCAGTCGCCGACGCCAGCGCAGCGCCGCGCGCCAACGCCAACCGGGGTTCTTCAGGGGCGATCACCGGCACCGAGACAAGGTCCTGCAAATGTGCCTTGACCGCGGTGACGTCCACACCGGAGCCGACGACGAACAGGCCCTGGGCCACTGAATCCTGGACGTCCAGATCGGTGACCATCTCGGCCACCACGGCGATTGCGTCCTCACCGGGCAGACTTTGGCTCAGTACCTTCACGACCGAGCCGTCGACGGTCTCGACGACCGCCAGCGTCGCGGTGTCGCGCTCGACGAACATCAGTGCGGTCTTGTCGTAGCCCACCGCCCGGCCGACCGCCTGGGCGAGCGCCGCGGCGGCGTGCAGCTCCGAAACCAGCAGCACATCGTCGATGCCGCGGGCGACCAACGCCTCCCGCAGCGCGGCCGCGTCGGCGTGGTCAGTCCAGGTCACCCCGGTCGACACCAGATGGTGCCCGGCGGCGATCGCGCCCTCCTGGGTACCCAGGATCGCGGCGATAACGTGATCGCATGCGCTCGACGTTGCCGAGCCGTCGATGGTGGTGATGTCGAAGACGTCGTGCTCGACGATGACACCGTCGGCCTTTTCGCCCTCAACGAGTGCGATGCTGACCGTCGTGGGTGTCATCGACACACCAAGTACGATCTCCACCGCGCCTCCAACACATTTGCTAGGCATATTCGGCTCTCGGCGGGGAGCGCGTCCCACGCAAGCCGTTAACGACCTTCCACCCATTGCCGCCGACCACTTCCGGCGGGTCACGTCGACGTGGGCTCCCGCTTGCCCTGCGAGAATAACCCTACTTGCTCTGTCCAGTCCTTACGCGTCATGCGGCGGGATTGTTCAGATCCTGCCGCGCTTCCAGAAAACGGCTGAGGCGCGGCGGCTGGGCCCTAAAGAATTCTGTTGCACGGCATTGCTTTGTGAGGGTGTGCGGCACGGGCTCTGGGGAATACATCCACGACGCACCGGCGCTGCAGTCAGCCGGCCGTATCGGTAGCCGCGCCGCCAGGCGGTATCACCTGGTAGCTGTAACACCTTACTCGGGCCGGGCTCGTCTTCTCGGGCACCACGATGGTGTCGTGCCGCACGTTCGAGGCATCGGCCATAGCGCCAAGGCTGCGGCAAGTTGAACGCTTCCGTTTCCCGACGACACGCGCCCTCACACAACCGTGATCGACACGTGCTGCACCTGCGACGCAACCACCGCGGTCGCTGCCGACGGTCAGCGGATAGGCCGGACACCGACCTCCTCCAGCCGGGTCAGCATCTCGGCCGGGTCGGCGTAGACGCGGTATGCGCCCGACCGCTCGAGCTCCTCGCGGCCGTAGCCACCCGAGAGCAGTCCGATGCCTGCCGACAGTGAGTAGCCGCCAGGAGCGTGCGCGCCAAATCCGTTGGCCGCCATGGTGCCGGTGGCGCTGAAGCCGTCCTTGCCCTTGGCGATGAGGTAGATCACCAGGCCAGCGAGTAAACCACCGATCACCTGAACACTCCAGTAGGCCGGCAGAGCTTTCCACTCCACCCGTTTCGCAAGGGCGCGCCCAGCGTGACCGCGAGATTGAAATGCCCGCCGGAGATCGTGCCGATCGCGTAGACACCCGTGAGTACGGTCAGACCGAAGGCGATAGCCACTCCGAGTAAACTTATCGCTACCGAAACCCTTGGAACTGCCCGACTGACGTCCAGCGGTGTCATTCTGATGCGAATCGCGATCTATCAATGCGTACCCGGTCCGGCGCAGGTCGATCGGAATCTCGAGCGGCTGGCACGCGTCGCGGAACAAGCTTCGGCGGAGGGCGTCACCCTGCTGATTTGCCCCGAGATGTACTTGACCGGATACAACATCGGGATCGACGCGGTTCGTCAGCTGGCAGAGTCCAGTGATGGCACGTCGGCGCACGCCGTGGCCGAGATCGCCAGCGCGAACAACGTGGCGATCATTTGCGGATACCCGGAACGTAGTGCCGAGGATGCCATCTTCAACTCGGCGCAGCTGTTCACTGCAGACGGGACCCCGCTCGCAAACTACCGTAAGACCCATCTTTTCGGCGATCTCGACAACTCGATGTTCCGCGCATCGGATGCCGACTCTGCCGTGGTCAACCTGCACGGATGGCGGGTTGGAATGCTGATCTGCTATGACGTCGAATTCCCGGAGAATACGCGGAAACTCGCGCTCAACGGTGCCGATCTCATCGTCGCCCCCACCGCGAATATGGTGCCGTTCGATGTGGTTGCCACAACGATCGTGCCGGCTCGTGCCTACGAGAACCAGGTGTATGTGGCGTACGCCAACTACTGCGGTCACGAGAATGGGATCGAGTACTGCGGACTGAGCTGCGTGGCAGCACCAGACGGTTCCGACGCGGCACGAGCGGGGCGTGACGAGGAGCTGATCTTCTGCGAGCTCGATCACCGGCTCCTGACCGCGTCACGCCAAGCCACCACCTATCTGGCCGACCGTCGCCCTCGGCTCTACGCGGCATTGTCGACTCCAACTCCCGAATTCGACGCGTGAGAGCCGAAAGCTTGTCAGCATGGACTTCCTCACCGGCCTGCGCGTCCTCCCGGCCGAACTCGGCGGCGACGCTGGTCTGGTCGGCGCGGCCGCCCTCATCGAGAGCGACCACGCCTGACCGCTTGGAGACCTCCTACTGTTGTGGTGCCTGCTTCAGCACGCTGAACATCGCGCCCTGCGGGTCTGTCAACACGGCGGACCGCCCAACCGTCGGGATGTCGAACGGCTCCACGGCGACGTTCCCGCCCTCCGCGGCCGCCTTGGCCGCGGTGGCGTCGGCATCCTCCACCGCGAAGTACACATGCCAATGGTTCGGCACGCCCGCCATCGGCGGTGTCGTACAACCGCCGACGTCCGCCGTCCCGACCTTGAGCATGTGGTAGTTCTCGCCTGGAGCCATCTCCACGGTTGAGTGGGTCAGGCCGACCACGGCTTCATAGAACGCCAACGCCGAATCCGGCTTGTCCGTGATCAATTCGTTCCAGATGAGTGCCCCGGGCTCGTTGACCAGCGTGGCGCCGATGTGCTGATTGGCCTGCCACAACGCCACCGCGGCGCCGGTCGGATCGGCCACGAACGCCATCCGGCCGGCATCCCCAATGTCGAACGCCTGCATCAGCACCTGCCCACCCGCGGAGCCAACCTTGTCAACGGCCGCATCGACGTTGTCCACCGCGAGGTAGGTGTTCCACATCGGCGGCCTGCCCTCCGGTGCACCCGGCGGCATCGGCGCGATCGCCGCCACCGTTTCCCCGTTCAGCGTCGCCATGGAATACACCGCGCCATCCCCCGGCATCGGCTGGTCGTCGTAGCTCCAGCCGAGCAGCGACGAGTAGAACTGTTTGGCCGCGTTCTGATCGGTGGTCTGCAGATCCACCCAGCTCGGCGTGCCCTGCGCGTACTCGGTTTTCTTTGCCATGATGAACCTTTCGTTAATTGGTGGAGAGTTGGGCAACGACCGGGTTGCGGCCGGTATAAGCGATGAGCCGATCGAGGATGCCGGCGTCGGCCGGGGGCGTGACAGGATCCTCAAACCTCCCGCCGACACGTATCTGCGGGCTGATGATCTTGCTGGCCAGCCCCTGCACGTAGTCGGACACCGGCTCGGAGGCACCAACATGTCGATCGGCGGCCATTGCGAAATCCCAAGCGTGGACTAAGAATTCGATGGACAGGACGCCGACCGCGAACACCGCGGGCATCTGAGTCGACGCCAGCTCGACCGTACCCTCCAAGCCCCTCCGACGCCAGGCCTCCAGAGCCGCCTGGGCCGCATCGGCCACCTGGGTCTCCAGCGGCGCGTCCTGATCGCGGGGCGGCATCTGCGCACCCCCGTTTGCGCCGATCCTCGTGATCGCGGTCATCAGATGATCGGCCAGCTGCGAAACATCGTATTCGGTACACGTCGTCTGCTTGGACAGGTCCGAGGCGTTAAGACCACGCAGCACATGCTGCAGAACCGCCAATGTCGCTTCAGCGCTGGATAATTCGTCGAGCGGATCGGGTGCCGCCGCCCATTCGTCGGGACCGGCATCGCCCCGCTCGGCCGCGGCCACCAGTCGGTCGAGGTAGTGATTCCACCCCTCGGCGTGCCGGGCGGCCTGCTCGTCGGTGAGGCCGTCGTGCACCAGCCTTACCTCGGTGCCACCGTCGACCGGCGTCAACGTGACCATCACGGTGGAAGCACCCGGCTGCGGATCGCCGCGCCCTCCCACCCCCAGGTGAAGGTCACCCGCTTGCCCGGGTCCACGTCGACGACCGTCCCCGCCGCGATGTGCCCCGGCGTCACCGTCCATCGGTATTCGCCCCCGGCGCGCAGGTCCACGCGCGCGGGTACGGTCATCCAGCGCCGCAGCCTTTCCGGCTGGGTGATGAGCGCGAATGTGGCGGCCGGATCCAGCGGCACGACCACGGCTTTCTCAAACGGCATGGCCAAGGCTCCTTTTCACGATGGCGGCTGGGTGGCGTCGGCGACGAGGCGGTCGAGTTCGTCGCTCCAGAACGACTCGAAGAGCGCGCGCAACCGCAGCACCCCGTCTTCCTCGAGCCGGTAATACCGTTGACGTCCCTGCTTGCGGGCCCCGACCAGACCGACCTCGGCGAGGATCGCGAGATGCTGCGAGATCGCCGAACGGGTGACCGGAAACTGCGACGCGAGCTGGGTGACGGTGCGTTCGCCCGAGGCCAGCAGCTGCAACAGCCGGCGCCGGGTTGGCTCTGCTGCGACTTCCAGCATGTCGAGCACACGTCGATACGTTAGTCACCGCTAACGTATCGGTCAATGGCGGATTGGCTCCAGGCCCACCGCGAAGGCTACGCCGCCCCGGTGATGCTGGCCTCCACCCACGAGCGCACCCTCGACGTGATGCCCCCTGAACGCGCTCCGAGAACACGCCGTCGACGTGCCCGGCGACCTCGGCCGACCTGCAAGGACCCCACCGGACGAGGTAAGGCACGATGGGCAATGAGGTGGAAGCCGGCGCTCAACGCGTTTGCGATCACCTTCAACGGCCGGATCACCCCGACCGCCAACTAACCAATGCCAAGGTCGGATCCACCGTTAAATGGACAGCCCCGTTCAGGCGGCGCGTGTGCGGTGTGAACGTCGGTTCCCGCGTCATCGGAGCTGGTTTCACCGACACGCGTGGGTGTCGGTCGGCGCGGTCCGATATCGGTCCGTTGGTTTGGAGATCCTTTGTTTTTCGGGTTCGATCCTGGGTTGGGTCGTGTTGGCAACGACAGTGGGGCACCCGTGCTGGGTGCCCCTCTGTGTTGTGAAGGTGGGGTTCAACGGCTTTGCTGCACGCTGGTGTCGACCGGCGGGCTTTGGTGCACGCTGGTGTCGACGTGCGGGACGTTGACGTGCGGGCGGATGTCATCGAGCCACGCGTGATGGTCGATGCCGGTGGGGATGTCGGTTACCGACGCCAACACGGTCGGCGCATCGCCGGCAGAGACGGCGGCCTGCGCGGGGGCGGCCAGGCCGAGGATGGCGGCGACCAGCCCGCTAGCGGCGATGGTGGCAAGTCCGAACTTCTTCATTGTGGTGCCTTTCTTCTTTCTGTCTTCTGTTCTGTTCGAGCCGTGGCGCGAAGGTCGCGGTTCGGACCCTGTGCCATCGACGTTAGGGTAGGCAGATCCATCAGTACAGCTAATAATTCTTGTTTGACATTAGAACTGCTAATGTAACGATATGGACGGCCGACAGTTGGCGGGCAGGTGGCGGATGACTGGCATCCGGCAGCGGCCGATTACCAAGCCCGGGAGCAGCTACGTCGGGCGACGCCTCAGATCGGCGGCGGCTGACCAGACTGCTTGAGTGATACGCGCGACCGTCGGGCTGTCCAACTTCCAGCACTGCCAGAAAAGCGGCACATCGACCTGCACGCCGGCTATCCGCACGAACGACCCGTTCTCAAGTTCAGCAGCGGCGAGCTGCTCGGGAAACATGCCCCAGGCCAGGTCCGCACGTACCGCACTTGCGAACCCCTCCGCGGTCGGAACGAAATGTGTCGGCCTGGAGATGGCGCGACCAAACGACTTGCGCACCAACATGTCCTGCAGCACGTCATCGCGATTCCAGGCCAGTGAAGGTGCATCTGCTGCCGCACGCCGGGTGAACCCGTCGGGCAGATAACGCTCGACATACGCGCCGGTCGCCACCGGCAGATAACGCATCACGCCCAACGGCTGCACCCTGCAGCCCGGCGCTGGTTTGCGCTCGGTGGACACCCCCTTTTCTGCACCAAACGAACGTAGAGCCTGATCTCGGCAGAGCGATCGGATTACCGACTGGCCGGTGATGATCCTTTGCGGGAGTGGAGCATTCACCGGAGGATTCGTTAGTGGTCACGATCACGCTGGCGCCTTCATAGCCTGCGCAGAGCATCGGCAGCAGCGCAAACCAACGCGAACCGACCGCAGCCACGGTGTGGCGCGGTTGAATGAGCTCAGCGCCTGTAGCGGGGTGGTCCGGCTCAAATTAAGTGGCATTTGTAGGCGACGGCACCTGAAAGCTATTGGGGTAGTACGGCAACCAGATGGGGTCGCAGGCGCTTCGGCGTGATCTCGGCGCCCGCCGTGAGGTCGTCGATCAGCGCATCAGCGTAGTCGACCAAATTGGCGGCGTCGATGGCGTATGGTGCCGGTCGCTCGTCGTGGGCAAGTCGGGCCGACGCGCGGCGGAGCAGGGTGATTGCACCCTTGACGTTGCCACGCTGGATGTGGGTGATGCCGACAGCGAGTTGGGCCAGGCCTTGCCACAGCATCCGCTCATCGTCCGGGCCGTTCTTCCATGCGGCCTCGAGCACCTCGTGCGCGTTGAATGCCAAGCCCCGGTCCAGCAGATCCTGGGCATACGCGAGGGTTTCGGCTGGCGGCAGCTCGAGGTCATCCGGGATGCGTGGAACGCCCTCACTGCCTTGCGGAAGTGGTCGGCCGAGAGCGTCGCGCGGGCGGGTGCTGCGGGGTCGGCCGGATTCGTCGCGGTCACGCTCGGCCATGTGCCCATCATGGCAAGCGAATCGAGATCCGCATACTTGCGCTCCGACAACTCACACCGCTTCACCAGTTAGCGGCCCTTTTCGCGACGCCTGCCGATGAGGGATTACGTGACCGGGATGACGGACCGGCTCTCATCCGTCGCCGACAAGCTGACGGGCATAAGGCCCCTGGTGGAGTGGCTGGACGGGCTGCGCAACGGCGTCGAGCTGCTGACCCGCGTCGGCCCGAACGACACCTGACAGCAGGGCGAACCGCAACAGGGATCGCAAACGTATTGGACGACGCCGACTCTCGGGGCGGCACCGCGATGCGGCTGGCCGGCGTCCGCTCACAACCAAGGGGACGTGCATCGCGACAGCCTCGCATCCGGCGAGGAGGATACTGGGCCGATGCCCGATCGCAACGTGCTGGGCGGCCCGCTGGAACCGTGCGGCACCGACCCGCTCACCGGCTTCTACCGCGACGGCTGCTGCTCGACCGGGCCCGAGGACCTCGGCCGGCACACCATCTGCGCCGTCGTAACCGCCGAGTTCCTGGAGCACCAGCGCTCCATCGGCAACGACCTGTCGACACCGGTACCCGAGTACCGGTTCCCCGGTCTCCTGCCAGGCGATCGCTGGTGCGTCACCGCCGCGAACTGGCTCCGGGCCCACCGCGAAGGCTGCGCCGCCCCGGTGGTGCTGGCCTCCACCCACGAGCGCACCCTCGACGTGGTGCCCCTGAACGCGCTCCAGGAGCACGCCGTCGACGTGCCCGACGACCTCGGCGACCTGTAAGGAGGACGACGTCATGAAGATGCGCCACGTGGTGTCCCGCGAAGAGTGACAGCCTGCTGCAGTTTTGCGTGGGCTCGGCGGACGCGATACCGCATTCAATTCGCCGAAACAGTCGACGGTTTCGCGCACGAGGACGCCCAGACCACGATCATCAACGGACGGCAGCGGCGAGACCTGGTGTAGCCGTGGCACGGTTGGGTTCCGCTTCCGATGAGGTTTCTTAGCGCATAACGGGTTTCAGACCGGATCGGGTGTCGGACTCGATACCTCCGATGCGGTCGTCCGCACACCCGCAAGCTAATCGAGTACCGGACTACTCTTGGCCCCGGGTCTACCCATGGGTTCACTGATTTGTGCACCTCACGACCCGAACGGAGGCATTTGATGACGTCTCAACCGCTCCCAGTCGATGAGCAATCCATGCGGATTCTGACTGACGAACTGGCCCAACAGGTCGTCAACCAGGTCGCACCCGAAGAACTCGTGCTCTACGACGAGACCGCCCAGGAGTACTACGCGGACCCACAGGCGCTGCTTGACCCCAAGCGTCGCGACGAGTCACTCGGGTCCGGCCTGGAACTCGCAATGCTCACCCCGGTGGTGATTGCGGTCGCGCAATCAGTCATGCAGTGGCTGGCCGGTGCTGTCGTCGAGGCAGCGGTCAAGGAATCCTCACCGTCGGTGGTGTCGTACTTGCGCCGACTGTTCCGCGGCGCGGACAAAGCAGGGCCCGCATCTCGGCCGACCGCACTGACCGCCGATCAAGCCCGCCAGGTCCGGGCGGTCGCCTACCAGAAGGCGCTTGCCGCCGGGTTGGAGCCGGCGAGGGCCGCGCTCATCGCCGACTCGACGGCGGGAGCCCTGATCACGGCCCGGTGAGAGGCTGTGTCCGTCGCAAACAGCACCTGGCCGTCCCAAATCCCCACACCTGGCGCCCCGCGGGTCGCTCTGCACGCGTTCCCCTCCCCCACCACGACCCGGTTCGTCGTGATCCTGGCGGCCATGCTCGCGTCCGGCCTGTTCGTCGGCGATTGGTTACACGGCCTGCTGCGCGGTGAGCAGTATGTGCAGATCATCGAAAGTTGTTTAGAACAGGCCGGTTACACGCCGTCACTCGATGATGCCCGAGAGCAGCTCGCCGTCCACGACACCGCCGCAAGTTGCTATGCGAGCGCCCAATACAACCGGGCAGCCTACTCACTCGTCAGTGCGATCCTCGTCATGCTCGCAGGAATGAGTGTGCTGTTTCTCGCACCCCCGATCATCGAGCGGCGGCGGCGCCTGCAACCGATCGGCCCGAAGCTGGCGGCGGCCGGTGGCCGTGTCGACGAGCTCGCGCAGCGTGCCGGACTTCGCCATCCCCCCACAGTGATGCTCGGCGCCGCCAAGCAACTAGACGCGTTCAGCTACGGCTCGCCACGCCGTCACCGGATCGCATTGCCACGCGCCGTCGCCGTTCGGTGGAGCAACCGCACACTATTCGATCCGCTGGTTGCACATGAACTCGCTCACCTGTGTAATCGCGACGTTGGACTGGCGTGGCTGACCCGCGGTGTCATGTACGCCGTCGTCCCCACATTGGCGCTGCCCCTCATGGTGGGCGCCGCGACGGCTGAGTTCGGCCTATTTCCCGACTATGCTTGGCGGGCAGCGATTCTCGCCGTCACGGTGTGGATGATCTCGATCGCGCTTCTGCGGTCACGTGAGCACGAGGCGGACCTGCGAGCGGCGATCCTGATGCGCGATCCGCGCACGATGACCGCTCTTGTCGGCCGGCTGCGCCCACCGCCGCAGGTGTGGTGGCGGCGGCTGAAAGCACATCACCCAACGCCGGCAGCCCGAGCCGAAGTACTGGCCCGTCCCCAGTGCGCAGCGGCGGTCAAGTTCCTCGACGGGCTGGCGCCGGCGTTTCTCGCGGCTTCGGCGATCCCCCTCGTCGAGGCGGTGGTCACGGCGCTGTCCACGGCGAATCCATTCGGGCCGTACCAGAGCCTGGTGGCGACGGGCATCGGCGGGGTGCTGTTGGGCGGCACCGTCGGCATCGGCATCTGGCGCGCGGTCGCCGTCGATCGTGCAGTGTCCGACCGGCCTTCGCCCTGGGTGCCGGCGGCCGGCGTCGCCGTCGGACTGGTGCTCGGTCAGGTGGCGTCCCTGGCGAACACCACCACGGGGCTGCGGGGAGGACTCGACCAACCTGCGTGGCTGATCATCCCGGCACTCGCCGGACTGGCCGCCACCGCGATCGTGTACAGCCTGGCCGAGGTGTCGGCCGACGCCGCATCGCAACTGCGGTCTCCGCTGTGGGCGTGGATGCCCGGCGTCGTTGTCGCGAGTCTCCTCTACTTCGCCGCCCTGTACCTCTCCTTCCAACTTCAGCTGGCACTGGATGTGGGGAATTGGGCGTTCACCCGACGAACACTCGCGGGCGAGCTCGACAGCTGGCCCGTGAACCTGGCAATGGCCGCGGCTGCTGCCATGACGCTCGTCGCTGTCGTCGTCACGCGACCCGGAACACTGGCGCCGGCGTGGCTATTCGATGCGTCAACCCCGATGCGTCCGCCGTGGTCGACCGTGAGCGGGACCCTCGCCCGGCCGCTGCTGGTCGGAGCGGTCTGTGGCGTGTGCGCCGTTGTCCCTTACGCGCTGTATCGACTCTCGACGCCGAACGCCCTGGACGCGACCTCGGCAATCGCCCTCATTGAGGTGACGGCGTGGTGCGGCGCGGTCGCCGGGGCGGCGGCGGCCCTCGCCTTGATGGTGTGCGTTCCCCGTCGTGGCCTCGCGCTCTCAACACTCGCGGGACCGGTCGCCGTGTGCACCTTCATGGTCGGGTTTGTGGTGCTCAACGCCGTCGACGCCGGGCCGAACAACATCAAGCTTCTTGCGGGGATCACGCCGGACATCCTCGGCCTCTCGTTCCTGCTGGTGGCGGCAATCGCCCCACTAGCACTGATCCCGCGCATGTTTAGCAGCGGTGTCGGCTGGACGGCCGTTGTCGCGGCGACGATAGCGCTGGTCGCGTGTACGGGTGCAGTCGCTGTCACCGCGGACGCCTCCCCGGTTACGAAGGAAGACCTGATCTTTGGAGACCTGGTGCCGACGACACCCGATGGCCTGGCGGCACGCGAGTACCTCGTCGGCACCGGGAAAGACGTTACCGATGGTGTCCTGCAGGCATACTCCACGTTCGAGGAAATGATGCCGCAGCTTATGACCGGCGACCCGTCAACTCTGAGCCAGCGCATCCGTTCCGAGATCGTTGAGCCGCTGACCGTGTTGAAAGCGGACGCCGAGGCCGAGCAGCCTAGGTCCGAGATGGTGGCGGCGGTACACGCCGATGCGATCGCCCTCATCGACGCCTTCATCACGTCGTTCGGAGGGTTGGCGGACAGTCTCGACGAGGGCGACGCTGCGATGGTGATGCTGTCGATGGACGAAATCGACCAATCTTCAGCGCTTTTCGATCGCTGGGCGAATGGGATGGACAAGCTGAGCGCGGCGGCGAAGTGAATCGAACCCCGCAGCGCATGCTGCCCATTCCGACGTCAAAGACCCCTTCGTGCAGAACCTGGGCACCATCGGCCTGAGCGTGCGCAGGGGCTTCGACTGGCGCGCGCTGGAGGACTCCACGCTGGCCGGGCTGCGCAGGGCGGCACCGGTCGTCGAGCAGATCGTCGACGAGCGCTGGCGGTCGATGAGCGAGACCGTCAACGGCTCGCGCGGATCGCTGGCGTCCGGACGCTGCAGCTACGACTGGGCCCTCAACGCCGCCAACACCAAGAACCAGGTCGGCACCGAGGTGACCGACCAGGTCGTGTACGTCAACACCGCCGTCGACGTGCCCGAGGACCTCGGCGACCTGTAAGGAGGCGGGTACGCGCGAGGCGATCGACGACGTCCGCGCGGCGGTCAAGTCCGAGTTCGGCCGCGGGCCACGCCGCTAGTTCCGGCGCGGGCTCGTTTCGGCCAAGTAGGGGGAAATCGCATCGATCAGCGCGGGGCTGCCGAGATTAATTGCGAAAGATGGGGTGGATACCTCATGCCGTGACGCGGCCGTCAGGTCGATCATCGCGGCATGATCGATTTCTGGGACGGAACAGCGATCTGCTACACGATGGATATGACCACCGGGAACGCGCAGTGACAACCGCGCTGGCCCCCACACGGGTCATCAGGCCGGTGTCCCAGCTTTCGCGCCGACATCGTCGACTTCGGGTGGACAATGGCGGCGTGCACCCGAACGGGACGCCGGACGGCTCGCGACGAGGTCCGCGCAAGGCCGAGTTGCTGGCCGCGATATCGCTGGCGATCGACCTCGGTCTGGGTCAGCCGATGGAACACATGCTTCGGTCCTCGCTGATCGCGACACGGATCGCCGAGCGCATGGACCTCGACGCGCAACAACGGGCGACGGTGTACTACGCCAATCTGCTGGGGTGGATTGGTTGCCATGCCGATTCCCACGAGCTCTGGGAGCTCTTCGGCGACGACATCGCCTTCCGGGCCGACACCTACGCGGTGGACATGACCGGGCTGCCGTTCCTGCGTCTGATGATGAGTCACGTGGGACGGGGATTGCCGGGTTGGGAGCGGGGTGTCCGTTCGGCTGCCTTTCTGGTCACAGCCCGTAGCCAGGTCGCCACGCTGATCCATTCGCATTGCAGTTCTGCCGGGGTTCTTTCCGATCGGATGGGCTTGGACAGACAGGTCGGGGAGGCGCTGGCCTACATGTTCGAGCGCTGGAACGGCCAGGGATTGCCGAATGGTGCTCGCGGAGAGGATATTCCGGTCGAGATCCACATCGTGCACGTCGCAGACGTCGTTGAGGTGCACCTGCGGACGGGTGGGCTCGAGCGCGCGGCCGAGGTTCTCCGTTCCCGGCGTGGCACCCAGTTCAGCCCGGCTGTGGTGGAGGTGTTCGAGAGCGACACGGCCGCGATCGTGGACGGGTTGCTCGAAATGGATGTCTGGACCGAAGCGTTGGCGCAGGCACCGGATCGTGACCGAACCCTCAACGGTGATGAGCTCGACGAGTTACTCAGGGCCATGGCCGATTTCGTCGATCTCAAATGCCCATGCACCTTTGGGCATTCGCGTGGCGTCGCGGATCTGGTGGCCGGGGCAGCACGGCACCTGGGCATGTCGCCAGCGGACATCACACGTCTCTACCGTGCCGGCCTCGTGCACGGCCTCGGCAGAATGGGTGTGTCCAACCAGATCTGGGAGAAGAAGGGACCGCTCAGCACGGCTGAATGGGAGCGGGTACGGATGTATCCGTATCTGACCGGCCGGATACTGAGCCGGGTCAACGGCTTGGAATCGGTGGCGGCCCTCGCGACCAAGCACCGGGAACGGATCGACGGGTCCGGCTTTCCCCGAGGGATCGCCGGCGCGGAATTGACCCCACAGGACCGGTTACTCGCCTCCGCGGTGGCATATCGCCGACTGCTCGAGCCGCGTCCACATCGGCCGGCGTTGGATCCTCGCGGCGCTGCCGATCAGCTGCGCGACGAAGCTCGCGCCGGACGCCTCGACGCCGAGTCGGTGGAGGCCGTATTGGCGACGGCGGGGCATCGGGCATCGCGGCGGATGCCCTGGCCGGCGGGGCTCACCAATCGGGAGGTCGAGGTCCTCCGGCTGATCGCGCAAGGCCGGTCGAACCGTGAAATCGCCGCCGAGCTGTACATCGCAGAGAAAACGGCGGGCAACCACGTCGAGAGTGTCTACACCAAGCTGGGCGTCAACAACCGCACGCAGGCGAGTCTCGCGGCCATCGATCGGGGTCTGACGGGCTTCCCGCTCGATACCGCCGCGCGACCATGAAGCCCGTCTGACGAAGACGAAGGTGGAGGGCGACATGAACGATCGCATAGCCGGCCCAGCCGGGCCAACGGGAGAGCCGTCGTCGGAGGAGTGGGACAAGGTGCTCACAGACGGTCACGCTCCTCTGGTCAGAGCGCGGCGCGTGTTTCGCTACCTGCCTTCGGCGCCGCGCTGCAAGATGTGCAATAACCCGTTCGGCGGCTTCGGCGGCCAGGTTTTCGCCGCTGCGGGATTCAGGCCGTCACGCAAGAACCCGAATCTGTGCACCCGCTGCTGCGATGCCCTTCCCAAGGGCGGAGCCGAGGTCGACATCGCGGTCCTGTTCGCCGACGTTCGCGGTTCCTCCGCGCTCGGCGAGCGGGCCGTGGCTGCAGACTTCGCCGCGTTGCTCAACCGGTTCTACATCGCTGCAACGCGCACGCTCATGCGGCACGACGCGGTGATCGACAAGCTCATCGGTGACGAAGTGATGGCGTTCTTCGTGAAGGGCATTAGCGGCCCCCAGTATCGTCGTCGAGCGGTTCAGGCGGGAATGGAGCTGATGCACGCGGTCGGCTACGGCACCGCCGAGGGGCCTTGGCTCAAGTTGGGCGCGGCCGTCAACGCCGGCGCTGCCTACGTCGGCAACGTTGGCGGGGAGGTGGTGGACTTCACTGCCCTCGGTGACACGGTCAACATCGCTGCCCGGATGCAACAGGGCGCCGCCGGAGGGGAGTTGATTATTGCGGACGGAGTCGCCGATGAGCTCGTGGCGCACGCACCGCGGCGCACACTGACCCTGCGCGGACACGAGCAGCCTATGGAAGCCTTCGTGTTGACACACTGAGCCGTCTCGCGGTTTTGACCGCTTCGGTGAAATTCCGCGATCAGCGCATACCCACGGCCGCGGAGTTCGCCGAGGCAGCCAAAGCAAATCACCTGGGCGCCATTTGATTTACTCCCGCCACGTAGCGGTCGTCGATAGGGTGTGGCGCAGTGGAAGCAGCAACCCGTGCTGCTGCGTCAACTGAGAGACGTTCTGCCGCAACGGGAATGGACCACCGACGACTTGGTCGAGGACGTAATCGGGTAGCGCGCACCCGGTCGCATCGTCGTTCGTCGAATGCGTGCCGTCAACTTTTGATGAGGTTGCCGAATGGGTCCACGCGGAGCGCCACTCGGCGCGCGCGGGGCCGGTGTTCGCCCAGACGATCCACGGGAACACGAAAAGCCCGCACGTGAACAGAGTGAGACGGCAAATGTGATGTGTAGAAGGACGTCGTTGCCGCCGTACACGATGACGGCTTGGTCTGGAGTGTGTGATTCCACGCGACCGCCCAGGCCCATCTCCTCCGCGATTGCGATATCGAGCCGGACGGCACGATCTTTGTTGGAAAGCCGGTGTTGAGCGGGTACGTCGGATCCCGCACGCGGTGCGCCGCTGGGGTCTGGATACCACCCGGGCACTGCTGACGGTGTGGTCACTGACTCGCCTCCGCTGATCGTCTCTAGCGTTGCTCATTGTGGACGATTCGTCCCGTCGGCGGCGATGAGTCGATCAGAAAATTGGCCACCGATGACAACGGCTGCTAACCAGGCACCGCACGCTCACTAACTGCACCGTCAATTCCAGCTACTGGGCCGACGGCCGGGGTTACCGTTGTGTGCGTCAGAAGAGGCGAAATAGGTGCTCACCCACTCCACGCATCCCGGGTGAGTGTTCTAGGGAGTTGATATGCCACGACGACCAGACCATGACCGTCCAGACCGAGACCGAGACCGACTCATTCAAGAGCCAGCCCCGCGGGCACGGCCCCAGGCTCACGTTGCGTGCGGCTGCGGTTGCGGCACGTGCAGCGGGGGCTCTCATTGCCACAACGCGGACAGCGGTTGCAATGTGAGGTGAGCTGCGGGTGGTATCGCATGCGATATCACTCTTCCAACCTCGCTATTCGTTTAGGGAGTCCGGCTGACCGCGCGACTTATGGCGGTTCGCGACTGTCGAGTCGGCTCAAACCCCTCCGGCCGCCTCACTCTCCTTGGCATACGCGGATAGCCTTCGGCCCCTGTTGCCACGCGAGGAATTCCCGCGGTCAGACACCAGCGTTGTTGTCTGCGGGTAGCGTGGGCTGCACCTGGACATGTCCAGTGAAACCGCAAGTTGCAGCGGTGTTTTGGGATGAAAACAAGCGGTAAAGGCTCGTCGCCGATCGACGTTCTCAGGCAAATCGCACTGGCAGTGGTGGCCGCTGTCGGTGCCGTTCTTCTGCAATGCTCCCCTTCGCCAACGCCGCCTGCGACCACATCACCACCGTCTGTCGCCGGGCCCTCCCCGTCTGCCCCCGCGCGGCCGCCGGCCGCCAGTACGCCGCCAGCCCCTGCCCCGCCAGCCCCTCCCCCTGCCCCTGCGACCGTTCACCCGGTCACCGCCGCCGAACTCGGCGCGAGCTGGCGACCGGGTTGCCCAGTCGAACCGGGGCGGCTGCGGCGGGTCGAGATCGACCACATCGGTTTCGACGGCCTGACCCACCGCGGCGAACTGATCGTGCACGAAGACCTGGTGGCGGAGGTGATCGCGGTCTTCGAGCAACTTCACCAACAGCGCTACCCCATCGAGAAGATCCGCACGGTCGACCACTACCCGGCCGCCGACGACGAGTTATCCATGCAAGACAACAACACCTCGGCGTTCAACTGCAGAGACATCCCCGGAACCGGCCGATGGTCTGAGCACGCCTACGGTCGAGCCATCGACCTCAACCCACTGCTCAATCCGTACATTGATCGCACGGGCGCATTCCAACCCAGGAACGCCGCGCCATACCTGGACCGCAGCCGCAATGACCCGGGACTCCTGCACGACGGCGACCCGGCCGTCCGCGTATTCACCGATCGTGGTTGGCGCTGGGGCGGTCACTGGCGAACACCGAAGGACTATCAGCACTTCGAGCGCTCATGAGGAAGCCGCCGACAGCGTGAAAGGGTACCTCTGCCAATGTATTTGGACACCGTTAGCGTCGGCGACGAAGAGTTCACTCACATTTAGGCCGCCCGAAACGCGACAAACCGACAATCCACCACCGATCAGGCCACCAGCCCCATAGGTTGTGGTCATGTCATTGCTCGACATAGCGCTCCTGCCGATCCGCGTCGGGCTAGGGGTCGCCGACGCGGTGCTGCAGGCGGTCACACCGGCGCCACCTGCGCCGCCTTCTGAGCTGGTGGTGATCGATGGGATGCCCGAAGGGGTGCCGGCGGCGGCGCTGCGGCCCGAGCCCCGGCTCCCGGCACCCGCCGGATGGCCGTTTGGCGAGGAGTTCCCGCGCACCTGCGGCACCGGCCGGTTCGCCGGCGGCGCACTGTTCTGGACCGACTTCCTCTACGACGACCACGGGGCGACGGGCGTGCCCGTCGACATCCCGACCGGCGGGCTGGTGCCCCCGCGCGGCACGTACGTCTACCCGCGCGGGTCCGCCGCCCGCAACGGCGCCGACATCTTCCGCGTCGCCGTCGGGCTGACCGAGACCCACACGTGGTGGCGGGTCGACTGGAACACACTGCTCGACCCGTCCGTCCCGATCGCTCTGTTCACATTCGACACCGACCGCGGCCAAGCACCCGCGTCCGAGTGGCCGGCCAACGCGGGTGTCAGCTCAGCCGGCATCGACCTGGCGCTACTCGTCTCCGCTGCGGGCGCGCGGCTGATCGACCTCACGACGGACGCGTCGACTCCGGTCGAGCACACCGTCGACACCGCGTCGCGGTCCTTCCTCGCCCGGCTCCCGCGCTCAGTGGTGGAGCCCACCGGGACCTGGACGGTTCGGCTGGCGGCCGGGCTGGCGAACGACGACGGCGACGGGTTCGCTGAGGTTCCCTTCATCCGCGGAGCGCTCCCGCGGCAGCCGAACGTGTACAACGTCGCCTTCCGCACTCACGAGCAGGAAAAGGCACATCTGAACTTCTGGTCCGATCAGGCGCAGGCGGCCGCGCTGACCGACGGCGACGTGTCCGAGTTCTCGCTGGCGATCCCGTGGGACCAGTTTGCCGAACGCATCACCACCGATGAGCCCGTCATCAGAGGCACTTCGACCCGGTGGTACGTCTCCTCGATCGAGCTGGGGCAGGGCGTTGCCGAGGCCGACATCCTGAGCACCGAGCCGCAGTTCCTCGGCCGAGTGCAGCCCTACTCGGTGTGCCTGCCGGCGACCTACGCGCCTGGGCGCAAGCTGCCGCTGACGCTGCTGCTGCACTCACTTGCGTTGGGCCAGAACCAGTTCGCCGCCATCGACCCGCGCCTGCTGCACCAGGTCTGCGACGACCGGGACTCGGTGGTGGTCACACCGCTGGCCCGCGGTCCGTCGTGCTGGTACTTCGACGAGGGCGAACTCGACGTGTGGGAGGTCTGGGCGCGGGTGGCCGAACAGTTGGGTACCGACCCCAACCGCACCGTGATCTCGGGCTACTCGATGGGCGGCTACGCGGCCTACAAGCTCGGGCTGACCTATCCGGAGGTGTTCGCACAGGCGGTAGTGCTGGCCGGCCCGCCGACCTGCGGGGTGCGCCTGCTGCCCGACGTCGGCATCCCGGGCGACCTCGACCCGGACTCGCATTGCGCCCGCGAGGGCGACACCTGGCGACTGCTCGTCAACGGACGGTGGCTTCCGTTCGTCATTGCCCACGGCGTGCTCGACCAGTTTGTGCCCATCACGTCGGTCTTGATGCAGGTGTTTGAACTCGACCGGCTCGGCTACCGCTATCGGTTCACCGTCTATCCGTTCGAGGACCACATCACCTGGGTGCTGGAGGACGAGTTCGACGATCCGATTTCGCACATGGGCACCGGCGTTCGCCAGGGCGACCCCGGGCACATCACCTTCGCGTGGTATCCGGAGCTGGTGCGGCCCGATCTGGGCATTGGACCGCACCGAGTCTGGTGGTTGTCGGACCTGACCGCCGATCCGGATACGGCCGCCACGCGGGGCGCGATCGCCTCGGTCGACGCACGGTCGTATGCGCGGCCGGACCCAACCCGGACCACTCGGCGTCATCGCGGCGTCGAACCGGACCTCGACCTGTCACCCGGCCTGTACAGCGAGCTGGTCTGGCGGATCGGCTCAGCTGTCGAGCCGTTGCCCTTCCTGACATTGCAGCTCAACCGCGTCGCCGGCCTCACCGTGGATGTCGCCAGGGCCGGGCTTAAGTCGTTGCGCACGTCGACAATCAACGTTGTGACCGACACGCTCGCTGCGGTCAAGCTCGCCGCGCTGCCGCCCAACGTGGCGGTGCTGCTCGACGGCCAGCCGACCGGTCCGACGGTGGCGGTGCCCGCCGGTCGGCACACCATCACATTGACCACGCCTTAGGTGGGCTCGTTGTCTCACCGCACGTCGCTTGCGCTCAAGCCTCACAAAGCACTACCGCGCAACAGAATTCTTCAGGGCGGCCGCGGCACCTCAGCCGTTGACTGGCAGGTTGGGAGTGCCTCAATAATCTTTCCGCATCACAGATCAGGACTGCACTGAGAGAATAGGGTTTTTTCGCAGGGCAAATGGGAGCCCACGTCGACGCGGTCCCATCAGAACTTCATGACGGCCAGCTGATTCCCGACGCTGTACGCCGATGGTGGTCAGCGGCGATCAAGTCGATGAAGTGTGTTGACGGGTTGCGTGGGACGCGCTCCTGCCCGAGAGCCGAAGCTGAGTAGCAAGGTCTTGGAGGGGGCCGTGGAGATCGTACTTGGTGTGTCGATGACACCCACGACGGTCAGCATCGCACTCGTTGAGGGCGAAAAGGCCGACGGTGTCATCGTCGAGCACGACGTCTTCGACATCACCACCATCGACGGCTCGGCAACGTCGAGCGCATGCGATCACGTTATCGCCGCGATCCTGGGTACCCAGGAGGGCGCGATCGCCGCCGGGCACCATCTGGTGTCGACCGGGGTGACCTGGACTGACCACGCCGACGCGGCCGCGCTGCGGGAGGCGTTGGTCGCCCGCGGCATCGACGATGTGCTGCTGGTTTCGGAGCTGCACGCCGCCGCGGCGCTCGCCCAGGCGGTCGGCCGGGCGGTGGGCTACGACAAGACCGCACTGATGTTCGTCGAGCGCGACACCGCGACGCTGGCGGTCGTCGAGACCGTCGACGGCTCGGTCGTGAAGGTACTGAGCCAAAGTCTGCCCGGTGAGGACGCAATCGCCGTGGTGGCCGAGATGGTCACCGATCTGGACGTCCAGGATTCAGTGGCCCAGGGCCTGTTCGTCGTCGGCTCCGGTGTGGACGTCACCGCGGTCAAGGCACATTTGCAGGACCTTGTCTCGGTGCCGGTGATCGCCCCTGAAGAACCCCGGTTGGCGTTGGCGCGCGGCGCTGCGCTGGCGTCGGCGACTGCGCCGCGATACGACACAACCACCGTCGGCCTGGCCTACTCGCAAGTTCCCGACGAGACCACGGTCTACCCGCTGGCCGTGGCCGGTGACGCCACCACGTTCCTTGGCCACGCCGACGCATCCCCGGACACCGCCGACATCGCGTCGGACCCCGACAACGTGCCGGAACGCAGCAAGCCGTTCCTATTAATGGGCGGCTCGCTGACCGCCGTCTTCGTAGCGGGAGTGACGGCCCTGGCCATCGCGATGGCGGTCAACATTCAACCAACCGTCGACCGGGGCCCGGGCGAGACGCAGCTGCTTCCGGACGCTGTGGCGCCGCCTCCGGCCGTGCAGAGTGCGCCCGCCGCGCCGCCGCCGGCGCCCAAGACGGTCCCAGGACCCGCCCCGTCGGCGCTACCACCGGCGCCCACCGCGACGGTAGAGCTCATGGCTCCGCCCGCCCCGGCGCCGCCAGTAGTCGTGCGCAACGCTGCACCCGCCCGGGCGGCCCCACCCGCGCCGGCTGCTCCGCCGCCCGTTGTGGCTCCGCCGGTGATACCACCGCCGCCGATCATCCAGTTGCCCATACCGGGGCTTCCCCCAATTGTGCTGTCGCCCCCCAATTTCAACCCGCCGCTGCAAAGGCCGCGGTTTTACCCGCGGCCGCCGTGGGGCAATGACGGTTCCCGGGCGGCGACTCCGGACGCTCGGGCTCCCGGCATTCGGGCCACGACGGCGACCGCGACGCATGTCGTCCGGCGACGGCACCGTTGCGAGGTCGTCAACCGATGTCTCGAGACATCGCGGCGTACGTCCGCCTCACATGCGCGCCGGAACCTCGCATTCAAGTAACTCCTCGAGCGCAACGTTGAAGTCGTCGGCCAGTTGCCACAGGTCGGGCAGCAGGTCCGGGCAGGAGATGACGCCGACGTTCAGCTTGCCGTTCAGCGACATCGCCGTGACATTCAGCCCGCAGCCGTGGAACAGCGGGCCCAGCGGATACATTGCCTCGACTTCGCAGCCCAAGAAGTACAGCTGAGCTTGGGGTCCCGGCACATTCGAAATGATCAGGTTATGGACCGGGTTTCCGATGAGCGGTGAGTCGGCGACAAGCCGAAAAACGGTACCCAACACCGCCCGGGCGGCGAGTTGCGCCCAGTCCTGCAACAGCGTCGGACTGATCGCCGAACTGTGATTCTTGGCAGCGGCGTCCGCCCGGGCGATCGCCCGTAGTCGTTCCGCGGGGTCACCGATGTGCGTCTCAAGGCTGCAGAACATCCCCGACAGCTGGTTGTGGCCCGCACGGTCGGACTTGTCGTGCACCGATACCGGCACCATCGCCACCAGCGACCTGTCGGGCAGCTCGCCATGATCGCTCAGAAACCACCGCAGCACCGCCGCGCACAAGGCCATCACCACGTCGTTGACTGTGACGTTGAAGCGGTCTTTGACCTTCTTGATGTCGTCGAGGTCCAGCTGGGCCAACGCGACGTTGCGGTCGGCGGTGACCGACGCGTTGAACCGGGTGGCCGGGGCCGCGAACGGCGCGGCCATGGTCAGACCGGTGCCCGCCCGGCGCAGCGTCTTCACGATCGTGGCAACGGTCGCCGGCACCAGATTGGCCAGCTGCCACGGACGGGAGGCGAACCTCACCAGGCCACCCGCCGCGATCTCAAACGCGCCGGCGCTCCCGGGGCCCGCCACCGGTTCCGGCGGCGCCACGTCGGGTTCTACGCTGCACAGCTGCGACAGCAGGTTGGCGCCGCTCACCCCGTCCACCGCGGCGTGATGGACCTTGGTCATCACCGCCAACACGCCGCCCGCGCGCGGGTCGGTGTCGGCAACGCCATCGATCACCCACATCTCCCACAGCGGCCGGCCGCGATCCAGCGGCGCGGACGCGATGTGTCCGCAGATCTCGACCAATTCCCGGCGCCCTCCCGGCGACGGCAGGCCGATGCGGTACAGATGACGATCGAGGTCGAACGCATCGTCGTCGACCCACACCGGGTAGTCCAGATTGAGCTGGCTGTCGGCCAGCTTCGCCCGGAACTCGGGGATGGCCGCGATCCTTACCGCCAGCTCGTCGCGAAGCCGATCAAAGGTGTAGCCACCGGGCACCGTTGAGGTATCCAGCTCGAGGATCGAGCACACATGCAGGGGCTGGGTGAGACTTTCGATGTAGAGGAAACTGGCGTCGAGTCCGCTGAGCCGTTCCATGTGCCGATGCTAGGCGCGATGACCACGCGTCGACCTCAATTAGGCGGAACTGCAGCAAGTTCCGTGAATGTTCACAGCGCTTATCGAGCTCGCCGCGCGATCCAAGATCACTCGCACCGCCACGTCACCGCGTCCCATCGTGATCGATGCCTTCCGCAAAGCCCGGGCAGTACACGGCATCGCCGCCCTCAAACCTTCCGCATCAGACGTCAGGACTGCACTAAGGGCGGTGGAGATCGTGGTGCTGCTCGACTCGAACCGGACTGTGCTTGGAAGCCGAGATGCCGCCGAGGGCGTCAGCGCCTTCCTCGAGCACCGAGCACCCCCGTTCGAAGGAACGCTGAGCTTTAGACACCGGACGGTGGACGAGGGGTCGGGTTCGTGCCACGGTGGAGGCAGACCCATTTCTTCGAGGAGGTGCAGCACCGTGGAGCAGACCCAGCACGAGACCTCGGCCCATCAGGAGTGCCCAGACTGTCATGCGCTAGCCGCAGACCTGGAGGCGCACAAGCAGTGGCACTCCAGGCTTGTCCATGACATCGCCACCGCCGTCGACAGGGACGTGAAACGACGAGTCGGGGCCCAGTAACCGGGCCGACTCGTCGTCTCGGCTGGGCGTTCCGGCGACGCAGACTTCGGCTATCGTTTCGGGCGTCGCTGGTTATGCGGTTGGCCGAGAAATCCAAGCACGTGCAGGCTGTTTGACCGTCATTGGGTGCAGGGGTCTCCCTATTGTGGGCGCCCGACGTGTGTGTCCGGATTCCGGTGTCAGCAGGTGAGGTCGACGTAGACCGTCTTGTTGGTCACCGTGGTGACAGGGTCGTCCTGGGCTCCAGGCACACCGGAGTCGGTACGCGTGAACGTCTGGCCAGGGCGAACCGCGTGGAGCGTGCACTGGTTCACCGCAGCGCTGTCGACGCGGGTCACGATGACCTGGAAGCCCCGCGCCTGCAGTTGACTGATGGTGGCATCGACGGACGATGGGCCCGACGGCGCGGCGGTAGCGGTTCCGGCCAGTCCGAGCGCGGCGGATGCCAATGCGCCCGCTGCGAGGGAGCTGAAAAGGATCTTCTTCATCATTGTGCCTTTCTTGTGTTCTTGTGACTGATGACGGGTATTTGCGAGTTGCGTTTGTCCGTCATTCGTTACAGAGGCCTTTCGCGTTCTCTCCGCCGATCCGCGCTTTCGGTGCATTCGTTGCTTATCCTGCGGATTCGGTTGTCTCCCAGGGCGCAACTCTCAAGCCGAAGACCGGTCGGCTCCGGATCGGTGATTATGTGGTTGACCGCGCGGCCCCTCGGGCCTGCCGCGGTGGGTTTGCTGTCGGGTTATCCTGTTGTAGTGCCCGGGTCGGGCGATTCAGTTTCACGGCGTCGCTGTCGAGTTCAACGGTCTGGTAGACGATCTGGTTCACCAAGCTTGGCGCCGTTTCAATTTTTGAGGCCGGCCCGTTGCTGGGCCGGGCATCGTGGTTGATGCGCCAAAGCTATGCGATGGCCGTCGTGTCGGTCATGAGTGGCGGATTACCCGAATTTGGTATCGCCCGATAGCAAATATCGAGTAGGACGCCTTGGCGCAGGCGGGTGCTTGACCGCAGCGAGCGTGTCGCCTTGCATGACGTGGAGACGACGACGATGCGCGGCGAACTCATCGAGGATCTTCGGCCGTCGCCGATCTGTCGCGGCGCGCCACCGAGTCCTACGGCGTCGAGAACGCGCAGCGCGTGATGGGGTTGCAAATCACCTGGGCGCCATCCGATTCACTGCTGCCACCTAGCTAGTGGGTCACCGCAAGAAGCAGCTTCTGAGCGTGGTCGAGGTGCATTAGCTCAGAGCGCTAGTGCCGTCGCGGAGAGTGTGCGCTCGTACTCGACCTGGTCGAGGATCTGCCAGACGGCTCCGCCGACGGCGAGGACGCCGCGGGCGGGCAAGGGCACGTCACCGATCTTGGGGTTGTCCTTCAGGCGAACAGGGCGTCCGAGTTCGACTCCGTCGAACCTGGCGTGCGAGTCGTCGATGACGTACATCTCCTTCGGCATCAGCGTTCCTGTGTGGCCGCTGGGCATCACGCCCGACATCTTCAGCCGTCCCATCCCGAGGCCCCGAGCCATCGCCTCCCTAGCCCGCACCAGCGTTTGTGGACGCCAGCTCGCCAACGGTAGAGCCGCGTTGACGGGGTTAAGCAGACGTAGCAGTGGCGTCGCGGATGCGGTGAGCGTCCAGTCTAGGGACGGAGAGTCCATCGTCACCCGTAAGGACGCCGGACCCGTCCAGTTGAGCGTGATGTGGGCGAATCCCGTGTGCTCGCAGGCAGCGCCGTAGTACCGGGGGCATGCCGTGTCGAGTCGTGTGCCGTCGACGTAGATGGACCACTCGCCGCTGGGCGCTCGGTGCCACAGGGTGCGGTATGGGCTGAAGTCGTTTTCCGGGAAGACCCGAAGTGCAAGCACGTGACCGGAGTCGAAGGGCAGCCCGAACACTCCCCAACCCTTCACATACTCGTGGTCGGGCCAGGGGGCCCGGCCACGTGTTGCGGGAAGTTCAGACAGCCTGGAGGACAAGTCGAGCATCGTCATCGTTTGCGATCGGGACGACGGCGCCGATGGCGCCGATGGCGCCGGTCGAACTGAGTTGGCAGCGACCGCTTGTGCGGCGTCGCGGGGTGTGGGTGAAATCGTCATGCCCCGATTTTGGGCGCAGCCCACCGACCGCACATGGGGCAATTGCCTCAACTTCATCCGGCCCGGAGGCCCGGTCAGGCCTTCCTGCCGTCGCGCCTGCGGCTCCCACCCCGGCGCTACCCCGGCGTGTGGCGGGATTTCGGCGCGCCAAGGCGGTGTTCTTGTCCATCAGCGAAAACAAACCAAACCGCAACCTAGGCACCGAAGATCACAATCTACGGCTGCAGTATTAGCGCCACGGTGTGCCCGCCTAATGAGTAGCGTTTCGGGCCAGGCGCAGGCGCACCCCACCGTCCTCTGGCTGGCCACACGCGGCCCTGATAATTTCGGCTGATGGCCGAGATCGACCTCAGCATGCTTTCGACCAGCGAGCATGGGTACACCGTCGACGACGAGGACGACGACGATCCGGTCCTGCTCGACCGCGACGGCAATCCGGTGGATACCTGGCGTGAGCGATATCCGTACGACGATCGCATGCCGCGCAACGAATACGAGCGTGACAAACGTCTGCTGCAGATCGAGCTGCTGAAGCTGCAGAACTGGACCAAGCGCGCCGGCGCGCGTCACGTGATTCTGTTCGAAGGACGCGACGCCGCAGGCAAAGGCGGCACCATCAAGCGGTTCATGGAGCACCTGAACCCCCGCGGTGCGCGGGTCGTCGCGCTGGAGAAGCCCACTGAGCGCGAACAAAATCAGTGGTATTTCCAGCGCTACGTTTCACACCTGCCCGCCAAGGGCGAGATGGTGCTATTCGACCGGTCCTGGTACAACCGGGCGGGGGTCGAGAAGGTGATGGGATTCTGCACCGCAGAGCAGCATGCCGAATTCATCTGGCGCGCACCGCTTTTCGAGGAGATGCTGGTCAGTGACGGGATCAGCCTGACCAAGCTGTGGTTCTCGGTGTCGCCGTCCGAGCAGCGCACCCGGTTCGCGATTCGCCAGGTCGACCCGGTGCGGCAGTGGAAACTCTCGCCTACGGACCTGAAGTCCTTGGACAAATGGGACGCCTACACCGCGGCCAAGGAAGAGATGTTCGAAACAACCGACACCGACTTCGCGCCGTGGATCGTCGTCAAGAGCAACGACAAGAAGCGCGCCCGCGTCAACGCCATGCGCCACGTGCTCAGCAAGTTCGACTACGACGGCAAGGATGACGAGGTGGTCGGCCAGCCCGATCCCCTGATCGTGGGGCGCGCGCTGGCGGACTGACCGTGCGGCCACGCAGAGCCTTGCGAAGTCCTTACACCGCATGCAGCGCGGCCGCCCGATCAGGCACAACGAACGACGCCGCAGTCCGCACGTCGGCACCGGGGCGCGAGACCAACGGCACCACTCGGAAATTAACACGCAGCTCGTCGGGGGTGATGCGGGTGCGGACGTAGCCGCGGCGGTTGGTGAAGTACCGAATGTGGGGGTTCTCCGCCAGCATCGCGGCGATGTCGTCGCGCGAGTCGGACCCGTCACCGCCGGAGCTGATCGAGGTGGTGACAAGTTCGGTCGCCACCACCGGCGATGACGGATCGTCGAACCGCTCCCGCACCTCGGCCGCCCAGTGCGAATGGACGTCGCCGGTGAGCACCACCGCGTTGCGCACCGGCGAGTGGACGATCCCCGACACCACCCGGTCCCTATTGGCAACCTAGCCGTCCCAGGCGTCCGGGTTGAAACCGCGGCCCGGGCCCGGCGTCAGCTCGACCTGCGAGAAGAACACCTGCTGCCCCAGCACGTCCCACCGGGCTTGAGACTGCTGAAACCCGTTGAGCAGCCAGCGTTCCTGCTCGTCGCCGATCAGGGATCGCCACCCCGAGGGTGAACGGATCCGCCTGCACGGGGCTTTGGCGACGCTCGGTAGTGAATCCCGCGAGAGGCAGCGCGCGAGCGCAACCGCGCCTTTCAGCACCGCGCGACGGCTCGGGCGAAAACCGCCCGGCGACACAGACACGACGAAGTGTCAGCGTGCCGTCTTTCGGGACGGTGACGGACAGCCATACGGTGTCCGCCTGCGACGATGCTGTTGCGCAAACAGATTGTGTACGTTGCCTTTCCGCGTGACGAACGACTCCTACCGCGACGGCGTCATACGCGGTGACATCGGCGATGTCACTTGCTGGCGCTGCGGCGGCCTCAATCTCCGAGACTGCGACGACGTTTTCGAGGCCTCGGGCTGGGGAACCGCAGGACGGCGCTCAGCGGCCTCTGCTTCGCCGGTCCAGGTGACGCCGATCGCGAAGACTCGGCTTTCCGCGACGGCCTCTTCGTCTGCGAGCAACGCATCGAGCAGACGGTCTGCGTCAAACGTCGCAATTTCGGCGATGCCAAGCCGTCGCGGTCCGCCGAATGTTGCAGAACCGGATTCCTGCGGCCGCAGCCGACCTACGCTGCGGATAACCCCTTTCAACCCTGAAACGCGGGTATGTCCAGCCACGGCAAAAGGAGCCGGTCATGACGCGCACGATCAAACACGGGAATCGGAACGGTTACGCCTCCCTGGGCGCCGGCGGCTTGAGCCAGGAATCCTTTCCGATGCGCCTGTTCGCGAAGGGCAACGCCAAGCACTGGAACCCGGCAGAGATCGACTTCGCACAGGACGCCAAGGATTTCGCCGCGATGACCGACGACGAGCGCTGGTTGACCACGATGCTGGCGGCGCAGTTCCTCGCCGGGGAGGAGTCGGTGACCCAGGACCTTCAGCCGTTCATCGCCGCGATGGCCGCCGAGGGCCGGTTCGCCGACGAGATGTATCTGACCCAGTTCGTCTACGAGGAGGCCAAGCACACGCTGGCCTTCCGGCTCTGGTTCGACGCCATCGGACTTACCCAGGACCTGCACGAGTACATCGAGTTCAACCAGCCGTACATGCAGATCTTCACCAGAGAACTGCCGGCCAGCCTGTACGCACTCGAGCAAGATGCGTCCCCGCGCAACCAGATCCGCGCGTCCGTCACCTACAACCACGTCATCGAGGGGGCGCTCGCGCTGACCGGCTACTACAGCTGGCAGAAGGTGTGCACCAGCCGCGGAATCCTGCCCGGGATGCAGAAGGTGATCAAGCACATCGGCGACGACGAACGTCGACACATGGCGTGGGGCACCTTCACCTGCCGCCGCCACGTCGCGGCGGATGACGACCTCTGGCAGGTCGTCCAGGACCGGATGGGCGAGCTGATGGGCCTGGCGACGGAAACGGTCGACGTGAGTTTCAGCGTGTTCGACTACAAGCCGCCGTTCGGGATCGACCCCGACGAGATGACCGCCTACGCGATGGACAAGCTCACCCGCCGGCTGGGGGCGATCGAATCCGCCCGGGGCGCCGACCTGCTCACGATCGACCGGGACGCTTCACCGGAGGCGCTGGAGGAGAAGTTCCACTCGGAGGACCAGCTGCAGTTGACGGGTTCTTAGCTGTTGGCGTGTTCGCCGCCCTAGCCCTGAACCGAAACGCAGGTTCGCAGCTATGCGGATGTCTTGAGACATCACAAGGGTGGCAAGGCGCCGCGCACCGAACAGGTCATCGCACCCGCACCCGGTGGTGGCGACGATCGCGGCCACCACCCGCGCGGGCACCTCTCGGTTATCGGCTGCCTACCAGGGCAAGCCCCAGGGGTGGAGCCAAGGCCCCCAACCGGGCCCGCCGTGCCGCAGGGCACGCACGGACATGCGTGTTCCGTCGACCCCGGCCGGTTTGGTCGTGCGGCGTGGTGCCTCGGGCGAGACCTTTGTCGCCTCGAGACAACGTTCCGCCGGAAGTTGGTCGTCCAGCTACTCGCTGAGCTATGCCCACCGTCGATAGGTTCACCGCCAACCAAGAGAAACCGAGAGAAAGTTGAGTGAACCATGGATGTCCTGACGACCTTCTTCCCGCCCATCCTGATCTTCTTGATTGTCTTCTCTGCACCGCTGTTTCACATGATCCTTGCCGCAGGTCAAGCCGTGCGCCGGTTGTCGGGCTATGTCCGGGTTCGGGCGCTGCCCCAGGCGCAGAGCACGCCGATGAGGCATAGCGCTTCGGGGCGGCGTGCCTTTCGTCGCTGGACCACCGTGGCCCGCTCGGCGGGTCTGAAGAGCCGGCTGGCCTCCTGACACGCAGCCGACGCTAACCCATCAGCTGCGGCTGATCCTGCGAGTGGACTATGGGCACTGGGCGGAACATCGAAGGCGTCTCGTTCCCGATCGCCTGGCCTGAACTTTTCGCGACCGCGCTCGGCCCAGAGGGGCGTTGTCGCACCCACCTTGCCCAGCAGGTTCCCGCTCACACCCAGCTGCTCGCGGTCGACAATGGTCTGTGCCAATACCCGGACCGCACCGTCGTCGAGTACGGCGACGGTCGCGTGAAGCGGCAGCGGGTGGCTGATGCCCTTGATAGGGATTCGCCGCGGTGAGGACCACACTGATCTCTGAGAACTTCTCGACATCGAAGAAATCTGCCGAACGCAGATGCTCGTCTCGTTTCCTGTTTCGGGTGTTCAGCGACGCGGCAGTGATGGCGAGCCGGCCGGACACCGCGCCGGTGTAGGTAACCCGGGCGTCGCCCCTGACCTCGCCGAAATGGCCCTGACGGTCACCAGGCCTCACATCGTCTTGTTCCTGAATGCGAAGGTCGACCGGGCGGGATCCAGATTCCAAACGCCGTCGGCGTCATGGCTGCTGAGAAGCGCTGCGACGGTGGACATCTCATCACTCACCTTGAGTCAGTCATTCGGCAAGCCGGTTGACGATGCCGGCGAAGATGGTGGGCAGCGCCGTTGCAGCCGGCACGATGCGTGAGCGCAGCGGTGCGTACGCGCCCGCCTTCACCACGGCCGCCGTCAGCAGACGGTAGCGGCGCGACATCTGGCGCCACTGGCGGTCGTAGTCGCCCGGACGATCGGAAACGACGCAGCCCACCAGCAGCTCGGCAGCACCGAAGGCAATGCCCAGGCCTTCGCCGGTCAGCGCGTCGACGTAGCCCGCTGCGTCACCAACCAGCAGAACCCTTCCGGCCGTTCGGCTTCGAACCTTCTGCCGCAACGGGCCGGCGGCCCGATCCGGGCCGTGCGCGCGACCCTGCACCCGATCCTTGAGAGCCGGGAACTCGTCGAGGTGGCTGTCAAAACCCCCCCGACGCGGCGTGAGGATCGCGATGCCCATGCAGTCATCGGCAAGCGGCGTCACGTACGCCTCGGCGCCCTGGGCCCAGTGCACCTCGACGTAGTCGGTCCACGGCGCAATCTGTATGTGCCGACGGATACCCCACCGGCGCGGACCACCGCATGGCAACGCGAGTCCGAGGGATCGCCGGATCGGCGAGTGCAGTCCGTCTGCGGCGGCGAGGTATCGAGCCCGCAGCCGCCCGGCGCGAACCGACGTCGCATCCTGGGTGACCTCGCCGACGTCCTCGTGGACGAACCGCACCCCGGCCGCTGTAGCGGCTTCAAGGAGTGCGGCGTGCAGGTCTGTCCTACGCACGCCGCACCCCGCGCCGGACCGGAATGTTGCGTTGACGTTCCGGTCGCCGTCTAGGTACCTGATGCCGCGGAATGGCTTGCCCTGTGCCTGGACGCCGAGGCGTTCCAGCTGCCGGACAGTGTGTGGCATCAACCCTTCACCACAGGCCTTGTCGACTGGTCCGGTGCGCCGCTCGACGACGACTACCTCGAGTCCCGCGCGGGCGCCGTGCAGCGCGGTGGCCAATCCTGCTGGGCCACCGCCGGCGACAAGCAGGTCGATCACGTCAGGCTCGCAAGCGCAGCGTTCTCGACCTTGATACGCGTCCTCAGAAGTGAAGCGTTCAGCAGCGTGAAAACCAGCGCGGTGATCCACGCGGTGTGCACTAGGGGCAGCGCCACCCCTTCCGCGACCACCGCAACGTAATTCGGGTGCGGCAGAAAGCGATAGGGGCCGTCGGCGACGCGCGCCGCGCCGGGGACGACGACGACCCGCGTGTTCCATTGCGGGCCCAGAGTGGCGATGCACCACCACCGCAAGCCCTGCGCGGCAAGCACGATCGCCAGCATCGGCCAACCGAGTGCCGGGATGAACGGACGGTGCAGGGCGAACACCTCAATCAGGCAGCCCGCGAGCAGCCCGGTGTGCAGTGTGACCATCACCGGGTAATGCCGCGCACCGAATTCGGCGCCGCCCCGCGCCCGGCTCCAGGACAGGTTGCGTTGGGAGACAACCAATTCGGCCAATCGCTCCAGAGCGACCGCGACGATCAGGAGGACATACCAGCTCATGTTGTCAGTGCCAGCGCAGCAGCACGAGTTCGGAACAGAATCCCGGACCCATCGCCATCAGCACGCCCGGGCTTCCACTCGGCGGCCGTTTGGTGATGGTGTCGCGCAATACGTGCAATACCGATGACGATGACAGGTTGCCGACCTCGCCCAGCGAGCGCCAAGTGAGCTCGAGCGCGTCGTCGGGCAAGCCGAGGGTCGCGGTGATCGCCTCGATCACCTTCGGACCGCCGGGATGGCTCACCCAGGCGCCGACGTCGGCGATGTTCAGGTTATGCGCGGCAAGGAATTGGGTGACGTCGTCGCCCAGATACCGCTCGACAACTGTCGGTACTTCGGGGCCCAGGACGATCTCGAATCCCTGGGTGCCGATGTCCCAGCCCATCGTGCGCAGTGAGTCGGGGTAGAGGTGGCTGCGGGAATCGAGGATGTCCGGACCGTCGGGGTCGAGCTTCTCGGCGCGGCGTTCGCCAACCGCCACCACCGCCGATGCTCCGTCGCCGAACAACGCGCCTGCGACGAGGGTGGCGATGGACGGATTGTGCTTGCGCGTGAGCGAGCAGAGTTCCACCGACACCAGGACCGCGACGTCGTCGGGCGCGCCACGCAGGTAGTCGTTCAATCGCGCTATCCCCGCTGCCCCGGCCACGCAGCCCAAGCCGAAGAGCGGCACTCGCCGCACGTCGGGGCGCAGGCCCAGCCGTCCAGCGATGCGGGCATCGAGCGACGGCACCGCGGCGCCGGTGACGGTCGTCGACATGATGAGGTCGACGTCCTGCGGTTTGAGCCCAGCCTCGTCCAGCGCGCGCGACAGCGCCGCGCACCCGAGTTCCACGGCGTGTTCGATGAAGAGGTCATTCGCCTGGCCGAAGTCGGTCAGCGTCGCGTATTCCTCGAGCGGTAGTACGAGGTGACGACTGTTGACCTTGGCGCTCGCGTGCAGGCGCCGAACCGGTTCGGCTAGATCTTCGTAACCCGGAAGCTCGAGAAGGGCCTGGGTCACCTCACTCTGGGTGTAGCGGTGCGGTGGTAATTCGCCGTGGACGGCTCCGATGACACTGATTTCATTCACGCTATAGACACGCGAACCAATGCCGGGTCGGTTCAATAGACTAGCTAAGAATTACCTGTGAGGCTGGTTGAGAATTCCTGTGAACCAGGCTTTCGGACACCCCTCTCGGGCCGCCCACACCGCCGGGCGCCATCGCAGAGGCGCTTGATCGACACCTGCGCTCGGGTTTATCGACAGCTTCCCCTTCGCTGATGCCGATGCGTTCATGCAGCCAGACCAGCGGCTTGGGCGCCCACCAGTTCCACCGGCCCAACACCTGCATGAATGCCGGCACCAGCACCATCCGCACCAGCGTGGCGTCGACCAGCACGGCCACCGTCAGGCCGACCCCGAACAACCGCATGACCTGCACCTGGGCCGCGATCAGCGCGGCGAACGAGATCGACATGATCAGGGCAGCGGCGGTGATCACCCGCCCGGTGCGGGCCACCCCCAGGGCAACACTCTCGCGGTTGTCGGCGTGGGTCCGCCCCGACGCCAGCCAGTACTCGCGGATGCGGGAGATCAGGAACACCTCGTAATCCATGGACAACCCGAACGCGATGCAGAACAGCAGCACCGGCATGTTCGCCACCAGCGTCCCGGTCGATGTCGTTCCAAGCGCGCCCAGATGCCCGTCCTGGAAGATCCACACCAGCGCGCCGAACGCCGCGGTCAGCGACAACACATTGAGCACCAGCGCCTTCAGCGGCAGCACCAAGCTGCCGGTCAGCAGGAACAGCAGCGCGAACGTGATCACCGCGATCCAGCCCAACACCAGCGGCAGACGCGACGTTATGGCCTTGATGCTGTCGTGGTTGATTTCGGCGGTGCCGGTCATCTCGACCGTGCGTCCCGCCGGCCCGGGCACCTCGTGCAGCCGGTCGAGTTGCGCCTCCGAGCTATCGGAGAAGAGCGGCGCGGTGCTGTCGACGGTAAAGAACGCGCTGCCCTCCGCCACTCCGCTCGCCGCCGAGGGCGGGCCCACCCTGGCACCATCGACGAAGGTGCCCGTCGGCGCGGACACCGCCGAGACATCGGGCACCCGCGAGAGGTCCGCGGCATAGCGCTCCAAGTCGGGAGGCGCCAGGCCGTCGGCGTTGGGGATGACGACGGTCACTGCGTTGGCCGAGTCGTTGACAAAGTCGTTTCGCAATTGGTCGCCGACCTGATGCGCCGACGCGGATTTCGGCAGGACGCGGTCGTCAGGGAATCCCCACCTCACCCCGAGGAACGGTGCGCCGAGCACAAGTAGTAACGCGACGACCGCTAGCCCGATCGGAATGGCATGGCGCATCACGAACTTCGATGAGCGGTACCAGAACTGCTCCTCGATGGGACGGCGGACCGATTCGGGCCGGTTAAGCCCACGCCCGGCCAGCCGGCGTACGTCCAGCGAGTCGAGCCGGTCCCCCAGCAGAACGATCGCCGCGGGCGTCACCACCACCGCCGCGGCTGCCGCGAACCCGACGGTGGCGACACCCGCGTAGGCGAACGACTTCAGGAAGTGCATGGGGAACAGGACCATCGCCGCCATCGAGAGCGCGACCGTCGTCGCCGAGAACAGCACCGTACGCCCAGCGGTCGCCATGGTCCGGATCAGCGCCTCGTCCCGGTCGGCTCCGCCGGCCACCTCGTCGCGGAAGCGAGTGATGATCAGCAGTGTGTAGTCGATTGCCAGCGCCAGCCCCATCGCGGTGGTCAGGTTCAGCGCGAAGATCGACACATCAGTGCTGAACGTGATTATGCGCAGCACCGCCATGGACCCCACGATCGCCAACCCGCCGACCGCCACCGGTAGAGCGGCGGCCAACAGTCCACCGAACACCCAGACGAGCACGAGGAAGCTGAACGGAATGGCGATCGACTCCATCAGCAGCAGGTCGCGCTGCGATTGCGAGGTGATCTGCGCATTCACCATGGCCTCACCGCCTGAGCGGACGATGACCCCATCGCGGTTGTACGCCACCTCATCGGACAGAGTCTTGGCGTAGTTCTGCGCGTCACTCTCCCCGCCGGTGATGCCGGCCACAATCAGTCCCGATTTCCCGTCCTTGCTGACAAGCTCCTTCGCAGCCGCAGGCGGCGCGGTCCAAGCGGAGGTCACGTTCGCGACGTGCGGCGACCGGCTCAATTGATCGACGATGCCTACACCCACTGCGCGGGCCGGACCGCTGGTGACCTCGTCCGGCGCGGTGACGGTGATCAGCATCTGCACATCGCCCTGGCCGAACTTCTCTTCGAGCAGCTGTGTCGCCTTGGCCGATTCCGAAGTCGGGTCGTCAAATCCGCTGGCGGACAGGCTCTTGGCGACCGGGATGCCGAAAATGCCCGCCACCACCATCACCAGCACCGCGGCCGCGATGATTCGCCGCGGCGCGGCGATGGCCAGATGTGCGATTCGTTGCAGCACGTCGCGTCCTTTACGCTGAGCCCTGCGGAACTAAATCGCCGGTGACTTATCCGCGGTAGGTCTGCGGTTGTCACCGTTTCCCTATCCCTAGCTACGTCGACGACCGGCAAAATAGTTCACACGAGACCGTTTACACAGCTACCTCTCAGCGAGATTCCGGCGCGGGTGGACCGCTGACATCAGCAGTCGGATACCTGACGATCAGCACCGCGTCTGCAACGCGCTCTGCAATCGTGCTGCAGCATCGCTGCAACGTCGCGGTCTGATCTTTTGCTACCACGACAGACCCGACTCCTAAACACGGTGTCCTGCAACGATCTCCGTTGCTGGCGTAGTGGATTGCGGTGACTCACGAGCGACTGTAGTTTCCCAAATTCCGTGTCACCTGACGATCCCCTGACCTGCAGCGATGCAAGTTGCCTCACGCGGTGTCATAAAGCGCCCTTCTCAAACTCGTGTCCTATTTCAGCTGAGCACGGTTAAGTGGACGGTTCGAATACTGTCCATTCTCACGCCATCTGACGCATCAAGGACGCCGTGACCTGCGGTGCGTCAGATCGGTTGATAACGTTCGCCTTTCGATTTCTCTTTTGATGTGACGTAAGCGCTGTTGCCCGAGGATTACGCTTTAGGCATCAGCTTCTCCACAACTTGGTCGATGGTGAAACTCGCCGCTTTTGCTCGGGGCGGGAACTCTTTGAAGCTTTCCAGCCATTTGGCGACGGCGGTCTGTGCCGAGATCATCAGGAAGTCGTGGTCGGCGAACCACTTGGCGTAGAAGAGGTCGCTTTCATCGCCGCGCTCGAACGGGTCGGCGCGCAGGTCGAAGATCTTCGGGATGCGCATCATCGAGAAGGGTTCACGCCACACGCCCAGGCCTTTGTTGCGCTGCTCGGCAAAGACCACCTTCCACCGGCGAACCCGCAGGGCCAGGAATTCGCCGTCGTCGCTCCAGTAGACGAAACCCTCACGCGGGCATTCCTGCTCCTCGCCGGACAGGAACGGCAGCAGGTTGACGCCGTCGAGGTGGACCTTGAAGGTCTGCTCGCCGATCTGGTAGCCCTTCTTCACCTTCTCGACCAGGTCGGGTTCGCCGCACGCCGCGGCGAAGGTCGGGATGAAGTCCTGCAGGGAGCAGATATCGTTGATCACCCGACCGGGTTCGATAACATCGGGCCACCGCCATACACAGGGGATGCGCCAGCCGCCCTCCCAGTTGGTGTCCTTCTCACCACGAAACGGAGTTGCGCCACCGTCGGGCCAGGACATCACTTCGGCGCCATTGTCGGTGGTGAACACCACGATCGTGTTCTCCGTGACGCTCAGTTCGTCGAGCTTGTCCAGGAACTGCCCGATGTAGCCGTCGAGTTCGACCATGCCGTCGGGATAGACACCCAGGCCGGTCTTGCCCTTGGACTCCGGTTTCAGGTGGGTCCAGACATGCATGCGCGTGCTGTTGAAGTAGCAGAACCAAGGGGTTTCCTCTTTGGTCTTGCGTTCGATGAAATCGATGGCCGAGGAGAGGAATTCCTCGTCGACGGTTTCCATCCGCTTGGTGTCCAGCGGGCCAGTGTTCTCGATGACCTGCTTGCCCACTTTGCCGAACTGCTCATCAACAGTCTCGTCGTCGACTTCGGTGGCCTTGCATTTGAGCACGCCGCGCGGCCCGAAGCGCTTCCGGAATCTCGGGTCCTTCGGATAGTCGGTGACCTCTGGGGACTCCTCGGCGTTTAGGTGATACAGGTTGCCGAAGAACTCGTCGAAACCATGCACAGTCGGCAGATGTTCATTGCGGTCACCCACATGGTTCTTGCCGAACTGGCCGGTCGCATAACCAAAATTCTTCAGAAACTGCGCGATGGTCGGATCCTCGGCGCTCAACCCGAGTAGTGCGCCGGGCATTCCGACCTTGGTGAGTCCGGTCCGGATTGGCTGCTGCCCGGTGATGAAGGCCGCGCGCCCGGCGGTGCAGCTTTGTTGACCGTAGAAGTCGGTAAACATCGCGCCCTCGGCCGCGATCCGGTCGATGTTCGGGGTGCGGTACCCCATAACGCCGTGGTTGTAACAACTGACGTTGAACCAGCCGATGTCATCGCTCATGATGAACAAAATGTTCGGCCTATCAGTGGTTGCCATTGCGAGCCTCCCAGCGATCCGGTGCATCACCGCCCAGGCACCGCGCCCCTCGATCGGTGAACGCCGCCAATGCAACCGTGACGCGGCCCGGCCAGGCGCGATCCGAAGCTAGGGGACACGCTAGGCCCTACACCTCTGCGTTCTCATCGTTTCGAGCAAGCAGTTTCACGATGGACCGAGGGCGGTGGCACCTTGGTCGATCAGGTCGGCCACGGCCTGGTGTGGGGTTAGTCGCTGGTCGAAACGGCGCCACCGCGCCGCGGCGGCGTCAGAATCGAATTGCATTGCACCGCACTGAGCCAACGGCAGCCGCGAACGAGGGTCATCACCAGCAGCAGCAAACTCCAGAACAACACCGCGGACATCGTCGCCGCAGGCGTGAACCGGCAAGCGAAATGCCTGCAAAGTTACCGCGATGTGTCAGGTCAGATGCGAAAGACCGCCGATGCGTCAGACCATTTGAAAACGCGCCACGTCAGGATGAGAACGGACAAATACCACGTCGGCCGTTCCGCCGATGCTGCCTGACAGCGCTGATTCATCACTGTGACGTTGCCTGCTGTGCGGCTGCGGTTCGATACCCGCGCCGTACGGTGCCCGTGCCGACGGCGTTGGCCCTGCCTAGTCCAACCCGGCTGAGGGCTTGTCGAAGCCCTCCCTGCATGACGCCCGGGCCGATCCCGTGGGTTCGGCGGCGGTGTTCGCCTGCGCGGCGAAGTCGTCGGGTGGCGGATAGGCGGCGATCTCCGTCGCTGTGTCGTCGACGGTCAGCTGGGGTCTGTTCGGGCTGGCTCCCTTGGTGGCGGTGTTCTGCTCTGAATGGTTACGAGATTCGCACTGCAATGCGGCGCAGCAGCTTGGTCGCCAGGATGTCGGGGGTGGCGCCGAAGGGCCACTGCGACACAATCTTTCCGGTGCCGGCTCGCAAGTAGTTGTTGGTATGGGCCCAGACGGTCTTCGCAAGTTGCGCCTGGATCCAGTCGTTGTAGATGACGAACGCGGAGCGCCGCACATCGATGACGCGGCGACCGGTCTCGGCGGCACGTTTGATTCGCGCCGCGGCGAAGTTCGCCTGGGCCTCGTAGAAGGAGACCAACGGGATCGAGTTGTGTTGGGCCGTACATGATGAAGAAGTTCGGGAATCCGGGAACCATCATGCCGAGAAACGCTTCCGGCTCCCCCTGCCACTTGCTGTGCAGTTCGGCGCCGCCCTGCCCGTAGACCTTGTAGTTGCCGAGCTAATTGGCCGCATCGAAGCCGGTGACCAAGATGATGGTGTCGAGATTGTGTTCATCGCCTTTGGCGTCCACGGCGCCGGTGCGGGTGTGTCCCTTGACGCCGTAGGGAACCAAACTCACCTTGGGGTTGCGCAGCGAGGCGTAATAGGTATCGCTGACGACGGTGCGCTTGCCTTCGAAGGGGAAGGCCGGGGTGGCCATTTCAAGCAGATCGGGTCGTGAGCCGAGTTCACGCTGCAGGAACTCCCGCGCCACTTTGTGACGTCGCTTGTTGTACCAGCCGTTACTGCGGGCGTGGCTGGAGCGGTACTGGCGATGGTCGTAGTCCAGATACAGCATGAACCGGCGGCAGGGGTATACGAACGGCAGTTAGTTGGGGTTCGAGTTGGAAGATCTTCACCTCCGAGGCGACCTTCTCCGCTTCGGTGACGACCTGGACTGCCGAGGATCCAGTACCGACGATCCCCACGGATTTGCCGGCCATGTCCAAGCCGTCGATCCAGGAGGAGGTGTGGCACATCGCGCCTCGAAAGTCGTTGTCCTCACGAGCGAAGGGCGGCAGAAGGGGGATGTTGAGGAAGCCGACAGCCAGATGACGCCGGCGAACTGGCCGTGGTCCACACCGGAAGACGTGCTGATCGTGAATGCCCCGCTTCGATCAATAGCGTGGGTTGTACTTCGTCATGTAAGCGAAAGGGTTTGAGGGCGAAGATACTTAATGCGGAATGCGGCCGCCCATGGTGCGGGTCACTTGCTCGGCATAGCCAACCAACAGATCCACCCACTCCTCGCACTGCTCCTGCGGCATCCGCAGGGTCGGGCCGCTAATCGTCAACGAACCGACGATGTCGGCGGCCGAATCGAACACCGGCGCCGACAATCCCGACGCCGAATCCTCACGCTCGCCGGTAGTGATGGCATAACCGTCGGCCTTGGCCCGCGCGATGAGTGCCCGCAACTCGTCCGGACTGGTGACGGTTTCGCCGGTCAAGGGCTCCAGCGGCGACGCGAGAACCTGTTCGGCTAGGTCCGGGTTCCAGGCCAGCAGCACCCGCGACGCCGAACCCGCATGCAGCGGAATGACCTTGCCCACGTACATATCCCGGCGCAGAGCATGCCGGGTCTCAGCGATCGCAACACAGACCCTGAAGGTCTGCTCCACCTTGAAAAAGCATGCCGTCTCGCCGGTCTTGTCGCGAATCTCCTTCAGCACCGGATTGACCACCGACAACACGTCGAGGTCTTTCATTGCGGTCGCCGCCCAGTACGCCATCCGCGCACCGATCCGGATCTGGTCACCGACGCGATCCAGCAGCTGCTGCGCCACCATATTGCTCACCAGCCGCTGCACCGTTGAGACCGGTAGCCCAGTGGCCTGCTGGATCTCACCAAGGGTCATCGACGGCCGCGACAGCGAGAACGCATCGAGGATCTCGGTGATCTTGCCCAGCACCAGTAGCGGCTGCTGCCTAGAAGCTCCCGCGCCCTCATCGGTTGCCATGCCGCGAATCTACTCCCTGACCTGGCAAGAGATCCTTCACGACCACGGCGGGTGTGGCGCCCTTGTCCGGGGCGAATACCGAGGCGGCGCCATCGAAGGTGGTGGCGACGTCGGTAAGCACCGTCATACACGCACCACAATCCCTATCGCGTCGGCGACTTGGCGCGCGCTATAGGTCCCGTTGAAGCTGTCGGGTGCAACGTGCATCTTCACTGCCAGGCCTCCGGATTCACGCAGTGCGGCGGGAGCGTGCCACGTGCGATGGCAACGGCATTGTCGGCGCACAGCGCCGCCATCCGGGCTCGCACCTGCGTGGTAGCGCTACCCACGTGCGGCAGCAGCACAACGTTGGTCAGATCGGCGAGCCCGGGGGTGAGATTGGGTTCATGTTCGTAGACGTCGAGGCCGGCCCCGGCTAGCCGTCCATCCCGAAGCGCGCACACGAGCGCGTTCTCATCGACGATGGGCCCGCGTGCGGTGTTGACCACGATCGCCGTCGGCTTCATCGCCGCGAGCACGGCCGCATCGACGAGGTGTCGAGTGGTGGTGTCCAGTGGTACGTGCAGTGAGAAGAAGTCACTGGATTCGACCAGTTCGTTCCAGCTGACTTGACGCGCCGCGTACGGCAGTCGCGCGAGTTCGCCCTGATCGACGAGCCGCCCGGCTGGTGGATGGGAGCAGAAGATGATGTTCATACCGAAGGCCGCCGCCCGCAGCGCGGTCGCGCGGGCGATCCGCCCGAAACCGGCCAGCCCGAGGGTGGCGCCCGAAACGTCATGCCCCAGCAGCAGTTCCGGTTTCCACCCGGTGAACTGTCCGGATCGGGTGAACTGGTCGGCTTCGATGGCTCGCCGTGCGGTTGCCAGGATGAGCAGCATCGTGAGATCGGCGGTGGCGTCGGTGAGGACGCCGGGAGTGTTACCGACGACGATGTTGTGTCTGGTTGCGGCTGCTATGTCGATGTTGTCGTAGCCGACGGCATAATTGGAGATTCCGCGTACCTTTGCCTCGGCGAGCAGATGGGCGTCGAAGAGGTCGCTGAGTTGGGCGACAACGACGGCGAAATCTCCAGACCTGCACGCGGCGGCGAGCTCAGCGGGGTCCGGGGGCGAAGCCGATACGTACACCGGGCCAGCCGTGCGCAGCGTGGCCATGCCGGGTTCGGGTATGGGGTGAGTAACGAGAAAGGCGGTTTCATTCATCGCCGGCGGGTCCAATCATCCCCGTAATGCCTCGTAGATCGGGACTCAGCGCACGGCCAGCATCGGTCGTTTTGATGCGGTTCATCCGATAACCCAGTCGAAGGCCTTGGCTTTGGAGCGAGCGCCCTGGGCGGTTCGTGAGCGGTTCGGTTCGCCGATCTCGGCGAGCAGCTTGTCGGTGACTTCCACCATCGACGCCAGCGAGGTCGGGGTGAACCAGTCCGGTCGGGTGGCGAACAGCAGATCCTCGGTGGAGGTGTTGCCGCTGGCGCCCGGCGCGAACGGGCAGCCGCCCAGCCCACCGAGGGAGCCGTCGACCATGGCGGCTCCGGCGTCGATCGCGGCGAGGGTGTTGGCTACGCCCAGTCCCCAGGTGTCGTGGCCGTGGAAGACGATGCGGCGCTCCGGTGTTCGATCCCTGACTGCCAGGATGAGGTCGGCGACCTGCGTTGGTACGGCCTGGCCGATCGTGTCGCAGACCACGATGTCGTCGGCTCCGGCGGTGCGCGTGTCGGCGGCGATGCCGATCACCCGCTCGGGATCGGTCAGGCCCTCGAACGGGCAGGTGAACGCCGTGGCGATGCACAGCTGGATCGAACCGCCGACCTCGCGGGCGATCCGGACCGCGTCCGGCATCGCCGCGACGCTGTCCTCCGTGCTGCGCCCGATGTTGGCTTTGTTGTGGGAATCTGAAGCCGAGAAGCAGTATTGGAAGTTTCGGGCTCCCGCGGCGGCGGCCTTTTCGACGTGGCGCGGCGTCGCGACCCAGATCCAGCACCGGTCCAGCTCGTCGGGTGTCAGCGCGGTGATCACATCGATCGTGTCGGCCAGCGGTGGAACCAGATCCGGCCGGGCCATCGAGCCGATCTCCAACGCGGGCACCCCCAGCGCCAGCAGTTCCCGGGCGATCTCGACCTTGCGTTCGGTGGGCAGCATCTTCGCGGTCAGCTGCAGTCCGTCGCGCAGCGTGACGTCGCGCAGGTCTGCGCGCGGGGTGTAGGGACGCGGGTCCAATGGGGTCATGCGGATGCTCCAATCTCGTCGTTACTGAGGCCCAGCACCGAGTGCAGCACCTCGCGGGTGTGTTGACCAAGGTCGGGTCCGACGCTGCGGATCGGCAGCGATGCGCCCCCGATCACCGGAACGATCCCCGGGAAACCGACCGTCGTGGGCTCGGCGGCGCCGGTGTCAACCTCGAAGTGCTGGATCATGTTTCGTGACGCGTACTGCTCGTCGGCGCAGATGTCGGCGGCGGTGTAGATCGGTCCGGACGGCACGCCGACCGCATCCAGAATCTTGAGCGCCTCGTCGCGGTTGTACTGGATCGACCACTCGCCGATCGCGGCGTCGAGTTCGTCGCGGCGCTGCCAGCGGCCGGCGTTGGTTTGCAGGTCCGGGTCGGTGGCCAGGTCCGGTCGGCCGATGGTCTGCATGTAGCGCTGGAAGATCGCGTCCCCGTTGCCGGCCACGATGATGCTGGTGCCGTCGGCGCACGGGTAGGCGTTGCTCGGCGCGATGCCCTCCATCCGGCCGCCGACCCGTTCGCGGTTGACCCCGTAGGCGAGGTAGTCCGGGACCAGCGATTCCATCATCGACAGCACCGCTTCGTTGAGCGCCACATCGATAACACGTTGGGTGAGCGGCACTTTGGTGCGGTCCCGTTGGTACAGCGCCATCACAGTGCCGAACGCGGCGTAGAGGCCCGCGATGGAATCGCCGATCGACACTCCCACCCGCACCGGCGCCCGGTCGGGGTCACCGACCAGCTCACGCAGGCCACCGAACGCCTCGGCGACCGCGGCGAAACCGGGCCGGCGTGACATCGGTCCGGTCTGTCCGAACGCCGAAATACGGGTGATCACGATGTCGGGGTTGGCCCGGTCGAGCTCATCGGGGCCCAAGCCCCACTTTTCGAGGGTGCCGGGCCGGAAGTTCTCCAGCAGCACGTCGCTGTGCCGAACCAGGTCGAGCACGATCTTGCGGCCCTGTTCGGTCTTCAGGTCGAGCACGATCGATTTCTTGTTCCGGTTGATGGTCCGGTACAGCATCGAGGTGTCGCCGGCGTAGAGCCGCCAGTTGCGCAGCTCGTCACCGGTCACCGGCCGTTCCACCTTGATGACCTCGGCGCCGAAATCGGCGAGCATGCGGCCCGCTGTCGGTGCGGCGATGTAGTTGCCGAGTTCGAGTACCCGCACCCCGGCCAGTGGGCGAATGTCGTTGTTGTCTTCCACGATGCTCCTTAAGTCGTTTGTCATCTCAGAACAGGACGCTCAGCGGCAGGATGAGCAGGATCGCCACCACCGAAGCCACCGATACGCCGACCGTGACGGTCTTCAAGGCGCCCCGCGTGGTCTGGCCCAACAGTGATTCCAGCAGCCAGAACGTGTTGCTGGTGACGTGCACCGCGAACAACGAGCCCGCGCCCGCGGCCAGCGCGATCAGCACCGGATCGATGCCGATTATCGGCACAACGGGTGCCAGGATGCCGGCCGAGGTGATCGCCGAGATGGTCACCGAACCCACCGCGATGTGCAGCACGGCGGCGATGGCCCACACCATCAGCAACGGCGCCGCGGTAGTGGCCGTGAAGTACTCGCCGAGGATGTCGCCGAGGCCGGTCGCCTTGATCGTGGCCGCCAGCGAGCCGCCCACACCGGTCAGGATCAGAATCTGGCCGCTCTCCTTGAACCCGGTCGCGATCGCGTGCTGAATCGGCTCGGCCCCCAACGCATACCGGCCGACGAAGCTCGTCCCGACCAGCCCGATCAGCAGCGCGATCACCGGGGAGGACAAGAACGTGATGATCGGGTTGTGGATGTCGGCGGCGTCCAGGATCGCGCCGGTGGCGATGAGCAGCAGGCAAGTCAGCAGCGGGGCGAACAGCACGATGAGGGGCACCTGCGCGCGGGTGGGCGCCGGCACCGTTTTTGTCGTGACCCTCGGCGCGGTCTTGGTGCCGACGCCGCCGGCGGATGCGCCTGTGCCGCCCACCGCTGCGCCGTCTACGGTGTCGTCGCCGTCATCGAGATGTTCGTCGTCGCCGAGGAATTCCTGCTCGTCGCGGTCCTTGCTCCACCAGCCGTGGTTGAACAGGTACGACATGATCGCGACGGCGATGGTGACCGTCGGGATGACCAGGAGGACGCCGAAGAGCAGCATTTTGCCCAGCGGCACGCCGAGCACGCCGGCGAGCGCAAGCGCGCCCACACCGGGCACGGTGAACACGATTCCGCACTCCAGGCCGATGGCCATCGCCACCGCCATCCGGCCGGTCCCGTTCTTGCCGATCTTCTTCGACATCGTGCGAGCCAGCGGTGCCGAGATGACCAGAAGCACATCGAGGAAGATGGATTGAAGCAACGTCGCGATGGTCAGCGACATCGCGTAGGGCATCCGCTTCGGGCCGAAGACCCGAAGCAGTGTCTCGACGAGTCGCTGGATGGCTCCGGTCTGCTGGAGCATGGCGCCCATCAGCACACCGAAGGCGATCAGCAGCCCCACCTTGGCCATGATGTCGCCGAATCCGGTGGTGATCGCTTCGATCGTTTCCTCTACGCCGAGACCAACCGCCAGCCCCAGGTAGGCCGAGCCGACCACCAACGACACGACCGGGTTGAACTTGAACCGCACGATCATCACCACGACAGCGGCGATCGCCACCGCGGTGTTGACCATGATTGCGACGTCGGACATACGCCTTATCCCTTCGAATGGCACGTGCTGTGCGGGGTGCTGTCGGACACGACACACCGAGAATCCGATGTGATGCCGAACACTGTGTCCCATATTATGAGCACATACCCACGATATAAGCAACCCCCAGTCTTGCGGGTGCTGTGACCAGCGGGTTTCGGACCCGCAACGGCTGGGAAGTTCTGCGGACAAGCGCTCAGCCCAGAGCACGAGGATCAACGCATTGCCCGGCTCGTCGAGCGCCACATCCGCTACGGCAAGACACCGGAGCAGGCGAGGGCATGGGTGTCGAAATTCGCTCGTCGGCCGACCCGGCGGGCTCGCGGCGGCGGTCGTCAAGCCCGACAGCATCTAGACGACGGGTAACTACGGCAACATCGCGTCACGACAGGGCCGGCGATGTGTTTCGATTGTTTCGATTCGGCCCGGCCCGCGTAGGATGCGACTATGCCTACCACCCTCGCTCCGCTCGCTCGCCAGGTCGAGGCACGTGCACGACGCGATCCCGGCTTCGCCCAAGTCCTCGACGCCCTTCTTGAGGCGCCGACGGCGCCGCAGGGGACGCTTGAACGCGTCGCTGTCCGCGAGCTGAACGACCAGCGTCGGGCCGCGCTCGTGCGGGACTTCATCGAGGGTGCCATGCCAACGCCGAAGGTCCGAGAGCTCCTGGGGCTCGGTTCGCCGCAGGCGGTCCACCGGCTCCGCACGCGCGGCAAGCTCATCGGGGCCGCCGTCGGCAATCAGACGTACTTCCCCGCCTGGCAGTTCGAAGAGGACCGCCTGCGGCCGGATCTGCCCCAGATTCTCGAATTGCTCGCAAGATTCACGTCCGATCCGTTTGCCGCAGATCGCATCATGCGTATCACGCACGACGAGTTGGGTGGTGCGTCGATCGCCGAGGCGCTGCGCCGCACAAAGACCGCGGACACCGCGTGGCGGATGCTCGCCGCCGTCGGTGCCTGACCTTCCCGCCGGCTACCGGGCGCCGCTGCCCGACTCTCGGCCCGTCGGCCTTCGCAGTCGACGGGTCAGTGTGGGCACCGAGATCTGGCGGGTCGACGCCACGGAACCTGCGGGTTGGACGTGGGAGGGGTTCCCCGACCCGCGCTACCGCTTCGACCCCGCGTCCGGAGCGTTCAGAACGCGGTACGCGGGCACGAAACTCGTGGGAGCGTTCCGCGAACGGTACCGGGCGACGGGGCTCGTGATTCCCACCGACCACGCCGCCCACCACCTGGTGCGGCTCGTCGCCGCTCGGCACCTCCGCGTACTCGACCTGCGCACGGAGCGGAACCTTGATGCGCTCGACGTCGATGACCAGATCAGCACCGGCCAGCATGCCGACGTGTGGGCCACCTGCCATCGGCTGGCCGATGCCGCCCGGCGGTGGTGGACCGATCTCGATGCCATCGTCTACCGGTCACGCACCGCCCCCACAATCTCGGCCAACTTCGCCTTCTTCACCGACGACGGATTCGCCATCGAGTCGTGGCCACTCGCGGATCGCACCGATATCCTCACCGACCTCGTGCTGAGCTACGGCTTCACAGTCGGCTGGGAGATCGGAGGCACGTAGCAGCCGCATAGTGAGACGTGGAAACCGCCCGCTGAACGGAAGCTTGAGAAAAAGGCCGAAGTACTTCCGCTCTCGAAATACGGGAAGACAGTCATAGATCAGCGAATCCTGCGGCCTCGCACCCGAATTGAATACGAATCGAAGTGGTCGCAACTCATCGAACCGAAGTTGGGCAGGATCGCGGTACGCGATCTGACGACGACGGCGCTTCGGGCTTGGTTCGCCGGTCTGGATTCCAGTAAGCCCATTCGCAACGGACACGCCTACGCGATTCTCAACATGATCTGCAATACGGCGGTGAAAGACGGCTTGTTAGAACGCAATCCATGTCAAATCGTTGGCGCGATGAATCCGAAGCCGAAAAGAAAGTCAAGATTCCCACGGCTGTTCAGCTACACAGCACGATAGCCGACAAACTGGGCGCTGACGAACGAACTTCACCATTCAAAGCCCTTGTGTTACTTGCCGGTTGGTGCGGAATGCGATTCGGGGAAGTTACAGAACTACGCGGTAAAGACTTCGACCGTGATCGTAACGATTCAACGAGCGGTTACCCATCGCGCCGACCCAAACACACCCGACGCTGATCGTTGCCGTATCGACACTCAGAAGAACGGCGAGGAACACACCGTGACGATCCCGCCGCATATCCGCGACGACGTGCAAGCACATCTAAACGAACATGTTTCATCCAGTCCTGAAGCGCTGCTATTCGTTCCGGCTCGCGGTGGTTGCCACCTCAACGACCGGGTGTTCAACCAAGACGTGTTCAGAAAAGCGCCGAAAGATGTTGGGCGAGAGGACTTATCGGCTCACGATTTACGGAGGTTCGCCGGGTCGAAGAACGCCCAGGTTGCCACGCTGACAGAGAACATGGCCCGTCTCGGACATAAGACGGTCGGTGCCGCGCTGCGCTATCAGCATTCGCAAGACGGTCGCGATGCCATCGTGGCTGCGAGCCTGTCGGCGAACGCGTTTGCTGAGTTGGCCGCGATATCGAGATCGCCAGGTTAAACCGCATCGCCGAGGTTTGCGTGGGCGTATGGTCCGCTGAATGCCGCTGCATTACGTCGATCCGCACAAGAAGCGTGGCCCCCTGTATAGGGCCTCCGTCCGCTTCGGGCGCACCCGTCTCGGGCTGGCTTACGGACTCCGTATTGCCCCCCGCATCGACCCATGGTTGTACCGTGCGACCGGCGGGCGCTATCCCACAATCTTGGGCGCGGTCGCGTCGGCCCCGCTCATGACCACGGGTGCCAAGACGGGTCAGCCGCGAGAGACCCAGCTGACCTACTTCCACGATGGAATCGATCCAATCCTGATCGCCTCATACGGCGGAGGACCCAAACACCCGCAGTGGTATTACAACCTCAAGGCGCACCCCGAATGCCAACTCGGCGACGAGAAATTTGTAGCGACAGAGGTTACCGATCCCGACGAGTACGCACGACTGTATAAACTCGCCGAGCAAGTCTACGCGGGGTACGGCGACTATCGCGTCAAGACGGCGGCGATTGGCCGTCGGATTCCCCTCTTCCGACTCAAGCCGCGCTAAAGCCCGAAATTTCGCGGAATGCGTGCGCGCCCTAGCTGAGCTTGCTGTCCGTGCAGGGTGCCGACTTGAATCGGGCTCGGATGGGTAGGGATAGGTAGAGCGCTGACTAATCGCCGTGTTTGTGCAGGTCAGCACGCTATTCCCGGAGGTTTGTTATCTGCGTAGGCGTCAGCCGACGGATTTGCAATCATGCCAGGCGTCTGCCACTGACCCAGCTATCCCGCGTTTGTGCTGCTAACGGAATTGGGCTAGCCGAGACTTCGCCACTAGCACAAGCGATTTGGGCCCGCCGACTGGTGATGCGCCGGACTACTGCCGGACTTGCGGATATTTGCGGAAGACTTGCGTAAGCCCCTGGCTGCTGGGGTGACGCTTGGGGGGCGAGAATTGCGGCCGTTGCTATCTTTCTTTCCTGGTCGGTGCCCGTTGAACCGTAGCCTCGCCAGGGCGGTGGGTGCTCGGGTGAAATCGCAAACCGCCGTCAGCCGATTGCGCGGAATCGTCGGAAATCCAGCCGCGCACGTTCGCTGATGCGCGTCGCCGTCGTGCGCCGATCCGCGCCCGCGGACCGAGGGCATGACTAGAGTATTCGTCCGTGCGCACGTGGATCTCGGCGCTTGTCCTGGTCGTCGTGGTCACGGCGGCGATCGCCATCAAGCTGCTCGTGCGCCGCCGCGCGCCCATGGGCGGCTGGTTCACCGACTCGAGCCGCGGCGACGGCACGTTCGGGGTGCTCGGGACGATGTTCACGGTGTTGCTCGCGTTCATCATCTTCCTCGCGCTCGAGAGCTTTGAGCGCGCGAAGACCGGGGCGGGCGTCGAGGCCGTCGCGGTCACCAAGCTCCACTCCACCGCCGCGCTGTTCCACGCGCCCTCGAGCGATCGCCTGCAGGGCGGACTGGTCTGCTACGCGCGCGCCGTCATCGACGACGGGTGGCCCGCGATGAGGAAGGAGCGCTACAGCGAGCGGGTGCAGTTCTGGGTCGACGAGCTGGCCCGGGAGTTCGCGATCGCCGACCCCCACGGCGCGCGGGAGGAGGCGGCCTACGGACAGTGGCTCGACCAGGAGGCGGAGCGCCGCGACGGCCGGCGCGCGCGCATCGCCGAGGCGCCCGCGTTCGTGCCGCTCCCGCTGTGGGTCGTCCTGGTCATCGGCGCGGCGCTCACGATCGCCTTCATGTGCATCCAGGCCGACCGGCGCGAGGGGGTCGTCATCCAGTCGGTGACGATCGGCTTCGTCACGACCCTCGTGACCGCGGGCCTGCTCGTGGTCGTCTTCCTCGACCACCCGTACGCGGACCAGACCGGGAGCGTCGAGCCGACCGAGATGCGCCGGACGCTCGAGCTCATCGACGACGGGAGCGCCGTCCCGTGCGACGAGCGCGGCATCCCCCGTCGCCCCTGACCGGGTGGAGCGTCGGGTAGATCAGCTAGCGTATTGGGCGCGGCACGGTTTCACCGTTGGCTGGGACATCGGAGGCGCATAGCAGCCGCGCAGTCTACGGGCCGCCCTCGTCACAACCGCCGGCGCGGCCAATTGCCGACCATCTGACACAACCCCTGCGGTCGCGAAAGTTCCTGCGCTGTAAACCATTTAGCTGGTCCTCGGCCTGCCGGGGTTCGAGGCGATCGCTAACGTATCGAGGGCTAGGTCGCCCGACTTGCCGCTAAAAACCTGCGGCCTGACCGTCGCGGCGCGGGTCGCTCACCCCGAGATAGCCGTCCGCAAGCCGCCAGATCGCCTGGCAGCTGCCGAACTGGTTGTAATCGTTCACCGTGACGAGCTCATGGCCGCGTCGGCGCAGCTCCTCCAGCGTTGCGGGCGGGAAGCCCTGCTCGACGCTGACCCGCATGCCCTGCACCCAGCGGAACCGCGGCCCGTCGCAGGCCGCCTGCGGATTCTGGCCGTGGTCGGCGATGCGCACGACGACCTGCAGGTGCCCCTGGGGCTGCATCGTCGCGCCCATGACGCCGAAGCTCATCACCGGTGCGCCGTCCTTGGTGAGGAAGCCGGGAATGATGGTGTGATACGGACGCTTGCTCGGCCCGACCTGATTGGGGTGTCCGGGCGTCGCGGCGAAGTTCGCGCCGCGGTTCTGCAGCGAGATCCCGGTGCCCGGCACAACCACGCCCGAGCCGAAACCCATGAAGTTCGACTGGATCATCGACACCATCACTCCGGAGGCATCGGCGGCGGTGAGGTATACGGTGCCGCCGTTCGGGGGCGACCCCGCCACAACGGGTTTCGCCTGGTTTCTGTCGATCAGCTGCGATCGGTCGTTGAGGTAATCCTTGTCGAGGAGTTGTCCCGGTGTGACCGGCAGGTAGTCGATGTCGGCAACGTAGGCGAGCGCGTCGGCGAAGGCCAGCTTCACCGCCTCGATCTGCAGGTGCACGCTGTCGGCCGAATCGACGGGGAGCGAGGCCATGTCGAAGTGCTCGAGGATGCCGAGCGCGATCAACGCGACGATCCCCTGCCCGTTGGGCGGGATCTCGTGAATCGTGTAGCCGCGGTAGTCGTTTGTGATGGTGCCGACCCAGTCGAGGCGGTGTGCGGCGAGGTCGGAGGCGCGCATGGCGCCGCCGTTGGCCGTCGAATGCGCCTCCATCGCTGCCGCGAGTTCGCCGCGATAGAACGCTTCGCCCTTCGTCGCCGCGATCTTCTCCAGCGTCGCCGCGTGCTCGGGAAACCGGAACCGCTCCCCCGGCGCGGGCGCGCGGCCGCCGGGCAGAAATGCCTCGGCAAAACCCGGTTGACCCTTCAGTTCCGGCACCTGCGCCGCCCACTGCCGAGCGATCGTCGGCGAGACGAGGAACCCGTCGCGGCCGTAGCCGATCGCGCGCTCGAAGAGCCGCTCGAACGGAAGCCTGCCGAACTTGTCATGCAGCTCCACCCAGGCCGCTACCGCGCCCGGCACCGTCACCGAGTTCCAGCCGCGTAGCGGAACCGCGTTGCCGCCGAAGTATTCGGGCGTCCATGCCGCGGGTGCGCGCCCTGATGCATTCAGGCCGTGCAGCTGCTTGCCGTCCCAGACGATGGCGAAGGCGTCCGAGCCGATGCCGTTCGACACCGGCTCGACGAGCGACAGCGTGATCGCGGTGGCGAGGATCGCGTCGACCGCGTTTCCGCCTTCAGCCAGCATCGCGAGGCCCGCCTGCGCGGCGAGCGGCTGCGAGGTGCAGACGACGTTCTGCGCCAGAACGGGCTTCCGCGGCCAGGCGTAGGGGAGCTCCCACGAAAACGGGACGGTCATTGGTCGGATCGTAGGCGGCTGCCCTCGCGGTGGCAGCAGTTCGCACCCCGTGGAGTCCGCTGCGCCGGCATCAACATCACCGTGCTCGCCGACGACCGCCCCGGCCTACTCCGCGGCACGAGTCCGTAGTTATCGCGGGTATTGCAGTTTGGGCTCGTGGAATCGGTTGATGATCGGGATGCGTTCGATGATCCGATCGCGAAGGCGCGGCTGCGGATAGGTCACCGGCGGCGGGACGTAGTTGGGCGCCGGGGCGGGCGGGACGTACGCCGGCGCGGGAGCGGGCGGGACATACTCCGGCGCGGGCGGTGGTGCCGCGGGCGGCTCGTAGACCGGCTGGTACACGGGCGGCGGCGCAGCCGGTGCGGCCGCAGGGGGCTCGTATACCGGCTCGGCGGGGGCGACTTCGGGAACCGGAGGCGCCACGGCAATCGTCTCCGCGACCGGCGGCAGGACTTCCGGCGGCGGCGCCGCAGGCGGAGGCGGCGGTGGCGGTGCGGCAGGAGGCGGCGGTGGCGGTGCGGCAGGAGGCGGCGGTTGTGGCACGGCCTGCGCGACTGACGGTGGAGTCGCTACCCGGGCTGCTTCGTCGGTGGCCTTAGCGATGTGCTCGGAGCCCGAATCCGGTGTGAAAAGTAGACCGAGCGCGACGGACAGCGAGACGACGAACGTCACCACCGCAGCAGCGAGGACGGAAGTCAGCGCGCCGATTCTCGACATCCGGTGCGGCCGCACCGATGCCTGGGCGTCCAGGGTGTTGACCGCCCTCGCCGACGCCAGCGCCGCTCCCCGAGCCAGTGCCATGTCGGCTTCGGCGGCGGAGATGACCGGCGAGGATGCGATATCGGCGAGACACGACACGATCAGATCGATGTCGTCCGAACCGACGACGAAGATGGCGTCGGGCCGCCAATCGTTGAGATCCAACATCGCGATCACACCGCAGCTCAGTTCGACGGCGTCCGCTCGGTCGAGTGGCCGGTCAAGGCGCTCTACCGTTACTCCCTTGGCGTTGACCATCGCAACGACGGCGGCGTCGGGTTCCACGACGCACACGGCGACGTCGTCGTACTCGGCGATGTCTGCGATGCCACTTGCCAGCGCTTCGGCGGCCTCAATCTCCGAGACCGCGACGACGTTGTCGAGATCCCGGGCTGCCAGCGCCTGAACGACGGCGCTCGCCGCAGTCTCTGCTGCGCTGGTCCAGGTGACGCCGATCGCGTGGACGCGGCTTTCCGCGAGCGTCGTCGTCCAGCAGCGCATCCAGCAGACCGTCTGCGTCAAACGTCGCAATCGTGGCGATGGCACGCGCTCCGCGGTCGATCGGGGCACCCTCGCCCGTCGTGCCTTCGACGAGCACCCAGCGGACGGCTGTCGATGTCATCGATAGCCCGAGTACGAGGTCCATTGGTATGCCCCGATCTGCCTGTCACTCGGCTCTGACGTTACCGCTGTGCTCGAAGGCTGGCCGCGGTTCAGGGCCGAATCTGGAGAATCCGGTCGTCGCCGTCGCGAGCTCCCTCGACGGTCGCGGTTGCTGGTGGTGAACCAGAGCGCGGCGGTTCTGCCGCCGACATTCCCGATGACCTGACCAACGTGCTAGCCGTGGTGAACGCGAGGCCAAGAACAGTGGCGACAGCGGTGAATAGAACAAGCGCACGCCGTCGACGTGCCCAACGCTGGGCAACCCGCGGAGGCGCCCAGGTGGTGTTCGGCGAGGAGTGGCAGCCCTGCCCGCCGCTTTGCGTGGCTCGGCAGACGGGTGTGCAGCGAATTTCTCCCGCAACGAATCCCGATTGGTCCTACGGTGAGGGCATGACGGAACAGTCACACGCGATCACGGTCTCGCATCCGCCGGCCGCGATACTCCGTGTCGCCAACCCGATCCTGCGGTTCCTGCTGCGCACTCCGGTCATGGGCGCCGCACGCAAGCAGCTGATGGTGGTGAGCTTCAACGGACGAAAGACCGGGCGGCAGTACACAATTCCGTTGAGCGCCCACCGGATCGACAACGATCTCTATGCCCTGACCCCCGCACCCTGGCAGCGGAACTTCCGCGACGGCGCCGCCGCAGAGGTCTTCCACGACGGGAAGACGACAACCATGCACGGCGAACTCATCCAAGACCGTTCGGTCGTCGCCGATCTCTACCGACGCTGCTCCGAGTCCTATGGCGTCAAGGGCGCACAGCGGATGATCGGACTGAAATTCCGCGATCAGCGAATACCCGCACTCGACGAGTTCACCGAGGCGATCGAACGAGACCACCTGGCCGCTATCCGGTTGACTCCCGCCGAGTAGCAGTCGGTGCGCGGCCTGCCGGGCAATTCACCACGTGCGCCGTCGATCAGAGCTGGTCACGGACTCCTTCGACGAGACTGACCAACCTTGCATGATGTGACCCGGGCCAGTAGATCTGCCCGCATTCCACGCAGCGGCTGAATTCGTCGTAGTAGCGGCGGGTCAAAGGCTCGAGATGATCGACCACCTCATCCTTGGTGACCGCGGCCAGCCTGCCGTTGCACCGTACGCACCGGGTGAACGGCGCCAGCCGCTGCCGCAGGTCCAGGCGCCGTATCACCTCGAGCGTCTGCTCCATGGGGTGGTCGGAGTGGACGAATAGGCCGTGCGTGATAGCGCGACGTTTCAACAGGCCACGGTCTCGGGTCAGCAGGATCCGCTGCTGGTCCAGGCTGACGTCGGCCAGGGTCCGGTCATCGGCGTCACTCGACCACCACACGTCGAACCCCAGCAGTCGAAGCAGCCGCGCCAGCCGACCGAGGTTGACGTCGATGACGAAGCGCGGATCACGCAGCGGCACCGGCCGCAGCCGGGCCGTCGACCCGATGTCGAGCGCCTCGAACACCGGGTATACGGCGATGCGGTCACCGACGGTCGGGCGGTGGCTAAAGTCCTCCGGATCCCCGTTCACCAGGATGAGGTCGACCTCGGTATGCGGAATTCCCATCGCCTCGAGAACGTCCTTGACCGTCTGATGGGCCCGGAACGGACGGCGCAGGGCCAGACCGCGCGACTCGGGGCCCAAGAAGTCGTTGAGCTCGGCGTATGCCCGGACGTTTACGTAGCCGGCCATTCCTCATGCTCCCCCGCGGAATAGCCGGGCGCAATGCGGGGTGCTCAGTAGCTCGCGGACTCGCACTCCTTGAGTCGTATTCGCCAGCCGATCGGTCGCTAGATCCCAACGTTATCGGGGCAAGACACCCCGACGACACCGCGATTGCGCCGGGCCGTTTCGTACTTGCGTCTCGGGGTGCAGTGTGTGCACAGCTCTACACCGCAGGTGTCCGGTTAGGTTGTCGGCGGGCCGATAACCAACGCGGCCCTAGAGCCGAATCGGAAAGATCGTGGGAACATGCGGGTCGACGGGCGCGAGATCACCGTCTCCGGCAGCCTGTTGCAACCATTGACTCGACGGACCAACGACATCCTGCGGCTGGTGCTCGCGGCCGTGTTCCTGGCGGTCGTGATCACGAGTTCGCTGATTACCCGAAACGAGTGGGTCGCTCTCGAACGATCCATCTCCGAAATCGTCGGGGTGCTGACCCCCACCCAGTCCAACCTGGTCTATCTGGTCTACGGAATCGCGATACTGGCATTGCCGTTCGTGATCCTGGTCAGCCTGATCCTCGGCCGGCAATGGAAGCTGCTCGGCGCGTACGCGGCCGCCGGGATCATCGCCATCCTCGCCCTGTCGATCACCGCCAACGGCATCGCGGCGCCGCAATGGCATCTCAATTTGTCCGATCGGCTCGACACGCTTTTGTCGCAGTTCCTCGACGACGCCCGGTGGATCGCGATGCTCGCCGCGGTGCTCACGGTGTCGGGCCCGTGGCTGCCTGCGCGGTGGCGGCGGTGGTGGTGGGCGCTGCTACTGGCCTTCGTGCCGATCCACCTCGTGGTCAGCGCCGTGGTGCCCGCGCGGTCGTTGCTGGGGCTGGCGGTGGGCTGGTTCGTCGGCGCGTTGGTCGTCTGGATCGTCGGGACGCCCGCTCTCGAGGTGCCGCTCGACGGGGCCGTGCGGGCACTGGCCAGGCGCGGATACGTGGTGACCGGACTGACGGTGACGCGGCCGGCCGGGCCCGGACCGCTGGTGCTGTCGGCGACGTCTGACGAGCCGGGGTCGACGGCCGTCGTCGAGTTGTACGGCCCGAATCAACGCAGCGGCGGGGCGCTGCGCCAACTCTGGCGGAAGCTGACGCTGCGCGGCAGCGAAACCGCGCCCCTGCACGCATCCCTGCGCCGCACCATTGAGCATCGGGCGCTCATGGCGATCGCCATCGGGGATCTCGGTGTCGCCAACACGTCGACGGTGGCCGTGGGCGCGCTCGACCGGGGATGGACCTTATACGCGCACGACCCGCCGCGCGGAGCCCCGATCAACGAATGCGCAGAGGCAACCCCCGTCACTCGCGTGTGGGAATCGCTACAAACCCTGCACGCGCACCAGATCTCGCATGGCGACCTACGCGGTAGGCACATCACCGTCGACGACGGCACGGTGCTCTTCGGCGGTTTCGGTAACTCCGAATACGGCGCGAACGATGCCCAACTCCAATCCGATATCGCCCAGCTCCTGGTGACGACGACCGCGGCGTACGGCGCGGAGTCCACGGTTGGCGCGGCGATCGACGCCTTCGATAAGGACACGGTGCTGACCGCGTCGCGCAGACTCACGAAATCCGCTGTACCGTCGGCAATCCGGGAGTCGGTGGCTGATGCCGGCACAGTGATCTCCGCCGCGCGCGATGAGGTGATGCGCCAGACCGGGGCCGATCAGATACAGGCCGAGACGATCACCCGGTTCACCCGCCGCCAAGTCATTCAGCTGGTACTGCTGGTGGCGCTGGTCTACGTCGCCTATCCCTTCATCAGCACCGTCCCGACGTTTCTCTCCGAGCTGCGAACCGCGAACTGGTGGTGGGCATTGCTGGGGTTGGCGGTGTCGGCGTTGAAGTATGTCGGTGCGGCAGCGGCATTGTGGGCCTGCGCCGACGGGTTGGTGAGCTTCCGGAATCTGGCAATCATGCAGGTGGCCAACACGTTTGCCGCGACCACCACCCCGGCGGGAGTCGGCGGCCTTGCGCTCAGTACACGATTCCTGCAGAAGGGCGGCCTGGGCGCCCTGCGCGCCACCACGGCCGTGGCGCTACAGCAGTCGGTGCAGGTGATCACCCACGTGGCCCTGCTGATCTTCTTCAGCACCGCGGTCGGCGCGGCCGCCGATCTGTCCCCCTTCGTCCCGTCCGCTACGGTGCTGTACCTGATCGCCGGGCTGGCGCTCGGGCTCGTCGGCGCGTTCCTGTTCGTCCCCAAGCTGCGGCGGTGGCTTGCGACGGCGGTGCGGCCCCGGCTCGGAGAGGTATTGGGCGACCTGGTCGAACTCGCCCGCGAGCCCAAACGGCTGGCGTTGATCGTGCTCGGTTGTGCCGCAACGACTCTCGGTGCAGCGTCGGCGTTGTGGGCCAGCATCGAAGCCTTCGGCGGCGACACCTCCTTCGTCACGGTCACCGTCGTGACGATGGTCGGCGGAACCCTCGCCTCGGCCGCCCCGACGCCCGGCGGTGTCGGCGCGGTGGAAGCGGCGCTGATCGGTGGTCTCGCCGCATTCGGCGTGCCCGCGGCTATTGCCGTGCCGTCGGTGCTGCTCTACCGGGTGCTGACCTGCTGGCTTCCGGTGTTCATCGGGTGGCCGGTGATGCGGTGGTTGACCAACAAGGAGATGATCTAGCGGAAATTGCCGTGGTGGACAGGCGAATCCGGCGTCGGGCGGCATCGGACCACTTCGAGCCGATGGGCAATGGCGCCACCACGTGTCACTTCTGTCTCACCAGTCAGAGCACAGACCCACTAGCCGAAATGCCCGCCTTGTAGGGACTTTCGCAGTTGTCGCTATGAGACGGGCAATCGTAGATATGCTCGGCTGCCGCGGCGCTAACCGATCAGCTCCACAGCCCGATTTCGTCGAGGCGAGCCGTCAGTCCGGCCGCCCCATCTGTTCCATGGTCGCAGGGTGGCACGTCGGGGTGCCATCGAATGGCGGGCGGCTGGGGCAGTGTTACAAGTGCCCGCCGCGGAGCGACTTTGTCGCTGACGTTCTTGGACGTGCGGGTTCCAGCGACTTTGTCGCTATGAGGCGGGCAAACACACACATGCTTCCGCTGGGTGACGCGTGGGGCTCCTGGGAATGGCCTAACGATCGTGCGTCAGACACCCTCAAGCCCACTGCCGCCGCCTTGGCTGGCAAAGGCATTCACGATCGGCATCACGTCGGGACACATCTTCAGGGCCGCCGCCGTAACGATGATCCCCGTCTCGTACGGGGCGTAACCACCGCCGGCCAGGTAGTTCAATGCGGCGCCTGCGCTCTTGACCGCGATGCCGCGTAGCGGAATGGGATATTTAGTCATCGGACGCTCCGTCTCTGGTTGAATCGCCCGCTCGTGCGAGCCGACCAGAATTGCATGGCGCACCGACAAGCCGGCCTGGTCGCCGTCTGAGCTGCCAACAGGACGTGACGATGAGCGCCACCGACCTTCGCCGACTGTCGTAGCGCACCGAGCGATCGGAAAGGCGCAGTATCGGCTGTTCGCTGGCCGGACTTCACGAGCTCTGCGGCCGCCCAACGAAAAAGCCCTGAACCCGAAATGCAGGTTCAGAGCTATTCCGATGTCTTGAGACATCACAGGGTGGCAGGTGCAGTGGCAAGCGGTGACATACCAGCGGTCGCCGGGCATGTGAACTGGCTCCGGGCCCACCGCGAGGGCTGCGGCGCCCCGGTGGTGCTGGCCTCCACCGAGGATTCATCGAAAACGACCTGTCGACACCGGTACCCCAGTACCGATTCCCCGGCCTAGTGGTCGCCGCGAGTTCTCCGCCGCGGCCCCAATGTCGGAGGCCTGCCCTTAGTCGCCGGACTCGTACTTGAACGAGATCGCAAGCCGGACACGGAAGCTTTCGACCCCTCCCTCCCCGATGACCACGTCCTGCCGGACCACCTCAGCCACCCGCAGGTCCCGAACGCTGTTGGCCGCAGTGTCGACCGCACTGCGAGCGGCCGCCTCCCACGACTCGGTGCTGACGCCGATTACATCGGTCACCCGGTACACGCTGTCTGGCATGTCTTCCTCCGATCGATTGTGTTCGATTCACCGCCAGCGGATCGCTCGCGATGGACACGGCGCACGCGCGCCGGGCCGTCCTGTTTCCTTTCCGCCGCCGTGTTGGCTTCGTTGGCCGCCCCCACCTCGCATCGCGGTACCGGGCGTCGCTACGTGGAGCTTTCAAGTTTCTCCGCCTGCTCGGCAGCCGCGAGAGCCTCCTTACGCTGAGTCTGCAACATATCCATTGCCTGTCGGGCATAGATCATCTGGCTGGTGATGGCCATCTGGCCGCGGCTGTGGCCCATGAACGTGATGAACCAGGTGATGAGTGTGGTGAATCGGTTCTTGAAGCCGACCAAGTAGACCAGGTGCAGCACCAGCCACGTAAGCCAGGCGATGAAGCCGCCGAACTCGAGCTTGCCCACTTGTGCGACGGCACTGAACCGGGACACCGTCGCCATGCTGCCCTTGTCGAAGTACTTGAACGGTGGGCGGGTGGCCGGATCGTCGTGGCCCTTTAGCGAGCGCTTGATCAACTTGATCGCGTAGTTGGCACCCTGGATCGCGCCCTGCGCCACCCCCGGTACGCCCGGTACGGCCATCAGGTCGCCCACGACGAACACATACGGGTGGCCCTTGACGGTGAGGTCCGGCTCGACGACCACACGTCCGGACCGGTCCGTCTCGGTGCCGTCGGACTGCTGGGCGATCATCTTGCCGAGCGGGCTCGCCTGGACGCCCGCCGACCACACCTTGCATGCGCATTCGATTCGGCGCTCGCGGCCGTCTTTGTCCTTGACGGTGATGCCCATGTAGTCGACGTTGGTCACCATCGCGTTGAGCTGGATTTCGACACCCATCTTCTCCAGCCGGCGCTGCGCTTTGAGGCCGAGCTTCTCACCCATCGGTGGCAGCACTGCCGGCGCCGCGTCGAGCAGGATCACCCGGCAATCCTTCGGCTCGATCGTACGAAACGCCCCGGCGAGCGTGTGCTCGTCGAGCTCGGCGATCTGTCCCGCCAGCTCCACGCCGGTGGGTCCCGCTCCGACGACGACGAAGGTCAGCCGACGTTCACGCTCGGTCTGATCGGTGGTCACTTCCGCCGCCTCGAAAGCGCCAAGGATGCGTCCACGCAGCTCCAACGCGTCGTCGATGGTCTTCATGCCGGGCGCGAAGGTCGCGAAGTGGTCGTTGCCGAAGTAGGACTGCTGGGCGCCGGCGGCGGCGATGAGGCTGTCGAACGGCGTGACCGTTCGCATGTCCATCAGCTTCGAGGTGACGGTGTTTGCGTGCAGGTCGATCGATTCGACCTCGCCCAGCAGCACTTGGACGTTCTCTTGTTTGCGCAAGATCAGTCGGGTGGTCGGTGCGATCTCGCCCTCGGACAGGATTCCGGTCGCCACTTGGTAGAGCAGCGGCTGGAACAGGTGGCTGGTCGTCCTCGAAATGAGAGTGACATCGACATCGGCCCGGTTCAGAGCCTTGGCCGCAGTCAGGCCGCCGAAGCCCGAACCGATGATGACGACGTGGTGGCGCTTGGCGCCGGCCGAGGGCCTGCCCATGGTGATCCTTCCGGCGCGAAGTGTTCGTGGCGAAGAGTGGCGTGTCGGCAACGGTACCGGCGGGCGACCTTCGCGACCGCTAGTTCGGCCGAGTTGTTGCCCAGCAACATCACACGGTCATCCGTGTCGACGCCGCTCGCCGTGCCTTGGGCCTGATAGCGCTACAGCTTGCCCATCGCGTCCGCGTGTCCGCGTGTCCGCGCCACGACACCTCGGGAGTGTGCGCCCAGAAAGCTGCCTTCGTTAGAGGAGGCCGCCCGAAAATGCATTGGCGAGCTGCGAGAGCAGGCCGCCGCCACCCCCACCGCCCAGCTCGAAGAACGGAATTGACGGAGCAGCATCAAGTCCCGGAATACCGGAAAGAAGCCCCAGATCGTCGTTGTCAAGTCCGAGCAGCTGGCTCGTGAGGGTCGAATCTCCCGTTGCGTCGTTATCACCGGTTTCCGCTGAACTCAACTGTCGGACAACAGACTCCTTGGCGGTGACGATCGATGTCGGTCTTTCTATTCCCGCATCCACGGGCGTGGATGAATGAGTTGACGTATGTACGCTCTGCGCGCTGAGGGTCGTACGGATCGAAGTTGTCGCTGCGGAATTCCCCGGCGACGGCGAGACACGCGGCCCATTGACTGTTGAGCCTGTGGTGTCTGCCTGCGCAACACCCGACCCAGCGGCAAGCGCGACGCCAAGGCCGAGAGTGATGGCGCCCGTCCCAAGCCATACGTACGCCTCGGTCTGACGCCGCGCGGTCTTCTTTGCCCTATGTTTACCCGCCATGGCTTCCCCGCTTCGTCAGATGGCTGCGCTAATTGACGCGCAGTATTCCAGAGAAACTATCGAGGCGCTTGTACTTCGGTCTGAGCGCCGTGACGGCCGATCCGGTTGGATGCCGGCCATCCGCGGCTACTGGCGCAAGGGCATGAACCGCGCCGAGGCCCCGTATCTTCCATTGACTCCCGATGTCATCGGACAACACTTGCGCGGCGACGTTCATATCGGCCTTTATCCGCTCGACGACGATGCCACCTGCTGGTGGGCGGCAGCCGACTTCGACAAAAAAGAAGCAGCAATGTTCGACGTCCTGGCCTACATGAAAGCCGCACGCGCCAGCGGCTCGGAGACCCACGTATCAAGGTAAGGACGTATAGATGGTGAATAGCCGGGCGGCGCAAATCTTTTCGAATGGATAGGTGGAGTGCGTTAGACCGCGATGCAGGGACCCCAAACGGTCCCTAAGCTCTGACTCGACAGACCCGACATAGGTCAGGAGATTTCATGTCGACCGCGAACCCCGTGGCACCGTGTGACTTCGTTGTTTTTGGCGGAACCGGCGACCTCGCCCTCCGTAAACTGCTGCCCGCCCTCTACCTGCGCGACCGAGATGGCCAACTACCTGCAGAAACCCGCATCATCGCGGCCTCACGCGCCGGGCTCGACGTCTCCGGCTACCGCGACAGTGTGCGCGGCGAGCTGGGCCGATTCGTCGCCCACGACGCCATCGACCAGCAGACCCTCGACCGATTCCTCGCTCGCCTGGACTACGCGAGCATCGATTTCGCCGACCCCGACGACTGGCACCCGCTGACCACCCTGTTACCGGCCGATCCGGGCAAGGTCCGGGTGTTCTATCTGGCCTGTGCGCCAAGCTTGTTCGGCCCGATCTCCGCGCATCTGGCCACCCACAAACTGGTCGACGCATCGTCGCGGGTGGTCCTGGAGAAGCCGATCGGCCACGACCTGGCGTCAGCACGCGCCATCAACGACGCCGTCGGAGCGGTCTTCGCCGAATCCCAGATCTTCCGCATCGACCATTACCTCGGCAAGGAAAGCGTGCAGAACCTGCTCGTCACGCGGTTCGCCAACACCCTCCTCGAACCGCTGTGGAACACCAGCTGGATCGACCACGTGCAGATCACGGTCGCCGAATCGCTCGGCGTGGGCACCCGCGGCGGGTACTACGACAACTCCGGCGCGCTGCGCGACATGCTGCAAAACCACCTGCTGCAAATGCTGTGCCTGGTCGCCATGGAACCGCCCACCTACGTCGACCGCGAAACCGTCCGCGACGAGAAACTCAAGGTCCTCCAGGCGCTCAAGCCGATGACCCCCGACGACATCGAGCGCGCCACCGTCGCCGGCCAATACGGACCCGGGCTGGTCGACGGAGCCGCCGTCGCCGGCTACAAGGACGACGCGGAAAACCCCGACAGCCGCACCGAGACCTTCGCCGCGGTGAAGGCCGAGGTCCGCAACTGGCGATGGGCCGGCGTGCCGTTCTACCTGCGCACCGGCAAGCGGATGGAGCAACGCTGCTCGGAGATCGTCATTCAGTTCAAACCCGTCCCGCACCCGATGTTCCCGGACAGCCACGGCGCCAGCGAACCCAACAAACTGGTCATCCAGCTGCAGCCCGACGAGGGCATGCGTCTGCACATGACCGCCAAGGAACCCGGACCCGGCGGTATCCGGCTGAAGCCGGTGTCCTTGGACCTCAACTACACCGACACCTTCCGGCGGCCGTCCCCCGACGCCTACGAGCGACTCCTGATGGACGTCGTGGCGGGCGACCCGACGCTGTTCATGCGCCGCGACGAAGTCGAAGCGGCCTGGGCCTGGGTCGAGCCGATCCTGGTCGGCTGGCAACAGTCCGAGCGCGGCCCACGCCGATACCCCGCCGGAACCAGCGGTCCCACCGACGCAACCACCCTCATCGAGCGCGACGGCCGTACCTGGCACGAAGGAGCAACACCGTGAACACCGCCCACCCTAAAGACCGTCACCAATCGCATCACCGAACGAAGTCGCGCACCCCGCGCCGCCTACCTGCACCAGACTCGCGAAGCGGGCGACCGTGGACCGGCGCGCCGGCGTCTCGCCTACGCCAACCACCGATCCCATCGGCACGCTTCTGCCCGACCGGCGGAATCTCCACCAACGCCGCCCAGTATCTGGCCCTGCCGAACGTCGGTTAGCATCGATTTCACCGGTGACGAGGGTCTTCGTGGCCGGCGGACTCAAGATTGCGGGGAGACTGCCGAACCCGGCGTTGTTCGAACGGCGTCGTGACACCCAGGTGGCGTATCGTGTTCTCGCTGGCGCCGTGGGGCGCAGCTGCGTCGCGAGCCTGCTGCTCACTTCGTGCGCGGCAGTGAACGTGAATCCGCGGGCGTCACGACAGCCGTGCCGGCCCGGTATCGCGGCGGCCCAGGGAGGTAACGTTGACGACGCCCGCATTGCATCCCGTTGTTCGCGACGTTACCGACCGGATCAGGGTGCGCAGCGCCGAGACGCGGAGAAGGTATCTCGAACGTATCGGCCGGGCCGCTCGCCGCCGGCCGGCCCGGCTGGATCTGGGCTGCGCGAACCTCGCCCATGGGTTCGCGGCCTGCGATTCAAGCGCCAAGGACGACCTGCGCGGCAACGTCAAGGCCAACGTCGCGATTGTGTCGTCCTACAACGACATGCTCTCGGCTCACCAGCCGTACGAAACGTTCCCACGCGCGATCAAGGAGGCGGTGGCCGCAGCCGGGGCGGTGGCGCAGTTCGCCGGTGGGGTGCCGGCCATGTGTGACGGGGTCACGCAAGGGCACGCCGGGATGGAGCTATCACTGTTCAGCCGGGACGTGATCGCGATGGCGACCGCGGTGGCACTGTCGCACGAGATGTTCGACGGCGCGCTGTTGCTCGGTATCTGCGACAAGATCGTGCCGGGCCTGCTCATCGGTGGTCTGGCGTTCGGTCACCTGCCGGTCGTCCTGGTCCCGGGCGGTCCGATGACCTCGGGACTGCCCAATAGCGAGAAGAGCCGGGTCCGCCAGCTGTACGCCGAGGACAAGGTGGGCCGCGCGGAGCTGCTGGCCGCGGAGTCCGCCTCCTACCACGGCCCGGGCACCTGCACGTTCTACGGCACGGCCAATTCCAACCAGATGATCGTCGAGATCATGGGTCTGCACCTGCCAGGCGCTAGCTTTGTGAACCCGGGTACGCCGCTGCGCGCGGCGCTGACTGCGGCAGCGGCCCGGCGGGTCACCGAGCTGACCGCGACCGGGCCCTCTTATACCCCGATGGGTCAGATCGTCGACGAGAAGGCGGTTGTCAACGCGGTCGTCGGGTTGCATGCGACGGGCGGGTCGACCAATCACACCCTGCATCTGGTCGCGGTGGCCGCGGCCGCCGGGATCCATCTCAGCTGGGACGACTTCTCGGATCTGTCCGAAGTGGTTCCGCTGCTCGCCCGCGTATACCCGAACGGCAACGCCGACGTGAACCACTTTCAGGCGGCCGGCGGGATGGCGTTCGTCATCGGTCAGCTGCTGGACGGTGGGCTGCTGCACGGCGACGTGCGCACCGTGGCCGGCGACGGTCTGAACCGCTACCGACAGGAGCCATTCCTGGGAGCGGACGGTTCACTGGTTTGGCGACCCGGACCGGCCGAAAGTCTCGACTCGGCGGTGCTGCGCCCGATCAACGACCCCTTCACCGCCGACGGCGGGCTGTGCGTGCTGCGAGGGAACCTCGGCCGCGCGGTGATCAAGGTCTCGGCGGTGGCGCCGTCGCATCGGGAGGTCAGGGCGCCGGCTCGGGTGTTCGATGACCAGGCGCAAGTCGTGCAGGCGTTCGCCAGCGGCGAATTGGACCGCGACGTCGTCGTCGTCATGCGCTACCAGGGTCCGCGGGCCAACGGGATGCCCGAGCTGCACAAGCTCACGCCGCTGCTGGGCGTGTTACAGGACCGCGGGCACCGCGTCGCGCTTGTCACCGACGGCCGAATGTCCGGTGCCTCCGGCAAAATCCCCGCGGCGATCCACCTCACTCCCGAATGCGCCGTTGGCGGTCCCCTCACCCGCGTGCGCGACGGCGACTGGATCCGCCTCGACAGCGAGGCCGGCACACTTCACGTCGAGCTGACCGACGTCGAATTGCGCACCCGTCCGGGGTCGGGCGCGCCGGCCAGCGACGACGACTGGGTGGGCACCGGCCGGGAACTGTTCAACGTCTTCCGCCACGCGGTGGGCGACGCCGACGCCGGCGCAGCGGTTTTCGGGCTGCCCGCCGCGTCATCCCCGGACCGGCAACCGCCGGTTTCCGTGCCCACTTCAGCCGGAGGTCAAGTCCAATGACCGCATCGAGCCATGACATCGGCGATCTGCTCAACCGCGCCCCGGTGATCCCCGTCATCGTCATTGACGATGAGGCCGTCGCTGTGCCGCTGGCGCGGGCCCTGGTCGCGGGCGGCCTAACCGTCCTCGAGGTCACGCTGCGCACGAAGTGCGCCCTCGCGTCGATCAAACGCATCGTGGCCGAGGTGCCGGACGCGGTCGTCGGCGCCGGCACGATATTGACCCAGGCGGACGTTGCGGCGTCCGTCGAGGCCGGCGCCGAGTTCCTGGTCAGCCCGGGTTCCACACCCGGCGTGCTCGACGCCATGCTCGACAGCGGCGCCGCGCCCTTACCGGGTGCAGCGACCGCGTCGGAGGTCATGGTTTTCATGGAGCGTGGATTGCGACACGGCAAGTTCTTCCCGGCCAAACCCGCCGGCGGGATCGCTTACCTCAAGGCGCTCGCGGGACCGATCCCCGACTTCCGATTTTGTCCCACCGGGGGCATCGACCTGTCCGGTGCCCCGGACTTTCTCGCCCTGCCCAACGTCGCCTGCGTAGGCGGCTCGTGGATCACCCCGAAGGACGCCGTGGCCACGGGCGACTGGGGCCAGATCGAGACGCTGGCCCGCGAGGCTACGCAGCTTCGCACATCCCCTGAGCGCGCGTAACACGCTCCCGTCGCGCGGATGAGGAGTTCTACCGGTGTGGACCTGGACCTGATGTGGTGCCTATCCCCGTCGGTGTGCCACGGGTGCGTGCCGCTCAGCCGGGTGGTCTTTAACCCGCGCGGGCGGCCACTGGACAACCCACGGCGATCTCTTACCACCCGAAGATTCCGCCCAACCACGAAAGTGCGGTGAACACAATGGCCGTCGACGACGACGCCCAGCAACAACCACGCAACGCCGCCGCCAACGGCGGACACCAGGACCCGGCCGACCACGACGAACACGGGTTGCTGGTGACGTTGCGCGCCGATCTCTCGGACGAGGACGTCGACGCCGTGGCCCAGTCCATCGAGGAGGTGTCTGGGGTCGTCGCAGTCCAACGCTACGTCGCAGACCCGAGCGGCCGCGCCGCGGTGGAACTCAACGATTCCAGGTGGCGGGAGAGCATCGTCCACCTCTTAGACGACGAAGGAGTCTAAGTATTTCGGACTTTGCCCCTTCAGGATTTTCCGGGTCCTGTCGTTCAGCTGCGGACTCTCGTGGCTCTGTCGCTGTCCTGCTTGCGCTGACGATCGAGCTTCGGCGCCGTCCCCCGACGCGCCGTCCGGCTTCGATCCAGGGCTCGAACGCCGCGCGGAGTTTGTTGGCATTCTTTGTCGAAAGGTCGATCTCGTAGGTCACTCCGTCGAGAGTGAACGCAACCGGTCCGACGTGCCGCGGCACGACATCGCGGCGCAGGTCGCCGACGCTCGACTCGACGCCAAGCCGTCGCGCGTCCTACAAGGACATTCGCGAAGCGCACCACATTATGGAAGCCGCAGAGGCCGGCAAAGAGTGGTAGTCGTTGTGCATTCAGCCCGGACTCAGGCGAACATCCCGAATCTTCGCGGATCAGAGGACGGTTTCGAGTTCTTTTCGGGTAGGGGCGTAGGCGCCGGCGCGGCTGACGGTCACGCCGGACGTTGCGATGGCCCGCTGCACGGCCGGCAGCACATCGCCGGGTGTGGCCTGGCCGAGCTTGACACGGGCACCTTCGCCGCCCAGAAGACCCGCATCCAGCAGGCCCGAGAGCAGGCCCGCCATGAACGAGTCTCCGGCCCCCACCGTGTCCACCATCTGTACGTCGGCACTGGCGGCCAGGACCGGATCGGCACCGCGCACAGCGAACGTCGCGCCCTCGCCCCCGCGGGTGACCACCACCAAGGACGGCCCCATGGCCAGCCAGTCCTGCACGACGTCCTCGATGGCGCGATCCGGGTAGAACCACTCGACGTCCTGGTCGCTGACCTTGACGACATCGGACAGAACGACGATCTCCTCCACGCGGTTTCGGGCATCCTGGGGATCGCCCATCAGGGTGGGCCGGGCATTGGGGTCATAGGAGATGGTGGCTTCCCCGTGAGTGGCCTTGAGCGCGCCGACCACCTGCGTGCCGCCCGGTTCGAGGGTCGCCGCGATGCTTCCCGTGTGCACGTGGTCGACCTCGCTGATATGGGGCAGGGTCGGGAGCACCCAGGTGAGGTCGAAGTTGTAGGTGGCGTGTCCCTCTGCGTCGAGCTCGGCGTTGGCCACCGAGGTCCGCGGCGCCTTGTCGCTGCCAGGAACGAGCTCCACACCGGCGCGCCGACACGCCCTGGCGATCCGCTTGCCCCGGCCGTCGGCGCCGATCCAGGTGGCCAGCGCAACGTCGTGCCCGAGGCGCCCCAGACCGAATGCGACGTTCGCCGGGCTGCCTCCCACGTGCTCGTCGACATCGTCGCCACGGGTCACAACGTCCACCAGCGCTTCGCCCATCACCAGGACGCTGGGCTTGCTTCTGACACCGGGTGACATACATCCATCCGCTCTGTGTCTGACCCGTCCGGGCGCGCCCCGGTCCGCGTCGGCACGTGTTCGGTTCGATCGTAGTCGATCAGCTCCTCGACGCTGGCCACCCAGTTCGGTCACCCTCGAGCGCTTTGAGCGTGGATACCTGCACGCATTGCGAATTCCTCACCCAATGCGATGAACGGTTCGTCGGCGGCTTCGGCGAGGCGCAATCTGGCGCGCTTGGCAAAGCGGTGATCGCGCGGAACCACGAGGCACAGGCGCTCGATCTGCAGCTGGTGCCATCCACACCCGGCTCCGTCAGGCCGGGTGCGGTGATTGCCAGATCAACGTGCCCGCCCGCCAGGAACCTCACCACCGCCGGAGGATCCCGACGCCGCCATCGACTGCCGGAACCGGCAGCCGACGCGATACCAGGGTGCTGCGGAGATGGTCGCCTCACCCGATCTCGCTTGGCAGGGCGCGAACCGCTGTAGGTTCGTGACGTGGATCTGCCGCGCAGCGCTGCTAGAGCCGGATCCAGCAGGAGGCCCGCAGATCGTCGACAGCGCACGCAACGCGTCCAACTTGACGCGTCCAACTGAAGGAGACGTCAGATGGCCGATCCAAAGGTGCTCGGCATCGTGCTCGCCGGCGGTGAGGGCAAGCGCCTCTCACCGCTGACCCTCGACCGGGCCAAGCCAGCCGTCCCGTTCGGCGGGCTGTATCGAATGATCGATTTCGCGTTGTCGAACCTGGTCAACGCTGGCGTGCTGCGGATCGCGGTGCTCACCCAGTACAAGAGCCACAGCCTGGACCGCCACATCACCACGACCTGGCGGATGAGCAGCCTGCTCGGCAACTATGTGACCCCGGTGCCTGCCCAGCAGCGCCTTGGCCCGCAGTGGTACACCGGCTCCGGCGATGCGATCTACCAGTCGCTGAACCTGATCCACGACGAGAAGCCGGAGCTGGTCATCGTGTTCGGGGCCGATCACGTCTACCGCATGGACCCGCGGCAGATGATCGCGCAGCACCTCGAGAATGGCGCAGGCGCCACGGTGGCCGGCATTCCTGTGCCACGCAAGGAGGCCAGCGCCTTCGGCGTGATCAAGACCGCCTCCGACGGGCTGCAGGTCGAGGCGTTCCTGGAGAAGCCGCCCGACCCGCCGGGGCTGCCAGGTCGGCCCGATGAGACGTTCGTGTCGATGGGAAACTACCTGTTCTCCGCCGACGTGCTGGTCGAGGCACTGCGCAGGGACGCCGCCGACGAGTCCAGCAAGCACGACATGGGCGGCAACATCATGCCGATGATGGTGGACCAGGGCATGGCGCAGGTGTACGACTTTCAGCGCAACGAGGTGCCCGGCGCCGACCCCGCCGACGCCGGCTACTGGCGCGACGTTGGAACGTTGGACTCCTACTACGACGCGCACATGGACCTGTGCGCTGTCGTGCCGATATTCAACCTGTACAACAGTGAGTGGCCGATCCTCACCCATATCCCGGCGCACCCACCGGCGAAGTTCGTGCACGAGGACGGCGACCGGGTCGGCCATGCGGTCAACAGCGTGGTCTCCAACGGCGTCATCGTCTCTGGGGCGCTGGTGCGCGAGTCAGTGCTGTCCCCCGGCGTGCGGGTGGAGGACTACGCCACGGTGGAACGCTCGGTGATCTTGGACAACACCGTGATCGGCGCCAACGCCGTGGTAGAGAACGCGATCATCGACAAGGACGTGGTGGTGCCCGAAGGGGCGCAGGTGGGGGTGGACAAAGATCATGACCGGGCGCGCGGATTCGTCGTCTCCGACGCCGGCGTGACCGTCGTCGGCAAGAGCCAGGAGGTGACCAAGTGAGCCAGCCCGACCAGGCAGGTGAGCGACTCAAGGTCGCACTGTGCACGAGGGAGTACCCGCCCGAGGTGTACGGCGGCGCCGGCGTGCACGTGGAGTACCTGGCCAAGGAGCTGTCCAAGCACGTGGATCTGACCGTGCACTGTCAGGGCGCCGACCGGCCGACCGCGGTGGCGCACCGGCCATGGGACCGGCTGAAGGACGCCAACCCTGCGCTGCAGACGATCTCCACGGGACTGTCGATGGTGGCCGCGATGGGCGACGTCGACCTGGTGCACTCCCACACCTGGTACGCCAACATGGCCGCACACCTGACATCGCTGCTCTACGGCATCCCGCACGTGTTGACCATGCACTCGCTTGAGCCGCTTCGGCCGTGGAAGGCCGAACAGCTCGGCGGCGGCTACGCGCTGTCGTCCTGGTGCGAGCGCGACGCCGTGGAGAGCGCCGCGGCGGTCATCGCGGTGTCGAACGGAATGAAGGCCGACGTGCTGTCCACCTACCCCTCGGTGGACCCGGACAAGGTGCGGGTGATCCACAACGGGATCGATGCCAAGCAGTACGCCCCAGACCCCGACATCGACGTGCTCGAGCAGTACGGCGTAGATCCCAATCGACCCAACGTGGTCTTCGTGGGTCGTATCACCCGGCAGAAGGGCGTACCGGTGCTGCTGCGCGCGGCTGCCCAGCTCGACCCCGAGGTGCAGCTCGTGCTGTGCGCCGGGCAGCCGGACACGCCCGAACTCGCACAGGAGGTAACCGACCTCGTCAACAACTTGCGCGCCACCCGATCCGGGGTGATCTGGATCGAGGGCATGCTGAACCGGCACGAGGTGATCCAGCTGCTCAGCCACGCCACGGCTTTTGTCTGCCCGTCGCTGTACGAGCCGCTCGGCATCGTCAACCTGGAGGCGATGGCCTGTGGTACCGCGGTCGTCGCGTCACATGTCGGCGGTATTCCGGAGGTGGTTGCAGACGGCCAGACCGGCCTGCTGGTGCCGCCGGACGAGCCGAAGGCGCTGGCCGATGCGCTCAACACGCTGGCCCGCGATCCGCAACGGGCGCAGGCGATGGGCCAGGCCGGCCGGCAACGCGCCATCTCCGAGTTCGACTGGACCAGCATCGCCTTGCAGACCGCCAAGCTGTACCAGGAGGTCGCCGGATCGACCGTCACGCCAGCGGACGCATGACGGTGCTGGGGCTCGCAACGACGCGCTAATAGATCTCGGCTCGTGACTACCTCGTCGGGGCCACCGGCGATGTTGTTCGACCTGGACGTCCTCAACGCATCTCATCTTTTTCGTCTGCTCGCCCGGAAACTGTTCACCCAGGAAACGCTAGGCCGGTTCGAACCACAGCGCGGCCAGCGGCGGCAGCACCATCACCGCCGAGGCGGGACGGCCGTGGCACGGCTCGTCGGTGGCTTCCACCGCGCCGTAGTTGCCCACCCCGGTGCCGTTGTAGATCGTCGCGTCGGTGTTGAGTACCTCGCGCCAGGCGCCCGCGTGCGGCAGGCCCAGCCGGTAGCGGGTGTGCTCGGCGCCGGAGAAGTTGAACACACAGGCCATCGTCGAGCCGTCATCGCCGAACCGCAGGAAGCTCAGCACATTGTTGGCCGAGTCGTTGGCGTCGATCCAGGAATACCCCTCGGGACTGGTGTCGCGGGACCACAGTGCCCGCCGGGTCTGGTAGATGGCGTTGATGTCGGACACCATCCGCAGGATGCCGTCGGAGAAGCTGTTCTCGTCCAGCTGATACCAGTCCAGCCCGCGTTCCTCGGACCATTCCGCGCGCTGCCCGAATTCCTGCCCCATGAACAGCAGCTTCTTGCCGGGGTGGGCCCACTGGTAGGCGAGCAGGCCGCGCACCCCGGCGGCCTTGACGTGGTCGTTGCCCGGCATTCGGCCCCACAGCGTGCCCTTGCCGTGCACCACTTCGTCGTGGCTGATCGGCAGCACGTAGTTCTCGCTGAACGCGTAGAGCATCGAGAACGTCATCTCGTGGTGGTGATAACTGCGGTGCACCGGGTCATGGCTGATGAAGTCCAGCGTGTCGTTCATCCAGCCCATGTTCCACTTCATCGAAAAGCCAAGCCCGCCAAGGTTTGTCGGACGGGTCACGCCGGGCCATGACGTCGACTCCTCGGCGATGGTGACGATGCCGGGCGCGATCTTGTGCACGGTGGCGTTCATCTCCTGCAGGAACTGCACCGCCTCGAGGTTTTCTCGGCCGCCGTAGGCATTCGGCGTCCACCCGCCCACGGGCCGCGAGTAGTCCAGGTAGAGCATCGAGGCGACGGCGTCCACCCGCAGACCGTCGACGTGGAACTCCTGCAGCCAGTACAGCGCGTTGGCCACCAGGAAGTTGCGCACCTCGGCGCGGCCGAAGTCGAACACATAGGTGCCCCAGTCGAGCTGTTCACCACGGTTCGGATCGGAGTGCTCGTAGAGCGCGGTGCCGTCGAACCGGCCCAGCGCCCAGGCGTCTTTCGGGAAGTGCGCCGGCACCCAGTCCACGATCACGCCGATCCCGGCCTGATGCAGCGTGTCGATCAGGAAGCGGCATTCGTCGGGGCTGCCCAGCCGCGACGTCGGCGCGTAATACGACGTGACCTGATAGCCCCACGACCCGCCGAACGGATGCTCGGCCACCGGCATCAACTCGACATGGGTGAAGCCTTGGGCGACAACGTATTCGGTGAGCTCCTCGGCCAGCTGGCGATAGGACAGTCCCGGTCGCCACGACATCAGGTGCACCTCGTAGGTGCTCATCGGCTCGAACACCGCGTTGAGCCGGCTGCGCTTCGCCATCCAGTCGTCGTCGCTCCAGCTGTAGGAGCTCTCGGTCACCCGCGACCCCGTCTGCGGCGGCACCTCGGTGGCGAAGGCCATCGGGTCGGCGCGGTCGCTGACCGCACCGTCGGCACCGTGCACCCGGAATTTGTACAGCCCGCCCGCCGGGAAATCCGGCCAGAACAACTCCCACACGCCCGTCGACCCCAGCACGCGCATCTGGGCCTCATTACCGTCCCAGTGGTTGAACTCGCCGATCAGGCTGACGCCCTTGGCGTTGGGTGCCCACACCGCGAACGACACCCCGTTCACCACGCCGTCGGCGGTGGTGAAGCTGCGCGGGTGCGCACCGAGCACTTCCCACAAGCGTTCGTGACGGCCCTCGGAGAACAGGTGCAGGTCGACCTCGCCCAGCGTGGGCAGGAACCGATACGCATCGGCCACCGTGTGGACGTCCGGCGAATCTCCGCCGGGTCGTAGCTGACCTCCAGCCGGTAGTCGGCCAGGTTGGTGAACGGTAGCGCCACCGCGAACAGGCCCGACTCGATGTGGCTGAACAGGTATCGCTCGCCGCCGACCAGGGCCGCCACCTGGACGGCGTGCGGGCGGTAGGCCCGAAGCACCGTGTGGTCGCCGTATTCGTGGGCACCCAGGATCGAGTGCGGGTCGTGGTGCTCGCCGGCCAGCAGCCGGTTCAGGTCGGCCGTGTGCGGCCGCAGATGTGGACTGGTGAGTTGATTGCTCTGGGTCGTCTTAGACACTTTAGTCACTCCCTACGCAGCAGGTTCAGTCGTTGGTCGGCCGGTATCTGGGGCATGTTCAGTATGTGGGCCACCGCCTTGGCGGGTTCGATGCGCACGAAATTCGATTGGCCCCATTGGTATTCCTCCCCGGTGATCTCGTCACGCACCCAGAACCGGTCGTAGGGCTCCATCCCCAGCGCGGCCATGTCCAGCCAGAGCGTGGCCGCTTCGGGGCCGAAGGCGTTGAGCGTGACCACCATCAGCACCTGATCACCGGTGACCGGGTCGAACTTGCTGTAGGCCACGATCGCCTCGTTGTCGGGGTAGTGGAACGTGATGGTGCGCAGTTGTTGCAGCGCGGGATGCACCCGGCGAATCTCGTTGAGCCGGGACAGGAATGGCTCCAGCGATTCGCCGTCGGCCAGCGCCGCCTCGAAATCGCGGGGGCGCAGCTCGTACTTCTCCGAGTTCAGGTACTCCTCGCTGCCTTCGCGCACCGGCCGGTGCTCGAACAGCTCGTAACCGGAGTACACGCCCCAAGCCGAACTCATCGTCGACGCCAGCACCGCCCGGATCGCGAACATGCCGGGGCCGCCGTGCTGCAGGCTCGCATGCAGGATGTCGGGAGTGTTGACGAACAGATTCGGCCGGGCGTAGTCGGCGTGCTCGGCGATCTGCTCACCGAACTCGGTGAGTTCCGATCTCGACGTGCGCCAGGTGAAGTACGTGTAGGACTGGGTGAAGCCGAGTTTGGCCAGTCCGTACAGGCGGGCCGGCCGGGTGAACGCCTCCGCCAGGAACAACACGTCGGGATCCTCGTTCTTGACCTCGCCGATCAGCCACGCCCAGAAGTTCGGCGGCTTGGTGTGTGGGTTGTCGACCCGAAACACCTTGATTCCGTGCGATATCCAGTACCGCACCACCCGCAGGACTTCCTCGTAGAGCCCGGCAGGTTCGTTGTCGAAGTTGATCGGATAGATGTCCTGGTACTTCTTGGGTGGATTCTCCGCGTACGCGATCGTCCCGTCGGGCAGCACGGTGAACCACTCAGGATGCTCCTTGGCCCACGGGTGGTCGGGCGCGCACTGCAGCGCGAGATCCAGCGCGATCTCCATACCCTGGTCGCGTGCGGCGGCGACGAAGTCGTCGAAGTCATCGATCGTGCCGAGAGCCGGGTGCACGGCGTCGTGGCCGCCCTCGTCGCTGCCGATCGCCCACGGTGAGCCCACGTCGTTGGGGGCGGCGGCCACGCTGTTGTTGCGGCCCTTGCGGTGGACCTTGCCGACCGGGTGGATGGGCGGCAGATACACCACGTCGAAACCCATCTTGGCGACGCGCGGCAGCGCCTTGGTCGCGGTCGCGAACGTCCCGTGGACGGGGTTGCCGTTGTTGTCCCAGCCACCGGTGGACCGGGGGAAGAACTCATACCACGAACCGAACCGGGCCAGCGGCCGGTCCACCCACACGCCGTATTGCTCACCGCGCGTGAGTACTTCGCGCAGGGGGTACTGCTCGAGCAGTTCAACGACCTCGGGTGCCTGCGCCGCGCCGGCACGGGTGAACGGGTCGCCCGGTTCGCGCAGCCGGGCCGCCGCCTCCAAAAGCGGATCGCGCAGCTTGCGGGGCGTGCCGGCGGCGGCGCGTTCCAGCAGCCACGCTCCGACCAGCAGATCGTTGGACAGCTCCGCCTCACCCTGCCCCGCGTCGAGCTTGGCGGTGACCCCGCGCCGCCACGTGGCGATCGGATCGCCCCAGCCATCCACCCGGAACGTCCACAGACCCACGCTGTCGGGAACGAACTGGCCGTGGAACACGTCCGGCGTGCGGGCCGGGGACATCGTTATGAGCTGCGGCTTCACCCGTGCCGCTGGGCTGACCACATCCTCGATCGGCACCGGTTCGGGCGCCGCCGGCCGGGCCGGGTCGTCCACGAGCTGCGGGTTCGCGGTGCCGTGGTAGCGCACCACCATGGTGGCTGCCACGGCGTCGTGGCCCTCCCGCCACACCGTGGCCCGCACCGGCACCACCTCGCCCACGACGGCCTTGGCCGGATACCTTCCGCCCGAGACGACGGGCTCGACGTCATCAATTCCGATACGACCGACCACAACCCACCCCGTTCGCTTGGCGCGGCGCGGAGCCGCGTGGTGTTGTACGGCGGACCGCTCGGGCCGCGCCCTGTTGTCCGGTCTCGTTTACAGCCTCATCGCGCCCTATACCCACCGTAGTGTCCACGCCATTCCAACGGGCTCGAAGACGTCATTGCGCCGATCGCGCCGGCGTGGCCGGGACAGTCTCTGGGATCGGCGTGCCGCGGTGCTCGACGGCGCAGCCTCGGCGCTGGTCGTGCTGGGTCCGGTGGGGCTGCGACGCAATCGGGCCG
>CAWCXH010000009.1:0-230050 GCA_963799495.1 uncultured Actinomycetota bacterium
CGCGCCGGGCACGAAGATGCCGTCGGCTCCCGCCTCGACGTAGCGGGCGGCACGGTCAAGCGTTGCGGCCACCGTGGCGTCCTGGCCGAGCCAATAGGTGTCGACGCGGGCGTTGACGAACAGCTCGGGTGAACGACGCTTGATGGCAAGGATTTTCGCCGCGTGATCCTCCGTTGCGATGAGTGTCTCGACGGTGCTGTCCTCGATGTTGATGCCGTGCGCGGGAAGCCGCGCGACGTACTCGGCGACCTCGTCGGGGTCGTCGGCGTAGCCGTCTTCGATGTCGATGCTGACGTAGCAGTCGAGCGGAGCGAGCGCGTCAGCCAGGTCGGCATTCGCCTCCTTCGTGGACCGGCCGCCGTCGGGGTAGCCACGGCTGGACGCGACCCCGAAGCTGGTGGTGCCGATGGCGGTGAAGCCGCACTCGAGCAATGCCAGCGCCGACGGGACATCCCACGCGTTGGGCAGCAGCAGCGGCAGGTCGCCGAAGTGCAGATCCCGAAACGTCACTGATCGCTCCACGGGGTGATCGGGCGATCGCGGCGTTCGCCGTCCACGATCACGTCCACCCGTTCGTCGAAGAAACAGATCCGGTCCCGGACCTGGACTGCGTCGTGCAGTGGTTCGTGGTAGGTCCAGGCGAGATCCGCCGGGCCGTCGGGCACCGAGTAGTAGGTGGCGCGGCCCTTGTAGGCGCAGTAGCTCACGGTGTCGCTGAGGTCGAGCGGCACCGCGACGTCATCCCGCGGCAGGTAGAACCGCACCGGCAGCAGCGTCTCGAACAACAACGTCGGCCGCGACGACTCCGCCAACAACCGGCCGTCCAACTCGATGCGGACATGCCGGTCGCTGCGCAGGATGTCGATGCGGGAGAACGGGTCGTGTGGATGGCTGACGATCGGCTCGGCCTCCTCCCGCCATTCGAAGGAGTCGAAGTCGAGGATCACGTAGTCGGCCAGGTCCGGGTCGTCCGGCCGGAAGGCCGCTGCGGCGCCCGTCTCATCTCCGGCGATCACGTCGTAGGCGGTGCCCTCGCAGGAGTGCCTCGCGAACGGGACGGTGGGATCCAGGATCGGCCCGGCGCTGACGTTGGGCAGCAGCACACCGACGTCGTCATCGTCGTCACCCGACTCGGCACCGGCCGGCACCAGCTGCGCCGACAGCGCCGCCGTCGGCACCGCGTAGGTGGGGACCACCCGTCCGGGCTCCCACACCAGCCGCGCCCCGTGAGTCTCGGCAACCGCCTCGCCGCCGAGGCACACCCGGATCCTCTTGGCGGTCGGCTCGTAGCGCAGTGCGCCGAGGCTGCCGCCGAGCAACTCCATCATCCGAACGGCCATGTCGTCCCCCTTGGGGTTGTCGTCAACGACGACTCCACGCTACTTGCGGGGCGGGCGCAGCACCTTCATTACCAGCGCCATGGCCGGCTGCGGAACCCGATCGCGCATCGACAGAGCCGCGTTGGCTACCCGGGCCCGTGCCGGGGTGCCGCGGCCGAACATCCGATTCAGCGATCCACCGGTGGGCTCGAGGTCGATGTGCAGGGGCGGCGCCCGTCGCCCGCGCCCAGCGCATGCGAGATCACGATGCGCTGGACTTCGCTGGTGCCCTCAAAGATGGTGTACAGCTTGGCGTCCCGGTACCACTTCTCCACCGGGTGGTCCTTGAGATAGCCCCAGCCGCCCATCGTCTGAATGGCGCGTTCGGTGGTGCGGACCGCCGCCTCGCTGGCGGCCAGCTTCGACATCGATCCCTCGCCGCGGTCGCGGCCATCCAGGACGTGCGCCAGGTGAGCAGCCGGGCGGCATCGATTCCGGTGGCCAGGTCGGCCAGCGGAAAGGCGATGCCCTGGTTATCCATGATGGGCCCGCCGAGCACCTCCCGTCGGTTGGCGTACTCGGTGACGTATTCCAGTGCGGCCCTGGCGATTCCGAGCGCCTGCGCGGCGACCATGGGCCGGGTCTGCTCGAAGGTGCCCAGCGTCGCCGAGCCGGAGTGCCGCCCGCCCTCCACCGCCTCACGGGCTTTGGCCAACTTGTATTCGCCAACCCGATTCCGTCGCAGCCCCAGAACAATTCCTCCATGAACATCGGGAGCGAAAGCCCGGTCGGATCGCCGATCAGGTCGCGGTAGAACAGCGGGCTGTAGAAGCCACGGGCAGCCGCTTCTTCTAAAACCGGCCACGGAAACTCCTGCCGCTGCTCGTAGTCGAGGCGACCGGGCGGATTACCTGCTCGGCGAACTCGTGCGTGCGCCGGGCAAGATCGTGCTGGGCGGCGGTGGGCGTGAGGTCGAACGTCATTCGGCACCATCACCTTCCCGGGTTGACCTAGGGTGTCGGGTACCCACAGATGGCGCGGGCGAAAATCCACGGCCATTCCAGGAGGCGGCATCGATGTTGTCCTACGACTCCGGCGACACCACGGCACCGCTGCTCAACGAAACGATCGGCCAGAACCTGGCCAGCACCGCCGCGACATACCCCGACCGTGAAGCGCTCGTCGACTGCGCAACCGGCCGCCGGTGGACCTACACCGACTTCCATGCGGCCACCCGCCGGGTCGCCAGCGCGCTGCTGGAGCGTGGGATCGGCGCCGGCGACCGGGTCGGCATCTGGTCACCGAACACCGCCGAATGGACGCTGATCCAGTACGCCACCGCACAGGTCGGCGCGATCCTGGTGACGATCAACCCGGCGTATCAGAGCGACGAACTCGAGTACGTGCTGAACCAGTCGTCGATATGCACGGTGTTCGCCGCACCGTCCTTCAAGACGTCGGATTATGCCGCCATGCTCGACGCGGTCCGCGGCCGCTGCGCGGCCCTGCGCGAGGTCGTCATCGTCGGCTCCGAGGCGTGGGAGCAGGTTGAGCAGACCCCGGTCGACGAGGACGCCCTGCAACGCGCGGCGGCGCCGTTGCGGCCCGCCGACCCGATCAATATCCAGTACACCTCCGGCACGACCGGTTTTCCCAAGGGCGCCACCCTGAGCCACATCAACATCCTCAACAACGGGTTCTTCGTCGGCGAGGGACTCGACTACACAGAAGAGGACCGGGTGTGCATCCCGGTGCCCTTCTACCACTGCTTCGGCATGGTGATGGGAAACCTGGCATGCACGTCGCACGGCGCCACGATGGTGATTCCGGCGCCGGGCTTCGACCCCGAGGTGACGCTGAAAGCCGTTGCGGCGCAGCGATGCACGTCGCTGTACGGCGTGCCCACGATGTTCATTGCGGAGTTGGCGCTGCCCAACTTCGACAGTTTCGACCTGAGCAGCCTGCGGACCGGCATCATGGCCGGCTCGCCCTGTCCCGAACATGTGATGCGCAACGTCATCGACCGCATGCACATGAGCGGCGTCGCCATCTGCTACGGCATGACCGAAACGTCACCGGTCTCCACCCAGACCCTGCCGACCGACTCCCTGACCCGACGGGTTACCACCGTCGGCCGCGTCGGCCCGCACCTCGAGATCCAGGTGGTCGACCCGGGCACCGGCCAACGCGTCGACCGGGGCGCCCCGGGCGAGCTCTGCACCCGCGGTTACAGCGTGATGGCCGCTTATTGGAACGAACCCGAGAAGACCCGGGAGGCCATCGACGACGACGGCTGGATGCACACCGGTGATGTCGCGGTGATGGACGCCGACGGGTACCTCAGCGTCACCGGCCGCATCAAGGACATGGTCATCCGCGGCGGGGAGAACATTTATCCGCGCGAGATCGAGGAGTTCCTCTACTCGCATCCCGACATCGTCGACGCGCAGGTCATCGGTGTGCCCGACGAGAAGTACGGCGAGGAGCTGATGGCGTGGATACGGGTCCGGGAAGGCGCCGAGGCGCCCACCCCGGAAAGCGTGTGGGCGTTCTGCGCCGGGCGCATCGCGCGCCACAAGATCCCGCGGTACGTCCAGACCATCGACGAGTTCCCGATGACGGTTACGGGCAAGGTTCGCAAGGTCGAGCTGCGCGAGCGGGCCAAATCGCTGATCTGACGGCATAGCCTGGTGGCTGGTGAAGCTATCGGGTCTGCATCATCTTCGGCAGCAGGACGGCATCACATGCGGCCCAAGCGTCGCGGTGATGGCGGGCGCGCTGCTGGACCCGGGCTACCGGGCCGCGCTGTCCGGGCCGGATCGCGGACGGGCGTGGTTCGCCAGCGAACAACGCCGTGTGCACGCCGAGGTCAACCGGATCTGGCCGCGCAGGCTGGGCACCACCCCGATGGGCATGGCCCGCGCGCTCACCGCGCACAGCGCCGCGTTCGGCATCCGGTACGGCTGGCGGATTTTCCATGGCCGCCGGGACCGACTGGCCGATGTGGTGCGCGAGGTGAATGCCGGCTGGCCGGTCGCCATGCTCCTCGGACGGTCCATCCCGCGGCACTGGGTGCTCGTCGTCGGTGCGGCCGGGGAGGTGCTGTCCTGCTACGAACCGTCATCGGGCGAGGTGCGGCCCGCCGGTCTGGCCGACATCCGGGAGGCGCGGTTGACCGGGCTGGGTTATCCGCGCCCGTTCGGCTTCGTGTTGCCGCGGGAGGCCACCCTATCGGCCACGAGGTGATCGCCGGGCGCGCTGGATTCCTTGAGGCCGGCGACGACGCCCGTCCGATTTCGTTCGGGCTGGTTCTGCGACATCTTCGCCTTGCCTTCGACACGGGAGACGATTAGTTCGACTCCGACGATTGCCCTTAACTGAGCGCGGGTAAAGGACTCGGGAGCGTCGGTGACCTGCCACGGATCGGGTCGGCGGTTCTCGTGGTGATTCGTCAGCGTGGTGACCAGATTGAGCACCCAGTCGGGATCGTCATGCACGAGCAGTTGGCCGTAGACATTGAGTACCTCGTAATTCCACGTGGGCACGACCTTGCCGGTTTCGGCTTTGGTCGCATAGAAGCTGGGCGAGATGTAGGTGTGCGGACCCGCGAAGACTGCTACCGACTCGCCGCCGTCGGCGCGCCAGTGTGGGTTGGCCCGCGCTACATGGCCGACGAGCGAATGGCGAGAGTCGTCGTAGAGCAGCGGCAGTGGCGTCACTATCAGTCCCGTCGAGGCATGTGTGACAAGGTGCGCGAATCCCGCCTGGGCGAGGGCGGCTGCCGTCTCATCGTCTGATAGCGCGAATTTACGGGGTATGTACATCGTCGCTTCCTGTCGTCGCAGATCAGGCTATCCCGGGCTCATGCCTCGAACGTATGATCGAACGGTGGGTGAGCTGCAGTCGATCGGCTATAACGGGCAGCCCGTCCAGCAGGCCTTCCGCCGGGTCGACCCGCCGGTCGCCGTTCTCGTCGACCTCGCTGCGCTCTTCCCGCGGGAGCCCCACCGGACCGGTGGCTACAACCCCGCCGGACTGCAGATGCACTCGGTCGTCGAGGGCCGGTTGACCTGCTGGGGCATCTGCGAGCAGGGCCACTGGTGGGGGTTGGTCACCTACGAGATCGCCTACGGCGCCCGGCGCAAATCCGTCACGCATTGGATCCCGGCCTGGATGCTGAAGCGGAAGGCGGTCAGCTCGTAACTAGCTAAGCCGTATCGCCGAAACATGCTTCTCCTCAAGTTGAGACGGATGTCGGCAGTCCGCGAAGTTCGGCGATCAAGGTACGACTGAGGCGTCAGCGAGTGTCAAGGATCGGCCGATAACTCACGGGACTCATCGCAGCTGACCTGGCCTACGGCGTCCTACCGATTTCGGCAAGCAGACGCGAGGTTCATGCGGGCAGGCTTCAGCTGCACCCCGCGGGTCAGCGCGCCACTGACCACCGGATTCGTTCCCGTGACGAAACTCGTCGCCGAACTGCTCAGGAACACCACGACGTTGGCGACCTCCTGCGGCGTCGCCATCCGGCGGTGGGGTTGAGCCCGAGCGCGGTCGCGAAAAGTTCAGTGCCCAGGCGATCGGGAACGAGACGCCTTCGATGTTCCGCCCAGTGCCCATAGTCCACTCGCAGGATCAGCCGCAGCTGATGGGTTAGCGTCGGCTGCGTGTCAGGAGGCCAGCCGGCTCTTCAGACCCGCCGAGCGGGCCACGGTGGTCCAGCGACGAAAGGCACGCCGCCCCGAAGCGCTATGCCTCATCGGCGTGCTCTGCGCCTGGGGCAGCGCCCGAACCCGGACATAGCCCGACAACCGGCCCACGGCTTGACCTGCGGCAAGGATCATGTGAAACAGCGGTGCAGAGAAGACAATCAAGAAGATCAGGATGGGCGGGAAGAAGGTCGTCAGGACATCCATGGTTCACTCAACTTTCTCTCGGTTTCTCTTGGTTGGCGGTGAACCTATCGACGGTGGGCCTAGCTCAGCGAGTAGCTGGACGACCAACTTCCGGCGGAACGTTGTCTCGAGGCGACAAAGGTCTCGCCCGAGGCACCACGCCGCACGACCAAACCGGCCGGGGTCGACGGAACACGCGGCTCCCTGCGTGCCCTACTGAACGCGCCTGGTACGTGAATCATGGTGACCACGGCAGGCGCAGCCACCCGGCGGAGCGCAGCGGTGCCGGGTCAGTCTGTGACGTGGGTGTATCTCAGCTAAGGCTCGTCGTCGTCTTCGGGAAGCAGATAGTTCTGGGGGTGGTGGTAGTCGTTGACTCGGGTTTGGCCGCTGTCGAGGTGGGGTGGGGGGATCCATTCGGTGCGGCCGTCTTTGCGTTTTCGGGTGCGCCAGCCGTTTTCGGTGACCAGGCGGTTGTCTTTGCCGCAGGCCAGGGTGAGGTCGTCGATGTCGGTGAGCCCGCCTTTTGCCCAGTCGGTGACGTGGTGGACCTGGCATTGGTAGCCCGGCACCGTGCAGCCCGGGCGGCTGCAGCCGCGGTCCTTGGCGTGCAACACGATTCGCTGCCCGGCCGATGCGGTGCGGCGGGTGCGGCCCAGATACAGCGGGATCTCGGTGTGCCGGTCGAAGATCACCAGGTGGTGGTAGGCGTGGCTGGCCATCCGGATCACATCGCTCATCGGCAGCAGCGTGCCGCCGGCGGTCACCGCCTGCCCGCACCCGGCCTCCAACTCCTTGAGGGTGGTGGACACGAGCACCGTCACCGGTAACCCGTTGTGCTGACCCAGCTGTCCCGAGGCCAGGGTGCTGCGGCCCATGGCTTTCAGCGCGTCGTGGTTACGTTGCGGCTGCGAGCGCAGGTCGCCCTGCACGGCCGCCTCGCTGGGTCGGCCGTCCACACACGGGGTTTCGTCGTCGGGGTTGCACATGCCCGGGGCGGCCCACTTGGCCAGCACCGCATCCAGGGTGGCGCGGGCTTCGGGGTCCAGCAGGCCCCGGATTTCGGTCATCCCGTCGGCGCCCTGCCGGCCCACGGTGAGGTAGCGCCGCCGGGCCCGCTCGGCATCGGTGGGCGGCTCGCCGTCCTGGTGCAGCAGCACCAGCAGCCGGTCGGCGGCCTGCCGCAACTCCTCGGGACCCAGCCCCGCCGCGATCCGGCCCAACGTGGCTTCGGCCTGCTCGCGGGTCGGAGGGTCCACCCAGCCCGGCAGCCGCTCGAAGAACCGCTGGATGATCCCCACCTGCTCGCGTCCGATCTCCCCGCGCGCCTGACCGGCCGCCGTGACCGGCAACACCGGCGCCAACACCTCGCCGGTCATCGCCCGTCGCGGCCCGAGATCCGCCGCCTCGGCGATGCGCCGGCGCGCCTCGGCCCGCGAGATCCGCAACCGCCGCCCCAACACCTCCGCCAGCGACGTGGCACCCAACGCCACCGGGGACGCCTCGGCGGCCAGCCGGGCGATCATCACGTGATCCACGCTGCGCTGGCGGCGATACCCGCGTTCGCGGCGGTCCAGCAGCGCCACCAACTCCGGATGGGTCAGCGCCTCCAACGACATCGCAGCCAGCTTGTCGTCAGCGGCTTCCCACTCATCGAAGGCCGCCAGGATCGCCTCCCGATCCGCCACTCCAGTGTCGAATGACATGTGGCGCTCCACGGGTTTTCGTGGGTGCGTTTGTGCTGGTCAGCGCCGAATTTTGGTGTGGGAGAGGGATGTCGGCGTTTCGCGGGTGAAATGAGGGACGCGCACGGGGTGTGGCTCTAGGTTTCGGGGTTACCACACCAACCTCAACCCGGAGGACGACCCGCGTGCGCGTCAGTACTGCATTTAACCGTCTGCTGCAGATCCCGGGGGCGTGGGTGACCGATGTGGTCATCGGCGACCGCGATGTTGAAGTCACCCTGCGTCCGCGCGCTCGGCTGCTGAGCTGTCCGTGCGGGATGCTGTGCTCGGCGGTCTATGACCGGCGGCGGCGCCGCTGGCGACACCTGGACCTGGGCCGATGCCGGCTGTGGCTGGTCTATGAGATCCGCCGGCTGGAGTGCCCCGACTGCGGGGTGCGCACCGAGGAGCTGCCCTGGGCACGGCCCGGTGCCCGGCATACCCGCGATTTCGAAGACATGGTGCTGTGGCTGGCCCAGCGCACCGACCGCACCTCGGTGGCCACCCTGATGCGCTGCGGCTGGGAAACCGTCACCGCCATCATCAACCGCGGGGTGGCCGAGCTGCTCGACGCCCGCCGACTGCAGGCGCTGTATCGGATCGGTGTCGATGAGGTCTGCTACCGCCACCCGCACCGCTATCTGACCATCATCGGTGATCATGACACCGGCACCGTCGTCGACATCCAGCCCGGACGCAGCGAGGCCTCCTTGGCGAATTTCTATGAAAGCCAACCGGATTCGATCGTGTCACAAATCGAGGTGGTCAGCATGGACGTATCGGCGGCCTACAGCGCAGCCACCCGCACCCATGCCCCCCAAGCCACCATCTGTTATGACCCGTTCCACATCATGCAATGGGTCAACCGCGCCCTGGACCGGGTGTATGCCCAGGCCGCCACCGGGCCCGGCCGGGCCGCGATGAGCACCCCAGACTGGAAGGCCACCCGCTGGGCGCTGCGCACCGGGGAAAACAAACTCACCGAGGACAAACGCGCCCTGGTCAACCAGATCGCGCGCACCAACCGCCGCATCGGCCGGGCCTGGACGCTGAAAGAGCAGCTGCGCGACGTCTACCGCGTCGAACACCCGCCCGGCGGCGCCCGCCAGTATCTGCGCCGCTGGATCACCGCGGCCAAACGCAGCCGCATCAACGCCTTCGTCGCCCTGGCCAAACGCCTCGAGGTCTACTTCGAGGAAGTCATCGCAGCGATCGAACTGGGCATCAGCAACGCCCTCATCGAGGGCATCAACGCCAAGATCCGACTCATCAACGCCCGCGGCTACGGACACCACTCCGCCCAAACCCTGACCTCAATGATCTACCTCTGCCTCGGCGGACTACACCCCAAACTCCCCACAACAACCTGAGGAGTCGCACAGTAGTTCGAACCACCGACAAATCCCGTCGGCGGCCACCATCGATCGCCGCCTGGCCGGTGAGCGAGCCAAGTATCAACTCAAGGGACGTGCCTCCACCAAGCCGGGATCGCTGCTCAAAAGTCAGATTCCGGTGCGCACCTGGGCCGACTGGGACGACGCGCGACCCGGGTTCGTCGAGATCGACCTGGTCTGCCACGACGGCGGCAACCCGGCTGGACCCCATGCGTTTACGCTGACGGTCACCGATATCGCCACCGGCTGGACCGAGAACCGCTCAGTGCCCGACAAGACCGCAAATGCGTCCTGGCCGCACTGAATGACATCGCCTACAAGATGCCGTTCCCGATCCTGGGGGTGAACTCTGACAACGGATCAGAATTCATCAACGTCCACTTGTTGCACTGGTGCCAAAGGCACCAGATCACCTTCACCCGGGCGCGGCCGGCCAACAAGAACGACGGCTGTCACGTCGAGCAGAAGAACTGGGCGGTGGTTCGCACCGTGGTCGGCTACCACCGCACGAACCACCGACAAATCCCCGCCACCAGAAACCACTGAAACCAAAGTTACACAAGTGATTTCGCGCGTGGGCCGGCCGACCGGGCGTCATCCCCTTGGTCTTGGCTCCGACTGTGGCGTGGACGACCGATCGACGGCGGGCACGGCGCCGTAGGTCGCCTCGGCTATTCGTCGTTGCGCCTCACTTTGCGATATCCGCAGCCTCCTGGACAGGACCTCTGCCCACGAAGCACCGCCGAACCGAACCGGCACCGCTTCGGAGACAAGACGTCCGATCAGTCGCCGCTCGGTCATAACTAGTTGCCTGTCCAGCTCTTCAAGCCGATTCAGGAGTGCCTGCTGCTCGAAGCGGGACAGTGCGTGGAGCGGCAGCGCGGCCACCGCCTTATATGCCGCTTCTGCCGCGTCGAGAGCTTCGATTATTTCTGCTTTGCTCGAACTCATGTTTCGGAAAAGTAGCCCGACCCACCGACATTAACCGGCGGCCACGGCCTGATCACGCCTCGTGGCCGGGTTCCAGATCGCGCACGTCGGCGAATGTGACGAGCTGCTCGAACTCGTCCGGCGCACTCCCGGCGACGGGCTCGAGCAGAAACCCGACATGGTCGCCGACGTCGATCCGGCTGAGCACCTCACCGACGAACCACCCAATCGCGTCGGTGAGGATCGGGAGGTCGTACGGGCCCGGCCGCCACGTGCAGCGCGCGAACTTGTCGGTCCTATCACCGGTTTCGCTGCCAAACAGCCGCGCGAGCTCGCGGTGCCGGCGCGCCAACAGGTGCACGGCAAGGTGCTCGGAGCGCTGCGCCACCCGGTAGGTGTGATTGCGCTTGGACAGCCCGACCAGGAAGCGCCGCGGCTCGATGCTGACCTGACTGGTGAACCCGACCAGGCAACCGGCCGACTGGCCGTCGGCGCGTGTGGTCACCACATACATCGGATAGTCGAGCAGCGAGACCAGTTGCTCGAACGCGCCTGCGGTTCCGTCGGCCATCGGTCCATCATTGCGCTGTCGTTACGGTTGGTGCATGGCCAGGAGAATTGCGACCGCCGATGTCGTCGAGCTGCCCGAACTATTGGACTTCGTCCGCCCGCGACATCGCATGGTGCTCACGACATTTCGTTTGGATGGATCGCTGCAGAGCTCCCCGGTGAGCGGCGGCGTGGATGGTGAGGGCCGCATCGTCGTCGCCACTTACCCCCAGCGGGCCAAGTCCGCCAACGTCCGGCGCGCGCGCAGGGCGAGCGTGATCGTGTTGTCGGACGACTTCGACGGGCCTTACGTTCAGGTCGACGGGGACGCCGAGGTCATCGACCTGCCCGATGCCGTCGAACCGTTGGTGGACTACTACCGGTCGATCGCCGGCGAGCATCCCGACTGGGCCGAGTATCGGCAGGCGATGGTCGACCAGGGCAAGTGCCTGATCCGCATCACTCCACGGCGCTGGGGCCCGGTGGCCACGGGCGGCTTTCCGCCGTCCTAAATCAGACGCCGCCCAGATCGAGGGTGATCGAGCCGGCCGGATCGGCACGGAACTTGCCGGTGCCGGTCGCGCCGGTCAGGTCGTCGGTCCCCGACACGATGCGCAGTGTCGCAGTCGCGATGCCGCCTTCGAAGGCGCCGTCGTGCAACAGGACCAGGCTGCCGCGCTTGTCGCCGACCGTGCCGTCGATACGTTCGATGCCGACATAGGCCGCGGTCTTGTCCGGCGCGTAGGCCATCAGCCATTTCGTTGTCGATGTGCCCTCGATATCGCCGGAGTACTTCCTCGACACCAGAGCCTCGGTGAGTTTCGGGCTCTCGGTATCGTCGAACGGGGCTTCGTCCCAGTTCGCGATCTCAAAGCGGGCTTCGATGTGTCTGCTCATGTCGCCTCCCGATGTTGTGGTTATGGAATACCCGAGCGACCCGAATCGAACCGATAGTGAATACACCGACGTAGCCGGCTGAATTCGCCCGAGTTTGATATTGACGCGCGTTATAGTTGCGCGTTCACCGCGACAGTCAGTCCGGTGAGCTGACGGAGGTCTGATGACCGCAGCATCATGCCCCGCTTGTGGCTGCGAGCCGCGCGAGAATGCGCGGTTTTGTGATGCCTGTGGTGCGTTGATGACCCCGGCGGCCGAGCATGCTGAGTACAAGCAGGTGACGGTGTTGTTCGCCGATGTTGTTCACTCGATGGATGTCGCGGCGGCAGTGGGTGCGGAGCGGTTGCGCGAGATCATGGCCGAGTTGGTGAACCGGTCGGCGAAGGTTGTACGGCACTACGGCGGCACAGTGGACAAATTCACCGGCGACGGGATCATGGCGCTGTTTGGGGCGCCGGTCGCGTTGGAGGACCACGCTTTGCGGGCGTGTCTGGCGGCGCTGGATATTCAGAAAGAGACCGAACGTCTCGCCGGTGAGGTGCGGGATCGTGACGGCGCAACACTGCAGCTGCGGGTGGGCCTGAATTCGGGTCAGGTGATCGCCGGTGAGATCGGTTCGGGCCCTTGGGGTTACACCGCAGTCGGTGAGCAGGTGGGGATGGCGCAGCGGATGGAATCGGTCGCACCGCCCGGCGGGGTGATGCTCAGCGAGTCGACCGCGCGCCTCGTCGAGAATGTAGCGGTGCTCGGCGAACCAGAAGTGGTGCAGATCAAGGGTTTACCCGCACCGGTGCCTGCACGTCGCCTGTTGGGCGTTTCCGAGCGCGGTCCGATCGGTGCGCGAACCACGAATCTTGTTGGGCGTCAATGGGAGGTGGGTGCCATGGCCGCCCTGTTGCGCCGGTCGATCACCGGCTCAGGGTGTGTGGTTGGTGTGGTGGGGCCACCGGGTATCGGCAAGAGCCGCATCGTCGCTGAAACAGCGGCCATCGCGGCCGACCTTGGGGTGCGGGTGTTTTCGACGTTCTGCGAGTCCCATGCCAGCGAGATCCCGTTCCACGTGGTGGCGCGGCTCCTGAGGGCCGCGTTCGGGGTGGACGAGCTGGCCGACGACGAGGCGGCGCGTGCGCACTTGCGCACCCACGCCCCGGACGCTGTGGCCGAGGACCTGCTGCTACTCGAGGACTTGCTCGGCATCCGCGACCCCAACGTGGCCCCGCCCGACATCGCTCCCGAGGCCCGCCGGCGGCGGTTGATAGCGCTGGTGAACGGGGCCTCATTGGCTCGCTCAACGCCGGGTGTCTACGTCATCGAGGATGCGCATTGGATCGACGAGGTCAGTGAGTCGATGCTGGCCGATTTCCTTGCGGTCATTCCGCAGACCCATTCGTTGGTGCTGGTTACCTACCGGCCCGAATACCGTGGCGCGCTCAGTAGGACGCCCGGCGCCCAGATGATTGCGCTGGCGCCGCTGGATGATTCGGAAACAGCGGCGCTGATTGCCGAGTTGCTGGGTCCGGACCCGTCGGTCGCCGGGTTGACCACCCAGATCGCCGAGCGGGCGGCCGGTAACCCGTTCTTCGCCCAGGAGATTGTCCGTGACCTCGCCGATCGCAGAGTGTTGCACGGCGAGCGTGGCGCGCATGTGTGTCCCGGTCAGGCCACCGAGGTGAGCGTGCCGGCCACCTTGCAGGCCGCCATCGCCGCCCGCATCGACCGTCTTGACGGCGTGGCCAAGCGCACGCTGAACGCGGCGGCGGTGATCGGCTTGCGGTTCGGCGCCGACCTGCCGGCCGTCCTGGTTGGTGACACCGCGCTAACCGAGTTGGTGCAGGCCGAACTCATCGATCAGGTGAAGTTCACCCCGCGCGCCGAGTACGCGTTCCACCACCCGTTGATCCGGACGGTGGCCTACGAGTCGCAGCTCAAAGCCGACCGCGCCGCGCTGCACCGGCGCCTCGCCGCGGCGATCGAACAACGCGATCCCTCTTCGGCCGACGAGAATGCGGCCCTGATCGCCGAGCATCTCGAGGCCGCGGGCGATCTGCCCGCCGCGTATGGGTGGCACCTGCGCGCCGGCACGTGGTCGACCAACCGTGACATCGCTGCGGCACGGACCAGCTGGCGAAGGGCGTGCCAAGTCGCCGATCGACTGCCTGAAGATGCCCCCCACCGGATGTCGATGCGGATTGCGCCGCGCACCCTGCTGACGGCAAGCGCGTGGCGACTGGGCGGCAGCGGCGCCGATACCGGCTTCGACGAACTGCGCGAGCTATGCACGGCCGCGGGCGACAAGCGGTCATTGGCCATCGGTATGGCCGGGTTGGTGATGGAGCAGTACATGAATGCGCGCTGCCGTGAGGCATCGTGTCTTGCGTCCGAACACACGGCCCTACTCGAATCGATCGGCGATTCCAACCTGACGGTCGGACTGTCCTTCGCGGCGCTCGCCGCCAAGTTGCAGACCTCCGAGTTGACCGAAGTTCTCCGGTTGGCGCAGTGCGTCATTGACCTCGCCGACGGGGATCCCAGCAAAGGCAACCTGATCTTGGGGTCCCCATTGGTGCTGGCGCTCGCCATTCGCGGCAACGCCCGATGGGCCCGAGGAATTCTGGGCTGGAGAGATGACTACGACGAGGCCGTCGCCATCGCCCGCGGGGTGGACGCAACGATGCTTGCCGGTGTGATGTTCTACAAGTACGTTGTGGCGATCCCTTGTGGGGTGTTGATGCCCGATGCGACCGCCCTGCGCGAAACCGCCGAAGCGCTGGCGATCGCAGAGCGGTCGGGTGACGATCTCGCGCTGGACCTTTCTCGAAGCGTTCGAGCGATTGCCCTGATGCATCAGGATGGCCCCGAGCATGACGCAGGCGTCGCCCTGCTGGAGAAGGTCCGCGAAGATATCCACCGCGAGCGCTTCAGTCATGCGATGGCAGCGATCATCGACATCCACATCGCAAAGGAGAAGGCCAGGTCCGGAGATCTCGATGGCGCCATCGAACTATCCGGGACAATCGTCGACGACCGGGTCGATTCGGGTGAGGTCGGTTGGACCGTGCTAGCTACCGTCGTCTTGGTGGAGGCGCTGCTGCGCCGTCGCGCCGACGGTGACCTACAGCAGGCACAGGCCGCGATCGACCGGTTGGCGGAGGTGCCGACCGAGGCCGGCTTGGTGATGTTCGAACTGTGGCCGCTGCGGTTGCGGGCGTTGGTCGTGCGGGCAGCGGGCGACGAGGCCGGCTACCGGGAGTTCGCGGATCGCTATCGCGCGATGGCCACGTCGCTCGGCTTCGAAGGGCATATGGCGCTCGCCGACGCCATGACCTGAGGCCAGGCCTGGACAGGACGCACCAGCGCGGGTGTGGTAGTCAGGCAGGACGGGCGCGTTGCGTCCGATAGCACGTCAAACTATAGTCTGGACACATGTCCAGAGGGTTCGGAGTCATCGCGTGACACGATTTGGCCGGCATCTGGCGAGTCTGCCCACCGACCCGGATTGCATCCCCTAGTGCGCATCGCGATGCTGTCCTACCGCAGCAAGACGCACTGCGGCGGGCAAGGGGTCTACGTCCGCCACCTCAGCCGCGGGCTTGTCGAACTCGGCCACGACGTCGAGGTCTTCTCCGGCCAGCCCTACCCCGACCTGCTCGATCCGCGGGTGCGGCTCACCGAGGTGCCCAGCCTTGATTTGTACCGCGAACCCGACCCGTTCCGTGTTCCCCGGCCAAGCGAGATCCGCGACGGTATCGACGTGCTGGAACTGCTGACGACGTGGACGGCCGGCTTCCCCGAACCGCGGACGTTCACCCTGCGCGCGGCCCGGCTGCTGGCGGAGCGCCGGGGCGAATTCGACGTGGTGCACGACAACCAGAGCCTGGGCACCGGGCTGCTCAAGATCGCGGCGAACGGCCTCCCGGTCGTCGCCACGGTCCATCACCCGATCACCCGGGACCGGATCGTCGACGTCGCGGCGGCGCGGTGGTGGCGAAAGCCGTTGGTGCGCAGGTGGTACGGATTCGCGGAGATGCAGCAGAAGGTCGCACGCGAGATCCCCGAGTTGCTCACCGTCTCATCCTCATCGGCGGCCGACATAGCCGAGGACTTCGGGGTCTCACCGAGCCAACTGCACATCGTGCCGCTGGGCGTGGACACCGATCTGTTCAAACCCACTGGCTGCCCGCGAATCCCGGGCCGGATCATCGCGATCGCCAGTGCGGATGTACCGCTCAAGGGCATCAGCCACCTATTGCACGCCGTTTCGCGGCTGCGCGTCGAGCGCGACCTCGACATGCAGTTGGTCGCCAAGCTCGAACCCAATGGCCCCACCGAGAAACTGATTGCCGAACTGGGCATCACCGATATCGTGCATATCTCCAGCGGTCTGACCGATGCCGAACTCGCCGCCCTGCTGGCGTCGGCCGAAATCGCCTGCATCCCTTCGCTGTACGAAGGCTTCTCGCTGCCCGCAGTGGAAGCGATGGCCAGCGGCACACCGATCGTCGCCAGCCGCACCGGAGCGCTGCCCGAGGTGGTCGGCGCCGATGGAGAATGCGCACGGCTCGTCCGGCCGGCCGATGTGGACGAACTGACCGGAGTGCTCGGGGAACTGCTGGATTCGCCGCAGGAGCGCCGTCGCCTCGGCGCCGCCGGCCGCCGCCGCGCCGTTGACGTGTTCAGCTGGGAATCCGTTGCGGCACAGACTGTCGCGGTGTACGAGCGGGCAATGGCATGCTGACTGTCGAGTTCGACCGGCTCGGCGTCGGGGCGCGCACCAGCGTCATCGATGTGGGCTGCGGGGCGGGCCGGCACTCGTTCGAGGCGTACCGGCGCGGCGCCGACGTCATTGCGTTCGACCAGGACGCGGCCGAACTCAACAATGTCGACACCATCCTTACCGCGATGGCCGACGAGGGTGAGGCACCCGAGTGGGCCAGGGCCGAGGCGGTCAAGGGCGACGCGCTGGACTTGCCCTATCCCGACGGCACATTCGACTGCGTCATCGCATCGGAGATCCTGGAGCACGTTCCCGAAGACGACCGCGCGATCGCCGAACTGATCCGCGTCCTCAAACCCGGCGGGCGGTTGGCCGTCACGGTTCCGCGCTGGCTGCCCGAGCGGGTGTGCTGGCTGCTGTCGGAGGAATACCACAGCAACGATGGCGGGCACATCCGGATCTATCGGGCCAGCGCGCTGTGCGACAAGATCACCGCACACGGTCTGCGGTTCACCCATCGCCACCACGCCCACGCGCTGCACTCGCCGTTCTGGTGGCTGAAATGCCTTGTGGGCACGTCGAATTCCGAGCACCCCGCGGTGGTTGCGTACCACAAGCTGCTGGTCTGGGACATGATGCAGCGGCCGGTCGTCACGCGGGCCGCCGAGTCGGTGCTGAACCCGTTGATCGGCAAGAGCGTTGCGCTGTACTTCCAGAAGCCGGAGGCTTGTGTTGCGGTCGCGTGAGGTGCCCGCGGTGCCGGGGGTGTTGACCCCGTGGCAGTGCTGGCAGACCGCAACGTCGATAGCGGCGGCACAGGAGTCCTCGGGCGCCATCCCGTGGTCCGACGGCGGGCAGACCGATCCGTGGGACCACGTCGAATGCGCGATGGCGTTGACCGCCGCCGGTCTGCTCGAACCGGCGCGCGGCGCGTTCGAGTGGTGCCGGACGACGCAGCGACCCGACGGGTCCTGGCCCATCCAGTTGCGCAATGGCGTGGTCGAGGACGCCAACAGCGACAGCAATTTCTGCGCGTACGTGGCCACCGGTGTCTGGCATCACGTGCTGATCACCGGTGACCGCGGGTTCGCCGAAACCATGTGGCCGGTCGTCACCAAGGCGGTCGACTTCGTGCTGGACCTGCAGGCCGCTGGTGGCGAAATCTACTGGGCGAGAAGCTCATCCGGCCCGGAGCCGGAGGCGTTGCTGACCGGATGCGCGAGCATCTATCACAGCATCCGGTGCGCACTGGCGCTGGCGGACTACTTCGACGATCCCCAGCCGGAGTGGGAGGTCGCGGTCGGGCGACTGGGCCATGCCCTCGCCGAGCACCCGGAGTCGTTCGTGGCCAAAGACCGTTGGTCCATGGAGTGGTACTACCCGGTGCTCGGCGGCGCGCTGCGCGGCGCCGAGGCCAGGGCGCGCATCGACGAGCGATGGAACGAGTTCGTGGTTCCCGGCCTGGGCATACGCTGCGTCGACGACCGTCCCTGGGTGACGGGAGCGGAGACCTGTGAGCTGGTGATGGCGTTGGACGCGATCGACGACTCGGTCCGTGCCCACGAGCAGTTCGCGGCCATGCACCACCTGCGCGAGCACGACGGCTCCTACTGGACCGGGCTGGTGTTCGCCGACGGCAAGCGCTGGCCGGAGGAGCGCACCACCTGGACGGGTGCGGCGATGATCCTGGCCGCCGACGCGCTCTCGTCGACGACACCGGCGAGCGGAATCTTCCGGGGCGCCGACCTGCCGCGCGGCCTGGAAGGCGAGTTCGACTGTGCCTGCGCTACGAGTGATCGCTAAGCGTCGGACAACTCGCCCGGCGCCCCGGACACCCGCTCCAGCAGCCGCATCGACCCGGTGGCGGCCACGTCCCGGAAATCGCCGGTGGCCAGCGCGCGACGGTAGATGTGATAGGGCGCCTGCCCGCCGTCGTTCGGATCGGGGAACACGTCGTGAATGATGAGTGCGCCGCCCACCGCGACCCATCTGGCCCAGCCGTCGAAATCCTGCTGCGCCGCGGCTTCGGTGTGGCCGCCGTCAATGAACAACAGCCGCAACGGTGTTCGCCACCCGCGCGCCACCACCGTTGACTTCCCGACGACGGCGACGACGTGATCGTCCAGGCCCGCGCCGTCAAGGGTGTGCCGCAGCGTCGGCAGCGTGTCGAACCGGCCGGTGGTCTCGTCGACCAGCGAGGTGTCGTGGTACTCCCAACCCGGCTGGTGCTCTTCGGACCCATGGTGGTGGTCGATGGTGTACAGGACCCCGCCGCTCAGTTGTGCCGCCGCACCGAGCAGCAGCGTCGACTTGCCGCAGTAGGTGCCGATTTCGACGCCGATGCCGTCATGGAGATATCGGATCGCCGCGTCGTAGAGCGCGCGTCCCTCGTCGGCGGGCATGAATCCGGTCACCTGCTCGGCGAGCTGGAACAGTCGGGCGGCGGATGCGGGCAGAGCGGTGTCGGTGTGTGTCATCGGCGTCCAACTTACCGTTGCTGGCCCCGGGTAGTTGTAGTAGCGTCCAGACATGTGTCCAATCCGGCTCTGGAGTCGACTCGGCGCCGTCTGACGGCCAAACAGGCCGACACCGTCGACCGCCTGGGCCGGTGCGCGGTCGAACTCCTCAGCCGTGAGGGTTTTGGCGGTCTGACCGTGCGGCGGGTGGCCGCCGAGGCCGGCGTCGGGGCGGCCACCGCCTACACCTACTTCTCCTCCAAGGAGCATCTGGTCGCCGAGGTGTTCTGGCGACGGCTGGCCGCTGCTCGGCTGGCGCAACACGAATCGGCCGATCCGACCACCCGGGTGATCGAGGTGCTGCGGCATATCGCGCTGCTGGTCGCCGACGAGCCGGAATTCGCCGGGGCCGTGACCAACGCGCTGCTGGGCAAGGACCCCGATGTCGAGGTACTGCGGCTGCGGATCGGCCGCGACATCCGCGACCGGCTGGCCGCTGCGCTCGGGCCCGACACCGATCCGGATGTCATCGATTCGCTCGAGATGCTGTACTCCGGCGCGCTGGTGCGGGCCGGAATGGGTTACGCGTCGTACGCGGAGATCGCGCGGCGGCTGGAGAAATCGGCGAGGCTCATTCTGGGTTAGCGCGGGCCGACGTCGAATTCTGCACCAGGGCTGGGATTTTGAGGGCCGCGCAACGACCGTGGTGCAGAAATCGGTGATCGAGCGCTCGGACTAACCGGCCCGCGGGCCGAGGATGGCCATCGACGCCGTGACGGCGGGCTCGACGATGTCTCGGACGTCGCGGTCGTCCTCGACGAGCAGCGCGGTCAGTTCGCGTAATCCGCCCAGCAGAATGAGCGCCAACGGACGGGAGACGGGCGGCAGCTGCGCGCGCCGGAACCCCGGGCTGTCGGTGAGATCGACCAGCATGTCGGTGAGGTGCTGCATCGCCAGGCGGTGCAGCGGTCGGGCCACCGCGCCGAGCGCCGGCGCTTCCCGAATCCAACTGAGCGTGATAGCCGGCCGCGATTCGATGTGGTCGACGTAGGCGTTGACCGCCTGTCGGATCTGATCCTGCCACGACGCATCGGGATCGACGGCCGCTCTGATGCTTGCGATCAAGTCTTCGTTATTGGTCCGCAACAGATCGATCAGGCACTCTTCCTTGCTGGCGAACTGCTCATAGAAGGTGCGCTTCGAGGTCCGCGCGTGCCGGACGATGTCGGCGACGGTGGTGTCGCGGTAGCCGCGCTCTCCGATGGATGTGGCCAGCCCGTCGAGCAGGCGGCCGCGGAACGGATCGGCGCCTTCAGCGGCGTCTGCGGCACTGTCCAGTGCTGTCGTCATAAGGTCTCCCGGAAGCCTTGCGCCAGTGCGGTACTAAGCGGTACCGTACTACACAATCCTGCGGTACTGCGAAGTACCAGAACTCGGCCGGGGAGTGCCATGAGCGAAGCAACCATTGTCGATCCGCCCGCCACCACCGCACGCGCAGTGAAGCTGCCCCCGGGTCCACGAATCCCCAAGGCCCTACAGGGCCTAGCGTTTTCGGCCTGGCGGCGATGGACGGTGGAGCAGCTCGCCCGCCGCTACGGCAATGTGTTTGCGCTCAACATCCCGGTGTTCGGCAGGACGGTCATCGTGGCCGACCCACAGCTCGCCAAACAGCTGTTCATGGCCAACACCGAGGACGTCGGCAATATTCAGCCCAACCTCAGCCGGATCTTCGGTTCCGGCTCGGTGTTCGCTCTCGATGGCGCCGACCATCGCAGGCGCCGCCGGCTGCTCACTCCGCCCTTCCACGGCAAGAGCATCAAGAACTACGAGAAGATCTTCGAGGAAGAGACGCTTCGCGAAATGGCGAACTGGCCGCAGGGTCAGGCGTTCGGCAGCCTCGAACCGATGTTGCGGATCACCCTCAACGCGATCCTGCGCGCGGTGTTCGGCGCCGAGGGCGCCCAACTCGACGACCTGCGGCGCATCATCCCGCCCTGGGCCACGCTGGGCTCCCGGCTGGCGGTGCTGCCCACCCCGTCACGGATATACGGCCGCTACAGCCCGTGGGGCAGGCTCGCGGAGTATCGGCGCCAGTACGACGAGGTCGTCGGCAGGCTCATCGATCACGTAACGGCTGACCCGAACTTCGACAACCGCGACGACGTGCTGGCGCTGCTGCTTCACAGCACCTACGAGGACGGATCGGCGATGTCGCGCCCGGACATCTGCGACGAGTTGCTGACCCTCCTCGCTGCCGGCCACGAAACAACGGCCGCCACCCTGGGATGGGCGTTCGAGCGGATCAGCCGCCATCCCGACGTGTTGTCGAAACTGGTCGCCGAGGCCGCCACCGATGGCAACGAGTATCGGCAGGCCACGATCCTCGAGGTGCAGCGAGCCAGGACCGTCATCGACCTCGCCGGACGTCATGTCTATTCGCCGACATTCGAGCTCGGCGAATGGGTTGTCCCGCAGGGCTATTCGATCGTCGCGTGTATCTCGCTGATGCATGACCGCCCCGACGAGTTCCCGAACCCGGAGCGGTTCGACCCGCAACGGTTCATCGGGAACCGGCCGTCCTTCGCGTGGATTCCGTTCGGCGGCGGCACCCGACGTTGTGTGGGCGCCGCGTTCGCCAATGTGGAGATGGACGTGGTGTTGCGAACGGTGTTGCGCCACTTCACCGTCGACACCACGACGGGGCCCGACGAGAAGGCTCACTTCCGCGGGGTGGCCTTCACGCCGAAGGACGGTGGCCGCATCGTCGTGCACCGCTGTGAAAACCCGCTGCGTTAACCATTCGTCGTAGACACCGCGGTGCGGGCAGCTCCTCTCGTGGCACCTCCGAGACTGATGCGCAGACCTAGGGTCGGATGCCCTTACGATTTGCTTCATGGCCACGTTGCGCGTTGACCCGCAAGGGCTGAGCGGCTTTGCCGCGTCGTGCGCGGAGAAAGCGACGACGGTTAGGACCGCCCTGGGCGCCGGCGGCAATGCAGGGCCAGCCTTTCAGGCCACGTCAGCTGCGGTGACGATCTCCGATTCGACGGTCGACGCTGCGTGCCAATCGCTGGCCACACGCATCGACGACCTCTCTTCAAAGCTTTCGTCGGCAGCATCGGCGTATTTGGGCCGCGACCAAGAATCTGCGGCGACATTGGAGAGTGCCATCGGTGGGGTTTCACCGTGAACGTGGCGGGCGTATCGGGTTTGCCGGCTCTTTCCCAACTTCGGGGATGGAAAACTGCGCATCTAAACGCGGCGGCAGCCCGCTGGAGAGGGGTCGCCGACAAGTGGGCAACCACATACGACGAAATAGCCGACGCTCTCCCGACGCCGCAGGGAACGGTGTGGGAAGGAGACGGGAGTCAGGCCGCGCAGGCGCGGACGAACAGAGATCGTGCGGGCGTGGAAACGCTCGCAGAACGATTACGGGTGGCCACTCAGATTGCGGAGAACGGTGCCGACGCGATCAACGCGGCCAAGCGTGAGGCCATGTTGGTGGTAGGAGCAGCCAGCGCCTTGGGCTTCGAGGTGGGTGAAGACCTCGCCGTCGTCGACCGGGCGATCGGCTGGCCGCCGCATGTGGAGCAATTGCGCCAGAGACAAGCCGAGCTACTTGCGCTGAATGTTCGCCTGGGCGCGGCTCAACTGGCGGTGGTTGATCTGCAGGTAGCCAACGACATAAGCAAGGTCACAGCTGGATTCGATGCCGTGGACTTCAAACGAAGCCCGATCGTCGAGCCCGTCGCTGAGGATCAAGGCTCGCCGAGCTTCGGAGAGTGCTTCTCCGAGAACTTCAAGGACGACATAGGCGAGAACATGGTTCAAGGCGTGTTCATAGGAGGGCTCCTCGGAGCGGCACGAGGTGCCCTCATCGGGATCTTGGGAGGTCCGATGGGAGTGTTCGGAGGTTCGGTTCTTGGCTTCGTCGGCGGAGCCGGAAGCGGTGCCATGATCTCGGGACCGGTGAGAACCTCGGTCACCTCCGCGTGGGATTGCCTGTAGCAACCGATGGATATTCGTCGGGTTGTCGTGGGCTGGGTGTTCTACGTCGCAGTCGCGACGACGGTGTACGGCGTATTCTTCAACGCCAAATTCGCCAAGGGCGGTGAGTTGCCGGCGTGGCTGATTGTGATGTCGCTGGTGATGGCGATGACCGCCTTCGCGATCCTGGTGTGGTGGCTGAGCCGGGTGGCCGCCGGAAAAGTCCCTGAGCAAAAGGTCCGGGACTATTCGGGGCTCCTTGTCGTCATCGTCGTCACAGGCATCGTCGGTGATCTACTCGCGATCGCGGCCGAAATTGCCTTCGGCGCACCGTCGCTGTGGATGATGATTCCGATATCGACTATCACCTATTGCCTATTTGTCGTGTGGATCTACCGCCGGTACTTCAAGCTCAACCCCACTGACGAGTAACTACTGAGCGGCAGTCTCCCGCCTGGGCAGTTTCCACCCGGGCCGGATGAAGTGGCAGGTGTACCCGCTCGGGTAGTGCTCTAGGTAGTCCTGATGCTCGGGCTCGGCCTCCCAGAAGTCGCCGGCCGGGCTGACCTCGGTCACCACCTTGCCGGGCCACAGGCCGGACGCGTCGACGTCGGCGATGGTGTCCAGCGCGACGCGCTTCTGCTCGTCGTCGACGTAGAAGATCGCCGACCGATAGCTGGTGCCGACGTCATTGCCCTGGCGGTTCTTCGTGGTCGGATCGTGGATCTGGAAGAAGAACTCCAGGATGGTCCGGTAGTCCGTCTGGGCCGGGTCGTAGACGATCTCGATCGCCTCGGCGTGCCCCGGGTGGTTGCGATAGGTGGCGTGCGCGTTCTGGCCGCCGGTGTAGCCGACCCGGGTGGACACCACACCGGGCTGCTTGCGGATCAGATCCTGCATGCCCCAGAAGCAGCCGCCGGCCAGGATCGCCTTCTGGTAGTTGGTCACGCGTCCTCCTTCATCGTTTCCCGAGTCGCTTCGCTCCTGCCCGCCGGCCTCGAACAAAGCCTTGTACTGCCCATATCCTTCCGCCTCGAGATCGTCGAGGTGGATGAACCGCAGCGCCGCCGAATTGATGCAGTAACGTAGCCCGCCTTCGGCCCGGGGGCCGTCCTTGAACACGTGGCCGAGGTGGCTGTCACCGTGCACCGAGCGCACCTCGGTGCGGAGCATCAGATGGCTGAAGTCGCGCTTCTCGACGACGTTGTCGGTGTCGATCGGCTTGGTGAAGCTCGGCCAGCCGCTCCCGCTGTCGAACTTGTTGACCGAGGCGAACAGCGGCTCACCGGAAACCACGTCGACGTAGATCCCCGGTTCGTGGTTGTCCCAGTATTCGCCGGTGAACGGGCGCTCGGTGCCGTTGCGCTGCGTCACGTGATACTGCTCCGGGCTCAGCGCATCGACGGCCGCGGGGTTCTTGTTGTATTCCTGTGCCACACAACCTCCTAGTTCTGGCGTTGGTATAACCGCAGTGCCTCCCGGATAGTTCCTCATTACACACACTACGAACAGGCCTGCTCGCCCGGTTTACGGTGGAGCAATGCGCACAATCGTGCTGGCGGCGTTGGCCTGCACTTTCCTCGCCGCGGGTGGTGTCCCGGTAGCGGCGGCCGATCCGACGACGGTGGCGCCACCCGAGCGCCCGTCCGACAACTCGGGTGTCGTGTTCACCGACAACCCGTCGATCGTCGATCCTCATCCGATGCCGGTCGAGTCGTGGAGTCGTCTGCCCAACGACGATGCGTTGGCGGTGCATTTCACCACCGGATCGCCCGACTGTTACGGCGTGCACGCGACCGTGCGTGAGACCACCGAGACCGTCACCGTCGAATTGCGCTCGGGTTCGCTGCCCGAGGCGGTCGGCCTGATGTGCATCATGATCGCGGTGTCGGGCACGCTCGAGGTGGCGCTACAGACTCCGCTCGGCGACCGGGAAGTATTGAGTGTGTACTGAGTGAGCCGGCCTCGACAAACAACGGTAGAACGTGTTCTAGTTCTGGGGTGACAAGCAAGGTCTTCACCCGCGACGAGCTGGCCGCGGCGTTTGCGAACTTCGAGGCGACGGTGGCCCGCGCCGCCGAAACCAGGGACTGGGATCCGTGGGTGGACCAGTACACGTCCGACGTCACCTACATCGAGCACGCGGCCGGCACCCTGAAGGGCCGCGAAGAGGTGCGGGCCTGGATCTGGAAGACCATGAGCAGCTTCCCGGGCAGTCACATGACGGCGTTTCCGTCGCTGTGGTCCGTCATCGACGAGCCGACCGGCCGGATCATCTGCGAGCTCGACAACCCGATGGTCGACCCCGGCGACGGCACCATGATCAGCGCCACGAACATCTCGATCGTCACCTACGCCGGTGACGGCCAGTGGTGCCGCCAGGAGGACATCTACAACCCGCTGCGCTTCGTGTCGGCGACGATGAAGTGGTGCCACAAGGCCCAGGAGCTCGGCACGCTACCCGACGAGGCGGCGAGCTGGATGCGGCAGTACGGCTGCGGCAAGTGAAACAACCCAAGCTGGTCATCGGCGCCAACGGGTTTCTCGGTTCCCACGTCACCCGCCAACTGGTCGCCGACGGCAACGACGTACGGGTCATGGTGCGGCCGAACGCCAACACCATCGGCATCGACGACCTGGACGTCACGCGGTTCGTCGGCGACATCTTCGACACCGACACAGTGCGCGAGGCGATGGACGGCTGCGATGACGTCTACTACTGCGTCGTCGACACCCGCGGCTGGTTGCGCGACCCTTCGCCGCTGTTTCGCACCAACGTCGAGGGGACGCGCAACGTCCTCGACGTCGCCGTCGAACCGGCGACGGCCGCGAATTTGCGCCGCTTCGTGTTCACCAGCAGCTATGTGACAGTGGGTCGGCGGCGCGGGTACCGCGCCACCGAGGACGACGTCATCCGCGATCGTGGCTTGACGCCGTACGTCCGCTCCCGGGTACAGGCCGAGGACACGGTGCTGCGCTATGCGCGCGAACATGGCCTGCCCGCGGTGGCGATGTGCGTGTCGACCACGTACGGCAGCGGCGACTGGGGCCGCACCCCGCACGGCGCGATCATCGCCGGCGCGGCGTTCGGCAAGTTGCCGTTCGTGATGAGCGGGATCGAGCTGGAAGCCGTCGGTGTCGACGACGCCGCGCGCGCGATGATCCTCGCGGCCGAGCACGGCCGGGTCGGCGAGCGCTACCTCATCTCGGAGAAGATGATCAGCAACGCCGACGTCGCGCGGATTGCCGCGGAGGCGGCCGGTGTCCCGCCGCCGAACAAGTCGATCCCGCTGCCGGTGGCGTACGCGTTGGCCACCGTCGGCAGCCTCAAGGCGCGGCTGCGCGGCACCGACGAACGACTCTCGCTCGGCTCGCTTCGGCTGATGCGCGCCGAAGCGGAGGTGGACCATGGCAAGGCCACCCGTGAACTCGGTTGGGAGCCAACGCCGGTGGAAGATTCGATCCGTGCGGCCGGCCGGTTCTGGGTGGGCCTGCGCGAAGCCAGGCGCAGAAGCAAGACCGCGTAGCCGCACAGGAACTCGGCGCCCGCCGATTCAGTCGCCAGGCCTGGGCGGGGACCCGGCCTTCGCGAGCGAGATGGGCGGGAAGTACGCACCCAACAGCGTGCGATGCCACCACGCGCGCTCACGCAACAGCTCCTGACGGGTGGTGAAGCGGTACCGGTAGAGCTGTGCGCGCACATACCGCGGCGGGGACGTCGGGAACGGATTGTGCTGCAGCAAGCGAACTGTCGCCGGATCGTTCTCCAGCAGCCGTACGAGGAACGGGCCCAGCCACTGCTGCGCGTAGACCGGCGAGATCGCGGCGAACCACATGAGCCAGTCCAGGCGCAGATGGTACGGGGCCCACTGCGGCGGCAGCCGGCGCAGAGCACCGGGCTTGCCCTTGAACTCGTATTCCTTCCACGCCGTGTGGCCGGTGATCTCCTTTTCGTCGGTGCCTTCGATCACCACCTCCTGCCGTGTGCGGCTGATACCGCCGAACGCTCCGTAGGTGTTGGCGAGGTGAAACGGATTGAAGGACGCATTCATTCGCTGATGGTGGGATATCATGTTGCGCACCGGCCAGTAACTGAGGAACACCAGCAGCACCGTGACAGCGAGCACCAGGCCGACGAACCAGTTAGGCGGTTCCGGTAGCGCGGGCGGCTCGGGCAACGGCAGCAACCAGGCCGCCGACGACGCGTCGATCACGCTGCAGGCCAGGATGATCGTCACCCAGTTCAGCCAGGCGAAGTTGCCGGACGCCACCAGCCACAGCTGGGTGACGACGATGATCGCCGCGGCGACGCTGGCCACCGGCTGCGGAGCGAACAACCCGAACGGCACCACCAATTGGGCGAAGTGGTTGCCCGCCACCTCGACTCGGTGCAGCGGTTTGGGCAGGTGATGGAAGAACCAGCTCAGCGGACCCGGCATCGGCTGCGTCTCATGGTGGTAATACAGGCATGTCAGATCGCGCCAGCACGGGTCGCCGCGCAGCTTGATCAGACCCGCACCGAACTCGACGCGAAACAGCAGCCAGCGGGCCAGCCACAGCACCAGCACCGGAGGCGCGATGCTGTCATTGCCGAGAAAGATCGCGAGAAACCCGGCCTCCAGCAGCAGCGATTCCCAGCCGAACGAATACCACGCCTGCCCAACGTTGACGATCGACAGGTAGAGCACCCAGAGGACCAGCCACATCAGCATCGCCGCCCACAACGGCGCGAGGTCGGCTACACCGGCGACCATCCCCGTCGACAGCGCCGCACCGAACCAGCAAACGGCGGCAAAGAACCGGTCGGAATAGTGGAAGTGAAAGATGCTGGGCGCCAACAGGAAAGATCGCCGAGCCAGGAATCGCGGCACCGGCAGCATTCCGTGCTCCCCGATGAGGGCCCGGAACTGCTTGGCGGCCGCCACGAACGCGATCAAGTAGACGGCCGCGACACCGCGCTGCAGTATCTGCCTGCCCAACCAATATTCGGGTGCCGTGAACCATTCCATGCCGTGACCTCTGAGTTGATTGTCCGCCCACCTCCACATCGCCGGAAAGGACTAGCCTCGAATGGCGTGACCGATACCGACAAAGTGCATGTTGACCTGTCCGGCGCGCCGCAGACCATGCTGGCGACGCTGTACGCCAAGGCGCTGGACGCCGACCTCACGCACCCGATCCTGGGCGATCGCTACGCCAAGGAGATCGTCGAGCGAATCGACTACGACTGGACAAAGACCGGGATCACGGCACGCACCTCCCCGTCGGTGACCACCCGCTCCGCGCACTTCGACAACTGGGCCCGGCAGTTTCTGGCCGCGAACCCGGAGGCCGCGGTGCTGCACCTAGGCTGCGGGCTGGACGGCCGGTTCTTGCGGCTGGATCCCGGTCCCGGGGTCGAGTGGTATGACGTCGACTATCCCGACGTCGGTGCGCTGCGGCGGCAGCTCTATCCGCAGCGCGAGCACTGCCACGTCATCGACGCGTCGGTCACCGATCCGGCGTGGCTGGCCGACATCGCCGCCGACCGTCCGACGCTGATGGTTGCCGAGGGCTTGACCATGTACCTGACCGAGGAGGACGGCGTCGCGCTGCTGCGCCGGATCGTCGAGCATTTTCCGTCCGGTGAGCTGCAGTTCGACGCGTTCAACCGGTTGGGTATCAAGTCGCAGTGGACCAATGCCGTGGTGCGCCGCTCGGGATCGACGCTGTACTGGGGGATCAACGGACCCGACGACATCGTCGAGACGGTACCCGGCGTGCGGCTGCTGACCTGGGTATCGCCCTTCGACTCCGACACCTTCGAGCACGTCGCGTGGTACTACCGCGTGATGGCCAAGACGATGTCAGTGGTGCCTTCACTGCGCTACATGGCGCAGTATCACCGCTACGCGTTCTGAGGGCGGCGGTCTACTGCGGCGCGGCGCGCACACCGAGCACTGGCTGCCTTGTTGGACCGCCATCAAACCCGAGCGCCCATGGCCAGCGGCCGCAGTCGTCGGCCCAGACCAATTGCAGCGCCCGAACCTCCGGACCACCGAATGCGATCGCCCAGTCCATGTGTGCGTCGGGATGTTCCACCTCGACGATCTCGATGATCGGATCGGCGCCCTGTGTGAGGTGCTCACCGGGCTTGAGAACGCGACCCTCCACGGCGTCTCGGGCGATGCAGTTCAACAGCCGCCCCGCTCACGATGGGGACAGGCCGGTCACCAGCAGTTCGGGCAAGCCCCGATCATGCAAACCGACTGTGTACGCGTATGGGGCGCGGTCGATCTCGACGTACTGCACCGCCCAACCGTGCTTCTGCACCCTGCTGCGCAGTTCCTCGAAGTAATCCTGTTGAGTGGCGCCGGGGTGGTCGCAAATCCAGCACATGGCCGCACCTTCCTGTCGTAGTTACGGCCAGCGTGCGCCCGTGGTCCGACAAGTAGCGGAAGGGGTGTGAGCGATACGACTGTCTTTGGGCACACGAGCGAAGTTGTCGCTCGTAGGTGGGCACACGCCACTCAGGTCGTCAGCTCGGCGATGACTTCGGCGTACAGCCGCGCCTTGATGGCACCGAACACGGGGCCGGCCTTCGGCGCGCGTTCTGCGGCAAGGGCCACGGCCACGTCGAGCACCTCACCTTCGTCGGCCGTCGCCGCGACAATGCCCGCCGCCTGGGCGTCGGCACCGCCGTAGCGGCGGGCGGTCGTCATCGCCTCGTGTGCGGTCGCGATGGGCAGCCGCGACCTGATCAGCGCATTCATTCCGGCTGTGAACGGGATGCCGAGGTCCACCTCGGGCAGGCAGAAGTAGCCGCGATCGCCGCGCATGACGCACAGGTCGTGGGCCAGGGCCAGCATCGCCCCGGCGGCAAATGCATGTCCCTGGATCCCCGCGACGATGGGCGCCGGGAATGCCAGGACCCGCGCGAACAGCGCATGCACATCGCGCAGATTCGATTCGGCTGCATCGGGATTCGACGACATGAAGGCGAGGTCCAGGCCGTTGGAGTAGAACTTCCCGACGCCGGTGGTGACCACCGCCTTCGGTGCGTCCGCCGACTCCACGTCGTCGAGTGCCGCGTTGATGACCGTCAGCCGATCCGGGTGGAAGCGGTTCTCGTCGTCGCCGAGGGTCAAGATGAATACTGCGCCGCGGCGGTCCAGGCTGCCCATCTGGCGATTACACCATCCTGCTGACAGGCGCGGAACGACTCCCGCTAGCGGTAATCGAGGATGGGCGTCAGCGAGGACGACAGCCATGTGCTCGAGGGCCACCGTGGAAGGCGTTCCAGGTATGGATCAGACCAGACCGGACCGAACGAAGGAACACCATGCACATCAGGCCGACCTACCTCATGCCACTGTTTGCGGCTGGAGCTGTCGCAGCAGCGATCGCCGCCGCACCGATTGCCGCGGCAGCACCCACTCCCGCGGCAGCACCCAGCCCGATGCAGCAGACCTGCGCCGCGGATGGCGTGGGAACCGAATGCCAGTCACCCGGCAACGTGGAGATCAACGACTCCCCTCCGCCTGTCAGTTTCGATCCCTACGGATACGACGGGCTTCTGATCGGCGGCTGGGGCGGCGGCTTCCACGGCGGCGGTGGCGGACACCGATAACGACCGTTTCCGACGAATAAATCGTTGCGCGACAGCGTATTAGAACATGCATGACATCAGAAGGGACAACTCATGATCACCTCATATCGCCTATCCGACGGCGACGTGCGAGAGTTCGACACCCCGCCCAGCCTGCCGCAGAACCTGCAGAAGGTACTCGTCGATCTCATCGAACTGCACTTGCAGGGCAAACAGGCCCACTGGAACCTCGTCGGGACCAACTTCCGGGACCTGCACCTGCAACTCGACGAAATCGTCGACACCGCGCGCGAAGCCAGCGACACGATTGCCGAACGCATGCGCGCGCTCAATGCTGTCCCTGACGGGCGATCGGACACCGTCACCGCGTCCACCACACTGCCCGCCATCCCGCCGGCCGAGGTCAGCACCACCGAAGCCGTCGACCTCATCACCACCCGGATCTACGCCGCGGTCGACACCGCCCGCATCGTCCACGATGATGTCGACACCGCGGACCCCTCCAGCGCCGACCTGCTGCACGACATCATCAACGACCTGGAAAAGGCCGCCTGGATGCTCAAGTCCGAGAACCGAAAAATCTGATGGCCCAGACGGAGTCGGCCCCGACCCGGTTTACCCGATAAGCCGCCGTGACAAACGGTTTCGCCGCCGCCAGCTGGTCGAGCTCCTCGTAGTCGCCGCGTTGCACGTCGACGATGTGCCGCTGGCTCGACCCCGAAATCTGAACCATCGGAACGCAATTCGTGGTGCCGTTTGCCAGCGCAACGAGCCCATTGAGGAATCCCGGTGCCGACACCGTCAGACAGATGCCGGGCCTTTTCGTCAGGAACTCGGCGGCCGCCGCAGCATGCCCTGCATCACTTTCGTGCCGAGAGCCGATATAGCGCATCCCGACGACTGTGCGGCGCGAGCCACATCGGTGATCGGAATGCTGACCAGACCGTAGACGGTCCGTACGCCATTGACCCTGAGCGAATCGACAACCGAGTGGCACCCATCGGTGAGCTCGGCGGGAGAATCGGCGACGGATGCCGTGGTGTCCCGCGGTGTGACGGTGGTCATGGTGCGAGGCCTGTTTCCCCATAAGTGCCCGCGCCCGTCGACGTCTCGCGCGCGGAGTCGCGCCCGGCGGATCTGCCGCGTCCATTCGGCCTGGGGATCAGGCGGTGGCGGTGGGGTTTCGTCCACCTTCGGCACCATGAGCCGGCTGCGGTCGAGCGGTTCTGCGACGCGCATCAATGGTGGCCCGAGCAGCGTGTTCATGTCCGTTTCCTTCGTCGTGGCCTCTAGTACCGTGCGACTGATGCCGCCACGCGACTTCCCTGCCGCACGCGGTTATTTCGTTGCGCGGTCCTGGTACCGTAGCGGCTCGATCGGCGGCGCCCCGGTAGCGAATGTTCCGCGGGGTTTGCCCGAGACGGTGAACCTGGGACCACGTCCATAAGACCCAGAATTACGGTCTGGGTTGCTCTTGTCGTCAACGCCGACACCCAACTACGTCTTCCCCCGCCAGCGCCAGTCCTCGCACACCTGCCAGCTGCAACAAACCGGGACCGGCGGAGCTCGTTGTTCGGGGCGATGCAACACACGCCACTGCGCGTCGGCAGCCGTGGTGACACCGGATCTCATCGTTATGATGCAGGTTGCGGCGTTGTTCGAGTCCGCAGTGATCGATATGAGCTGACGTGATAGCGCGGAATTGGTTCCGGTTGCCCGACTGGTCATCGCCCAGGCCGGGTGCGACTCCCTCCGGTGGCAACAATTCTGACGCCGAGGCCGGCGTGCCTCCGCTGCGCGCTCGATTGATGTCGCTGTTGGTGCGCCCGACGACCCCGCCGCTGTGGCTCGGGGTGGTTGTCGCCGCGTGCCTCATTGCGGGGGAAACGCTTCTGGTGCATCTGTTGAAGCAGATCGCCCCCGAGAACGCGTTCGGTTTGCTCTTCATGCTCGGTATCCTGGTCGTGTCGGCGCGCTGGGGATTCGGGCTGGCGGTGATGACGACATTGGCGAGCGCGGCTGCCTATGCCTACGTCCATCTCGAGGGCGGCGGAGGCTTTACGCTTTCCGAGGTCCGGGACTGGGTGGCGATCGTCGTCTTCGTGCCGATCGCGCTGTTGGCCAACATTCTCGCCGGGCAAGCCCGATTGCGGGCCGCCGAGGCGGATCAACGTCGCCGGGAAGCCGAGGCGCACCGTGACGAGCTTCGCGTGCTCGCCGACCAGCAGGCTGCGTTGCGGCACATTGCGACGCTGGTCGCGCGTGCGGTGCCCCCGTCCGAGGTTTTCACAGTGGTGGCCGCGGAGCTGGCCCGATGGCTACATGTGATGAACGCGGGTCTGCTCCGCTACGAGGCCGATGGCACCGGGGTCGTGGTTGCCGTTCAGTATGAGCCTGGAATAACGAACCTGCCCGTGGCGGGCGAGCGTATTCCGTTGGCCGACAACGACGTCGGAGCCTTGGTGCTACGCACAGGATGTGCCGCCAGAATTGACAACCACGGAGACACTAGCGGTCCGGAAGCCGCCCGTATCCGCGATGCGGGCATCGGCTCGGTCGTGGGAGTCCCGGTCATCGTCGACGGACGCCTGTGGGGTGCGGCGATCGTGGGCTCGTCGCGACCCGAGCGCCTGCCCGCCGATACGGAGGCGCGCCTCGCGGACTTCGCTGATCTGGTCGCAATCGCGATCGCAAACGCCCAGACCCGCGCGGAACTCACCGCTTCCCGGGCGAGGATCGTCGCGGCAGCCGACGGCGCCCGCCGTCGTTTCGAACGTGACCTGCACGACGGTGCGCAACAGCGGCTCGTTTCGTTGGGCCTCCAAATGCGTACGGCCGAGGCTTCGGTGCCGCCCGACCTACCTTCACTCAAGGAGCAGATTTCGGACATCGTTGGCGGCCTGACCGGCGTCTCGCATGATCTTCAAGAGATCTCCCGGGGGATCCATCCGGCCATCCTGTCGAGGGGTGGGCTTGGTCCCGCGCTCAGGACGCTCGCCCGCCGCTGCAACGTCCCGGTTGAGCTCCACCTCGGAGTTGACAGACGGTTGCCCGACTCTGTCGAAGTGGCCGCCTACTACGTTGTCGCTGAAGCACTTACGAATGCGGCGAAGTACGCACAGGCTTCCGAGGTGAGCGTGAATGTCACAGCCGACGACTCGACCCTGCGCCTGTCGATTCGAGACGACGGAATCGGCGGCGCCGACTCAGGCAGAGGGTCTGGGCTGGTTGGCCTCGTCGACCGTGTCGAGGCGCTCGGCGGCCAGATGCAGATCTCAAGTCCGACCGGTAGTGGCACGTCACTGCTCGCCGCAATCCCGTTCGATGTCGAGCACCCGACGGCCAACCACTAAGTCGCGGTCGCAACCGCCGGGCGGCGAATAGGGCGTCCACGTGTGCTGCCAGAATCGGAGGGTGCCCAACACAGCGCCGGTCAACGGTCGGGTGTCGCACTGGTTCGACGAGTTGCCGTCGTACCGTCCGTCGCTGCCCGGCAACCGCGACGCGGACGTCTGCATCGTCGGTGCCGGCTATACCGGCCTGTGGACCGCGTACTACCTCAACCGCGCCGACCCGTCGTTGCGCATTGTGGTGCTCGAAGCCCGCTTCGCGGGGTTCGGCGCGTCGGGCCGCAACGGCGGCTGGCTTTCGGGCCTGGTGCCCGGTGACCGCCACCGCATGGCGAAGTTGTACGGACGCGACAGCGTGCTCGCCTGGCAGCGCGCGCTGAACGACGCCGTCGACGACGTGATCGACGTCGCCGCCCAGGAGGGCATCGACGCCGGCATCGTCAAGGGCGGGACGCTGCGAGTGGCCCGCAACCCCGCGCAGGCGTCGCGCCTGGTCGCCGAGGTCGCAGAGGAACGCAGCTGGAAGGTTGACGGTATCGCCGAGCTGACGAAAGCCGAAGCAGCGCACAGGATTCAGCTCGACGGCGTGGTGTCGGCCTACCACAATCCGCATTGCGCGCGGGTGCAGCCCGCCCGGCTGGTGTGCGGGCTGGCCGACACCGTCGAACAACTCGGCGTGGCCATCTACGAACAGTCACCGGTAACCGGCATCGAGGCCGGGCGGGCGACCACGCCGTCGGGGACCGTCACCGCGCCTGTCGTGCTGAGGGCGACGGAGGGATTCACCGCCGCACTGCCCGGGCTGCGGCGGCGCTGGTTGCCGATGAACAGTTCGATGATCGCCACCGATCCGATCGGCGACGACGTGTGGGGTTCGATCGGCTGGCACGGCCGCGACACGCTCGGCGACACCGCGCACGGCTTCTTTTACGCCCAGCGCACCGTCGACGACCGGATCGCGATCGGCGGCCGCAGCGTGCCGTACCGCTACGCGTCGCGCACCGACACCGACGGGCGCGTGCCGCAGCGCACCATCCGGCACCTGACCGACACGCTGCACGCCGTGCTGCCGCAGACCCGCGACGTGCCGATCGCCCACGGATGGTGCGGTGTGCTCGCCGTGCCGCGGGACTGGGAGGCCAGCGTCGTGCTCGACAGGGCCTCCGGATTGGGCTGGGCCGGCGGGTACGTGGGCCACGGCGTCACCGCCACCAACCTCGCCGGGCGTACCCTGGCCGATCTGGTCCTCGACCAGCACACGCCGTTGACGGAGCTGCCATGGGTCGGTCACCGGTCGCGCAGCTGGGAACCGGAGCCGCTGCGATGGTTGGGCGTGCGCGGCATGTACCTGGCGTACAAGCTGGCCGACTGGCACGAAGGCCGGGCTGGGATATCGAAGACGTCGCCGATCGCCGTCGTCGCCGACCGGATCGCGGGCCGTCCCTAGGCGGCTTCGGCCTTCGCCTTCAGCAGCTGCTGCAGCGTCTGCGCGATGTGCTCGACATTGGCGGCCTTGCGGTCCTTCACACCGGTCGCCCAGCCCGCCGGTATCCGGAACCAACCGGGCCGGCGATCCCAGGTGCGCTCGGTGACCCGGCAGCCGTGGTCGGTCGGCACGGTGTCGTAGCGCCAGTGGGCGACCGGCACCACCGCACTGCGCACATCGAAAGCGAACACCCTGCCCGGGTCGGCATCGGTGACCGTGCACGTGGTGGATCACGACTTGGTTCCGTGGCTGTTGGTGCCCTTGAACTTCGCACCGGGGCTGGCGATGTTGCTCGTTACCCACTCCATCGACGTCGTCTCCGCTGCCACTTCCGCCATCGTCGGCAGATTGGTGACTATCCGATACACCGCGTCGGCATCGGCGGCGATATCCACGGTGGCCTCGACATCGGCCATGCTCAGCTCAATCATGCCGCGATCGTATCGGCGCCGCCGGAAGAAATGGCGGGTCTCGGCAGTTGCCCACAAGAGACTGGGAAATCCCGTTCGTCAGGAGAGCTGCCATGACCGACCGACCCGTACTCGAGCCCACCGCCGAGCATCCGATCACCGTCGAACCGACCGGCAAGCACGTCACGGTGCGGGTCAACGGCGAGCTCGTTGCCGACACCCGCGACGCGTTGACGCTGCAGGAATCCACTTATCCTGCGGTGCAGTACATCCCGCTCGGCGACGTCGTGCAGGACCGGCTGCGGCACAGCGGCACCACCACGTATTGCCCGTTCAAGGGTGACGCCAGCTATTACCACGTCACCACGGCCGCCGGCGACACCGTCGAGGACGTGATCTGGACCTACGAGCAGCCCTACCCGGCGGTGGCCGAGATCGTGGGTCACGTCGCGTTCTATCCGGACAAGGCAGACATCACCGTCGCATAGCCTTATGCGGTGCACAGCTCGGTCAGTGTCGGCTTCGACGGGCCGGTCAGCCACGGCCTGACGCTGTCGCCGTTGCGCCGAGGCCGCGGCGACCCGTGCTATCACCTCGCCGCCGATGGCGCCATCTGGCGAACCAGCCTGATGGCGAGCGGACCCGTCACCGCGCGGATCAGCCGGTCCGCGCCCGACACCGTCGACTGCGAGGCATGGGGCAGTGGCGCAACGGAATTCGTCGACTCGCTGCCCGCCCTGCTGGGCGCCGACGACGACGCGGCCGGGTTCGCGCCCGACGAACCGACCATCGCCGCGGCGCACCGGCGGGTGCCGCACCTGCGGCTGGGCCGCACGGGCCGCGTGCTCGAGTCGCTGATTCCGGCCGTGCTCGAACAGCGGGTGTCCGGCATGGACTCGCGCCGCGCGTGGCGGGCGCTGGTGACGAAGTTCGGCGCGCCCGCCCCGGGACCGGCACCAGCCCACATGCGGGTTCCGCCGTCCGCCGACGTGTGGCGGCGCATCCCGTCCTGGGACTTTCATCGCGCCAACGTCGACCCCGGACGCGCCCGCACGATGGTCGGCTGCGCACAGCGCGCCGACTCGCTGGAGCGGCTCTCGGCACGCAGCGCGGAGCAGGCGCGCAAAGCGCTGATGTCCCTGCCGGGTGTGGGGGAGTGGACCGCCGCCGAGACCGCCCAGCGTGCGTTCGGCGACGCCGACGCCCTGTCGGTGGGGGACTACCACCTGGCCAAGGTGATCGGCTGGAGCCTGCTCGGCCGTCCCATTGATGACGCCGCGATGGTGGCGCTGCTCGAGCCGATGCGCCCGCATCGCCACCGCGCGGTACGGCTGCTGGAGGTGAGCGGTCTGGCCCGAAATCCACGGTTCGGCGCACGCCAGGCGATCCCGAATCTGCGCGCCCTGTAGGCGTGATTACCGACCGTGGTGCGTGGGTACCCGTCGCGGGACAGTCGACCACGCGAAGGAGCTATCGATGGCACAGTTCACCATTCCCGGCTTGTCGGAGAAGCAGGGCAACGAGGTCGCCGACCTGCTGCAGAAGCAGCTCAGTACTTACAACGACCTGCATCTGACCCTCAAGCACATTCACTGGAACGTGGTCGGCCCGAACTTCATCGGCGTGCACGAGATGATCGACCCGCAGGTCGAGTTGGTCCGCGGCTATGCCGACGAGGTCGCCGAGCGGATCGCCGCGTTGGGCAAGTCACCGCAGGGCACACCCGGGGCGATTTTGAAGGACCGGACCTGGGACGACTACTCGGTGGACCGCGACACCGCGCAGGCCCATCTGGCGGCGCTCGACCTGGTCTACACCGGCGTGATCGAGGACACCCGCAACGCCATCGACCGACTCGAGGATCTCGACCTGGTGTCTCAGGACATGTTCATCGACCACGCGGGCCAGCTGGAGAAGTTCCAGTGGTTCGTCCGCGCGCACCTGGAGAACGCCGGCGGGCAGCTGGCCAACAAGGGCGCCACCACTGAGAAGGGCGCGGCACGCGCGGCGAAGAAAAAAGCTCCGGTGAAATAGCTACCAGCCTCGCGGCCGTTCTTCGTCGTCCTGCGCTGAAACCGACGTTTTGCAGAAGATGCACCGGGCGGATCGTCTGCAAAACGTCGATGTCGGCGGTCTATCAGTATTAGTCCGCCGCCGCGGCGCGTCTGCGCTCGGCCTCCGCGGCTTCCCGGTTGAGTCGCTGCGCCCGATAGATCGACACGTCGGTGCCGGTGATGAGCAGATAGGCGATCCCGACGGCGATCATCGCGCCCGGCACAACCGAGAACGAGCCGGTCATTTCGGCGACCATGATCATCACGGCCAGCGGTGCGTGGGCCACGCTGCCGAAGCACGCCATCATAGCCACGACGACGAAAACCCCTGGGCCGTCCGGGATCCCGGGTGCGCCGGCCATATCGGCCAGCCGCCAGATCGCGGCGCCGACGAACGCGCCGATCACGATGCCGGGCCCGAAGATGCCGCCGGACCCGCCGGTGCCGATCGACAGCGATGTCGCCACGATCTTGGCGATGGGCAGGATCAGCACGATCCACAGCGGGATCGTCATCAAGGTGTCCTTGGCCGACGCCAACTGGACCCAGCCGTAGCCGCTGGACAGAATCTGCGGGATCAGCAGGGCAAGCAGGCCGACCAGCAGTCCACCGACCGCGGGCTTGAGCACCGAACCGCCCGGCAGCCGGTGCGTCAGCGCCACGACGGCGTAGAACATGCGGGCGTAGAGGTATCCGATTGCGGCAGCGACGATTCCGATCACCAGAAACCAGAGCAGATCCGCCGGATCAAACTGGTAATCGGCGGCGACGAAGCCGAACAGCGGCTCGAATCCCAGGATGGCGCCGTAGATCGCATACGCGGTGCCGGAGGTGATGAAGCCCGGAATCAGCGAGCGGTAGTCGAAGTCCTCGCGGTAGACGATGGACGCCGCCAGCACCGCCCCGCCAAGTGGGGCGCCGAAGATCGCGCCGATGCCCGAGCCGATGCCGATCGAGACCGCGACACGGCCATCCTCGTCGGACAGATCCAGCCGCCGGGTCAGCAGTGAGCCGAAACCCGCGGAGATCTGCGCGGTCGGCCCCTCGCGGCCGGCCGACCCTCCCGAGCCGATGGTCAGCGCGCTGGACACCATCTTCACCAGCACCGCCCGCGCCCGGATCGCCCGCGGGTCGGTGTGCACGGCCTCGATCGCGCTGTCGGTGCCGTGGCCCTCGGCTTCGGGGGCGAACTTCGCCACGAGCGACGCCGACACCAGCGCGCCGCCGAACGTGATCAGCGGAATCGCCCACGCGCGCCGGAAGCCCATCGACCCCGGGTCGCCACCCTCGCCGCTGGCCGTCGGCACGTCGTAGCCGCCGAGATAGCCGAGCAGGAACCGGCCGGCGTAGTCGAGCATCAGATAGAACACGACCGCGCCCAGACCCGCGATGATGCCGATCGAGATGCCCAGGATCAGCCACTTGCGCAGGTACCCCGAGCGCCGGATGAAACTGCCCAGGGGCATGGTGCGGATGCTAACCGCAAAAGCGTTTAGCCGATTGCCGAATCAAGCGTGGTGAGCAACTCGTCGTCGGCCAGCAGATCGATCGCGACGACCTTGTCGCCGGCGCGCGACGCGGCTGGCCCAGATTGCACACAGGGGCTGTGATCGGCTGGGGTCCACGACCCCGGGAGCAATCTCAGTGCGCGAACGCGTGCCTACTATACCCCCTGGGGGTATGATGGTCTTCATGAGGACTCTCGACCACGCCGCGCACCAGACGCACCAGACGCACGAGGGTCACGGCGGGCACGGCGATCACGTCGCCCAGTTCCGTCGGCTGTTCTGGACGATGCTGGCGCTGGCCGTTCCGACGGTCGCGTTCTCCGCGATGTTCGCGATGATCCTCGGCTACACCGTGCCGGACTTCCCGGGCTCGCGATGGGTGTCGCCGGTGCTGGGCACCGTCATGTACCTCTGGGGCGGCCGGCCGTTCCTGACCGGGGCGATCAGCGAGATCCGTTCCCGCACACCGGGAATGATGCTGCTGATCGGGCTGGCCATCACGGTGGCGTTCGTGTCGTCGTGGGGCGCGAGCCTGGGTGTGCTGGACCACCAGCTTGACTTCTGGTGGGAGCTGGCGCTGCTGATCGTGATCATGCTGCTCGGGCACTGGATCGAGATGCGCTCGCTGGCGCAGACCACGTCGGCGCTGGACTCGCTGGCGGCGCTGCTGCCCGATGAGGCCGAACGCATCGACGGCGACGACGTCGTCACCGTTGCGCCGTCCGATCTGCGCGTCGGCGACATCGTGATCGTGCGCCCGGGCGGCGGCGTGCCCGCCGACGGCCAGATCGCCGAGGGTGCCGCCGATGTGGACGAGTCCATGGTGACCGGGGAATCGCGGCCGGTGCGCCGCGGCGTCGGCGACAACGTGGTGGCCGGCACCGTCGCAACCGACTCCGGCCTGCGGGTCAAGGTGACCGCCGTCGGCGACGACACCGCGCTGGCCGGCATCCAGCGGCTGGTCACCGAGGCGCAGAACTCGTCGTCACGGGCGCAGCGGCTGGCCGACGTCGCCGCCGGGTGGCTGTTCTGGTTCGCCTTGGGCTCGGCCGCGGTGACCGCGGTGGTGTGGGGCCTCATCGGCCAGCCGGAGCAGGCCGTGGTGCGCACCATCACCGTGCTGGTGATCGCCTGCCCGCACGCGCTGGGCCTGGCGATACCGCTGGTGGTGTCGATCGCCACCGAGCGCGCCGCCCGCGGCGGCGTGCTGGTCAAGGACCGGCTTGCACTGGAGAGCATGCGCACCGTCGGCGCCGTGCTGTTCGACAAGACCGGCACGCTGACCAAGGGTGAGCCGACCGTGACGGCAATCGCCAGCACGGAAGGCCGCGCCAAGGATGACGTGCTGGCGCTGGCGGCCGCCGCGGAATCCGACTCCGAGCATCCGCTGGCCCGCGCGATCGTCGACGCCGCCCGCCGCCGCGGGCTGTCCGTGCCGGCGTCCTCGGATTTCACCTCGTCTCCGGCGGTCGGGGTGACGGCCACCGTCAACGACCGGGTGGTGCGCGTCGGCGGGCCCCGGCTGCTGGAGGAGACCGGCGAGGCCGAGCTGCCCGAGTCCGGCCCGTGGCGCGAGGAGGGCGCGATCATCCTGCATGTCGTTGTCGACGGCGCCGTCGTGGGGGCGCTGGCGCTGGCCGACGAGATTCGCGAGGAGTCGCGGCAGGCGGTCGACGCGCTGCACGCACTTGGCATTCAGGTCGTGATGATCACCGGCGACGCCGAAGCGGTGGCGTCGTCGGTTGCCCGCGAGCTCGGCATCGACCGGGTATTCGCCGGGGTGCGGCCGGAGGACAAGGCCGCCAAGGTCGCAGCGCTGCAGGCCGAGGGCCTGAAGGTCGCAATGGTGGGTGACGGCGTCAACGACGCGCCGGCGCTGGCGCAGGCCGACGTCGGCATCGCGATCGGCGCCGGCACCGACGTCGCGATCGCGTCGGCGGGTGTGATCCTGGCGAGCTCCGACCCCCGCTCGGTGCTGTCGGTGATCCAGCTGTCGAAGGAGTCGTACCGCAAGATGCAGCAGAACCTCTGGTGGGCAGCGGGATACAACCTGATCTCGGTGCCCCTGGCGGCAGGCGTGCTGGCGCCGATCGGCTTCGTCATGCCGATGTCGGTGGGCGCGATCCTGATGTCGGTGTCGACGGTGGTGGTGGCACTCAACGCGCAGCTGTTGAGGCGACTGGACCTGCGGCCGGAGGCCAGCACGGCGGACAGTCGTGACCGCGACACTGCGGTTATAGCTATGACACAACGATGACGTTCGCCCTGGTTTCCGTGTCGGCGGAGACGATGCGGGGGTAAATGGCACGTATGCACAAACCGGGTCTCGTGGTGGTCGGCAGCGGCCCGGCCGGCCTGAGCGCGGCGGAAACCTTCCGGCGCCATCACCCCCGCATCCCGGTCTACATCTTGACGGCAGATGCCGCGCTGCCATATGCGCGTCCGCCGCTGAGCAAGGAGTTCCTGCGCGGCAAGCAGAGCGAGGTCGGGCTGCATCCGCAGGACTGGTTCGACGACCACAACATCGAGGTGATCACGTCGGCGACGGTAAACCGGATCGACGTCGACAATCGAACGGTCCTCACGTCCGGCGGCCAGCGCTTCGGGTACTGGCATCTGGTACTGGCGTGCGGGGCGACGCCGTCGCCGCTGCCGGCGCCGGGCGCCCGGTCGGTGCTGTACCTGCGGTCCCTGGCCGACGCCGTGGCGCTGCGCGCGACCGCCGCGCACGCGGACTCCGCCGTCGTCATCGGTGCCGGTTTCATCGGGTGCGAGGCCGCCGCCTCGCTGGCGATGCGCGGGGTTGCGGTCACCCTGGTCACGCCGGAACGGCTTCCCCAGGAGGCGCGCCTCGGTGTCGAGGCTGGCGAACGCATCGCCGACATGTTGTCCGATGCGGGCGTGCGGTTCGTCGGGTCGGTCGCGGTCGAGGCCGTCGAGGAGAATGCGGTGCGTCTCGATAACGGCGTCACCATCGACTGCGATCTGGTGCTGGCCGCCACCGGCGTCACGCCGCAGTCCGCGCTCGCCGCTGGCGCGGGGATCACCACGGATGACGGCAGGATCATCGTCGACGAGCATATGCACACGTCGGCGCTGAACGTGCTGGCCGCCGGGGACGTGGCGTTGGCCTGGAACCGGACCGCGGGGCGGCGGATCGCGGTGGAGCATTGGCAGGACGCGGTCGATCAGGGGGCGATCGCGGGCAGCTCGGCGGCCGGCGCTTCGGCGGCGTGGGATGGCGTTCCAGGCTTCTGGTCGACGATCGGCGATGCCACGCTGAAGTATCACGCCTGGGGCGATGGATACGACCACAGCCGTCTTGTCCAGCACGACAACGGATTCACCGTCTGGTACGAGGCCGGCGGAGCCGCTGTCGGGGTGCTCACCCTCAACGCCGACGAGGACTACGACCGCGCCGAGAACATCATCCGGTGCCGCGATCGGGTCCCGGTCAGCCCGCCGCTGGGTACCGGCGGCTAACAAGGTTCTCTAAGAATCTGGGAAGGCTTTGTGCAAACCGGTGTGATCGAGTCGACGCAGCACAATGTGCCCGGATTTACAGCACAGCAAACTCGGTCGGTGATTTGCCCAGTAGAGTGACCTAACCCGCAGCCGAGCGGGCACCGTCCCGCCGGGTTGAAAGGCCAAGGGCGGCAACGATATCCGCTGCGCGTCGGCGCCGCCGTAGTCAACGCCACCGACCGGACGCGCAAGTATAGTTACGGTTACGTAAGTTGGCATGTCAGGCGGTGTTTGTCATATCGTTTGTCCACTTATGGCGACTAGGACAGGGCCGTCGTTCAATGCTGCACGAAGGCACCTCCATCGCCGGGCCGGCTACCGCCGTCTTTTGACAGCTGCCATGCAAGATGCACATCCGAAGGGTCAGGTGGGAATGGCGCCCAGCAGTGTCGGGTTGTACAACCCCGCGTTCGAGCATGACGCGTGCGGTGTGGCGATGGTGGCGGATATGCATGGTCGCCGCAGCCGCGACATCGTCGACAAGGCCATCACGGCCCTGCTGAACCTGGAACACCGCGGTGCCCAGGGCGCCGAACCGCACACCGGCGACGGCGCGGGCATCCTGCTGCAGGTGCCCGATCAGTTCCTGCGCGCGGTGGTCGATTTTGACCTGCCCGACTACGGCCGCTACGCCACCGGCATCGCCTTCCTGCCGCAGTCGTCCAAGGACGCCGCGGCGGCCTGCGAGGCGGTGGAGAAGATCGCCGAGGCAGAGGGACTGGAGGTGCTCGGCTGGCGCGACGTGCCCACCGACGAGTCGTCGCTGGGTGCCCTGGCACGCGACGCGATGCCGACCTTCCGTCAGGTGTTCGTTGCCGGCGCGTCCGGCATGGATCTCGAGCGCCGCGCATATGTGGTGCGCAAGCGGGCCGAGCATGAACTCGGCACCAAGGGCCCGGGTCAGGACGGACCGGGTCGTGAAACCGTTTACTTCCCAAGCCTTTCCGGTCAGACCTTCGTCTACAAGGGCATGCTGACCACCCCGCAGCTCAAGGCGTTTTACCTTGACCTGCAAGACGATCGGGTTACCAGCGCGCTGGGTATCGTGCACTCGCGGTTCTCCACCAACACTTTCCCGTCCTGGCCGTTGGCCCACCCGTTCCGGCGGATCGCCCACAACGGTGAGATCAACACCGTCACCGGCAACGAGAACTGGATGCGGGCCCGCGAGGCGCTGATCCATACTGACGTCTTCGGGTCCAACCAGGACCTGGAGAAGATCGTCCCGGTCTGTACGCCGGGCGCGTCAGACACCGCGCGCTTCGATGAGGTGCTCGAGCTGCTGCACCTGGGCGGTCGCAGCCTGCCGCACGCGGTGCTGATGATGATCCCCGAGGCGTGGGAGCGGCACGAGTCGATGGACCCGGCGCGGCGGGCGTTCTACCAGTACCACGCGTCGCTGATGGAGCCGTGGGACGGCCCGGCCTCGATGACGTTCACCGACGGCACGGTGATCGGAGCGGTCCTTGACCGCAACGGCCTTCGCCCGTCACGCATATGGGTAACCAAGGACGGCCTGGTGGTGATGGCCTCGGAGGCCGGTGTGCTCAACCTCGACCCGTCCACCGTGGTGAAGAAGATGCGGCTGCAGCCCGGCCGGATGTTCCTGGTGGACACCGCGCAGGGCCGCATCGTCTCCGACGAGGAGATCAAGGCCGAGCTGGCCGCCGAGCATCCGTATCAGGAGTGGCTGGACGCCGGTCTGTTCCACCTCGACGAGCTGCCGCAGGGCAACTACGTCCGCATGCCGCATCACCGGATCGTGTTGCGCCAGCAGGCTTTCGGCTACACCTACGAGGAGCTCAACCTGTTGGTGGCGCCGATGGCCCGCAAGGGCCTCGAACCGCTCGGCTCGATGGGGACCGACACCCCGGTCGCGGTGCTCTCGCAGCGGCCGCGGATGCTGTTCGACTACTTCCAGCAGCTGTTCGCCCAGGTCACCAACCCGCCGCTGGACGCTATCCGCGAAGAGGTGGTGACCAGCCTGCAGGGCGCCATCGGACCGGAGGGCGACCTGCTCAATCCCGACGAGGATTCGTGCCGCCAGATCGTGCTGCCGCAGCCGATCCTGCGCAACCACGAACTGGCCAAGCTGATCAACCTCGACCCCGATCAGGAGGTCGACGGCCGTAAACACGGCATGCGCACCAGCATCGTGCGATGCCTGTTCCCGGTCGCCGAGGGCGGCGCCGGGCTGCGGCGCGCGCTTGACGAGGTGCGGGCCAACGCATCCGCCGCGATCGCCGCCGGTGCACGGATCATCGTGCTGTCCGATCGGGAGTCCAACGAAGAGCTGGCGCCCATCCCGTCGCTGCTGGCCGTCGCCGCGGTGCATCACCACCTGGTGCGTGAACGCACCCGCACCTACGTCGGCCTGGTGGTGGAGTCGGGCGACGCGCGCGAGGTGCACCACATGGCCGCGCTGGTCGGCTTCGGCGCCGCGGCGATCAACCCGTACATGGCGTTCGAGTCGATCGAGGACATGCTCGACCGCGGCGTCATCGAGGGCCTGGACCGTGAGAAGGCGCTGACCAACTACGTCAAGGCCGCCGGCAAGGGCGTGCTCAAGGTGATGTCGAAGATGGGCATCTCGACGCTGGCGTCCTACACCGGTGCCCAGCTGTTCCAGGCCGTCGGCGTTTCGCAGGCCGTCCTCGACGAGTACTTCACCGGGCTAACCTGCCCCACCGGCGGCATCGACCTCGACGACATCGCCGACGACGTCGCGGCCCGGCACGCGCTGGCCTATCTGGACCGTCCCGATGAGTGGGCACACCGTGAACTCGAGGTGGGCGGCGAGTACCAGTGGCGCCGCGAGGGCGAGTACCACCTGTTCAACCCGGACACGGTGTTCAAGCTGCAGCACTCCACCCGCACCGGGCGGTACTCGATCTTCAAGGAGTACACCCAGCTGGTCGACGACCAGAGCGAGAAGATGGCGTCGCTGCGCGGTCTGCTGAAGTTCAAGGACGGCGTGCGCACGCCGGTGCCGCTCGACGAGGTCGAGCCCGCCAGCGAGATCGTCAAGCGTTTCTCTACCGGCGCGATGAGCTACGGCTCGATCTCCGCCGAGGCGCACGAGACGCTGGCGATCGCGATGAACCGCCTTGGCGGCCGGTCGAACTGCGGCGAGGGCGGCGAGCACGTCGGCCGCTTCGACCGTGACGAGAACGGCGATTGGCGCCGCAGCGCCATCAAGCAGGTGGCCTCGGCACGGTTCGGCGTCACGTCGCATTACCTGACGAACTGCACCGACATCCAGATCAAGATGGCCCAGGGCGCGAAACCCGGTGAGGGCGGCCAGCTTCCGGGTAACAAGGTGTACCCGTGGGTGGCCGAGGTGCGGCACTCCACGCCGGGTGTTGGCCTGATCTCACCGCCGCCGCACCACGACATCTATTCGATCGAGGATCTGGCGCAGCTGATCCACGACCTGAAGAACGCCAACCCGCAGGCCCGGGTGCACGTGAAGCTGGTGTCGGAGAACGGTGTCGGAACGGTCGCCGCCGGCGTCTCGAAGGCGCACGCCGACGTGGTGCTGATCTCCGGGCACGACGGCGGCACCGGCGCCACGCCGTTGACGTCGCAGAAGCACGCCGGAGCGCCGTGGGAGCTGGGCCTGGCCGAGACGCAGCAGACGCTGCTGCTCAACGGGTTACGCGACCGGATCGTGGTTCAGGTCGACGGCCAGCTCAAGACCGGCCGCGACGTGATGGTCGCGACGTTGCTCGGCGCCGAGGAGTACGGGTTCGCCACCGCCCCGCTGGTGGTGTCGGGGTGCATCATGATGCGGGTCTGCCACCTCGACACCTGCCCGGTCGGGGTGGCCACCCAGAACCCGGTGCTGCGTGAGCGGTTCGCCGGCAAGCCGGAGTTCGTCGAGAACTTCTTCATGTTCATCGCCGAGGAAGTCCGGGAACTGCTGGCCCAGTTGGGCTTCCGGACCATCAACGAGGCGGTGGGTCAGGTCAACGCACTGGACACCACCCAGGCCGCCGAGCACTGGAAGGCCTACAAGCTGGACCTGACACCGGTGCTGCACGAGCCGGAATCGGCGTTCATGAATCAGGACCTGTACTGCAGTTCGCGCCAGGACCACGGTCTGGACAAGGCGCTCGATCAGCAGCTGATCGTGATGAGCCGCGAGGCGCTGGACTCCGGCACGCCGGTCCGGTTCTCCACCACGATCGCCAACGTGAACCGCACCGTGGGCACCATGCTCGGCCACGAGCTGACCAAAGCCTATGGCGGCCAGGGGCTTCCGGACGGAACCATCGACATCACGTTCGACGGGTCGGCGGGCAACAGCTTCGGCGCCTTCGTTCCCAAGGGCATCACGCTGCGGGTGTACGGCGACGCCAACGACTACGTCGGTAAGGGCCTGTCCGGCGGCCGGGTCGTGATCCGGCCGTCCGACGACGCGCTCGCGGACTACGTCGCCGAGGAGAACATCATCGCCGGCAACGTCATCCTGTTCGGTGCCACGAGCGGCGAGGTGTTCCTGCGCGGCCAGGTCGGTGAGCGATTCGCGGTGCGCAACTCCGGCGCACACGCGGTGGTGGAAGGCGTCGGCGACCATGGTTGCGAATACATGACCGGCGGCAAGGTCGTCATACTGGGACCCACCGGCCGCAACTTCGCGGCGGGCATGTCCGGCGGTGTGGCCTACGTCTACGATCCCGACGGCATGCTGCCCGACAACCTCAACGCCGAGATGGTGGATCTCGACGACCTCGACGCCGACGATGTCGACTGGCTGCACGGCACGGTCGTCGCGCACGTCGATGCCACGGACTCGGCGGTGGGACAACGCATTCTGGCCGATTGGGCGGATCAACTGAAGCACTTCGTAAAGGTCATGCCCCGCGACTTCAAGCGGGTGCTGCAGGCGATCGCCGAGGCCGAGCGTACGGGCGAAGACGTCGACAAGGCGATCATGGCGGCTGCAAGTGGCTGATCCAACCGGCTTTCTGAAGTACACCAATCGCGAGACCCCGCAGCGCCGGCCGGTCCCGCTGCGGCTGCGCGACTGGAAAGAGGTCTACGAGGACTTCAGCCACGACGTGCTGCGGCAGCAGGCCGGACGCTGCATGGACTGCGGGATTCCGTTCTGCCACAACGGGTGTCCACTGGGCAACCTGATCCCCGAGTGGAACGACCTGGTCCACACCGACCGGTGGCGCGACGCGATTGAGCGGTTGCACGCCACCAACAACTTCCCCGAGTTCACCGGGCGGCTGTGCCCGGCGCCGTGTGAGGCGTCCTGCGTGCTGGGCATCAACCAGGATCCGGTCACCATCAAGCAGGTCGAGGTCGAGATCATCGACAACGCCTTCGACGAGGGCTGGGTGGTGCCGCTGCCGCCGGCGGCGCTGACCGGCAAGACCGTCGCCGTCGTCGGCTCCGGCCCGGCCGGGTTGGCCGCCGCCCAACAGCTGACCCGCGCCGGGCACATCGTCACGGTGTTCGAGCGCGACGACCGCATCGGCGGGCTGCTGCGTTACGGCATCCCCGAATTCAAGATGGAAAAGCGCCACGTCGACCGCCGGTTGGAGCAGATGGAGGTCGAAGGCACCCAGTTCCGGTCCGGCGTGAACGTCGGGGTGGACATCACCGCCGAGCAACTGCGCGCCGATTTCGACGCTGTGGTGCTGGCCGGAGGTGCCACCGCGGCTCGAGACCTGCCGATCCCGGGCCGGGATCTGGACGGCATCCACCAGGCGATGGAATTCCTGCCGTGGGCCAACCGGGTGCAGAACGGTGACCCGGTGGTCGGCGACGACGGTGAACCACCGATCACCGCCAAGGGCAAGAAGGTGATCATCATCGGCGGCGGCGACACCGGCGCGGACTGCTTGGGCACCGTGCACCGGCAGGGCGCGGTCAGCGTGCATCAGTTCGAGATCATGCCGCGGCCGCCGGACACCCGTGCCGAGGCCACCCCGTGGCCGACCTACCCCCTGATGTTCCGGGTGTCCTCGGCCCATGAAGAGGGCGGCGAGCGGGTGTTCTCGGTCAACACCGAGCAGTTCACCGGCCGCGACGGTCGTGTCACTGCGCTGCGGGCGCACGAGGTCAAGATGAACGCCGGCAAGTTCGAGAAGATCGGGGGCACCGACTTCGACCTGGAGGCCGACCTGGTGCTGCTGGCGATGGGCTTCGTCGGGCCGGAGCGCGACGGCCTGCTCACCGACCTCGGAGTGGAGCTCACCGACCGCGGAAACGTCGCGCGGGGGCCCGATTTCGAGACGTCGGTGCCCGGCGTGTTCGTCGCCGGCGACATGGGCCGGGGCCAGTCGCTGATCGTGTGGGCGATCGCCGAGGGTCGCGCGGCCGCGGCCGGGGTGGACCGCTACCTAATGGGCCGCACCGCGCTGCCGGCTCCCATCAAGCCCACCGCACTGCCGCAGCGATGAGCGGTTGCGCGAAGAGCATCCAGCACAGATAGTCACTTCTGTCTCACCAGAAACATCTGATTATTACTCGGCGCGCCTAACATCGTTTGCCAATCGGCGGGGCTCTAATGACTGAACGAGGTTGTGCGGTTGTATGGCCGCAGGGTTCAGCTATGTCACATACGGCAGGAGTGATCACCGTGTACATCAAGCCGTTATCTAGGTCACGGGTGAGTCGAATCGCCTGGTCATTGTTCCGCCACCCAGTCAAGAGCCGCGAGTTTCCGGCCAGGGCCGAGCGGCTCATCACCGCCGACGAGCTACTCCGTTACGGCATCTGAACCGGCTCGACCCGCCCGTTCGGCCTGATCGACGGCGCGTGATCGCTCGTTTGCCTAGCTGTTATACCGCCGTTACCGTCAATCGCGCCGATCTACATCCTGCGTATGCCGCCGATTCTGAGGGTCGTGGACCAGTTGTAGGTTTCCACCAAACCTTTCTGGCGAACTTTCGACACGCCGGTTACGTGTCATGGGCGTGGTTTTAAAGTTTGCCCCAACGTTGATGTTAACTGCCTGAATCGGCGTGCTGGGGTGTAATGTAAGACCCGCGTTGACTAGAACCGAAAAGATCCAGACCGCAGGAGTCATGATCGTGTACAGCAACCCGCTCTCCAGGTCGCGAGCAGGCCGAATCGCCTGGTCACTGTTCCGGCACCCGGTGAAGAGCCGCGAATTTCCCGCCAGAGACGAACGGCTGATCACGCCAGGCGAGCTTTTCCGCTTCGGCGTCTAGGTCCTGACGCACCAGCCTCCTGAGGCCCCGCACCCGGCGGCGGGGCCGGTGACACCAAAGTTTGCTAGCCGTTATCGAAATGTTATCTTCTGGCTAACTCTCTTTCCCGTGTGGCGCAGCGATTCGCGCTACGGATTTCGTATATGACCATAGCTTGGCGCCGCGCCAAGACCCGATCGACAAGCGGAAAAGCTGACCTGACCGCGACATATGGCCGCGCTGCGGATTTCGAAGGCCGGACCCCCGATTAGCCGCGGATTCTGGCCTGCACGAGCCCTGACGCTCTGATTTCGTCGGCCAGTGGCTCCAATACCGCCGGGTCGTAGGGCGGCGGCAGATAGATGATCGCCAGGTCCAATCCCTGCTCGCCCAGCGCGGCGGCCTCCTCGATCACCTGGCCGTAGTTGCGGTCTTCGCCGAGGCGCACGTGCGCTGACAGCATGATTTCCTTCGGGTCGCGCCCGATGTCTGCGCAGTGCGAGGCCAGCACGTCACGCTTGCGGGCGAACTCCTCGGGCGGACCGCCGACGAAGTTCCAATGCTGGGCATAGCGCGCGGTGATGCGCAGCGTCCGCTTCTCGCCACTGCCGCCGATGCAGATCGGGGGATGCGGCTTCTGCGGGCCCTTCGGCTCGTTGCGCGCATCCTTCAGCTGATAGAACTTGCCGTCGAAGCTTGTCGTCTCCTGGCTGAGCAGCCCGGTCAGCACCTGGCAGGCTTCCTCGAAGCGATCGAACCGCTCCTTGATGCTGCCGAGTTCGATGCCGTAGGCGCCGGACTCCTCCTCGTTCCAGCCCGCACCGATGCCCAGCTCCAGCCGGCCGTTGGAGACGATGTCGAGCGCCGAGGCCATGTTGGCCAGTACCGCCGGATGACGGTAGTGGACGCCGGTGACGAGAACGCCGACCCGCAGCCGCTTGGTGGCCTGCGCCAGCGCGGTCAGCGTGATCCAGCCCTCCAGACAGGGACCGGTGGAGTCGGAGAAGATCGGATAGAAGTGGTCGAACGTCCAGCCGGACTCATAGACCTCGATATCGTCGGCCGTCTGCCAGATCGGCAGCATGTCGGCCCAGGTGGTGTTCTGCGGGGATGTTTTGAAGGCGAATCGCACTGCATCGAGCCTAGCCACGTTTCCTGACAGCGCGCGATGAGTTGGACCGGCGCGGGTAGTCAGTACAGACATGATCGACCTGACCATTGCCTGCCAGCGCACAACCGACGTGCTGGCCAACGTGGCCGACGACCAGCTGACCGCACCAACGCCCTGCCAGAAACTGCGCCTTGACGACCTGGTCGCCCATGTCGGCGGGCTGGCGCTGGCGTTCACCGCTGCGGCCCGCAAGGACTTCGGCGACTTGACCGACAGCCCTCCCACCGACGGTGCGCGCCTGGACGACGACTGGCGCGCCAGCTACCCGGCACGACTGGCCGAGCTCGCCCGGGCGTGGCAGCAGCCGGATGCATGGCAGGGCATGACCCGCGTCGGGGGAGTCGACCTGCCCGGTGAGGTCGCCGGCTCGGTCGCGCTGACCGAAGTGGTGATCCACGGGTGGGACGTGGCCCGGGCGACCGGCCAGCCCTTCGACTGCGACTCCGGCACCACGCAGGCGCTGCTGGAGCACCTGTCCCAGGTGGCCGCCGAGGGCCCGGTGGAAGGGCTGTTCGGGCCGGCGGTGGCGGTCGGCGACGACGCGCCGGCGCTGGACCGGGCCATCGCGTTCAGCGGCCGCGACCCAGCCTGGTCTGCCTAGCTCGGCGCCACCAGACAGAACGACTCGGTGCCGTCGTCGGCCAGCTGTACCAGGGTGGTGTTCACTCGCCACACCTATGGCGGGGTCCCCGGCACTAACTTCGGTCGGGCCCGCGGAGGGCAGACTGTAGGCCATGGATCCGGTCATTGCGCTACGCCAGATTGCCTACTACAAGGACCGGGCGCGGGAAGACTCGCGGCGGGTGATGGCCTACCGCAACGCCGCCGACATCGTCGAGGCGCTCAGCGACGCCGAACGCGAACGCCACGGCGCAGCCAACAGCTGGCAGTCGCTGCCCGGCATCGGTCCCAAGACCGCGAAGGTGATCGCGCAGGCGTGGGCCGGGCGGGAACCCGACGCTCTCATCGAATTACGCTCTGCGGCAAAGGATCTCGGTGGCGGCGATATCCGGGCCGCGCTGCGCGGTGACCTGCACGTGCACTCCAACTGGTCGGACGGGTCAGCGCCGATCGAGGAAATGATGCTCACAGCACGGGAATTGGGGCACGAGTACTGCGCGCTGACAGACCATTCACCACGGCTGACCATCGCAAATGGGCTTTCACCGGACCGGCTACGCAAACAGCTCGACGTCATCGACGAACTGCGCGAACAGGTGGCACCGCTGCGGATCCTCACCGGGATCGAGGTCGACATCCTCGAGGACGGCTCACTGGATCAGGAGCCCGAATTGTTGGAGCGGCTCGATGTCGTAGTCGCCAGCGTTCACTCCAAGCTGGCGATGGACGCACCGTCAATGACGCGCCGGATGATCAAGGCGGTGACCAACGGCCACGCCGATGTGCTCGGCCACTGCACCGGCCGGCTGGTGACGGGCAACCGCGGCATCCGGCCGGAATCGAAGTTCGACGCCGAGAAGGTGTTCACCGCATGCCGTGAAGCCGGCACCGCCGTGGAGATCAATTCGCGGCCCGAGCGCCGCGACCCGCCCACCCGGCTGCTCAACCTCGCGCTGGAGATCGGGTGTCTGTTCGCCATCGACACCGACTCGCACGCGCCGGGGCAGCTGGATTTCCTCGGCTACGGTGCCCAGCGCGCGGTGGATGCTGGTGTGCCGGTCGACCGGATCGTCAACACCTGGCCCGCCGAGCGACTGCTGGAGTGGACGGCGTCTTAACCGTCGCGCCAGGGGCGCAGTGCAATACCGGCGGCGCGCTGCAGCGCCATCGAGCGTTCGTCGGGATCGGCGGGTGGGCCGGCGTCGGTCATGGCCTGAACCGCACCCGTGATCGCCCCGACGAATGCGCCGACGATCGCCCCGGCTGTGACGTCGTCGAGTTCGTCGGGATAGGCGGCCTGCAAGTGGCGCGCGATCTCTCGCTGCGCGTCGAGCTGAAGCTGAAGGGCCCGGCCGCGCACCGCCGGAACGGTCTGGATGAGGCGGACCCGCAGTGCGCCCTGCTTGTCGGCGAAGTCGTGGCCACCCTCGATGACGAAGCCGAGCGCGCGCAGCAGGACGTCGCTGGGACGGTCGTGCGGGCTACGTGACGCGATCGCGTCGAGCGCCGCGGCGACCCGGGCGTCGGCCCCCGGGAAGAGCAGTTCCTCCTTGCTTGCGAAATACGTGAAGAAGGTCCGCGTGCCGATCTCGGCGGCGGCGGCGATGTCGGCCACGGTGGTGCCGTCGTAGCCATGTCTTCCGAACAGCTCCATCGCGGCGTCGATGATCGCGGCGCGCGTCTTCTCGCGCTTCCGTTCACGCAGCGTGCCGGCACCTGTATGCACAGACATGCATCGAGTGTATAACTGCATTAAGTGCATGATTGCATCGAGTGCAGGAGACTCGCAAATGAACGTGCGGACGGTGTTGGTCGTCGGGGCAGGTGTCGCCGGATCGACTGCGGCTTTTTGGCTGGCTCGGCGCGGGATGACGGTCACCGTGGTCGAACGAGCGGCCGGGGATCGGTCCAGTGGGAGTCCGGTCGACGTGCGCGGGCCGGCCTACGGCGTGGCCGAGCGGATGGGTGTGCTGCCGCGGTTACGGACCGCCGCGACGCAGGCGACCAGATTCAGTGCCGTCGACGAGCGGGGGCGTCGCATCGGGTGGGTGCCGATGCAGCTGGGCGATGGCATCGAAATACCCCGCAGCGATCTGGTCGCCGTTCTGGCCGACGCCGGTCGTGAGGCGGCCGAGTATCTGTACTCCGACACCGTCACGTCATTGACCGACGACGGCAACGGTGTGGACGTCACGTTCGAACGCGGGGCGCCGCGACGGTTCGACCTCGTCGTGGGCGCCGACGGATTGCACTCGCGGGTGCGGGAACTCGTGTTCGGGACGGGCTTCACCCACCACATGGGTCTGTACATCGCCACCGTCGACCTCACCGGTGCGGTCGACGACGAGCGGACCGTCCTGATCTACAACACTCCGGGTCGCGCCGCCGCCGTCCATCCCGCGACCGGTCGGGGCATCGCCGCCTTCATCTTCCGGAGCCCCGAGGTGGCCGTCCTCGACCACCGCGACACGACCCGACAGCGCGAGATCGTCGCCGCGGCGTACGCCGGCATGGGGTGGCGAGTGCCCGAGCTGCTCGAACGAATGCGGACGGCAGGCGACATGTACTTCGACTCGGTCAGTCGGGTCCGGCTGGATCGGTGGTCGAGTGGGCGCATCGTGCTGCTCGGAGACGCCGCGTCGTGCGTGTCGCTGTTCGGCGAGGGCTCGAGCCTGGCAATAGCGGGCGGCGCAACGCTCGCCGACGCCGTCGCCGAGTACGGCGACGATCCGGCGACGGCACTGCGGGTCTATGAGCGAACGCATCGCCGGCTCGTCACTCCGCGTCAGCGCTGGATGGGCGCGGGGTCGCGGCTCATCGTCCCCGCCACCGCTGCCGGAATCCACGCGCGCAACACCGCCATGCGCTTGTGGCCGCTGGCCGACGCGGGCCGACGGCTGCTCAGTCCGGCAGGTGCGGCATCTCCAGACCGGGGTCGCGGCCGAGCAGCACGCCCCGGGTGAGCGCGCTGTTGCCGTACCGGCTCCGCACCCGATCGACGGCATCGTCGAGGGCGAGCGTGTCCGCGTGTTCCTCGAACGGAAGCTCCAGCTGCTGGGCGCCGTCGCGATCGATGTTGGACACCGCGAATCCCACCAGCGTCAGGCCCTTTTCGGCGATCAGCGGCGCCGCCGCCGCGACCAACGCGCGGGCGGTGTCGAGGATGACGTCGGTGGACGCCGTCGCCCGGACCATGGTGTGCGAGCGAGTGGCCCGCCCGAAGTCATCGAACCGCAACCGCAGCACCACCGTGCGCCCGGTGCGCCCGGCCTTGCGCATCCGACGCGTGATGCGGTCGATCAGGTTGACCACCACCGCGTCGACTTCGGCGGTCGACATGGTGTTGCCGGCACGTCCCAGTGCGCGCTGCGCCCCGACCGAGCGACGCCGCACGCCGGTGGTGACCCGACGGCGGTCGATGTTGCGGGACAACGCAAACAGTTGACGGCCCATCGCACCGCCGACCAGCGAGCCGAGGGTGGACTCGCTCAACTCGGCGACATCGGCCACCGTCTCGATGCCGTGCGCGTGCAGCTTCTCGGCGGTCTTGGCCCCCACCCCCCACAGCCGCCGCACCGGCAGCGGGTGCAGGAACGCCAACTCGCGGTCGGGCGGCACCAGCAGCAGGCCGTCGGGCTTGGCCTCCTGGCTGGCCACCTTGGCGAGGAACTTGGTACGGGCGATGCCGACCGTGATCGGCAGGCCGACCCGGTCGCGCACCTGCGCGCGCAACCGGGCCGCGATCTGCACCGGTGTGCCCGACACCCGGCGCAGCCCCGACACGTCGAGGAAGGCCTCGTCGACGCTCAGTGGTTCCACCAGGGGCGTGGTGTCGCGGAACACCTCGAACACCGCGTCGCTGGCTTGGCTGTAGGCCGACATTCGGGGTGGCACGACGATCGCGTGCGGACACAGTCGGCGGGCCTGACGGCCGCCCATCGCGGTGCGCACCCCGTAGGCCTTGGCTTCGTAGCTGGCCGCGAGCACAACACCGCCGCCGACGATCACCGGCCGGCGGCGCAGCGCGGGATCGTCACGTTGTTCGACCGACGCATAGAACGAATCCAGGTCGGCGTGCAGGATGGTGGCCGCGCCCGACACGAACATATGTTCGCATCCGGGTCTGACAAGCGCTAAGGCGTGGTGCCGTAGATGCTGGTGATCCAGATATGCGCCAGCGCATCGATCGCGATGGACTCTGACATTGCGGGCTGCTCGCCGGAGAACGAGGCGATCATCGCCCGTTCATTCATCAGGTTGAGGGCGGCTGACAGATCCTGGGCGGGAACTGTCGTCGGGGCCGCCCCCCGCGCGCGCTCGGCCTCGATCACCCCAGCGATGTGTGAGACCCACTTGTTCATGAAAGTCGACCAAAGCTCGCGGAGCTCGGGATTGGTGGCTCTACCGGACAGACCGGCCAACGCCACCGCCCGGTGAGCACGGAACGACTCCATGAACGCGTAGATCCCGTCGCGCCAGGATCGGGCCGGGTTGTCGGGTGCATCCCCAGCGCGTCCCTCGATTGTCGAGTCGGCCTCAACGATTACGCGTTCGAACAGCGTGAGCAGTACCGCGTCCTTGGACGGAAAGTAGAAGTAGAACGCGGGGCGGGAGAGTCCCGCCCCTTTGGCCAGGTCATCGACCGAAATTTCGGCGAACGAGCGCTCCTCCAGCAACTGCTCGGCGGTCGCCAGGATCGCCAGCTCGCGGTCATCGCCCGACGGCCGCGTCGACCGGCGAGCGCGGGCGATTCGAGACTGGCTGGCAGTTGTCACGGGCGTCACTTTACAGTGTGTCGAGATTTTCAACACACTGTTGACCTATTCGACGCTGCGTTGATAGCGTTTACATCATGACCGAATTTGTCGACGTCGTCATCGTGGGGGCCGGGATTTCGGGCGTGAGCGCCGCTTGGCATCTGCAGGACCGCTGCCCGTCCAAGAGCTACGCGATCCTGGAGCGGCGCGAGAACATGGGCGGCACCTGGGATCTGTTCCGCTACCCGGGCATCCGCTCGGACTCCGACATGTACACGCTGGGTTTCCGGTTCCGGCCGTGGACCGAGCGGCAGGCCATCGCCGAGGGCAAGCCGATCCTCGATTACGTCAAGAGCACCGCGGCCATGTACGGCATCGACAAGCACATCCGGTTCGGGCACCAGGTCGTCGGGGCGAATTGGTCGAGCGCGGACGCTCGCTGGACAGTCCGCGTCAACCGTGGCGGCCAGGAAGACGAGATCACCTGCAACTTCCTCTTCATGTGCAGCGGCTACTACAACTACGACGAGGGTTTCTCGCCGGAGTTCGCCGGTTCCGAGGATTTCACCGGGCCGATCATCCACCCGCAGCACTGGCCGGAAGATCTCGACTACCAGGACAAGAACGTCGTGGTGATCGGCAGTGGTGCGACGGCGGTGACTTTGGTTCCGGCCCTTGTGGATTCGGGGGCCGATCACGTCACCATGCTGCAGCGCTCGCCGAGTTACATCCTTTCACTGCCCGACGAGGACCCGATCGCGGATCGACTCAACCGGATTCTTCCCGAGGACAAGGCCTACGCGGCGATCCGATGGAAGAACGTCCTGCAGCAGTCGATGCTGTACCAGGCCTGCCGCAGGCTCCCTCAGCGGATGCGCAGGGCGCTGATGGGTATGGTCAAGCGCCAGCTGCCCGAGGGCTATGACGTCGAAAAGCACTTCGGCCCGCGCTACAACCCGTGGGACCAGCGACTCTGCCTGGTGCCCAATGGCGATCTGTTCCGTGCCATCCGCGGCGGCCGCGTCGACGTGGTCACTGACACCATCGACCGGTTCACCCCGACCGGGATCAAGCTGAGCTCCGGGCAGGAGATCACTACCGATATCATCATCACCGCAACGGGTTTGAACCTGCAGCTGTTCGGCGGGGCGCCTATCACCGTCGATGGCGAGGAAGTGGACCTGACGAAGGCCATGGCCTACAAGGGCATGATGCTGTCCGGTCTGCCGAACTTCATCTACACCGTCGGCTACACCAACGCATCCTGGACGCTGAAGGCCGACCTGGTCTCAGAGTTCGCCTGCCGCTTGCTCAATCACATGGATGCCAAGGGTTGCGACACGGTGGTCGCCGAGCACCCCGGCAACAGCGTCGACGAGCGGCCGTTCATGGAGTTCACCCCCGGCTATGTGCTGCGGTCACTGGACGTGTTGCCCAAGCAGGGTTCGCGCACCCCGTGGCGGCTGAACCAGAACTACCTGCTGGACACCCGCCTGATCCGGCGCGGCAAGGTCGCCGACGAGGGGCTGCACTTCACCAAACACCGTGCGCCGGTAGCGGCCTCGGCGTAGTCACTGTCTCCGACGAGCAGACTCGCACCGACCCGCGCGGAACGTACGAGTCAGGGTCTTTCGCGGGATTCGTCGCTGACGACCGGCCGCGCGCCTACCATCTACCACCGACATCCGGCTGTCCGGAACAGCTCCGTCGCACCGGTTATCCACAGATCAATCTCCATCCACAAATCGCGCGTTGGCGGCGCTGAGCCACCCTTATTAGCGCATGTGTTCGATAGCGTTGCGGCATGGGGCAATTCATCACCGGAGAGGCGGCTCGCGAACGGTTTCGCGAGCTGCTCGATCGGGTTGATGTCGCCTACGACGAAATGCGCGCACTGTCCTCCGACGAGGTGGGCAACGAGTTCAGGGTGGAGTTGGCCGAGCGCCTGGAGACCCAGGAGCGCACCAACCGCGGCCTGATGTATCGGGTGTTCGGGCAGATCGCCGACCCACCCGATGAGGCCGTGTTCGTGCCGGCGCTGGCCGACACCCTCTGGGCACGGTTGCGCATCCCGCCCAAGGAGATCAAACGCCGCATGAAGCTGGCCGGGCGCATCCGGCCGCGCCGCCAGCTTGCCGGCCCACCGCTGCCGCCCGAGCTGCCCCTGGTAGCACAGGCCGTCGAAGCCGGCACGATCGGCGAGGATCACCTTCGCACCATCTGCCGGGCCATGGACGTGTTGCCCTCCTGCGTATCGGACACCGATCGCCAAGACGTCGAAGCCAGCCTGGTGCGTGAAGCCAGCAAGAATGACGTTGAGATCGTTAAGGCCGCCGGTCGGCGCATCGACGAGATCTTCAACCCGGACGGCCACTACGACGAAGCCGACCGGGCCCGCCGCCGGTGCCTCCACCTCGGCCCGCAGGGCCCCGACGGCATGTCGGCGCTGTCGGGTTGGATCGATCCGGAAACCCGTTGCTACGTGGAGGCGGTCACCGCGGCGGTGCGTCCGGGCCGGCACCTGCCGGACGGCACGCTGGCCGAGGTGCGCGATGAGCGCAGTCCGGCCCAACGCCGCCACGACGGCATCAAACTCGGCCTCAAAGCCGGGATCGCCTCCGGTGAGATGGGCCAGCACCGCGGACATCCGGTCACGGTGATCGCCCGGACCACGTTGGCGGAACTCAATCAGGCCGCCCGCGCCGTCACCAACCCGGACATTCCGATGCCGCCGCCGGCGCGCACCGGCGGTGACACCGCGCTACCGATGCGCGATCTGATCAGAATGGCCGCCGACGCCATCCACTACCTGGCGGTGTTCGACAACCACACCGAACGACCCATCTACCTCGGCCGCCAAGCACGCATCGCCACCGCCGACCAACGCATCGTCTGCTACGCCCGCGACGGCGGCTGCACCCGACCGAATTGTGTAGAAACTGGCTATCACTGCGAGGTCCACCACAGCCCGGACTGGACGCCCAACGGCGCCACCGACGCCGACAAACTGTTCTTCGCCTGCGGCATCGACCACGATCTCGTCACCAAGGGCCACTACCAAACGATCGTCACCGACAGCGGCCGCCTCGCCTGGACCGACGGCACCAAACCACCTGAAATCAACCACGCTCACCACCCCGACGAACTCCTACGCGGCGACCCCGACCCACCCGACGATTCTCAGGATTGAGTCCAGCGAGTTTCGACCGGCCGAGCGGGAGCGAGCGAGCGGTCCTGGCGCCCAACGCTTTAGGACTAGACGCTGACCACGACTATGCCGTCGTCGTCGCTGTAGGCGATCTCGCCCGGGACGAACGCCACGCCGCCGAACTCGACGACCGTATCACGTTGACCGTCACCGGTTTTGGTGCTCTTGCGCGGATTGGTGCCTAGTGCCTTGATGCCGATGTCGAGGGTGCGCAGCGTCGTCGCATCGCGGACCGCGCCGTTGACGATCAGGCCGGCCCATCCGTTGTCGCGCCCGAGACCGGCGATGACATCGCCAACCAGCGCGGTGTGCAGCGAGCCGTCGCCGTCGATCACCAGCACGCCGCCGTTGCCGGGCTCGGACAAGATCGACTTCAGCAACGCGTTGTCCTGGAAACACCGCACGGTGGTGATCGGCCCGGCGAACTGCGACTTGCCGCCGTACTGGGTGAGTTGCAGGTCGCAGCTGCGGACGTCGGGGCCGATCTCGTCAACCAGGTCAGCGGTGGCGCGGGGGTGGATGCTCACCCGTCGATGCTAGCCATCGGGCCGGACCCGTGAGCTGCCGCGGATCGATGTTGCTGAGCGCATAGGCAATCCCTTCCGTCCATGCTCATCGCCGCCCCGCGGCGCGAGGCTCACGCGCGCGTTGATCGCCGAGTGTGGCGGCGACGATATCCCCGGTCTTGTGGAGTGCCATCAAGACAAGGTTGGCGCTCGAACCGACCGGCGTGGAGTCTGATCCCCGAGTGCTGTGGGTAGTAGGGCTCGCCGCCCGGAACGCGGGATATGCTGCGCCTTGTAGTACACCGGCTACGTCAGGACGGCTGTCGGCGAATGCGCGCGCACATTGGGCGAAGCACGTGGCGGCTTGCAGCAGCGAATTGGTCCATCGCCAGAGGTACATTGCCCGGACGCCCAGCCAGAGGGTGAGCTCCCACTGGCCGAGGCGGCTGGCTACCAGGCAGCCGGTGGTGAATCCCGTCGGAATCTCCGCGCCCGGGTGCGGCAGCGTTCGGTGCTCTCGTCGAGGAGATACGAAGTCCGCCTTGACCCGTCGGGCACGATCCACGAACAAGCACACGGCGTCAGTATTGGCAACGCGCTGCAAATCCTCACTGGATTCGCCAACCTCCAACGGCGGCAACGCGATCAGCTGCTCGCCCTCGATGGCCATCCCTTCGCGACTGGTGGCCAGTACGACCACGCCGGGACATTCCCGTTCGATGCGAAGTGACGAGTCCGGCGACCAGTCCGAGTACATGGGTGAAGGGTGCCAAGCCTAACGGCGAAACCTGCTAGCCACTGGGGCTTTCGACCACGATGTCGTGGACGAACTGCGCCAGGCCCGGCTCGACGTCGTCGTAATAGCGGGTGAACCGCTCGTCGGCCATATACATCTCCACCAGATTGCGGTGCATCTCGTCGCGGCAGTCGTAGAACCGTTCGATGGATGCGCGGTGCCGGGCCGCGAGCTCGTTGGCTTCCGCCGAACCTGGTTGGACGCCGTCGCGCTTGGCCTGCGCGAGCGCCTCGAGCAGCGCATCGCCCTCGGCCTTGATGTCCAGCCAGTCCTGTCTGGTCAGCTGGGCAGCGCGTTGCTGGGACTGCTTCCAGGCGTCGGTGTCGCCCCAGCGCTGCTCGGCCTCGGCGGCGTACTCCTCGCTGAACGCGGTGGTGCCGAAGATCTCGACCTGTTCCTTGGCGGTCAGCTGTATGCCTTCGCGGTGTGCGTTCATCAGTTCCTCCACGGCTTTGATGGTGTGTTGCAGCCGCTCGGCGTGCTCCAGCAGCACTTCGTGCTGCCGCGTCAGGTGCGTGAGCACGTCGGCAGTCGGGTCGTCGAGCAGCGCGCGGATCTCCTCGAGCGGCAGCCCGGCGGACCGGTACACCAGGACCAGGTGCAGCCGCTCGATATCGGCGTCGGTGTAGTCGCGGTAGCCCGCCGCGGTGCGCACGCTCGGAACCACCAAGCCGATGTGGTCGTAGTGGTGCAGGGTGCGCACCGACACACCGGTGAGGGCGGCTACCGCGCCGACGGTTCTGGCGTCCATGACGCCACTATCGACCCTGACGTCGGGTGAGGGTCAAGCCGATTCGTCAGCCGTCCTCGGAGCGGCGGCGCGCGAGCAGGACCATCAAGATCGCCAGCACCCCGGCCGCGATGGCGGCCGCCAGCGGCAGACGCGACTGCCCGAGCCCGTCCGACGGCACGAGCGCAGGACCGGTGACCGGGTTAGGCGCGCTGGCGACGGTGGATTTCGCCTGCGCCGCAGCTTCTTTCGCCGCGGATACGACTTGGCCGTCCCCGTTGGTGTCCGCGAGTCGTCCAGCGGCGGCCGGCTCGGGGGTCGGCGACGCCGCCCGGGGAGGTGTTTTCGGGACCGGACTCCTCTGTGGTGCCTTCTTGGCGGGGGCGGCCTTCTTGGCGGCCTTCTTCGCGGCCTTGTCCGGTGCTTTCTTCGCTACTGCTTTCTTGGCTGGCTTGGCCGGCGCCTTCTTGGCGGGCGGTTCGGCGGCGGACGGGCCGAACTCCGCGCGCGCCTCCGGTGCTCCGGTATCGACGGCCTCGTTGTCGCCGGCTGCGTTGTCAGGCTTTTCGTCGGGTCGATCCTGCTCGTCTGCCATCTGGCTGCTCCTTTGCAGTTTCTCGTCCTGCGCGCCATCGACGCGAGTGGTGGTACCCGGCAGTGGCTCCCATCATGCCAGGTCGGATATCTCGCTAACCGGTGACTGCCAGCGCCGCGGCCAAGGTCAGCGCCACGGCCATGATCGCCAGTTCGATCAACGATCGTGACCGCGACATAACGGCGGTGGCGCGGTGTGAGCTTGCCGCCGGTAGCCAGCGGGTGCGGTTGTGCCACGCCAGGACGACGACCGCCGCCGTGACGAAGACCTTCGCGGACAACACGCGGCCGTATCCCGTGGCGTACAGCTGTGCCGGCGAGTCCACGGTCAAAACGGCGCCGGCGACCCCGGCTGCCAGCAGCGCCGCCACACACGGCAGCGACATCTGCGAGAAGCGGGGTAGCACCCCGCGCCCACTGTCCGCGGTGGTCGACGATCGCACCGCGCCGCCAGCGTTCCGCACCACAGTGCGGCGGCGGTGCGTGGATCGCGACCGCGACGCCGCCGACCGTGCTCTCCGCCAGGGTGACCCGGACAGTGCGGGCCGTCGTCCAGCGACGGCGACACCGGCCATGGCGACGACCTGGGGCGCAGTTCGGGCGGCGGCGACCGCGGGCCGGCAGACGATCGCCGCCGCGACGCGTCAGTTCGCCGCGGTACCGGTCGGTGTCGAGCATCGGCACCACTGCCAGGCCGAGCGTGATGACGGCCGCGCAGTCCGCCAGCGCCCGCACCAGTGTGCCGGTCAGCGAGTTCTGCGGGTACGCCAGCGACCACGCCGCCACCGACGCAGCCGCCACCACCAGCACGCCGCCGGCCACCGGCCGCGTCATGTCTGGCGCCGCACCGCCCACCACGCACCGCCGGCGATGATCAGCGTGGCCGCGACGACAAACGGCCACACCGGGGGGCCGTCGTCGTCGGGGGAGCCCGTCGGCGCGGCGGCCGGCGGACCCGGCGTGCCGGTGCTCATCGCGGTGAGCCGGAATGACCACGAGCCAGACACCACGTGCCCGTCGGCCGACGTCACCCGGTAGTTCACCGTGTATGTGCCCGCCGGGCCCAGCGGACGCACCCCGACGCCGATGACCGCCCCCTGAACCTGCGGGTCGCCGGTGGACCACAGGTTCCCGTCGGGACCCACCACGGTCATCGCCGCGAACTCGGGCTGCAGCGCCTCGCTGAACGTCGCGCTGACCCGCTGCGGAGACTGGGCGAGCGCGGCGCCCTCGGCGGGGTCGGTCGCGATGCGGGTCGCATGCCCTGCCGCGACACCGGCGCCGGCCAGCGCCAGCACCGCGAGCACCACGGCCAGCAGCGCCGCTGCAGCGCTCCGTCTGTTCACGCTCGCCGCCGCATCAGCAACGCCGCCGCAGCAACGGTGAGCGCACCGCCGGCCAACCAGCGCGCGGAGTCGTCCTTGGCCGGTGCCGCCTGCGGTGCTTCCGGCGTCGCGGGCTCAGCCGCCGACAGGGTCAGCTCCGGTGCCGGGTGTTCGGGCTCGCCGCCGTCGGGCAGCGGCTCCTGATCCCAGCGCACCACCGTTCCGTCGGAATACGTTTGGGTGGCCGGAAACCTGACCGTGTCGCCGTCGGGCAGCCTGACCGAGATGCGGAACAACGCGACCTGGTCGGATGAGATGCCCGTCCCCGGCGCGGCGGTCCAGGTGACCGAACGCACGGCGCCGGTGGCCGCGCCCCGATCCAGCCGGGCGGTCCAGCCCGGCGCGGCATGGTCGGCGTTGACTCGGACATGTGCCCCGGCGGGCGCTGCGCCCGAGAGCACGCCGACGGATATCACCGCGCCGGTGGCGGCGACCGTGATCAGGGCGCGTGTCGCACCGGTGATGATTCGCATTCGATTGTGGCTTTCTTGAGTCGATGGGGTGTTCGGTCAGCAGGCGCAACTGACCGGCGGCCCCCGATACGACATCGAGGCAAGGAATAGCACGGAGCGCATCGGCTGATCGGCACCGACCGTCGCCACCGCGGGCGCGGCCGCCACCGGCGGGCAGACCGGCCGCACGGTCGCTCGCACCGCACGCGACAACGAGCCGCAGAGTCGATCGCAGGCCGCGATCATCGCGGCCCCGGCCGCCACCGCCAGCAGGTGAGCGGTCAGCATCGCCGCGGCGGGCGGCGCGGTGGCCGGGGAGTGGCCGTGAGCGACGGCGCCGAGCAGCACATGCCCGAGCAGCTGACCGGTGCCAAGCAGAATCAGCAGCACCCGCGGATCGGAAGCGCGCGCGACGGTGGCCGCCAACGCACCGACCGTGGCGGCCAGCACCGCAAGCTGCGTCGTGGCCGCGCCTGTCGGAGCGGCGCCGCTGGCCACCCCGTGGGCGGCGACCGCCAACGCCGCGGTCAGCACCCCGGCCGCCGTCCCGCGCAGACGTGCTGCGGGGTTGCGCGCGGCGCTGGTCACGGTCGGCCCGTTCAGGCCAGGCCCAACCGGGCCATCAGGTCGGCATCGATGCCGTCGAGCTGCTCGGCGATCGCCGCATGGGCGGATCGGCGGCGCTGCGCCGGCATGTGCTCGGCGGCCGTCACCGCCGCCGACAGATCACTGAGACGCTCGTTCATGGCGGCGACGAACTGCTTGGTCTCGGCGTCCTTCGGGTTCTTCTCGACGACCATCCGCAACGACTGTTCGGCCCCGGCGATGCGGGCCGACAGCTGCGCGCCGTGCCCGGAGAACTGGCCGATCTGGCTGAGCGGAACACCGAGCCGGTCCGCACGCCGTTCGTCGAGGAAACCCCGCGCGGCGATGGCCGCGCGGTAGACCAGCGGCACCACGATCGGGGCGAGCAGTCGCGACACGGTGAGCGCGCGGCGAACTCGCCTCGGCGAGAGCAACTTGCCCTCGCGGGTCGCCTTCAACTGCGCCTCAGCAACTTTGAGCGCGGCGTTGTCGCTGTCCCGCTGAGCCTTCAATTGAGCCTTGAGCGCATCGGCTTCGGCCTTTATGTCCGCCTTGATCCGACGGGCTTCGTTTTTCGCGGCGAGCTTGGCCTCGAGTTTGGCGCGGGCCTTGATGGCACGGGCCTCGGCTCGGCGGGTAGCGCGGCTTTTGCGTCGCCTGAACAGGCCCATCCCGGCTGCCTCTCGGTCATCGTGTCGACATTTCGCGATCGTGACTGCAATTGTGCTGCCCAAACGCTATCGTCGGGGCCTTTCGCTCCGCGGGGTGTGGCCCCGCGGAACCAATTCGCATCCAGTAGCAAACCGTGAAGCGCGTTTGTGCGACAATCTTTGCACCGTCAAATGGCTGACGGGCGATGCCATGAGGGGTTATGAAGTTGGACCGGTCGCGTGTGTTAAACGCCGCCTCAGCCTGCCTCGCGGTATCCGGACTGATTATTGGTGGTGCCGGCGGCGCGCTCGCATTGGCTGACCCCGGAGACTCGGGAGACCAGCAATCGAGCGACACATCGGGTGATGTCAAAGATCGCCAAGATCCGGTGACCAAGGATCCCCAAGATCCGGTGACCAAAGATCGCCAAGATCCGGTGACCAAGGATCCCCAAGATCCGGTGACCAAGGATCGCCAAGATCCGGTGACCAAAGATCGCCAAGATCCGTCGACCAAGCCCGAAGATCCGTCGACCAAGCCCGAAGATCCGTCGACCAAGCCCGAAGATCCGTCGACCAAGCCCGAAGATCCGTCGACCAAGCCCGAAGATCCGTCGACCAAACCCGATGAACCGCCGACTGAAACACCCTGCCCCGATTTGCCCCGCTGCCCCGAGCCACCCGGCGAACCTTCGCCACCGGGTGGCGATGGGGATGGTGGCGCCGTCGACGTGCCGAACGGTCGCCCGGACCCGCCACCGACCATGCAGCTTCCGCCGCCGCGCGTAGAAGCGGTGCCTGGGATACCCGTCCCACCGCCCGTCATCGCCGCGGTGCCGGGCGGGGCGGGGGCCGTCGCGGGGCTTCCGCTCGCGGGCGGGACGGGGTCTGCCGCAGGGATTCCGCTCGCGGGCGCTGCAGCGGTACCGCTCACACCCATCACCTTGCCGGTGGTCGTGGGCCCATCGATCGGGCTCGGGGGACCCGTAGCACCGGGCGCGCCGACAAGGCCGACGCTGCCTGGGGCGCCGCAGCCCGACACCACGGGTCCGTCCGCCGGACGCGAACCGCTACCGGCCAATATCGACATCAACGTTGCCGTCCCGGCGTCGTTCCGCGTCGGATACGGCGAATACTTGCGAGCCGCCGGACCGTCGCAGCTGGTGGCCTTGGTGGTGCCAGGGGTCGCGGGCATCCTGGCACTCACCGGTGTGGGGGGGTTCGTGGGATACCGCCAGGCCAAGGCCGGACATATCGTTCGCACCGGTGGTGCCGCTCGGTTTGTGGCCTAGAACAAGTGCCTGCCTCGGCGGGAGCGGGCATCGTATAGGGGAGACGTCGGAAGGGGGTTATATGCCTGCTAGTCGCAGCGTCACGCGCGCCGTCGCGGCGGTGCTCGACCTGGCCCCGCGACGCGGTGAAGTGTCATTACACCGCCTCGTCGAGGCCGTCAGCCAGGATCGCGGACGGCCGATCGAACTGATTACCGCCGAGCTTCCGCCGGGGGTGTGCGGCCAGTGGCGCCAGTACTCCGATCGCGACGTGTTCTTGATCCAGGAGGGCTTACCTGCCTGGGATCGCACGCTCGCCCACGAGCTTGGGCATCTTGTCCTTGGGCACGACGGCATCTCGGTGGTCGAAGCGGCCCAGGAAAGCGTCGAGTTGGCCAGCTCCGACCTGATTGGATACATGCTCAATCAGCGAACCGGCTGCATGGGACCCAGTGGCGAGGATGCCGAGCAGGACGCGGAGGACTTCGCGGCGCTGCTCATCTACCGCCTCGGACGACTGCCGTCCGATCGTTCCTCCATCTTTCAGGTTCGGCTCGGAGAGGCGTTTGGTTGATCATCTGGACGATCGCCGGTCTGCTTGGATTGGCCACGGGCTTGCGCATCGGCTGGGCCCTGGTCAACAAGCAGTCCGTGGTGAGCAGCGCGATGATCGTGGCGCTGGGCAGCCTCGGTTTGGTGGCCGCCCTGAATTGGGAGCCCTTGACGCTGTTACTAGACAACCTGCTGCATTGGCCCAACATCTCGATAGGGCTGAGTCAGGTGGCGCTGATCGCCTGCGCCGCCGGCAGTTGCGTGATGATCACCACCGTCGCATCGGCACGCAAACCGGCGACGCTCCGACGCATCGCGATTGCGCAGTACAGTGTCGCCGCCGTCATCGCCGTGGTCAGCATGGTGACGTTCTTCGCGGCCGGCCAGCAACCGGAGATGTCGCCCGGGGAGTATCTGAAACGCAATCTCGGTACCGCGGGCACATCATTGCCGTGGCTGCTGCCGCTGCTTTACGTGCTGTTGGCGCTAACGTTGGTGTCCTGGGTCGGGCTGCGCCATTCCAGCCGAAGCCGCCGCGGTACCGCACTGTTCGTCTTCACTGTCGGCATCGCACTGATCGTGCTGGCCAGCGCCTTCTTCTTCCTCCGGGCGGTGGGCACCACACAACTTGTCGGGGTGGGCGCGGCCGCCACGCTGCTCGGCTGCGCAATGCTGATCGTTGCCGCCGGGTCGCTGCTGCCCAGTGTCGAAGACTGGTTCGGCGCCCGCCGTGAGCTGCGGACCATTCAGCCGCTGCTCACCGAGCTCGGCCGTCGGCAGCCCGATGTAGGAATCGGGGTGCGCCCACGCGGGCCGTTGGTGTTCCGCGTGGCCGAGCGGATGTCGCTGATCTCCGACGCGCTGTTCCTCGAGGCCAGTGCGGCCGACGCCGGGAGACGAAAGCCGGTCGACGCGGTCGGCGCCCTGCCTTCCCTTAATGAAGACCTCGACGATCCCTCCGATATCGAGTCGCCGTCGGTGCCACCAGAGGACCAGGCGCTGGCGATCGCGGAATGGATCTACGAAGGACGGGACAAAGCGGGAAAACAGGCCCATGCGGCATTCCCGGGCCTGGGTTGGTTGCGCCAGCCGAGTACGTACTCCGACCGCGAATGGATCCTGGCGATCGCACATCAGTACCGAATGCTGGACCGCCGGGGTGACGCCGCCGGACCGTAGCGACGGGCTTCCGAACTTCGCCGGACGTGGGTTTGGCCCACCCGGCGGGCTAAGCGTCCAGCTGCTCCCTGCGACGCAGCTCGTCGACCTTCTGGACGACGTCCTGCTGGGCCTCCGGTGACAGCCCGACGGTGCGCGCCGCAATACGCCGCACACCCTCATCACGCATATTCGCCAGCCACGTCAATTCTTTGTCGAGCTTCTCGTAGTACTCGTCATCGGTGAAGTACGCCGGCTTGATCCGGAAGAAGTTGGCAAGGGCCGCCATGGTCGCGGCGGAGGGGTTGGTGCGGTTGCCTGAGCGGAGCTGAGACAGGTACGGAGCCGACATCGTGATGCCCTCAGACTTCAGCGCCGCGATGACTTCAGCCGATGTATGTGGGCCGCGTCCAGGCGGATAGACCGTGTCGAACAGGCGGTTTAGGCGGGCGGCGAACGTCTTGCTCATCGGATTGACCTCCACATGCGTTCCGAGCGGGATTCGTAGTCACGTATTTGCTGACCATCGTAGCGAGAGTTGTGCCCACAGCCAAGTGCAAACGCCGAAAAAATTAAATTAACGTGTCCGCATGTGCCATCCAACACCCAACGTACTCGCATTTGGGGAGGTGCTTGTAGCCGCTTCGCATGGTGCTGGAAGCAAATTCCAACGAGAGCCTAGACATACCTTGCGCGGCAATTGGCAGTCACTGTCACAGAAATCGCGGTGGCTACTTCACCGGCAACGGACGTTGTCGGTCCCGGAGCGGAATCAATCATTTGCTAGATGACCAAACGAGGGGATTTGGCCGGGTGGCGATGGCGGTCCTCCCCGCACGTGACCAGGTTGGCGCCGCAAAGGTCGAAGCGGGCGCACTCGCAATGCCCGCAGTAGCCAATGGCCGGTTAGGCGGATTCCGGCGACGATTCGAGGGGTGCAAACGCCAACGGATGCCTGCGCCGCCTTCTGGCCAGACTCACCGCCGCGACGGTCGCGGCCGCAGCCGCGACCGAACCCGTCACCGCCAGGGCCACCCACCGCCAGCCCAGCGCCCCGTCGAACAACAGCCAGAGCCCGAACAGCAGGAAAAGCACGCTGGCCAACAAGTGCAGGAAGTGTTCCGGCAGCCGCTTGTGCAGCACCGCGCCCACTGCGATCGCGACGCCGTCGGCCAGCACCATGCCCGCAGTAGCACCGATCCACACTCCGGCCCAGTTGCGGTCGCTGGCCAGCGTCACGGTCGCGAGCATCGTCTTGTCGCCGAGTTCGGCGAGCACGAACGAGGAGATGACCGCCAACAGCACGTGACGCGGCTCGACGACCGATTGGACTTCTTCGTCGGCGCCGCGGCGGCCGTCCCGCCAGGTCCACACCGCGAACAGCAGGAAGGCGATCGCCGCAGCGAACGCGATCGGCCGCTCCGGCAGCGTCAGGCCGAGGAAGTGTCCGATCGTGACCGACAGCCCGTGCACCAGAAACGACGCGATACCGACGCCGGTCAGCACCACCCACCACCGGTGGCGCAGCGCATAGGTCATCGTCATCAGCTGCGACTTGTCGCCGAGCTCGGCGACGAACACCACTCCGAGACTGACAAGTGCTGCGGAAAGCATTGGCCACGACCTTTCGACACACGTCGACGGCCCAATAGCTCACGGTCCGCCGGACATCGGTCGAAGGTCTCGCCCACCGCTTCGCGGTTCGCCGGCCGGGCTTCACGCCAGTATGTCGACACGACGATTGGGGGCTACTCCCCTTCGCTAACGACATCGACCATAGCGGTCGTTTGGCGCGCGCGCCAGCGCTGGGCCCGAGTTCGGGTACCCGTATTCATGCTTTCGTCACCTGAACTAAGAGCTTCGAAAACCCTTATGCGGCAAGCAGCATCGCCAATATCGCGGTATCGGGATGGCTGATGGGATCGACGCCGACGCGACTCACCATCGATGTCACCGTGCCGTCCGATTCCGCTTCGACCCAGGCGGCCCGATGCTCGAGGCCGAGGTACGGAAGTCCGGGCAACAGAACGCAACCCGACGCCGCGCCGCTGCACTCCGGCAGCGACGGCACGGTTTCCGACGGTGGGTGCAGCATCAGCAGGGCCGGCGGTTGACGATCAGCGAAATACCCTGGCGGAACGGCTGATTCACCAACGACGGTTCCTTCGGCCAACACAAGCCCGACCGTTCCCGGCTCGGGCTCGTCGGGCAGCTCTTCACGTGCACCGAAAATCGTTGTGGTAGCCAGTAACCCAGGAAGTGATGCCACGCGAACCGCCACCATCAACAGCTGGGCCCATTCCTTGGTGGAATCCGGCCAACGACCAGACACCACAAAGCCCTTCAGCGATCCACGCGAATGGAAGGGGGCGATTTCGATCGCCCGACCGGACCCCGTAGCCATCTCGCCTCCTCGACCTCGGTGTTCGGACACTGCCCGACATGCGACTGGGTCGATCCGCTCAGCATGCGGTAGCCCCTGGCTGGCACGCAAGTGGACACGAGTGCTAACGGCCGACTTTGTCGTGAAATGAGGGCGGGGCGCCGCGCGGTGCGCGACGCCCCTTCACAGAGCTTCGTTTGGAGCCTCTACGGGCGGCCTCAGGCCTCAGCCGAAGATGAGTCCCTTTGTCTTGCCGGTGGCCGCCGCGAACCGGTTCTGCACGTCTTCCCAATTGACGACGTTCCAGAAGGCCTTGACGTAGTCGGCCTTGACGTTCTTGTACTGCAGGTAGTACGCGTGCTCCCACATGTCGACCTGCAGCAGCGGGATGATGCCGAGGGGGACGTTCGCCTGCTGGTCGTACAACTGGAACGTCAGTAGCCGGTCGCCCAGGCTGTCGTAGCCGAGCACCGCCCAGCCCGAACCCTGCAACCCATTGGCGGCGGCGGTGAACTGGGCGCGGAAGTTGTCGAACGAGCCGAACGCATCGTCGAGTGCGGACCCGACGTCACCCGTCGGTTTGTCACCACCCTTGGGGGACAGGTTCTTCCACCAGATCGTGTGGTTGACGTGCCCACCGAGGTGGAACGCCAAGTTCTTCTCATTGAGGAAGATGGCGGAGTGGTCACCGTTGGCGCGGGCCTCCTCCAGCTTGGCCAGCGCGTCGTTGGCGCCCTTCACATACGCCGCGTGGTGTTTGCTGTGATGGAGCTCGTTGATCTGTCCGGAGATGTGCGGTTCCAGCGCACCGTAGTCGTAATCCAGGTCGGGCAGGGTGTATTCAGCCACGGGGTTCCTTTCCTCTTGGTGATCGATGGAGCTCGACGTCCTCAACATCGTTGACAACATTGCTCCATCGCTGCGTGCACCGCAAGGATGCGCGCAGCTAGTGAGCGCATACCCGGCTTGGCCGGATTCAGAACAAGACGATCAGGGCGAGAATGCCAAAGAGCACCAGCGCGATCAGGCCGGAACGCAGGCATGCCATCAGCTGGCCGCGGGTGTAGACGTGCGCGGAGGAGTGCCATTCAGACGGCGGCGCAGCGGTTCCCGGTCCCAATGGATGCGACGGATGCGACGCCATCACACGCACCTGACCTGCACGATCGGTTTCCTCACCCAACGAGATCTGTCACAACCGCTCAATGTGACGCTGATCATAGCCCCTCTTGTGACAGCGCGAAAATCGGCGTCAAGGTCGCGGGCGGCGGCGTGCCCGAGGGGATGCGGACGTGGCCGAAAGCCGCCGCTCGGCGACGAGTGGCCGCAGGACGTCGACCGGAAGCTTAGGGCGGCAACTGATTTCGCTCGGCTGCGTTCAGCCTGTTGATCACGGTCCGATAACGGTCACAGGTTATCCACAGCAACTCTCAGAAATCGCACAGATTAAGCGGCTCAAACGGGTTTTGCCCACCGCGAGGCCTGTGGATAAACCTGTGGAAACTGTGGATAGCCGTGAATTGCTGACGTTACCCGCGAGTACGCGGATTGGTGCGCGTACAGCAAGCGCGTGACAGCATGGATCGCATGGACGAGGTAGAGGTCGCCCGGGCGAACGTGGCCGATGTTCCCGCGACGTTCGACCAGTCGGTGGTGCTGCTGGATGTGCGTGAGAACGACGAGTGGCAGCGCGGGCACGCCGAGGACGCCCGGCACATCCCGATGGGCGAGGTGCCGGCCCGCCTCGACGAGATCGACCCGGCCGCGCAGCTGTTCGTGGTGTGCGGTTCCGGCGGCCGCTCGCTGCGGGTGTCGCAGTACCTGGCGCGCAACGGCTACGCGCCGCTCAACGTCGAGGGTGGAATGTTGGCCTGGGCCGGTGCGGGGCGTCCCGTCGTCACCGACGACGGCGGCACCGGCACCGTGTGAATAACCGTCGCTAGGCTGGTCGGATGATCCAGGTGTGTTCCCAGTGCGGAACGCGGTGGAACGTGCGCGACCGGCAGCGGGTGTGGTGTCCACGCTGCAACGGCACCCTGCACGCGCCATCGGGCTCCGCGCCGCACTCGGAGTGGAGCGCGCGGCCGACCGCTTCGGCGCTGCGCCCGGACGCACTGGGGGCACCTGCCGCGAGTGGGGGACGAACCACGCCGCGGCTGCCGCCGGGATACCGCTGGATCGCGGTCCGTCCCGGCGCCGCCCCGCCGCCCCGACGCGGCCGTCGCCCGCTCGGCCCGACGCCGCGCTACGCGGTGATTCCGCGTTGGGGGCTGGTTGACCACTTCGATGTGACTGAGCAGCAGGCGGCGCCGCGCACCGGGCCGTCGGTCGCGAGGGTGCGCTCCACGCTCATCGCGACGATGGTGGTACTCGGCGTCGCGGCGCTCGTGCACGTGGTGCGCTACGCGCTGCTCATCGTCAACCGCTCAACGCTGCTGAATCCACTGGTCGCGGGCGCCGCCACCTGGCTGGGCGTGCTGGCCAGCGTGCTTGCGTTGTTCACGGTGGTCGCCAGCGCGGTGATGCTGACGAACTGGCTGATCGCCCGGAGGGCGGCGGCGTTCGCGCATCGCGGGCATGACGACCCACGGCCGCTGTGGGCGCTGCGGGCGGGCTCCCTGGTGCCGCTGGTGAACCTGGTCTGGGCACCCGTCTACGTTCTCGAACTGGCCGCCGTCGAGGACCGGTTGGTGCGGCTACGCCAGCCCATCGTCGTGTGGTGGATCGTCTGGATCGCCAGCACCGTCGTGTCGCTGTTCTCGATCGCGACGAGTTTTACCACCGACGCCCAGGGCATCGCCGACAACACGGTGACCACGACGGTCGCCTACCTGCTGGCGCTTGCGGCCCTGTTGCTGGCCACCCAGGTGTTCCTGGGCTTCGAGCGCAGCCCGGTCGAACGGCCGGCCAGACGCTGGGTGATCGTGGCCGACGAGACGCCTGCGACACGACCCGATGCGGCAGCCGACTCGGCGGAGCGGGAATCGAGTGTTCCGGTTGAGTCCGAACGGCAGAACCCGGCAGCATAGCCGTATGAACTCGGGCGACGGCGCGCTCGGCGGCCATCCGTTCGTAGTGGCGCACCGGGGGGCGTCGGCCGAGCGTCCCGAGCACACCCGGGCCGCCTACCAACTGGCCCTCACCCAGGGCGCCGACGGCGTCGAGTGTGACGTGCGGCTGACGCGCGACGGGCACCTGGTGTGCCTGCATGACCGTCGGGTGGACCGGACGTCGAGCGGAACCGGGCTGGTCGGCGAGATGACGCTGGCACAGCTTCGCGAGTTGGACTTCGGCTCCTGGCATGCGAGCTGGCGACCCGATGGCGCCCGTGGCGACACCGGCCTGCTGACGCTGGACGACCTCGTCGGGCTGGTCCTGGACTGGAACCGGCCGGTGAAGATCTTCATCGAAACCAAACATCCGGTGCGATACGGCGCGTTGGTGGAGAGCAAGGTGCTGGCCCTGTTGCACCGGTACGGCATCGCGTCGCCGGCCTCGGCGGACCTGTCGCGCGCGGTGGTGATGTCGTTTTCGGCGGCCGCGGTGTGGCGGATCCGACGGGCGGCGCCGATGCTTCCGACCGTCCTGCTCGGCGATACGTCGCGCTTTCTGGGCGGCAGCGCGGCCACGACCGTCGGCGCCACCGCGGTGGGCCCGTCGATCGCGACGCTGCGTGAGCATCCCGAATTGGTCGACCGCGCCGCCGCACAGGGCAGGGCGTTGTACTGCTGGACCGTCGACCATTACGAGGACGTCCGGTACTGCCGTGACGTCGGCGTGGCATGGGTGGCCACCAACCACCCTGGCCGCACCAAAGGCTGGCTGCAGAACGGCCTGACCGGCGCCGGACGCGACTAGCGCCTTACTGCTGGGCGGCGTCGAGCACGTCCTGCGGGACCGGCGAGTCGGACGCCAGCGCTTCGAACAGCCGGCTGGCGGCGTCGCTGTCCCACACCACGACCGCTCCCGAATCGCTGCCGGTGAACTCGCCGATCGGCACCGTGGTGGCGGTGATGTCTCCGCGTAGTGCCCACGCCAGCCGCGCCAGATCCCACACGTGATCGCCCGTGTCGACGGTGACGGCGTCGGCGGCCGCCTGCGCCATCGGGTACCAGCGCAGCGGGTTGAACACGACGGCCGGGCTGGCCACGCGGTGCAGCAGCGCGGACATGAACGCGCGCTGATTGGTCATCCGGTCCAGATCGGCCCGCGGGGTGGCGCGGGTGCGGACATAGCCGAGCGCGTTGCGTCCGTCCAGCTTCTGGCAGCCCGCGGGCAGGTCGATTCCCGCGAGCGGATCGCTGATCGGTTCGGTGGGACACATGGTCACTCCGCCCACCGCGTCGACGAGCACGGCGAATCCGTCGAACCCGATCTCGGCGTAGTGGTCCAGCCGCATTCCGGTCGCCTGCTCGACGGTTTGCGCCAGCAGCGGGGCGCCGCCGAGCGCGAACGCGGCGTTGATCTTGTCGCTGCCGTAGCCGGGAATCGGCACGTAGGAGTCGCGCGGGATGGACACCATCGTCGTCGGCGCGCTCGACCCGAAGCCCGGGACGTGCACCAGCAGGATGGTGTCGGTGCGGCCGTTGCCGATATCGCCGCCCGTGGTCAAGTCGGCCTGCTGTTCGGGCGTCAGGTGTTGCCGGCTGTCGGACCCGACCAGCAGCCAGGTCGTGCCCTTGGCGGCGGCGGGCCGTTCGGGGTAATCGGCCAGCGCGGGGATGCGGTTCAGCGACGAGTCGATCCAGTAGCCGACGGCCACCACCGCGAGCACGAACACCAGCAGGCACGCCAGCACGATGCGACCCCAGGGGCGACGCTTGCGGCGCGGCTTGCGCGGCTGCGGCTGGGCCATCGGCCGTGGCGGCAGTGGGGTGCGCGGCGGAGGGGGCGGCGGCGGAACGGGATGACGTGGCGGCGGCGGAACGGGGCGACGTGGCGGCGGGACCTGCCGCCGTGGCGGCGGAGGCGGTGGGACCTGACGCCGGGGAGTCGGCGGGTTCGGTGGCCATGCCGACGGGGGCCGCTGCGGCCCGTAGGCGGGATCGCGGCGGATCACCTGCGACGGCTCCCGCGGTGGCGGTTGCGGAACGACGGGTCGACGCGGCCTGGGGTCAGGTCCCGGAGCGCGCGGGCGGTTGTCGTTCACAGCAAGAATCTACGTGCCCAGCGCGCGGCAGCGCGGTACGGCGTCCCGTCCACGACGAGATAATTGGTGATCGTGAATTCCGAAAAGATTCAGTTCACCAAGGAAAAAGAAACGCTGCTCGCGACCCTGTACGGCAGAGCCCTGGAGAGCCGCTCGGCCAATCCAATTCTGCGCGACGAGATGGCCGAGGACGCTGTCCGCCGCATCGACTACGACTTCGACCGGCTCAAGGTCGACACGCTCTCCATTGCCATGCGCGCCAGACAGTTTGACCTCTGGACGGCCGAATTCCTTGTGGGTCACCCCGACGCCGTCGTGCTCCATTTGGGCTGCGGGTTGGACAGCCGGGTGTTCCGGCTGGATTCGCCTCCCGCCGTGAGTTGGTTCGACGTCGACTTCCCCGACGTCATCGAATTGCGTCGCCGCCTCTACCCGCAACGGGCCGGGTACCAAACGATCGGGTCGTCGCTGGCGGATCTGGGCTGGCTGGCCGCGATCCCCAACGATCGCCCGGCGTGGATCCTCGCGGAGGGCGTGACGATGTACTTGTCGACGGACGTCATGAATACGCTTCTGAGCACATTGACAAATCACTTCCCAAGTGGCGCAATCGCATTCGATGCCTTCAGCCCTGCGGCGACCCGGATGGCCCGCCTCAATCCGAGCGTGCGGGCAACGGGCGCAACCTTCGGCGGGTTCAGCGTCGACGATCCGTGGGAGCTGCGGAAAGTCGCGCCGAGGTTGGAGTTCGCCCACGCGGCGCGAACTCCGGACATGCCCGGGTACTCCAAGCTGCCGCTGACCAAGCGGGCGCTGGTCCGCGTGTTCGACTCCGTGCCGGGGCTGCGGAAACTGGGTCGGCTGTTGCTCTATCGGTTCTAGAGGCGCGGTCAGGGCAGCCAGCCCAGGTGATTGGCGGCCAGCGCATAGCCGACGAACGCCACCGCGTCGATCAGGCCGTGCGCGATGACAAGCGGCCACAGCCGGCCGGTGCGCTGCCACACGTAGCCGAACACCAGGCCCATCGCCACGTTGCCAAGTCCGGCGCCGTAGCCCTGGTACAGGTGATAGGCGCCGCGCAGCAGGCTCGAGGCCACCAGGGCGACGACGGGGTTGACCCGCAGCTGGCGCAGCCGGGTGAGCAGGAACGCCACCACGATCACTTCTTCGGCCCACCCGTTGGCGAAGGCCGCGGCCAGCAACACCGGTATCCGCCACCAGGTGTCGTCGAGTGCCGACGGCACCACCGACACGTTCATGCCCAACGCGCGCGCGCCGACGTAGAGAGCCAGGCCCGGCAGCCCGACGAGCGCCGCGAGCCCGACGCCGCCGAGCACATCGGGTCGCCATTGCGGTCGGCCCAACCCGATCTGGGCGGGGCCGAAGCCGCTGCGCCACAACAGGTATAGGCCCAGCGCTCCCCAGCCGATCAGCTGGAACACGCCGGCGAGGTTGAGTCCCAGATCGATGAGGTCGAAGGGGGAGAGGCGCGGGTTCAACGCGACGATCTGCCCGCCGAGGCCGAGCAGCACCGATTCGATCAGGTTCAGGATCGCGGTGTAGGCACTCAGCCCGAATGTCACCGCCAACACGATGACGATCTCGATCCGCAGCGCACGCCGCTGGGGATCGGTCAGCTCATCGGGCGACCCGGTCACCGGAGCTACGGTAGCGGGCCGGTGCGGTGGGTCTCAGAGCCGCCGGGCCCGCAGGCCGTTGAGGAAGGGGCAGCCCATCAGCACCCGGATCGCCTGGGACAGGCCGGTCACGTCGTCGACCGGTTTGGCGAACGGCAGCCGTACGTCGTGGTCGCCGTCGTCGTTCTCCACCCGCAGCCGCACCCCGTAGCGGTCCAGGCCCAGCGGCCGGACCTGCCCGCGCCGCAATGCCATCGGCAGCCGGGTGGCCAGCCGGTCGACCACTTCACGGTGGGCGGACTCGATGTGCTGCAGCCAGCACGACTCCATCGCGCAGAACGGGTCGGGCTGCGCCCCCAGCAGCGTGCTCACCCCGACGGCTTCGGCGCCGGTGGAGTCCGCGACGACGACCGACTCGATCTCCAGCCGCATCAGCAGATAACGGGTGTCACCGTCAGCGGCCCCGGACGGCGTATTCACCTGCAGGAGAGCGGGATTGGGGTCCTGGGCGGCGAGCAGGTCGAGCAACTCGGCGACTTCGGCGGTGGGCACGCCCTGCAGGCGGCCGCTGATCCAGACCAGCGAGCGCACCGGCTCGCGCAGCGGCAACGGGGCGTAGTCGGTCATCTCCAGCACGGCCTGCACCGCGGTAGTTCCGGACGCGACGACCATGCGGGCCAGCACGCCGTCCACCGGCACGGTGATCGCGAACGACCCGTCATCCAGCAGGTGGTGTACGGCGGTGGCGGTGGGTTCGAGGCCCTCCACGGCGAGTATCGCGCCGCCGGCCCGCGCGCATGTGCTGCGGATCCGTTCGGCCGTCGTCGGTGCCGCTACTGCCATCGGGTTGCCTTCCACCAGATGAGGTAAGCCTAACTTAACTCCAGGCGGCGGGCACGCGCAAGGGTTACCGAATCGCTCACCATTGATGCGGCCATCAGTGTGGGGGGGCCAGCGGTATAGCCGTCGGGGGATCGGGGGGGCGATCGGGGCGGGCGATCGGCTTGTGATCGCACGTGTCTCGCTGCCGAGCACAGTGGAGAGATCGTGGTCACCGACGTGATGGGTGATCACGTGCACGTCTTCGTGCGGGTCGGTCCGGCCGATGCGCCGGCGGGGTGGTGCGGATGTTCACGGGTGGCGCCGCGCGGCTGTTGCGTCAAGAGTTGCCGTGCCTGCCCATGCGCGACCAGGTGTGGTGGTCGCCGTGGTTTTGCGCCGCGTCGGTGGGGTTTGTGGCGGAGTCGACGGTCCACAGCTACATCGAGCATCCGTGGAATGCGGTGATCGTGTCGTGAGGCGGGCGTACAAGTTTCGGATGCGTCCCACGGCGCGTCAGCATGTGGCGTTGGCGGCGTGTGTGGACGGACGCACGGGTCTTGCTGTGCACGCCAGCCATCGCAGGCGCTCCGGCGACGGCGGGCGTTACAGCAACTCCCGATGCGCCCGGTACGGAGATCAGTCGGCGCAGTTGACCGAGATCCGCGCCGCGCGTGCGGATGTGGCGGTGTGGTCGTTTTCGAGTCAGCAGGCCATGTTGCGCCGGCTGAATAGGGCGTTCGCGGGGTTCTTCCGTCGGGTGAAGGCCCGGCAGACACCGGGGTATCCGCGGTTTAAGGGCAAGGGCCGGTTCGACAGTGTGGAGTGGCCCAAAGACGGCGACGGCGCCCGCTGGCTGCCGGAGGCCGAACGGGTGTATCTGCAAGGCATCGGCCGGGTCAAGGTCGCGATGCACCGCCAGGTCGCCGGCGTAGTGAAGACGATTCAGATCCGCCGCGAGGGCCGTCGGTGGATGTTGGTGCTCTCCTGTGACGGGGTGCCGGCCCATCCGTTGGCGGGCACCGGCCGGCACGTCGGCATCGACGTGGGAATCGCTAGTTTCGCCACCACCAGCGACGGCGATCACGTGCACAATCCGCGCTGGGGTCGCGCTGCTGCGGACAAGCTGGCCGCCGCGCAGCGGCGGCTCACCAACCCGGCACACCTCCGATCGCTGCGAGAGCTGTGGACATGCAGCACCGGAGAATCGCGTCAGCCAAGCGGAATTTCGCTGCCAGCGCTGCTCACATCGCGCCCAGGCCGACGAACACGCCGCACGCAACCTCTTACGGGCTGGACTGGCCCTTCACGCGTAAGCCGCGTGAAAACAAGCCGACAGCTTCCAGCCGTCGGAGAAGTCACCCACCCGATAGTGTTGAAAAGTGCCCCGCATCGCCTACCTCGGACCGGAAGGAACCTTCACCGAGGCGGCATTGCTCAGGATGGCGGCGCAGGGCATGGTCCCCGACGACGGCGCATCGAACTTCGTGCCCGTCCCCACCGAGAGCACCGCGGCCGCATTGGCGGCGGTCCGGTCCAACGACGCCGACTACGCCTGCGTGCCGATCGAGAACTCGATCGAGGGATCCGTACTGCCGACCCTGGACAGCCTGGCCGCCGGGACGCGGATGCAGATATTCGCCGAGCTGACCCTCGACGTGGCCTTCACGATCGTGGTCCGGCCCGGGACACCCGCCGCGGACGTGCGCACGGTGGCCGCCTTCCCGGTCGCGGCCGCCCAGGTGCGGCACTGGCTGACGGCCCACCTGCCCGAGGCGCAACAGGTGCCCGCCAACTCCAACGCGGCGGCTGCGCATGACGTCGCCAACGGTCGCGCCGACGCCGCCGTGAGCACGGCGCTGGCGGCCGAACGTTACGGCCTCACCGTGCTGGCGGCCGACGTCGTCGACGAACCCAACGCGCGCACCCGCTTCGTGCTGGCCGGCCCGCCGGCACCCCCGCCGGGACGCACCGGCGCCGACCGGACGTCGGTGGTGCTGCGGCTGGAGAATGTTCCCGGGGCGCTGGTGTCGGCACTGACCGAGTTCGCAATCCGCGACATCGACCTCACCCGCATCGAATCCCGGCCCACCCGAACCGAGTTGGGCACCTACATCTTTTTCCTCGACTGCGTGGGACACATCGAGGACCATGCGGTCGCCGAGGCACTCAAAGCGCTGCATCGTCGTTGTGCAGATGTGCGATATCTGGGGTCCTGGCCGACGGGGTCGGCCGCCGGCGCGGTGCCGCCGCCGTCGGACGAGGCGACGCGCTGGCTCACGCAGGTACGGGACGGAAAGCCGTCACCCGACGGAAGCACGGCCCGATGAGCGGTCGACTGGTGCTGGTGCGGCACGGACAATCGCTTGGCAACGTCGAGCGGCGTCTCGACACCCGGCCGCCCGGTGCGGCGTTGACCGACCTCGGCCGCGACCAGGCCCGCGCATTCGCCCGCGGCTGGCCGCATCGCGCGGCGATGGTCGCGCACTCGGTGGCGCTGCGGGCCGCCCAGACCGCCGCCGAAATCGCCGACGAGCTCGGCGTGGACACCCACGAGATCGTCGGCATCCACGAGGTGCAGGTCGGTGACCTGGAAGACCGCAACGACGACGCGGCCATCGAGGAGTTCAACGCCATCTACCAGCGGTGGCACCAGGGCGATCTCGGCGTGCCGCTACCCGGCGGCGAGAACGCCCACGAGGTACTCGATCGCTACCTGCCGATGATCACGCAGCTGCGGCTGCGCTACCTCGACGACGACGCCTGGCACGGCGACATCGTGGTGGTCAGCCACGGCGCGGCGATCCGGCTGGCGTCCGCGGTGCTGGCCGGTATCGACGGCAGCTTCGCGCTCGACCACCATCTGGCCAACACGGAATCCGTTGTGCTGTCCCCGATCACCGACGGGCGTTGGAGCTGTGTGCAGTGGGGAACGCTGACCCCGCCGTTCTATCCGGAGCCCGACGTACATCCCGTACAGGACGCGCTGCAGTCCGCCGATCCGATGGGCTGACGGTTAAATCGCCACTGCCACGGCGGACCCGCAGGCACAGCCGATCGCGTCGCAGTCGATGCTGAACGCGTGCACCATCTCCGGCGTCGCGCAGCCGTCCTCGGTGCACTCCGACCGATACCGAGTGTGATGGATGACGGTGCCGTGGCAGTGCTCAAGACTGGCTCGGCAGTCCCGGCAATCACTGCTCATGGGGCGTTCATAGCACCGGGCACCGACAATCCGTGGATGCCGCGCCCAGGCCCGGCCGTTTGGTCTTCGCGCAGGCGGCTCATCCCCAGCCGAGTTCGTGCAGCCGATCGTCGTCGATGCCGAAGTGGTGCGCGATTTCGTGGATCACCGTGATGGCCACCTCGTCGACGACCTCGTCCTCGGTCTCGCAGACCTCCAGCAGCGCATGGCGGTAGATGGTGATGGTGTCCGGCAGCGACCCCGCGTAGGTCGAATCGCGTTCGGTCAGCGCGACACCTTGATAGAGGCCCAGCAGATCGGGCTCCTCGGGGTTGCGGTCCTCCACCAGGACGACGACGTTGTCGGTGGCCGCCGCCAGTTCGGGCGGAATCAGGTCAAGGGCATCCGACACCAGTTCGTCAAACCGTTGCGGAGTCATCCGCACGGCCACGCGGCTACGGCCCCGGCGGCGGGCCCGGCGGCGGGCCCGGCGCCGGCGGCAGCATGGGTTCGGGCGGCGGCGGGCCCAGCCACGGCAGCGGCGGCAGCAGCAGCGGCGGCGGTGGTGGCGGCGGCGGGGGAGCCTCCTGGCCGGGGGCCGGCGGAGGCGGTCCGTTGAGGAATGTGTTGCCGTGCTGCTCGGGCGTTGTGGTCGGCGCGGCGGTCTGCGTCGCCGTCGGGGCCGGCGGCTGCTGCGGCAGGTGCTGGGACTGCTGGCGCTCTTCGGTCTGCACCGTCGACCCCGACGAGGAACCAGACGACGAGCCGAGGACGAGGACGACCCAGACGACGAGTCAGACGTGGACGACGAGGTGTCCACCGTCGGGAGGGGCGGTATGTTGAGCCGCTCTTCGGGAATGTTCGGCGGCGGGATCGGCGGTTGGCCGTTGATCATCAGCGCGCCCTTTGCGCCGTTGAGCAGCGTCGACCAGCCACCGTTGCCCAGCGTCGCGCCGATACTGCAGGACACCTGGTGGCTCCCGGCAGACCAACTCGGAAGCGAGACGGTGCTGTAGATCAGCGTCAGCGTGGTGTTGCGCAGCTTGATCGGCGCCAGGTACGCATCGGTCATCCGGGTGCAGGCGTCTTTGATGAAGGTGTCCTGCTCGGGCTCCTGGGGCAGACCGCCGGGGAACTTCTCGGCCAGGTCGACCGAGCCGGTGACCTCCATCGCGTGCGGGGCCGCGCAGTCGACGGGGATATCGGTCGGCTGGTTGGTCGTCGGGTCGATACCCAGACATGTGCCGGCGGGCCAGACCTTGGACTGGTCGACGTCGGCGACCTTGCCCTTGAACGCCAGCTGCTGGTTGTTGGGTCCGGGCAACTGCAACCCGCACAACATGCGCCGCTCACCGGACTGGCGCCACGCCTTGTCCCCCGACCACAGCATGCTGATGGTGAACCGACTGTTGGGGTCGAAGCGGGCGCCCAGGTAGCGCCGCACGGCGGCCGAGCACTGTTCCTGGCTGATCTGCTGGATGCGCGCCTGCGACGGTGGGGCCGCGTCGGGTCCGTACTCGCTACCGGGGAACGTGCGCATATCCACCGACGCGGCGACCTCGAAGCGGTGCTCGTCCGTGCAGTCGACCAACTCGGCGGCGTCAGGGGTGCGGTCCGGCCAGTTCAGGCAGTCCCCGCTCTTGGCGTGGTTGAACGTGTCGTTGCCGCGTGGCCCGAGCGTGATGGCGCTGGCGTTCAACGCCCCGTTGGCACCCTCGCTGCGCGGCAGCGCGGTGATCAGACCTGCGGTCAGCAGACCGCCGAGTGCGGTCAACAACAGCGCGCGCCGGGTCGAGGTGGCCTGCAGACTGCTCCACCACGTGACCCGCTCCGACGGCTGTTTTGCCTCGTCGTCGAGCGACTCGTTGTGCTCGGGTGCTTCCAACATCCGCTCCATTGTGACAGGCGTGGCGGGTGCTGTGACAACTGATGCAGATGTAACGTTATGGGGTTGTGCTTCGCCGGCCCCGGCGGCGCGTAGGTTGGTCGTCATGACCGGCCCCGACGACAGCGCCGGCATTGACGGCGACGTCGCCGAACTGGCCGGGCGGCTCTTCGACATGGCGCGCAATGGTGATGCCGCGACGCTGGCCGCCTATCTCGACGCCGGCGTGCCGGTCGACCTGACCAACGCGGCGGGGGACACGCTGGTGATGCTCGCGTCCTATCACGGGCATCCGGCGACGGTGGCAGTGCTCACCGAGCGGGGCGCCGACGTCAACCGCGCCAACGACCGGGGGCAGACGCCGTTGGCCGGCGCGGTGTTCAAAGGTGAGGACGAAGTGGTGCGGTTGCTGCTGGACGCCGGCGCGGACCCCTACGCGGGCGGCCCCAATGCGGTCGACACCGCCCGGGTGTTCGAGAAAACCGACTACCTCGAGTTGTTCGGCCAAAAGTAGTGTTGCGGCCGTGATCGACCTCAAGCTGCTCCGCGAGAATCCAGATGCGGTGCGGGCCTCCCAGCGCGCCCGCGGCGAAGACCCGGCACTGGTCGATGCGCTATTGGACGCCGACACCGCCCGGCGCGCCGCGGTTTCGGCCGGCGATAACCTGCGCGCCGAGCAGAAGGCCGCCAGCAAGCGGGTCGGCGCGGCCTCGCCCGACGAGCGGCCCGCGCTGCTCGAGCGCGCCAAGGAACTGGCCGAGGTGGTCAGGGCCGCCGAAGCCGACCAGGTGGAGGCCGAAAAGGCTTTCACCGCAGCACATATGGCGATCTCCAACGTCATCATCGACGGTGTCCCGTCCGGCGGCGAGGACGACTTCGCCGTGCTGGACAGCGTCGGTGAGCCCGCCGCGATCGCGAACCCGAAGGATCACCTCGAACTCGGTGAGTCGCTGGGCCTGATCGACATGGAGCGCGGCGCCAAGGTATCCGGCTCGCGGTTCTACTTCCTCACCGGCGCCGGGGCGCTGCTGCAACTTGGCCTGATGCAGCTCGCGGTGCGGCTAGCAGCAGAAAACGGTTTCACCCTCGTGATCCCGCCGGTGCTGGTGCGCCCGGAGGTGATGTCGGGCACCGGGTTCCTGGGCGCTCACTCCGAGGAGGTGTACCGCCTGGAGGCCGACGACCTCTACCTGGTCGGCACCTCCGAGGTGCCGCTGGCCGGGTATCACGCCAACGAGATCCTCGACCTGTCCGACGGTCCACGGCGCTACGCGGGCTGGTCGTCGTGCTTTCGCCGTGAGGCCGGCAGCCACGGCAAGGACACCCGCGGCATCATCCGGGTGCACCAGTTCGACAAGGTCGAGGGCTTCATCTACTGCAAGCCCGACGACGCCGAGGCCGAGCACGACCGGCTGCTCGGTTGGCAGCGCCAGATGCTGGCGCACATCGAGGTGCCCTACCGGATAATCGACATCGCCGCAGGCGATTTGGGCACTTCGGCGGCGCGCAAGTTCGACTGCGAGGCCTGGGTGCCGACCCAGCAGACCTACCGCGAGCTGACCTCGACGTCGAACTGCACGACGTTTCAGGCCCGCCGGCTGGCCACCCGGTATCGCGATGAGCATGGCAAGCCGCAGATCGCGGCAACGCTCAACGGGACGCTGGCCACCACCCGCTGGCTGGTCGCGATCTTGGAGAACCATCAGCAGCCCGACGGCAGCGTGCGCATTCCCAAGGCGTTGGTGCCGTTCGTCGGCGCCGAGGTGCTGGCGCCTAAAAGCTAGTTCTCCAACAGCTCGTCGAGCATCGCGACGAACTCGTCCGGGTCGACGGGGGTGAAGGCGGGACTGGGCCATGTCCCGGGCACGTCGAGGGTGATCAGCGTCGACTTCAGCGGTCGGCGCGCATCCAGCGGCAGCCAGCGGCGCAGATCCGAGCTGCCCCAGATCCGGAACCGCTGCAGCCACATGCCCAGCGGCTTGGCGGTGTATCCGCGAATGGCCCGCACCGGGATGACCTTCGAGGTGCCCGACGGAAAGTGGTAGCGGCGCAGCGTGATCGCCTCGCGGTCGAGCTGGATCAGACCGTCGTCGTAGTACTGGTGTGGTGCGTTCATAACCGCATGCTCCGCAATTCGTGTCCCTTGGATGTCAGGCAGCGGCCGGTTTCCAGATTCCACTGCCAGCCGTGCAGGTTGCAGGTCAGCGTGGTGCCCTCCACCACACCGAATTTCGACAGGTCGGCCTTCAGGTGCGGGCAGCGGCGCTGGACCTGGAAGCCGTCCAGCTCGATCGAGGCGGTGTCGTCGTGCGCCTCGGCGAACCAGCCGTCCGCGTAGGCGATCCGCTCGTCGGACAGGCACTTGAAGAACGTATACAGATATTCGTTGTAGCCGCCGACCCGCCACGCCGAAAACCGGGTGGACAGGAAGATGGTGTTGACCCAGTCCGGTTCGTCATCGCGCAACACCGTCCGCACCAGCTCCGCGGCGATGGCGAAGCCGTAACGGAACTTCTCGTCCGGAATCGGTTCGCGCACTGCGCGTTTCGGGAAGTCCAGCACCACGGTTTCGCGATGGCCTGCGCCCTCGAGCTGGAGCTCCACCGGATACCCGATGCCATCGCAGATCTGGTCGCTCTGGCTCATGATGGGCTCGAAGAACGCACGCAGCGGCTCCAGCAGTGACTCGCCGGCGGCCGGCGCCCAGCGCGCTTTCTCGGCGGCCAGCACCGGCGCCATCCGGTCGGCGTAGTCGGCGAGGTAGGCGGCCTTGCCGGTGGTGAAAATCGTCTGCACCTCATCGTCACGTACCGGGTGGCGCAGCGACTTCAGTTGCGGCCCAGTGAAATCAGCGGTCGACCCGGGGATCATCAGCAGGCCGCGGTCGTGGCCGTGTTTGCGCATCTGCTCCAGGAACACCATCTGGTCGGGGAAGATGTTGGCCGGGTCGCCGTGGTCGTCGTTGAGGTGGCGAAGCTCGGGATCCAGGAAGCACGGCGGACCGGCGGACGGGATCACCCAGGTTGCGCCGACCTGCGCGATGTACTGCCGGCAGCGGTCCATCTGGCGCCGACGTTTCTGGGTGCCGAACGCCTCCTTGGCACGGGCCGGCATGTCGTAGACCATCGGGTACCAGATCGCGCCGGAGTACTGCAGCATGTGCACGTCGACCTGGCCGAAGTCGGCGTGCAGCACGTCGAGGTCGATGGGCCGCGCGTCGTTCATGTTGAAACAGACGGTCTCTCCGTCGTCGACCACCAGGCCGGAGTCGCCGATGGGGCCGTCGGCCGGGGCGCGCAACGCGATGATCATCACGTCCAGGTCGCCCTTAGGCCCGTTGACGGTGTGCTTGACCGAATCGGTGGTTTCGAAGAACCGGTGAAAGCCCAGCTGTTCCAGCTCGCGTTGCAGATCGGGCACCGGATAGTCGGGCAGCAGCACGACCGCGTCCTTGTTGACGTGCGCGCGCAGGTTCACCGGGTCGAAGTGGTCTTTGTGCAGGTGTGAGATGTAGAGGTAGTCAACGTCGCCCAGCGCGTCCCAGTCCAAATGGCTGTTGTCAGGGAACGGGAACCACGATGCGAAGTACGCCGGGTTGACCCAGGGGTCGCACAGAATGCTTCCGGCCTTTGTGTCGATTCGGAAGCCGGCGTGCCCAACGCTCGTGACCTGCACTTATGTCCCTCCTCCCCGACGCCTTCGCCGTGTCGAGCTTAGCGGGACGAGGTATCGCCGGCCTGCCACAGCCGTTGGTAGTAGTCGATGCGCGTCGCATCGGCATCGACACCGTAGGCGTCCAGCAGCTCATCCTCCCAGGCGCCGGCGTAGTTCCAGGACAGCGACAGCATCGCCACGGCGAGGTCGGCCCACCGGTCGGCGACACCGAGATCGCCGAGATCCACGTGACCGCAGCACCGTCCGTCGTCGTCGATCAGGGTGTTGGGCGCGCACGCGTCGCCGTGGCACACCACCAGCCGGTCGACCGGCGGCGGATCGGTCAGGCCGCGGCGCCCAGCCGGGGACAGCTCGCCCAGCCGCGCGGGCACCCTCCAGTCGAACGGGCACTCCCCTACCGGCAACGCCTCGTGCAGCAGCCGCAGGCCCGAACCGATGGCCCGGGCCGCGGTGCGCGGGTCGGCGACCCAGTGCGGATCTACCGCCGAGCGGCCGGGTAGCCCGGCGGTGTGCAGCCAGCCGTCGCCGGCGCCGAGCACAAACGGCACCCGGACGTAACCGGCGGCCCAGGCCAGCCGCTCGGCCTCGGCGGCCAATCCCCCGCGAGCGGGAGGTGCCCCCAGACGCGCCCCTGCCGGCGGCGCGGTCTTGACGAACTCGCGGTCGGTTCCGGAGCCCACCTGAAACGCCACACCACCGAGCTCGTTGACCCACACGGCGGTCACTGGACGTCCGGCCGCAATTCCGGTGACGACGGCGGGGACGGGCACTGGCTCCCGGGGAACGGTCACCCGTGCTCCTATCTATACGGCTCGATCCGGCGCAGTACGCGAGCGCATTACGCTGGCGGCTGTGGAACCGGTATACGGGACGATCATTCAAGCCGCCCGTCTGTCGTGGCGGCTGCAGGGTCTGACGTTCACGGTTACCGGGGTAGAGAACCTGCCCGCCACCGGCGGCGCCGTGGTGGCCATCAACCACACCAGCTACTTCGACTTCACGTTCGCCGGCCTGCCCGCCTATAGGCAGGGTCGTGGCCGCAAGGTGCGGTTCATGGCCAAAAAGGAAGTGTTCGACCACAAGATCACCGGCCCGATCATGCGCAGCCTGCGCCACATCGAGGTGGACCGGGACAGCGGCGCCGCGTCGTTCTCGGCGGCCGTCGCCGCGCTCAAGGCCGGTGAACTGGTCGGGGTTTACCCCGAGGCCACCATCAGCCGCAGCTTTGAAATCAAGGAGTTCAAGTCCGGCGCGGCCCGGATGGCGATCGAGGCGGGTGTGCCGATCGTCCCGCACATCGTGTGGGGCGCCCAACGGATCTGGACCAAGGGCCATCCCAAGAAGCTGTTGCGGCCCAAGGTGCCGATCGCCGTGGCGGTCGGGGAGCCGATCGAGCCGACCCTGCCCGCGCCGGAGCTGACCCAGCTGCTGCATTCGCGGATGCAGCATCTGCTGGAGCGCGTCCAGGACGCCTACGGGCCACATCCGCCCGGCGAGTTCTGGGTGCCGCGCCGGCTCGGCGGCGGCGCGCCGACATTGGCCGAAGCCAACCGCATGGACCTCGACGAGGCTGCCGAGAAGGCGGCCCGTCGCGCAGAGCGTTCGGGCCCGGTGGGACCGCCGGGGTAACGGGTATGGAGCCGGTCTTCCGCACCCTCGAGACCCTGGCCAAGGTCGTCATCAGGGCCACGGGGACGCCGATCACCTACCGCGGCCTGGAGAACATCCCGGCGACCGGCGGGGCGGTGATCGCCATCAACCACACCAGCTATGTCGACTGGCTACCCGCGGCGTTGGCGGCGCACTACCGGCATCGGCGACTGCGGTTCATGATCAAGGCCGAGATGCAGGACGTGAAGCTCGTCAGCTTCCTGATCAAGCACTCCGGGACCATTCCGGTGGACAGGCGCGCGGGTGCCGGCGCGTACGCGGTCGCCGTGGAACGGCTGCGGGCGGGCGAGATCGTCGGCGTCTACCCCGAAGCCACCATCAGCCGAAGCTTCGAGTTGAAGGAGTTCAAGACCGGTGCGGCGAGGATGGCGCTCGAGGCGCAGGTGCCGATCGTGCCGCTGATCGTCTGGGGTGCCCAGCGGTTGTGGACAAAGGACCACCCAAGGTCGTTGGGCCGTAACAAGATTCCGATCACCGTGTCGGTCGGTGAGCCGATCGAAACGACCGGGACAATGCAACAGCTCGACGCGGCGATGCGGGAATCGATGACGGCGTTGCTGCACCGGGCGCAGGAGGAATACCCGCACCCCGCAGGGGCGTACTGGGTGCCCCGCCGGCTCGGAGGCTCCGCGCCCACCATGGCCGAGGCCAGGGTGCTCGACAAGGCCGAGCTGGAAGAACGCGCCCGCAAGCAGGCCGAACGCGAGGCGAGAAGCCGCCGATGACGACGGTGAAAAGCGAAGGCGGATCGTCGCGATGACACTGCCCGCACTGATCGCCAGTGACGTGGACGGCACGCTGCTCGACGACGACGAGACGATCACCGCCCGCACCCGCGCCGCCGTGCACGCCGCCGTCGCCGGCGGCGCCCAGTTCGTGCTGGCCACCGGCCGGCCGCCGCGCTGGGTGCATCCCGTCGTCGACGCCCTTGGCTTTGCGCCGATGGCGGTGTGCGCCAACGGCGCGGTGATCTACGACCCGTCGACCGACCGCATCCTTTCGGCCCGCACGCTGTCGGCCGATGTGCTGGGCGAGCTGGCCGAGATCGCGAGCCGCGTCATCCCCGGATCCGGGCTGGCGGTGGAGCGCGTCGGCCGCAGCGCGCATGACGCCGCGACCCCGCAGTTCGTCAGCTCACCGGGCTATGAGCATGCCTGGCTGAACCCGGACAACACCGAGGTGTCCATCGAGGACCTGCTCAGCGCACCCGCCGTCAAGTTGCTCATCCGCAAGGCGGGTGCCGCCAGCTCCGACATGGCCGCCGAGTTGGCCAGACACGTTGGCGTGGAAGGTGATATCACCTACTCCACCAACAACGGTTTGGTGGAGGTGGTGCCGCTGGGCATCAGCAAGGCCACCGGCGTCGAGGAGGTGGCCCGCCCGCTGGGCATCACCGCCGAAGACGTGGTGTCGTTCGGTGACATGCCCAACGACGTGCCGATGCTGCTGTGGGCGGGCCACGGTGTGGCGATGGGCAACGCGCATCCGGAGGCGGTGGCTGCGGCCAACGAAGTCACCGCGCCCAACAACGACGACGGCCTCGCCCGGGTGCTGGAACGCTGGTGGACTACGGATTGACGGCCGGGCTGAATCGCTCCAGCTGTACCGGCGGGCCCTCGGCCGTCGGCGGCGGCAATTCCAGTGGCACACCGTCGATTACACGGGTCACGGTGCCCTTTTCCCGGTCGAAGTTCAGCGTACCGTGCTGGAAGTTCTGCACGATCCACTGCGGCTCCTGGATCTCCGCGCTCGTCGGCAGTCCGAGCGCGCCGCGCTCGAAACCCAGCGACGCCCACGCGTCATAGATCGCCCCGGTGACGGGTTCGGCGCCGCTTTCCGGCGTCCAGTAGAGCGCGCCATTGGCGAACCTCACGTAGCGCGTCGATCCCGCGCCCGACGCCTCCGGCGACGTCGGAGCGCCGAGCAGGCTGTTCATCCCGCCCATCGACTCCCACCGGGCGAAAATCGCGCCGCCGCGCAGCGACTCCGCCAGCTCTTCCGGTCCGGGCGGATCGTTGAAGCGTGCGGCGATATCGCGGATGCGGTCCATCACCGCATAGGCGGCGTTGCCGGGGCAGTCGGTGTTGCCGGTGTCGCGGTGGGTGAAGATCGACGGCAGCGTCGGGGTGGCACCGCGCGGGAAGCGGGTGAACGGGCCGCCGGAAGAGGTCAGAACGACGGTGCCCCGGGGGTCGACGCGGTCCATGCCCAGCCGCCAGCCCAGCAGCCGGGCGGTGGTGCGCAGCTGGATCGGCGTCGGCGGCACGATGTCGAAGTTGCCGATCATCCCCACACCCCACGTGTTTTGGTTGAACCCGCCGGTGTGGCCGCCCACGACCGGCCTGTCCATGCCGCCGGCCCGGCCCTCGAAGACCTGCCCGTACTTGTCGACCAGAGCGTTGTAGGCCACGTCGCACCAGCCCAGTGTCCGCGTGTGGTAGGCGTAGGCCGCTTGCACCATCCCGGCCGAATCCTGCGGCGCGTAGTCGTTGCTGCCCGCGGTGTGGTGCACGACGCCGGCGCGCACGCCGTCGTCGTACCGCGGTGGGCCACACCGCATCGACTCGTCGGCGCCCCACTGCGCGCGGGTGATGATGTGCGGCGGCACGCCGGGGGCCAGCGCTGCCCTCGGCATTGGCACGTTCACGTCGATCGGCGCCTGCGGCGGGCTGATCAGCACCGCGTTGATGTTCTGCCCGAATGGCCGCTCGATGGTGGCCGGCAGGTAGCCGAGCCCCGGTTTGGCCTCGGCACGCGGCGGTGGCGTGGTCGCCGCCGCGCCGTCCGGGCGGGTGACCGCGATCTGCACGGTGGTGGTGCGGCCGACGAACACCGGTTCGGTGCCGCGCGGACCGGGTGATCCGTCGCCGACACCCTCCAAGGCTTCGGCCTCGTACCACGGGCCCCAGGAGCCGTCGGGCTTCTTGGCCCGGACCCGTGCCGATGTCCCGGTGAGGTCATCGGCGGTCAGCGCGACCATCGAGAACGGGGTGTCCTGGTGGATCTCCCGGATTGTCTCGCCGCCACCGAGTCCGCTCAGCGGCTGCTGCACCAGCAGCGGTGCCTTACTCGACGGGTGTTCGTCACGCGGGCCCGGCAGGCCGTCGATCGCCCACGGCAGGATGACGACGGTCGCCGCGATCGCGGTGAACAGGATCGGCGGCGCGGGGCCACGGCACAGCACGGCCTGATGTTACGTATGAGTCAGTTGTTACCAGTGTTTCGACACGGCAACTAGAGCGACCAAATGTCCTGCAACGGCACCGCAGAGCCGCCAGCCGGCTTCTGCGGTGCCGTTTCGTGACAGGACTAGGGCGTCGGCGCGGGCCGGGCGGCGGGCGGGACCGGGGGCTTGATGGCACCCATGATGGCCGGCATCACCATTCCCTTGAGCAGGTCGATCGCCTGCCCGGCGCCCAGTTGCTCGGCTGCGCTGCTCAGCTCGCCGATCAGGCCGCCGTCGGTACTGGCCGGCATGGTGGCCAGCGACGGATCGCCCCCAATGATCGGGTAGGTACCGTCCAGTCCGATGGGTTCCGAGATCGGCACCTCGGTCAGGGCCGGCAGGCCTTCGGTGGAGATCGGCGTTGTGAGCGCCGGGTCGGTGGTCCCGATCGGCGGCGTCGTCAGACCGGGCGTCGCTCCGATCGGGCTCGTCAGCGAGGAGTTTGGCACAGGCGGAGTGGTCAGGGCCGGGTTGGTCAGGTCCGTGCCGGTCAGCGCCGGACTGGTTGCGGTGGCGCCTGGAAGGGCGGCACTCGGTGTGGTCGTGAGCCCCGGGATAGTGGTCAGCCCCGGTGTGGTGGTCAGCCCTGGTGTGGTGAGCAGCCCCGGCGTGGTGAGCGTCGCGGGCGTCGACGAACCCGAACCGGTCAGCAGGTTCGGCATCGGGGGCACGTTGATGCCGAACTGCGACAATCCCTGCGTCAGCGCCGACAGCAATTCGCCGGGCAGGTCGGTGATCAGGGAGGCTTGGACGAACTCACGGTGTTGGGGTGCGGGCTTGGTACTCGCGGACAGCTCGGTTATGGCGACCACTGCAATTGGACTTGCGACTGCCAGGGCGGCGACTGCGCTCATGGCTGTCGAGAGCTGGCGTCGACGTCGGTTCGGCACGGAAGTCTCCTCAATATATGGACTACGTGTTTCGGTTGGATGCTCGTGAAATAACTTCGTCAGCGGCTACGGACCCAGTCGTTCGAGGGCCATCAGTGCCGACTTGAACGATGGTACTGGCGTGACTGATGGGTCTAGAGTGGCGATACGGAATTGTGAGCGAATCGCGACATAGGGCCGCTATGGTCGGCGGGCCACAGCGAAGCGACGCGGGGTCGGCGCAGTCGAGGCGGGCCGTCGCGGTCGGATACCCTGGCTGCCGATGACCGCTCGTTTTGACCTCTTCGTCGTCGGTTCCGGATTCTTCGGTCTGACGATCGCCGAGCGCGTGGCCACGCAGCTGGACAAGCGCGTTCTCGTCATCGAGCGACGTCCGCACATCGGCGGCAACGCGTACTCGGAGCCGGAGCCGCAGACCGGCATCGAGGTGCACAAGTACGGCGCGCACCTGTTCCACACGTCCAATCAGCGGGTGTGGGACTACGTGCGACAGTTCACCGACTTCACCGGCTATCAGCACCGCGTCTTCGCCCTGCACAACGGGCAGTCCTATCAGTTCCCGATGGGCCTGGGCCTGGTGTCGCAGTTCTTCGGCCGCTACTTCACCCCCGATGAGGCGCGCGAACTGATCGCCGAGCAGGCGGCCGAGATCCACACCGCCGACGCCCAGAATCTCGAGGAGAAGGCGATCTCGCTGATCGGCCGCCCGCTGTATGAGGCGTTCGTCAAGGGCTACACCGCCAAGCAGTGGCAGACCGACCCCAAGGAGCTGCCGGCGGCCAACATCACCCGGTTGCCGGTGCGCTACACGTTCGACAACCGCTATTTCAACGACACCTACGAGGGTCTGCCGGCCGACGGATACACCGCGTGGCTGCAGAACATGGCCGCCGACGAGCGCATCGAAGTACGGTTGGGCACAGACTGGTTCGACGTTCGCGACGAACTACGCCAAGCGTCACCGTCGGCTCCGGTTGTCTATACCGGGCCATTGGACCGCTATTTCGACTACGCCGAGGGCCGACTGGGCTGGCGCACACTCGATTTCGAGGTCGAAGTGCTGCCCATCGGCGATTTCCAGGGCACCCCCGTGATGAACTACAACGACCTTGATGTGCCCTACACCCGCATCCACGAGTTCCGCCACTTCCACCCCGAGCGGGACTATCCACAAGACAAGACGGTGATCATGCGGGAGTACTCACGGTTCGCCGAGGACGACGACGAGCCCTACTATCCGATCAACACCGAAGCCGACCGCGAGCTGCTGGCCGTCTACCGCGCCAGGGCCAAAGCCGAAACGGCTTCGGCCAAGGTGATGTTCGGCGGGCGGCTGGGCACCTACCAGTACCTCGACATGCACATGGCCATCGCCAGTGCGCTGAATATGTATGACAACATCCTGGCGCCGCACCTGTGTGACGGTGCGGCACTCGACGAAAGCAGCAGAGCATGAGCGAGATCCCCTCCGGCGCCCTGGATTCCGCCGAATCCCGGGCGGTCAGCCTGCTGGCTCGCGTCATCCTGCCCCGTCCGGGCGAGCCGTTGGACGTCCGCAAGCTCTATATAGAGGAATCGACGACGAACTCGAAGCGCGCGCACGCGCCGAGCCGCACCACATTGGACATCGGCGCGGAGTCCGAGGTGTCGTTCGCGACGTACTTCAACGCCTTCCCGGCCAGTTACTGGCGGCGTTGGTCGACACTGGAGTCGGTGGTGCTGCGCGTGGAAGTCACCGGCACCGCGCGCGTCGACGTCTACCGGTCCAAGGCGACGGGCGCGCGAATCACCGTGGGCGGCAGCCCGATTTCCAGCGAGAACAGCGGCCCCGCCACTGGGTCCGAGGTCGGCGGTCCCGCCTCCGTGGAGTTCGAGATCGGCCTGGATCCGTTCGAGGACGGCGGCTGGATCTGGTTCGACATCACCACCGACAGCGCGGTCACAGTGCACAGCGCCGGCTGGTACGCCTCGCGGCCCGCGCCCGGCCGGGCCAATATCGCGGTGGGCATCCCGACGTTCAACCGGCCGTCGGACTGCGTCAACGCGCTGGCCGCACTGACGTTGGATCCCTTGGTGGACAAGGTGATCGGCGCCGTGATCGTGTCAGACCAAGGCACCAAGAAGGCATGCGACCACCCCGGCTACGCGGCCGCCGCCGCCCCGCTGAGCAACCGACTCTCCGTACACAACCAGCCCAACCTGGGCGGGTCCGGCGGCTACAGCCGGGTGATGTACGAGGCGCTGAAGAACACCGACTGCGAACAGATCCTGTTCATGGACGACGACATTCGCATCGAGCCGGATTCGGTGTTGCGCGCGCTGGCGATGAACCGGTTCGCCAAGTCGCCCACCCTCGTCGGCGGTCAGATGCTCAACCTGCAGGAGCCGTCGCACCTGCACATCATGGGCGAGATCGTCGACCAGGAGAACTTCATGTGGACGGCGGCGCCGAACACCGAGTACGACCACGACTTCGCCAAATACCCGCTGAACGACGAAGAGGAGCGCAGCAAGCTTCTGCACCGCCGCATCGACGTCGACTACAACGGCTGGTGGATGTGCATGATCCCGCGCCAGGTCGCCGAGGAACTCGGGCAGCCGTTGCCGCTCTTCATCAAGTGGGACGACGCCGACTACGGGCTGCGGGCCGCCGAGCACGGGTACGGCACCGTCACCCTGCCGGGCGCTGCGATCTGGCATATGGCGTGGAGCGACAAGGACGATGCCATCGACTGGCAGGCGTACTTCCATCTGCGCAACCGGCTGGTGGTGGCGGCCATGCACTGGGACGGCAAGGTCGGCGGCCTGCTGGCCTCGTCGGTCAAGGCCACGCTGAAACACCTGCTCTGCCTCGAGTATTCGACGGTCGCGATCCAGACCAAGGCGATGGCCGACTTCCTGGCCGGACCCGAGCACATCTTCTCGATCCTGGAATCTGCGCTGCCCGAAGTCCGCAAGATGCGCGAGGAGTTCCCGGACGCAGTGGTGCTGCCCGGTGCCACCGCGCTGCCGGCGCCGACGGACAAGAGCCGCAAGACGGTCAAGATTCCGACCTCGCCGCCGCGCATCGCGTTCCGGCTGGCCCGCGGCGTGGTGCATCAACTCAAGAAGCACGACCCGGCGGCCCACGAGCGTCCGCAGCTCAATGTGGCGACTCAGGACGCGCGGTGGTTCCTGCTGTGCAAGGTCGACGGCGTCACCGTGACCACCGCCGACGGCCGCGGCGTGGTGTTCCGGCAGCGCGACCGCGCCAAAATGTTTGCGTTGCTGCGCCAATCGATGCGCCAGCACGTGCGGCTGGCCCGCAAGTTCGACCGGATGCGCAAGGTCTACCGCGACGCGCTGCCGGTGCTGTCCAGCACGCAGAAGTGGGAGACGGTGCTGCTCCCCAGCGGGTCCGAGTCGCCTGCGCATGGCTGAGACCCTGCGCGGCGAGGAAGCCGCGTTGGTGGCCGTGCAGTCGGCGTTGGCCGATCGGCCCGGAGTGCTGGCCGGCGCCCGCGCCCTCTCGCACTTCGGCGAGCACAGCGCCGGATGGGTGGCCGTCGCCGCGGTGGGCGCGCTGCTCCAACCGCGGCGTCGCCTCGCGTGGCTGGCCGCAGGCGCGGGCGCGTTCATCGCGCACGCGTGCGCGGTGCTGATCAAACGGGTGGTGCGACGCGAGCGTCCAAACCACCCGGCCGTCGCCGTCAACGTCGGCACCCCGAGCCGGCTGTCCTTCCCGTCGGCGCACGCCACGTCGACCACGGCCGCGTCCATGCTCCTGGCCCGGACCACCGGACTGCCGCTGCCAATCTTTCTCGTACCGCCAATGGCGTTGTCCCGCTTGGTGCTTGGCGTGCACTATCCCAGCGACGTGCTCACCGGCGTTGCGGTCGGAGCGGCTGTGGCCAAGGCGGTCGGCACCATCGCCGACCGCGTCGAAGGAAACTGATGGGCATCCGAAATGAGCACAGCAAAGATGAATCCAACTGAGATGAGTGAGGAAGCGCCGCCGACCGTCGGCCCGCCCAAGAATCTTCCCGCCGGGATCATCAAGGCGATGCGGCCCCGGCAATGGGTGAAGAACCTGCTGGTGCTGTTGGCGCCGATTGCCGCACTGGGCGGCGACGTTCGCTACGACTACCGCGAGGTGCTGATCAAGGTCGCGATCGCGTTCGTGGCGTTCTGCCTGGCCGCCTCGGCGGTGTATCTGGTCAACGACGCCCGCGACGTCGAGGCCGACCGGCAGCATCCGACCAAGCGATTCCGTCCGATCGCGGCCGGCGTGGTGCCCGAGTGGCTGGCCTACACCCTGGCGGTGGTGCTCGGCGTGGCATCACTGGCCATCTCGTGGCTGGCCACACCGGACCTGGCGGTGGTGATGGCTATCTACATGGCCATCCAGCTGGCCTACTGCTTCGGCCTCAAACACCAGGCCGTGCTCGACATCTGCATCGTCTCGTCAGGCTTCCTGATCCGCGCCATCGCCGGCGGTGTCGCCGCCGGCATTTTGCTGTCGCAATGGTTCCTGCTGGTCATGGCCTTCGGTTCGCTGTTCATGGCGGCCGGCAAACGCTACGCCGAACTACAACTCGCCGAACGCACCGGCGCCAAGATCCGCAAGGCGCTTGAGAGCTACACCAGTAGCTATCTGCGTTTCGTATGGACGCTCTCGGCCACCGCGATGGTGGTGTGCTACAGCCTGTGGGCCTTCGAACGCGACGGTGCCAGCGCGGGGTGGTTCGCGGTGACGATCATTCCGACCACGATCGCAGTACTGCGCTACGCCGTCGACGTCGACAGCGGAATGGCAGGCGAGCCCGAGGAGATCGCGCTCAGGGATCGGGTCCTGCAGCTGCTGGCCGTGGCCTGGATCGGAACCGTTGGTGCAGCTGCAATCTTCGGTTGACCGGGTGACCGCGCCGGTGGCTGACCGGAGCCGCTGGGTCGGCGACATCGGAGGCCGGTTGGCGCGTTGGCCAGCATTTCCCTATGACGTGACGGTGCGAATCAGCCTGTGGGTGAGCGTGGCGGTGGTCACCGCGCTGTTCGGCTGGGGTGCCTGGGAGCGACGCTGGATCGCCGATGACGGCCTCATCGTATTGCGCACGGTGCGAAACCTGTTGGCCGGCAACGGGCCGGTGTTCAACGCGGGCGAGCGGGTGGAGGCAAATACGTCGACGGTGTGGACCTACCTGATCTACCTGGGCGGCTGGATCGGCGGTCCGGTGCGGCTGGAGTATGTCGCGTTGGTGCTGGCGCTGGTGCTCAGCGTTGTCGGTGTGGTGCTGGCCATGCTCGGCGCCGGTCGGCTGTTCGCGCCGAGTCTGCAGGGGCGGCGGGCGCTGCTGCTGCCCGCCGGCGCTCTGGTCTACATCGCGATACCGCCCGCCCGCGACTTCGCTACCTCGGGGCTGGAAAACGGTTTGGTGCTGGCCTATCTGGGCCTGCTGTGGTGGATGATGGTCTGCTGGTCACAGGCCCTGCGCGCCGACCCCGTCACGCAATCGCGGCCGGCGCTGGCCCGTCGCGGCGTCCCACCGGCGCTGGCCCGGCGCGGCAGCCCTCCGGCGGGCAGGAGCGCAGCGACCCGGGGAGCAACGTGGGCGGGCCGCGTGGTCGAGGACCCGCCGCACAACGTGGTGAGCGGCTACTTCGACGCGGCACTGGCGTTCGTCGCGGGCCTGAGCGTGCTGGTGCGCCCGGAACTGGCACTGCTCGGCGGGCTGGCGCTGATCATGATGCTGATCGCGGCCCGCGGTTGGCGACGGCGCGCCCTGATCGTCGTCGCCGGCGGGCTGCTGCCGGTCGGCTATGAGATCTTCCGGATGGGCTACTACGCCCTTCTGGTGCCGGGCACGGCGCTGGCCAAGGAGGCCTCGGGCGCCAAGTGGCCGCAGGGCTTCATCTACCTGGCCAACTTCAACGGGCCCTATCTGCTGTGGGTGCCCGCGGTGCTGCTGCTGGCGATGGCCGCGGTGCTGCTCATCACCCGCACCCGCCCCTGGTGGATCCGCCGCGCGGTGCCGCCCGGTTACGGGTCGCTGGCCCGCACGGTCCAGAGCCCGGCCGCCGTGGTGGGTTTCATCGTCGTCAGCGGGCTGCTGCAGGCCATCTACTGGATTCGCACAGGCGGCGACTTTATGCATGGGCGGGTTTTGCTGACGCCCTTGTTTTGCCTGTTGGCACCCATTGCCGTAATTCCCGTCGTACTGCCGGGCGGGACGAAATTCACCCGCGAAACGGGTTATCTACTGGCCGGCGCCACCAGCGCGCTGTGGCTGGCCGTGGTCGGCTGGTCACTATGGGCCGCAAACTCGCCGGGGATGGGGGCCGACGCGACCCGCGTCACCTACTCGGGCATCGTCGACGAGCGGCGGTTCTACGCGCAGGCCACCGGTAATGCGCACCCGCTGACCGCCGCCGACTACCTGGACTACCCGCGGATGCGCGCGGTGCTGGTGGCGCTGAACAACACACCCGACGGTGCACTGCTGCTGCCGTCCGGCAACTACGACGTGTGGGACGTGGTGCCCGCGGTACCGCCGCCTCCGCCGCCGCCGGGCGCACCGCCGATCCCCGAGGAGGACCGAAAGGGTCCGCATACAGTATTTTTCACCAACCTCGGCATGCTGGGTATGAACGTCGGCCTGGATGTCCGGGTGCTCGATCAGATCGGGCTGGCAAATACGTTGGCCGCTCATACGGGGCGGCTTGAAGACGGCCGGATCGGGCACGACAAGAACCTGTTCCCGGACTGGGCGGTGGCCGACGGGCCTTTCCTGAAGACCGATCCGTACCTCCCGCAGTACCTCGACGAGGACTGGATCGCCCAGGCGACGGAGGCGTTGAAGTGCCCCGCCACCGAAACCGTTCTCACTTCGGTCCGAAGCCCGATGTCGCCGCGCCGGTTCCTGTCAAACCTCCTGCATGCACACCAATTCACGACTTATCGCATCGATCGGGTGCCACTTTACGAACTCGTCCGGTGCGGGCTCGATGTGCCCGAATCCGGGGGCGCCGCTTACACTGGCTTACCGGCTACGGGCCCCTAGCGTTATTTATTTGTTAGCTGACGGGGTTCGGTTTTTGGTAACGCTGCGGCGATATTGCGGCGATACCCAAGTCAGGTGTGACACACCGCGAGCAGCGCCCTGGCGCAACGCTGGACACGTGGACGGATGGTTAGAGCAAAAGGATGGCTAGGAAGTTGACTGTTAAGGCTGCGCGCAGCGCGTGGCTGCGTCGCCTGACTGCCGCAGTCGGCGCGGTGGTGATAGTTCCGGCGCTGGTGGGGGTGGGGGGCGGTTCGGCGACGGCCGGGGCATTCAGCCGCGAGGGCCTTCCGGTGGAGTACCTGGACGTCTACTCGACGGCGATGGGCCGCAACATCCGGGTGCAGTTCCAGCCCGGCGGCCCCAGGGCCGTCTATCTGCTCGACGGCCTTCGCGCGCAGGAAGACTACAACGGCTGGGACATCAACACCCCGGCGTTCGAGTGGTTCCACCAGTCCGGCGTCTCGGTGGTGATGCCCGTGGGCGGGCAGTCCAGCTTCTACACCGACTGGTATTCGCCGTCGAGCTTCAACAAGCAGACCTTCACCTACAAGTGGGAGACCTTCCTCACAAATGAGCTGCCGGCCTGGCTGGCCGCCGACAAGCAGATCTCCACAACGGGCAACGCGATCGTGGGCCTGTCGATGGCCGGCGGCGCCGCGCTGATCCTGTCGGCCTTCCACCCGGGACAGTTCAGCTACGCCGCGTCGCTGTCGGGCTTCCTCAACCCGTCGACGACGTTCATGAAGCAGGCCATCCGCGTCGCCATGCTCGACGCCGGCGGATTCAACGTCGACAACATGTGGGGCCCGCCATGGGACCCGGCGTGGAAGCGCAACGACCCGGTCGAGCAGGTCGCGCGGATCGCGGCCAACGGCACCCGGCTGTGGATCTACTGCGCGCCCGGTGGCTCTACGCCGCTGGACGAGAACGCCGACCCCAACCAGGCGTTCAACGCCAACAGCCTCGAGACACTGGCAATCGGCAGCAACAAGCGATTCCAGGAGAAATACGCACAGGCCGGCGGCCGAAATGCCACCTTCCAATTCCCGTCCGCGGGCAACCACTCTTGGGCTTACTGGGGCGCGCAATTGCAGGCCCTGAAACCAGACCTGATCGCCACGGTGAACGGCTGACTCGCGGCGGGACGACGAAACGCGCAAGCAAGAGCGATCACAAAAGGTGTGGTTGACTACACGGGCACGCGGCCGGGGGATTGGCGTGCGGCATACGACAGATGGGATAGGTAGAAGTATGAAGTTCGTTGGCAAGATGCGCGGCGCCTGGGCGCGCCGGCTCACGGTCGCGGCATTGGCAGCGGCCGTGCTGCCCGGCCTGATCGGTGTCGCCGGTGGCTCGGCCACGGCGGGGGCGTTCTCCCGGCCGGGCCTGCCGGTCGAGTACCTGATGGTGCCGTCGGCGTCGATGGGCCGCGACATCAAGGTCCAGTTCCAGAGCGGCGGGGCGAACTCGCCCGCGGTGTATCTGCTCGACGGCCTGCGCGCGCAGGAGGACTTCAGCGGCTGGGACATCAACACCGCCGCGTTCGAGTGGTACCTCGACTCGGGCCTGTCGGTGGTCATGCCGGTCGGCGGCCAGTCCAGCTTCTACACCAACTGGTACAAGCCCGCGACGGGCAAGGCCGGGACGTTCACCTACAACTGGGAGACCTTCCTGACCTCGGAGCTGCCCGCGTACCTCGCGGCCAATAACGGGGTCGATTCGAGCAGGACGGCCGCGGTCGGTCTGTCGATGGCCGGATCGACGGCGATGACGCTGTCGATCTACTACCCGGGCCAGTTCCAGTACGCCGCGTCGCTGTCGGGCTTCCTGAACCTGTCCGAGGGCTGGTGGCCGATGCTGGTCGACCTGTCGATGGGTGACGCCGGCGGCTTCAAGTCCGAGGACATGTGGGGCCCGTCGAGTGACCCGGCGTGGAAGCGCAACGACCCGATGGTCAACATCGACAAGCTGGTCGCCAACGGAACCCGCATCTGGGTCTACTGCGGCAACGGCAACCCGTCCGACCTGGACGCCGGCACCAGCGCGGGCAACCTGTTCAACGCGAAGTTCCTGGAGGGCTTCACGTTGCGGACCAACAAGACATTCCAGGAGAAATACATCGCCGCGGGCGGCACGAACGGTGTGTTCAACCTCCCGTCCAACGGCACGCACAGCTGGGGCTACTGGGGTTCCCAGCTGCAGCAGATGAAGCCCGACATCCAGCGGGTGCTGGGCGCTTCGCCGGCGGCCTGAGGCTAGTCGGAGCAGCTCAGTTCGACGACGGTCTGGCGGCGGCGATCCTCTCGGGGGTCGCCGCCGTCAGCCATTTCCAGCGCGGCCCGCTGTGGTGATGTGATTCACTACCTTGCGGACGGGGCCCGACGGGTTGGAGGGGTTTGAGCATGTGGCGTGGGCTGGTACGGGCGATGTTGGCGGTGGTTGTGGCCACGGGATTGTGGACGGCCACGACAAGCAACGCGACGGCCGAAGCCGTTGAGCAGCTGATGGTGCCGTCGGCGGCGATGGGACGCGACATCCCGGTCGCCTTCCTCGCCGGCGGCCCGCACGCGGTGTACCTGCTCGACGCGTTCAACGCCGCGCCGGACGTCAGTAACTGGGTGACGGCGGGCAGCGCGATGAACACACTCGCCGGCAGTGGCATCTCGGTGGCCGCACCCGCGGGCGGTGCCTGGAGCCTCTACACCAACTGGGAACAGGACGGCAGCCGGCAGTGGGAGACCTTCCTGTCGTCCGAGCTGCCGGACTGGCTGGCCGCCAACAAGGGCCTGGCGCCCGGCGGGCACGGCATCGTCGGCGCCGCGCAGGGCGGCACCGGCGCGTTGATGATGGCCGCCTTCCATCCCGACCGCTTCCGCTACGCCGGTTCCATCTCGGGTTTCCTGACACCGTCGAACACCACGATGAACGGCGCGATCACCGCCGGGCTGGCGCAGTACGGCGGCGTCGACAGCCGCAACATGTGGGGTCTGCCACAGCAGGGCCGGTGGAAATGGCACGACCCGGACGTCCACGTTCAGTTGCTGGTGGACAACAACACCCGGCTGTGGGTCTTCAGCCCGGCCACGCTGACGTGCAGCGATCCCGCCGCCATGATCGGCTACTGCGACCAGGCGCAGGGCAGCAACCGGTCGTTCTACCAGCACTATCGTTCGGTCGGCGGCCGCAACGGCCACTTCGACATCCCGGTCGGCGGCGAGCACGCGTGGTCGAGTTGGGGGCCGCAGCTGGCCGCGATGTCGGGCGATCTGACCGCCGCGATCAAGTAGCCACCGCCGACAAGCAAACCCGGTGCCGAGTTGGGCAGCCGGTACCTTGGAGGGGTGCAGCAGACGGTACGGCGGTCGCCCCTGACGTCGGCCTTGTTGGTCGCGTCGGCTGCGGCGCTGCTGAGCGGCTGCGCGATCACCAACGACATGATGGCAACGATCGCGTTGCCAACGTCCGAAACCGCGCAGTCCGGCGCGGATGCGCAGGCCGGCGCGCCCCCGGTGCTCACGCCGTCACCTCCGCCGGGCGCGCAGTCGAACAGCATGATCGTGACCGGGCGGCAGCGCGCCTACCTGGACGCGCTTGCCGGCGCCGGCGTGCAGCCGTCCAATGACCTGCTGGCGCTGAGCATCGGCTCCTACGTGTGTCAGGCGCGCGCCGCCAAGCAGGGCGAGTCGGCCGTGTGGGACTTCGTGCTGCCGCTGGTGCGCAGCGACGTCCGTAAACCAGGCAGCACCACCGCACCGGCCGCGGAGGTCGACGCCAGGACGGCCGACTACATCCGCATCGCAACCGAACACCTCTGCTAGCAGGAGTACATGGCGAAGACCAGTCGACGCAAACGTCACCGCATCCTGGCCCTGATCGCGGCCGGGGCGATGGCTGTTGTGGTGGCGCTGATCGTGGCGATCGTGATCATCGTCGTGCGCCGACCCGAATCGCCGCCCAGCGCCGTGCCGCCGAGCGCGGTCCCGCCGACCGCGGTGCCGCCGACGGTGACCAAGAAGCCGCGGCCGGAATTCCAGGACGCCAGCTGCCCGGATGTGCAGTTGATCTCGATCCCGGGCACGTGGGAGTCCTCGCCGCAGCTCGACCCGTTCAACCCGGTCCAGTTCCCGGCCGCGCTGTTGCTCAATGTCACCAATCCGATCCGTGAGCAATTCGGCGCCGACCGGGTCGAGATCTTCACCGTTCCCTACACGGCGCAATTCCACAATCCGCTGTCGGCCGACAAGCAGATGTCCTACAACGACAGTCGCGCCGAGGGCTCCCAGGCCGCGGTGAGGGCGATGACGGACATGAACAACCGCTGCCCGCTGACCAGCTATGTGCTGGTCGGGTTCTCGCAGGGCGCGGTGATCGCCGGTGACATGGCCAGCGATATCGGCAACGGCCGGGGGCCGGTCGACGAGGACCTGGTGCTGGGTGTGACATTGATCGCCGACGGCCGTCGCCAGGAGGCCGTCGGACTGGATGTCGGCCCGAATCCGGACGGCCAGGGCGCGGAGATCACCCTGCAGGAGGTGCCCACGCTGGCGGCGCTGGGGCTGACGATGACGGGTCCCCGTCCGGGCGGTTTCGGAATGCTCAACAACCGCACCAATGAGATCTGCGCGACGGGTGACCTGATCTGCGCCGCGCCCGAGTCCGCCTTCTCGATCACCCAGCTGCCCAAGACGCTGGAGGTGCTCAGCGGCGGTGCCGGACAGCCGGTCCATGCCTTATACGCCACGCCGGACTTCTGGAATCTCGACGGACAGCCCTCTACTCAGTGGACACTGGGCTGGGCGCAGCAAGTCATCGAGAACGCTCCGCACCCCAAACACGGGTGAGACACGCGCGCTCCCGATTTGGCCCGCGACAAACGGTCGCCTAACATTAAGAAAAAACTAAGAGCGGTGAGCGACGGCTGACCGGACGGTGAACGTCCAAAGCCTCGGTACGATCTTGAGGTTTGGGGTTCGCGCGGCCGACTGACAGACTGCGGCGACCCAATGTGGTTTTGACAGGAGAGTGTGATGGGGTTCCATAACCCGTTTGTCAAGGACGGACAGATCGTGTTTCCGGACAACGGAAACCTGGTCCGTCACATCGAGCGATGGGCCAAGGTGCGTGGAGACAAACTCGCATACCGATTCCTGGACTTCTCGACCGAACGCGAGGGCGCCGAGCGGGATCTGAACTGGGCCGAGTTCGGGGTGCGCAACCGCGCCGTCGGCGCCCGCCTGCAGCAGGTGACCGAGCCCGGCGACCGGGTCGCCATCTTGTGCCCGCAGAATCTCGACTACCTCGTCGCGTTCTACGGCACCTTGTACGCCGGCCGCATCGCGGTGCCGCTGTTCGACCCCAACGAGCCGGGCCACGTCGGCCGTCTCCACGCCGTGCTCGACGACTGCCACCCGTCGGCCATTCTGACGACTACCGACGCCGCCGAAGGTGTGCGGAAATTCTTCCGTTCACGCCCGGCCAAAGAGCGCCCGCGTGTCATCGCCGTTGACGCGGTACCGAACGACGTCGGCGCGACGTGGCAGCCCGTCGATATCGACCGCGAGACCATCGCCTACCTGCAATACACGTCGGGCTCGACCCGCATACCCACCGGCGTGCAGATCACCTACCTGAACCTGGCCACCAATGTGGTGCAGGTGATCGAGGCCCTCGACGGTGAGGAGGGCGACCGGGGTGTGTCCTGGCTGCCGTTCTTCCATGACATGGGCCTGATCACCGTCTTGCTGTCGCCGATGATCGGCCACTACGTCACGTTCATGACGCCGGCCGCGTTCGTCCGCAGGCCCATCCGCTGGATGCGCGAGATGTCGGCGAAGCCCGGGGACACAGGTGGAGTGATCTCCGTTGCGCCCAACTTCGCCTTCGAGCACGCTGCGGTGCGTGGCCTGCCAAAGGATGGCGAGCCACCGCTGGACCTGTCCAAGATCAAGTGCATCCTGAACGGCAGCGAGCCGGTGTCGGCGGCGTCGATGCGCAAGTTCAACGAGGCGTTCGGGCCGTACGGGTTCCAGGAGAAGGCGATCAAGCCGTCCTACGGCCTGGCCGAGGCGACGCTGTTCGTGTCCACCACGCCGATGGGTGAGACGCCCACGATCATCCACGTCGACCGCGACGCGCTGAACAACGGCCGCTTCGTCGAGGTCCCGGCCGACGCGCCGAGCGCCGTAGCGCAAGCGGGCGCCGGGAAAATCGGTGTAGCCGAATGGGCCACCATCGTTGACGCGGACACCGCCACCGAACTGCCCGACGGCCAGATCGGCGAGGTCTGGATCAGCGGTCAGAACATGGGCACCGGCTACTGGGGTAAGAAGGACGAGACGTCCGAGACGTTCCAGAACATCCTCAAGTCGCGGACCAACCCGTCGCACGCCGAGGGTGCTTCCGATGATGCGCTCTGGGTGCGGACCGGCGACTACGGCACCTACTACGACGGCGAGCTGTACATCACCGGCCGGGTCAAGGACCTGGTGATCATCGATGGCCGCAACCACTACCCGCAGGACCTGGAGTACTCGGCGCAGGAGTCGACCAAGGCGCTGCGCACAGGCTTCGTCGCGGCGTTCTCGGTGCCGGCCAACCAGCTGCCGGCCGAGGTATTCGAGAACACGCACTCGGGGCTGAGGTTCGACCCCGACGACATCTCCGAGCAGTTGGTGATCGTGGGCGAGCGGGCCCCCGGCGCGCACAAGCTCGATATGGGTCCGATCGCCGACGACATTCGCGCCGCGATCGCGGTGCGCCACGGCGTCACCGTGCGCGACGTGCTGCTCACCCCCGCGGGCGCGATCCCGCGGACCTCCAGCGGCAAGATCGGCCGCCGCGCCTGCCGGTCTGCCTATCTGGACGGCAGCCTGCGAACCGGCAAGATCGCCAACGCGTTCCCGGATGCGACGGACTGACCGCCGACTCAACCGCCCAACGATGTGAGCCGCCGACGGGCTCGAAGGTGATCAACATGGCTGATACAGAACTGGATTCGCAATCGGGAGGCGACGAACCGCCCGCCGGCGAGCAGGACTCCGCTTTCACACTCGCGCCCGAACGAGCGGTGACACCGGCGCGCACCGACATGACGATCCAAGAGATGCGCGACTGGCTGCGCAACTGGATCGCGAACGCCACCGGCCAGTCCGCCGACGGTATCGACGACTCCACCCCGATGGTCGAGCTCGGTCTGTCCTCGCGTGACGCGGTGGCGATGGCCAGCGACATCGAGGACCTCACCGGTGTGACGCTGACCGCAACGGTGGCCTTCCGCCATCCCACCATCGAGTCGTTGGCCACGGTCATCATCGAGGGCGAACCCGAGATCGAGGACGAGCGACGACGCCGATTCCCGATTGGTCGCGCGACGTGGATGAGGAATCCGAACATCGCGATCGTGGGCCTGTCCACCCGCTTCCCCGGCGACATGAACACCCCCGAGGAGACGTGGCAGGCCCTGCTGGAGGGCCGCGACGCGATCACCGACCTGCCCGAGGGCCGCTGGATCGAGTTCCTCGAGGAACCACGGCTGGCCGAGCGGGTCGCCAAGGCCCGCACCCGCGGTGGCTACCTGTCGGACATCAAGGGCTTCGACGCCGAGTTCTTCGCGCTGTCGAAGATGGAGGCCGACAACATCGACCCGCAGCAGCGGATGGCGCTGGAGCTGACATGGGAGGCGCTCGAGAACGCGCGTATCCCGGCGTCGGCGCTGCGCGGCGAGAGCGTCGGCGTCTACGTCGGCAGCAGCACCAACGACTACAGCTTCCTGGCGATGTCCGACCCCACCGTCGCGCACCCGTACGCGATCACCGGCACCGCGAGTTCGATCATCCCCAACCGGGTGTCCTACTTCTACGACTTCCGCGGGCCGTCGGTGGCCATCGACACCGCGTGTTCGAGCTCGCTGGTCGCCGTGCACCAGGGCGTGGCGGCGCTGCGCGCGCGCGAGGCCGACGTGGTGCTCGCCGGCGGGGTCAACGCGTTGATCACCCCACTGGTGACGGTCGGCTTCGACGAGGTCGGCGGCGTGCTGGCCTCCGACGGCCGGATCAAATCGTTCTCGCAGGACGCCGACGGCTACGCCCGCTCCGAGGGTGGCGGCATGCTGGTGCTCAAGCGCGTCGCCGACGCCCGCCGCGACGGTGACGAGATCCTGGCGGTCATCGCGGGCAGCGCGGTCAACCATGACGGCCGGTCCAACGGCCTGCTGGCGCCCAACCCCGACGCGCAGGCCGACGTGCTGCGCAAGGCCTACAAGGACGCCGGCATCAACCCGCGCGACGTCGACTACATCGAGGCGCACGGCACCGGCACCATCCTGGGTGACCCGATCGAGGCCGACGCGCTGGGTCGGGTGGTCGGCAGGGGCCGTTCCGCCGACAAGCCTGCACTGCTAGGTGCGGTGAAATCCAATGTGGGACACCTGGAGTCGGCGGCCGGCGCGGCCAGCCTGGCGAAGATGACGCTGGCGCTCAAGAACGACAAGTTGCCGCCGTCGATCAACTACACCGGGCCTAACCCCTACATCGACTTCGACGCGGTGCACCTGAAGGTGGCCGACACCGTCACCGACTGGCCCCGATACAGCGGCCACGCTATCACCGGAGTGTCGGGCTTCGGCTTCGGCGGCGCCAACGCGCACCTGGTGCTGCGCGAGGTGTTGCCATCGGATCTCGTTGAACCCGAACCGGAACCGGAGCAGATCGTCGCCGAACCGGCCAAGTCGGAGGCCGACGCCCTTTATGTCGGCGGCGTCCGGATGGACGAGTACGGCGAGTTCATTCACGACGATGACGACAACGACGGCGCCGCACTGGGTCAACACCAGTTCGACACCGACGAACGCGAACCCGAACTGCCCGGCCTGACCGATGAGGCCAAGCGGCTACTGGAGGTGGCGCGTGAGGAACTCGAGGCCGACGAGCAGCCCACACCCGTTGTGCCGCTTGCAGTTTCGGCGTTCCTGACCTCCCGTAAGAGGGCCGCCGCCGCCGAGCTGGCCGACTGGATCGACAGTCCCGAGGGCCGGGCGTCCTCGCTGGAGTCCATCGGCCGTTCACTGTCGCGCCGCAACCACGGTCGTTCGCGCGCGGTGGTGCTCGCCCACGACCACGACGAGGCGGTCAAGGGCCTGCGCGCGCTGGCCGGGGGCAAGCAGAACCCGACCGTGTTCAGCGCCGACGGACCGGTCACCAACGGGCCGGTGTGGGTGCTGGCTGGTTTCGGCGCACAGCACCGCAAGATGGGCAAGAGCCTGTATCTGCGCAACGAGACCTTCGCCGAGCGGGTCAACAAGGTCGACGCACTGGTCCAGGACGAGCTCGGGTACTCCGTCGTCGAGCTGATCCTCGACGACTCGCAGGATTACGGCATCGAGACCACGCAGGTCACCATCTTCGCGATCCAGATCGCGCTCGGTGAGCTGCTCAAGGCGCATGGCGCCAAACCCGCTGCGGTGGTTGGCCAGTCGCTCGGCGAGGCCGCATCGGCGTACTTCGCCGGCGGGCTGTCGCTGGCCGACGCCACCCGCGCCATCTGCTCCCGCTCGCACCTGATGGGCGAGGGCGAGGCCATGCTGTTCGGCGAGTACATCCGGCTGATGGCGCTGGTCGAGTACTCCGCCGAAGAGATCAAGACGGTGTTCTCCGACTACCCCGACCTCGAGGTGTGCGTGTACGCCGCGCCGACCCAGACGGTGATCGGCGGTCCGCCCGAACAGGTGGACGCGATCATCGAGCGGGCCGAGAAGGAGGGCAAGTTCGCCCGCAAGTTCCAGACCAAGGGCGCCAGCCACACCCAGCAGATGGACCCGCTGCTCGGCGAGCTGGCGGCCGAGCTGCAGGGCATCGAGCCGATGTCGCCGACGGTCGGCATCTTCTCGACGGTGCACGAAGGCACCTACATCCGGCCGGGCGGCGAGCCCATCCACGACGTCGACTACTGGAAGAAGGGCCTGCGGCACAGCGTCCACTTCACCCAGGGCGTGCGCAACGCCGTCGACAACGGGCACACCACGTTCCTTGAGTTGGCGCCCAACCCGGTCGCGCTGATGCAGGTTGGACTGACAACGGCTGCCGCAGGTTTGCATGATGCGCAGCTGATCGCGACGCTGGCCCGCAAGCAGGACGAGGTCGACGCGATGACCGCGGCGATGGCCCAGCTGTTCGTGCACGGCCACGACCTGGACTTCCGTACTCTGTTTGACCGCGGCGAGTATGCGAACATCCCGCCGACGCGGTTCCGCCGCAAGCCGCACTGGCTGGAGGCCCGGTTCTCCGGCGACGGCTCGGTGTTCATGCCCGGCACCCACGTGGCGATGCCCGACGGCCGCCACGTCTGGGAGTACGCGCCGCGCGGTGAGACGGATCTGGCTGCGTTGGTGAAAGCCGCTGCGGCCCAAGTGCTTCCGGATGCGAAACTGACGGCGTTCGAGCAGCGCGCGGTGCCGGGTGAGAACTCGCGGCTGGTGACGACGCTGACCCGTCACCCCGGCGGTGCCACCGTGCAGGTGCATGCCCGCATCGACGAGTCCTTCACGCTCGTCTACGACGCCATCGTCACCCGCGCCGGCCAGGCGTCCACGCTGCCCACCGCGGTCGGTGCGGGAGCTGTTGTGGCGCAGCCGGTTTCGGCTGTGGAGGCGCCGGTCGCCGAGGCCGAGGCCGCTCAGGAGGAGTCGGACGCCGAGATCCTGTCCGACCACCTGGCGCAGGGCGCCGGCATGGGTGCGGGCTTCCAGAAGTGGTCCCCGGGCAGCGGTGAGACCGTCGGTCAGCGACTGGCCACCATCGTGTCGGCGGCCATGGGTTACGAGCCCGAGGACCTGCCGTGGGAGGTGCCGCTGATCGAGCTCGGCCTGGACTCGCTGATGGCGGTGCGGATCAAGAACCGCGTCGAGTACGACTTCGACCTGCCGCCGATCCAGCTGCAGGCCGTGCGCGACGCCAACCTGTACGCCGTCGAGAAGCTCATCCAGTACGCGATCGAGCACCGCGACGAGGTGGAACAGCTGCACGAGTACCAGCAGACCAAGACGCCCGACGAGATCGCCGCCGAGCAGGCCGCGCTTCTCAGCGGCACGACGCCGGCAACCGAGGCCGCGCCGGAATCGCCGGCCGAGCCGGACGCCCCGGCGTCGGAGCTGGAGATCCCGCCGCCGCCCACCGACCCGTCCGGCCCTGCGGCACAGTCACCCGCCGCTGCGGCCGCCCAGGTCCTGAACCAGCAGGCGGTCGCCGACGCGTTGGGCTCCGACGTGCCGCCGCGCGACGCCGCCGAGCGGGTCACGTTCGCGACCTGGGCGATCGTCACGGGTAAGTCGCCGGGCGGTATCTTCAACGCGCTGCCCGCGCTCGACGACGAGACCGTGGCCAAGATGGCGCAGCGGCTCTCCGAGCGCGCCGAAGGCACCATCACCGTCGAGGACGTGATGTCCGCGCCGACCATCGAGGCGCTGGCCACCACCGTGCGCGACTACCTCGAGGCCGGTCAGCTCGACGGTTTCGTCCGTGTGATCCGGGCCCGCGAAGAACGGTCCGACAAGGTCCCGGTGTTCGTGTTCCACCCCGCGGGCGGCTCGACCGTGGTCTACGAGCCGCTGCTGAAGCGGCTGCCGCCGGACACCCCGATGTACGGCATCGAGCGGGTCGAGGGCTCCATCAAGGAGCGCGCGGCCGAGTACGTGCCGAAGCTGATCGAGCTGCAGGGCAACGGGCCCTTCATCCTGGCCGGCTGGTCACTCGGCGGGGCACTGGCCTACGCCTGCGCGATCGGCCTCAAGCAAGCCGGCGCCGGCGTGCGCTTCGTCGGCTTGATCGACACGGTGCGCGCGGGCGAGGAGATCCCGCAGACCAAAGAGGAGACCCGCAGGCGCTGGGAGCGCTACGCACGGTTCGCGGAGCGGACGTTCAACGTGCAGATCCCGGCGATTCCGTACGAGCAGCTCGAGGAACTCGACGACGAGGGTCAGGTGAAGTTCGTCCTGGACGCCGTCAAGGAGAGCGGGGTGCAGATCCCCGGCGGCATCATCGAGCACCAGCGCACGTCGTACCTGGACAACCGGGCGCTGGACACCGTTGAGATCGAGCCGTACGACGGGCACGTCACGCTGTACATGGCCGACCGCTATCACGACGACGCGATCGTTTTCGAGCCGCGCTACGCGATCCGCAAACCGGACGGCGGCTGGGGCGAGTTCGTGTCCGAGCTGGAGGTGGTGCCGATCGGCGGCGAGCACATCCAGGCGATCGACGAGCCATACATCGCCAAGGTCGGTTCGCACATGAGCGAGGCGATCAACCGCATCGAGGCTGAGGAGCAGCAGGCCAAGTGACCGCGGATTCATTGCCCACCCACCCCCCGACCACCAGCGCGGAAAAACTTGCCGAACTCCGTGAAAAGCTGGAGCTGGCAAAGGAACCCGGTGGTGAGAAGGCCGCCGCCAAACGCGACAAGAAGGGCATTCCGAGCGCCCGCTCGCGCATCCACGCGTTCGTCGACCCCGGCAGCTTCTTCGAGATCGGTGCGCTGGCCCGTACGCCCGGCGACCCCAACGCGCTTTTCGGCGACGGGGTGGTCACCGGGCACGCCACCGTCAACGGCCGGCCGGTCGGCGTGTTCTCGCACGACCAAACGGTTTTCGGTGGCACGGTCGGGGAGATGTTCGGCCGCAAGGTGGCGCGGCTGATGGAGTGGGTGGCGATGGTCGGCTGCCCGATCATCGGCATCAACGACTCCGGCGGCGCGCGCATCCAGGACGCGGTGACCTCGCTGGCCTGGTACGCCGAACTGGGCCGTCGTCACGAGCTGCTTTCCGGCCTGGTGCCGCAGATCTCCATCATTCTCGGCAAATGCGCTGGGGGAGCGGTGTATTCGCCGATCCAGACCGACCTGGTGGTGGCCGTGCGCGACCAGGGCTACATGTTCGTCACGGGCCCGGACGTGATCAAGGACGTCACCGGCGAGGACGTCACCCTCGACGAACTCGGCGGTGCGGAGTATCAGGCCAAGTACGGCAACATCCACCAGGTCGTCGACTCCGAGAAGGACGCGTTCCAATACGTCCGCGACTTCCTGGAATTCCTGCCCGCCAACACCTTTGACGATGCGCCGGTTATCAACCCCGGCATGGAGCCCGAGACCACCCCGCATGACCTCGAGCTGGATGCGATCGTGCCGGACGCAGACAACACGGCCTACGACATGCACGAGATCCTGTTGCGGATCTTCGACGACGGCGACTTCCTCGACGTGGCCGCGCAGGCCGGGCAGGCCATGATCACCGGCTACGCCCGCGTCGACGGCCGGCCGGTCGGTGTGGTCGCCAACCAGCCGATGGTGATGTCGGGCGCGATCGACAACGAGGCCTCCGACAAGGCGGCGCGGTTCGTCCGGTTCTGCGACTCCTTCAACATCCCACTGGTTTTCGTGGTTGATACCCCCGGCTTCCTGCCCGGCGTCGAACAGGAGAAGAACGGCATCATCAAGCGCGGCGGCCGGTTCCTCTACGCCGTGGTGGAGGCCGACGTGCCGAAGGTGACGATCACCATCCGCAAGTCCTACGGCGGCGCGTATGCGGTGATGGGGTCCAAGCAACTGACCGCCGACCTGAACTTCGCCTGGCCGACGGCGCGGATCGCGGTGATCGGCGCCGAGGGTGCCGCGCAGCTGCTGGTGAAGCGGTTCCCGGACCCGACCGCGCCCGAGGTGCAGAAGATCCGCGCCGACTTCATCGAGGGCTACAACCTCAACATGGCGATCCCGTACATCGCCGCCGAGCGCGGCTTCATCGACGCGGTGATCCAGCCGCACGAAACCCGGCTGCAGCTTCGCAGAGCGCTACGCCTGTTGCGGGACAAGCAGATCAAGCGGGTCCAGCGCAAGCACGGCCTGATCCCGATCTAATTCCCGCGAGCTGGGGGCACCTCCCAATTCCGCGAGCGACCGTGTCTGCGCGGCGACACGACGGGATTCGCGTACAAACGTCGACGCTCGCGCGGGGTAACAGCCGGAGTGGTCGCGACTACGATGCGGGAGTGGCCAGCCTCAATGACATGCTGAAACAGCCCGGGGTGTCCCTCGCCGCGGGGGCGGTGGCGAGCGCGGCGGGAGGTGCGGTGGCCGTCTACCGCACGTGCGAACGGCTGCCGGTGGTCGGCCCGCGGCTGCGTGACGGGGTCTCCGAACTGTCCAAACGCGGCGAACAGGTCATCACCCAGGCCCGCGACCCCTTCCGGGCGCTGGTGTCGGCCATCGCAACCCAGGTCGTGGAACTCGTGCTCGACGAGGTCGACGTGACGGCGCTGGTCCGTGAAAGGGTCGACATCAACGCCATCGCGGCTGATTTCGATATCGACGCGATCCTCGCGCGCGTCGACGTCGACTCCGTGGTCGCGCGGGTCGACCTGGACGCCGCTATCGCCCGCGTGGACCTGATCGGGCTGGCCAATGACGTCATCGACGGCGTCGACCTGCCGGCGATAATCCGGGAATCCACCGGAACGGTGACCGCGGATGTGATGACCGATGTACGTATCCAGGGCGAGCGCGCCGACGACATGGTCACGGGATTCGTCGACCGGCTGCTGGGGCGCAACCAGGAACCTCGGTGAACAACGCCGGAATCGTCAGCCGGGGGGTGGCCGCGCTCATCGACATACTGGTCGTGATGGTCATCATGGCGGCGCTCTATCTGGGCCTGGTCCTGATGAGGTTGGCGCTCAACCCCACCTCGTTCAGTTTTCCGGCCCTCAACGGCATCTTCTCGACCGCGGTCACGGTGTTCGTCTCGGTGGCGTACCTGACCGGCTGCTGGGCGGTATCGGGGTGCACCGTAGGCGCGGTCGCGATGGGATTGCAGGTGGTCGGGCGTCGCTCGCCACGGCTCAGTCCGGCGGTGGCGCTGCTGCGCGCCGTCGCCTACGTGCTCTTTCCGCTGGGATTGATCTGGGTCGCCGTCGACCGACAGCGAAGGTCGGTGCAGGACATCGTTTTCGGCAGCCGCGTGGTCTACATCCAGCGCGTCACCGGCTAGCGCCTGGTTTGCCTGCCTGGAAGACGTGCGCCGCCATGCGGCCCCGCACCGGGCCGGCGCCGAGTTGAGCGGTCATCCACTCGGCGATGAACTCGGTGGTTTCCTCGAGGTCTGCGCGGTCCTCGATCTCGGCGCGCAGCGGGGTGCCGGTGCAGAATCCAGTCGCGACCTCGGCCGCCGACCCGACACCTTCCAGCGTCACCGATTTGCTTGCCTCACAAATGAATCCGGCCGCAACCAGGTCGGCCTCGACGGCGTCGGGATCGGCGTACCCGTGCGGCACCGCCACGACGAATCGCGGCGGGTCGGCCGGAAACGCCTGTTCGAGACCGGCGACGAGCGCGCGGGAGAAGTCATGCTTGTCGACTGAGTCCCAGGTGTTGAACACGAGCCGTCCTCCCGGTGCCAACACGCGACGGGACTCGGCGAAGGCGGCGCGTTTGTCGGGGAAGAACATGACGCCGAACTGGCAGACGATCAGGTCGAACGACTCGTCGGGAAAGGGTAGGTGCTGGGCATCGGCGCGTTCCCATCTGGCGGTCGGTACCCGATCGGCGCCGTAGCGGACCATCGCGTCGTTGAAATCGGTGGCGACCAGGTCGGTTTCGGCCAGCGTCCGGCTCAGCTCGCGGGTCAGCTGTCCGGTGCCGGCCGCCAGCTCCAGCGTTCGGCGCGGCTGGAATGGGGCGACCCGGCGAGCGAGTTCCAGCGCGAACGGGCGGAACACGACCGGTCCGAGGAGTCGGTCGTAGGCATCGGGCATCGAGCCGACCCACAGCCGGTCGGCGTCGTCAGGCACAAGAGCAACATACCGCCATCGGGAAACGCTACGCCCCGATGCGGATTTCGCCGGGTTTCCAGAGCCCGCTGTGGGTCGCGGTACCGAACTCCAGCGTGGCCGGCTGCGCGTCGACGATCGTGTCGAACTTGCGTAATGAACCCCAGTCGCGACCCCAGTCCTGCGACAGATACGTCGCCATCACGTGGGCCCGCAGCAGCAGGTCGCTGATGCCGAGCAGCCCGCCGTTGCGGCCGTCCTCCCAGGTGTCGGTGTCCTGCTTCTTGGCGGTGTAGTCGGGTGTGATCCGGAAAGCCGGAATCTGGGTGACGCCGTTGGCGTGAAGCATCGGCTGCTGGCATGGAAAGGCCAGACCCACCGCCCAGTCCATCAACACCGGCTCATCCGAACCGACGTACTCCTGCAGCGACCGCAGCTCCGGTACCCGCGGCGGTGTAACCGCCACCCAGTCGCCCTGTGACAACGACAGGTCCTCGGCGACCACCCGGATCGCGACCGCGTCGGACGGTATGTCGGAGCGGGCGAATCGCAGGTTGCGCCACGACGGGGTGGGTCCGATGTCGTCGGGTACCAGGCGGCCCGCCGGCGCCGGCGCGTCGTCGGGCCCTCGCCGCGCGTACTCCAGCTCGACGGTCTGACCGTCGGTGTGCCCGTTGAGCACGCTGTTGCCGGCGATCGTGCCCGCCGCGGTGATGACTACCAGTGGATGAGCGGCGTCGGGTGGTGGCAGCTCATACCAGGCCGAGGTCAGCCGGCTCTGCTGCTGCGGCCCTTCGACGTAGCTGCCGGCGATCGGAACCCGCGCGGGGTCGAGGCCGTAGGGCAGTGGCACCGTTGAGCCGTTGATGCCACGCGTATCGAGCTTTGTCGGCGCGTCCCAGTCGTAGTCGGTGCCCGGCTGCGGCTCGGTCATCCGGATCGCTTCGGCCACAATGTGTTCGGGCACGGTGTTCGGAGTGAATCCGACGGCGCCTACTCCACCCAGTGGGCCGAGTGTCCCATAGTTTCCGGGCAGCGGCGTCAGGAAACCGTCATTGGTGTCGGGCTCGACGAGCACGTCGTCGGCCAGCCCGCAACCACCGGTGAACGCCCGCAGGTTGGCCCACGCATTGGAGTACGTCGGGTACTGACGCACCACACCGACCACCATCGACGCGACGAACACCAGCACCATGAAGCCGGCGGCGATCGGGATCGGTGCGGCAGTCAGCGCCCGCGCGATGCGGCCCTCGCCGTGGTCGCGGGCGGCGAAGTGCAGCCAGATCGCGTACACGGCCGCGACGGCGAACAGCGCGAAAAAGATCGTGCTGATCGTGATTCCGCCGATCTTCGGCGTCGCGTTGTTGAACGGAACGCCGTAGCTCGACACGTACCACCAGCCGTTGGTGGTGGCAAAGCACAGCGCCAGCACGAACAGCAGCGCCGCCAGGAACGCCATCCGGTTGCGCGACCAGCGCAGCACCGCCGGCGACACCAGCACCGTGGCCAGTGCCGCCATCGCGGCGCCCACCGCCGCGAACAACCCGAAGTGGTGCACCCACTTGGTCGGGGTGAACATCAGGAAGAACATGGTGCCCACGATGACGCCCATCAGCCGCCACGCGGGTCCGCGCGCCACACCCGGAATCCGCTTGCGCCGCAACATGATGAACATCGAAGCGAACAGCGACAATGCGGTGATCAGGAAGCCGAACCGCCGCGACAGCGAGCCGTCCACCGTCGGCAGGATCAGGTAGTAGTAGCGCAGGTTCTCGGTGTACCATTCCTGGCTGGGCCCGACTTCCGTGCGAATTCTGGTGGCTTCCAACACCGTTGCCAGCGTCTGGTCCGCGAAAACCACGGTGAGAATGACGGTGCCTGCGGCCAGCAGCGGCGCCACCAGCGGCCAGGTGCCGACGAGTTGACGGCGTCGCACCAGGATGCGCAGGATCGGCCGGCCGCCGGCGAGCAGCGCGGCGACCGCGATCAGCCCGGTGGGCTGGATGCCGAGCGTGAACGCGGCGGTCAAGATGGCAAGCGCCGCGGGCGTCATCCGGCCGGACACGATGGCCCGTTCGATGAGCACGTAGGTGATCAGTGCGCCGGTCGCGATGATGGCTTCGGGCCGCAGGCCGTTGTTGAACGGCATCCACGCCGCCAGCAGCACCAGGCCCGCCGCCCACACGGCGGCCTTGCGAGAGGCCACCGCCGGGCCGAGCCGGGGCAGCACCTCACGGGACAGCAGCAGCCAACACACCAGCCCCGCAACGAGATCCGGCAGCCGGATCCAAATGCTGGCGTCGCTGACGGACGTCATCAGCGCCAGCAGGTTGTAGTACCAGCCGAACGGGTCCTCCGGGCTGCCGAACCATCGGAAGTAGTTCGACATGTAGCCGGCGTGCCCGGCGACCCGGGCCATGCCGAGGATGTAGCCGTCGTCCGACGAGTTCGCGCCGATCACATGCCACAGCAGGAACCCGCCGACCACGGTGATGTCGGTAAGAGTGAAGGTGCGCCACCGCGCCGGGATGACCCGCCGCATCCGTCGGCCGTCGAGTTGGTCCAGGCGCCACAAGGCCACCAACGCCACCACCGTGGCCGCGATCGCCAGCACCATCGCGGTCAGCTTCAAAACGGTTGGCTTGGTGGAGAACCGGGTGTCGACGGTGGCCGAGAACGACAGTCCCGGCGGTGCGGGACCGGTCAGTTCGGTGAACACCCCGACGATCGCCGGCCGCAGGTTCGGGTCGGAGAACCCGCTGCGCAACTCCTTACCGGACGCGTTGGTCAGCCCGACGAAGGTGGCGAACGTGCCGGCCTCCGACGAGGTGATCTCGATGCGCTGGCATTGCGGCGAAACGACGCGGGCCCGGGGAACGCTGGCCACCACCACATTGCGGACGATCACGTCGACGCGGGTGGCGGTGACGTTCACCAGCATTGCGTTCAGTGCGGCCTGCTTGCCGGCCTCCGGCGCGGTACCCAGCACCAGCCCGCCCGATGGGGGCATCGAGCGCACCACCTCGCAGGGCACCGTCGCCGTCATGTTCACCGGGACCTGCGAAATCAGCGGCGCGGTAACGTTGTTGAGCTGACCGTTCTGCGGCCAGTTCAACGTGGCGGTGGTCTGGACGACGGGCAGCAGCGGCGTCGCGATCGACAGCACGAACCCGATCAGGCCGGCGACCGTCGCGACCCAGCGGGCAATCCTCACGTCGTTCTTCATGGCCCCAATCACGGCAACGCCCTGATCGGTCCGACGCGACTCCATCCGTATACCCGCATCGAGCCCTCGTCGACGACGGCGTCGGGGGCCTGTGACTCGGGTACGACCCGGTCGTAGCGTTCGATGGAACCCCAGTCGCGGTACCAGTCGTCACGCAGGTAGGTCGGGATGGTCGCGGTGCGCAGCAGCGCCTGGATGAACAGGAACGGCCCGCCGTCCTCGGCCGACTGCCACATGTTCGACGACACCACCACCTGCTTGAGATTGGGCAGGATCCGGTACTGCGGCAGTTCGGCAACACCCAGGTGCTCGGTGAACGGGCGCTGGCACGGGAAGTTCGCGGCGGTCGCGATGTCTATCAGCACCGGCGTCTGCGATCCGAGGAACTGCTGCGCGGTCTGGAGAATCGGGACCCGCGGCGGGGTGAACGCGAACCATTGGTCCTCGCTCAGGTTCGGGTCGTCGGCGACGATGCGCGCGACGTTGGCGTCCGGCGGCGCCCACGCCAGTGGGAACCGCAGGTTGCGCCACGCCTTCTGCGCGATGATGTCGATCGGCTGCACCTCGTTCAGCGCCTGGAAGCTGCCGTCGGGCCGGCGCACACCCCACTGCAGCTTCAGCGACTGCCCGTAGTTGAACGCACGTTCCTCGTCGTAGTACCAGATCGCGCCCGCCGCGGCGACGGTGACCAGCGGCCGGTCCGCAGTGCGCGGCGGCAACTGGTACCACGCCGAGGTGGCCTTGGCGGCGACGGTGTTCTCGTCGAAGCTGCCCATGACCGGGGTGCGGTTCGGGTCCAGCCCGAACGGCAGGAACACCCGCGAGCCGTTGACGCCTTCCGGGCCGTAGCCGCCGCCGGTGCCCGCCGCGTACGCGACCCCGGCGTTGGGCTTGTTCGGTGAGCCGTCGGAGTTCACCGTGCCGGGGTTGGCCACGAACGGCTCCGCCGGCTCGAGGGTGTCGCTGACCCCGTTCGGCGTGAACCCGACGGGGTCCGCACCGCCGAGCGGGCCGTACTCGCCGAACCGCTGACCCGGAACCGGTTGCAGCAGACCGGCATTGGTGTCGGACTCGACGAGCACGTCGTCGGCCATCGCGCAGCTCGTGTCGGACAGCCCCGACGTCAGCGCAGCCGCGTTGGCTTTCCCGGTGGTGTAGACGGGATAACGCTGGACGGCGCCCTTGGCCATCGACCCGACCTCGAGCACCACCATGATGGTCGCGACCACCAGCAGCGGAGTCGACGCCAGCACCCGGTTGCGGCGGGTGTTGGCCACCTCCTTGTGGCCGGTGTAGTCCATCCGGAAGTGCAACCAGCCGGCCAGCAGTCCGGTCGCGATGGCCAGCGCCAGGAACATCGACGTCACCGGCCGACCGGCAAGCACCGGTTGCCGGTCCCACCACGGCACCCCGTAGTTGCCGATGTAGAACCAACCGTTGATGCCCGAGGTCGCCCAGGCCAGTACGAACAGCAGCGCGGTCACGTACAGCGCCAGGTTGCGGCGGCTGTGCAGGCCGACACGGGCGAACGCGAACGCGGTGACCGCGCCCAGGGCGCCGGCCAGCCCGGCGAAAGCGCCGAACTGCACCGCCCACTTCGTCGGCGTGAAGGTCAACAGCAGCAGCCCGATCGCGGTCGCGCCGATCAGCCGCCACACCGGGCCGCTGGCCACACCGGGCACGCTGCCACGCCGCAGCAGCACCGCGAGCAGTCCGAACAGGCACAGCAGCAGCAACAGCACCGAGAAGCGGCGGGTCAATGACGAGTCGACACTGTCCTCGACGGTAAGGAAGTAGTAGCGCAGGAATTCCTGGTACCAGGCGATGGTCGGGCCGACGACGTACTTGATGCGCGCCGATTCGGCGACAGTGGCCAACGTCTGATCGCGGAACACGATCACGAAGATCAGCGCCAGCGAGCTGGCCAGCGCGGCGAGCGGCGCGAGAAGGCCATCGACCGGGCGGCGCCGGGCGATTATCCGGGCGATGGCCCGCGCACCGACCAGCAGCGGGGCGACGGCGATCAGCCCCTGCGGTGCGAGCGTCACACTGAAGACCGCCACCACGATGGCCGCCGCGGCGGGCCACAGCCGGCGGGTGCCGATGGCGTTCTCCACCAGCACCCAGGCGGCCAGCGTGCCGAACGCGATCAGCGGCTCGGGCCGCAGCCCGTTGTCGAACGGCAGCCACGCGGCCAGAAACACCGCCCCGGCCGTCCACACCGCGACCCCGCTGGCCGCGAGCCGCCGGCCGAGCCGCGGTAGCACGCACCGGCTCAGGATCAGCCAGGTCGCGATCGCGGCGAAGGTGGCGGGCAGCCGCATCCACACCCCGGCGGTGCTGATCGACGCCATCTGCGCCAGCACCGACTGGTACCAGTCGAACGGCGCTTCGGTCGCTCCGAAATAGCGGAAGTAGTTAGCGGTGTAGCCGGCCTCGCCCGACACCCGCGCGATGGTCAGGTTGTAGCCGTCGTCAGACGAAATGGCGCCGATCACATGCCACAGCAGCAGCGTGCCGATGACGCCGATATCGGCGATCCAGGTCGCCACGCCGACCCGCCAGAACCGTTGCCACGCGAGGGGAATGGCACGCCGGAGCTCGGGCCTAATGTCGCCGCCTGAGCGGCTCCGGTGATCCAGCACGGCCAACGCCGCGATCGAGGCCACCACGCAGGCGACACCGAGCACCATGGCCGCCAGCTTGAGCGCCGTCGGCGATGTGATGAAACGGGTGTCGACGTCGATGCGCGCGGACAACCCCGGCTGCGCGGCCACCTCGAGGTCGGTGAATACGCCGGCGATCTGGGGTTTCTTCTCGGCCGCCAGGGTGCCGGTGGCGCCGGGGATGCCGACGAAGTCGGCGCCGGCCCCGCCGACGTCGGCCCAGATGTGCAGCGTGCTGCAGGCCCCGGCGGCCACCGCGGGACGGGGTGCGACCGCGGCCACCGAGTCACGGAACGCGACCACGACGACATCGGTGTTGGCGCGGACGAACAGGCCGTTGCGGCTGGCGTCGATGCCGCCGGGAGGAACGGTGGAAAACACCAGGCCGCCGGCGGCCGGGAGGGTGGCGATCGCCCGGCACGGGATCGAGACGTCGAGCGCCTGCGGCGCCCCGGATACCAGCGGGGCGGTGATCGCACTGACCATCCCGTCCGGGCCGGGAGCCTGTGGCCAGGCGATGGTGGCCGTGGTCTGCTTGACCGGCAGCAGCGGAGTCAGGGCGCACAGCAGCACCCCGGCGATGCCCGCGACGACGGCAATCAGGCGTGCAAACCGATAGGTTCGCTCATCACCGGGCACGAGGGACGATGGTATTCGACCCATCTAATGGCGCAGCGGCGCCGGGCTCCACAGCCCGCTCCGTGTTGCCGAACCGAGATTCAGTCGTGCCGGGGCGGCGTCCGGGTAGTAAGGCGTCAGCTGCTGCAGCGCGCCCCAGTCGCGGAACCAGTCGTCACGCAGATAGGTCGGAACCGTGGTCGCGCGCAGCAAGAGTTCGGTGATGCCGAGCGGGCCGCCGCCGATGTTGTCCATCACCGGCGAGTTGGCCTCCGCGCCGAACCGGTCCGGCAGTATCCGCCACTTGGGTACCTCGACGACGCCGTTCTGGTGGTCATACGGGCGCTGGCACGGGAAGGCCAAGCCCACCAGCCAGTCCAGCAGCACCGGGTCCTGGGAGCCGACCACCTCCTGCAGGGTGCGCAGCTGCGGGACCCGCGGCGGGGTGAGCGCGATCCAGTGTTGCGGCGACAGGTCGTCGTCGGTGGCTACCAGCCGCACCTGCGTCGCGTCGCGGGGTATCGCCGCCAGCGGCGCCCGCAGGTTGCGCCACGCCGGGGCGGCGCCTATATCGCCGAACCCGATGCCGCCGGCCGGCTCGTCGTTGGCCGCTTCTTCGTCGGTGGCCCACTGCACGACCACCTCTCCCGGATCGAATCGCCCTGCCGCCGCCACCACGAGCAGCGGCCCGGCCTGATCGCGTGGCGGCAGCCGGTACCACGCCGAGCGCAGCACCGCCGGCTGCTGGGTGCCGCTGCGCCAGCTGCCCATGGCGGGTGTGCGGGCGGGGTCAAGGCCGTAGGGCAGCCGGGCCCGCGATCCGTTGACGCCGGCGGCGACGGTGGTGCCGCCTTCGGTGCCGGCTTCGCTGCTGGTGACCAGTTCGTCGTCGCTGTCGACGAAATTACCGCCCCCGGGCGGTTCCATCACCGGGTCGGCCGAGACGTCGGACGGGATGCCGTTGGGTCCGAAGCCCTCCGCCGTGGTGGCGCCCAGGCCGTCACCGACCGGCACGCCGACAGGAGTGAGCATGGCGGCGTTGGGATCCCGCTCGACCATCACGTCATTGGCCAGGCCGCAGGTCTTGCCGGTCATCGCCTCCAGGTTGGACCGGCCGACCGACCACGCCGGGTATTGGTCGATCATGGCCAGCGTCAGCGACAGCACCTCGAAGACGACGAGTATCCACGCGGCAATCGCCAACGGCGACTGCACGATCCGCGACCAGCGCCGCGGACTGCCGTCGGGCGGTGACAAATCTCGGCCCGAGAAGTGGAACCAGGCGGCCACCAGCAGGGCGACGACCGACAGCCCGAGCAGGATGGTGGTGAAGCCGAATCTCCACTCCGGGAACGCATTTGACCACGGCACCCCGAAGTTGGAAACGTACCACCAGCCGTTGACACTGGCGAAGGACAGCGCCATCACGAACAGCACCGCGGCGGTGAACACCGCGCGGTTGCGTCGCGACCGCATCGCTGCGGCCGTCACCGCGACGGCCGCTAGTGCTCCGAGCGACCCGGCCAGGCCGGCGAAAACCCCGAAGTGGTGGGTCCACTTGGTCGGGGTGAACATCATCGCCAGGAACGAGATTATGGTGATGCCGATGATCCGTCGGCTCGGGCCGGCCGCGGTGCCCGGAATCCTGCCCTTGCGCAACGACATCGCCACCGAGACGGCCAGCGCGAGCAGTATGGCGAGTACGGCGAAACGGCGGGCCACCGAGCCGTCCGGGGTGGCCATGAACAACCGCTCGTAGCGGGTGTGTTCGTCGAACCAGCTCAGGCTCGGACCGACGGCGGCCTTGAACGAGCTGGCCTGCAGTTCTGCGGCCAGTGTCTGATCGCGGAAGATCAGGATGATGGTGACGGTGCACGCGGCGAGAACGGGTGCCAGCAGCGCCAGGTAGCCGAATCGCGAGGTATGGCTGGCCACAATGGTTTTCAGCGGGCCGACGGCGACCAGCAGCGCGCCGACCGCGGCGATCCCGGTGGGACCGGAGAACAGGGTGAGTGCCCCGATGATGATCGCAATCGCCACCGGTAGCAGCCGGGACGTGGCCACGCCGCGCTCCACCGAGCACCACGTCAGCAGGACGCCAAGCGCGATAATGGGTTCGGGCCGCAGCCCGTTGTTGAGCGGTAGCCAGAACGCCAGGAACATGCCTGCGGCCGTCCACGCCGCGGCCCGGCTGGTCTTCACCGCGTGGCCGAGCCGGGGGATGACCTCGCGGCTGATCACCCACCAGCACGCCAGCGCCATCACCAGGGTCGGCAGCCGGACCCACGCGCTGTTGGTGCTGACGTGGGTCCACAGGGCCAGCAGGTCGTAGTACCAGCCGAACGGCGCCTCCGGCGTGCCGAACCATCGGTAGTAGTTGGCCATGTAGCCGGCCTGTTCGGACACCCGGGCCATGGTCAGGATGTAGCCGTCGTCGGCGGTGTTGGCGCCGACGAAATGCCACCACACCAGCACCGCGGTCACCAGACCGTCCAGCGGGGTCAACGACCACCACCGCGGCGGCAGGAAGCGCCGGTGCCGCATGCCGTCCGCGGTGTCCAGAACGTGCAGGGCACCGAGCGCGATGACGGTCATCGCCACGCCGGTGATCATCACCAGCAGCTTCAACAACGTCGGCGAGGTGCTGTAGCGGGTGTCGACGGTGGCCGAGAACTCCAGGCCGGGCGGCGCGGGCCCGGACAGATCGGTGAAGACACCGACGATCTGCGGGCGGAAGTCGTAGCCGCTGCGCTCGCCGCGCAGCGGGTCGCCGGGGTTGTCGTCGTCGGGACCCTGCACCAGCCCGACGAACTCGCCGGTGACCTTGTCGGCATGTGCGGTGAACGTGAGCCGCTCGCACGCCGGGCTCAGCACGTCGCTCATCGGCGCGCTGACCACCGGGGTGTTGCGGACGATGACGAGCAGGTCGTTGTTGACCCGTTCGATGAGCAGCCCGCGGTCGACGGCCTTGGGCGCCTGCCTGGGCACCGTGGACAGCAGCACGGTCCTGCCCTGGTTCTGCGGTCCGGCCAATCCCGCCGCCGCCCGGCACGGTACCGAGATGTCCAGGTCGGTGGCCACGTAGCCGATCAGCGCCGCACTGACGCTCTGCAGCACACCGTTCTGCGGCCAGTTCAGTTGTGCGGTGGTTTGCTCGACCGGCAACAGTGGGGTGGCCAATGCCAGCGCCGCGCCGAGCAGCCCGGCGACGATCGCGATGATCCGCGCGGTCCGGTGATTGCTGCCCATCGCAATCTCTCGGACCACGGGGCTTGATGGTAGTTGCCCGGCCTGAGCCGGCGCCTCACTGGCCATCGGCGGCCGATTCCCTGATGGCCAGCACGAACGGCCCGATGCTGGAGACGTCGAAGCGCGGGTCGTCGAACAACGCGGAGTCCAGTTCGACGTGGTAGCGCCGGACGTTGGGCTGGTTGGGGTAGACGTCCGACGCGAGCCGCAGCGTGTAGGTGTCGTTCGCGCCGCGGCGCATCAGGAACACCGTCGGCGGTTCCCACGGCAGCTCGTCAAGAGCGGAGATGAACTCCTCGGCGCTGGTCAGCGTCGCCCAGTTTTCGATGGCGTCGGCCCGCTTGTCGAACTGCGCCAGCGGGTTGGCGTAGTGCGACGTGAGGCCCTGGAACCCGTAGTAGGGGTAGTACGACAAAAAGCTGTAGTCGGCGGTCAGCACTACGGTCTGATTGCGGGGCCGGCCCGTCGCCTCTTGGATCCTGGCGTCGATCTCGCGGTAGTAGCGCTCCGCGCCGGGTGGGCGGCGGTCGGCCCGCTGGCCGTACCCGTCGGTGTCGGTGTAGGCCACGATGATGTCGGGCCGCAGAACGTCGGGGATGTCCTGGCTGAACGTCATTGCGCCGATCGCGCCGAGCGCCGCGGCCGCGGTGACGATGCGGCGGCCGGTTTCCGGGCTGTAGCGACGGGCGATCGCAAGTGTGGTTTCGATGAACCCGAACGCGCCTGCGGCGGTCAGCAGCACGGTCAGCGTCGGCTGCAGCCGGAACGACAGCAGCGTGGTGCCCGCCAGCGTGGTCAGCATCGACAACAGCGACCAGGCGTAGACGGCCAGCACCGCGATGGCCAGCGCACCGGCCCGGGTCGAGGTGCGGGCGCGGACCACCAGCCACAGCGTGCCGAGCATGCACAAGGCGCCGAGCAGTGTGAACTGAAGCATCGGGAAGGACAGCTGCGCGCCGTCGGACGGCAGGTAGTGCTGGGCGGTGCCGGTGTCGGCCGGCGACCCACCGATTGCGGCCAGCAGGTATGGGAGCCAGCCGATCAGCGCGATCGCTCCGGCGATCACCACGATGACCGCCAGCCTCAGCAGCGGATCCCACCGCTTATCCTTGCGCGACAGCGCGAGCACCAGCGCCATGATCGTCAGCGTGAACGCGCTGTACGCCAGCAGCAGCGTGTAGAACAGCGCGGCGAAACCCAGGAAGATGCCGACGCCGATCACCGCGGCCCAGCCGCCGCCGCGCGATCCACCGCGCAACCCAGACCAGGCCAGCACGAAGACCGGTGGCAGCAGGACGGCGATGATCGCGGCATAGGGCTCGGCCGGCGAATACGCCAGTGTCACCGCGGCGGTGGCCGTCGACGCGAGCAATGCGCATTCGAAGCGAATCATGCTCGCCCACAACACAAATGCCACTGCGATCGCGGCGGTGATCGAGATGATCGCCCACGGCTTGAACATCTCCCAGGCGGGGGTGCCGGTCAGGACCGCCAGACGGCCGCCGATCCAGAACCACCCCGGCGGGTAGAAGGGCGGCAGACCGAAGTAGGTCATGTCGTGCAGTGCGGCGCTGTCGGCAAGCCGGGTCACGTACTCGGTGCGAAACTGCTGGTCGACGGAGATGCCGAACAGATACAGCTTGGTGGCGCCCAACGGCATCGCCAGCGTGACCACCGCGAACGCCGACAGGAACACCAAGCCCGCGCCCCGCGCCAGTAGGTGCCGCCCACGTCGCCAAACCCAGCTCGCTGCGAGCAGGCCTGCCAAGCAAGCGAATTGGCCGACGGTGGTCAGCGCGTGCAATTGATTCGACGAGTTGTAGGCCGGCCACTCGACCCGCGATATGGCGACCAGGGAGACCACCGCGACAACCACCGCCACGACGCCCGCCGCCACCATCTGTCCGGCGACGGCCGGCACCGTCCGCATCAGATGGGGAGCTTGCGGAAGATGGGCCGCGGGATGTGCCGCAACACCATCATCACATACCTGAACGCTCCCGGCGCCCATACCAGTTCCTTGCCTTTGGCCGATGCCGTGACCGCCAGGTCGGCAACGTATTCCTTGTCGACGGTGAGCGGCGCTTCCTTGACGTGCGCGCTCATCCGGGTGCGAACCTGCCCCGGCCGGATGACCAGCACCCGAACCCCATACTCGCGCAGGGCTTCTCCAAGGCCGAGGTAGAAGCCGTCCAGGCCGGCCTTGGTGGAGCCGTAGACGAAGTTGGACCGGCGGACCCGCTCGCCGGCCGCGGAGCTCATCGCGATGATCTGCCCGAACCCCTGTGCGCGCATCTTCTCGCCGAGCAGAACGCCGACCGAAACCGCTGCGGTGTAGTTGATCTCGGCGATCTGCACTGCCTTGCGCTGGTTCTGCCACAGCTCTTCGGCGTCACCGAGCAGGCCGAACGCCACGATCGCGACGTCGACGTCCCCGCCGGCGAACGCCGCGTCGATCACTTTCGGGTGGCTCTCGGTGTCGACGGCGTCAAAGTCGATCAGCTCGACGGAGCGGGCACCGGCGTTGGTCATCTGCGCGACGGCGTCGTCACGGCCGGGGTCGTCGGGCAGCGCCGCCAGCACGATCCGGGCCGGGGCGGTGCGCAGGTAGCGCTCGCAGATCGCCAGGCCGATCTCCGACGTGCCGCCGAGCAACAGGATGGTCTGCGGATTCCCCACGGAGTCAAGCATTTACAGCAGCTCCAAGCGTCGGGCCATGTCCGAGGCGAATACGCCGTTGGGATCGACCTTGCGGCGCAAAGCGATCCACTCCTCGATTCGCGGGTACATGGCGTGGAAGGTTTCAGCGGTGGTGCGGGAGTCCTTCGCGGTGTACAGCCGGCCGCCGAATTCCAGTACCCGGCTGTCGAGTTCGGTGACGAACTCATTGAGGCCGGCCTTGATCGGGAAGTCCACGCAGATGTTCCAGCCCGGGATCGGGAAGCTCAGCGGCGCCTGGTTGCCCGTGCCGAACAGCTTGAACACGTTGAGGAACGAGTAATGGCCGCTGGCCTGGATATCGCGCACGATCGACTTGAACTCGTCGACCGCCTCCGTCGGCACGACGAACTGGTACTGAAGGAAGCCGGCCGAACCGTAGGCGCGGTTCCATTCGCCGAGCATGTCCAATGGGTGATAGAACTGCGTCAGGTTCTGCGCCTTGTTTCGGTAGGCGCCGGATTTTCGGTACCAGAGTTCCGTCATCGTCCCGAACGTGAGCCTGTTGGCCAGTCCGCTCGGCAGCCCTTCAGGCACCGTGAGCAATTGCGGCGCATCGAATTTCAACGGGTTGCGTTGGAGCTTCTCGGGCAGCTGGTCCAGCCGCGCCAGCGAGCCGCGGGAGATCGCGGCCCGGCCGAGCTTCGGCGGCGCGCTGATCGCGTCGAACCACGCGCTGGAGTAGGTGTAGTTGTCCTCGCTGCCGTCGCTGTGAAACGCGATGGTCTCGTCGAGGCTGGCGGTCACGTCACCGTCGGCGATGAAGTACGCCGTTTCGGTGGGCGTCATCTCGATGGTGGCGCGCAGGATGATTCCGGTGAGTCCGTTGCCGCCGACCGTGGCCCAGAACAGCTCGGCGTCTTCGCCGTCCGGGGTGAGACGGCGGATCTGCCCGTCGGCGGTCAGCAGATCGATGGAGCGCACGTGGTTACCGAAGCTGCCTGCGCTGTGGTGGTTCTTGCCGTGGATGTCGCAGGCGATGGCGCCGCCGATGGTGACCTGCCGGGTGCCGGGCAACACCGGCACCCACAGCCCGAACGGCAGCGCCGCCTTCATCAGCGTGTCGAGGCTGACGCCGGCGTCCAGGTCGACGATGCGGGTGTCACCGCTGATCGAGCGGATGGTGGCCAGCTGTGTCATGTCGATGACCAAACCGCCGCCGTTCTGGGCGTTGTCGCCGTACGACCGACCCAGCCCTCGGGCGATCACGCCGCGTGTGCCGCCGTCGGCGACCTGGGCCACGGCCTTCGCGATCACCTCGGGGTCACGGGTCGACAACACCTGGGCGACCGTCGGGGCGGTGCGTCCCCAGCCGGTCAGCCGTTGCGTGGTGGTCGAAAACATCGTGACGAGGGTACCGCGCAGTGTTCCTCATCCAGCGCGGCCGGGAAAACACTGCCCTGACCAGGCCAGCACCTACGGTAGCGTCTAGCCAAGCAGAGGTAGGGGACCCGGGGTTGCTACTCAGCGATGTCGACACGTGGAACGTGGGCGCGCTGCAGTCAATCGCGTTCGAACTCGGCGACGAGCTGAAGACGATCGAGGGCGTCGCCGGCGATCTTGAGCTGATCTCCCGGCTGCCCGGCTGGGATTCTCCCGCAGCTGACGCCGCGCGCGGCAAGATCCATTCGACCACCGGCAAGGTGCTCGACGACGCGGCGGCGATCGGCGCGGTGCAGCAATTGGCGGAGGAGGCTTCCGCCGCGGTGGCGAAGCTGCAGTCCGACCTGGCCGCCGTGCGCGCGGACGTCGCGGCGCAGGGTGGGTTTCTACAGCTCGCCGGCAATGGCGACGTCACAATCACCGGGCCGCCCGATATCAGGGAAGAGTTTCAGCCCATCGCCGACAACATCGAGGCTCGGGCCAAGGCGCTAATCCATCAGGCCGAGGATATAGACGCCGACTGCGCCGAGGTGTTCGGCAATCTCGAGCACGGTGACATCACTGCCCGAGGTGCCACGGATTTCGCGACTGCCCAGGAAATGGGACGCGACCAGTCCGGATTGTCCGCGCCGTATCCGCCTGAGGGCGAGGAAGTCACTCCGCAGAACGTCAACGCGTGGTGGGATGCGCTGTCCGACAAAGAGCAGCAGAAGGTGATTGCCGAGCATCCCGACTGGATCGCCAACCGGGACGGGGTGCCGGTCCCGGCGCGGCACCAAGCGAACATTCCTGTGCTGGAGCGCGAGCTCGCCGACGTGCAGAGACAACTCGACGCGCTTGGCAGCCGCGAAGATTTCATTCGCAGCCACCCCGAGATGGACCCGGCGCAGGCCGCCGCCGTGTATGCCAAGAGGGTGGGCGAACTTCAACCGCGTTTCGACAACGCCAAAGCCATGAAGGAGGCACTTTCGCTGGAAGGTGACCCGAGCAAGGGCTACGACCCGAATAAGTACCTCATGCTGCTGAAGTTCCCCGACGGCCGGGAACCTCGGGCAGCGATCGCCGTCGGCAATCCCGACGATGCCGAGCATGTGTCCGTCACGACGCCCGGTGTCGGCACGAACCCGACCAGCCTTCCCGACATGGTCGAGGAAGCCCGCGTACTCCGAGATGAGACGCGATACCAGCTGGACATCGCAGGCCGTACTGGCGAGGAGGTGTCGACTATCGCCTGGCTTGGCTATGAGCCGCCGGACAAGGCGGACATCTCCATCGTGGAAGCCGGTTTCGACCGCCGGCCCAACGAAGCCGCCCCGGATCTGGCGGAGTTCTACCGAGGCATCAACGCCACCAACGAACACGGCTCCGATGTGCACTTGTCGGCGTTCGGGCACTCTTACGGGTCGTTGACGACCGCGCAGGCGCTGAACGAACTGGGCGCGACTGGAGTCGTTGATGACGCAGCGTTTTACGGCTCACCGGGGCTGGGCTACACCAACGAAACGTGGACCGATCGCAGTATCGGAATCCCGATCGAACGGCCGTACGTGATCGATGACGAGTCGGATCTCTTCCTGGCCGACGGCCACGCGTTTGTCATGTCAGCCCCCGAGGATCCGATCTCCGGCGACCCGAATGTCTTGGGCATTCCGATGCCGTCGGCGGGCGACCTCGGCCAGTTCGGTCCGAACCCGTTGACCCTGCCGCTCGAACAACTGTCCACGGAGGCGGCGGTGACACCGACGGACAACGTGCCCCGAGACGGCGCATACAGACACGCCGACTACCCGAGAATGGGCGGAAACGGCGAGCTGCGCACCACCGGATACAACCTGGCGATTATCGCGGCTGACTTGGCGGATGTTCCCACCGACGACGGAAAGGACAGGTTGGTGCGATGAACATGGCACGGGCCGCTCGCCGCTGGCGGGCGACTGTTGCGGTTGCTGTGGGTGTGATCGCGATTTCGGGATGTGGCGGCGGCAGCGGTGATTACGAATCTCCGGTTATCAATGAGGACGTTCCCGTCATGGATATTGCCGATTTGCCCGATATCGACGAGACCAGGGCGCAGATGCTCGATTTGATCGAACGGGTACGCGCGGAAGTGACCCGGCTGGTGCCGGTCACCGCACCATGGACATGGAACCGTGACGAATCTACAGGGGGGTGCACGCAAGAGAAGACTGGGCGCAAAGGTGTGTCGCTCACTTTCGCTAACCTGCACTCGCCGAAACCGTTCAACGATGCGGAGTGGGATCTCGTTTACCCGGCCGTGCAGCGATTGGCCGCCGAGGCGGGGTTGACGAGTAACTCTGCGATGCAGAATTCCAGCGGCAACCACGATGTGCGGTTCAACAGTGACGATGGTCGCACCCTGGTGTTCGGATCCTGGAAAGCGTCGGTCATCACCGGAAGGATCGCGTGCCGGCGGGCCGCCGACACCGCGCCGGCTCCGCCTGCATTGCCGCCTACGCCGCCGCCCGGTGCCACGACGACGCCGAAGGGAACCGGCTGATGAGTCACTCTGAAATCTACGTGGTGACGGCCGAGGTACAACGGTCCGCCGATCAGATGGGCGTGGTGGCGCAGGAAGCGTCATCGAGCCGCGCGGCCGTGGCGGACAGCATTTCTACTCAGGGCTCGGCGTGGAAGCAAGCCGGAACCCCCGGCTTCACAAAGTTCATTGACATCCTCGAAACCCAGGCTCAGCGCCTGCGTGCCGACCTGACCGATCTCGGCAACAAGCTTCGCGCAGCGGCCGACGTTTACGAGAAGCAGGACTCCGAAGCCGGTGGCGCGCTGGACAGTTCGATGGGTGGCGCCGAAAATGTGTGACTCATTGCCACTAAGCTGACGCCCGCAGAACGGTTGAGCACCTCTGCCCGATAGACGCTCAGTGCAGCCTGAAGATCACCATGCGCTGTACGGCGAAGTTGATGACGGTCGCGGTGCCCTGGGCGATGACGAACGCGACCGGCACCCGCCACGGCTGATTCTCGAACTGCATGTAGAACAGGTAGTTGATGCCGACCTGCACCGCGTAGGTCAGGCCGTAGAGCACGCACACCGCGACGAAGCGCGCCTTGCTCGGCGGCGCCTGGAACGTCCAGCGGCGGTTGATCAGATAGGCGGTCGTGGTGCCCGCGATGAAGCTGATGGTCTTGGCCACATTGACGTGCAGCCCGGCCCCCAGCAGCGCGACGTAGAGGCCGAAGTCCACGATCGCCGATAAACCGCCGGTGACGATGAACCGCCACACCTGCGTTTTGAGCGCCAGATTCGGCGGCATAACAGGCTCGGCCACCCGGGCAGCTTAAGGCTCCTGCGTCGAGCCTGCGGTGAGGGCGCGAGCTACTCGCACTTATGCGCCCCGGCCGCAGAATCAACCCGGCGCAGGCGCGCCCGTCCGCTCCAGCCTGACCAAGGGAATCGTCCGGTCGCCCGCGCGCTTCTGGTAGTCGCCGTAGCCGGCGTACAGCTCGAGCGCGAGCGCCCAGGCACGCTCGCGTTCGGCGGGGTCCATGATCTGGCTCGCCGTGTACGTGCCGCTGTGCTTGCCCGCGAGCACCTCGACCTTCGGGTTGGCGACCAGGTTCCGGTACCACGCCGGGTGGCTCTTCCCGCCATAATTCGACGCCATCAGGATGAGCCGATCGCCATCGGTGACGTAGAGCAGCGGCAGCGTGCGCGGCTGTCCGGACTTGGCCCCTGTGGTCGTCAGCAGCATGGCCGGGACCGGATACACGCTGCTCACCCTCCCGCCGGTCAGGCGCAGCAGCGGCGGATCGATCCGTGGCGCGACCCGCTTCACGAACCAGTCGCCAACGGGAGTTCTCGCGAAGCTCTCCATCGCCCGTTCGTACATGCTCATGTGACGGCGCTGTGGGCACATGCGTCTTACCTACTTCGCGCCGGGTTGAGGGCGTGCATCATTTCGTCGATGTTGAAGTCCAGGCTCTCTGCCCGGGGCGGGAAGTCTTCGAAGGATCCTGAAGAATTCGTCGAAGCCATGGGCGGTCGGCAGGAGCTCGTCGCGATCACCGAGGTGGTTCTTGCCGAACTGCGCGGTCGCATACCCCAGCGGCTTCAACATCTCCGCCAATGTCGGATCCTCGGCGCTTCCGATATCCGAGCCCGGCAGACCGACGGTCGCCAGTCCCACCCGGATCGGGTACTGGCCGTTGATGAACGCCGCGCGGCCCCGCGGTGCGCGATGCCTGGGCGCCGAGACATTCCACATCCCAACGTCAGCGCCCCGTAGCACCAGAATGTTCGGCTTCTTCGGTGCAGTTGTCATGGTCGCCAATTCTGCTTCGACAAACGCAATTCGTTCGGCAATTCGTCGACTCAACTAAGGCAGTCGTCGAGGACTCGCGACAGCGCATCGACCGCCGCGGCGAACGCGTGCTCGGCCGGTGTGCCGAAGCTGACCACCACTCCGTCGGTCTCGGGTATCTCCGGTCCGGCCAGCGGATGACGCAGCAGCGCCAGCCCCGACAGCGCCACGCCGGCCTCGCCTGCCCGTCGCAACACCTCTTGCTCGGCGCCGTCGGGCAGGGTCAGCAGCAGATGCAGGCCAGCGGAAAGTCCGCTGATGCCCACGTCGAATCCCGCCAGCGCGTCGACCAGCACGTCGCGCCGACGACGGTACCGGGCGCGCATGCGGCGGATGTGGCGGTCGTAGTTGCCGCTGCTGATGAAATCCGCCATGGTCAGCTGCGCGATGCCGTTGACGTAGAACTGCTGCCCACCCGAGGCGGCGATCACCGAGTCGACGAGGTCGTCGGGCAGCACCATCCAGCCCAGCCGCAGCACCGGGGACAGGCTCTTGCTGGCCGAACCCATGTAGACGACCCGCTCCGGGCCCAGGCTCTGCGCCGCTCCGACGGGTTGGCGGTCGTAGCGGAACTCGCCGTCGTAGTCGTCCTCGAGAACGTAACCACCCGTGCGCTGCGCCCAGTCGAGGACCGCGGTGCGTCGCGTCGGATGCAGCGGCACACCATGCGGGAAATGGTGCGCGGGCGTCAGCAGGACCGCCGCCGAGTCAATTCCGTCGAGTTCGTCCACGGCGGCGCCGTACTCGTCAAAGCCGATCGGCGTCGTCGCCACACCCATCGCCGCTATTGCCTCGCGGAAGGTGAAGAGCCCGTAGGCCTCGACGGCAATCGGGCCGGCTCCCTTGAACACCCGGGCCAATAGCTCGACGGCGTTGCGGGTGCCCGCGCAGATGACGATCGAGTCCGGCGACGTGCGCACACCGCGCACCCGGCCGAGGTATTCGGCGAGCGCCTCGCGGAGTTCGGGACGGCCGCGCGGATCGCTGGCGCGCAACGCCTCGGTGGGCGCGGCGGACAGCGCACGCCGGGTGCAGGCGAGCCATGCGCCGCGGGGAAAGGCCGAAACGTCCGGTGAGCCGGGCATCAGATCATGGGTCGGCACCCAGGGCTTCCCCCGCGTTCGCGGCGGCAACTGTCTCTCGCATGTGTTGACCACCCAGGTGCCGGCCCCCTGGCGAGACGCCAGCCAGCCCTCGGCGACCAGGTCGGCGTATGCCTCCGCGACCGTGTTGCGGGCCAATCCCAGATCGGCGGCAAGGCTGCGCGACGGCGGCAGCATGGTGCCCTCGGTCAGCCTGCCGGACCGTACCGCGTCACGCAGCGCGGAGATCAGCAGTTCGCGTACACCCCGCGCGCCCGGCTGGACGACCTCGCGCAGGTTCAGGTGCAGATCACGGCTACCAGAATTGGCCCACGAAACCATGCTTGAATTGAACCACCGTAACGGGCTTTTAGTCATTAGCGTCATGGGCATGACTGAAACACTGCAATCCGAAACCAAGGTCGAACGCATCAAGATCTACAAGGTGATGCCCGAGCTGTACGACGGGATGATGGCGCTGAACAATGCGGCGAGCAAGGACATCGATCCCGTTCTCGGCGAGTTGATCAAGATCCGTGCGTCGCAGATGAACCACTGTGCGTTCTGCCTCGACATGCACACCCGCGACGCCCGCAAGCGCGGCGAGACCGAGCAGCGGCTGGCGCTGCTTGCCGCCTGGGAGGAAGCCGGCGACCTGTTCACCGATCGCGAGCGGGCCGCATTGGCGCTCACCGAGGCGATCACCGATCTCGGCCACGGCCACGTCTCCGACGAGGTGTATGCGCAGGCGGCCGAGGTGCTCTCCGAACGCGAACTCGGACAGGTGATCGCGATGGCGGTGACGATCAACGCCTGGAACCGCATCAGCGTGACCACCCGCCTGGCAGTCCCGCACCGCTAATACCGTCAAGGGGTGCAGACCCGGTCCGGTGCGGAGATCGTCGTGGACGGCGACGTCGTCTACAAGCTGCACCGGCCCGGGACCGACCCCAGGGTATTGACGGTCCGGCTGCGCACCGCCGCTCGGCTGGAGTGCTTCCTCACGCCTCTTTCGATCGAGCCGGAACGGGTCGGCATGCGCTGGCGCACCAGCTGGCCGCGGGTCGAAACCGTTGTCCCCGAGCCGGATTGCATACCGTGGGCCGACGCGGGGCAGCTGCTCGCCCGGTTGCACGCAGAAGCGGTCGGCGAGCGTCTACCACCGCACGGCTGGCCCGGCCGACTGCGGCGGACGGTTGAGCGGTTACGTTGCAAGGACACCGACGAGGTCGTCACCATCCGCCGCGCGGCCACCGGCCTGCCGCCAGAAGCGTGGCGGGCCGGCTCACCAGATCGCCCACGAACACTGGTGCACGGCGACTGGCATCTCGGCCAACTGGGGCGCCGGTCGGCGCATGAGGCGTGGCTGCTCATCGATGTCGACGACCTCGGCATCGGCGACCCGGCCTGGGACCTGGCCCGCCCGGCCGGGTTCTGGGCGGCGGGGCTCATCCCCGACGCCGGCTGGACGACGTTCATCGACACCTATCGCGACGCCGGGGGAGCGGCGCTACCGCCCTCACCGGCCGACCCGTGGCAGGTGCTCGATCCGTTCGCGCGCGCTGCCGTCGTGCAGGCCGCGGCAGGCAACCCCGACGACGAGCTGTTGCGGGCGGCGTGCGCCCGGATGGCTTAGCGGATGACTTAGCTGGAAAAGAAGAGCCGGCCGAAGCCCTGCTTGCGGTAGTGCTTGTTGCCACGCTGACCCCAGCCCGGGCCGTAGTCATAGCCCATATGAGCCGAGGGCGGCGGCGGTGGCGGAGCGGCCTGCACAAACCTGTTCTCCATCTGGGTAAGCGACTCGAGCTCGCCGAAGTCGAGGAAGATGCCCCGACAGGTGTCGCACTGCTCCAGATGGATGCCGTTTCGCTCGTAAGTCTTCATGACGCCAGCGCACTTCGGACACAGCAGTGTGTTCCCGACACCGGGAGAGGGAGCGGACTTCGGAGGTTCGTATGGCGGGATGCTCATGTCCCCATAACGGGCGACCGTCACCGGAAGTGCCGGGAGCTAAAAGGGCGGCGGATCCGCCGCGAAGCGGGCGCGGTTGATGCCGCGTTCCCATTGCACGCGGTAGGTGTGGTCCTCGGCGCGGGTTCGTTTTCGGGTGGGCATCATCAGCGTTCGGTGGTTGTCCGGCAGTGGCGCGGTGGACGGCAGCACAAGCTCACCGGTGGGGACGGCTAACTGCGGGAAAAACAGCGCGCCGCCGGGTTTGGTGGTGTAAGTGTGCCCGCTGGGGGAGGTCAAGATCAGGGTACCGTCGGGCAGCTGGCGTTCCTTCCAGCCGCCGGGACCGCTGTAGAAGGTCTTGAGCAGATGATGACAGCGGAATGCTAAAGAACATTCTGAGATCCGGTCCCTCCCACTCGGACGTCGCAAACGGTCCGCTTGTACCAGTTGGTGACAGCGAAGTGCGAAGAACACTTTGATTGGGGGTGCGCGTAGCGGCATCTCCCTAGCCGGAAACGGTAGGTGAAATGATAGCTAGGGGGCGCGTGAAGTGATCGGTGGCGGGGGATCTGTCAATCGGGCCCCCGCTGCTGGGCTTCGCTGTCGATGCGCGCCGACTTTGCCACCCGTTCCCTCCTTGATCACGGCGCAGACATGAGCATTTGCTGTCATCTTGTCACAATTCACTTGCCCTCCCGATGGGAGCCAAATGCTTGCAGTGCACGTCTGTTGGAGAATTTTGCTGATAGTGTCCGCTAATGAGGGACGTAACTGTTACAGTCACGCACAGACGCCATTTGCGTCGACGGCAAATTTTGCTGGAAGGGTAGCTTCAGTGAGCACGACAGGATACGAACGGTACATCAGCCGCGTTGGGGCGTTAGCGGTGGCTTTGGGCGTCGGGGCCACCGGATTAGGGTTAGCCCCAACGGCGAACGCGACCTGTGCGTCAATCTTCGGTATCGGCAACAACCCCGACTGCACCAGCACGTTGTTGAGTGGCTCCCTCGCCATCGGCGACGGAGCGGTCGCCCACGCCGACGGGTTGTTCGGCGCGGCTTTCGTCGTCGGTAACTCCACCGCCACCACAAGCTCGGGGTCTATCTTCAACTTGGCCACCAGCCTCTTTGGCGACGGCAACAACGTCACGGCAGGAGGCGCCTATGCAAACTTTGCCACAAACATCGGCGGCAGCGGCAACACCGTCACGACACAAGGCAGCCTGGTGAACACCGCCACTAATATTCTGGGCAGCGGCAACACAGTCGAGACACAGGGCGGCTACGGGAACTGGGCCCGAAACGTGCTCGGCGACAACAACACCGTCACGGTACTAGGCGGCGTGGCAAACTGGGCTCGAAGCGCGTTCGGTGACAGCAACGACATCGTGATACAAGGCGGCAATACAAACACTGCCCGAAACATCTTCGGCAGCGACAATGACCTCACGATAACAGGCGGCTCCGGGAATTATGCTCGAAACCTGTTCGGCGACACGAACACCCTCACGACACAGCTCGGTAATTCAGACTTGGCCACCAATTTCTTGGGCAGCAACAACATCGTCGAGACGACAGGCGGGTATTACAATGGGGCGAGGAACATTGTCGGCAGCGGCAACGACCTGTCCGTCGGTGGCTCCGGCAGCAACCTGAACTTGGGCCTTAACGTGTTGAGCAGCGACAATGACGTGTCCGCAGGTGGCGTCGGCAGCAACCTGAACGCCGGATTCAACGTCTTCGGCGGAAACAATGAAGTCGCAGCAGGCCCCGGTCCGCTCGCGCTTGCCGGTTCCGTCTTCAGGGACGGTCAAATCGTCACGCAGACGAACCCCGGCATCGCGATCAACGGCGACCCCATCGGTGGGGCGGCAGCGACGAGCGGCCAAAGCAGTACCGTTCCCAATACCCCCGCCAGCACCAGTCTCCTCGCGACGGGCAACAAGTTCGCGCCCACAACGGTCGCCACCGGGAGTGTCAACAGGGCTGGCAGCCAGCTGAGCGGGTCACTCACGAAGGCCGGCAAGCAGTTCAGCTCCTCGCTCAACGACGAGATCGGATCCTCGCTCAACCGGATCAGCTCCTCGCTGAGCAAGAAGGTCGGTGACAACGTCAGCAAAGTCACCGGCGGCTTCGGGAAGAAAAAGAAGCAAAACAGTGAGCCCGGAAGCGACGGCGAAACCGGCGGCGCCGAGTGACGGCATCCGGAGTCGCTTGAGCCAGCGGCCCGAAGTCACCGACCACCAGGCCCCGCATCTGCACGTGATCGCACCAGAGGGGCGGTTTGGGCCGATGTGCGGCCCGTAGGCGGACTCTCAGGACATTGTCCGGTGTCTTTCCACCAGGGTGGGGACCGGGCCTGACGCTGACACAGACCCGGCCGCACCCTGCACGCGCCGTCAGAAGCTCGGTGAAAACCCCGGCGCGCGAGGACTACTGGCGATGACCACGTGATGACCGAGGTCATCACCTGACTGCTAGCTGCCGGGTGCCGCGGTGGTGAACTGTCCGATCCGATCAGGACGGACCACGTTGAACCCGATGCGCCACGTCGCGCGTAGCGCGAGTCGGATGTGAAGAACACGCTCGGGTCGGTGGCCACGCTGACCGGGGAGGTGGCAGACACCACGGCGCTGCGGTCGAGCACCACACCGGAGTAGGGTGGGACCTCACGGTTGACGAGCATCGGCAGGCTCAGCAGCATCGGGGTGGCGTCGGTGGTGCCAGCGCCGAGCAGGGACTGGTTGGAGTCGTTGCCGTACTTCAGCTTTCGTAGCTCACTCCAGCCGAGCGGGTCCACCACGATGTGGGTGGGGTTGGAGCCGTTGCTCTGCAGTTGCGCGACGAGGTCCACCAGAGCGTCGAGGGAACCCGACACCTCGTCGCCCCCAACGCTTCCCACGACGTAGAGCAGACCGGCGCTGGGTGCGTTGGCCGGTGACGGGTCAGGCTGGGCGATGAACGCGGCGTCGGCCTTCTTCACGATGGCGCGGGACACGCTCTGCGCCAACTGCTGTGCGGTACCGCCCTGGGCGTACAATTCATTGGACAGCCGGATCAATTGGGACACCTTCGAGGTGTAGACCAGGACCTCGGCCAGGTCGGGGTCCGATTCGGGGATCGGCGCAGCCTCGGCGACGAAGTCGGCCGCGGCGTCATCGACATACGCGACGCGCAGGGACGGCTCGTCACCTTGGATGGTCCCGGCAACGGTGGAGCACGCCAGGATCAATGCGTCGGGCACCGCGTCGGCAGGAGCGAACACGGAGACATCGGGACGCCACGGATAGGCGGCGGTGGTTGTGGTTTCGGTGGCCATGATGGGCCTTTCTGCAGCCGACTAGAGACATTGGGGATTGCGTCTCACGGTGGCCACAGGCCCATCTCCGACAATCCGCCCTACGGCGGGATTGCCGTCAAGCTATCGCTACCTGCGTGCTGGCGGGGCGAACGCGGCCGCCCACCTGTTGCCCGCGGGGATGCCGGGCTGGTGGCCTTCACGCGGCACATGCAGGCCGGTCTGGACGCCAAGCTCGTTGCCGCGGCGCGGACGGCTTCATGCACGCGGCCAACGTCAACGACGCCGTCGGCATCGAGCAGGTCCACGAGTTCGACCGTGGCCCACAACGCTTTTGCCTTGAGGCCGGGCTCTCGGCCTGGCCCTCGACCAGTTGTCTCTGGGTCGCCTCCAGGCGCTCACCGAGGGCCTGGTGCTCGGCCTCCAACTGGCGATACTTGCGACGCCCACTTGCTCGCCTCCTTGGCGGTGGGGTGGTCGTCGTCGGGGTCCTGTTCCTCGTCGCCGGTGTCCTCACCCTCGGCGGCCGGTTCCGGCGGCTCTGCCGGGGTCTGTGGATCGACCGCGTCCTGCTGGGTGTCGTCAGTTGTCGTCATCTGCAGTGGCAGCGGGGCAGCTGTCTGATCCGCAGATGCACGCCATGGTGGCCGTCCCGGCTGCTAGCGCGGCCATCGCATCCGCGCGGCGCTGGCGCTGGGTGCGCGGATCGTTGCGGCACACCGTGGACGCGAGCTGGTCGAGTCGCCGATCGAACACCGCCGCATCCGGCGCGCGCACGCTGCCCCAGATCTCGGCCATCCCGTTCTGGTCCGGCCCGACCACGATATGGCGGTCAAACGTCGCACTGCGCGCCACGCGCACCGCCTCGGGGTCCACATCGATGACCGGCCAGTCCACCAGCTGAGCGACCTTCTCGCGGGAGAGCTTGTTCCACTGCGGCGCCTTGCGGGCCAATATTTCGTCCATACCGGCCAGCACGGCCGGTATCGACGATCAATCCGGTGCGGTAACCGATCGCGGCGAACACCCAGAAGTCGATTTCCCCCGCGGCAAATACCGCCGCCAGCTTGGGCAAGCGTTCCAACAACGTCAACCCGTAATGCATCTGCGACGATGCGCGTCCACGGCTGACACCCAGCTCGGCGCCCACCTCCCAGTCATCCACGCACCAATCGCCGCGATCGTCTGCCAGGTTGGCCAGGCGCCGCTGGCACAACCGCCCCGCCGCCAACAATCGCCGCGCAATCGCCGCCCGCTCGGCCCGCTGCGCATCACGCATAACATCCAGCAGGCCGGCGTCACCCGCGTTGACTCGTCGGAAATGCGCGCGAAATGGTGCGGTCCATTCCACCGGCCTGTGGATGAAATCACGACTGTGGATAACCAGCAGTCACAGCCCCGCAATTCCTGCGGTTCGGCGCGTCGGCGAGGACTTTCGTCCCTAGTGCACAGCCGGGCACGCCCGGAAAACTCAGGGCCATGATGTCAACAAGCGAAGCGGTGACGATGCTCGGCGAGGACGAGAGTTGGGATCTGCTCTCCAGCGTCGCACTCGGCAGATACGTGACAAGCATCGAGGGGCGGCCCGAGATCTTCCCGGTCAACTTCGTTGTGCAGAACCGGACGGTGCTCTTCCGCACCGCGGAAGGCACCAAGTTGTTCGGCACGGTGGTGAATACCCTGGCGCTCTTCGAGGCCGATGACCACAACGTCGCCGAGGGATGGAGTGTGATCCTGCGGGGCACCGCACATGTGCTGGCGACGTCCCGCGAGATCGACGAGGCCGAGCGTGCCGGCCTGTACCCATGGATTGCGACCGAAAAACTGCGCTTTGTGCGGGTCACCCCCACTGCGATAACGGGCCGGCGTTTCGTCTTCGGTCCCGAACCCGACCGCGGCGCGGTCCCCGGCTGACGCGCCCGCCTACACCCAGTACGGCACCCGGGCGCGATACTGGCGCATCGCCAAGGCCGCGAGGATCCAGCCGATGGCCGTCAACACCAGCACCACCACCCAGTGCCGCAGTTCCTGATCGGCACCCAGCAGCGGGGCCCGCACTATGTCGAGATAGTGCAGTAGTGGGTTGAGTTCGACGATCTTGGCCCACTTTCCCGCGCCCTGCTGTTGCAGCGTCGCCTCGTTCCAGATGATCGGCGTCATGAAGAACAGCAGCTGCACCACGGAAAACAGCAGCGGACTGATGTCGCGGTAGCGCGTGGACAGGATGCCGAAACACAACGCCACCCACACGCAGTTGAGCATGATCAGCGCCAGCGCCGGGATGAAGGCCAGATCGGCCCACGACCACGGTTTGGGATAGATGATCGCGATGATCACGTAGATCACGATGTTGTGGGCGAACAGGATCATCTGCCGCCACACCAGCCGGTAGACGTGCACGCTCAGCGGCGTCGGCAGCTGTTTGATCAGGCCCTCGTTGGCGACGAAGACGTCGGCGCCCTCGAGGATGGCGGCGTTGATCAGGTTCCAGATGATCAGTCCGAGCGTGACGTACGGCAGATGCTCGGAAAGCTCCAACTTGAACAGCTTCGAGTACAGCCCGCCCATCGCCACCGCGGTGGTGCCGGTCGCGATCGTGATCCAGAAGGGGCCCAGCACCGAGCGCCGGTAGCGCTGCTTGATGTCCTGCCACCCCAGGTGCGCCCACAGTTCGCGGCGGCGGTAACCGTCGGCAAGGTCGCGCCAGGCGCGGTAGAACGTCCTGGACTGAGCGGCCGCATCGGTGAACGTCACTCGTCAGGCCTCCCGAATTTCTCCTCACGGCCCAACCGGCGCAGCCGAATCCACTCGCGTAGCCCGGCGGGATCGCGGCGCGACACCAAGAAGTACCAACCGAACCGCAGCCACTCCTGCAGCAGCAGCCGGCGCAGACCCGGCTGCGACAGGAGGTAGCCGCGGTTGCGGTAGACGAAGAACCGCTTGGTTGCGTCGTCGGGATACTGGGTGTGCATCCGGCCGCCGAGTATCGGCTTGAACTCGTCGCGGCCCTGCGGGTGCAGATACACCGCGTCCAAGCACGTGCCGAATGGCAACCCGGACCGCACCAGCCGCCGGTGCAGTTCGGTCTCGTCGCCGCGCACGAACAGCCGCAAATCCGGTACCCCTATCGCCTCCACGGTGGAAGCTCGGAACAACGCGCCGTTGAACAATGATGCGATTCCGCCCAGCAGGTCCTGGCCGGGGCCCTCGGTGCGCAGTTCGCTGGCCCGGCGGCGCCATACCAGACCGCGGCGCAGTGGGAACGAGAGTCGCTCGGGATCAGCCATGTCGCACACCATCGGCGACACCTCGGCGAGTGAATGCTTGTCAGCGCACGCCAGCAAGGTGCCGAGAACATCCGGCCCGCCCGGCCGTCCGTCGTCGTCGGCCAGCCACAACCAGTCGGCGCCCATCGCCAGCGCGTGCAGCATTCCCAGCGCGAAACCCCCTGCGCCACCGAGGTTTCGGCGCGACCCGAGATAGGTGCTTGGGATCGGTTGGGAGGCAACCAGATCGGCGACCCGGTCGTCGTAGTCGTTGTCGACGACCACCAAGTGGTCTGGGGCGCGGGTCTGGGCAGTCAACGCGTCCAACGACTTGGCGAGCTCGTCGGGACGCCGATGGGTGACCAGCACGGCGTACACCGCCTGATCCTGTTCGCGCAAGCTGCTCATCGCCGATTCAGTCATGCGGCACGGACTCTCGCCGGGTCTCCCCAAGAACCTCGCGCACATGGCGGGCGGCGTCCTCGCCCTCGTAAGCCCGGACGACCTCCTCGATGCCGCCGGTCATCTTGACCGTCCCGTGGTCGATCCACATCGCGGTCTTGCACAGCCGCGCCAGAAACTCGTTGGAATGGCTGGCGAAAACCAGGATGCCGGACCGCTCGACGAGACCCTGCAGCCGCGACTGCGCCTTCTTCAAAAACTCGGCGTCGACGGCGCCGATGCCCTCGTCGAGCAGCAGGATCTCGGGGTCGATGCTGGTGACCACGCCCATCGCCAGCCGCACCCGCATGCCGGTCGAGTAGGTGCGCAGCGGCATCGACAGGTACTCGCCGAGTTCGGTGAATTCGGCGATCTCGTCGACCTTGGCCAGCATCTGCTTGCGGGTCTGCCCCAGGAACAACCCCCGGATGATGATGTTCTCGAACCCCGAGATCTCGGGGTCCATGCCCACCCCGAGGTCGAATACCGGCGCCACCCGGCCCGTCACGGTCGCCGACCCGCGGGTGGGCTCGTAGATCCCGGACAGCAGCCGCAGCAGTGTCGATTTCCCGGCTCCGTTGTGCCCAACCAGCCCGACCCGGTCGCCCAGTTCCAGCGACATGGTGACGTCGCGGAGCGCCTCGATGACGACGACGTTGGACGCGTTGCGCCCGATCGTGCCGCCGGCCTTACCGAGGAACGCCTTCTTCAACGACCGTGCCTTGGCGTCGAAGATGGGGAACTCCACCCACGCGTCACGCGTCTCGATGTGGGGATGAGAAGGGCTGGCCATGGGCGTCCTCGGAGTTACAGGTACTGCCCGGTCCCGGGGTGCGACGGTCCTCCCCGCTGGCCGGGCATCGCGACGCCGGGCGGCAGCTGCCGCATCTGCTCCAGCTGCGCGCGGGCCGCCATCTGCTGGGCGAAAAGCGCGGTCTGGATGCCGTGGAAGAGCCCCTCCAGCCAGCCGACGAGCTGCGCCTGCGCGATCCGCAGTTCGGCGTCCGACGGAACCGCGTCGTCGCCGAACGGCAGCGTCAGCCGCTCGAGCTCTTCCCGCAGCTCCGGCGCCAACCCGTCCTCGAGCTCACGGATGCTGGTCTTGTGGATTTCTCGCAGCCGGTTGCGGCTGGCCTCGTCGAGCGGTGCGGCCCGCACCTCCTCAAGGAGCTGCTTGATCATGGTGCCGATCCGCATCACCTTCGCCGGCTGCTCGACGAGATCGGTCAGCGAGCGGTCGTCGTCGGAATCGTCCTGCGCTATGGCCGCTTCGCTCGGATCGGCTGCGATGATTTCGATGTTTTCGTCGTCGGTGTTGGACGTCATTCCTTCTACATTCCCTCTTAGTCTCCCCGCCACCGGTAGATGCGGGCCTCACCGTTGTCGTAGATCTTCTCCCACGACCGCGACTTATCTAGCGACACTAGCCCGTCGGGCATCGCGAACTTGAGGACCACCGGTGTGCTGGTCAACACGTAGCGGATATTGAGTGCCCGCACCGCCTCGGCAACCCGCGGATCGGTGTCGGCGTCATCGGCGTATGCCCAGAAGATGAAGCGGTGATAGCCCGGGCCCTGCTGGACCGGATAGTCGTAGTGGGTCCAAAGCGGATGCAGGCCGGCGACCGCATACATCCACGCCGTGCCGTCGGTGTTGGCGTTGCCGATCAGGGTGTCCCTGGCTCCGGGCAGGGTGGCGAGGAAGGCGAAAGCCTCCAGGTCCTTGTCGTCGACTATCACCGAGTCGTACTTCTCGCCGAACAGGTAGCGGTGCCCCGGAAAGTAGTGCCAGGCGGCGGCGACACAGACGGCCACGAGCACCGCAGCGGTCAACCCGTACCAGAGCGCCGGCGCCCTCGGGTGCGGGTTCAGCCTGTTCGCCCGCCAGCGGGCCAGTCCGACCGTTTCGGCCACCACTGTGAACACGGCGATGCCGACCGTCGGAACCAGCAGCATCGTCACCACGGCCGATAACCGGCGTGGGTCGCTGTAGAACAGGTCGCTGAACTTGCCGGTGAGCGCGCCAATCGGGCCGCCGAACGGCGCGGAGGAATGCACGATCGACACCACCAGCAGCAGCCACACCGCCAGCGGCCACCAGATCCGTTTGACGATCAGGATCACCGCGCCGATCGCTGCCAGGATGATCAGCGCCCACTGGATGGGGAAGTCATTGAGGTGACGGGTGTGCTGCACGAGCGCGTCGATCAGCCCCCGCTTCTTGCCCTCGTGCGTTACGAATGCGTGCCCGACGATGATCTCGGCCTGCCGCAGCACGCCCAGAAACTGCGGCAGTAGCAGCAGCACGGTCGGCACGGCGACGAGCGACAGGGTGATGACGTCGGCCACCCGGCCGCGTAGGGGGTGCCACAGCGCGTCGAACAGCCACCACGCCGCCACGAACAGCACGGTGACCACGCCGCCGGTGATGTGCACCGAGAACACCCCGAACAGCGCCAGCACCGCCAGCGGTATGCGGTCGCGGTGCCGCAGCGCGGACACGATCAGCGCGAAGGTCGGCACCGCGACGCCGTAGGCGGCGAGGTTGGGCATCGATGCGGTGTCGAATTCGACGTAGGGGATCGCGGTGAACGACGCCGACAGCCCCGCCGCGGTGGCAGCCGCGCCGGCCGTGCGCCCTTCGGTGGTGCGGCTCCGCAGCAGCTGCCAGGTCAGGGTCGCCGCGCTCACCGGGAACAGCCAGACCGCGGCCGCCAGTGAACTGAACGTGTAGGCGGTGGTGGGCGCGGCCCCGATCAGCTGGCTCAGCACCGCGGCGAGCGCATGAAAGGTGGATGGGTAGTACAGCGCGTCGTGGGTTTCGATGTTGCGGAGCTCGCCCATGTGCGTCGGCGACGCCTGGCCGGTGTCCAGAATGAACCGGATGGCGTTGGCGTGCCAGACGGCATCCCAGGTACTGGGGATGGATTGCCACTGCGGTATCCCGCGAACGGCCGCAAACCCGATCAGCGCAGCGCCCAGCAGCACGCCGGCGGCCACGGTGACCGCGGGCCACAAGGTCACCGCGCGCGATTCGGCGTCGGGTTCGCGATAGCGGCCGAGCGCGATGCGCAAACAAAACACCACGCCGGTAACGAGCGCCAGAGCCAACAACGCCGTCCATGCGTTCCACGGAATCCCGAGTGCGCCGAACGGAACAATGGCCAGCGCGACGGCGCCGTACGTCAGGGCCGGCCCGACCGCAACCGAGGCGGGCCAGGTGAGTCGGCCGGCTCGGCCGACGATAGCCCCGGGGATCACTAGCAACAAGACTGCGACTAGCACTCCGAGGGCCAAGCTCACTGGACTAGTATGGCTGCCCAGGTAACCCGGTCCGGCGCGGCGTGCGTGCGGCCGGGCGCCCCCAAATCATGTCGGTTTGTGGAATTCACAGACGCTCTAAGGTGGCTGGCATGGCATACGACGTCGCCCGGGTGCGTGGGTTGCACCCGTCCCTTGGCGACGGCTGGGTGCATTTCGACGCCCAGCGCGGCATGCTCGTGCCGGACTCGGTCGCGACCACCGTGTCCACCGCCTTCCGCGGTTCGACGGCCACCACGGTGGGCCCTCACCCGTCGGCTCAGCGCAGCGCGGCGGTGCTGAGCGCGGCCCGCCAGGCGGTGGCCGATCTGGTCAATGCGGATCCGCGCGGGGTGGTCCTCGGCGCTGACCGCGCGGTCTTGCTGACTTTATTGGCCGACGCATCCTCGTCGCGGGTCGGCCTGGGTTACGAGATCGTCGTCACCAGGCTGGACGACGAGGCCAACATCGCACCGTGGCTGCGGGCGGCGAATCGCTATGGCGCCAAGGTGAAATGGGCCGAGGTGGACATCGAGACCGGCGAGTTGCCCGCGTGGCAGTGGGAAAGCCTGATCACCAGACCGACCCGCCTGGTAGCAATCGGCTCGGCCTCATCGACTTTGGGGACGATCACCGATCTGCGCGCGGTGACCAAACTGGTGCACGAGGTCGGTGGATTGGTGGTGGTCGACCATTCGGCGGCCGCACCGTACCGGCTGATCGACATCGATGAGATCGACGCGGACGTGGTCGCGCTGAATGCGGTCGCCTGGGGCGGGCCGCCGATCGGTGCGCTGGTCTTCCGCGACCCCGCGGTCATCGACTCGTTCAGCCCGGTCGCGCTGAATCCCTACGCGAGCGGGCCCGAGCGTCTCGAGGTAGGCGTTCATCAGTTCGGCCTGCTCGCCGGCGTGGTCGCCAGCATCGAGTATCTGGCCTCGCTCGACGAGTCGGCAAGCGGATCGCGTCGCGAAAGACTCACCGTGTCAATGCAATCGGCGACGTCGTACATGAACCGGCTGTTCGACTATCTGTCGGTTTCATTGCGGTCGCTGCCACTGGTCATGGTGATCGGGCGGCCCGAAGTGCGAATCCCGGTACTGAGTTTCGCGGTACGAGACGTGCCGGCCGAACGCGTGGTGCAGCGGCTGGCCGACAACGGGATCCTGGCGATCTCAAACGCCAACTCACGCGTGCTCGACGTCATCGGGGTCAACGACATTGGCGGTGCGGTCACCGTTGGGCTGGCCCACTACACGACCACCGCCGAGGTCGACCAGCTGGTGCGTGCGCTGGCCTCGCTGGGCTGACGCGCTAATCCGCTACGCGCAGAAGGACTTTCCCGGAAACCTCGCCCGAGGCCAGCAGTTGATGGGCGGCCCGCGCCTGCGCGATCGGAAACTCCGCGCCGATAACCGGACGCACCCGGTGTTCGGCGATGATGGGCCACACGTTGGCGACCACTTCCTCGACGATGGCGCTCTTGCTGCCGGGACCCGTCACCGGACGGCCCCGCAGCGCAGTGCCAAAGACACTGGCGCGCTTGCCGATCAGCTTGCCCAGGTTCAGTTCTGCCTTGGTTCCGCCCTGCATGCCGATGACGATCAGCCGACCACCGGCGGCTAGCGCATCGACGTTGCGGTCCAGGTAGGCGGCACCCATGATGTCGAGAATCACGTCGGCACCCGCCCCGCTGGTTTCGGCGCGGACCCGCTCTACGAAGTCCTCGTCGCGGTAGGCGATGGTGACCTCGGCGCCGAGTTCGCGGCACAGATCCAGCTTGGTCGCCGACCCGGCGGTGACCGCCACCCTGGCGCCCAGCGCGCGTGCCACCTGGATCGCGTGCGTGCCGACCCCGCTCGCCCCGCCGTGGATCAAGACCAGTTGGCCGGCCGACAGGTGCGCCGTCATCGCCAGGTTCGACCACACCGTGCAGGCGACTTCGGGCAGCCCGGCGGCGTGACGCAACTCGACGGTGTCGGGTACCGGCATCACCTGGCCGGCCGGAACCGCGACGAATTCCGCATAGCCCCCGCCGGCCAGCAACGCACAGATTGGTTGCCCGATGGACCAGCCGGTTACGTCGTCGCCGACCGCTGCGATGGTGCCCGACACTTCCATGCCCAGAATCTCGCTGGCCCCCGGCGGCGGCGGGTATTTGCCGGCGGCCTGCAGCAGGTCCGCGCGGTTGACCCCCGCGGCGCTGACTTCGATCAGTACTTCACCGGTTTGTGGGGAGACGTCGGGGACCTCGAGCCAGGTGAGTTGATCCGCGGATTCGGCCACGACGGCGCGCATTCAGATAACGCTACTACCTGTGAGCTTTCGCCCCCCAGCAATGGTCCTGTCCTCTACGATATTCGCCATGGAGGGGATCATCGCGGGGCGTACCGCTAGTGACATGCCCGGTTTGGACATCGCTGAGCAAAGATCGTGGCAGAACTTCCTCGACTCCGCTCTTCGGATTTACGCGACCCTGAACCATTCGCTCATGGAAGAGCATCACCTGACTCTCAATGATGTGCGGTTGCTCGACCTGCTCGACAAGTCCGCGAGCGGCTCGGAGCGCATGGGCGACCTTGCCGACGCGCTCATGTCGCTACCCAGCCGCGTCACGCGGCAGATCCACCGCCTGGAAACGCAGGGCATGGTGCGTCGCGGCGCCAGTCCCGACGACGGCCGCGGTGTCCTGGCCACCATCACCGAGGACGGCAGGTCGACGGTGCATAAGGCGATGGAGACCTACGGGCAGGGCGTACGTGCGCATTTTCTGGGACGGTTGTCGCGCCCACAGATTGCCGCGATGGGGGAGAACTGCCGGCGGATCAGCAACGGGCTCAAGATGGGTCCGTCCTCCGCCAGGCTCGGCCGCGTCTAAGGGCGACATTCGCGCGCCGAACGTGCAGTCACTGCGAAAAATCGGGGCGGAATTTCGCAGTGAGCGCACGTTCGGCGAAATCAGCCTTGAGGGTGCCCGTTACTCTTGTCGGCGGTGGCGTGGCAGAGCGGCCTAATGCACTCGCCTTGAAAGCGAGAGACGGCTAACACCGTCCGGGGGTTCAAATCCCTCCGCCACCGCGCAGGGGGTTCGATGACTTTCGCGCCGTACAGCGGTCGATACCACCATGGCGAAGTTCCTGTATTCAGCCGCGATGTCACTCGACGGCTTCATCGCCGGGCCAGGCGGCGACATGTCGTGGATGGCTGGGTATCTTGGGCCGAATCCCGTTGTGGACGAGCTGATTAAGCAGACGGGCGCGATACTCGCCGGCAACCGAACATTCGGGGGCGATGATCCGCACAAGGGTCAGCCCGGTGAGGGTGAAGCCTTCGGCGGCGGCTGGGAGGGACCGCAGTTCGTGCTGACGCACCGACCGCCGGCCGACCCGATCCCGGGCGTGACGTTCGTCGGCGACATCGACACCGCGATCGCCGAGTCGCGGGCCGCGGCCGGCGACAAGTGCGTCAACGTCTTCGGCGCCAGCGTGGCCGCGCAGTGTCTCTTGGCCGGTGTGCTGGATGAGGTGGCGGTGACCGTGATGCCGGTGCTCCTCGGCGATGGCACCCGGCTGTTCGCGCATCCCGGTGGCAATACCGTGCGGCTCGAGCAGGTCGGCGTGAGCCACACGCCACAGCTGACGAACCTGTGGTACCGCGTCACTGCATAGCCCGGGCCAGTGTCCGCACGCCTGCCACGATCTGCGCCTCGGTGAGATTGGCGTAACCGAGCATCAAACCGGGCGGCGCGGCGGCCGGGTCGGCGTAGCACGGCGCCAGCGGCTCCACCCGCACGCGCTTCTCCGCCGCGTGGCGCACCAGCTCGGCAATCGGATAGCCCTCGGGTAACCGCACGGTGAGGTGGACCCCGGCCGCGGCGCCGAGCACCGAGGCCTGCGGCAGGTAACGGGCCAGCGCCCCCAGCAAGGCGTTTCGGCGGGTCAGGTAGCGGCGGCGCATCTGGCGCAGGTGCCGGTCGTACCCGCCCGAGGTCAGCAGCTGTGCGAAGGCGATCTGGTCCATCACCGAGCTTCCGGCGTCGGCCAGGCCCTTCGACAGCGCGACCGCGCCGACGAGGTGGGCGGGTAACACCATCCAGCCGATGCGCAGTGCGGGCGCCAGCGTCTTGCTCGTAGACCCCACATACACCACCCGATCGGGCGCGATGCCCTGCAGCGCACCGATCGGCGCGCGGTCGTAGCGGTACTCAGCGTCGTAGTCGTCCTCGATGACCAGGTGACCCGCCCGCGCCCACTCCAACAGGGCGGTGCGGCGGGCGGCGGACAGCACGACGCCGGTCGGTGATTGGTGGGCGGGGGTGGTCAGCACCGTCGCAGCACCGCTGTCCGCCAACGCGGCGACGTCCAGGCCGTCGTCATCGACCCGCACCGGAACGGGTTCGATACCGTTGCGCTGCAGCACCATCCGATGCAACCAGAACCCGGGGTCCTCCATCGCGAACGGCGTCGCCCGCACGGCCTGGGCGAGTAGGGCGATGGCCTGTGTCGCCCCGGAGCAGAGCACGATCTGTTGAGGGTCGGCGAGCACGCCGCGGGTGCGCCGCAGATAGTCGGCCACTCGTTCGCGCGCGGCGGGCAGCCCCTGTGGAGCGACGTAGCCGAACGCATCCGACTCAATCTCCGTCAGCCCTTGCCGCAGCGCCCGCAGCCACGCGTGGCGAGGAAAGCTGCCGAGATCCGGTGAGCCGGGCGCGAAGTCGATGTCGAAGCGTGCGGCCTGCGTGCCCCCGTCGCGCTCCGGCGTGCTGGCGGCGTCGACGGTGGCCACCCGGGTGCCGGAGCCGTGCAGGCTGTGCAGGAAACCCTCGGCGACCAGCTGGCTGTAGGCCTCCACGACCAGCCGGCGCGAGACCCCCAGGTCGGCCGCCAGCACCCTGCTCGACGGCAGCCGGGTCTGAGGCGCGAGCCGGCCGGTGCGGATGGCATCGCGTAGCCCGTCGGCGAGTTGACGGTGCAGTGGCTCGGGTCGGCTGCGGTCCATTTCCACAAACAGCTCCGGACCAGAAGTGGTACCTGAAATCCCCATAGAAGTGGAGCCTAGCCCGGGGCCACTCGTGGACTAGCGTATTGCCATGACTACCACTCCAACGCGGACCCGTTCGCGCTACGCGGAAGTGGTCCTCATCGTGTTCGGGGTGTACTCGGTGCTCATCGGACTGTTCATGATGCTCGCGCCGGGTGTCTTCTTCGACACCCTGGGCAACTTCGGGACCCGCAACGACCACTACATCTTCGACAACGCCACGTTCGAGCTACCGCTGGGTGTGCTGCTGCTGGCCGCCGTGCGGTGGCCGTCGTGGCGGGTGCCCGCGCTGGCGTTCGCGACGCTGCACTGGGGATTGCACGCGCTCAGCCACATCATCGACACGCACCACGGCGCCGGTGACTGGGTGGGGCTGCTCGAATTCGCGGGTCTGGCGCTGACCACGGTGCTGCTGGCGATTGCGTTGCGCTACAGCATGATCGACGAGAAGGTAGGAGCCACATAGATGCGGGTTCTGGTGGCCGGCGCGACGAGCGTGCCCGGTATCCCGCTGCTGCAGGAACTGAACGACCGTGGTCACGAGGTGGTCGGACTGACCCGCTCGTCGGCGAAGACGGCAGCCATCGAAGCGGCGGGCGCCAAGCCGGTGGTGGCCGACGTGTTCGACACCGTTCAGCTCGACGGGGTGCTGGGCGAGTTCGCGCCCGAGGTGGTCGTCTGCCTGCTGACCACACTGCCCAAGTGGGGACCGAAGCGGTTCAAGGACTTTGAGCCCGCGATGAAACTGTGGGGCCGGGGTGCCGCGAACCTGGTGGCCGCGGCGCAGCGCGCCGGCGTGCGCCGGGTGGTCGCCGAGTCGGTGATATTCGCCTACGGTTATGCCCCAACCGGCCCGGCACTGATGGATGAGAGCGGTCCGTGTCCCGGCCCGCCGCCGCGAGGTGGCGCCGAGATGCTGGCGGCGCTGCGGGGTATGGAACAGACCGTGCTGTCGTCCGGCGAGCACAGCGATACCGAGGGAATCGTGTTGCGGTACGGCATTTTCTACGGTCCGGGTGTGCCGCACGACGAGTTGTTCACCCGACTGGCGAGGTGGCGGGCGATGCCAGCGATGACCGGCACCGGACTGCTGTCCTGGATCGAGATCGGCGATGTCGCCCGTGCCACCGCCGACGCCCTCGACCGGGGCCGGGGCGGACAGATCTACAACATTGTCGACGACCGGCCGCGGTCGTTCGGCGACTACGCCCGCGAGCTGGCCGCGAAACTGCACCGGCCGCGACCCTGGCCGCTGTCGTGTCGGCTGGTCGGCCTGGTCGCTCCGTACCCGGCCGCGGCGTTCGGCCGCGCCTGGCTGCCGCTGTCGAACGCCAAGGCCAAGGCCGAACTCGGCTGGGCTCCCGTCACTCGCCCTTGAAGTCGGGCGCCCGCTTGGCGAACATCGCCGAGATGCCCTCGGTGAGGTCTTTGGACGGCATAAACGCCGAGTTCCACGCCGCGACATAGCGCAGGCTCGCGGACACCTGCGCGGTGCGCTGTTCGTCGAGCACGTCCTTGATGCCGTTGACGACCAGTGGCGGATTGGCGGCGATCTCAGCCGCGGTGGCGTGCGCGGCGGCCAGCGATGCCTCGGCGTCGTCGTACACGTCGTTGACCAAGCCGATCTTCTCGGCCCGCGCCGCGTCGATGTCCTTGCCGGTCAGCGACAACTCGCGTAGGTGTCCGTCGGACAGGATCAGTGGCAGCCGCGCGAGGCTGCCCACATCGGCGACGATCGCCAGCTTGACCTCGCGCACCGAGAACTTCGCGTCCGCGCTGGCGTAGCGGATGTCCACCGCACTGATCAGGTCGACGCCACCGCCGATGCACCAGCCGTGCACCGAGGCGATGGTCGGGGTGCGGCAATCGGCGACCGCGGTGATCGACTGTTGCATCCGCTTCAGCCGGGCGTGGAAGTCGGCGCGGGGCCGGGCCGACGTCCCGTCGGTCAGCACACCGGTCAGCGTGTCGCCCATCGCGGGCAGGTCGAGCCCGAAACTGAAGTTATTTCCGGATCCGGTGAGCACGATGGCCCGCACGTCCGGGTCGGCGTCCAACGAGGCGAACACCTCGGGGAGTTCGGCCCAGAAGGCCGGACCCATTGCGTTGCCCTTGCCCGGACCGACCAGCGTCACCTGCGCGACGCGGCCGTCGATGTCCACGGTGACAGATTCGTATGCATCGCCCATGGGAAAAGAGGTTAGTCACTCACGGTGGCCCGCCACCCATCAGCACCTCGCTCACCGTGGCGTCGGTCAGGAACTGGCAGGCCGACTCGGCAAGGATCTGCGCGACCCCCTCGTTGTCCGGGCCCAGGATGTTGTTCTCCTGGGCGAGGATCGCGCGGATGACCGCCAGCCGGGTGGCCTCGTCCAGGTCGTTGAACTCGCTGCATTTCATCGTCAGTGCGTTGGGCGGCGCGGGGACCTCCGGAATGTCGGTGTTCCTGGTGGGGAGCGGGAGGCCCGGTATCGGGAAGCCCGGCTGCGACGTCGGTGGCGTTCGGGATGCGATCGGGGGTCCGGGCTCCGTCGTCATCGCGACGGTCCCGGGTGTCGTGCGTTGGCAGCCGGTTATCACACCGAGGACGATCAGCGCAGCTGCAATCACCCGCACGTGCGTGCTCATCTGCGCAACGATAGGCGCAAGGGCGACGTAGCGTGGGCACATGCCAACCGACGAACTGGACAGTGCCGAAGCGGCGCTGGCGGTTCTGCAGCAGGCGCTGCACCCGATCGCCAACGACGAGTGGTCCAGGCAGACACCGTGCCGGGAGTTCGATATCGCGGGTCTGACCGATCACCTGATGAACTCCATCACGGCGATCGGTGGCGCCGCCGGTGCGGAGCTTCCGGAGCGCGACCCCACCGACTCGGTGGAACGGCAGGTCATCGCCGCGGCCCGGCCGGCGCTGGATGCCTGGCACCAGCGCGGCCTGGACGGCACGGTCACATTCGGCTCCAACACTGCGCCCGCCACGATGATGGCCGGCGTGCTCTCGATCGAATTCCTGGTCCACGCCTGGGATTACGCGGCCGCAACCGGGCGCACGCTCGGAGCGCCGGAGGCGCTGTCCGACTACGTCATGGGTTTGGCGAAGAAGATCATCACCCCGGAGGGCCGGGTGAATGTCGGCTTCGACGATCCGGTCGACGTGCCCGCCGACGCCGGCGCGTTGGACCGGTTGATCGCCTACACCGGCCGCAACCCAGCGGATTAGACGCGTTCGAGGTAGAAGTAGCCGTACGTCCCGGACTTCAGCGCGTGCTTGCCGTTCATGACGCCCATGACCGTGTTGTCGTCGATCTTCTTGAAGTGGTCGTGCAGCGGTTGGCCGTCGTAGACCATCGTGGCGACCAGCTCGCCGCGGAACTCTTCCATCCACAGCGTGGCCTCGCCCTTGCCGAGCTCGGTGTTGGAGAACTTGTTCCCGTTGTCGTCGAGGCAGATCAACGGCTGCACATCGGACGTCGAGCGAAACGTCTTGCCGAACCAGCGGGCCGTGTCCAGCGCGTTGATCACGGGGTGACCGGTGTCGAAGGCGCCGCCCTTCCACTCGCCGATCATGTCCTCGATGGTGGCGGGCTTCAGGGTCGACCAGAAATCGTCGAGCTCGCCGGATTCGATGCGGTCAGTGCGTTCGGTGAATTCGGTGAACCGCTTACGGGCCAGCTCGTCACTCATTTCTCTCCGATCCAGCGTTGGGCGAACTCGAGGAAGGCGTCGTTCTCGTGCGGCGCCGCGACGGTGACCCGCACGCCGTCCAGGCCGTACGGCCGGACCAGCAGGCGGTTGTCGGCGGCGCTGTTGACGAAGTCCAGGGTGCGCTCGGCCAGCGGCAGCCAAACGAAGTTGGCCTGCGACGGTGGCACGGTGTAGCCGGCCTCGCGCAGCGTCGCGGTGACCCGGGCCCGTTCGGCGACGACGGCGTCGGTGCGGGCCAGCAGCTCGTCGGCGGCGTCCAGCGACGCCATGGCCGCGGCCTGCGAGATGCTCGTCGCGCTGAACGGTACGTAGACCTTGCCCAGCGCGGTCATGATGTCGGGGTCGCCGACAGCGTAGCCGACGCGCAGCCCGGCCAGACCGTATGCCTTCGAAAACGTCCGCAGCACAACGACATTGCTGTGCTCGCGGACCAGTCCGAAGCTGTCGGGGCGCATAGGTTCGCGGATGTACTCGACGTAGGCCTCGTCGAGGGCGATCAGGATGTGTGACGGCACCGCCGCGACGAACCGCGCCAGGGCGTCGGGGTCGACGACGGTGCTGGTCGGGTTGTTCGGGTTGCAGACGAAGATCAGCCGGGTGCGGTCGGTGACCGCGGCGAGCATGGCGTCGAGGTCGTAGGTGTGGTCGGTCAGCGGCACCTGGATCGGGGTGCCGCCTGCCGTGCGGACCTGCAGCGGGTAGATCTCGAAACTGCGCCAGCCGAACACCACCTCATCACCGACGGTCGAGGTGATCTGGATGAGCTGCTGGCAGAGGCTGACCGAACCGCACCCCACCGAGATGTGCTCCGGCGCGAAGGCTCCGTTGTCCACGTGCTTGGCCAGATGATCCTTCAGTTCGACGTACCCGTTGTCCGGGTAGCGGTTGACGGTGTCGGTGGCCTTGTCGATGGCGGCCCGCACGCTGGGAAGCGGGCCGTACACCGTCTCGTTGCTGGCGATCTTGATCGCACCCGGCACGGTCTTGCCCGGGGTGTAGGCGGGCAGATCGGCCAGCTCGGGGCGCAGACGGGCGGTCACCCGGCCAGTCTATGGGTCGCTGAACTGCACTTTGCCTTCCACTATCGCCGCTGTGTACGCTGTCGGATCGGCGGTTACCGTCAGGAGGCGTGCCAGAGCGGCCGAATGGGACTCACTGCTAATGAGTTGTCCCCCTTAAAGGGGACCGGAGGTTCAAATCCTCTCGCCTCCGCCGCGGCTGACACGTCGGCCACGCAACTGAAGACATGCGCCCGTAGCTCAACGGATAGAGCATCTGACTACGGATCAGAAGGTTGGGGGTTCGAATCCCTTCGGGCGCGCCATTGTGATGAGTCGCGTCATGGGTTACATGAGTCGTGTCATCGGTTACAGCTTGCCCCGGCCATCGGCCGGGGCTTTTGTTTTGGTTTCGCCAGTAGCTGCGGTTGGGGTCGATGTGGTGGGTGGCGATGACCTTGTGATCGGGTTGTGCAATGACGGTGACGGTTGTTGCGGTGACGAGGATGTGGACTTTGGTGTCGGCGTGGGCGCGACCGGCACCGAGGTGGCGGCGGCGGCTGGCGTGGCGCAGGGTGAGTTTGCCGAATTGGTCGACGGTGTCGTGGCGCATGCGGAAGTGCACGTCGGGATGATGCCGGCCGGGGCGGCTTTGGGAGTGGCTGTAGGCCTGCGCGGGTGTGGTGCGGGGCCGGTGGGGGCGCTCGGTGTTGTCGATGGTCTGGAAGGTGTCGAGCAGGGTTTGCATCTCGGCCAGGTGGCGGGTTTGGGTCGTGGTGCCAGCCAGCGTTTGAGGGTTTGGTGGAAGCGTTCCACTTTGCCTTGGGCTGGGGATGACCGGGATGCCCGTTCTTCTGAGTCACTCCGAGGGCACCGAGGAGGAGTTCGAATTCGTTGTGGCCGTGGGTGAATCGTAACGTGTAGACCGACCCGTTGTCGGTCAACGTGGAGACGGGCAGTCCGTAGCGGGCAACGTGTCGGTGAAACTGGCCACCACGTCGGGGCCGGCCACGCGGCGGTAGGCGGTGCAGGTCAGCAGGTAGCGGGAGTGATCGGCGGGCCAGTTGAGGATCTCCACCTCGGTGCCGTCGGCGAGGCGCCAGTGGGTGAAGTCGGATTGCCAGCATTCGTTGGGTTGGGCCGCTTGGAATCGGCGGTAGCAGCTGCGCGGGCGTTTTCGTGGCTGCGGGCTGATCAGGCCCTGACCGAGAGTGTTGGCCCGTGCGACCTGCGCATCACCGAACTGGTCACGCCGATGGCGCCGCAAGATCGCAACGAGCTCCGCCGGCAACGGCACGGAGGCGGCAGACGATTCGGTTTTCACGTCCCGCAGGCCAGGTTTGTCCTCAGACGCGAGAGCGCCTTCGTAATAACGACCCGTCCATTGACCAGGTCCACATCGACCCACCGTAAGCCCGAGCGCCTCCCCACGCCTCAGGCCGATTGCCAACGCGACCGCCGACAGCGCATAGAGCCGGTCGTGTCGTGCTCCTGGCAGACCTTCGAAGTGAGGTACGTCGGCGAGTCGCGCTCCTCTAGAGGGCCCAGGGGCCGATGACACGGGGATCTGGTCGTGGTCGGCAGGGAGAATGACCCCGAATTCGGGCGTTACCGTGGATCAGTGCGCTGGATCGTCGACGCCATGAACGTCATTGGGTGCCGCCCCGACGGTTGGTGGAAGGACCGTCGGCGGGCGATGGTTGCGCTGGTGGACCGGCTCGAGCGTTGGGCGGCTGAGGAAGATGACGTCACTGTGGTGTTCGAGCGGCCGCCATCGCCGCCAATGCAATCATCGTCGATCATGGTCGTGCATGCGCCTGAGGCTGCAGCGAACTCGGCCGACGATGAGATCGTCCGGCTGGTGCAGGCCGATACCCGACCGCAGGAGATCCGGGTCGTCACCTCGGATAACGCGCTGATCAAGCGTGTCAAGGCCGAGGGTGCAACCGTCTACCCGGCGGAGAGCTTCCGAAACCTCATCGATCCGGTGTAGGAAGCCGACGCGGAACAGCGAGTCCTTGCGGTCCTCGACTTCGACCGACAAGCCACGCTCTTAACCCAAAAGCGTTGGCAGACAGTCGATAACATCGGTTCTACCCCAACGCGGCATATTCGATTTCCGCATATTCGTCGCCGCGGTTGGGGAGGAGTCGGGAGTCGTTGGGTCAGCTCGCTTTCAGCTCCGTAACCACGGCGGGGGGCCCGGCTGCCGATCGCACGCAAGCGGATCTGGATCATTCAGTACGTTATGATCACCGCCACCGCTGAGGCTCGCTAGTAGAGGACGGAGGCTTCCGGTGGCGCGGTGTGACCATGACGTGGTGGTGGTCGGTGCGGGGATTGTCGGGCTTGCGGTAGCGCGGGAGTTGACTCTGCGCCATCCCCAGAGCTCCATCGCGGTGATCGAAAAGGAAACCGGCCCGGCACGCCATCAGACTGGACATAACTCGGGTGTGATCCACGGCGGGATCTACTACGAACCGGGTTCGCTAAAGAGCAAGCTGTGCGTCGAGGGCGCACGGTTGATGTACGAGTACTGCGAAGAACACGGCATCCGTCATGAGCGCTGCGGCAAGCTCATCGTCGCAGTATCGACAGATGAGATCGGTCGGCTCGACGCATTGGAAAAGCGTGGTATCGCCAACGCGGTTCCCGGGCTGCGCCGGATCGGTCCGGCCGAGATCACCGATATCGAGCCCAATGCCGTTGGCCTGCAGGCACTCCACGCGCCCAACACGGGCATCGTCGATTACTCCGCTGTCGCCGAGACGCTGGTCTCCGAACTCGTGGCGCGAGGTGTGACCGTTCGGTTTAGCACCGCGGTGACGTCAATCGACCGCGGTCAAGACACCACCGCGGTTCACACATCGGCCGGGCCCGTGGTGGCCCGCAAAGTGATCGTCTGTGCCGGATTGTGGGCCGATCGGCTGGCCCGCCACACGGGCGCGCCGCGAGACCCACAGATCGTGCCGTTCCGCGGTGCCTATCTGGGCCTGCGGCCCACTGAGCGGCCCCGCCTCAACGGCATGATCTATCCGGTGCCCAATCCGGAGCTCCCGTTCCTCGGAGTCCACATCACCAAGCACATCAGCGGCCAGGTGACATTGGGCCCGACTGCAATGATGGTGCCTGCCCGCGACGCTTACTCGTTGCGACGATGGGACAGCCGCGACCTGTGGGAATCCCTGACGTGGCCTGGAACCTGGCGGATTGCGCGACGCTACTGGCGCGTGGGCATCAATGAGATGCGCATGGCTGCCAGCCGCCGGGCCTTTGTGCATGCGGCGGTCCGGTACATGCCGGGACTATCCATCGATGACCTCGACGGCACCTCTCACGCCGGGGTGCGGGCCCAAGCAGTGGGGCGTGACGGAACGCTTATCGATGATTTCGTCATTTCACACGACGGAACCGCCTCGTATGTGCGAAACGCACCGTCGCCGGCGGCCACGTCGGCCTTCGCACTGGCGCGCGAGTTGGTCGACCGCGTTGCTGGCTGTCCGACACCGCCCGAACCGGACTAGGAGACCTAGCGGGAAAGACTCAACCCTCGCGGCCTGGCTGCCCTGCGGGCAAATCGGCCTCCAAACCGGTCTCATTTAGTACTACAGGCGACCACCACAATCCCAGCAGCCCCAACACCACCTGATCAAGCGCCACCTCATTCCGCAGTGTCCGACTTCCCGATCCGCTGAGTAAAGGGCGCCTTCGACGTCACTACGTGATGGCTTCGCCACCCTTGACACACCCAATCGTCAGCACAGGATCGCCGGTATGAGGAAGCGGTGCGAGTGCGGCTGTTTCACACCGTGAACTGACGACAGTGCTGACTACAACGATGACGACAGTCGGGCTACCGGACGCCTCCACCTACATGACGATAGAACTCGTATCGTGCCTGGTCGCACCATCGGACTGTGTCTACGGATCAGAAGGTTGGGGGTTCGAATCCCTTCGGGCGCGCTCTGTTGGTTCTTGACGACACTCTTGACGACAGTCGCCATTCAGCTGCACGGGGATCAGCATCACGCCAAACCCGTTGAATGAGCGCGAGTTACGTCCAGCCGAGTGGTATACGACCCGGGATAATGTGATCTGAACCGGCGTGCCGTAGCCGGACGAGAGGTGGGTCGTCGATTCCAGGGCCGACGACATAGTGGCCGAAATTCGGATTTCGGACCCGGGTGCCTAGCCGGCGGCGCCACCGCGCCGTCACGCGCAGCGCAGGCGACCGCCGCGCTCAGATCGGGTATTCCGTCGACGGGGCGGTGGTCAGTTCTCCCCATCGGCGGGCCAGTGTCACCGCGTGTTGCCATCGGCTTAGGTCAGCCTCGCGCCGGGCGGGGTCGGTCTTCGGTGTCCAGTCCGCTGCCCGCCGCCAGTTTCGCCGGAGCACATCGCGATGCGGCCAGACCCCGGCGGCGAGTCCGGCGGCGTAGGCGGCCCCGAGGGCGACGGTCTCGGCGGTCACGGGACGGATCACCGGGATGTCGAGGATGTCGGCCATCATCTGCATGAGCAGGTTGTTACTCGTCATTCCGCCGTCGACGGTGAGGGACCGGGCGGCAAGGCCGGCGTCGCGGTTCATGGCGTCGATGAGATCTCGGGTCTGCCAGGCTGTCGATTCGAGCACCGCGCGAGCGATGTGATGCTTGGTGACGTATCCGGTCAAGCCCACGATGATGCCTTGGGCGGCGGCGTCCCAGACCGGCGCGAACAGACCGGAGAACGCTGGGACGACGAAGCAGCCGCCGTTGTCGTCGACACTTTCGGCCAAGGTCTCGATCTCGGCCGGCGTTCGGATCAGGCCCAGATTGTCACGACACCACTGGACCAGCCCGCCTGCGGTGGCGATCGATCCTTCCAGGGCGTACACGGTCGGTTCCCCGACCGCGGTGTACGCAACCGTGGAGATCAGACCGTGGGTGGAGCGAACCAGTTCGGTACCGGTGTTGAACAGCAGGAACGTCCCGGTACCGAACGTGCATTTGGCATCACCGGCGTCGAATGCGGTTTGGCCGAACAGCGAGGCCTGCTGATCTCCGATGACGGCGCCGATCGGGATCCCCGCAACAGGGTCGACGGTCTTGGCTACGACGCCGATGGTGGGTCCGATCTGCGGCAGCATCGACCTCGGCACGCGCATGGCGGCGAGAAGCTCGTCGTCCCAGGAGAGCGTGTCCAGCGCCATCAGCATCGTCCGGCTGGCGTTGGTGGGGTCGGTGACGTGGGCCGCGGAGTGGCGCGCGCCGCCGGTGAGGTTCCAGACGATCCATGTGTCCATAGTTCCGAACAGCAGGTCGCCGGAGTCGGCCTGCGCTCGTAGCTGCGGGTGATTGTCGAACAGCCTTCGAAGCTTGGGTCCGGAATAGTATGTCGCCAGGGGTAGTCCGGTGCGACGCCGGATGTCCGAGGCGGAGATCTCTTGCGCGATGTTCGGCAGAGTTTCTCGGGTTCGGGTGTCTTGCCAGACGATCGCCCGGTGCACCGGGATTCCGGTGCGGCGATTCCACACCACTGTCGTTTCGCGTTGATTGGTGATCCCGAGAGCTGCCACCTGGGTCTCGTCGATGCCGGCCTGACGCAGCGCCGACACGATGATCCGCTGCGTGACGGACCAGATCTCCGAGGCGTCGTGTTCGACGCGTCCGGGCGACGGGTGGTACTGGCGGTGTTCGCGTTGCGTGATCGAGACCATTCGACCGTGTTGGTCGAAGACCATGCACCTAGTCGACGTCGTGCCTTGGTCGAGGGCCGCAACGTAGCGGGCAGTCATCGCTGGGTACCGTGGCCGAGTTCGCGAGAGATGGACCGTGCCGTCTGCTGTACGCGGGCAACAAGGTTGACCGATGGGCGAAGCCGGTCGTCGCAGAGTCGGCGAACAGGACCGTCAATGCCGACGGCGGCGACCACATAGCCGCCGCGGTCTCGGATCGGTGCGGCGATGCCTGCGCGGCCAGGTTCCTGCTCTTCGACATCGGCCGCCCAACCACGGTCGCGCACCAGCGCGAGCTCACGTTGCAGCGCGACTCGATCGGTGATCGTGCGGTGCGTCAGGCTGATCAAGGGTTTGCCTACCAGACTGCGTGTCGCGCCGGGATCGAACGCTAGTAGCAAGCTGATCCACGGTGGCCTGCGCTATCTCAAGCAACTCAATTTCAGTCTCGTCTTCGAGGCGCTGCGCGAACGCAAGCTCATCCTGCAGACGCTGTGTCCGCACCTGGCCAAGCCGGTGCCGTTCATCTACCCGCTCGAGCGACGGGCCTGGGACCGGGCCTTTGTCGGTACCGGCGTCGGCGTCTACGACGTGCTGGGTGCCGGCCGCGGTGTGCCCAGCCATCTGAAGCACCTCTCGCGCAAGAAGACCCTGCAAACCTTCCGTGGGGGCAAACGCGACGGGCTCCGCGGCGGAATCTTGTTCTACGAAGGGCAGATCGACGACGCGCGGCACACTATGATGCTGGCTCGTACCGCGGTCGCCCACGGCGCGTTGGCAGCCAACAGCGCCCGAGTGACGGGTTTCCTGCGCGACGGCGAGCGAGTCGTCGGTGCGCGCGTCACGGATCTGGAGTCCGGTATGGCGCTGGAGATCAAAGCGAAGACCGTGATAAACGCGGCCGGTGTGTGGACCGACGAGATTCAGCAGATGATCGGCGGAAAGGGGCAGTTCCGGGTCCAGGCTTCCAAGGGCGTCCACATCCTCGTCGCCCGGTCGAAGATCGACTCGGACACCGGGCTGATCACCGAAACCGAGAAGAGCCTGCTGTTTATCATCCCGTGCCCGTGGAGCGACGAGTTCTGGATTATCGGCACCACCGACACCCCGTGGAAGCTGGACTTGGCGCATCCGGCGGCGAGCAGCGCCGACATCGACTACCTCCTCGACCAGGCCAACAGGCTGCTGGCCAGACCGCTGACCCGCGACGACGTGGTGGGCGTCTACGCCGGGCTCAGGCCCCTGTTGGCCGGTGAATCGGATGAGACCAGCAAGCTGTCTCGCGAACACGCCGTGGTTTCCCCAGTACCGGGGCTGGTCATCGTGGCGGGTGGCAAGTACACGACGTACCGGGTGATGGCTGCCGACGCGGTCGACGAAGCGACCAAGCAGCTCCCGGGCGAGGTGCCGGCATCGCACACCGACAAGGTCCCGCTCGTCGGCGCCGAGGGCTATACCGCTCTGCTCGACAGGCGCGATCGTCTGGCCGAGCGGTCCGGATTGGCCGCCAAACAACTCGACCGGCTGTTCGGCCGGTACGGCACCGCGGTCATGGAGCTGCTTGAACTTATTGAGCAGCAACCGGATCTGCGTGAGCCGCTGGCAGGAGCACCGAACTACCTCAAGGGTGAAGCCCACTACGCGGTGTCCCACGAGGGCGCGCTGCACTTGGACGACATCCTGGCCCGGCGGCTGCGGGTGTCGGTGGACACCCCGAGCCGCGGCGTCGACGTCGCCGGCGAAGTAGCGCAACTGGTCGCACCGATGTTGGGCTGGGACGCCTCGACCCTCAGACGCGAGGTCGAACACTACGACGCCCGCGTCGCGGCCGAGATCGATTCGCAGCAGCAACCCGACGATCACACGGCCGATTCGGCGCGCCTCGGCGCGCCCGAGGTTCGCCATGGTGTCGGCTAGCCCGCTGGGGAGCGCGGTTCGCGGCACCCGCCAGGGCCCAGCGATCGCGTATCGGAATCCACGTCGTGTCGACGACATCGACAACGCAGCGCGGCTCGACCGACGCTGCGCACTCCCACGCGCCCGCCTCGATCACGCGGGCCGAGGACCAACGGAGGACCACTCGTGACACTCAGCCTCGGGCACATTTTTGTCTACGAGACGTTTGGCACAGCGCTGCTGCTGCTGCTCGGCTGCGGCGTCGTGGCCACCGCGATCCTGCGAAACAGCAAGGGTGACGGCGGCGGGTGGTTGCTGATCAACTTCGGCTGGGGCATCGGCGTGTTCGTCGGTGTCTACGCAGCGTTTCCCACCGGCGCACACCTGAACCCCGCCGTCACCGTCTCGCAATGGATGATGGGAAACATCGATGCGGGCCAGGCATTCACCTACTTCGCCGGCGAGTTCGTCGGGGCGTTCGTCGGGGCGGTCCTGTGCTGGCTGGCGTTTCGTGAGCACTTCGACGCCGAGGAAGATCCCGGAAAGAAACTCGCTGTGTTCTCCACGGGTCCCGCGATGCGCAGCCCGATCTGGAACGTCGTCACAGAGGTCATCGCCACCTTCGTGCTCATCTTCTGGATCCTGATCTCCGGTGGCACACCTACCGCCGTCGGACCGCTGGCCGTCGCCCTAGTCGTGGTTGGCATCGGCGCGTCCCTCGGCGGTCCCACCGGCTACGCCATCAACCCGGCTCGTGACCTCGCGCCGCGCATCGCCCACGCGATACTCCCGATCAAAGGCAAAGGCCCGTCGGACTGGTCCTACAGCTGGGTCCCCGTGGTCGCCCCCATCATCGGCGCCGTCCTGGCCACCCTCGCGTTCAAAGCCACCGATGCCGCCGATCTGATCGCGGAGATCACCGCTAAATAACCGCCCACCACCTCACCACGGAAACGACACGAAGGAACAGCATGACCGAGCAGTACGTCGCCGCAATCGATCAAGGCACCACGTCCACCCGGTGCATGATCTTCAATCGCCAAGGCCGAGTCGTCGGGGTCGACCAGGCGGAACACGAGCAGATCTTTCCTCGGGCCGGGTGGGTCGAACACAATCCCGTCGAGATCTGGGACAACACGCGGGCCGTCGTGGCAGGAGCGCTGGCCAAGGCCGACCTGACACCGGCAGATTTCGCCGCCGTCGGTATTACCAACCAGCGCGAAACCGCTGTCGTGTGGGACCGCAAGACTGGTCAGCCCGTCTACAACGCAATCGTCTGGCAGGACACCCGCACCGACGCGATCTGCCAACAACTCGGAGCACTCGGCGGCGGCGCTGAACGGTACAAAGCCAAGGTGGGCCTGCCACTCGCGACGTACTTCTCGGGACCGAAGGTGCGTTGGATTCTCGACAACATCGACGGTGCTCGCGCAAGGGCCGAGGCCGGCGACCTCATCTTCGGCAACATGGATACCTGGGTCATCTGGAACATGACCGGCGGCGTCGACGGCGGAATCCACATCACCGAGCCGACCAACGCCAGCCGGACGATGCTGATGGACCTCGACACCCTGTCCTGGGACGCCGACATCGCCGCGGAGATGGGCATCCCGCTATCCATGTTGCCCGAGATCAGGTCGTCGTCCGAGATCTACGCCCGAGGCCGCAAACAGGGCGTCCTGGCCGGCGTGCCGATCGCTGGCGACCTTGGTGACCAGCAGGCCGCCACCTTTGGTCAGGCCTGCCTGTCCGTCGGGGAAGCGAAAAACACCTACGGCACCGGAAACTTCATGCTCATCAACACCGGGCACGAGAAGGTCCAGTCCAAGAACGGCCTGCTCACGACGGTCTGCTACAAGATCGGTGACCAACCGACGGTGTATGCGTTGGAAGGTTCCATCGCCGTATCGGGATCACTGGTGCAATGGATCCGGGACAACTTCGGGCTGATCAGCACCGCAGCGGAGATCGAGGACCTGGCGAAGACCGTCGACGACAACGGTGGTGCGTATTTCGTCCCGGCGTTCTCCGGCCTGTTCGCGCCGCACTGGCGCTCCGACGCTCGGGGCGCCATCGTGGGGCTGACGCGATACGTCAACAAGGGTCACCTGGCCCGCGCGGTCTTGGAGGCCACCGCCTTCCAGAGCCGAGAGGTGCTCGACGCGATGAACGCCGACTCCGGTGTCGACCTGAAAGCGCTGAAGGTCGACGGCGGCATGGTGGTCAACGAAACGCTCATGCAGTTCCAAGCCGACATCCTCGGCGTTCCGGTAATCCGTCCGGTCGTCGCCGAGACCACCGCGTTGGGCGCCGCATACGCTGCCGGCCTGGCGGTCAGCTTCTGGGAATCCGAAGACGACATCCGCCAGAACTGGGCCGAGGACAAGCGTTGGGAACCCCAGATGGACGCCACGAAGAGGGAGAAGCTCTACGCCCGTTGGCGCAAGGCGGTCACCAAGACCCTCGACTGGGTCGAGGAAGACGACTGAAACACCGCATCCGGCTCGGCCTGTCGTGTCGAGCCGGGCTCGCGTTCGCGCCCGGGACTATGCACGAATAAAGAACCGACGAGCGCGGCGAAGCGGACGACAGGTGGCCCGCCGTGGAAACGATCCGCGACCAATCGTCCCCGGCGGCGGTGGTGGCCACCGCCGGAGGCTCGCCGAGAGCCGTGACGGCGAAGCGGCGAAACAATGACAAGACACGATCCGCCCGCGGCGCCACGGCGTCAGGCCATCGCCGCGCGGAGCGCCTCATGAGGCACAATTTCATCCGACACATGAACACGCCTCCGGACCAGTCGCGACCGGTTCGGACCGGTTGAAAGATGAGCCCAAGTGACGGACAGCAGCCACCACACACCAGACGGTGCCCCCGAACCAGCTCGCCGCGCCTGGAGCGGCGACGAAATCGTGCACGACCAGAACAAGCACCCACGACACCCCGACCGCACCGAGTGGAGCGGTGACGAAATGGTGCACGACCAGAACAAGCACCCACGACACCCCGACCGAACCGCGTGGAGCGGCGACGAAATCGTGCACGACCAGAACCAGCACCCACGACACCCCGACCGAACCGCGTGGAGCGGCGACGAAATCGTGCACGACCAGAACCAGCACAACCTGCCATCCAGGGACAGCTGACAGCATGTGACTGCGGCCCGGCGCACCGGCGGCCTGGTGTTCACTATCGCGGGACTCCCTGGCGCCAAAGGCTGGAACGCAGACAGTCGGGCAACGCACCACGCCAGGCTCATGTCATCGAGCGCCTTCGGGCAGCGATCTGACAGCCGATTACAGACGACAGTCCTGACGACAACGATGACGACAGTCCAGCATCGAGGCAACCCGAGCTACGCAAGAGTGCGAACTTCATCCTCCCTGACCACGCCACGCGCCCGTGCCTGCGTAGGCCTTCACTGCGGCTCGGACTCTTTCGAACTCGGCTGACGTGGCGGCCCTGGCAGGCTTGCGTGTGGTCTTGACGGTCTTGGCTTCCCGTATCGGATTCACAGCTAGGACATCGAATCTCACGGCCAGCGAGAACATTCCCGACAGGATCATCCGCAGCTGTTTCGCCTGTCTCGTCGATCCCATTTCCTGCAAGTGCGCGTTCGCGCGGCTCGTCGGAACCTCCGTAACCCGTAGCTCGCCGAGCTGACCGTCACCGTGTGTCTTCCACACCGCGCGGTACTTATCGGCAGTCTGAGGCTTCACCCCATCCTCAGCCGCCTTCGACTCAAGCCACAGCTCGAACAACTCTGCCAAGGTCGTCTTGTCAGTGACGGGGTGACCAGTCAGGGTGCCCGACGCTGAGCCAGGTGCCGCTGCAAGAGCCGCCTGGCGTCCTTGGTGGACTTGTCACTGGACCGCTCCACCCGCCGCCGTCTACCGTCAGTATCACGGACATAGGTAGAGCCGAAGTACCTTCCCCCGTAAACCCTTTCAGTTGATGCGGCCATGCTCGCCCGGTCGCATCCTCTGCCTAGGCATTGGCGTTCAGCTTCAACTGTGACTCGAGTTCGGCTAACTCGGCCCGCAGATCATCAATGCGCTGCCGCACCCTTGACTGGAATGCCACGAAGTCCTCAACGGATTCACCCTCCTCCGGAATCGCCCGCCCGACCAACCCGTCATGTAGTTCTGCTATCTCCCGAGCCTTGCGCAGTGAACGCACATTCCGCGCATACGCCCGCCGACTCTGCGGCAGTCTCCCCGGGTCAATGGCACCTCCGTCCACGGCAGGAGCGCCGAAAACCACTGTGCGGCAAGATATGAGCGGAACTCGACACCCGGGATCACGTCAACTGGGCTGGCCGAACAGATCCTGCTTTGCTCGATGTCGTCGTATGGTCCCGGGTACAACAGCGCAATAGGTGCCGTATCCAACGCCGCAGCGATGACAACAAGCCTCCTGGGTTTGTGGGTATATCCACTGACGAACGTTTCTTAGCTTCGATTGCTACCAGTAGAGGCTTCGTCGGCATGCCTTGAACGGGTCGTGGAGAAGTTCGAGGCCGGCGATGCGCCGTCGTCACGGGCCGATCGAGTTCGTAATTTCGATGCGGTGACCGAGCTGTTCGCCGCGCGGGTCGAGAAATCTCAAGGCCGGATGTCGGCGAAGCGGATGTTGCCGATCGCGCGGGCCGCCGGCTATGAAGGTTCGGGGCTTCAGCCCAGTCGATCACCAAATATTCACCCGGCGACCATGGCCAGCCATTACGGATTCGCCCCCGATTTCTGTCCGCGTAACTTCCACCGCTTGGTCGCTGAGGCGAAAGCGGTGTGGCGCAGTGAGAATCATCGGGGCCGCCGTCCGGGCGTGTAGCCGGAACGCCGTCGGCGGTGATGGCACCATCACGCTGATTCTGGGGATCGTTTCCGGTGCGGCGCTATTCGCGCTTCTGAACCTCGGTAGAAGTCAAGTGAATGCGGGATGGATGGCGGCTCTCGCCTGCCTCGCCGTAATCGCAGGTTAGATCGCCTTTGGAATCGCGGTGGCCGACACTTTTGAGGTCACATCCCGCAAGACGGATCTTTTCGGCCAAACCATTGGTGCACAGGTCGGCTGGGGACTTTGGATGGTGCCGATCGCGTCGTTGGTGCTGGTCGTCACATCAAGCGTCGTCGTCAGGCAAGTCGCCAAGCTGCGAAGGGATTAGCGGCACAGCAACGGCCCGCCACCAGGCGACCAGATGGCGGGCCGAGGGGAAATTAGCTAGAGCCCCTGCTTCTTCTGCGCTTGCTCACGCGCTTTCCGGCGTTCCTTGATGGCTTTGCGATGCGTCCTGGTGCCATAGGTCAGGAAGTACTCCTCTTCCTTTCGCTGGTTCATGCCCGCCATGGCAGTTCCGTCACCCCCGAACCACCGCAACGACGTAAACACATTTGGCGGCGACGACCATGCCGTCCCTGCCGCTACCGGTGATCCGGGGCGAATGGGGACAGGATCACAGGAGCGCAGACTGGTCGGCGGCAACCAGCAGATCCCCGATGGTGAAGTCCCCGCCCGATACGTCCGGCAGGTTCGGGTTCTCGATGGTTCCGCCCTCCGACCGGAGTGTGTCTACGATGACCTCCGCCACAATCCCGCCGCCGACCGGGCCGAGTTCCGCGCCGCCCGTCGTCATTTCGGCTTCGCGAAGGATGTAGTACCAGAGCGGCGTGCCCTCGGGGAAAACGGGCTCACCGACGACCGGCACACCCATCGCCCCAGCGATGGCCTCGCCCGACGGCACGTCGTAGAACTTACTGCGCACGAGATTGCGGAACGCGAGCACGTTTGACCCGGTGGCCTCCGCGCCCGGGATCGGCAACTCGAACAGCGACGGCGCGATGTGCGTGTCAATCGCGCGTCCGATCAGCGCAGGATCCTCGTCGCTGTCTCGCGGGAGCTCGCTGAAGAAGTTGTTGAAGTCGATCACTAAGTTCTGCTTGGTTGGATCATCTGGATCGAGTGGATCGGCTGGGAGGCGGCGTCCGCCGCGCAGATCGGGCACGGTGGGGTCGAGCGAGAACACTCTCACGCCGCCCGACGCATCGTTGATGGCGTAGGCGTTCCGAACTTGGGAGTGGCCGAACCGGAACGCCGCCGTCGAGAACTCCACCGGGGTCATCGGCGGGTCCTGCGACCCCGGCTGGTAGAACCCGGCGTTGGGATCCTGGCTGAGCGCCTGGTCCACCGCTTCCTGGCCGACGATCTGCGGCAGGTAATCATTCTGCACGACATAGCGGTAGGCGCCGACCACCGTCTGGTGAGCCTCATCGTAGGACATGCCCTGGTCCACGAGCGAGTTGTGCAGCCTGAGGAACGACAGGTGAATCTGGGCGATGATGAGGTTCTCATCGTTGCGGTGCTCCACCAGGATTGCGGAGCCATCCGGGTTGCGCGGCAGGTCTGGCGACACGCCGTCGGTGGCTGTGCCGATCAAGAACTTGTCGCCGTCGTACAGCTGCGGACTCTGCTTCGGGCCGCCCCCATACACCGAGTCGAGGTCCAACGCGAACGTGCGGCCATTCACGAGGCCCTCGACGTCAACAGTGTCGGTTGGCTGCGGCTCGTTGTCGAGCGTGAGGTCGTGATCGATGAACTGGCCGAAAAAGGTGACGCCGGCGGTCGTGCCCTTGGGATTGTCTATCGCGTCCGCCTCCAACATAGTCTGCGCGAGGTCGGCAAGCTGCTGGTTCGTCTGCTGGTTGAGCGGCGCGAGGGCCGTTTCTTCGCCGCTCACCCCACTCGCCAACACAGACTGCGCGAGGTCGGCAAGCTGCTGCTTCGTCTGCTGGTTGAGCGGCGCGAGGGCCGCCATTTTTTCGCCACTCACCCCGGTCGCCAATATAGTGTGCGCGAGGTCGGCAAGCTGCTGCTTCGTCTGCTGGTTGAGCGGCGCGAGGGCCGGTTCTTCGGAACTCACCTCCACCGGGAACAGTCGCCCGAAGCTTGACTGCGTCTGCTGATTCTGGCGGCGCGCCCAGGCCAGCACCGCCAACTCCGCCGGCGAGTCGACCGGGGCTAGCGGGTCGTCGGAGACAAATGGGTTCAGGCCCACCCCTGCCAGGGCATTTGACACGACGCCGGATACGACGTCCGGCGGTGCCAACGGGGCACTGAACGCCTTTGGAACCGCTCGCGTCTCAAGAGCACCCTCCACGGCCGTCTCAAGAGCACCCTCCACGGCCGAAAAGGTGCTGGCCACCGACTCCACCGCTGCTTCTGTCGCGGCGCGCGGTTGAGTCGTCGACGCGGGGGTCGCGGCGGCCCTGACGACCACCGTTGACTGCGGGTTCTCCGATGTCGAACTCGCCGATCCGGACAGCTTCGTCGGGTCGCTGCCCGCGGAGTTCGGTGCCGTATGCGACTTATGGCGTGGCGCATCCGGTGTGGGCGCGGCCGCGGTAGCGGCTGGGGTTTCCGGTGTTGCCGCCTCTCGTGCATCCGGCGACGGCTCCGGCTCCGCGGAGGGTGCCGGCGCGGCGGTTGGTTGCTGGGTGGGCGACGGCGTGGCGTCGGCAGAGGGCACCTCGGCTTCGGTGGGCGACGGCGTGGCGTCGGCAGAGGGCACCTCGGCTTCGGTGGGCGTCGCCCCGGCTGATGCGGTGGTGTCGCTGCTCGGCGGTGTAGAGCTGGTGTGCGCGTCGTCCGAACTCTGCTCAACCCCAGAGGGTGGGTCTGCCGTCGAAGCGTCAGTTGGTGAGAAGGTCGAACTGGCTTGGTCGTCAACCGAACTCTTCTTGATGCCAGACGTCGAATCTGACGAGGAGCCAGCCGCTGGGGCCGACGAATTTGTTGACGAAGGCGGATCCGTTGATGACGTACTTGCCGCGGATTCTGATGGCGGACTCGAAGCCGACGACGACGAACCAGATGACGAACTAGAGGAACTGGTGTCGGTCGGCTCGGCGAACGCCACCGCCGGCGTGTTCGCCACAGCGGCTCCTAAGCCGAGCGCGAACGCTAACGCACCCGCGCGGACAATGTATTGCGCCTTCACCGGCATAGCACTTAGGGGACAACTGGCGCGGGCACCAGCGGAGCGTCCACCGGAGCCGCCATGATCGGCGCGTTGGGATCCAGCCCCTGTGAAGGCGATCTTGGCGACTTTTTTGGCCGATGCGGTGGGCTTACGATGCGGTCTACTCATGGCTCGGTGGTTTCCTCTCTGTACGCGCCCACGAGGTCAGCTGTCGGGTTCGGGCTGGAGAGGTTGCCCGGCCGGCGATTGGTTCCGGATGGAAACGTCGTCGGCTTCACCCCAAGGAGCCACAATCGGCTCCAGGGTCCGATTTCGGTGAACCGGTTGGGTCCCCCGCCTCCATCCACGGTGTTCGTTGGTGTCCCCGCCCAACGGATGGAGCTCGGCGCGAAAGGGAGGGGAGGGCCGCCGCTGGGAAAGGCTCGGCTGGCTTGGGTCACGACGGTAACGTGTGACGCGGATCACGTCACCTTTTCCGAAATCAGCGTTTCCTGCTCAGGGCAAATCTTAAAAGGTCTCTAAAACCCCAAAACGCGTCGGCATTTCCCCAGGTCCAGACCGGCCTATATCTGCCTGTAGCCATTTCGTAATCATTTCGTTATGTGACGTAAATCACAATTATCCGCCGCAGAAGGGGTACACGTCCAAAATCTGCCCCCGTTGAGCACGATTGACGGGTGCCTGGGTCAGCGGCCGCCACCGCCTCCGCCGCTGCCGATGTAGTCGCCTGGGCTGGGGCCGACGCCCGGAAACAGGACACGAACAGCGCTGGGAAGATCAAGGCTGCCCAGAAGAGCATGGAAATTTCGAAGTCGCCATCCTGCCGCGGTATGGGCGCACTGCGTACATTTCCATTGCCGCCCTCCGCAATCTGGCCGTCACTAACCCAGGTCAGAGTCTGTTTTGGGCGCCGTTCGCGATGGTTCGGTCTGGCTTGTCGACGCTGGAGCCCGAATCGCGTGGCCCACCCCGACGCCATGATCGGCCGGGTGAAGGGGTGGAGGGTGGACACCATCGACGCCTGGCACGCTCCGCGCGCGAAATTAGCAGCGTCCGCCGGATGGGTCTCCACTTTCCTGATACAAACGCCTAGGAACCTCCCCGTATTGTGGCGATCTCAGGCGGACGATGATTGACGTATTCAGTTGCGCCACAATACGTTAACGGACACTAGTGGCCGCTGCCGGACAGTCCAACGCCAGAAGGTTGGGGGTTCGAATCCCTTCGGGCGCGCTCAGGCGCGCTCACGCGCCTCTGAACAGACGACTCAGTGGCGCGGCGGGTGCCGGTGGCGCTCCTCGTAGGAGCGCCGGATCGCGAAGAACCAGATCGACAGCGCCACGATGAACGCTGCTGCCAACATATCCATCGGCATTCATCTGAACTCATTGTGTCACGATGGCGGCATGACTTCACCGGTTATCCATCGTTGGATTGACGTCGTTGAGGGTGGCCGCGCCGGCGTACTCGACGAGCTGTTGGCCGATGACGCGGTCTTCTACTCGCCCGCGGTCTTCACACCCCAGGAGGGCCGCGCCAAAACCGCCGCCTATCTGAAGGCGGCGGCAAAACTGTTCGGCGGCAGCGACTTCCGCTACGTCGGCCAGTGGTATGGTGAGCGTTCCGCGATTTTGGAGTTCACCACCGACATCGACGGTATCCACGTCAACGGCGTCGACATGATCGCGTGGAACGACGACGATAAGATCGTCTCGTTCAAGGTCATGCTGCGACCCTTCAAGGCGCTGCAGACCGTCATCCCGAAGATGGCCGAGCTGCTGCAGCAGTCCTGATGCGGCTGCTGCTGATCGCCGATACCCATGTCCCGAAGCGGGCACGCGACCTGCCCGCCCAGATATGGGACGAGGTCTCGCAGGCCGACGTGGTGCTACACGCCGGCGACTGGGTGGAGACGCCGCTGCTCGACGCGCTGGAGGCCAGGGCCAAGCGTCTCATCGCATGCTGGGGCAACAACGACGGTGCGGAGCTGCGCTTGCGCCTACCCGAACGTGCCGACGCGACCCTGCGCGGTGTGCGCTTCACGGTCGTGCACGAGACCGGCGCCGCCAACGGCCGCGAATCGCGGATGGCGCTGGCGTATCCCGACACCGATGTGCTGGTGTTCGGCCACAGCCACATCCCGTGGGACACCACCGCGAAAACCGGCCTGCGCCTGTTGAATCCGGGTTCACCCACCGACCGTCGCCGGCAACCGTTCTGCACCTACATGACCGCCACCATCGAGGACGCCGCGTTGACCGACGTCGTGCTGCACCGGATCGACCGCAATGCGTGATCGGCCGGCCCGCGTCGCCGACGTGCATGAGATCGCCGCGTCGCTGCCGCACGTCCAGCGGATCGAAGGACCCAAGGGCAACTTGATCTATCAGGTGGGCGGCAAGTCGTTCGTGTTCTTCCGCACCCCGCAGCCCGATGCGCAAGATCCCGAGACCGGGGAGCGCTACCCCGATGTGATCATGATCTGGGTGGAGTCGGAGAGCGACAAACTGGCCCTCGTGCAGGACCCCGACTCGCCGTTCTTCACCACCGAACGTTTCGACGGGCACCCGTCGGTCCTGTTGCGCGCCAGTGAGTTACGCGCCATCGGCAAGGCCGAGCTGACCGAGCTGATCCAGGACGCCTGGTTGTCGCGGGCGTCGAAACGCCGGGCAGACGCCTGGCTCGCCGAGCAGACCTAGGGTGTTGTGACGCCGGCCAGCGGCTGAACTCCCGAGGGTGCCTGGATCTGTCCGATAGTGGTATCGCATGCGCTACCGTTTCTTGACTCACATCGTGACGTCCTTGGCGGTGCTGGCGTGGCAGGTGTGGCTGCTGGGCCGTCAAGCGGCAGCGGGATTAGCCAAGCAGCACGCTCCTTCTAGGACACCTCCGCATGGTTGACACGTCCCTCGTCGAGGCCGGCCCGCAGGAGCGCGACAGCCGCCCACCGGATGACCGCGAGCGCTTCATCGTTATCCAGACCGCAGACGTCCTTCATGACGACGATCGGTTCGATTCCCATGGTGAGGGCGAGCGCGGCCCGGAGGCGGCGGCGGTTCTCGTCGGGGAGATCCTGCAAGGGTTCGAGCGCGGTGTCGAGCCACCGCATCCGCCGACCTTCGCGAACCGCCGGGAGATCGTCGCTTCCGTTGCGACGGTTCCGCAGCCAGGTGTCCAAGTACACCCAGAGCGCGCGCCGCATCTCGTCTTCATGGGCGAGCAGGAGCGGTCCGAACCTGTCGAGCAGGAACAGCAGCCGCTCCTCGACGTCCTGCGTCGGCAGGCTGGCCAGCAGCTTCTCGACCGATGCGACGGAGGGCGTGACGTCGGTCAACTCGACGAGCAGTGCCTGCTGGGTGGGGAAGTAACGGTAAGCGGTGGCTCTCGACACCCCCGCCTCAACGGCGGCCTCCGCCACGGACGGTGTGCTCCCCAGGTCGAGAAGTTGCTGCGCGGCCTCGACGATCGCGGCCCTCGTCCGCGCTTTCTGATTGGCCCGTGGATCCTCTTGAACGCTGCTTGCCATTGCAATATGATACAAATCTCGTGATGAGATATATCTCAAATACACTGAATTCGCACGAGGAGACGGAGGTGGAAGCGATGACGATGACACGCGAGCAGATGGACCAGCTCGTCGACGAGCACTTCAACTACGAGGCGACCGATGATGTCGACGGCGTGATGAGCACATTGAGCGCGGGCGCCGAGCACGAGTTGATCCCCTCGCCGGTAGGAGCGCTCACCGACCCCGCGAAGATTCGCTCCTTTTACGAGATGCTTTTCACCGACCTCAAGGGGGAGGACGTCACTCCGCTACGCAGGCTCTACGGCGAGGATTTCGTGATCGACGAGGCGCTCTGGCACGGCTACATCTCCGACGGCCGGACGTTTCTCTGCGACGGCAGGAGCGGGAACGTGAGCTTTCGCCTGTTGCACATCTTCGAGATCCGCGACGGCAAGATCGGCCGCGAGCAGGTCTGGTGCGACCTGGCAGCGATCCAGCGACAACTCGGTTAGCAGACGGCGATGACGACGACGGTGCTGAATGAAAGTCTTGGTGGTGCGTCGGGCGAGGTCGTGGTCCGCCCCCTCCAGGAGAGCGAGGTCGATGAGGCCGATCGCGTGATGCGACTCGCCTTCGGCACCTTCCTCGGCGCTCCTGACCCAGGCGCCGTGTTCGGCGACGCCGAGATGGTCCGCCCGCGCTTCGCAGCCGAGCCGAGCTGGGCCTTTGCGGCGGAGATCGATGGCGAGCTGGTTGGCTCGAGCTTCGCGACACGGTGGGGCAGCTTCGGGTTCATCGGGCCGGTGACCGTGCGGCCCGATCTCTGGGACCGTGGTATCGCGGGCCGGTTGATGCAGCCGGTCGTGGATCTCCTGGATGGGTGGCAGTTGCGACAGTCCGCGCTCTTCACATTCCCGCACAGTCCGAAGCACATCGGCCTCTACCAGAAGTTCGGCTTCTGGCCGCAGTACCTGACGCCGGTGCTGGAGCAGGCGGTTGCACCGAACGGCGGCCGCAGGTACTCGACGTACTCCAGCCTGCCCGACGCCGAAAGACCCGACGTCCTGGGGGCCTGTCAGCGCGTCACCGGTGCCATCTTCGAGGGTCTCGACGTGGGGCACGAGATCCGTGCGACCGCGGCGCAAGCGCTCGGCGACACGGTGCTGATCCACGACGACTCCCAGCTCGTCGGGTTTGCGGTCTGTCACTTGGGCGCCGGCGAGGCGGGAAGCGGCGCTTGCTTCGTCAAGTTCGCCGCGGTGCGCCCAGGGCCCGGCGCGGGGAACGCTTTCGAGCGGCTGCTCGACGCGTGCGAGGCGCTCGCGGCCGAACGCGACCTTGCGCGAATAGTGGCAGGCGTCAATGTCGCCCGCCACGACGCCTATCGCAGGCTGCTCGCCCGCGGGTATCGGGTCTCGTTCGAGGGAGTCATCATGCAGCGGCCGAACGAGCACGGCTACTGCCGCCCGGACGTATACGCGATCGACGACCTTCGCTGACAGGCGCCATCGTCACCCGGCTTCGGCCGCGCAGATCAGGTCGATGTGTTTGGTCGCCCAGTTACCCAGCGGCTCAAGAGCTTCCAGCAACTGCTCGCCCGCCGGGGTCATCGAATACTCCACTCTTGGCGGCACCTCGTGATAACTCTCGCGGTGCACCACGCCGTGGCGCTGCAACTCCTTGAGGTGCTGGGTCAGCATCTTCTGCGAGACACCCGGCAGGCTGCGGTGCAGCGCATTGAACCTCTTGGGGCCGGCCTGCAGCTCCCACAGGATCAGCGGCTTCCACTTCCCATCCACAACGGCGAACGCCGCATCCAGCCCACACGTGTAGCGCCCGAGTTGCGTCATACCCACCCTCCCTTCGCCGTGCCAATACTAACTAGAAGGTAAGTATGGCACTAAATAGTGGGTACTTGTCGAATAGTTCGTGTCGGCACCACCATGGGGACATGACAACCACACAGCAGACGGCGGTGGGTTTCCTGGGTCTCGGCGAGATGGGTTCGGCACTTGCCCGCGCGGTCATCCGCGCCGGCCATCCCACCACCGTCTGGAACCGCAGCCCGGGAAAGGCCACGGCGCTCATCGACGATGGCGCCCGCGCGGCGACGACGGCGAGCGAGGCCATCGACGCCGCCGACTTGATCGTGGTGTGCCTGTTCGACCACCGCTCGGTGCACGAGGTCCTCGACCCGCTGGCCGGCCGGCTCGCCGGTCGCCGCGTGCTCAACCTGACCACCACGTCCCCGGAAGGCGCCCGCGAACTGGCCCGCTGGGCCGCCGATGTCGGCGCAGAGTACCTCGACGGCGGCATCATGGCGACACCGAAAATGATCGGTACGCCGGATTCCGGTGTGCTATACAGCGGTTCACGGACGCTCTTTGAGGATTACCGGCTGCTGTTCGAATTGTGGGGCCGCGCCGAGTATTTCGGGGAGGACGCCGGGATGGCGTCGCTGTACGACCTGGCCCTGCTATCGGGGATGTATGTGATGTTCGCGGGGTTCTTCCACGGCGCGGCGATGGTCGGCACGGCGGGTGTGTCGGCCAAGGAATTCGCGACGCGCGCGGTTCCGTGGCTTCAGGCGACGGCGGGCGCGTTGGCCGACTTTGCGGCGATCATCGACGGTGGCGACTACTCACTGCCGGGCCAGCAGAGCCTGGAGTTCTCCGACATCAGCGACATCGTCGATGCCAGCCGCGATCAGGGCATCAGCACAGAGCTGGTGGACGTGGTGCAGCGCCTGATCCACCGGCAGATCCACGCCGGCCACGGAAGCGACGGCTTTGCCCGCACGATCGAAAGCATCAAGAATCCTGAGGCAGCATGACAACGGTCACCGTGCTGGGACTCGGCCCGATGGGTCAGGCCCTGTCGGGCGCACTTCTCGACGCGAACCGCCCCACCACGGTGTGGAACAGGACCGAGGCCAAGGCGAACGAGCTGCGCTCCCGCGGCGCGGCCTGGGCGGCCAGTCCGGCCGACGCTGTGGCCGCCAGCGACGTCACCCTGGTCAACGTCGTCGACCACGCGGTGGTCGATCACCTGCTGGCCGCGGCCGGCGGGGCGATCTCCGGCCGCACCATCGTCGGCCTGACTTCCGACACGCCCGACAGCGCCCGCCAGACCGCCAAGCTCGTCGAGAACCTCGGCGGCCGCTACCTCGACGGCGCCATCATGACGCCGACGCCCACCATCGGAACCCCAACCGCCAGCATCCTTTTCGCGGGCCCGCGCGATACCTTCGAGGCACACCGTGAGGTGTTCGCGGCGCTGGCCGAGCCGAACTGGCTCGGCGAGGACTACGGCCGTGCCGCGGGCTTCGATATGGCGCTGCTCGACCTGTTCTGGACGTCGGTCAGCGGCTTCCTGCACGCGCTGAGGGTGGCCGGGGCAAACGGCATCGCTCCGCGCGACCTGCTTCCGCATGCGCGGGGCATCGTCGACATCCTCCCGCCGATCTTCGAGGAGCTGGCCGAGCGCATCGAAGCCGACCGTCACGACGAGAGCAACGCGCCGGTGTCCTCGGTGGCGGCATCGGTGCGACATCTGATCGCGACTTCGCAGGCCGCCGGTGTCGATGCCGGCGCGTTGGAGGCGTTCCGGCGCTACGTCGACGCCGCGGTCGCCGACGGTCACGGCGACGACGAGGTCAGCCGGGTCGCGTCGGCGATGGCCCGCCGCCAGTAGTGAACCATCCGTCCAATCGGCTCGGGCGTGGTTCGATCAGCCACATGGACCAGAAACCTCCGACCGCGACCATCGAGTCGGCGCACCGCGATCACCTCGATAACCTGCCGTTCGCCGACAACACTGACTTCGAGGACGCCGACCGCGGATTCATTGCCGCGCAACAGCCCTGCGTCATCAAGGCCGGCGACGGCCGGGTGGTGTGGGACAACGACGTCTACGACTTCCTGACCGGCGACGCGCCCACCTCGGTGCATCCGAGCCTCTGGCGACAGTCCGCCCTGGCCGTCAAGCAGGGGCTTTACGAGGTTGTCGAGGGCATCTACCAGGTGCGCGGTCTTGACCTCTCGAACATCACCTTCGTCGAGGGCGACAGCGGAGTCATCGTCATCGACCCGCTGATCTCGACCGAGTGCGCGGCGGCCGCGCTGGCACTGTACCGCGAGCACCGCGGCGACCGTCTCGTCGTTGCCGTCATCTACACCCACAGCCACGCCGACCACTTCGGCGGTGTGCTCGGCGTGACCACTCAGGCCGATGTCGACGCGGGCAAGGTCGCCGTGTTGGCCCCGGAGGGCTTCGTCGAGCATGCGGTGCAGGAGAACGTCTACGCCGGCACCGCGATGACGCGCCGGGCGTCGTACATGTACGGCGTGTTACTGGACCGAGGACCGCAGGGTCAGGTCGGCTGCGGTCTGGGTCAGAACACGTCAACCGGTGAGATTGCTCTGATCGTTCCGACGCTCGACATCCGGGAAACCGGTGAGAAGCACACGATCGACGGGGTGGAGATCGAGTTTCAGATGGCACCCGGCACCGAGGCACCGGCGGAGATGCACTTCTACTTCCCTCGCTACCGCGCGCTGTGCATGGCCGAGAACGCGACGCACAACCTGCACAATCTGCTGACTCTGCGCGGGGCGCTGGTCCGTGACCCGCACGTCTGGTCGGGCTATCTGACTGAGGCCATCGACACGTTCGCCGACCGGGCGGATGTGGCGTTCGCCTCCCACCACTGGCCGACCTGGGGCAAGGACCGGATCGTCGAATTCCTCTCCCTGCAACGGGATCTGTACGCCTATCTGCACGACCAGACGCTGCGGCTACTCAACCAGGGCTACACCGGCACGGAGATCGCCGAGCAGTTCCAGATGCCGCCCGCGCTCGAGAAGGCCTGGCATACCCACGGGTACTACGGATCGGTAAGTCACAACGTGAAGGCGATCTACCAGCGCTACATGGGCTGGTTCGACGGCAACCCGGGGCGGCTCTGGCAGCACCCAGCCGAGGCGCTGGCCACCCGCTACGTCGACGCGATCGGCGGCGTGGACCGTGTCGTCGAGGTGGCTCAGAAGGCCTTCGACGAGGGTGACTTCCGTTGGGCGGCAACACTGCTCGATCATGCGGTATTTGCGAACCAGGAGCACAACGCCGCCCGCGAGCTGTACGCCGACACGCTGGAACAGCTCGCCTACGGCGCCGAGAACGCGACCTGGCGAAACTTCTTCCTTTCCGGCGCCACCGAACTGCGGCAGGGAAACTTCGGCACGGCGGCACAGACCACGTCGGCGTCGCTGCTGGCTCAGCTCACCCCGGAGCAGATGTTCGACACCTTCGCGATCAGCGTCAACGGCCCGCGGGCCTGGGATCTCGACCTGGCCATCGACGTCACCTTCCTCGACGTCGACACCAATTACCGGTTGACGCTGCGCAACGGTGTGCTGGTCTACCGCAAGGCTCTCGCGGACGAGGCGTCGGCCAATGCGACGGTCAAACTCGCAAACAAGCTGCGGCTGTTGGCCTTTGCGGCCGGGGACAACGATTCACCCGGCTTGGAGATCACCGGTGACCCCGACGGGCTGCCGTCGCTCCTGGCGGTGCTGGACCGGCCCGATCCGAACTTCAACATCGTCACGCCATAGCGAGCAGTCAGGGCAGTCCGCCGTCGGCCCGCACGATCGAGCCGGTGGTGAAACACGAGGCGTCCGACATCAGAAACAGTGCCGCGCCGATGATTTCGGCGGGCTGGCCCGCCCGCTGCAACGGCAAAAAGGCAAACGGCTTCGCCACCGCCTCGAGATTCCACGACTTGCTGATATCGGTGAGAAAAGGACCGGCCATCAACGTGTTGACCCGCACGGTGGGGCCGAATGCCTTCGCCAGGCCCTCGGTCAACGCATTGAGTCCGGCCTTGGCCGCCGCGTACGGCAGCATGTCCGGGGCCGGACGCAGCGACCCGCTGGAGCTGACGTTGATGATCGATCCGCCGCCGGCGGCGACCATCCGCTCACCGACGAGCGCCGATAACCGGAACGGGCCCTTGAGGTTGAGGTTGACCACCGCGTCGAACAGTTTCTCGCTGACCGACGTGAGTGACTCGTACAGCGGAGACATGCCGGCGTTGTTGACCAGGACGTCGACCTTGCCGAACCGCTCGTAGGCCGCCTCGACCAGCCCGTCGAGTTGGTCCCAGCGGCCAACGTGCACCTTGTGGGGGAACGCTGTTCGGCCGGTCGCTGAAGCGATTTCCTCGGCGGTGAGGACGCACGACTCGAGGTTGCGGCTGGCGATGACAACGTCGGCGCCGCACTGGGCGGCGGCGAATGCCATCTCGCGACCGAGCCCGCGGCTGCCGCCGGTGACGAGCACGACCCGATCGGTGAGGTCGAAAAGTTCGTCGGCATAGCCCATGTCAGGACTCCTTGGCGGTCTCGCGGATCACCCGGTGGATGAAACCCAGTTTGTCGATGACCGGTGCGGGAATCACGAACGGGTACAGCGGGTTCTTGCCCATCGCGATATTCACGCGATTGAAGAACAGCGACAGCCATTTCCAGTCGAAGAGCAGGCGCTCGATGGGCTCGTCGTCATAGGACTTCAGCGGAGCGATGTCCCGCGGAACCGCGAAGCGCACCTTGTCGGTGTGCAAGACCAGGCCCGCCTCGCGGACGGTGTCGATGGTGTCGGTGATGTGCAGATAGTGCGCAAAGCACTCCGCGAAGTCCTCCCATGGATGCATGGTGGCGTACTCGGAGATGAACGACTCCTGCCAGCCCTCGGGCGGCCCGAACTTGTAATGCCGCGCGATTTCGGCCTGGTAGTCGGCGCGTTCGTCGCCGAACAGCTCGCGGCAGTCGCCGAGGTAGCGGGCGGCGCCGGCGCCGGTTTCGACCAGGATGTGCTGGTAGTAGTGGCCGACCTCGTGGCGGAAGTGGCCGAGCATGGTCCGGTAGGGCTCCCCGAGACGCACCCGCAGCGACTCGCGGTAGGCGTCGAGGGATTCGACGAGATCGATCGTGATCACCCCGTCGGCATGTCCGATCGTGATTTTCTTGCCCTCGCTGTAGCTCGACAGCAGATCGAAGGCCAGGCCGCCGTCTTTGCGCCAGAACGGGTCGACGGGCAGGCCGATGTCCAGCAGCTGCAGGACCAGCCGGTGCATCGCCGTTGTGGTGTCCGCCAGCTTCTCCTGGGCGATGGTGTCGTCGGCCTCCGGCTCACGACGTATCAACGAATCGGCCAGGCAGCGCCCGCGCAGCACCTCGTCCTGCTCTTCGGGGACCAGCCAGTTGCACCCCAGGCTGGGCGCTTTGGTGCATTCGATCCACTGCGCTCCGTCGATGACCGTGGCACCGTCGGATGTGGCGACCATTGATTGGGTGGGCAGATGCAGGCGCAGTTCCGCCTGGCAGGTAGTGCACCGGCGCATGTCGAACGGGGCGAAGCTGTTGCACACCGGGCAGGCGAATGCGCGCACGAGCCATATGGTGTCACGGTGCAACTGATTCTGGTCCGACATGCGCTGCCGCTGCGCAGCGAACCCGGTCAGGGATCCGATCCCGACCTGTCCGACACCGGTCTGGAACAGGCGCGCCGCCTGCCCGAAGCGCTGGCGCGGTTTCCGGTCTCGCGGCTGGTGAGCAGCCCGCAGCACCGGGCCGTGCAGACCGCTGCGCCGGTGGCGGACGCGCTCGGGCTGAGCGTCGAAATCGACGACCGTATCGCCGAGTACGACCGGGACCTTCCGCAGTATGTGCCGATCGAGCAGATCGCCGCGGAGAATCCTGAGGAGCTGCAGCGGTTGGTCAACGGCCAGTTGCCCAGCGGCGTCGACGAGGCCGCCTTCCGGGCCAGAATCACCGCGGCGGTCGACGATCTGGTGGCCGGCGGCGATCACGACGACACCGTGGCGGTGTTCAGCCACGGCGGGGTGATCAACGTGCTGCTGCACCAGATTCTGGGCACCGCGAGGCTGTTGTCGTTCCACGTCGACTACGCGTCGATCACCCGGCTGCTCTCCTCGCGCTCCGGGCGGCTGGCGGTTGCTGCCGTCAACGGCACCGAGCATGTATGGGACCTGCTGCCGAGAAACCAGCGGTGGTAGACAAGTCCGATGACTTCTTCGTCACTGGACGGGCTCGACCTCGAAGCCCTGGACCGCCACCTTCGGGGTGTGAACATTCCGCGCGCCGGCGAACTGCGGGCCGAGCTGATCTCCGGCGGCCGGTCCAATCTGACCTTCCTGGTCTCCGATGACGCGTCGAAATGGGTGCTGCGCCGCCCTCCGCTGCACGGGCTGACGCCCTCGGCGCACGACATGGCGCGCGAGTACCGGGTGGTGGCGGCCCTGGAGAACACCCCGGTGCCGGTGGCCCGGGCGGTCACCATGCGTGACGACGACTCGGTGCTGGGTGCACCGTTTCAGATGGTCGAGTATGTTCCCGGCCGGGTGGTCCGCAGCGCGCCGGAGCTGGAGGCGCTCGGCGACAAGGAGACGCTCAGCGACTGTGTCGACGAGCTGATCCGCGTGCTGGCCGACCTGCACGCGGTGGATCCCGCGGCCGTCGGTCTGGCCGATTTCGGTAAGCCCACCGGGTATCTCGAACGCCAGGTTCGGCGGTGGGGCTCCCAGTGGGAGCTGGTGCGGTTACCCGAGGATGAGCGCGACGGTGACGTCGAGCGTCTGCATTCGGCTCTGGCGCAGGCGGTTCCGGAGCAGAGCCGCAGCTCGATCGTGCACGGCGACTACCGCATCGACAACACCATCCTGGATTCCGAGGACGCCACCCGCGTGCGGGCGGTGCTGGACTGGGAGATGTCGACGCTGGGCGACCCGCTCAGCGACGCGGCACTGATGTGCGTGTACCGCCATCCGATGTTCGACCTGGTGCATGCGGACGCGGCCTGGACCTCGCCGCTGCTGCCGTCCGCGGACGAGATGGCCCAACGCTATTCGGTGATCTCCGGGCAACCGTTGGGGCACTGGGACTTCTACATGGCGCTGGCGTACTTCAAGTTGGCGATCATCGCCGCCGGCATCGACTACCGCGCCCGCATGAGCGGGTCCGATGACGCGCCGGACAACGTCGGGGAAGCCGTCGCGCCGCTGATTGCCGCCGGCATCTCCACCTTGAAGGCATCCTGACGGTCGCATGGCCGTCGCGGCGTCGTCGCAAGTCTCGCGAAGGTGCCGCGACTGGCATGATCGGCTCCATGAAGCGAGAAGTGGGCGCGCAGCTCGACGTCGACATCACCGAGCCGACGACTCTGGAGGTCCAGATTGCAGTCGCGCCGCATCCGAATACCCAGGTGTCCGAGTCGTTGTCATTTGTATTGAACGGAAGAACCGTTGTGCCGCTGGAGATCAGCGGTGTGCACGGAAACCGTATTCACAAATTTGACGCGCCGGTCGGTAACTTGAAGGTCGGCTACGCCGCGACGATCGTCGGACAGACGGATCCGGCGCCGGTCACCGAGTATGACCTCTCGATGTACCTGCGGCCCAGCCGCTATGCGGAGGCCGATAAGTTCTTTGGTTTTGCCGCGACGGAGTTCGGCGAGTACAGCGACTCCGCGGCGTTGCCGTCGAAGGTGTCGTCGTGGGTGGGTACCCGGCTGAACTATGTGCCGGGCTCGAGCGATCTGATCGACGGGGCGGCCCGACACCTTACTCGCGGGGTGCGGTGTGTGCCGCGACTACGCGCATCTGGTGGTGGCGTTGTTGCGGGCGGTCAATGTGCCCACCCGTCTGGTTTCCGTGTATGCGCCGGGGCCTCTACCCGATGGACTTCCACGCGGTGGCCGAGGCATTCGTCGACGGGCGATGGAGGGTGGTCGACGCGACCCTCCTGGCGCCGAGGCAGACATTGGTGCGCATCACCACAGGACGCGACGCGGCCGACACCGCCTTCCTCGACAATCACAAAGGCGCGATCACGCTGAACAACATGGAGGTGACGGCGGTTGTGTAGGGCGACTTGCCCCAGGATCACGTCGACCAGCTGGTGTCGCTGCGTTAGCGACTCGCGTACGCACCGCTACATCGCGGCCCTGAGGTTCCTTTTCGCCGCCCTGCGCAGCTGGAACAGCCGCGCGGTGCCGACCGCCACCGTCAACAACCCGCCGCACACCGCGGCCAACAGGATGGCCACGCCCAGCGGCAGGCTCCAGTGCCAGCCGAGGAACGCGAACTCGGCAGAGTCGGTGTTCTGGGTGATGAAGATCAGCAGCACGATCAGGACCAGGAACCCGGCGATCAGGGCCGACCACAGCGCCCCGGCGCGGGTGAACTTGAGCGGCGGCTCGTCGAGGCCAGGTGGTATCGACGGGGGGCCCGCGGTCGGCGGGACTTGCGGTGGTACCGGCGGCGGTACGGGATCGCTGGTCATACGTCCATGATTGCCCGTTCCGGCATCGAATGTAACCACAATGGAGCGGCGCGTCGCGCCTGCCGATAGGGTCGCGGAAGGCAGGTGACGCCGAAAGGACGTTCGCATGAACCCGGCGAGACGAACCGCGCACTACCGAAGTCCTGGCGATCTTGGCAGTCGTACTCGCGCTGATAACGGCCGCCTGCGGCAGCTCGAACCCGCTCGGCGGCGGCAGCATCTCCGGTGACCTGAAGTCGATCGTGGTGGGCTCCGCCGACTTCCCGGAGTCGAAGATCATCGCCGAAATGTACGCGCAGGCACTGGAGGCCAACGGCTTCACCGTCGGGCGCCAATTCGGTATCGGTAGCCGCGAAACCTACATCCCGGCGGTGAAGGACCATTCCATCGACCTGGTGCCCGAATACACCGGAAACCTGTTGCTCTACTTCGATCCCGAGGCCACCGTCACCACTCCCGACGCCGTCGAACTCGCGCTGCTGCGGAAGCTGCCCGGCGACCTGTCCATCCTCACCCCGTCGCCGGCCTCCGACACTGACACCGTCACGGTCACCGATGCGACCGCGAAGAGTGGAATCTCAAGACCATCGCGGATCTCGCGTCGCATTCGGCCGAGGTGAAGTTCGCTGCACCGTCGGAGTTTCAGACCCGGCCGGTCGGGCTGCCCGGACTCAAGGAGAAGTACGGCCTGGACATCGCCCCGGCGAACTTTGTCGCGATCAGCGACGGCGGTGGCCCGGCAACGGTGCGTGCGCTTGTTGACGGGACGGTGACCGCGGCCAACATCTTCTCCACGTCGCCGGCGATCCCGCAGAACAATCTGGTGATCCTCGAGGATCCGAAGAACAACTTCCTGGCGGCCAACGTGGTGCCGCTGGTCAACTCGCAGAAGAAATCCGATCAACTCAAGACCGTTCTGGACGCGGTGTCGGCGAAGTTGACCACCACCGCGTTAACCCAGCTTAACGCCGACGTGTCCGGAAACACCGGCATAGACCCCGACGAGGCGGCCCGGAAATGGGTGCAGGCCAACGGCTTCGACAAGCCGCTTGCAGGATGAGCGCATGATCAGCTTCGACAACGTCACCAAGGAATATCCCGACGGCACCGTCGCGGTCGACCAGCTGACGCTCGACGTACCGGACGGCACGCTCGCGGTGTTCGTCGGGCCGTCCGGCTGCGGCAAGACCACCTCGATGCGGATGATCAACCGGATGATCGACCCGACATCGGGCACGCTGACCGTCGATGGCGAGGACGTCACCAAGGTCGACCCGGTAAAGCTGCGCCTGGGAATCGGTTACGTCATCCAGAGCGCCGGCCTGATGCCCCATCAGCGGGTGATCGACAACGTGGCCACGGTGCCGGTGCTCAAGGGCCAATCCCGGCGGGCGGCACGGAAAGCCGCGCTGGGCGTGCTCGAGCGGGTGGGGCTGAACCCGAAGCTGGCCAACCGCTATCCGGCGCAGCTGTCCGGGGGTCAGCAGCAGCGCGTCGGTGTGGCCCGGGCGCTGGCCGCCGACCCGCCGATCCTGTTGATGGACGAGCCGTTCAGCGCGGTCGACCCGGTGGTGCGCGACGAGCTGCAGGCCGAAATGCTGCGTCTGCAAAGCGAATTGCACAAGACCGTCGTCTTCGTCACTCATGACATCGACGAGGCCGTCAAGCTCGGGGACAAGGTCGCCGTTTTCGGCCCTGGCGGCGCGCTACAGCAGTACGACGAGCCGGCCCGGCTGCTGACGAATCCGGCCAACGACTTCGTCTCCGGCTTCATCGGGGCAGACCGCGGCTACCGGGGACTGCAGTTCTTCCACGCTTCGGGCCTGCCACTGCACGAGATCCGGCGCGTCACCGAAGACGAGATCGACGGCTTGAACCTGGCCGACGGCGACTGGGCGCTGGTGAAGAAACCCGACGGCTCGCCGTACGGCTGGATCGACGCCGAAGGGATGCAACGCCACCGCGAAGGAAACTCGTTGTACGACAGCGTGGTTGCGGGCGGGTCGCTGTTCCATCCCGACGGGACGCTGCGTCAGGCCCTCGACGCCGCGCTGTCATCGCCGTCGGGTCTGGGTGTGGCGGTCGACGGTGATGGACAGGTCATCGGCGGTGTGCGCGCCGAGGATGTACTGGTGGCGCTCGAGAAGCAACGGCAGGGCCCGGCGGGGCAGCAGCGCAGCGACTCGGGGGATGGTTGAGCGTGCGATACCTGTTGACGCACCTCGACGACGCCTGGGAGCTGACGCTGATTCACCTTCGGCTGTCGTTGATTCCGATCGTGCTCGGGTTGCTCATCGCAGTGCCGCTGGGCGCCCTGGTGCAGCGGACGACGACTCTCCGGCGGTTGACGACCGTCACGGCCAGCATCATCTTCACCATCCCGTCACTGGCGCTGTTCGTGGTACTGCCGTTGATCATTCCGACGCAGATCCTCGACGAGGCCAACGTGATCGTCGCGCTGACGCTCTACACCACGGCGCTGTTGGTCCGCGCCGTGCCCGAGGCCCTGGACGCCGTGCCGGCGCCGGTGCGCGACGCCGCCACCGCGGTCGGCTACAAACCGCTCACTCGGATGCTGAAAGTTGAACTGCCGCTGGCGATTCCGGTTCTCGTCGCCGGGCTGCGCGTCGTCGCCGTCACCAACATCTCGATGGTCGCCGTCGGCTCGGTGATCGGCATCGGCGGATTGGGCACCTGGTTCACCGAGGGGTACCAGGCCGACAAGAGCGACCAGATCATCGCCGGGATCATCGCCATCTTCGTGCTGGCGATCGTCGTCGACACGCTCATCATGGTGGCCGGACGGCTCCTCACCCCTTGGACCCGCGCCGCCCGGCCTGCCCGCGTGCGCGCCAAGGCGGCCGCCCAATGAATTTCCTGCAGCAGGCGCTGTCCTACATCTTCACCGCGGCCAACTGGGGCGGACCGGCCGGCCTGGCCGCCCGCATCGGCGAGCACCTGCAGTACACCGTCGTCGCGGTGCTGGTTTCCGCTCTGATCGCGGTGCCGATCGGCATGATCATCGGGCACACCGGCCGCGGCACGTTCATCGTCGTCACCGCCGTCAACGCGTTGCGCGCGCTCCCCACACTCGGCGTGCTGCTGCTCGGTGTGCTGCTGTGGGGGCTGGGCCTGGTGCCCCCGACGGTGGCGCTGATGCTCCTCGGCATCCCGCCACTGCTGGCCGGAACCTACTCCGGAATCTCCAACGTGGACCGCTCGGTCGTGGATGCGGCGCGCTCGATGGGCATGACCGAGTCCCGGGTACTGCTGGGCGTGGAGGTGCCCAACGCGATGCCGCTCATCCTCGGGGGGCTGCGCACCGCGACGCTGCAGATCGTCGCCACCGCCACCGTCGCCGCGTACGCCAGCCTCGGTGGTCTGGGCCGCTACCTGATCGACGGCATCAAGGTGCGCCAGTTCCACATCGCGTTGGTCGGCGCACTGATGGTCACCGCGCTGGCGTTGATCCTCGACGCGGCACTGGCGCTGGCGGTGTGGGCGTCGGTTCCCGGTACCGGCCGGATGCGGCGGATGCCACAACCGCTGCTCGGTGACGAGGTCGCCCTCGAATCACTACCGCGCTCCACACCCAAACGCAGTTCGGGAGCGGGCTACGAACGCGGGGATCCTTCGCCTACGGTAGACGGGTGAGTTCAGCCCAGTCTGATGCGACAGAAAGCGCCTGGCCGAAGATCCTGACCTGGCGCGCGCATGACGTTCCTCGGATGGAATCGGTGCGGGTGCACTTGACCGGCAACCGCGTCAAGGCCTACGGCAGAATCGTTGCCGCCGCGACCGCCTCGCACCCGGCGTTCAGCGCCTCCTACGATCTGGTGACCGACGAGGCCGGGGGCACCAAGCGACTCTCCCTGACCGTCACGCTGGCCGAGCGCGAGCGCCAGCTGTCCATTGCCCGCGACGAAGAGAACATGTGGCTGGTCCAGGACCACCAAGGCCAGTCCAAACGTGCGGCGTATGACGGCGCACTGGATGTCGACGTGATCTTCAGCCCGTTCTTCAACGCGCTGCCGATCCGCCGGACCGGCATCTACCAGCGCACCGAGTCGGTCGCAGTGCCGGTGGTGTACGTGAGGCTGCCCGACCTGTCGGTCGACGCGGTGACCACCAGCTACAGCAGCGCGGGCCCTGATCTCGCGGCCGGGATCAAGCTGCATTCGCCGGTCGCCGAGACGACGGTCACCGTCGATTCGGACGGGTTCATCCTCGACTATCCAGGGCTGGCAGAGCGGATCTGACCACCCCGCCCGCGCGCCCGGCGGCCGCGAGTTCCTCACGCCAGTTGTCCGCACCGACGGTGATGGTGACGATCTGCGGACGGGTGAAGCTGTCGTAGCGCATCCGCGCCGCGTGCCCCTCTTCCACGAGATCGGCCACCGACCCGTAGTCGCCCAGCGCGTCGCGGGCGTTGGTCAGCAGCTCGATGGACCGCTCCAGTGCGGGCAAGAGCTGCTGCGAGTTCGCCTCGCACATCGCCCGCACCAGGTCCGGCGCGGTTGCCGCCACCCGGGTGCCGTCCCGGAAGGATCCCGCGGCCAGCGCGAAAGCCAGCGGCACTTCGCCCGCGGTGACGGCGAGCGCCTCGGCCAGCAGGTGCGGCAGCTGCGAGATGCGGGCCGCCGCGGCGTCATGTTCGTCGGACTTCGCCGGCACCACGACGGCTCCGCAATCCAGCGCCAAACCCATCACCATCGACCACACTTCGGCGTCGACGTGTTCGTCCACGCTGATCACCCACGGCGCGCGGACGAACAGCCGCGCGTGCCCTGCCGCCCAGCCCGATCGTGCCGTGCCCGCCATCGGGTGTCCACCGACGAAGCGGGGTAGCAGCCCTGCCGCCTTGACCTCGTCGATCACGGCACCCTTGACGCTGACCACATCGGTCAGCGGACAGTCCGCGGCTGCCGACTCGCGGATGTGCCCGAGCAGGATCGGCAGTGCCGGCACGGGGACTGCCAGGACGATCAGGGCCTGGCTCTCGGCCGCCCTATCCAGCGCTTCCTCCAGGCTCTCGGTGGCGTCGAACCCGTCGGATCGGGCCGCCTGGACGCCCTCGACGGACCGGTTGTATCCGAACACCTCACGTCCGGCCCCCTTGGCGGCGCGCATCACCGACCCCCCGATGAGACCCAGACCCAACACGCAAACGGGTGTCTTCGTCACGCTCCAAGGTTGGCACACGCCCGAATTCGGTCGACGTCAGGCTTGGTGTTGATTCCTAGTCAAAGCGCCAGGTCGGGGACTACCGTAGGCGCCCATGGGAGCACAGCGTGCACCGGCGCAGGACCAGGCCGTCGACATACCCGACGGCTTCGGCGTCGCCGTCGTCCGGGAGGACGGCAAATGGCGTTGCTCGGCGATGCGCCCCGCGGTCCTGAACAGCCTGACCGCCGCGGAAACCGAGCTACGCGAACTGCGCAGTGCGGGTGCGGTTTTCGGCTTGCTGGACGTCGACGACGAGTTCTTCGTCATCGTCCGGCCCGCCCCGGCGGGCACTCGGCTGCTGCTGTCGGATGCCACCGCGGCACTGGACTACGACATCGCGGCCGAAGCGCTGGAAATGCTGGACAGGGACATCCGCCCGGAGGACCTCGACGACGCCGACCCGTTCGAGGAGGGCGATCTCGGCTTGTTGTCCGATATCGGTCTGCCCGAGGCCGTGCTGTGCGTCATCATCGGCGAAACCGACCTGTACGCCGACGAACAGATAGGCCGTATCGCGCGCGAGATGGGCTTCGCCGAGGAGCTCTCGGCAGTGCTCGACCGTCTCGATCGGTGATCGGCGACAGCGGAACCTCCGACGAGGCCCTCATCCGCCTTGCGCTCGGCGCTGCCGCTGCCGCCGGACCCCGCGACGTGCCGATCGGCGCGGTGATCGTCGCGGCCGACGGCACCGAGCTGGCGCGGGCGGCCAATGCGCGCGAGGCGCTCGGCGATCCCACGGCGCACGCCGAGATGCTCGCCATGCGTGCGGCCGCGCAGGTGCTCGGCGACGGGTGGCGACTGGAGGGCACGACCCTGGCGGTGACCGTCGAACCCTGCACGATGTGCGCCGGTGCGCTGGTGATGGCGCGGGTCGCCCGCCTGGTCTTCGGGGCGTGGGAACCCAAGACCGGCGCGGTCGGCTCGCTGTGGGATGTGGTCCGCGACCGGCGGCTGACCCATCGGCCCGACGTGCGCGGCGGAGTGCTGGCGGAGCAGTGCGCGGCCCCCCTGGAGGCCTTCTTCGCCCAACAGCGATGAGCGCATGCGCGAAGAGCATCAGGCATGGTTTGGGGTGTCCCCGTGCTCGTCGGTAAGCTGCCACACGGTGGCGTGTCCGAGCGGCCTAAGGAGCACGCCTCGAAAGCGTGTGACGGGTAACCCCCGTCCGAGGGTTCAAATCCCTCCGCCACCGCCAAAGATTTCAGGCTGTTTCTGCAGTTCAGAGGCTGTTTGTGGGTCTGCTTCGCGGCGTCGGATGCGCCCCGTGAGCACATTTTGAGCACGTTTTGTCCACAGACAGCGACCGGCCCCACCCTACGTACAGCGGCCGGCACGGACTGCGGATTCCGCCGGCGAACCCTGGCGCACATTCTGGCCGGCGCGAGCCTGCTGGCCCGCCACAGGGCCCCCAGCGACCCGACACGGGACATCGTGACCGCGGCGACCGACGGCACCCTGACCGAGAAAAAGTTGGGCGATCTGATCACCCAAGCCGCGACCGCGCAGATGGTCGCCGGCTACGCCCAAGACCTGCGCGCCCGCTCCGAAAGGTTGTTCACCGAGCAGTTCCATCGGGCGCTGACCGGCGGCGCCGCCGACGAACTCCTCGACAGCCTCCGCGACCGCTTCAACGAAGCCGCCGAAGCGATCACCGCGGCCCGTGACCTCATCCCCGCCGACACGCCGGCCGAAGCGTTCCTGCGCTCCGCGAAACCCGCCGCGATCGCCGCCTGGCAGCACCTCGACGGGCACATCGCCACCATCAGTGCGATCAGCCGGGTCGCTTCGCAGTTCGGCCCACGCAAGGGAAATTTCCCGCAGATCGAGGAAAACGCACTTGGCGACGGGTTCCGGCTGGATGACCGCGCGATCTGGTGCTGCGACGGCCCCAATTTGGAGGCCGACTCGGCGATCTTCCGCCAACCCGACCGCGGGCACCGCACATCACCGTGGCGCCGCTTAAGCTCAAATACCGTCGCCGAAGCCGTTGAGAAATACCTGGTTTGGGCCGAAGCCGAATGGGAAAAATCGCACCCGAACCGGGTTGTCCAATACCAGACCGCCGACGGTGGCGTAGGCGAGCGCACGCTCCGGAATCCGTTCGCCGCAAGGCTTTAGCGAAAGGCTGACCCCCGTGGCCAGCATCGCCGAGGTGTTCGTCACGGTATTGCCGTCGGAGCCGGTCGACACGACGTCGTTCTACAAGAACGTCCACGTGACGTCCACGGCCTGGGTCTCCCGCAAGCGCGAGCGGGGATCTATCCGGGTAGACCCTGTTCTTCGGAGGGCAGCGGAGCGGGGCCCCTGATGCCCGGCGTCGCCTCGGTGACAGAAAGTGTTGTCGGCGCATCGGATTCAGTGACGGTTACCCCGGTGGACATGCCGGAGCTCGCGTCGGTACCGAGGCTGCTGCGATCCTGATTTATACCCACGGCGACGGCGCCGACCGTGACAACGGCGCTTGCCCCGATCGCGGCAATTAACCGGATCTGCTTGTAGCTCACGTCATTTCCCTTTCCTTTTGCATACTTGAATAACAACCACTCCGCTTTGCACGAACGATTTCCAGAAAATCCTGACGGGAGCCGTCCGAAAGGAACAGGCGGCCCGCCGGACTCACCTCTGAGCCAAGTAACTCCATCGTTGAGCGACTCGCCCAAGCCGTCGATGTGATTCGTGACAGCGATCGGCAGCGAGGGTTGTCCAAAGTGACACCGTCCCTGCGCCGCTAGCGCGTCAGTGCAAGGCGCCCCCGGTTTCCCGAGGGCGCCTGGTGTGCCGTGGTGCTATCACACGCCTCTCGACCAATACCGCACGCCGGCCTGCTCGTACAGCTTGCGGAGCGTGCGGTCGCTGGGCCGCTCGTTCAACGCGTACCCGAAGCGCCCATCCGCGGTGTAGAGGACGACGGACCTGCGCGGGCTCAGATGACGCCGGCCGTACGGGTCGGCACCGATGAACATATCGAACAGGCCGCGGTTGACCCGGCGAACCTCCGACGGCAGACGCCGCGGACCGATCTTCTGGGCTGTCATGAGATCTCCACACCTGTGGTCACGTCGACTGGGGTGCCGGCCGGCGGGCAGTAGATCGCACCGGGCCAGCAGTTGTCATTGCGGTAGTCGCCGGGGATCGCGAGTGAACCGTCGGGCAGTGTGGCACCGACACCGCAGATACGGTTGCCGTCATAGCGGCAGTCCCACTGCGGCGAGTCCTCCTCGATGACGGGCGCCGGCTCGGCGTGAGCTGTCCCGTGCGGTGCGGCTGCGAAGCCCAGCGCAGGCCGGCGCCGAGCGCGGCCTTGACAACGACCAAGGCGATATTGCGATTCATGTGCGGTCCAATCTCTTTGGGGATGTTGCGGCCGAACAGCCTTGACGTAGACCACACTACACGACCAGCAACGCAGTAGCGAGCGAAATCGCAAGCGCCACAATGTGACTCGCCCACGGGACTACCCGCGGGCCGGCGGCTGGCGGCGGGTGAATGGCAGATATCATGGCCGGCCGGCGGCTGGTGCAGACGTTGAACGAGGGACTGGCGCGCAATGTCGAATGGGACGCGTCCGAGCGTGTTGTGCTCACGCTGATCGAAGATTCCGCCGACCGCGCCGAGACGCTGCGGACGCTACTCGCGGCCGAGATGGGCAAGCCTGAGGTGGCGGCGCACCGGGTCTGCGAGCTGGCCGGTGAGATCCGGCAGATCCAAGCCCAGATCGCGAAGATGGTGGCGTCGCTGGATCCGGAGATGGTGCAGGCGAAGTCGGTGCGCCATGTGCATGCGGCTAATGCGAGGTGGCATCCCGGTGGCGCATAACACGCAGGGCACCGAGTCGACGTTGCGCGCGGATCTGTTGGCCGATGCGGTCGAGTTCCGCAAGCTTTCGACATGTGGGGATGGCCCGCAAGGTCGTCGGGGTAGGCAGCGTCGGCACGCGCGCCTGGATCGTGTTGCTGCTGGGCCGTGACGACGAGGATGCACTCTGATGCAGGTCAAAGAGGCGCAGCCCTCCGTGCTCGAGGGATACCTGCCTCCCAGCGGCTACTCAAATGCTGCAGAGCGGGTGGTCATCGGGCAGCGCCTGATGCAGGCTACCGGCGACATCCTGCTGGGGTGGTTGTACGCCGTCGGTCCGGATGGTCACGAGGGCGGCTACTGCGTGCGCCAGCTGCGCGACTGGAAGGGTTCGGCGGACGTGAGCGATGACCGAGACGCTGCTGGATGATGGCCCGAAATCGGCGCAATACGCATGGGCCGAAACCTCGAAGGCTGTCGATCGATTGGCTAGTGGTGGCGAGCATCGTGTCCATCGGTGGCAGTTGCCGAATGGTCATCCGATGCGTGACGTCGGTTCGATCCACGACGATCTGGTGCTCGGCGCGGACGACGTGTTGCGGCCCGCGTGATACATCGAAGGGGTCACTGACTTTCTGCCCTGGGTTTCGCGAATGCGCACTGTCTGCTAAAGGAACGCGCCTGAACGCGCTGAACTGCGGATCTCCTTGAAATGGGCGTGCTCTGTAAGCGCACCGAGGCGAAGATGCGCCTAGTTATCCACAGCTCTGGCGCCGAGTTTGTCCACAGCCGGCACAAGTTCATAACAGGCCGGGTTTCAGGCGTCGGAGAATCGATCTACCTTGCTCCACTATGACCGATATCGATGACCAACCCTGCACCGGGTCTGGTCTGGGCGACGAGAGCGACGCGCCCGAGGGCGGCGGCTCTCTGCTGGATGGAATGGCTATCCCTCTGCGCGAGCCTTGCCCGGACTGCTGCTGCACCGAGGGCGAGATCATCACGAAGAACACCGTCTACTGTGCCGAGTGCGGGAAGTACGGCGGCTTCAATGCCACGCATGCGGAGACTGGCCGCCCGCGCCGATCCCTGGGCACGCGGCGAAAGATCAGCCCGAGCCAGAAGGCCCGCGTCCTTCTGCGGGACCGCTCCGCGTGCGTCCTGTGCAACAGCCGAGGTGACTTGGTGATCGGTCACGCCGTCTCGTTGCGGGACGGGTACGCCGAGGGCATGTCCGACGCCATGTTGTACTCGGACCACAACCTCGTTGCGATGTGCGCGGAGTGCAACGCGGGTCTGGGTGGAGCGTCCATACCGCCGTACCGTCTGCTGCTGATCTTCTCGCTACACGCCCACCACGTCGTGGTGGTTGCGGATGGCCACGGCGGAGTATTCGAGGGCCGCCAGCGGGTCGCCGGAGTTTGCTTCGAGTCGGGCCAGCGATCTCTATGCGACGCCGTTCTTCCTTGAGGTGATCCCACTGGCGCCACTTGTATCTGCCAGGCCCCACCCATCGCGCTCACCTGACTCCTCGCGCGCACGACGCTCCGCGATCTGGTTGCGGTACATGGCAATGTCCTCGGCGGCCAGACTTGCTGGGAAATACCCCAAGCCCTGGGCGAGTTCAGCACGCAGCGCTGCTGCCTGTCCTGATCGCTGCTAGCCACTATGCGTCGTCCTCGGCTGTCCGATGCGCCAGATGCCGACCCTTCACTGAAAGGCGCTCCTGCCCGCACCGGTCGATGCGAGCCGCTTCGTCATCCGAGCCATCCGTCGAGCGTGGGGTTGGCCTGCCGCCCAGTCGGAGCTTGTCGACGGCATCTCGTCAAGCGTGTGAAAGTTTGTCCGAGGCCACCGACGGCGTGCGTCACTGTCCACGCGACAGGAAAGGTTTGCAAGTTCGCAGAGGTATAAGTTGCAAGTTCGCAGAGGTAAAAGGACTGATGTCAGACTTGGGTGTGGGTTCCGGCAAGCCAGCCCTCGTGCTGCTGCATCCTTTCCTGCTGTCGGGCAACGTGTGGCAGGACGTGGTGCCGCTGCTATCGAGCTACCACCAGGTGTTCACCCCGACGCTGCTCGGTCATCGCGGCGGGCCGCCGGTAAAGCGCCGTCCGGTCACGATCTGGGATGTAATCGACGCGGCCGAACAGTATCTCAACGAGCACGGTCTCCAGCGGCCACATCTGGTCGGCAATTCGGCGGGCGGATTCGTGGCCCTGGAGCTGGCCAGGCGCGGCCGGGCCGCCACCGTTTGTGCATTATCGCCCGCGGGTTTCTGGTCGACCGCCGACGGCTCGAAGTCGCGGGCGGACAACAAAGTGCGCCGGATCGCCACGATGTGTCGCCTGGCCATTCCTGTTGGTCCGCTGATCTTCAAGTCGGCAACCGTGCGTCGGCTCTCATTGCGTTTCCTCAATACCGCGTGCCACGGAGATCGACTAGTGGCAGCCCGGCTCAACGAGCTTTGCCAGGACACCGTCGGGTGCACCGTCACCAGCGAGGTTTTTTCTACCGACGAAGAGCAGATAGCCCCTCTGGACCCCCTGCCATGCCCAATCACCCTCGCATGGTCAGAGAAAGATTCACTCTTGCCGGTTGCTACATACGGCAAGGTGGCCCGCGAGCGACTGCCCCAGGCGACGTTCAAGATCCTGCCCGACGTCAACCACGTGCCGATGATCGACGACCCAGACCTAGTCGCGCGCACAATTCTGGCGGTCACCGGCACCGCGAAGCAGTAGTGCCAGCGGCACCGAATGTGAAGTTGGTGTCGATACCACAGACGTGCGTTCTGTTGACCACGAACACCCGTCCACACCGGCAGTGGTCCCCATTGCCCTCGGTGACGGCGGCGGCTGCGGAGGGTCAAAACTCGTCGTCCTCCTCGATGAACTCGGTCGGGTCGTAGGCGTCGTCGTCAGCGTCATCGAAGGAGTCCGTGCCGACGTCGAGCGCCTCCGAGTGCTGCTCCAGCTCCTCGAGCTGCTCGACGATGCTCGCCCACATCTCCTGCGGCACTGTGGACTTGACCGCGTCACTGATCTTGGCCAGCTGGACCTTCAGCTCGAGGACGTCGCGGCTGTAGTCCCTGGAGTCGATCAGCGACTGCAGCCGACCCGCCGCTACCATGCCGGTGTTCACATCGACCCTGGTGTCCGAGTCGACCAGAGTCTCATAACTTCTGACCATGACCCGACGCGCGAGGCAGCTCTACATATCGCACACCACATTGAATTGCCCTATAGCGTTGTGACAGAAGCTCTTTAGTGGATATCGGCTGTACGTCCATGCGGAAATTCCCGAAAACGCGCACTCCGGGCGCCCAAACGGGCCGCTCAGATCCACGGAGAGCCACGATCACGGCCTGCCCGGTGTGAGGGGATGGGCGGCCATCGCGATCGTGGCGCCGATCGCGGAATCAGCGCATGGCCCGCACTCTGGTCGCGCGCACCTGACGCTGCCACCCCGAGGCGATCGCATGGACACGCTGCGCGCCGTCACCCTGGCACCAACCCACAGCGCCCACACACAGTCGGGGGGATGGCCTGGCGAGCTGGGCCAGATGACGGCGCGTCGCCGAAGGTGAGCCACTGGCGGGTCTGCTCGGCGCCGGTGAACACGTCGGCAGCAATGAGATCGCTGGCCTCGCTCACGCGCACGGTGTGGACCGTAGACCACCTACGGCAAAGGCAGGCGAGTTCTCGCCCGATAACTATCCGCATGGCGGATGTCCGCACACTGCAGATACGCAGGTGAGCGTGGTCATTAGCATGACAGCTACCCGAAGATGCCGGGTGAACCGAAACGGGTGCGGGCCGTCGCGGGATACCGACCGCAAGAAGCAACTGTAGGACGATGGCGACCCGCCAACCCGTCGGAAGTGAATGGAGCTGTCTGTGGAGAATCCGCCCAAGACCGATGCCCGGCGTCATCACGACCCCGATGTTCGCGGCTTCGCTAGTGACAACTACGCCGGAGCCCACCCCGAGGTGCTCGCCGCTCTGGCCCTGGCCAACGGCGGGCACCAGGTCGCGTACGGCGACGACGTGTACACCGAGAACCTCCAGCGGATCATCCGCGAGCACTTCGGCGCTGCCGCCGAGGCGTTCCCGGTCTTCAACGGCACCGGCGCGAATGTGGTTGCACTTCAGGCGGTTACCGATCGCTGGGGCGCGGTGATCTGCGCCGAGAGTGCGCACATCAACGTGGACGAGGGCGGTGCGCCCGAACGGATGGGCGGGCTCAAGCTGCTCACCGTGCCCACGCCGGACGGCAAGCTCACGACGGAGCTGATCGACAGGCAGGCGTGGGGCTGGGAAGACGAGCACAGGGCGATGCCGCAGGTCGTTTCCCTCACCCAAAGCACGGAGCTCGGCACGCTGTACGCGGCTGACGAGATCCGCACGATCTGCGAGCACGCCCGCGCGCGGGGCATGAAGGTGCATCTTGACGGGTCTCGAATAGCTAACGCTGCCGCGTCACTCGGCGTCCCGATGAGGGCGTTCACCACTGCCGTCGGAGTGGACATCCTGTCGCTGGGCGGCACGAAGAACGGTGCACTCTTCGGCGAGGCCGTCGTCGTCCTCAACCAGGACGCCGTCAGCCACATGAAGCATCTGCGCAAGTTGTCGATGCAACTGCATTCCAAGATGCGCTTCGTCTCGGTGCAACTGGAGGCGTTGCTGGCCAAGGACTTGTGGTTGCGCAACGCCCGGCACGCGAACGAGATGGCCAAGCGCCTGGCCGATGGCATGCGGGCAGTGCACGGAGTGGAGATTCTCTACCCGGTGCAGGCCAACGCCGTCTTCGCCCGGCTGCCCCAGGACGTCAGCGAGCGGCTGCAGAAGCACTTCCGCTTCTACTTCTGGGATGAAACCGCCGGTGACGTCCGCTGGATGTGCTCCTTCGACACCAACGAAGACGACGTCGACAGCTTTGTCGCGGCCATCAAGGAGGAGATGGTGCACCAGCGGTGAGGCGAAGCAGCTCGGCGTTGCGATGCGCGACCCGAGCCAGATCGTTGCATCGAGGGGCGCCGGGTTGAGGAACTCGACGGCGTGTTCATTCGGTTTGTATGGGAAGTCCACCGCGAACAACCCCTGCTCCTGGTAGCGCGCACCTGACGCTGCCAGGCTGGTTCCCTGCGCTCGAAGTCGGCCCCCACGGGTTCATCCGCCCTAGTGATCGTGCTCATCAGAAAGTGGTGGTAGCCCAGCGGCTTCACGCAAAATGTTCAGCGCACACCAGGTGACCAGTGCCCACATTTTGCCCACGATCTATCAAAGGTTACAGATAACTAGAGTCCGTCGCTGGTGGCGATCAGAATCCGCGCGAAGGCCAGCACCGGATACGCCATGTGGCGCAAAGGTTTTCGATGCCGCGGACGGTGGACTCGGCCAGTTCTTCGCCGACTTGGCACCGCTTTTGGCGACCCACTCGCGAGCATCGGGGTTACGCAGTAGATAGAGCGTGAATTCGTGGCCCAACGCGGCGGGTTGTGCCCAGCCATCCTGACGTCGACATGTCGAAGGCTCGAATGTCAACAACATCGACGGTGCGGGGCTGGGAAACTATGCCCGCCGTCATCTGTTGAAACACCGGCGGCGCCCTCACAAGCTCAACTAGGCTTACTAGCCATGAAATCGCTGGCCTGCGCCGTGCTGGCATCCGCGGGACTGCTGTCGGCGGCCGCGCTGATCAGCCCGCCGGCGGCGCACGCCGACCAGGTCGCGTATCTGGTCAACGTGCATGTGCGGCCGGGCTATAACTTCCCCAACGCCGAGGCCGCCCTCGGTTACGGATACAGCATCTGCGACCGGGTCGCCGCGCAGATGGGCTACCCGCAACTGGTCGACCAGGTCAAGGCCGACTTCCATACGACGGACTACTACCAGGGCGCCTACCTGATCAACCAGGCCGTCAACGAGCTGTGCCCCGCGCAGATCTGGCAGCTGCGACAGTCGGCCGCCGGATACCGGGTCCCGGCCTGAACCCGCGCGTAGAGATTGTGCACAGGGTTGTGGTCGCGCGAATTTCACAACCGCCCGTGAAATCTCGGTGGTGAATGCCGATGATGAGAAACGGCGGCGCCCCGATGGGACGCCGCCGCTATGTCTGACCCGCCTACGGGCAGGTCACAACGAGTTCGAAGGGCTTGTTTACCGGCTGCAGGGGGTTGGCCATGTCCACACCCGTCGCGGTTCCGGTGATCGTGTAGGTATTGCCGTCCTTCTTGGCTTCGGCATTGCCCTGCGGCACACCGGACTGGAAGCCGAGCATCACGCCGTTGACGTTGCCAAGTCCGACCGACTGCACGACCGGCGGATCGGCATCGCTGACGACGGCGGCGATTCCAGTGGTGGCCTCACCGATCGCGATGTTGACGTTGCCGCCCATCGTCGCGCAGGTGACCGTGCCCGAGACGGTCTGGTCTTGCCCGTCGATCGTCACCTTCGATTCGCCAGGTGCAGCGGTGGCGCTGGCCGTCTCGGTTGCCTCGACGGTGGTCGTGGTCTCTTCGACAGTCGTTGTTTCAGACGATGATTGATCATCCGACGAACAGCCGGCCAGACCCGCGACCACGATCGCCGCGCCTCCGACGGCGATTAGGAACCCACGCTTCACCACTGTTCTCCTTTGTGTTTTTGCGATTCGTCAAGATCGGCGGATCGTCTTCAGCAGTATGCTGTGCCGCTGACCTGCGGTCATGGGATTGCGTGATAAATTCGCCTGCGGGTAATTTTGCATGCATGGAGACACTGCGCACGCCCGACGAACGTTTCGCCGGTCTGCCCGAATTCGGTTACACGCCAATGTATTGCGAGATCGACGACGACGAGGGTGGGCAACTTCGGGTGGCCTGGGTGCAGGACGGACCCGATGACGTCGATCCGGTGCTGTTGCTACATGGCGAGCCGTCATGGTCGTTTCTTTACCGGCGCATGGTCCCGATATTGGTTGCCGCCGGGCATCGGGTGATTTGCCCCGACCTTGTCGGCTTCGGTCGCTCGGACAAGCCCACCCGGATTGTCGACCACACCTATGCCCGCCACGTCGAGTGGATGCGCGCGTTGGCGTTCGATGTGATGAACCTGCGCCGCGTGACCCTGGTCGGTCAGGACTGGGGTGGCCTGATCGGCCTGCGGCTGGCAGCCGAACATCCCGACCGCTTCGCGCGCATTGTGGTCGCCAATACCGGGCTGCCCACCGGCGATCTGCCCATGCCCGAGATTTGGTGGCGGTTCCGCGAAGCCATCCAGGGCCAGGCCACAATTCAGGTCGGACGGTTCGTGCAGTCCGGGTGTCGGCGGCCGATGACGGACGCCGTGCGAGTGGGCTATGACGCCCCGTTTCCGGATGACGCGTACTGCGCCGGCCCGCGCGCCATGCCCGGGCTGGTCCCGACGACGCCGGATGACCCAGCGTCGGTAGCCAACCGGGCGGCATGGAACACGTTGTGCGACAGCACGACCCCCATGCTGGTCGCGTTCAGCGACAGCGATCCGATCACCGGTCCGATGGCCGAAATCTTCACCAGCCAGATGCGCGGGGCGCAGGGCGTCGACCACCCGGTCATCCGTCACGCCGGGCATTTCCTGCAGGAGGACGCGGGGCCCGAACTCGCCGAAGCAATCGCTCGGTTCATGCGCCACACTCGCTGACCCGCCTTGATAGAAACCGTCGCGAAGGCAATGGGATTCGCGATGGTCGCGGCCGGAGGCGGCGGGCGCCATCGGCTCTAGCCGCTAACAGGAAACCTTGATCGCGAACGTGCCGTTGGTCCGGAAACTGGGCTTGTCGGTGAGGAATCCGTCGGCCGTGCCGGCGATTTCGTAGGTGCGGCCAGTCATCGTGACGTTCGCGGTGCCGCCCAGCCCTGCGTTGTAGCTGCCGGTGAAACCCCCGAGATTGTTGATACTGACCGATTCGGCGACGAGTTCGTCTCGGCTGGACACCATCGCGGTAACCCCTGACGCGTTGTTCCCGGTGGTGATGGTCGTCAGCGATCCGGCCGGCATGCACTGCACCATCTCCGTGGTACCGGTATCGACACCGTTGACGGTCACCTGCGCGGTGCCGGCAACGAGAGTTCCCGGCTGACGCTCGACCGGCTCGGGCTCCGACGAGCATGCCGCGACGCCGCCGAACGCGATGCCGGCCGCGGCGACGAGGATCAGTCGCTTGATCATCCTGCAAAATCTACGACGCGCGTGCCGATAACGGTCCGCTTTCGCAGATTGATTGAATACAACACGTGGCGTCTTTCAGCATCGATGCGGAACTGCCCGGGCGACTCGGGCGTGCTGGCGTCATCCGAACCCGGCACGGCGATATCCACACGCCGGCGTTCATCGCCGTTGGCACCCAAGCGACGGTCAAGGCCGTGCTGCCGGAAGCGATGAAAGATCTTGGCGCGCAAGCTGTCCTGGCCAACGCGTACCACCTGTACCTGCAGCCGGGCGCCGATATCGTCGACGAGGCGGGCGGTTTGGGCGCATTCATGAACTGGCCCGGGCCGACGTTCACCGACAGCGGGGGATTCCAGGTGCTGTCGCTGGGCGCGGGGTTTCGCAAGGTACTCGCGATGGACGCCGAGCGCCTCCAGGCCGACGACATCATCGCCGAGGGCAAGGACCGGCTGGCCCGGGTGGACGACGACGGCGTGACGTTCACCTCGCACCTGGACGGATCCACCCACCGGTTCACGCCCGAGGTTTCGATGCGCATCCAGCATCAGCTCGGTGCCGACATCATCTTCGCCTTCGACGAGCTGACCACTCTGGTGAACACCCGCGGCTATCAGGAGGAGTCGGTACAGCGCACGCACGACTGGGCGGTGCGCTGCATGGTCGAACACCGGCGGCTGACCGCCGCCCATCCCGACCGGCCCCCGCAGGCGTTGTTCGGGGTGGTGCAGGGCGCCCAGTACGAAGACCTGCGCCGGCAGGCCGCCCGTGGGCTGCGGTCCATCGTCGGCGATGACGGCCGTGGTTTCGACGGCTACGGAATCGGCGGCGCGCTGGAAAAGCAGAACCTGGCCACCATCGTCGGCTGGGTCAGCAGTGAGCTGCCCGCCGACAAACCCCGCCACCTGCTGGGCATCAGCGAACCCGACGACCTGTTCGACGCCGTCGCGGCCGGCGCCGACACCTTCGACTGCGTGTCACCGTCACGGGTCGCGCGCAACGCTGCGGTGTATTCGGTGACCGGCCGCTACAACATCACCGGATCCCGTTACCGCCGCGACTTCACGCCGATCGACGCCGAATGCGACTGCTACACCTGTGCGCGCTACACCCGGGCGTATATCCACCATCTGTTCAAGGCCAAGGAGATCCTGGCCGCGACGCTGTGCACCATCCACAACGAGCGCTTCGTGATCAGGCTCGTCGACCAGATGCGGGCCGCGATCAGGGCCGGCGAGTTCGACGAGCTGCGCGAGTACGTTCTTGGCCGGTACTACCGAACTTGACCTGCCGGGTTCTTTGACGCGTGCACAATAAGTAGATGACGACCACCGAGGAATCGCAGGCTCTGCTGCTGCAGCTACTCGACCCGTCGAATCGGGCCAACCCGTACCCCGCGTACGACCAGATTCGGGAGCGCGGTCCGCTGCAGCTGTCGCACCTGACGGTGTTCTCCTCCTACCAGGACTGCGACGACGTGCTGCGGCACCCGTCGTCGGCGAGCGACCGACTCAAATCGACGATCGCCCAGCGGCAGATCGCCGCCGGTGAATCACCCCGGCCCTTCGGTACCCCCGGTTTCCTGTTCCTCGATCCGCCCGACCACACCCGGTTGCGCAAGCTGGTCAGCAAGGCGTTCGTGCCCAAGGTCGTCAAGGCGCTGGAACCCGACATCATCGAACTGGTCGATGGACTGCTCGACAAAGTGGCCGATACCGGACAGTTTGACGTGGTCGCCGACCTCGCCCATCCGCTGCCGGTCGCGGTGATCTGCCGGTTGCTCGGCGTGCCGCTGGAGGACGAGCCCAAGTTCAGCCGGGCCTCGGCGCTCCTCGTCCAGGCGCTGGACCCGTTCATCAGCTTCACCGGCGAAGCGCCGGAGGGGTCCGAGGAACGCATGCAGGCCGGCCTCTGGCTACGCGGGTACCTCCGGGATCTCCTCGGTCGGCGCCGCGCCGATCCCGGTGACGACCTCATGTCGGGGTTGATCCACGTCGAGGAATCCGGGGACCAGCTCACCGAGGAAGAGATCATCGCGACGTGCAATCTGCTGCTGGTCGCCGGGCATGAGACCACGGTGAATCTGATCGCCAATGCGATCCTGGCGATGCTGCGTCACCCGTCGCAGTGGGCGGCGCTCGGCGCCGACGCGTCGCGGGTTTCCGCCGTCGTGGAGGAGACACTGCGTTACGACCCACCGGTCCAGTTGATGGGCCGAGTTGCCGCTGACGACATGACAATTGGCGACACCACCGTGGTCAAGGGCGACAACATGATGTTGCTGCTGGCCGCCGCGCACCACGACCCGGCCGCGTTCGACCGGCCCGGCGAGTTCGACCCCGACCGGGAATCGATCCGGCACCTGGGGTTTGGCAAGGGGCCGCACTTCTGCCTCGGCGCGCCGCTGGCCCGGCTGGAGGCCGCCGTCGCATTGTCGGCAGTGACGGCGCGCTTCCCGCAGGCCCGGCTGGACAGCGAACCGCAGTACAAGCCAAACCTGACGTTGCGCGGGCTGGCCACGCTGGCGGTCAAGGTCTAGCCCCAGCCTTCACGCCCAAACCGACGTTTGGGCGCGAAAGTACGAGTAACCGCATCCAAAACGTCGATCTGGGCGGACCCGGGCGTACGTTCTAGCGCATGCGAATCCTGCTAGTGGGCGCAGGCGGCGTCGGCTCGGCGTTCTGTGCGATTGCGGTGCGGCGCGACTTCTTCGAGCAGATCGTCGTCTGCGACTACGACGCGGCGCGGGCCAAGCAGGCCGCGGAACGCCGTCGGCGATCCACGGTTCTCAGCCGCTCAGGTCGACGCGACGTCGGCCGACGCGGTGGCCGAACTGGTTCGGCAGCACCGGATTACGCATGTCATGAACGCCGTGGACCCCCGGTTTGTGATGCCGATCTTCACCGGCGCACTGGCCGGCGGCGCCGACTATCTCGACATGGCGATGAGCCTCTCGCAGCGCCACCCCGAGCACCCGTACAGCCAGACCGGCGTCAAGCTCGGCGACGAGCAGTTCGCCGTCGAGGAACAGTGGCGCACCGCAGGGCGGCTGGCGCTCGTCGGCATCGGGGTGGAACCCGGGCTGTCCGACGTGTTCGCCCGGCATGCCGCCGACCACCTGTTCTCCGACATCGACGAACTCGGCACCCGCGACGGCTCCAACCTGACCGTGGAGGGTTACGATTTCGCGCCGTCGTTCTCCATTTGGACGACGATCGAGGAGTGCCTGAACCCGCCCGTGGTCTGGGAGGCCGACCGTGGCTGGTTTGTCACCGAACCATTCAGCGAGCCAGAGGTTTTCGACTTCCCTGACGGCATCGGTCCGGTGGAGTGCGTCAACGTCGAGCACGAGGAAGTGCTGCTGATGCCACGCTGGGTCGACTGCAAGCGGGCCACCTTCAAGTACGGCCTCGGCACCGAATTCATCGACGTGCTCAAGACGCTACACAAGCTGGGTCTGGACCGCACCGAGAAGGTGAAGGTGGACGGCGTCGAAGTCAGCCCCCGCGACGTGGTCGCGGCCTGCCTGCCGAACCCGGCCACGCTGGGCCCGAAGATGCGCGGCAAGACCTGCGCGGGGCTGTGGGTGACGGGTACCGGCAAGGACGGCAACCCGCGATCGACCTACCTGTACCACGCCGTCGACAACCAGTGGTCGATGGCCGAGTACGGTCACCAGTGCGTGGTCTGGCAGACGGCGGTCAATCCCGTTGTGGCGCTGGAACTTCAGGCTAACGGAACGTGGAGCGGTAGCGGAGTGCTGGGGCCTGAGGCATTCGACTCGGTGCCGTTCCTGGAGCTATTGACCGCATACGGCTCACCCTGGGGGCAAAAGGAGCTGGACACCTAAGACCGTACGCCGACTGCGCGAATTGATACGCCCGAGCCGGCGCGTCGCGTACGAAACGGCACAGCCGAGGCGGCGAGAGCCTAGAGCGGGTTGAGGATCCGCTGCAGGAACTGCCGGGTGCGCTCCTCCTTCGGATCGCCGATCACCTCGTCCGGCGGACCCTGCTCCAGGATCACCCCGCGATCGGTGAACAGCACCTGATCGGAAACCTGCCTGGCGAACTGGATTTCATGGGTGACGATCACCAGCGTCCAGCCCTCGACGGCCAGATCCCTGATCACCGACAGCACCTCGCCGACCAGCTCGGGATCCAGGGCTGAGGTCGGCTCGTCGAACAGCACCACCTTCGGTCGCAGCGCCAGCGCCCGCGCGATGCCGACGCGCTGCTGCTGTCCGCCGGACAGCTGATACGGGTACTGGTCACGCTTTTCCTCCAGACCGACCTGACGCAGCAGTTCGATCGCTTCGGACGCGGCCTCATCCGTCGGCCGCTTCTGCACGACGATCGGGCCCTCGGTCACGTTCTGCAGGACCGTCTTGTGCGGAAACAGGTTGTGCGACTGGAACACGAATCCGCTCTGTGAGCGGTAGCGCCGCAACTGGTCCTTCGACACCGGCTTGCCGAAGTCCAACTCGACATCGCCGACCCGGATCACCCCGGCGTCGGGAACATCGAGCGCGTTGAGCGCACGCAGCAGTGTGGTCTTACCGGAGCCCGACGGGCCGATGATGGTGGTCGCCGACCCGGCCGCCACGGTGAACGAAACACCCTTGAGCACTTCGTTATCGCCGAACGCCTTTTGCACGCCCTCGGCGGTGATCCGGTCTTGAGTGGGCCCTTGGCTGGGGTTTGTCATCGCGCCACGTACCTTTCCAGTCGGCGTTCAATGCGACTCTGGCCGAACGAGAGCACAAGGCAGATCACCCAGTAGTACACCGCGGCAGTGCCGTAGAGAGCGAAGAACTCGAAGGTCGGCGCGGCGACGATCTGCGCGGTCCGCAGCAGTTCGGTCACCAGGATCGTCGACGCTAACGATGTGTCCTTCACCAGTGAAATCAGGGTGTTCGACAGCGGCGGCACCGCGACCCGGGCGGCCTGTGGCAGGACGATCCGGCGCAGCGAGGTGGTGTAGTTCATACCGATCGTCTCGGCCGCCTCCCACTGGCCCTTCGGGATGCTCTGGATCGCCGAGCGGATGATCTCCGCGCCATAGCCCCCGACGTTGAGGCTGAATGCGATGACCGCGGCGGGGAAGGGATCGATCCTCACCCCGAACTCCGGCAGTGCGAAGAACACGATGAACAACTGCACCAACAGCGGCGTGCCGCGGATGATCGAGATGTAGAACCGGGCGATGTTGCTCAGCACCACGTTCGACGACAGCCGTGCCAATGCCACCGCGAGCGCGATCACCAGACCGATCGCGAAGCTGATGATCGTCAGCGGGATGGTCATGGTGATGGCGGCCTTGGCCAGCGGCCACAGGTTGTCCAGGATGAGCTGCACTGTCGACCGCGGCGCCGGCGGCGCTTCCGATGCAGCGGGCGCACCGGAGGCGTTGGCCTTGAGGTAGCGCTGCGAAATCTCCGCCAGCGTGCCGTCGGCACGTAGCTCGTCGAGCGCCTTGTTGAGTTCGGGCAGTAGCCCGCTGTCCTTGCGGGCGGCGAAACCCTGCTCGCTCTTCTCCCCGGTGGTGGCGGCGATCTTGACCGACTTGTCGTTGGTTTCCGCCAGATAGGCGTACACGGCGATGCTGTCGTTGATCACCACGTCCACCCGGCCCTGGTTGAGCAGGGTGATGGCCTGGGTGAAGCCTTCGACCGCCTCCACCCGCGCACCTGCATCGCGGGCTACCTGGGCCCAGTTGCTGGTGACGGTCTCGCCGGCCACCTTGCCCGGCAGGTCGTCGAGCGACGTGACGGAGTTGTCGTCGGCGCGCGTGACGATGACACCCTCGCCGACCGAGTAGGGCTGCGAAAGGTCGTACTTCTCCTGCCGTTCGGGCGTAATCGTCACCTCGTTGGCCACCACATCGAAGCGGTTGGCCTCGAGCGCGGCGAAGATCGAATCCCACGGTGTCTCAACGAATTCCACGTTGACACCGATCTTCTCGGCGACCGCACGGGCTACGTCGACGTCGTATCCGGTCAGTTGCCCGCTGGCCGGGTCGTGGTAGCTGAACGGTGCGTACACGCCCTCAGTGCCGACCCGCAGCACCCCGGCGGACTTGATCGGGTCCTCGCCGTTGCCCGCCGACGCGCCACACGCGGTCAACAACAGCGCGGTGAGCAACGGCACGGCAAGGGCGGCTCTTCGTAGATAGCGCACCGGCGGACGCTAGCAAGCGTCAGGCAATCGCCACAGGGTTCTGCTCAGGTCGGGACGTATATCCATGGATGGCGCGGCAGCCGCGCCGGATCGAAGCGCTCCAGTAGCTCGTCCATGTCCGCCGCCGGCCACCCGAGCGATTCGGCGATTTGCGCGAACGCCCGCGGCACTCCGATCTCGGCGAGGGTCACCGCACCGTCGCGCTTGGCTAGCCGCGCCCCGTCGGCATTGAGCACCAGCGCAACGTGGGCGTACACCGGTTCGGGGTAGCCCAGCAGCGACGCGAGGTAGGCCTGGCGCGGGGAAGAAGGAAGCAGGTCGTCCCCGCGCACGACCTGGTCGACGCCCTGCGCGGCGTCGTCGACCACCACCGCCAGGTTGTAGGCCGCTACGCCGTCACCGCGCCGGACCACGAAGTCGTCGACGATGCCGGTGTAGCGCCCGTGCAGCATGTCGGTGACGGTGTACGTGATGGCTTCGGTGCGCAGCCGCAGCGCGGGTGGCCGGCCGGTCTCGCCGCGGCGGGTCTGCCGCTCGGCGTCGGTCAGGTCGCGACAGATTCCCGGATAGGCACCCTGCGGGGCGTGCGGCGCGCGTGGGGCCTGGGCGATATCCCTTCTGCTGCAATAACACTCGTACAGTAGGCCGCGCTCAGCCAGGCGGTCGACCACGTCGTCATAGCGGCCCGGATGTTCCGATTGCCACTCGACCGGGCCGTCCCAGGTCAGCCCCAGTGCGGCGAGATCGTCGAGCTGCCGGTTGGCGACATCGGCGTGGGTGCGGTCGTCGAGGTCCTCGATACGCATCAGGAAGCGCCGCCCGGTGGAGCGCGCGAACAGCCACGCCAGCAGGGCGGTGCGCAGGTTGCCGATGTGCAGGTCGGCCGACGGGCTCGGCGCGAACCGGCCCGCGGCGCGTGGGCGCGTCACGCCCGAAATCTAGCCGAGGTCAGCCCCGTTCCCAGGGAGCCGTGTCCCCCATCTTCTTGTAGTACTTGGCCAGATGGCTCTTCACTCGGTCGATATCGTCCTTGGGCAGGTCGACGCCGCCGCGCGAGCCTTGCATGATCGCCCCGGCCGCCATGATGCCGCGTGGTACTGCTTTGAGTTTGCCCTCGATGACGTCGGCGATGAGCAGCTTGTAGGCGGTGAAGTTGTCCTTGTTCTCGTTGTCGTACCAGACGTGGCCGTCGCGGTATTTCTGGTTCGGTTCGTCCTGGGCGTCCGCCCACTTGCGGACCCGCTTATCGGCGGCGTCGCCGTCCCATTCTCGGTCCCGATCAGCCAGTGGTAGATCCTGAAATGCTGTTACCGACATACCTATGAAGTGCCCCGGATCAGCGCTCCGCTAAACCCGTGGACAGCCGGGCATGTGCCTGTTCTGTGTGGTCGAGCCAGCGACGGGTGTCGACCCGGTGTACCGCCGACGCGTCCGCGAAAGCACTGGAAATCACCACGCCGGGTGCGACGGTGGCCAGCAGTTCAAGGCTCTCGGCGAGCGGACCGGCGTCGCTGATGCCCTCGATGAAGGCCGCCGTCCACTGCCCGGACTCGCTGAGCCAGAGGGTGTCGCCGGTTGTGTTACAGACAATTTCGAACGCTGCGATGAGCCAGCTCCCCTTTAGAACCGATGCTGGCCAAGGCGCAGGCGAAGGTGCCCGCCGACGCGGGGGTGGTCCTACGAGCCGAAATGGGACGGCTTTCATCACTGAACAACAGCGCCTACACCGGGTACAGCAGCACGAAGTCGTCGGAGACAGGTACGCATATAAGCCACTGGTAAGCCGGCGATGAGTTTCGCGGCCCTCTAGCGGTCTATATCAACATCGCCAGGTCATGCGTCGAGAGTGATTGAAGGAGAGGTAACGATGGAGACAGACCGCACTGCCAACCCATTGCCCGAGACTGTTGACCGGACCACTTGGCAGGCCGAGCTCGACAGGCTGCTGGTGCGGGAGAAAGCGCACACGCGTGAGGGCGACGAGATCGCGGCCGCGCGGCGGCGGCTGCCGATGGTCGAGGTGGACGCTCAGGTTCCGCTCGTCGGGGCACAAGGCCCAGTGCCGCTGGTCGACGTGTTCGAGGGACGCCGACAACTGATCGCGTATTTCCACATGTGGCACGACGGCAAACCGGCGAAGGACCAGTGCGAAGGTTGCACGTTTTTCACCGGGCATGCGCGGGAGCTGTCGTACTTCCACAGCCGCGATGTCACGTACGCGACGTTCTGTCAGGGCCCGTACGAAGAGAGCGCGCGATACCGCGACTTCATGGGCTGGGAGATGCCGTGGTATTCGGCACGCGACGCGCGGGACGAGTTACTCGCCGGGCGCGCGTTCGGCTTCTATGCGTGCTATCTGCGCGACGGTGACCGCGTCTTCGAGACGTACTGGGCCACCAATCGCGGGGTGGAGGCCGGCGGCACCAGCTATCACCTGCTCGACCTCACGGTGTACGGCAGGCAAGAAGGCTGGGAGGATTCGCCGGAAGGCTGGCCGCAGCCGTACGCCATGACTGGCGAGCAGTTTCGCACCGGCGAACGGCCCACCCCGCAGTGGTCCCGGCTCGAAGCCGGCTGGTCCGACGACCTTTCCGGCTAGTGGGTCTGCTGGCCGAGGCCGGGGACGATGTAGCCCAGGCTGAAGGTGAGCGGCTGTTCGAGTTGGGCATAGGTGCATGACCGTGGGTCGCGGTCGGGGCGCCAGCGGTTGAATTGGGCGGTGTGGCGGAACCTTTCGCCTTCCATGTGGTCGTAGCGGACCTCGACGACGCGCTCGGGTCGCAGCGGCACGAATGAGAGGTCCTTGCCGGCGTTCCAGCGTGAGCCTTCATTTCTGCGTGGTGTGCGCTCGCCGGCTTGGTGGGCGGCCCAATTCCACGGGTGATCGTCGAAGCTGGTGACGAGCGGCCGCAATTCGGTGAGTAGCTGCCGCCGCTTGGCCATCGGCAAGGCGCCGATGACGCCGACCGAGGCGAGTGTGCCGTCGTCCTTATAGAGCCCGAGCAGCAGCGAGCCGATCGCGTCGTCGCCAGACTTGTGCACGCGGTAGCCCGCAACGACACAGTCGGCGGTCCGCTCGTGTTTGATCTTGAACATGACGCGCTTGTCGGGCTGATATGTGATCGTCACTGGCTTGGCGACGATCCCGTCGAGGCCGGCCCCCTCGAATTCCTCGAACCAGCGCTGCGCGGTCGCCAGATCGGTGGTCGCCGGCGTGACATGGAAAGAGGGGCCGGAGCCGGCCAACGCGTCGACGAGTGCAACGCGGCGCTCGCTGAACGGTCGGCTGGTGTAGTCGTCGTCGCCGAGGGCGAGCAGGTCGAATGCGATGAAGGAAGCCGGCGTCTGCTCGGCGAGCATCCGCACCCGCGAATCGGCCGGGTGAATGCGCTGTTGCAGCGCCTCGAAATCCAAGCCGTGGTCGGTGGCGATGATGATCTCGCCGTCGATCACGCAGCGCTGCGGCAGTTCGGCCGTCACCGCCGCGACCAGCTCGGGGAAGTAGCGGGTCATCGGCCGCTCGTTGCGGCTGCCCAGCTCCACCTCGTCGCGGTCGCGGAAACAGATCGACCGGAATCCGTCCCACTTGGGCTCATAGGAGGCGCCGGGTGGGATCGACGGAACCGATTTGGCCAGCATCGGCGAGACCGGCGGCATGACGGGCAGCTTCATCGGCTCATTCTCGTGCAACCGGCCGCGATGAATTCGTGGTGTGTCGACGGTCTATGCCGATATTGACATGCCTCGCGCGAGGCCGGTGTGTCCGCACCCGGGATGGATCAGGATGGTTCCGTGGAGTTACCCGTGCAGCCTCCGTTAGAGCCGATGCTCGCCAAGGCCCAGGCCAAGGTGCCGCCCGAGGCGGGCGGTGGTCCTACGAGCCGAAATTGGGACGGCTTGCTTCACTGAGCCTGTCAAGAACCGCTTCGGTGCGGTAGCCAGATGATCTCCCATTGCGAACGTCGCTCGAAGCCTGACCTGTGGCCTGACCGTACGTGTCAGGCTGGGCGAGGCCTGCGCCGATCGTGGGCGGAGCGGAGGAATCGGCCGTGATTCAGGAATATCCCACCTTGCACATCGGTCACGACGATGAGCGCGTGGTCACAGTGGTCATCGACGCGCCGCCGATGAACCTCATCGGGCCGCAGTTGGTCCGCGATTTGGTTGGCTTGTTGAGCGCGCTGGAGACCGATCCCGAAATCCGGGTCATGGTGCTTCAAAGCGCGGACCCCGAGTTCTTCGTGCCGCACGTAGATCTGACCAAGGTTGCGGAGTACACCGCCGAGGCGGCGAAGGCCGGAGGGCCCGAGGATGCGTCGTTGGGCATGCTGTGGCGCAAGCTCAGCGAGCTGCCGGTTGTCACGATCGCGAAACTCCGCGGGCGGGCGCGCGGCGCAGGCAGTGAACTCGCTCTCGCGTGCGACATGCGTTTCGCTGCGCGGGAGAATGCTGTGCTCGGCCAACCAGAGCTCGGCTTCGGCGCGCCCCCGGGCGCCGGCGGTGTCCAACACCTCGCACGGCTCCTTGGTCGGGGACGAGCCATGGAGGCGCTGCTGGGCGCGGCCGACTTCGACGCGGATGAGGCCGAGCGATATGGCTGGATCAATCGGGCATTACCCGACGCCGAACTGGACGATTTCGTCGCTGAGCTTGCCCGTCGTATCGCCTCGTTTCCTGCGGACGCCGTGCGGGCCACCAAACGGGTGCTCAACGAGCTGACACTGCCCGCCGCCGACACGTTCCGGGCCGACGCCAAGCGATTTCAACATTTCGTCGCCTCGGACACGGTCAAGGCGCGCATGGCGACTTTGTTCGGACAGGGACTGCAGACGCGCGGTGACCTCGAGCTCGACCTCGGCGATCGCATCGGCCGGTTGTGATTCGGGCAAGGATTCGGGTCGGTTCGGGGCTGCCCACTCAATAGGTGTAGGCCTCGATCACCCGTTTCACTTTGTCAAGTGACTGGGCTAGGACGTCTATGTTTATGGATCCGAGCGCTAACCTGATCGCGTGTGGTGGGTTTTTGGTTGTCGCAAACGGTTCGGCTGTGGACACCGAGACGGTTTCGCGCATCAGCGCCGCTGCTACTTGGTCAGCCCGGGCTTCCTCGGGCAGGGGGAGCCATAGAAAGTACGACGACGCATGTCCGATGAGGTCGAGTCCGTCGAGAACGTTGCGGGCCACGGCTTGCCGGCGCCGGGCGTCGGCCCGCTTCTGTGCTTCTAGGCGAGTGACGGTGCCGTCGTTGAGCCACCCGGTGGCGATCGCGATCAACAGCGCCGGTGTGTTCCAGGTCGTTGCGTGGATTGCGCGCTCGAGTGCTCCGATGAATTTCCTTGGGCCCGCGACGAACCCGAAGCGAAGGCCGGTCGCCACGCTCTTGGATAGCCCGGAGACGTAGAGTGTCGACTCCGGCGCGAGCGCTGCCAGTGGGGGTGGCGGGTGTTCCACCAGGTACGCGTACGCGGCGTCCTCGATGATGAGCAGTTCGTGCTCGCGGGCAATCGCCACCAATTGTCGACGGGACTGCTGGGAGATGACCCACCCCAGCGGGTTGTGCAACGTCGGCATCGTGTAGATCGCTCGGATCCGACGCGTGACGCACAACTGCGCGAGGGCGTTCAAATCTGGTCCGTCGGCCGTTGCGGGTATCGGCACCAGTTCTAGTCGGAGTGTTTTGGCGAGCACCTTGAATCCCGGGTAAGTCAACGCATCGACCGCAATCACATCACCGGGCTGCAGCATCGCCAGCGCGGCGACGGCCAATCCGTGCTGCGCGCCGCTGACAATCAGCACTTGATCCGCGGGGACCGTGAGCCCGCGCTCTTCAAGGTGGAGTGCCACCGACGCCCGCTCGTGGGCACGGCCACCGTGGGATTGGTAACGCAGCAGCGCCTCCAGATCACCCGACGACGCCAGCACTCGCAGTGCATTTCGCAGCAAGTCGGCCTGCCCGGGTACCGATGGATAGTTGAAATTCAGATCCACTACGTCATCGGCGAACGCCCGCTGGTCGAGGGCGCGGCGAGGCGATAGGGAGGTTTCCCGAACAAAGGTGCCACGGCCGGTTTCGCCGCTGACAAGGCCCATGGCCGCGAGCTCGGCATAAACCCGGGTCGCGGTTACCAGGGCCAGCCCTTCTCGGGCGGCAAGCTCGCGATGAGTCGGCAACCGGGTGCCCGGCGGGATTTTGCCTGCACTGATATCGGCAGCCAGCGCGTCTACGACGCCTTTGTATCGAGCTCGGACCACGCGACCATTGTATGCATGACAATAGTTGGATCGTATTGGATTCTAGTCATACGCTCGAGCCAGGCATCATCGACAACAGAAGGCAAGAGCCATGCACATCGCCATCCTCACATTCGAGGGCTACAACGAACTCGATTCGCTGATCGCACTCGGTGTTCTCAACCGAATTCGAAAGACAGACTGGCGCGTATCGATCGCCAGCCCGAGCCCACGAGTCCGTTCGATGAACGGCGTGGTCATCGAATCCCACGTCTCGCTTGACGAAGCCAGCGCCGCGGACGCGGTCATAGTGGGCAGCGGGCGACAGACCCGCGAAGTAGTCGCGGATCGCGCGCTGATGGCGCAGTTGCAGCTCGATCCGTCCCGGCAACTGCTTGGCGCACAATGCTCCGGAACGCTGGTGCTGGCCAAGCTCGGGCTGCTCGACGGAGTCCCCGCCTGCACTGACTTGACGAGCAAGCCGTGGGTTCAGGAGGCCGGCGTCGAGGTGCTCGATCAGCCGCTCTTCGCCAAAGGCAATGTCGTCACCGCAGGCGGTTGCCTCTCGTCGGCTTACCTCGCGGGCTGGATGATCGCCCGCCTGGAAGGTGTCGAAGCAGCAAAAAGCGCGCTGCACTACGTCGCGCCGGTCGGAGAAAAAGAAGACTACGTAGAACGCGCAATGCGCAATATCGCCCCGTACCTGGACCACGCAGTAATGGCCGGCTGAGTGAACACGCGCGCCATGATTACGGGTACGGCGAAAGTCAACGCATTGGGTGATTTCCTGCGTGCGCGCCGAGACCAGGTGCGTCCCGAGGCGGTCGGGCTGGTTCCCGGCGCGAGGCGACGCGCTCCGGGCTTGCGCCGTGAGGAGTTGGCGATGTTGGCCGGCATCAGCGTCGAGTACTACCTGCGGCTAGAGCGGGGGCGCGCCCACAATCCGTCCCCGCAGATACTTGAGGCGCTCGCCCGGGCGCTGCGACTGGACGGCAATGCCACGCAGCATCTGCGCGATCTGGCTGGCCCAACCGGACCGGATACCTCCGACTCGGAAGCAGGAGCTCACGCCTTAGCCGAAGTAATCGATCAGTTCTCGATGCCGGCGATCGTGGCCAACAGGTACCAAGATGTCTTGGCGGCAAATCCAATTGCCCGAGCGCTCTCACCAGAGTTCACACCGGGACAAAGCTTCTTGCGCTGACGCGTATTGGCCCCCGCCGCCCGGAAGCTTTACGTCGATTGGGACGAGGCGACCGCTAGCGCCGTGGGCGGGTTGCGAGATGAAAAGAAAGAGACAGATGTCTTGGCGGCAAATCCAATTGCCCGAGCGCTGTCACCAGAGTTCGAGCAGGACAAAGCTTCCTGCGCTGGCGCGTATTAGACCCCGCTGCCCGGAAGCTCTACGTCGATTGGGACGAGGCGACCGCTAGCGCCGTCGGTGGGTTGCGGGACCTCGCCGGTCCCTGTCCAAAAGATCCTCGCATGCGCGAATTAATCGCTGAATTGTCCGCGGCCAGCGCACGTTTCCGCGAACTGTGGTGGCGGGGCGAGGTGGGTTACCGCGCGGGAATAATCCACATGCGCCATGCCCAAGTCGGCGAGCTATATCTGTACCGAAACCGGCTCAACGCGCCGAATCCCGGTGGGCCAGTGAGCGGCCGTTCCAGCCCGGCCTCCAACGATTCCGATAGTGCGGCTCGTATGGACCGATCGAAGACCTGGTCGACCAGCACGGTGTTGTTGGCCTGTCGACAGCCATCAGGGACTTCAACACCGTTGGCGTCTATGGCTGTAACGTCGACCGCCAGGATGGTCGTCACTGTATTGCTGGCGTTGTCGATTTTGACGGTCCACCACGAATCACCGAGCATCGGCCTTCTAGCACACGATGGCACCAGTTTTCGTGCTTGAGCCCCGACGCGTTCCGTTTTGACGCGCTGGAGTACACCCATCTTTGCCACATGGTGTCTGTGTTCTTCGGAGGCTTCCCGCGGGGGTCGCGGATGACGACGAGGTAGAGCGCGATGAGCACGCCGACGGTCGTCGCAATAGATCCGATCGCCTGGAATACCTGAAGCCAAGTTGGCGATTAGCTTGCAACCTGTGATGCGTACTGTGCGGTCATGGGACCGCCGAGGACTAGAGCGTGAACGGTCATCGATCAACCTCCACCGACATCGCGGTCGGCGTTACGCGTCGATTGTCTGCTCGACCGGGCGCGGGTAGTCGTCGTAGAAGCCCGCGCCCGACTTGACCCCCAAACGGCCTTGCTCCAGGTAGCTACGCAACAGCCGGCGCGGACCTTCGGGGTACTCGGGGTGCTCGGCGCAATAGTGCTCTTCGATGTCCAGCACGACGTCCAAGCCGACCTGATCCATCGTCCGGAAGGGGCCGGCGGAGCCGGTGTTGAGTTGGAACATCTGGTCGACGTCCTGCGGTGTGGAGACGCCCTCGACGACGACCTCGAGGGACTCGCGCTTCACGGCTGCCCATACGCGGTTGAAGATGAAACCGGTGCTCTCCCTATGCGCTTCGAACGGATAGAGACCGAACTGCGGTAGCGTCGCCAGCACGAAGTCGACTACGTCGCGGTCGGTCTTGCCGCAGGACATCACGTCGACAGCATTCTGCTTCGGCGGCATATAAAAGTGGATGTTCAGCACGCGTTCGGGGTGGTGGACCTTGTCCAAGAACATCCGGCTGGCATATGACGATGAATTGCTGGCGAGGATGGCGTCCACGGCAGCCAGCTCGTCGAGCTGCCCGAACATCTGCTTCTTGAGCTCGAGCCGCTCGGGGATCGCCTCCACTACAAGCCACGCGTTGTGCACCGCCTCGGCGAGGTCGGCCTCGGCCGAAACCTGGCCCGGCTCAACGCCCGTCAGCTGGTCCGCGAGCGCGGGAAGGTTCTGCGACACGAAATCGACAGCCGCCTGGCGCTGCTCTTCGGCGAGGTCATAGATCCTTACTTGCGCACCGTGTACGGCGAACATCAGGGCGATGCGCCGTCCGAGCGTACCGGCACCGATGACGGCCACCGGCCTGCTCGCGAAATTGGTTGGCACGTTGAAACTCATTTTCTTTCTCCTAATCGTGTTACGCGGCCCTGGCCGCTGAATCGGGTTGGGTGGGCCGCTACACGGGCCGTTGAGTGCGGGCCTGCCGCTCGGTGATGGTGAGCTGACTTCTGGTCATCGTGAGGAAAGTTGTCGTCCACGAAATGACAGTGGTCATCTTGCTTTTGAATCCGATGAGATAGACCAGGTGCAACAGTAGCCACGCCACCCATGCGACGAAGCCACCCAACTCCAGCAGACCGATCTTGACGACAGCTGAAAAGCGTCGAAACCGTGGCCGTTAGCCCACCGAAACCGGAACCGATGACGACGACGCGATGTCGCCGGTCATGCCCGTCTTCGGTGTCAAGCATGGCGCTCATGATGGCCTCCCGTTGGGTACCTCGGCGTAGGCGATGCCAGTGAGATTGCCCTGCAGGGCGCGGATCGGCCGGTGGCCGGATCCGTCCAGGGCGGACACATAGATGTTGCCGCCCAGGTCGGTGACGAACATGCGGTCATGAGCTGGATCGAGCGCGATGCCGATGCCTTCCATCAGGTGGGTCGACACGATTTCGGGTTCGGTGCGGCCGATGTCGTCTAGTGGAGCCCGGTTGACGGTGTTGCCAAGCGGCGGGTCGCCACGGTCTGTCCAGTAGAGGATCCGTGTGGTGTGGTCGATTTCGAGGTCGATCGGTTCGGGCAAGTCCTTGAACACCACCTCGATGTCGCTGCGGTGCGCTGCGGAATCGCCTGTGGGAACGTCGATCCCGGCTCGCAGAATCCTGCCCAGCCCGGCATCACTAGGGCCCTTCTGAGTCCAGTAGAGATGCCCACCGACATGGTCGACGGCGACTCCGACGCACCAGTTCATCTCGTCGTGGCGGTCGTCTTCACCCTGCCCGGTTTGCACCAGGGTCTCGATGTTGGCGCCATCGAGGTCGCACCGCATGACGCGCATACCTTCGCGATCGCCCCAGTACAGCTTCCGATCGACGGTGTCGAGATGCAGCTGCTTGGGGGTGTATGTGCCTCCGCTGGGAACGATCGTGGTGCGGTTGCCCCCGTCGAGGTCCACACGTTCGATCGAGCCGTCGTTGACCGGCGGCTTCCCCATATTGGTCCAGTAGATGTGGCCGCCCTCCACCTCGACCGCCACACCATCGGGGACGGGGCATCCGGTGACGAGGTAGGTCTTATCGGAGCCGTCGGGGTTGATGGAGAACAGCCGCCCGTCACCACTGGCTTCGAGCACGAACAGCTTTTGAGTGTATTCAGTCATCGTTATGGTCCTTTCGATTCGATCAGAAAGCGCGTCAACATGTTTGGCACGCCAAGGCGTTCTTAGTGGCGCGACACGAGCACATAACCTGCAACGGCGAATGTGGTGGGCGTCATTGCCAGCACGCCATACATCACGCTCAGCATCGTTTTCTCCTTAGTGCTGGGTGCGCACCGCGATCAGCCCGAACAGCATCTCGTCGCGCTGGGCGGCGAGCTCGTCGATCGACTGACCGTCAGCCTCTTCGAGGACGCCCTTGACGATCTGTTGCTGAAGCTCCGGGGTGAACTCTGGGTTGCCCAGCCCTGGCCACCCGGCGGCCATGCGCGGCATCAGGGTGTCCATGAAATGCTGGATACCGCCCTGGCCGCCGCCCAGGTGCCACAGCAGATTCGGCCCCATGACGCCCCAGCGCAGCCCGGGTCCCCACGACACCGCATCGTCGGCGTCGGCGACGTCGAGCACGCCCTGACCGATCAGGTAAACCACTTCCCGATACAGCGCCGACTGGAGCGGTTCGCGACGTGGCCGGGCAGCTCCTTCTTGAGATGAATGGGTTTCTTGCCGATCGAGGCGTAGAAGTCCATCGCGTCATAGATCGTCTCCGGGTCGGTCTTCGTCCCGCCGACGACCTCCACGAGGGGGATGACGTGCGGCGGGTTGAACGGGTGGCCGATGACGGTTCGCTCCGGACGCCGGCACTGGGCCTGCATGACGCTCATCGTGATGCCCGATGAGCTCGAGGCGATGATCGCCTCGGGCGGCGTGGCATCGTCGATGTCGGCGAACAGCTTGACTTTCAGTTCCGGGCGTTCCGGTGCGTTCTCCTGAACAAAGTCGGCGTCGGCCAGGGCCTGCGTCATGTCCGAGGTGAACTTCAGGCGATCCGGGGAGGCGCCGGGCGCAAGCCCGAGCTTCGTTACCCCTTCCCATGCACCCTCGACGTAGGACCGCAGCGCCGCCTCGGCGCCTGGCGCCGGGTCGGTGGCCGTGACATCGAAGCCCTGCGCGAGATAGTGCGTCGCCCAACTTGCACCGATGGTGCCGGTGCCGACGATCGCGATGCGCTGCAGCGGGTTTTGTGTACTCATGATTGTTTCTCCTTTAGTTCGGTTGGTCGTTAGCGCCCGCGCCAGACGGGTGCACGTTTTTCGGCGAAGGCCAGCGCTCCTTCGTGCGCGTCCTCGGTGTTCAGCAGGCTGGATGCGTCCTCGGCCTGGCGCGTGAACGCCTCGGTGTCATTGAGGCCCTGCGTTGCTCGCAGGACCTGCTTGACCTTCGCCAATGCCAGCGGTGCGTTGCCTGCGATGCGCGCGGCAAGCTCCTGCGCCCCGGCCAATGCGGCCCCGGATGCGGTCAGCTCACTGACCAGTCCGTACTGCTTGGCGTCGGCGGCCGAGATCGGCTCGCCGGTGAGCAGCACCTTGAGGGCGACGTGGTAGGGGATTCGCTGCGGCAGGCGGATCACACCGCCCTCCCCGGCGATGAGACCCCGTTTCACCTCGGGCAAACCGAATTTGGCGTCGTCGGCCGCGACGATCAGGTCGCAGGCCAGCACCATTTCGAAGCCGCCGCCAAGCGCCCAGCCTTCGACGGCCGCGATGAGCGGCTTGCGCACCACCGCTTGGGTGAGCCCGCCGAATCCACGGTCGGGAAGGATGGGGGTCTGCCCGTTGGCGAATGCCTTGAGGTCCATGCCCGCGCTGAACGTCCCGCCGGCGCCGGTGAGCACGCCCACCGACAATGTGGGGTCGTTGTCGAGGAGGTCCAGCACGGATGCCAGTTGGACGGCGACCTCGCGGCTAACGGCGTTCTTTTGAGCTGGGCGGTTGATGGTGATCGTCAGAACGCCGTCGTGACGCTCGGTGAGCACCAGCTCCGTCGTTACTTCGGTTGTGGTCATTTCGCTGTCTCCTGTTCTGCTGCAACGGGAATCACTTTCTGTTCCCGTAGCTGGTCGATGTCATCGACGCTGAATCCCAGCTGGGCGAGGACTTCGGCGTTGTGCTCGCCGTGCTCGGGTGCGCGCCGGGCCGGCACCCTGGCCAGCGCCGCGCAGGGTGATCGGGTTGTTGACCGTGTAGTCCAGGTCCCGAGCTCCCTCGATCGGCACGACGATGTCGTTGGCGCGCAGTTGCGGATCCGTCGCCGCCTCTTCGGGCGTCTGGATGACGCCGTAGGGGACGCGGGCTTGGTCGAGAATCTCTTTCCAATGCGCCAACGGTTGCGAACTGAATTCGGCGTCCAGCACTTTGGCCAACTCTGCGCCGTGCTGGCCGATGGCCTTGGCGTCGGCGAAGCGTGGATCGGCCAGCAGGTCTGACCGCCCGATGGCGTTGGCCAAAGCCGGCCAGATCGATTGCCTGGCGGCCAGCATGAACCAGCGGTCGTCGCCGCTCTGGTACGGATTGGTCAGCGCGTTCACCGGTTTGTTGCGGTCATGCAGTTCGTACGGCTTGCCGCCGGCCAGCGCCGCCGACACCAGAGTTCCGGTCGCCCACACCCCGGTCGCCAGTAGCGACGTGCCGACGTTGGCGCCCCGCCCTGTGCGTTCCCGGTGATACAGCGCGGTGGTGATCGCCGCGTAGATCGCAGTGGCGGTGGTGTAATCGCCGCTGCCCCAAGGTGGAGACGTGGGCGGTGCACCCGCATCGCGGGTCGAGGCGAGTAGCCCGCTGCGCGACCAGAATGCGGTCAGGTCGAACCCGGGCAGCCTGGCGTCCGGTCCGGCATCCCCGAAGCCGGTGATGTCGGCATAGATGACCCGCGGGTTCCAGCCCGACACCTCCTCGTAGCCCAGGTGCAAGGCCTCGCGGGTGCCGTGTGGGAAGTTGGTGATCACCACGTCGGCCCATTCGACGAGCCGCTTGAGGATCTCCGTACCGCCCTCCGACTTGAGGTCGACGGACATGCCGCGCTTGTTGCGGTTGGCCAAGTGCCAGCTGTAGTTTCCCGGTGCGGCCGGGCTCGGCGGCACCGAGCTCAGCAGCCGCTGCGGGTCACCCAGGCCGGGTGGCTCGACCTTGATGACGTCGGCGCCGAAGTCCGACAGCATCGTCGCCGCGGCCGGAGCCGCGATGAAACTTGCTATCTCGACGACCTTCAGGCCGGAGAACACGGATTCCGTTGTCTGCGTTGTCATTGTCATCACCTCACACGAACGCGCTCAGGCCGGTGACCGACTTGCCGACGATCAGCGTCTGCATCTCGCGGGTGCCCTCATAGGAGTAGAGAGCCTCGGAGTCGGCGACAAAGCGGCCGATGTTGTAGTCGAGAACAATGCCGTTGCCGCCCAACAACTCCCGTGCCCAGTGAACGGTCTCGCGCATCCGCGACGTGCAATAGGCCTTCGCCAGCGCGGACTGCTCGTCGCGATACACCCCGTCGTGCTGCAACTGGGCCAGGCGCACCATCATCCCGGCGCATGCCGTGGCGTTGCCGAGCATCTTCACCAACAGGTCCTGGACCATCTGGAACTTGCCGATCGGGCGACCGAACTGTGTCCGCTCCGTGGCGTACTGCAGCGCAATCTCGTAGGCGGCGAACTGGACTCCCACCGCCTGCCACGCCACACCGCTGCGGGTCCGGCGCAGAATCTCCGCGGTGTCCCTGAACGAGTTCGCGTTCTGCAGCCGGTTGGCCTCGGGAACCCGGCATTCGTCGAGCACGATGTCGGCGTTCTGCACGATCCGCAGCGCGAACTTGTTCTCGATCTTCGTCGCGGTGAAACCGGGGGTGCCCTTCTCTACCACGAAGCCCAGCACCCGATTCGTCTCGACGTCGCGAGCCCAGACCACCACCACGTCGGCGAAGGTGGCGTTACCGATCCAGCGTTTCGCCCCGTTGAGCACCCACTCGTCGCCGTCGCGGCGCGCGGTGGTCTCCATGCCGCCCGCAACGTCGGAACCGCCGTGCGGCTCGGTCAGCGCGAACGCGCCGATCTTCTCGAAGCGGCTCATCGCAGGCAGCCACCGACGCTTCTGCTCCTCGGACCCGCAGGTGATGATGGTGCCCATCGCCAGTCCGGCGTGCACACCGAAGAACACCGACAGCGACGGGTCGGCATGCGCCATCTCCATTGAGGTGATGCCAGTGAGGAGATTGCTCGGCGCGGGCTCCGACGAATCGGGGTCGGCCCAATCCAGCAGACCCAGCTTGGCGAATCCCTTGACGAGCTCGAACGGGAACTCGGCCCGTGCCCAGTAGTCGTCGACGATCGGCGCAGCCTCGGTGCGGAAAAACTCGCGTATGCGATCGACCTTCTCGCGCTCCGAGTCTGACAGCAGCTCCTCGTACGCGTAGAAATCGGCCGGCAGCAGCCCGGTTTCCAGATAGGGCTGGCCTGGCGTCGGCAGCGTCACTTTGACGGTCATGGTGTCCTCTCTCTTGCAGTGGTTTCCAGTGGTTCGGCGATTGGTCGATCGGCCGAGCCATGCATTCACCATCGCGGCTCCGCGGAGTAGCTGGGGATGCCACGTTGATCCGGGGTACTGGCAGGGCATAGGCTCCAGCCGTGGCGGCGAAAGCCAACGCGCTGGGTGATTTCCTGCGTGCGCGTCGGGACCAGGTCCGTCCCGAAGATGTCGGGCTGGTTCCCGGCGGACAGCGCCGCGCGCCTGGTTTGCGCCGCGAGGAGCTGGCAATGCTGGCCGGCATCAGCGCCGAGTACTACCTGCGACTCGAGCGGGGACGCGCCCAACATCCGTCCCCTCAGATTCTTGACGCGCTCGCGCGGGCGCTACAGCTGGACGCCAAAGCCACGCGGTATCTGCACAACCTGGCCGCCCCAACCACAGGGGATACTTCCGAGCTGGAAGCAGCGGCCCACGGATTGGCCGAAGTAATCGATCAGTTTTTGATGCCGGCCGTCGTTGTCAACAGGTACCGAGATGTCCTGGCGGCAAATCCGCTCGCCCGCGCGCTGTCACCAGAGTTCATACCGGGACAAAACTCCCTGTGCTGGCGCTTACTGGACCCCGCTGCCCGGCAGCTCTACGTTGATTGGGACGAGGCGACCGAAATCGCGGTAAGTGGTTTACGGGAACTCAGTGGTGCCTGCCCGAAAGATCGCCGCATGCAGGCGTTGATAGCTGAATTGTCCGATGCCAGTCCACGTTTCCGCGAACTGTGGGACCGCGCGGAGGTGGGTTACCGCTTGGGAATCCAGCACATGCGTCATCCCCAAGTCGGCGAGCTTTATCTGTGCAGGCACCGGCTCAACGCCCCGTATCCCGGTGGGGACCACGTGCTCATGTATCGCGCCGAGCCCGGTAGCCCCTCTGCCATGGCATTAGAGGAATTGCGATCCCTGTCGACGCGCGAGCTTGGTCGCACCGGTCTTTCCTGACACAAGGGCTCGAGGCCATCCTCTCCGCTTGGAGCCCGACAGAGTCACAGCGTGACACCCCGCGCAGCGCGAACTCCTGATCATGGGTCGCTGTTTGATTGAAGGTGGTATTGGCTGTGACTGCCTTACGATCGACCCGTGGCGGCGAGAGCCAACGCGCTGGGTGATTACCTGCGTGCGCGGCGGGACCAGGTTCGTCCCGAAGATGTCGGGCTGGTTCCCGGCGGGCAGCGCCGCGCTCCGGGGTTACGTCGCGAGGAGCTGGCAATGCTCGCCGGCATCAGCGCCGAGTACTACCTGCGACTCGAGCGGGGCCGCGCCAAGAATCCGTCCCCTCAGATAGTCGAAGCCCTCGCACGGGCGTTGCAGCTGGACATCAAAGCCAGAAAGTATCTGCACCAACTGGCCAGTCCGACCATTAGCCACTGGGATCAATCCGTTCTAGAGGTAGCGGCCGAGGGGTTAGCCCCGCTGATCGATCAGTTCCCCTTCCCGGCAATCGTGGCCAGTAGGTACCTAGATGTCCTGGCCGCAAATCCGATCGCCAGAGCGCTGTCGCCGGGGTTTGAACCTGGACGAAACTTTCTGTGCTGGCGTCTTTTCGCCCCCGCTGCTCGGGAGCTCTACGTCGATTGGGACGAGGCGACCGACGCGGTGGTGAGTGGTTTACGGGAAAGCGCGGGCACAGATCCAGATGATCCTCGCATGCAGAAGTTGATTGCTGAATTGTCCGCGGGCAGCGCACGCTTCCGCGAACTGTGGGCGCGTGCAGACGTCGGTTACCGGTTGGGAATGATGCACATGCGCCATCCACGAGTCGGCGACCTTTATCTACAGCGGAACCAGCTCAACGTTCCGCACGTGCCAAACTGCGAAGGGCAGCATCTGCTTATGTATCACGCCGAGCCTGGCAGCGACTCCGCCAGAGCGTTAGAGAAGCTTCGGTCCCTCGCGACCGCATCCGCGTTATAGCCGATGACATTGCCCCGGCTCTGCGGTCTACATGAGTATGGAGACCGTGGACCTACCCGTGTTGCCACCGTTAGAGCCGATGCTGGCCAAAGCCCAGGCCAAGGTTCCACCCGAGGCGGGGGTGTGGTCCTACGAGCCGAAGTGGGACGGCTTCCGTGCGCTGGTGTTCCGCGACGGCGACCAGGTGGTCGTGCAGTCACGCAACGGCAAGGAGCTCGGCCGTTACTTCCCCGAGCTGGAGCAGGCGCTGCGTGATGAGCTGGCGTCCCGCTGCGTCCTCGACGGGGAGGTGGTCGTGCCGCGTGAGATCGGCGGGCGCATCCGGCTGGACTGGGAGTCGTTGTCCCAGCGCATTCACCCGGCCGCGAGCCGGATCAAGATGCTCGCCGAGCAGACGCCCGCGCATTTCATCGGCTTCGACGCACTGGCCACTGGCGACAACGTCGTTGTTGAAGGAGCCGTTCCGGGTTCGTCGGGACGTGCTGTCCGAAAAGGTGAATGAGAAGCAGTGGTGCCATGTCACCCGCACGACCGAGGATCCTGGGCAGGGTGCGCAGTGGCTCGATACGTTCGAGGGCGCAGGCCTGGACGGGGTGATCGCGAAGAGGCTGGACGGCCCGTATCTGCCGGGCAAGCGGGAGATGGTCAAGGTCAAGCACGCCCGCGATGCCGACTGCGTGGCCATCGGCTACCGCATCCACAAGAGCGGCGAGGGCGTCGGGTCGATTCTGCTCGGTCTGTACCGCGCCGACGGCGAACTGCAGATGGTCGGCGGCGCCGCGTCGTTCACCGCCAAGGACCGGCTCACGCTGCTGGCCGACCTCGAGCCGCTACGCGAAGGCGACGAAGCGGTGGACGGGGCGCCGAGCCGGTGGAACTCGGCGGCGGACAAGCGTTGGATCCCGGTGCGCCCCCAGAAGGTGTGCGAGGTGGCCTACGACCAGATGGAGGGAAACACCGTGCACGGCCAACGATTTCGGCATGCGGTGAAGTTCGTGCGGTGGCGGCCGGACCGGGATCCGCAAAGCTGCACCTTCGAGCAGCTCGAGGTACCCCTGAACTACGACCTGTACGACGTGCTGGAGTCGACGTAATGCCAACGCCCGCAGAGGAACTCGACGTCGACGGCGTCAAGGTCAGGCTGACCAACCCGGACAAGGTGTACTTCCCGAAACTGGGCTCCGACGGCACGAAGCGCAAGCTGGTCGAGTACTACCTGGCCGTGGCCGGCGGCCCGATGCTGACCGCGCTGAAGGACCGGCCCACCCACTTGCAGCGGTTTCCCGACGGCATCGACGGTGAGGAGATCTACCAGAAGCGGGTGCCGCAGAAGCATCCCGACTATCTGGAAACCTGCGAGGTCACGTTTCCGTCCGGCCGCACCGCCGATGCGTTGAAGGTGACGCACCCGTCGGCGATCATCTGGGCCGCCCAGATGGGCACGATCACGCTGCATCCGTGGCAGGTGCGCTGCCCGGACACCGAGCATCCCGACGAGCTGCGCATCGACCTCGACCCGCAGCCCGGCACCGGGTTTCAGGAGGCCAGCGCGATCGCCGTGGACGTGCTCAAACCGCTGCTCGACGAACTCGGCCTGGTCGGCTACCCGAAGACCTCCGGCGGCCGCGGCGTGCACGTGTTTCTGCGGATCAAGACCGACTGGGATTTCGTCGCGGTGCGCCGGGCCGGTATCGCGCTGGCCCGCGAGGTCGAGCGGCGCGCCCCGGACGCGGTGACCACGTCGTGGTGGAAGGAGGAGCGCGGTGAGCGGTTGTTCATCGACTACAACCAGAACGCCCGCGACCGCACCTTCGCGTCGGCGTATTCGGTGCGCAAGACCCCGATCGCGACGGTGTCGACGCCGTTGACGTGGGATGAGCTGGCCGGGGCCGACCCCGACGACTTCACCATCGCGACGGTGCCGGACTTGGTGCGCAAACGCGAGGACCCGTGGGCCGACATCGAGGCCAAACCGCAGTCCATCGAGCCACTGCTGGACATGGTCAAGGCCGACGAAGAGCGTGGGCTGGGAGACCTGCCGTACCCGCCGAACTACCCGAAGATGCCCGGTGAACCCAAGCGTGTACAACCATCCAGAGATACCGATCGGAAATAGCCCGATGCGTTAGATCCTTGCCGACATCGCAACACAAGGCGGTACCCTCGTCCGAGTTAGCTCGCTGCGTTCGAATGGCCTATTGACGCGGGTCACGGGGTTGAAAATGAGCACTGCTTTTCGGAATCTGCTTTCCCCGCAACGTCTTACGGACGTCGTTGACGTCGGTGCGAATCCGATCGATGGCGAGCCGCCGTATACCCCAATGCTTGCTGCTGGGGTATGTCGCGTAACGGGGTTCGAGCCTCAGGAGTCTGCACTGCTGGAACTGCAGAGAATGAAAGGCCCCAACGAGCGTTACTTGCCGTATGCGGTGGGCGATGGTGCGGAGTATTCGCTCAACATTTGTCGCGCATCCGGAATGACGAGCCTGTTCGAACCGGACCCGGCGATGTTGGGTCTGTTCGAGGTGCTCGAGCCGTTGGGGGAGGTAATTGAACGCGTCCCCCTGCAGACTCGCAGGCTCGATGACATTTCGGAGATCCAGCACCTCGATTTCCTGAAGATCGACATCCAAGGCGGCGAGCTCGCGGTGTTCCGCGGAGGGAAAGCGAAGCTGGCGCAGTCGGTGGCGATTCAGACCGAGGTCTCGTTCGTGACGCTGTACGAGGATCAGCCGAGCCTGGGAGACGTCGATCTAGAGCTGCGCAGCCAGGGGTTCATTCCGCACTGCTTTGCCGCGGTCAAGACATGGCCGATCGCCCCCTTCGTGATCATCGACAACCCTCGGCAGGCCCTTAACCAACTCCTGGAGGCGGATATCGTCTACGTGCGCGACTTCGCTCACGCGGACTCGATGAGCGACGAGCAGCTCAAGCATCTGGCGCTGATCGCGCATCACTGCTACCAATCGTTCGATTTGGCATTGCGCTGCGTGATGCTGCTTGAGCAGCGACAGGCTCTGAACGCTGGAACCGAGCAGAAGTATCTGGACATTGTCAACGGACTAGCGTGAACCCGGCGGCCGTCGAAGAAACTCCTGGCCGTCCCCAAGAACAGCGGTACAGCTCGCCGACGGCCAGCCCGAGCGCGCAGCAAGGGGAGAAAACAGGCGAGAACGCCCGATAACTCTCGGCGTCGCTGACGCCCGCACGCTGAAATTAAAGCTGGTGAGCATCGCCAAAGAGCATGGCGGCACCCCGAAGATGCCCGGCGAGCC
>CAWCXH010000010.1:0-151083 GCA_963799495.1 uncultured Actinomycetota bacterium
GCTGATGGGCTTGCCGGTCTCGGCGCTGATCGTCTGCGCGATATCCTCGGCACGCTGATCGGCCAGATCGGCCGCCCGCAGCAGCACCGCCACCCTCTCATGCGCCGGGGTCTCCCGCTGCACCCGTGCCGCGGTCTCGGCGTAATCGACGGCCGCAGCGGCGTCGTCGATTGTGGCCAGCGGCACCGAACCGACGGGTCGGCCGTCGTACGGGGAGCGCACCGTCTCGGTTGCACCGTCGCCCGCGCCACGCCATTCGCCGGCAAGCAGCATCTCCATCACAAGCCTTTCTGTAGTGAACCCAAAATGTGTCGGCGGCGAACCGCCTGCGCCGCAACCGAATCGCTACGCCGTCGCCATGAAGGCGACGCGAGCAGTGTCGGAGCGATCACCGGTGACCAACCCGCGTGCGACGACGCCGCCCGGAGGGAACCGAACATCGGCGCCGCTGTGCGATTGCCCTTCACAACTAACAATGCCCATGCCCTAGGCGTCGGGGCCCGTGAGTTGGTCGTGGCGATGCGGTGCGCATGGTTAGAGTGTTGCTGTGATTTGGACCTCATTCAATGGGTAACTCACATCAATTTCCCATCAACACCGTCTCCCGGGATGTTCACCACAGAGTTCGCGCCGATGGAGACCGATAGCGCGATGGTCAAGCGGCAGCACGGACGATTCGACGGCCGACCAGTTCGCGAATTGTGCTGCAATTCGTCGAGCGCTGCGCGCGAAGCGCTCCTTGGCCCAGCGGCTCAACACCGGACTCGTGCCCCAGCGCATTCCGGCGCGCGAGGTGCTGGTCGACGCGAACCGGCCGCGTTGTCGCGCTTGTGCGTGCGTCGCCTTCGCCACAGGGGTCAGCCGGTAATCCGCAAGTGGCGGTGCGATGACCGCGGCCGCTGCAACACCACTCGGCCAAATAACCCGGCACCGTCGAGTGTGCGCGTTTGCACGTGTTTTTGCGGTGTCGTCGGGCGAACACACACGCTCGCGGTGGGTTGTTGACCTCGTCGGTCAAGGTCTGCAGTTGATAGCGAGAGAGACCCGACGAAGCTGGCGTGCCTACGAGCGCTTGCCGCCGCGTAGCTCGTGTGAGAGTGCCTCCAATTCGTCGCCGCCGGCCATCTCCTGGGTGAGGTGTTCCAGGTCGATCTCGTCGTAGGTGCAGTCCAGCTTCTGCTTGCCCCGGTTGAGCAGCACGAAGTGATCACCGACCATGTGCGCGTGATGCGGGTTGTGGGTGATGAACACCACACCGAACCCGGCCTCCTTGGCCGCGGTGATGTACTTGAGCACCACCCCGGACTGTTTGACACCCAGCGCGGCGGTCGGCTCGTCGAGGATCAGCACCCGCGCCCCGAAGAACACCGCCCGCGCGATCGCCACGCATTGGCGCTGACCACCCGAGAGCGAACCGATCGCCACGTCAACGTCGGGCAGGTCGATGCCCATCTTGGACAGCTCCGAGAGCGTGGTGGCCCGCATCGCGTTGGCGTCCAACGAGAACGGGAAGGACTTCTTGCGGATCTCCTGGCCCAGGAAGAAGTTGCGCCACACCGGCATCAGCGGCACCACCGCCAGGTTCTGATACACCGTCGCAATGCCCCTGCCCAACGCCTCTTTGGGCGAGTTGAACTTCGTCGGCTCACCATCGACGAGCAGTTCACCATCGCTCTGCTGATGCAGACCGGAGATGATCTTGATCAGCGTGGACTTGCCGGCACCGTTATCACCCAGGATGCCGGTCACCTCACCGGCATGCACCCGCAACGAAATATCTTTCAGCGCAGTGATGTTGCCATAGGACTTGCCGACGTTCTTCAGCTCAACCAGCGGCGCCTTGCCGCCCGACGGGGCCTCTTCCACGGGACGATCAACAGTTGCGGTCACGGGGTCACCTCTTCGCGGCGTAGTTGCGGAATGCGTTGTTGGCGATCACCGCGAACAGCAGCATCACGCCCATGAAGAACTTGAACCAGTCGGGGTTCCAGCCGGCATACACGATGCCCTGCTGCACCATGCCGAAGATGAACGCGCCGATCGCGGCGCCGATCGCGGTGCCGTACCCGCCGGTGAGCAGGCAGCCGCCGATCACCGCGGCGATGATGTAGATGAACTCGTTGCCGACACCCTGACCCGACTGCACGGTATTGAACGCGAACAGCAGATGCATGCCCGCGAACCAGGCACAAAACCCGACAAACATGAACAGCCCGACCTTCACCGCGGTCACCGGCACACCGACCGCGCGGGCACTTTCCTGATCACCGCCCACGGCGAAAATCCAGTTACCGATCCGGGTCTTGAACAACACATAGGTCGCCACCGCGGTGAACAACAACCACCAGAACACCGTGATACGGATACCGACACCGGCGATGGTGAACGACGACGAGAACACCGTCTGCGCCGAACCCCAGCCGGCCATGTCGTTCACGCTCGGCGTCGCGACCTGACCCGAAACGAGTTTGGTCACCGCCAGATTGATGCCAGTGAGCATCAGCAGGGTACCCAACGTGATCAAAAAGCTCGGGATCTTGGTCTTCATCACCAGATACCCATTGAAAAATCCGACACCCAGCGCGACCAGCAGCGCCAACCCCGCCCCGACCCACAGATTCAGATGCAGGTTATACGCCAGCATCGACGCGGCCAGCGAACTCGTCGTCACCGCCACCCCCGACGACAGGTCGAACTCGCCGCCGATCATCAACAACGCCACCGCACACGCCATGATCCCGATCGTCGAGCTGGCATAGAGCACCGTGGCCAACGCCTCCGGGCTGCGGAACGGCGGGGCAACGACCAAGAAGAAAATGAAGATCGCCACCGCACCGATCAACGCCCCCATCTCAGGACGAATAAACAGGCGCTGCACACGATTGCGTTCCTTGACCCGCTCGTCGCGAACAACCTTATGACTGGCGACGTCCAGATCAGTTTGTGTAGTCATGATTCGCTCTCTCCTGCGCGGCGGCTTATCGGGTTCCGGACTTGGCCAAGTCGGCGACGGCGTCGATGTTCGACTGGTCAATGAACGACGGACCGGTCAGGGTGGCTTGACCGCCACCGATCAGGTTCTTGTTGTTGATGTAGAGCCACAGTGAATCGATCGCCAGATACCCCTGCAGGAACGGCTGCTGGTCCACCGCCCACTGCACCTCACCGTTCTTGATCGCGTCGACCAGCGCCGCATTGGTATCAAAGGTGACCACCTTCGCCGAGCTACCGGCATTGCCGACAGACTGCACCGCGGCCAACGCAATCGGCGCGCCCAGCGCCACCACATGATCAACGGACGGATCCTGCTGAAGCTTGGCGGTAATCGTCGACTCCACCGACGGCATGTCCTTACTGTTGACATTCAATATCTCGGACTGCCCCTGGAAGCCCTGGGCGACGCCGGCACAGCGTGACTCGAGCGCAACCTGACCCTGTTCCTGGATCACGCAGATCACCTTCTTGGCGCCATCCCGGGTGAGACGTTCGCCCGCGGCGACCCCGGCCAGCTTCTCGTCCTGACCGAAGTACTCCTGCAAGCCCATCGCCGCAAAGTTGTCGAAGCCCGAGTTGAACGCGACAACCGGAATACCCGCGTCCAATGCGGCCTTGACCGCGGGCGCCATCGCGTCCGGCTTGGCCAGCGTCAGAGCGATTCCATTGACCTTGCTGTCGATCGCACTTTGCACCAGATTCGCCTGGTTAGGGGCCTCCGGATCGTTGGAATAGCGCAGCTCGATGTTGTCCTTATCGGCCGCGGCCTGCGCACCCTTGCGGATCAAGTCCCAAAACGAATCGCCCGGCACCTCATGGGTGATCATCGCGACGACCGCGCGCGGGGTGTTCGCGGTCCCTGCCCCCATCCCCCCGCCGGATTCCTCTGGTTTACCGCCCGTACCCGAACATGACGCGATCCCGACCACGAGCACGCTCGCCCCGGCGATGGCGGCGAGCCGACTGAAACTCATTGCTTCTCCTTGCTTGTCGAGTGCCGCGTCACACGTCTAGCGCGTAACACGTCTAAGTCGATGTAATACGGCTCACAACCGAAAGTCAATAGTTTGTTCGGACATTAGGACTGCACGTCAAATGTTAGGGTGCCTCCGTGCAGGTCAAGACGAGGCAGGTGGCAAACTCATGAACGACTTCCGGCTCGCGGTGTGTTCGGAGATGGTCTTCACGGACATGCCGATCATCGACCGGGTGCGACGCATCCACGACATGGGCTTCGAAGTCGAGATCTGGAGCTGGCACGACAAGGATCTGAGCGCGTTGGCCGCTACCGGCGCGCGGTTCTCGTCGATGACCGGCTATCTGCACGGTGACCTGATTGACCCGGACAACGCCGACGAGGTGGTGCGGACTGCCGAGTTGAGCATCAAGGCCGCCGAAACCTTGGGTGTGCCGCGACTGAACCTGCACACCGCCGAATTGATCGACGGTAAGGCGGCTCGGCCGCGCTACCGGGCGAGCGGGCAGATGTGGCTGACCGCGTTCGGTGCGCTGGAGCGCATCGGTGAACTCGGCGCGGCGGCGGGCGTGACGTTCTGCGTGGAAAACCTGAACACGATCGTCGACCATCCCGGCGTGCCGCTGGCCCGGGCCAAGGACACGCTGGCCCTGGTGGAGGCCGTCGCGCACCCCAACGTGCGGATGATGCTCGACCTGTATCACGCGCAGATCGGCGAAGGGAATCTCATCGGGCTGATCCGGCGCTGCGGCGATGCGATCGGCGAGATCCAGGTCGCCGACGTGCCGGGCCGGTGCGAGCCCGGCACCGGGGAGATCAACTACCCCGCGATCGCTGATGCGTTGCGCGACATCGGCTTTGCCGGAACGATCGGCATGGAGGCCTGGGCCTCCCATGACAGTGTCGATGCGCTCGAGGCGTTCCGCACGGCGTTCTCCTAACGCCGTCAGGCCGCCGCAGCGGCCCGCGTCCCCTGGGCTTCGAAGCGGTCCTCCAGCTCCTCGAGCGTGGTGCCCTTGGTCTCCGGCACGAACTTGCGCACGAATAGCCACGACCCGATGTCGACCGCGACGAACAACGCGAAGGTTCCGGTCGAGCCCAGCGCCGAGTTCAGCACCGGGAACAGGAACGAGATCAGCGCATTGGTGCACCAGAGGATGAACACGGCAATGCCCATGGCTGTCGCGGCCCGTGCGATGCTCGCCGAGCCCACGTTGCCCACCGCCGTCCTTGCCGGCAACGACCGGTGCGCCCTCGGGCTGCTGGACGTGTTCACCCGGGCGGGCGTCGATGTGCCCGGCGAATTGTCGCTGATCGGCTACGACGACAGTCACCTGCCGGACAACCCGCGGTTCGACCTGACCACGGTTCATCAGGACGCCGCGGCGATGGCCCACCACGCGGTCCGATTGGCGGTGGACATGTTGGAGGCCAGAGCCGCGACGCCGACGACATCGGCAGGAAGCCAAGACGACGACCGGAACGTGGTCCTCGAGCCGAGACTCGTGATCCGTGGCACCACCGCCGGCCCGCGGGAACCGGCCGAGTGTTAACGGTCTACCAGTGTGGTCTCGAAGTAGTATCGCGACGCCCGATAACAGTGAGTTCCGTACTCGACCGCCTTGCCGGAGTCGTCGAACGCGGTGCGGCTCATCGTCAGCAGTGGTGTGCCGGCTTTCTCTCCGAGCAGTACCGCCTCGGCCTTCGTCGCAGGCCGCGCCCCAATGCGTTGGCGCGCCAACCTGATATGCACGCCGCGGCCGCGCAACGATTGATACAGCCCGCTGCCTTCGAGCTCCGCCGGCTCGGGTGCCAACTCGACAGGAAGGTAGTTGGTCATCACCGCGAGCGGTTCGCCGTTGGCGCAGCGCAGGCGCTGGATCGTCACGACCTCGTGCCCGTCGGTCAGGTTCAGTTCGGCGGCGACCTCGTCGTCGGCCTGACCGACGTGGTACTCCAGCAACTGGGTCGTCGGGGCCTGCCCGGCGCGGGCCAAGTCATCGAACAGGCTCGTCAGCTCCACGCGACGGTGCACGGGGCTCTGTACCACCTGTGTACCGACTCCGCGCTTTCGGACCAGCAACCCCTTGTCGACGAGCTCCTGGATCGCCCGGCGGGTGGTCGGGCGCGACAAAGTCAGCCTCTTGGCCAGCGCAAGCTCGTTCTCGAATCTGTCACCGGGAGCGAGCTCGCCGTCACGGATGGCCGCTTCGATCGCCTGGGCGAGTTGGTAGTACAGCGGGACAGGACTCGACCTGTCGAGCTCGACCGCCAATGGCACATCGACTCCGATCACGGGCAGGAACCAGATAAGAGTAGCCGCATCCTATCATTCTTATGATTGAAAGTCAGAATGTCAGGACAAAGTATTGACAGGACGGTGTGGGGGAAGGCACAGTCGTAGCGAGGTACCACCCACGACCGCCGGGGAGCTTATTTTGACTAGCACACAGCCGTTCGACGTCCTAGCCATCGGGCGTAGTGGCGTCGACATCTACCCACTGCAGATCGGTGTCGGCCTAGACCACGTCGAAACATTCGGCAAGTTTCTGGGCGGCAGCGCCGCCAACGTCGCGGTTGCCGCGGCACGTCTGGGCAATCGCAGCGCGCTAATCTCCGGTGTCGGCGATGACCCGTTCGGCAAGTTCGTTCGCGCCGAGCTTGCGGACCTCGGCGTCGATAACCGCTACATCGCGACCCACGACGAGTACCCCACCCCGGTGACATTCTGCGAGATCTTCCCGCCGGACCATTTCCCGCTGTACTTCTATCGCAAGCCGTCGGCGCCGGACCTGCAAGTCGCACCCAAGGAGATCGACATCGACGCGGTGCGGTCCGCCCGGCTGTACTGGTCGACGGTGACCGGACTGTCCGAGGAGCCCAGCCGCAGCGCGCATTTCGCCGCCTTTCAGGCCCGCGCACGGGCCCGTCACACCGTGCTCGACCTGGACTACCGCCCGATGTTCTGGGACACCCCTGCCGCTGCCACCGAGCAGGTGCAGCGCGCACTGCAACATGTCACCGTCGCGGTCGGCAACCGTGAGGAATGCGAGATCGCCGTCGGCGAGACCAATCCGCGCAAGGCGGCCGACGCGCTACTGGACCTCGGCGTCGAGTTGGCCATCGTCAAGCAGGGTCCTCGCGGTGTGCTCGGCAAGACCCGGCACTCTTCGGTCAGCGTCGCTCCCAACGACGTCGATGTCGTCAACGGCCTCGGTGCCGGAGATGCCTTCGGCGGCAGCCTGTGCCACGGCCTGCTGCACGGTTGGCCGCTGGAGAAGACGCTGCGCTACGCCAACGCCGCCGGCGCCATCGTCGCGTCCCGGCTGGAGTGCTCAACCGCGATGCCGACCGCCGCCGAGGTGGCCGAGCTGGCCGAACAGACCGCAGTGGAGGCCGTCAATGTCTGAAGCAGTTTGCAAGGACTATGCCGAGATCACCAATCTTCGTGCGGCGGATCCCCAGGCGATCGGGCGCGCGTGGCAGGCCCGCACCACCCGGCCCACGGTCCGCGGCAACGGGCGGCTGATGATCGTCGCCGCCGACCACCCTGCACGCGGCGCCCTCGCCGTGGGCTCGAAGCCTACCGCGATGAACAGCCGGACCGACCTGCTTGACCGGCTGCGGGCGGCGCTGGCCGATCCCGGGGTGGACGGCGTGCTGGCGACCGCTGACATCCTCGACGACCTGCTGCTGCTCGGTGCGCTGGAGGACAAGGTGGTCTTCTCGTCGATGAATCGCGGCGGCCTGGCCGGCGCCCGGTTCGAGCTCGACGACCGGATGACCGGCGGGACCGCGGAGGCCACTGCGGCGGCGGGAATGAACGGCGCAAAGATGTTGTGCCGCATCGACCTCGATGATCCCGGCACAGTCGCGACGCTGGCGGCGTGCGCACGTGCGGTCGACGAACTGGCCGCGCATGGGCTGGTCGCCATGCTCGAGCCATTCATGTCGACGCGGGTCGACGGCAAGGTGTGCAACGACCTCAGCCCGAACGCGGTGATCAAGTCCGTGCATATCAGTCAAGGGCTTGGCTCCACGTCGGCGTACACCTGGATGAAGCTGCCGGTGGTCGAGGAGATGGACCGGGTGATGGAGTCCACCACTTTGCCGACCCTGCTGCTTGGCGGTGACCCTGCCGACCCCGACGAGGCCTTTGCGAGTTGGGAAAAGGCGCTGGCGCTCCCGTCGGTGCGCGGGCTGATCGTGGGCCGGACGCTGCTCTACCCCGCCGACGACGATGTCAGCTCCGCGGTCGCGACCGCCGTTTCGATGGTGAGGTGACGATGCACAGCAAGTACTACATCCCCGCCCGTAGCGCCGAAGCGCCGTACACCGTCGACATCTCACCGGAATCGGCCGGCTGGACCGAGTCGAGCCTGCGCGTCGTGGAACTCGAGCCGCTGCAGGAGATCACGCTGGATACCGGCGACACCGAGGTGATGATTCTGCCGCTGGCCGGCCATGGTACTGTCGACTGCGACAACGAGAGCTTCGAATTGTCCCGACGGACAACGGTTTTCGAAGGCCCAGCCGACATGGTCTACATCGCTACCGGCCACACCTACACACTGTGCGGCGAAGGGCGGTTCGCGATCTGCGGCGCGCGCGCCACGCGACAGCTGCCGAACCGGCGGGTGGCCGCCGCCGATGTGCAAGTCGAGCTGCGCGGCGCCGGCAACTGCAGTCGCCAGGTCCACAACTTTGGCACCGCAGGTGTTTTCGAGGCCGATTCGCTGATCGCGTGCGAGGTGATCACTCCGGGCGGCAACTGGTCGAGCTACCCGGCGCACAAGCATGACGAGGAGTCGCCGATCGAGTCACAGCTCGAAGAGATCTACTACTTCGAGATCGCCGCCGGCCCCGACGATTCGCGAGGCTTCGGCTACCACCGGGTGTACGGCACCGCGGACCGGCCGATCGAGGTGCTCGAAGAGGTCCGCACCGGCGACGTCGTTCTGGTCCCGCACGGCTTCCACGGCCCGTCGGTCGCTGCCCCCGGTTACCACATGTACTACCTGAACGTGATGGCCGGACCGGGCGCCGAACGCGTCTGGAAGATCGTCGACGATCCCGAGCACGCCTGGCTCCGCGATAGCTGGGATGGCCAGGACGTCGATCCGCGGCTGCCGCTGCATTCCCCCGCAACTGCGCCCCGAGGAGCGTGACAGTGGCCAACAAGACCCCCAACATCGAACCGACCGTTCGACTCACCGTCGCACAGGCGACCGTTCGGTTCCTGGCGAACCAGTACGTCGAACGCGACGGCGAGCGCAGCAAGTTCTTCGCCGGCTGCTTCGGCATCTTCGGTCACGGCAACGTCGCCGGGCTCGGCCAGGCACTGCTGCAGGCCGAGGTCGAGGCGCATGAGTCCGGGACCGAGCCACTGCTGCACTATGTACTGGGCCGAAACGAGCAGGCCATGGTGCACAGCGCCGTGGCGTACGCCCGCCAGCGGGACCGGCTGCAGACGTGGGCCGTCACCGCCAGCGTCGGCCCAGGTTCGACGAACATGCTGACCGGCGCAGCGCTGGCGACCATCAATCGGCTCCCGGTCTTGCTGCTGCCGGCCGATACCTTCGCCACCCGGGCCAGTGCACCGGTTCTGCAGGAACTCGAGTTGCCGTCCAGTGGCGACGTCACCGTCAACGACGCGTTCAAGCCGCTGTCGCGGTACTTCGACCGGGTCTGGCGCCCCGAGCAGCTGCCCGCCGCACTGCTCGGCGCGATGCGGGTGCTCACCGACCCCGTGGAAACAGGAGCAGCGACGGTGTCCATCCCGCAGGACGTGCAGGCCGAGGCCCACGACTGGCCGGAATCGCTGTTCGCCGAACGCACCTGGCACATCGCACGCCCGCTGCCGGAACGGTCGGTCATCGCGCGTGCCGCTGAAATGATCCGCTCGGCGCAGCAGCCGTTGATCGTGGCGGGCGGCGGTGTGATCTACTCCGGGGCTACCGACGCACTGACGACCTTCTGCGAGAAGACCGGAATCCCGGTGGGACAGAGTCAGGCCGGCAAGGGTTCACTGGCCTACGACCACCCCCAGTCGGTGGGGGCGATCGGCTCGACGGGTACAACGGCCGCCAACACGCTGGCCGCCGAGGCCGACGTGGTGATCGGAGTCGGGACCCGCTACAGCGATTTCACCACAGCATCGCGTACCGCCTTCAACAACCCGGACGTGCGCTTCGTCAACATCAACGTAGCGTCGCTGGACTCGGTGAAGCAGGGTGGCGTCTGTGTGGTCTCCGACGCCCGCGAGGCCATCGACGCGCTCGGTGCCGCCCTCGGCGACTACTCGGTGAGCGACGAATATCGGTCCCGCACCGCTGAACTCGCCAAGTCCTGGGATGACACCGTATCCGCGGCGTACCGGGTCGACGACGACAGCGTGGGTCTGAACCAGAACCAGGTGATCGGGCTGGCCAATACGTTGTCCGATCCGCGCGACGTGGTGGTGTGCGCGGCTGGCTCGATGCCCGGCGACCTGCACAAGCTTTGGCGCACAAGGGATCCGAAGGGCTATCACGTCGAATACGGCTTCTCTTGTATGGGTTATGAGGTAGCCGGTGGTATCGGAGCCAAGATGGCCAGTCCGGACCGCGACGTGTTCGTCATGGTCGGCGACGGGTCCTACCTGATGATGGCCACCGAGTTGGTCACCGCCGTGCAGGAAGGCGTCAAGGTCATCGTGGTCCTGGTGCAGAATCACGGCTTCGCCTCGATCGGCTCCCTCTCGGAGTCGTTGGGGTCACAGCGATTCGGCACCGCATACCGCTACCGCGGCTCCGACGGCCGACTCGACGGCGCCAAGCTGCCGGTCGACCTGGCCGCTAACGCGGCCAGCCTGGGCGCCGAGGTGATCCGCGTGGTCACCGCGGCCGAGTTCACCGACGCGGTGAAGGTGGCCAAGGCCAACGACCACACCACAGTGATCCACGTCGAAACCGATCCGCTGATTTCCGCACCGGACAGCGAATCGTGGTGGGACGTCCCGGTCAGCGAGACGTCAACACTGGAATCGACTCAGTCTGCTTACCAGACCTACGCGGAATGGAAGAAGGTCCAGCGTCCGCTGATTCGTCCCTCCGAAAGCTGAACCAAGAAAGGACTACGACAGATGAGCAGCATCCTCGTCGGCTCGGCGCCCGACTCGTGGGGCGTCTGGTTTCCCGACGACCCGAATCAGACTCCGTACAGCCGGTTCCTCGACGAGGTCGCCGCGTCCGGTTACCAGTGGATCGAGCTGGGTCCGTACGGCTATCTACCGACCGACCCGAAGCAGCTGTCCGACGAACTCGCCGCGCGGAACCTGAAGCTGTCGGCGGGGACGGTGTTTGAGCACCTGCATCAGGACGGTTCGTGGGACGCCGTATGGAAGCAGATCGAAGACGTCGCCCGGCTGACCTCCGCGGTCGGCGGTAAGCACGTCGTCGTCATTCCCGAGATGTGGCGCGATCCGTCCACCGGCGCGGTGCTGGAAGACCGCAACCTCACCGCCGAGCAGTGGAACAAGAAGACCAAGGGCATGAACGAACTCGGCAAGGCGATGTACGAAAAGTACGGGGTGCGTGCGCAGTTCCACCCGCACGCCGACAGCCACGTCGACACCGAGGCGAACGTCTACCGCTTCCTCGACGGCACCGATGGGCGGTTCGTCAACCTCTGCCTGGACACCGGCCACATCAGCTATTGCGGCGGCGACAACATCGCCATCATCACCCGTGCTCCCGAACGCATCGGATACCTGCATCTCAAGCAGGTCGATCCAGAGGTGCGGGCCAAGGTTGAGGCCGAGGATCTGCCGTTCGGCGAGGCCGTAAAGCTGGGCGCGATGACCGAGCCTCCGCGCGGAATCCCCGACATGCCCCCGCTGCTGGCCGCCGTGGAACGGCTCGGCATCGACGTGTTCGCCATCGTCGAGCAGGACATGTATCCCTGCGATGTCGACCACCCCCTTCCGATCGCGCAGCGAACCCGCCGGTATCTGGGGTCCTGCGGAGTCCCGTCAATTCGCTTCAATTAGGAGTTTGAAAACCCATGTCTGACCTACGCGTAGCGGTCCTGGGCATCGGCATGATGGGCGCCGACCACGTCGCCCGGATCTCGTCGCGGATCTCCGGCGCCCGGGTAGCCGTCGTCAACGACTACATCACCGAGAAGGCCGAGCAGATCGCCGCCGAAATTCCCGGCTGCCGATCCATCGCCGATCCACTGGATGCCATCGCCGACCCAGAGGTCGATGCCGTCGTGCTGGCCACACCGGGGCCGACGCACGAGAAGCAACTGCTGGCGTGCCTCGAGCACGGCAAGCCGGTCATGTGTGAAAAGCCGCTCACCACCGACGTCGAGACGTCGCTCGAAATCGTCAAGCGGGAGGCCGAGCTCGGCGCCAAGCTCATCCAAGTCGGCTTCATGCGCCGGTTCGATCACGAGTACGCATACCTGAAGGCCTTGATCGACGGCGGTGAACTCGGTGAACCGCTGGTAATGCACTGCGCGCACCGCAACCCGGCGGTGCCGCCGAGCTTCGACAGCTCGATGATCGTCAAGGATTCGCTGGTCCACGAGGTCGACGTGACCCGGTTCCTGTTTGGCGAGGAGATCACATCGGTACAGATCGTCAAGCCGACGGCCAACCCCGCTGCACCGCAAGGTCTGCAGGACCCACAGATCGCGATCTTCGCCACCGAGTCCGGCCGACACGTCGACGTCGAACTGTTCGTCACCACCGGGGTTGCGTACGAGGTGCGCACCGAGGTCGTCGGCGAGAAGGGCAGCGCGATGATCGGCCTCGACGTCGGGCTGGTGCACAAGGCGGCGCCGGGCCGTTGGGGCGGCGTGATCACCCCGAGCTTCAAGGAGCGGTTCGGCCAGGCCTACGACACCGAGATTCAGCGGTGGGTCGACGCGGTGCACAACGGCACGAACGTGGACGGTCCAGGGGCGTGGGACGGCTACGCCGCTGTCGCGGTCTGCGCGGCAGGCGTGCAGTCGCTGGAAACCGGCCAGCCGGTCGACGTCAAGATGGTCACCCGCGATTCGGTAAAGGGAGCATGAACATGAAGATCGCCCTGGATCCCACGCCGTTTCACCACGACTTCGAATTACTCGAATTCCCGCGCGTGGTGGCTGATCTCGGCTACGAGCACCTGCAGCTCACCCCGCACCGCGACTTCATCCCGTTCTTCAACCATCCCCGGGCCGACGACGACCTGGTCGCCAAGTTCCGCAAGGCCTGCGCCGACGCGGGTGTTGGGATCGCCTCGGTGCTGCCGGTGCTGCGGTGGTCGGGCCCCGACGAGGACGCCCGGGAAGCCGCCGTGCGCAACTGGAGGCGTGTCATCCAGATCACCGTGGACCTCGGCGTGAACGTCATCAACACCGAATTCTCCGGTCGCCCCGAGCGCGCCGAGGAATCCGAGCGCGCGTTCTTCCGGTCGATGGAGGAACTGGTGCCGATCTTCGAACGCGAAGGCATCGACGTCCGAATCGACCCTCACCCAGACGATTTCGTCGAGGACGGGTTTGAGGCGCTGCGGATCATCCGCGGTGTCAACTCCCCCAACATTGGGATGGTCTACGTCGCCTGCCACACCTACCACATGGGCGGCAACATGATTGACATCATGCGCGCCGCTGGCAACAAGCTGCGGCTGGTGCATGTTGCCGACACCATGGACCATCACCGCTCACACGGGCTGCGCTATATCACCAACCCGCCCGGTAACCCGGTTCGCGTACATCAACACCTCAAGATCGGCGATGGCGACATCAACTGGGACGAGTTCTTCGGCGGCCTGGCCGAGATCGGCTTCTACGACCGGCCCGACACCGTCATGGTGTCGTCGGTGTTCGCCGAGGACGAGAACGCCCAAGAGGTGTCGCGCTACCAACTGAAGACCATGACCGACTTCGTCAACAAGTACAGGAAATGAGAAAAACAATGGCTCCCAACACAATCGCTCATTGGATCAACAACAAGCTCTACCCCGGCACCTCGACCGCCACTGCCCCGGTGACGAATCCGGCGACTGGTGAGGTGACTGGTGAGGTGGCGTTGGCCAGTGTGGAGGATGCCCGCGCCGTGATCGACGCGGCCGCGGCGGCATTCCCCGCGTGGCGTGATACCTCGCTGGCCAAGCGCGGGGCGATCCTGTTCAACTTCCGCGAGTTGCTCAATGCCCGCAAGGGTGAGTTGGCCGAGATCATCACCGCCGAGCACGGCAAGGTGGTTTCCGATGCGCTGGGGGAGGTCAGCCGCGGCCAGGAGGTGGTCGAGTTCGCTTGTGGGGTGCCGCACCTGCTCAAGGGCGGCTACACCGAGAACGCCTCCACCAAGGTCGACGTGTATTCGATTCGCCAGCCGCTGGGCCCGGTGGGGATCATCTCCCCGTTCAACTTCCCGGCGATGGTGCCGATGTGGTTCTTCCCGATCGCGATCGCCGCGGGCAACACCGTGGTGCTCAAACCCAGCGAGAAGGATCCCTCGGCGTCGCTGTGGATCGCCGAGCTGTGGGCCCAGGCCGGCCTGCCGCCGGGTGTCTTTAATGTGCTCCAAGGCGATAAGACCGCGGTGGATGAGCTGTTGATCAACCCGGCGGTCAAGTCGATCAGCTTCGTGGGGTCGACCCCGATCGCGCGTTACGTCTATGAGACCGGCACCGCCCACGACAAGCGGGTCCAGGCGCTGGGTGGGGCCAAGAACCATGCGGTGATCCTGCCCGACGCCGATCTGGACCTGGCCGCTGACGCGATGGTCAACGCCGGGTTCGGCTCGGCCGGGGAGCGCTGCATGGCCATCAGCGCGTGTGTGGCCGTCGGCCCGATCGCCGATGAGCTGGTCGCCAAGATCGCCGAGCGCACCGCCACCATCAAAACCGGCGACGGCAGCGGGGACGCCGACATGGGCCCGCTGGTCACCAAGGCGCATCGCGACAAGGTGGCCTCCTACATCGATGCCGGCGAAGCCGACGGCGCCACGGTCGTCGTCGACGGCCGTACTGTGCAGGCCGACGGCGGCGCCGACGGGTTCTGGCTGGGCCCGACCCTGCTCGATCACGTCACCCCCGCCATGAGCGTCTACACCGACGAAATCTTCGGCCCGGTGCTGTCGGTGCTGCGCGTCGAGTCCTACGACGAGGCGCTGGAGCTGATCAACACCAACCCCTACGGCAACGGCACCGCGATCTTCACCAACGACGGCGGGGCGGCGCGCCGGTTCCAATACGAGGTCGAGGTCGGCATGGTCGGCATCAACGTGCCCATCCCGGTACCGATGGCCTACTACAGCTTCGGCGGCTGGAAAGCCTCACTGTTCGGCGACGCGCATGCCCACGGCACCGAAGGCGTGCACTTCTTCACCCGCGGCAAAGCCATCACCAGCCGCTGGCTCGACCCCAGCCACGGCGGCATCGAACTCGGCTTCCCGCAAAACGCGTAGGGCCAGCCCGCAAGAAAAGGGCGCGCACCGCGCCGAGCGTGCGTGTCTGTCGTGAGGCACGCCGCTGCGGTGCCTACAAAAGCGCACGCTCGCGGACACGTTTGCGGGCGGTATCACCGGTATGCGTTCTGAGCGGCGCGCTCACCGCGGCGCCGCGGTGGAGCGCCGGATGCTCACTGTGGGCGGGTGCAGGTAAACACGCTGCGCAAGGTCGGGCCGATCGAGTCGTTGCAGCAGAAACTTCGCGGCCTGTGACCCCACGGCGAAGTTGCCGTTATCCACCGAGGTCAGCGACAGGTGTCGGATGCGCGCAAGATACGTGTCGTCATACCCGACCAGCGAAAGGTGCTCCGGCACAGATAGTTTGCGGTCATCGGCGGCCGACAATGCGCCGACGCAGGTGACGTCGTTGAACGCCAGGATCGCCGTCGGACGTTCGGCTCGATCAAGTAGTCGGGTGGCCGCCGCGTAGCCACCCTCCTCGGTCATGCCCGCGAGTTCGACGGTCGCAACCTCTGCGCACCCGGCCGCGCTCATGGCGTCCATGAACCCCGTGCGGCGCAGCGAGCCCACGATTCCCGGGCCGGCGAGATGACCGATCCGCCGATGACCCAGATCGAGGAGATGCTGGGTCGCCAACCGCGCGCCGGCGACGTCGTCGTCGGCGGCGATGTCGATATGCGGCAGGTTCGGTTCGTGCGTTCCTGCGAGCACAACGGGCACGATGACCGATGCGCGTTCGATGGCGGGGCCGGCGTCGGTGGTTCCGACCACAACCAGGCCGTCGACCCGCTGAGACAGCAGAGTCTCGACGGTGTCCCTGCCGACGCGCTGATCGAGGTGGCTGTCTGCAAGTATCGGTGCCATTCCGACGGCGTCGAGCGCGGTGGTCAGGCCTTCGAGCAACGTCACGAACCATGGGTTGCGCAGGTCGTTGAGCATGACGCCGACCGTTCCGCTGCGGGCCTCGGACAGTCCCCGCGCGATGCTGTTGGGCCGGTAGTCGAGTTCGGCCATCGCCGCTTGCACGATGTCGCGACGTGCCGCGCTTACATTCGACTCTCCCCGGATCACCCGGGAAACGACGGACTTCGACACCCCTGCGCGGGCCGCGACGTCCCGGATCGTCGCAGGCCGCACTGGTCGGGCGGGGCGATCCGGTTGATTCATGGCAGTCAGCATATTGATCCTGTCGCTCCTTCCCCGTAGTGTAATGGGACCGGTCCCAGTTTTGTCCCAATTTGTCTTGCTTGGAGGAGCGAAGGTGAGTGAGCAGGAAGCCCGGCGTCTGGTCGCAGGCATGGTCGGCGGCGGCGACGGCGCCGACATCGGCAAGACGCACCGCCACGCCATGCGCCTCGACGACCTATACGAACTGGCCGCGGGTGTGTTCGGGCAGGACGTGCAGTCCGGCGCCCGCATGGCACAGAGCCTGGGCGTACCGGCGGACCGCGCATACCGGGACTACCGGCAGATGGCCGAGCGTGAAAGTGTCCGACCGGACGGCATCGATGTTGCCGTCGTCGCCACACCCAACGACAGCCATTTCGAGATCGCCCGCACGTTCCTCGCGGCGGGCATCTCGGTGGTGTGCGAGAAGCCCCTGACCCGTAGCTCCGATACCGCCGCCGACCTGGTCGCCGCCGCGGAGTCGTCGGGTGCGATTCTTGCGGTTCCGCATTGCTACTCCGCCTACGCGATGGTCCGGCACGCGGCACGGCTGGTCCGCAACGGCGACCTGGGCCGGATCCGACTCGCCGTCGTCGAGCACGCCTCCGGGTGGGCGGCGACCCCGCTCGAACTCGGTGGGCACAAGCAGGCGCGGTGGCGTACCGACCCGGACATTGCCGGATTTCCAAGCGTGGTCGCCGATCTCGGCACGCACGCCTTTCACCTGCTGCGCTACATCACCGGCCTGGAAGCGATCCGGGTTTCGGCCGAGCTGAGCACCCTGGTGCCCGGACGGCGGGTCTTCGACAACGCCAGTGTTCGCCTGACCCTGGCCAACGGAGCGCCCGCCACCCTGTGGGCCAGCATGGCGGCCACCGGCAGCGAGCACGGCCTGCGCGTCAGGGTGTTCGGCGATATCGCCAGCCTGGAGTGGCGACACGAGGATCCGCACCACCTGGCGGTGCGCGACCTGGACGGCGGCACAACGATTCTCGCGCAGGGCATGAGCTCACTGTCCGAGGACGCCGCCCGCCTCACCCGACCGGGACTGGGTCATCCGGAAGGGTTTCTGGAGGCATTCGCGAACTTCTACCGGGACCTGGCGGACCTGTTGCGGGCGCGCCGCGACGGAACCCCGACGCTCGCACCCGATCTGTCCATCCCCACCGGCGTCGACGGCCTGATCGGTGTCCAGTTCGTCGAGGCGGCCGCGGCCTCGCACGCCGAAGACGGCGCCTGGGTGGTCCCCGCCTTCGCGGCCGCGAAAGTCGCTGTCTGACATGCACAGATTCGCGTTGATCGGAGCCGGCTTCATCGGCGGGGCGCACGCCGGCAATCTGGCCGCACATCCCGATGTCGACTTCGCGCTCATCTACGACATCGACCCCGCCCGCGCAGAGATGCTCGCGCAACGGCACAACAGCCGCGCCACAACGGATCTGGGCGAAGTCTTCGACCCCGAAGCAATCGATGCCGTCTTCATCGCCTCGTCCACCGACACGCACGCCGAACACCTGCGATCCGCGGCCGGGGCGGGCATCCCGGCGCTGTGTGAAAAGCCCATTGACCTCGACCTGGCCCGCGCCGTCGACGTCGTGCAGTACGCCGACGCCCGCGGCATCGTCGCGATGGTCGACTTCAACCGCCGTTTCGACCGCGACTACGCCGAAGCTGCAGCGGGTCGTAGCCTCGGGTGAGGTCGGCACGGTGCACCTGATCCAGATGACGACCCGCGGCCCGGTAATGCCGCCGATGGAGTACATCGCCGTATCGGGCGGACAGATGCGCGATCAGACGGTCCACTTCTTCGACCTCGCCCGGTGGATCTCGGGGCTGGATCCCGAGGCGGTGTTCGCGACCGGATCGACCCTCGTCGAACCGGCACTTGCCGACTACGACGACGTCGACACGTCGGTGGTCACCCTCCGCCTGCCGGGCGGCGCCCTCGTCCAAATCGACAGCGCCCGCCAGATCGGCTACGGCTACGACGAACGCATCGAGGTCCTCGGCTCGACCGGCATGGTGGAGGCGCGGCGCCATCGCACCGGCTGCGTGTCGCGCTACAACGCCGGGCGAATCGTCGATGACGGGATGCATGCGGGATGGTTCGAAAGAATCGCGGCCAGCTACCGCGGCGCGCTCGATCACTTCGTCGACGCACTCGAGCGTGGCACCCCCGTGGGTCCGAACCTGTCCGAAGCACTCAAGGCGCAGGCCATCGCCGAGGCGGCATCGCGGTCACTCGCCAGCGGGGCGATGGAGGCGATCGAGTATCCGGCCCCGATGACGCCGACTGCGAATTTTTCCCCGCGACACGCCGCTCACCTGCGCTAAAACGCACGATCGTTGGCGTTTGATTGCCGAATGGGCAGGCGATTCGCGGATGGAGCCCTAGGATCAACCGGTGATCAGTAGCGGGGGGACACCCGGTCAGATGGTGTCAGCGTCGGACCGGGGGTGGTCGTGAGCCGTTTCACCGACACGATGTACCGAAATGCCCACACCAGCACCCACGGAATGGTGACGGGCGAGCCGCACGCCCCGGTCCGGCACACCTGGCGCGAGGTGCATGAAAGGGCCCGCCGGGTGGCGGGCGGGCTGGCCGCGGCAGGCGTTGGCCACGGCGACGCCGTCGGCGTGCTGGCCGGCGCCCCCGTCGAGATCGCCCCGACCGCGCAGGGCCTGTGGATGCGCGGTGCCAACCTGACCATGCTGCACCAGCCGACTCCCCGAACCGACCTGGTGTTGTGGGCGCAGGACACCACCACCGTCATCCACATGATCTCCGCGAAGGCGGTCGTCGTCTCGGAGCCGTTCATGGTCGCCGCCCCGGTGCTCGAGCAGCACGGCATCACCGTGCTGACGGTGGCCGATCTGCTCGACACCGATCCCGTCGATCCCGTCGAGACCGGCGAGGAGGACCTGGCGTTCATGCAGTTGACGTCGGGCTCGACGGGCTCCCCCAAGGCGGTGCAGATCACCCATCGCAACCTGGTCTCCAACGCGGAAGCGATGTTCGTCGGCGCCGAGTTCGACATGGAAACCGACGTGATCGTGAGCTGGCTGCCGCTGTTTCACGACATGGGCATGACGGGGTTTCTGACGGTGCCGATGTACTTCGGCGCCGAGCTGGTCAAGGTCACGCCGATGGACTTCCTGAGCGACATCCTGCTGTGGGCCAGGCTCATCGACAAGTACAACGGCACCATGACCGCGGCGCCCAACTTCGCGTATGCGCTGTTCGCCAAGCGGCTGCGCAGGCAGGCCGAACCCGGCCAGTTCGACCTGTCCTCGCTGCGCTGGGCCCTGTCGGGCGCAGAACCGGTGGAGCCCGCCGACGTCGAGGATCTCATCGAGGCCGGGCGGCCGTTCGGGCTGCGGCGCGAGGCGATCCTGCCCGCCTACGGCATGGCCGAAACCACGGTTGCGGTGTCGTTCTCCGAGTGCGGCGCCGGTCTGGTGGTCGACGAGGTCGACGGCGATCTGCTGGCCGCGCTGCACCGCGCCGTCCCGGCAACCACCGGCAAAATTACCCGGCTTGCCACGCTGGGGCCGCTGTTGGCGGGGCTCGAGGCGCGGGTCGTCGACGAGGCAGGGAATCTGTTGCCCGCGCGTGGAGTCGGTGTGATCGAGCTGCGCGGCGAGCCGCTGACACGGGGCTACATCACGACGGGCGGATTCATCCCCACCCAGGATGAGCGCGGCTGGTTTGACACCGGCGATCTGGGCTACCTGACCGAGGAAGGTCACGTCGTGGTGTGTGGCCGGGTCAAGGACGTCATCATCATGGCCGGCCGCAGCATCTATCCCACCGATATCGAGCGGGCCGCCCAGCGGGTCGCTGGCGTACGGCCCGGCTGCGCCGTGGCGGTGCGCCTCGATTCCGACCACACGAGGGAATCGTTCGCCGTCGCGGTGGAGTCCAACGCCCACGAGGATCGGGCCGAGGTACGCCGCATCAAACACGAGGTCGCCCACGAAGTGCTCGCCGAGGTCGACATGCGTCCGCGCAAAGTCGTGGTGCTGGGCCCGGGGACGATTCCCAAGACCCCGTCGGGCAAGCTGCGCCGCGGGTCCTCCCTGTCGCTGGTCAGCTAGTTCCGCCTCCGCCCGACGTCCTACCCTGGATACATTGGGTACAGGCCGCCACCCGGAACGGGATATCGACGCCACGTTCGACGAACACGGGGTGATCGCCGCGGGCCCCGAGCGGGAGGCCGCGGGCGTCAAGGCCGTCATCGTGTCGTTGCAGCGCGGCCTGCAGCAGATGGGGGCCGTGCGCACCGCCGCCGCGCTGGCCCGGCTCAACCAGCGCCACGGGTTTGACTGCCCGGGCTGTGCGGGGCCGCAGGAACACGGCGGACGCAATGTCGATCGGGAATCCTCAGGCGGCTAGGTCGTGGAGACACCGCCGCGTTGCCGATTCGTCGGTTCGACCGGATGCGCGATCTCGGCGGGAGGGGTGATAGGGCCGAGAGAGTTGGCCGAGCCGGACGGGGTGGCGACCGGGAACTCGGCAGCTCGCGGGAGCACGGCGCTGAGGGCCGATTCAAACACCACCCGCGCGGTGTCACCGGGCAACGGCGCCGGGCAGCCGATCGGCAGCTGAGCGAGCAGCGACACCGCGCCCTCGAGCGCGAGCACCCGATGACCGGGTCCGGGGGTGACGCGCGTGACCCGCACCGGAAGGCCGATGCGATCGGCGTGGATCAGGCGCACGCCGCAGGCGAACACCGCCACCGTGGCCGCACCGACCGGTCCCCGGTGCACGAGCCCGGTCGGGGCGCCGCCTACCAGCACCGAGCCGTCTGGTCGCACCGTCGCGTCTACCAGATTGTCGTAGCCGACCAGCGCGGCGACACTCGCGTCGGCGGGCCGCAGGGTCAAGGCGTCGGGCGTGCCGACCTGGTGCACGCTCCCGTCCACGAGTACGACGACCCGGTCGGCGAGCCGCAGCGCCTCCTCCGCCCGGTGCGACACCTGCACCACCGTGGCGGCGCGGTCGGCCAACGCCTGCTCGAGGTCGGCGAAGAAGGTCGATCGGGTCTGCGGGTCCAGGCCGGCGGCCGGTTCATCGAGCAGCAGCACCGACGGATCGAGCGCCAGCGCGCGGGCGAGATTGACCCGCTGCTGCTCGCCTCCGGACAGTTCATGCGCCCGGCGATCGGCCAGATGCGCGACCCGAAGCCGCTCCAGGGCTGCCGTCGCCACCCGGGCGCGTTCCTTGCGCGGCACCTTCCGCCAGCGCAGCGGCAGCTCGACGTTGCGCCGCACCGAGGTGGTCAGCAGTCCGGGCTGCTGGGTCGCATAGGCCACCTGCCGGCGCAGCTTCACCCCGCCGCGGGCCGTGCTGACGCCGTCCAGCGTGACTGTGCCGGAGGCCGGGCGGTCCACACCGGCGAGCAGCCGCAGCAAGGTGGTCTTGCCCGCGCCGTTGGGGCCGAGCACCGACACATGCTCACCGTCGCAGACGTCGAGGTCATCGACCCGAAGGATCTCGCAGCCGCCACGCATCTGTCGCACCTGCCGCAGGCTCAGGTCCGCGCCCACGACGCCCCCCGATGCTGCACCGAGGCCAGCACGCCGTTGACCAGGAACGCCAGCGTGACCAGGATCGCGCCGTAGAAGAGCGCGGGCGCGAACTCCCCACGGCCGACGTGCTCCACGATCGCGGTCGTCATCACCTGGGTGTGTCGGTGGATGTTGCCGCCGACGATTGTCGCCGCGCCGACCTCCGAGATCGCCTGTCCGAACCCGGCCATCGCCGCCGCGAGCAGCGGGACTCGGGCTTCGATCCACATCCGCAGCACCAGCTGGGCCCGGTTGGCCCCGAGTGCGCGCAGCTGGTCGGGAAGGGCCGGCGGAAGCAGCTGCATCGCGGCCATCGTGATCCCGGTGATCAACGGGGTGGCGATCAGCACCTGGGCGAAGATCATGCCCTCCACCGTGTAGATCAGGCCGAGGTCACCGAGGGGGCCGCTGCGCCAGAGCAGCAGCGCGACGACGAGCCCGACGACGACCGTCGGCAGCGCCATTCCGGTGTTGACGACCGCAGTCATCAGCCGCCGCCCCGGCAGTCGGGCGAGGGCGAGCGCGGTGCCCAGCCCGATGCCGATCACCGCCGCGATCAGCGTCGCCGTGACCGACACGAACGCCGACCGCGCCAGCACTTCGTAGAGGGGCTCGACCATCGGCTCACGACCTCAGCTCGGCGCGTCGGGGAAGAACAACGGCTGACCGTACTTCTCGACACCGAAGTCGGCGATCGTCTGCTGCACCGGTTCCGACCGCATCCAGCGCGAGAACTCCTCGGCACAGGCGACGTTGGTGGCACCGCCCTCATCGACGACGATCACGTGGTAGGGGTTCTGCAGGTCCGCGGACCCCTCGAACGCAATCTTGGACTCCAGGCTGCTGGTCGCCAAGAAGGTGCCGCGGTCGGTGAGCGTGTAGGCCTGCGTCTGGCTGGCGATGGTCAACGTCTCGCCCATCCCCTGTCCGGTCTCGACGTACCAGGACCCCGACGGCTTGATGCCGGCCTGCTCCCACAGGCTCATCTCCTTCGCGTGCGTGCCGGAGTCGTCGGCCCGGGACGCGAACGGCGCCTGCTCCTGCGCGATGAGCCTCATCGCCGCTGCGGCGTCGGCGGCCGCACCAATGCCGGCAGGGTCGTTCGGCGGCCCGACCAGCACGAAGTCGTTGTGCATGACCGGTTCCCGGCTGGAGCCGTGTCCCTCGGCCATGAACGCCTCCTCGGCCTTCGGTGAGTGCACCAGCAGCACGTCGGCATCGCCGCTTTCGCCCATGGCCATCGCCTTCCCGGAGCCGACCGCGACCGTCTTCGGCACGCAGTCCGAGCTCTGCTCGAACGAGGGCAGGATTGCGTCGAGCAGTCCGGAGTCCTGGGTGCTCGTCGTGGTGGCCAGGATCATGTCGCCGGTGGCGTCGGCCGCCCCCTCCGCGCCACGAGGCTGCTCGCTGCCGCACCCGGCTGTGAGCAGCAGGCCCGCCGCGACGAGCAGACCCGCCTTCCGCAGCTGTGCCGGCCGGCTCACGCAGCCACCCGGGACTCGCCGCTGCGGCTCAGCTCGTAGCCGCTGAGCCGGGACACCCGCTGGTGCACCGAGGTGGAGGCGAGTACGTCGAGCAAGGGGCCGAGCAGCCCCACCGCCCGCGGGCTCACCGCGAGCTCGAAGTCCTCCCACTCCACCGGGAGGAAGTCCGCGTCGACCGCCTCGGCCACGGCGCGAACGGCCAGTCCCGCGTCGACCGCGCCGACCGCCACCGCCACAGCGACCCCGAAGTGGGAGTCGCACAGCTCGCCCTCCGGTGCGGGGACGGCACCAGCCTCCAGCAGCAGCCGGTTCAGTAGCAGCCGCGACCCGGTACCGGGCCGGCGCCAGGCGAGCCGAACGCCGTCGAGGTCGGCCATGCCGCGGATGCCCAAAGGGTTACCCTTCGGCACCACGATGCCCTGCTCTCGGCTCCACAGGTGCACCAGCAGGGCGGGCTCGCCACCGAGCACCCGGCGGGCGAACACGTCGTTGTACCGGCCCGTGCGGGCGTCACGCAGGTGTACCGCCGCGGCGTCGACCGCCCCCTGGGCCAGCATCCCCAGCCCGGCCACGCTGCCGCGGCCACCGACGGCCCGCTCGACGCCCCCGCCGGCCGCGGACAGCAGCAGGTCGAGAGCGGGGTCATCGCTGCCCGACAGCCGAACCACGCCGGTGTGTGCGCCCATCATCAGGGCTGCGGCGACACCGTCGGCAGCCACGACCGCGCGCGACCTGGGCGCGCCGCCGATCACCCCACCATCGCGCAGGATGCCGTGTGCCCGCGCGGCGGTGCCCTGCGCACAGCGCAGCTGCCGGGCGAGCGCGCGGACGGTGGGCACTGGGTCGCCGGGATCCAGCCGGCCGGCGAGGACGTCGGCCGCGATCGCCTCGGCGACCTCCTGTGCCCTCTGTATCATCTGCATAGGGTACAGATCACCGGATCCGGCGACCAGTCTCCTCCGTGCCGTAGCCGCCGAGCCGGCGCACCGAGGCTTGGAAGTCCGCGGAATCCAGCAGCTCCCACAGCGGGGCGAGCAGTGGGTCGGTCAGGCTGGCCGCCTCGAGCACCAGGTCGTAGGGCTCCTGCACCATCGGCACGAAGTCCAACCCGAACGCCCGCGCGGCCGCGAGGATGCCTAGGCCGCAGTCCGCGCGCCCGGCCGCGACCGCCGCGGCGACCGCCAGGTGGGTGGGCTCCTCGCGCTCGTAGCCGTGTACCGCGACCGGGTCGATCCCGAGCCGCCGCAGCTCCTGGTCGAGCAGCATCCGGGTGCCGGCGCCACGCTGCCGGTTCACGTAGGAGAGCTCGCCACTCGCCAGGTCCGCGAGCCCGGTCACGCCGCGCGGGTTCCCCGAAGGGATGATCAGGCCCTGGTCGCGGTGCACCAGCCGCACCACGGCCAGGTCCCGGTCGCCCATCATCTCGTCGAGGTAGGGAAGGGTGTATTCCCCGGTTGCCGGGTGTAGCAGGTGCGAGCCGGCGAGGTGGCACAGCCCGTCGCGCAACGCCACCAGCCCGCCGAGCGAGCCGACGTTGGTCGAGACCAGGCTCAGTGTCGGATCGGACGACCGTAGCGCCGTGGCCGCCAGGTCGAGCACCATGTCGTGCGACCCGATCGCGACGATCGTGCGCTCGATCTCCGGCAACCGCCGCAGCAGCTGCACCGACACCTCCTCACCCGCATGGTGCCCCTCCACGCCGGCCGGGACCAGCAGCAGCCCGTCCGCTCGCACCAGCGAGGTCAGCACCCCGGCACCGCGGGGCAGCGGCGACGCCACCACCTGGCCGCCCACCGATCCGAGCCGCACCCGCACCCAGTCGTCCATCCCCACCACGGAGGGAAGCTTGCGCGCGAGCCGGGCAGGTGCCTCCGGCCGGTGCGGCGGTGGCGCACCCTCGAGCCCCGCGAGCAGCGGCGCGAGGAAAATGTCGAACGTCAGGGCGGCCGAGACCGGGTAGCCGGGCGCCCCCACCACCGGAGTCGCGTCGACGGCACCCAACACCACCGGGTGGCCGGGTCGGACCGCGACCCCGTGTACCGCGAGCACGCCGAGCTCCGCGACGATGCGGGCGGTGTAGTCGTCGCGTCCGGCGCTGGAACCGGCGACCACGATCACCAGGTCCGCGCCCGCGGCCGCCTCCCGCACCGCGGCACTGATCTGGCCCACCACGTCGGGCTGGATCGGCGTCGCCCACGCCTCGCACCCTGCCTCTTGGGCCTGCGCGACCAGCATCAGCGAGTTGGTGTCGAGGATCTCGCCCAGCTGCGGCGGCGACCCGACCGGCACGATCTCGTCCCCGGTGGGGATGACGGCCACCCGTGGTTTCCGGCGTACCCGCAGCTCGGTCGCGCCCGCCGCGGCTGCGGCGGCGACGTCGACGGGGCGCAGCCGATGCCCCTCCGGCAGCAGCAGCTCGCCGGCGCTGACATCCTCGCCGATCGAACGCACGTGCTGGTATGGCGGGACCGCGGCCAGGATCTCCGCGGCCCCCTCCACGTAGTGCACGTGCTCGCGCATCACCACCGCGTCGAACCCATCCGGCATAGGGTCGCCGGTGTCGACCACCTCGTAGTTAGCCGGGTTCGAGCCGAAGCGGTGTGGTGGGAGAGGCGCCAGCGGTGTCCCGGGCGAGTACGGCGATGCCGTCCATCGCGGCAACGTCACCGACCGGCGAGGAACGAGTCGCCCAGACCGGCTCGGCGGTGACCCGGCCGACCGCCTCGGCCAGCGGCACGGTGACGGCCCCCACCCGCTCGGGACAGCCGGCGGCGGCGCAGGCGTCCAGCCACGACCGCAGTGCGGTGTCGGCGGGTACGTCGCTGATGAAGGGACTGTTGTCCGGCGCGGCGGGACTCGACGGGTCGTGCACGGGTGGCCAACCTACCTGTACATCGTCACGGTTACGGTCGACCCTGCGTCGAGGCCGGTGGCGGCCTCGGGGATCACGACGTAGCCGTCGGCGCTGGTAAGCAGGGACAGCAGCGCGGAGAACCCGAACAGCGGTGTCGCGATGCGCTCGGGCCCATCGCTCAGCTGCACCTGCACCACGTCGAGGCGGCCCGCGGCCGAGGCGACATCGCGGGACAGCGCCGCCGTGGTGGTCGGCTCCGGGGGAGTGACGGTGATGCCGGCGACGCGGCGCAGCACCGGCAGCCCGACCATGCGGAACACCACCAGGGCCGACAGCGGGTTGCCGGGCAGCCCGATCACCGGCACTCCGTCGCACTCCGCCAGCAGCGTCGGCTTGCCCGGCTTGATCGCCAGCCCGTGGCAGTAGACGCCGGGTGCACCCAACGACTCCACCGCCTCGGCGGTCTGGTCACGGGCGCCGACCGACGACCCGGCCGAGACCACCACCAGGTCACAGTCGTGCAGCGCGGCCTGCAGGGTCTTGGCGAGCGCCTCGGCGTCGTCGGTCACGATCCCGCGCGGCGATGGCTCGCCGCCGGCCTCGGTGACCATCGCGGCCAGCGCCGAGGCGGTGGCGTCGCGCACCTGACCGGGGCTCAGGCGCACGGTATCGGGCGGCACCACCTCGTCGCCGGTGGACACGATCGCCACCCGCGGGCGGGCGTGGACCGCCACCTCGGTGACGCCGGCCGCGGCGAGCATGCCGAGGTCCTGGGCGCGCAGCGGCCGGCCGGCGGGCGCGATCTCAGCGCCGACCGCGACGTCCTCGTCGGCTCGCACGACACCCTCGCCCACCGCGACCGGCCGGGTCACCTCGATCACGCCGGGCATGGTGACCTGGGTGTACTCCACCATGACCACCGCGTCGGCATCGGTGGGGATCGCCGCTCCGGTCGGGATCTGCACCGCCGTACCGGAGCGCACGGCGGTGTCGGCGGCGGCACCCATCCGCACCGCCCCGGCGAGGTCGAGGTACGCCGGAAGGGAGTCGCTGGCGCCGTAGGTGTCGGCGGCGCGCACCGCGTAGCCGTCCACGGTCGACCGGGCGAAGCCGGGCAGCGCCGAACCCGACACCACCGGCGTGGCCGGCACCCGGCCGAGGGCCGCTTCGCGGGGAACCGTCTCTATGCGGGTACGTCGCGACGGCCGGAACCCGGCCAGCGCCTGCGACACCGATTGGGCCGTGAAGAACTCCCGACCGGTCAACCGAACCTCACTAATCCGGTGTCTGCCGCGGCTGCGGGCGCGCCACGGCGCCACCTCGCTGCCGTCCCATCACGCTGACCACCGGGCCCAGCGCCACCTGGCCCAGACCGCAGATCGAGGTCTTGCGCATGGTCAGCTCCAGCTCCAGCAGCCGGGCCCGTCGACCCTCGTCGAGCTCGCCGCCCGCCCGCAGGGTATCGGTGAGCAGGTCGTGAGCCTTGGTGGAGCCGACCCGGCACGGCACGCACTTGCCGCACGACTCGTTGCGGAAGAAGCGCAGCACATTCGTGGCCGCCGCGAGCGAGTCGGTGCCCTCGGCGATCACCACCACCGCGCCCGAGCCCAGCATCGAGCCGGCCTCGGCGAGCGTGCCGAAGTCGAGCGGCACGTCGAGGTGTTCCGGGCCGAGGAAGTTCGACGAGGCGCCGCCGGGCTGCACCGAGTCGAGCGCCGCCCCGCCGGCCACCCCGCCGGCGAGGTCGAGCAGGTCGCGGATGGTGGTGCCCATCGGCACGCAGTAGACGCCGGGACGCTCCACGTGACCGGACACGGCGAAGAACTTCAACCCGTCGCTGTCGCCCACGCCCTGGTCCTGCCACCACTGCGCACCGCGGGAGACGATGATGGGTACGTCGGCGAAGGTTTCGACGGAGTTCATCAGCGTGGGTCGGCCCCACAGGCCCCAGACGCCGGGGAACGGCGGCTTGTTGCGCGGCTCGCCCCGATGTCCCTCCATGCACTCGATCAGCGCGGTCTCCTCGCCGAGGATGTAGCCGCCCGGCGAGGTGAAGATGTCGAGGCTCAGTCGGCGGCCGCTGCCCAGCACGTCGTCTCCGATCAGGCCCTGCTCGCGCAGGTTCTCGATCTCGGCGTGCAGCACCGCCTCCTCCGGGCCGTACTCGTGCCGGATGAAGACCCAGCCCTCCTCGGCGCCGGTGACGACCATGCCCATCAGCAGGCCCTCGAGCACCAGGTGCGGCTGCTCGGCGAGCAGCTGGCGGTCCTTGAAGGTTCCCGGCTCGGACTCGTCGGCGTTGCAGATGGCGTACTTGATGCCGCTGCCGTCGACGGCCTCTTCGCCGCGCACCAGCTCCCACTTCTTGCCGGTCGGGAAGCCCGCCCCGCCCATCCCGCGCAGGCCGGAGGCCTGCAGGTTGTCGATCACCTGCTGCGGGGTGATCTCCCCAGACAGCAGGGCACGCAGGGCCTGGTAGCGCGGCTCGCCGGGGCCATAGGGGTCGTTGGGCCAGCCGCCCTCCGGGCCATAGGCCACCACGGCGCCGAGGTCGTTGTCGCCGCTGCGCTTGGCGTCGACCAGCGCTGTCGACGTCGTCGAGCCGGGCAGGCTGTTCGTCGACGGTGGCCGCTGGCGCGATGTCGCACCGGCCGGGGCAGGAGATCTCCACCACCTCCACGTCACCGGCATCGCCGTACTGCTCGTGCAACTGCGCGATCCGGTCCTCCGCTCCGTTCAGCCAGCAGGTGAGGTCGTGGCAGACCCGGACGGTGACGCCTGTGGGCGGCTCGGTGCGGAAGTGCGGATAGAAGGACACCAGACCCTGGATCTCGTAGAGCGGCCGCTTCTGCTCCCGCGCCAGCGCCTCCAGTTCCTCGCGCGGCAGCCAGCCGAGGCGCCCCTGGATCTCCATCAGCATCGGGATCAGGCTCGGACCCCGGAACTTGCCCGCACGCGCTTCGACGCCCGGGACGGCCGGCTGCTGGTTAGCCGTCACTGTCACTGTGCGGAATCTCCGACTAACGCGCTCTCGCGATCGCCCGCCGGGGCGATGCTGACCGCGCAGAACTTGAACTCTGGAATCTTGCCGAACGGGTCGATCTCGTCGATCGTGAGCAGGTTGGCCGCGGCCTCCCGGAAGTGGAACGGGATGAACACGTTCCCCCGCGCTTCGCGGTGGGAGACCTTCACATGCAGCACGATCGTGCCGCGACGGGAGGAGACTCGGGCCAGCTCGCCGTCGACGAGACCTCGCTCGGCCGCGTCCTCGGGGTTGACGTAGACCTCCGCGCGCGGCGAGATCGAGTCCAGCGCGAAGGAGCGGCGGGTCATCGACCCGGTGTGCCAGTGCTCCAGCAGTCGTCCGGTATTGAGCACGAACGGGAACTCCTCGCTGGGCAGCTCCTTGCCCGGCAACCACTCCGCCGGCACCAGGTGCGCAAGCCCGTCGTCGGTGTTGAACCGCTCGTCGAACAGCACCACGGTGCCGTCGCTGTGGTCCGGGTCCTGGATCGGGTACAGCTTGCCGTACGAGCCGAGGTTGTCGTGGGTGAGGTTGGCGTAGTCCGGCATCAACGGCACCATCTCGTCGAAGATCTCGCCCGGCGAGGAGTAGTTCCAGTCCAGCCCCAGCCGGCGGGCGATGTCCTGGACGATCTCCCAGTCGACCCGGGCATCGCCGGGCGGGTCGAACACCTTGCGGCCGAGCTGCACCCGCCGGTCGGTGTTGGTGTAGGTGCCGTCCTTCTCCAGATACGACGAGGCCGGCAGGACCACGTCGGCGAACTCGGCGGTCTCGGTGAGGAAGATGTCCTGCACTACCAGGAAGTCCAGCTTGGACAGCGCCTTGCGGACCTTGTTGATGTTGGGGTCGGACAGGAACGGGTTCTCGCCGAGCATGTACATCCCGCGGACGCCACCGTCGAGGATCGACTTGATCACCTCGGTGACGGTCAGCCCGGTGTCGGGATTGAGCTCGGTGCCCCACGCCCGCTCGAACCGCGCCCGGACCTTGCTGAACGAGACCGACTGGTAGTCCGGGTAGAACATCGGGATCAGTCCCGCGTCGGATGCGCCCTGCACGTTGTTCTGACCGCGCAGCGGATGCAGTCCGGTGCCCGGCCGGCCGACGTTGCCGGTGATCGCGCACATCGCGATCAGGCAGCGGCAGTTGTCGGTGCCGGTGGTGTGCTGGGAGATGCCCATTCCCCAGTAGATGACGCCGGCACCGGCCTCTCCCCACAGCCTGGCGACCTCGCGGATCATCTCGACGTCGAGGCCGGTGATCTGCGCGGCCAGCTCCGGCGGGTAGGCCTGCACGGTCTTGGCCAGCTGGTCGTAGTTGGAGGTGCGGTTCGCGATGAAGTCTTGGTCGATCAGGCCGAGGCGGATCACCTCGTGCATGATCCCGTTGTAGAGCGCCACATCGGTGCCGGGTTTGAGTTGGCAGAAGATGTCGGCGTGCTCGGCGACGGTGCCGGCCCGCACGTCGATGTAGATGATCTTGGTGCCGCGGCGCCGCGCCTGCTTGAAGAACGACGACGCCACCGGGTGGTTGGCGGTCGCGTTGCTGCCGGTGATGATCGCGACGTCGGCGTTCGCGATGTCGCCGTAGGTGGTCGAGACCGCGCCAGAGCCGACACCCTCGAACAGCGCCGCGACGCTGGACGCGTGGCACAGCCGGGTGCAATGGTCGACGTTGTTGGTGCGGAAGCCGGTGCGGATCAGCTTCTGGAAGAGGTAGGCCTCCTCGTTGGAGCACTTGGCCGACCCGAAGCCGGCGATGCCGTCGGAACCGCTCTCGGCGTAGATCTCACCGAGCCGGCGCGCGACGAGGTCGAGCGCCTCCTCCCAGCTGGCCTCCCGGAAGTGCGGCATCACCTCTTCGTAGGGCACCAGGCCGCCGGGCTTGCGGCCACGCTTGTCGCTGCGTCCCTGTCCGCCGTCCGCCTTCACATCCGACGACAGCGGCCCCTTGGGGTAGGACTCAGCGATGCGGATCAGCGGCTTGGTGAGCCGCTGCGGTGAGGCCGCGTAGTCCCAGCCGTAGCGGCCCTTCACACACAGCCGGCCCTGATTGCCGGGTTGGTCGCGACCCTCGGCGAACGAGATGGCGCCGCGCTCGCGGTCGACGTGGTAAGTCAGCGCGCAGCCCACGCCGCAGTACGGGCACACCGTGTCGACTGCGTCGAGCGTTGAGCGGGGCTGGATCGGGATGTTGTTGATCGCCTTGTTGGTCAGCGCGCCGGTGGGGCAGGCCGCCACGCACTCACCGCACGTGACGCAGGACGACGCCCCCATCGGGTCGTTGAGGTCGAACGCGATGCGGGTGGAGTAGCCCTTGCCGCTGCGGCCGATGACGTCGTTGCCCTGGATGTCGTCGCAGGCGCGCACGCAGCGGTCGCACAGGATGCAGGAGTCGTGGTCGACCGCGATCACGGGATTGGACATGTCGGTGCCGCGGGCGGGTCCCGGAAGCAGGTCAGCCACGCCGGTGATGGCGAAGCCGTCCGCGACCGCGATCAGCTCGTTGTCGGCGGTCGTGGTCTGCTTCGGGTCGTCCTCGCGCGGCGGCTGGTCGGCGACCAGCAGTTCGGTGAGCACCCTGCGCCGGTTCTGGATCTCCGGCGTCGCGGTGGCGACATTCATGCCCTCCTCGCACGGCCGGATGCACGCCGCCGCGTCGACCCGCCCGCCGGTGTCGACCACGCACATCCGGCACACCCCAACCGGGTCGTAGCGCTCGTCGTGGCACAGCGCCGGGATGTCGATTCCCACGTCACGGGCCGCCTGCCAGATCGTCGTGCCCTCGGCGACGGTGAGGCTTTGGCCGTCGATGGTGAGCGACACGGTGCGCTGCTGCACGTCGGTCGTACCGGGACGGGTGAGGGTCATATCGTCTGCTCCGTTCCTGCAGCGGTCTGCGCGAGGCTTTGGGCGAGCGGCCGGCCCTGCGGGTCCAGGCCGCGTTCGGCGTAGTAGGTGTCGATCATGCTGCGCAGCCGGACGGCGGGCAGTGTTGCCGTACGACCGGACCCGAGCTCGAGCGGGCTGTCGAGGAACCGCTCGGGAAGCCAGTCGTCGGCGGGGGTCCATCCCTCCCGGAGGTTGAAGGCGCGCTTGGCCAGCACGATGCGTCGTGCGGTCTCGTGCAGTTCGTCGGCGTCGACGTCCCAGCCGGTGACCTTCGACAGCAGCTGTGCCCACTCTACGAACGGCTCGGTGAACACCCCGCGCAGGAACTTGCACAGGATCAGCGAGTCCATGACGGCGGCGCGGTCCTCGGTCTCGATCGCCGCGCGTACGTGCTCGGTGCTGCCACGGATGCGGTCCAGACCGCCCTTGAGGTCGGCCTCGTAGGCGCCGGACCGATTGTGGTCGGCTCCCCTGGCGTTGACCGCCAGACCCAGGGCCATGGACTGCATGGTGCGTGGCTCGTAGCCGGGCATCTCCATGCCCTTGACTTGCGGGGCGAACGCGGCCGAGCCCTGGCCGACCACCTCAGCGGCCCGGCGCGAGCCCTCGGCGAGCAGCTCGCCGAGGCCGGTGCGGGAACCGATCTCGTCCAGCACCCGCAGCAGGGCCGCGCCGTCACCGAATCGCAGCCATGGCGCGTCGAGTAGCCCACGGTCGACGCACTCCATCGCCCAGGCGACGGTGCCGCCGGCGGAGATGGTGTCGAGCCCGAGCGCGTCGCAGCGCGCACTGGCCTCGAGCACCTGGTCAGGGTCGGAAACCCCGCACATCGGCCCGAGCGCGAAGACGTTCTCGTACTCCACCCTCGCCGTCTTGCCGCCCTTGGCGGCATAGATGTGCTCGCAACCGATGGTGCAGGAGGCGCAACTGTTCCTGGCGACCGACCGGCTCTGCGCCAGATCCTCGGCGGACAGCTTGGGTGCCTCGGCGAAGGTGGCGGACTGGAAGTTGCGGGTGGGCAGGGTGTTGATCGCGTTGAACGCCAGCAGGTTTGCCAGTGTGCCGAGCTCGCGGTACTTCGCGGTAGCCGGGCCAAAGGACCGCTCGCGCAGGTCCTTGGCCGCCGCCAGCACCGCCTCGCGGTCGGCCACCGCGGGCCGGGTGCGGCCCTGCACGGCGACCGCCTTGATGTTCTTCGCGCCCATCACCGCGCCCAGACCGCCTCGCCCGGCGTGCCGGCCGTCGTGAGAGATCGTGGCGTAGCGCACGCCGCGCTCGCCCGCCGGGCCGATGCAGGCCGCACGCCAGCGCCGGCCGTGCTGCGCGCGCAGCGACTCCTCGGCGTCCGACGCCGACATGCCCCACTGCGGCGCCGCGTCGACGAGTCGGACGCCGTCGGCGTCGATCAGCAGATGGGCCGGCGCCTGCGCCCGGCCGGTGAGCACGATCGCGTCGTGGCCGGTGAACTTGCCCGAGATCGCGAAGTGGCTGGAGGCCAGCGCGTCGGTGAGCAGACCGGTCAGCGGCGACTTGGCCACCACCGCGAACTTCGCGCTGGTCGTCAGCGGGGTGCCCACCAGCGGCGAGAATACAAAGGCGAGCGGCGCGGCGGAATCTAGCGGGTCGACGCCGGGCGGCGCCAGCTCGATCATCAACCAGACTCCCAGGCCTGCTCCGCCGAGGTAGTCGCGGAGCACCCGCTCGGGCAATGCCAGGGTCGTGGTGGAGCCGTCGGTGACGTCGACCACCAGGGCGTTGCCGAAGTAGCCGCCGGGCGCGCCGAGGTGGTTGTTGCGAAGGCCGTTGTACACGTCGGTCATAGCTCATCCGGCCGCGTCCGCGCAGATGAACGACACGGTGTCGCCTGCTTGCAGCGGCGACTGCGCGTCGCCGCGGATCTGATCGCCGTTGATCGCGGCCAGGACATGCCGGTTCAAGGCCAGCCCGAGCTGCTCGGCGGCCCCACCGATGGTGGCGGCCCGGACCCGCCGCGGCCCACGGACGCCGCCCTGGGTGGCCAGCACGCCGTAGCACTCGACGACGACCGCGGGCGCTGGTCGGGCACGTGCCGCGCGGTAGTCGTCGGGGGTGTTGACGTTGAGCACGGAGTCCAGCTCGGGGTCGGCACGGGCCAGCCGGGCGTCAGCGAGCAGCGTGGCCTCGTCAAGCTGGCGCACGTTGACCTCCTCGAAAAGGTGCGCGGGGCGCATCCGCTGCGCCTCGATCAGCTTCTCGACGCGCGGCGCGAGGTCGGTGCGGTAGCCGGCGGCCATCGGCTGCCGGTAGCCGCCGACAACGGGCAGCACCACGTCCGGGGATGCCTCCGGCTCACCCGACGCGGGTGCGGGGTCGAAGCCGCGGAGGACTGCGGTCACGAAGGCAGAGTGCAGGAAGGGCAGGTCGGTGGAACAGACGAAGGCCATGGGGGCGTGCTCGGCCGCGGCGGCCAATCCGACAGCCAGGCCCTGCATCGGCCCCCGGCCTTCCTCCGGGTCGGTGTGGACCAGCACCTGCGGGTCGAGGGCGGGCAGCTGCTGTCCCGGGGCACGCACGACGATCACCGGACCGTCGACCGCGCGACCGACGATGCCCGCTACATGGCGCAGCAGGGTCGAGCCGTGCCACTCAAGCGCCGCCTTGGCGGTGCCCATCCTCGTCGAGCGGCCCCCGGCAAGCACGACACCGGCCGCTGGTGCCGCACAGTCGAGGGTGTGCGACCCGTCAACGGGTGTCATGGCGGGCTCACCTCCTTGCGTACTCGATGGCGATGTCGGTGCCGATGCCTGGCCGAGCCCGGGTGCCGCCTCTCAGGGCGCGACACCCGGGGCGGTCGATCAGCTGAAGAGTTGCAGCGCTGCCTTGACGGCGTTGAACACCCCGTAAGCCAAGGGTATGCCGACAATCAGCCAGGTGGTGACGATCTCTACCTCGTATTTGGCGGGTGTGTTCTTCCGTGCTGGGTCCGGTCATGGTCCGCTCTCCTCTCGCCCTACTCCGGCTGGTCTGTTAGTTGGGTTGCCGTTCTTGTGGACGCGTACCGTCGACGACCGCTAGGTTCGCTTCCGGTTGCGAGATTCTCTTCATCGACGATCGGGATGTCCCCGGGTTCGACAGCGACGTCCTCGCTGGCGGCGGGACGATGTGCAGCATCTACGGCGTCCACCACCGGGGTCTTCTAGTGCCAGCGATCGGCAACCGGGCGGATGAGCAGATTCGCCACGAACCCAACCGCGAGGACGCCGAACAAGGTGGGGCCGGTAGTTGGCTGCGACGAGCTCTCCTGGGGTGCCATGCGTATGGCCGGCATGCCGGTGCTCGTCGCGGTCTCAGCGCCGTCCTCGCTGGCCGGTCGATCTGGCCAGCCAGTCCGGGCTGACGCTCGTTGCGTTCCTGCGCGGTGAGTCGATGAACGTCTACACCCGGCCCGACCGGGTGAAGCGTTGGTGACTTCTCTGACGCCCGAATGGGCCATCGCGGTACCCGAGCCGATGAACCGTCGGATCGAAAACGACCAAATGGTGTGGCGCCCCGGGCTCACCGCATGGATCTCGGTGTGGGGTGACGAAGACGCCGAACCGCCGGCGGCCGTGCTGGACCGCATCAAACAGACCGCATCTTCGACCGCGTATGACCGCGAGGGCGACCTGACGCCAGCTGAATATCTGGCCAATCACGTCGTGGCCACCGGCGACGTCGGCTGAATCGCCCCTTACCTGCAATCTCCAGCCGATCTCCACACAACCTCCAAGCTTGGGCACCCGGGTCTGACCGACCATCGACTCCCATCGCAAACACCACACGCAAGGGAGAACCACATGGCGGAAGTCTTGATCGCGGCGCTGTCACCGATCGGGCACATCGGCCCGCTGCTGAACGTCGCGCAGGGCCTGGTGGACCGCGGCGACCAGGTCACCGTCCTGAGCGGCGCGAATCGAGCCGCGATGATCCGCGCGGCGGGGGCCACGGCGCACCCGATACCCGCCGCGGCGGATTTCGACGACACCAGGCTCGACGCCGACAATCCCGGCCGCGCCGAAACGTCGGGTATCAAGCGGGTCAACTTCGATCTCGTCCGGCTCTTCGTGGCGCCCATGCCCCACCAGGCCACGGCGCTGGCCGAATTGATGGCGCAGAAACGTTTCGACGCCATCATCGTCGACTGCGGATTCTTCGGGATCCTGCCCTTCCTGCTCGACGATCGCGCCGCTCGACCCCCGGTGCTGGCCTACACCACCACACCGTTGATGCTCAGCAGCCGCGACACCGCACCCGCCGGCCTGGGTCTGCCGCCATCGTCGACCCGGCTGGGACAGCTGCGCAACCGGGCGCTGAATGTGTTGTCGCAGAAGGTATTACTGCGTCAGTCGCAGGGCGCCGCCAACCTCCAGTTGAACCGGATGAATTCGCGCCCGTTGCCGACGTTCATCCTGGATTCCGCCGTGCTGGCCGACCAGGTGATCGTGCCGACCGTCCCTGAGTTCGACTATCCGCGCAGCGACCTGCCGGCCCACGTCCGCTATGTCGGGGCGGTGCACCCGGCGCCGTCACAGGGGTTTCGCCCGCCGGCGTGGTGGTCGGAACTGGACGGTGACCGCCCGGTCGTGCACGTCACCCAGGGCACCATCGACAACGCCGACCTGGGCCGGCTCCTGGAGCCGACGATCGAGGCGCTTGGGGGCGAGGACGTCATCGTGGTGGCCAGCACCGGCGGCCGCGACACCTCCGAGCTGAAAGCGACGCTGCCGCTGAATACCCATGTGGCCGAATATATCCCGCACGACCTGTTGCTGCCGAAGGTCGACGTCGTGGTGACCAACGGCGGCTACGGCGCGGTGCAACGCGCCCTGTCGGCGGGTGTGCCGCTGGTGGTCGCCGGTAACACCGAGGACAAGCCGGAGGTCGCCGCGCGGGTGGCGTGGTCGGGCGCGGGCGTCAACCTGCGGACCGGCACACCGACACCGGGCGCGGTGCGCGCCGCGGTGCGCGAGGTGCTCGGCGACGACCGCTATCTGAGCCGTGCCCGCGAACTCGAGACGGCGTTCGCCCGCCGCGACGGGGTCGCCGAGATCGCGGCGCTGGTCGACGAAGTCATCTCCGAGAACGAGGCGACGGTGCGATGACGCGCGATCTTCGATATCGGTTCGCGAAACAAATGAACACCCCACCGTCTCAAAACGTGGAGAAGGATATGAACACAACCAACCCGTGCGGTGTGTACGCGCTCTCGTATCGCCGGCATGACGAACCGCCGATGGCGCGGCACTGGGCGTACTACCTGTCGGCGGCGCGGATGAGGTCCGCGATGGCGCGCGCCAAAGCCAACGGCGCGCCAATCGTGATCAGGTCGGCGGGCTGGCTGTCGGTGGACGACATGCTCGACATGTCCAGCCCGGCATTCAACTGATGGCCGGCAATCCTTGCGCCGATCCGTTCGGTCGCCCACCCGACGCGCGGCGGACCGACCGTGCGCGCAACACGCAGACGAAGTCGCGTAGTCGACTACCCGCGCCCACCGTCAGCCCCCGGACAAGCCTGGTGCCATGGTTACCGAACTGCAGTTCGTCGCGATAGCGGCCTTTCTGTTCTGGTGCCTGGTTAGCTCGCTGTGTGGGGTACTGGAGCCGACCGAGCCTGCAGCGCGGCTGATCTGGCGTCAACACGGCCCGGCGGGCTGGAGCCGGTGGCGCGAAGCGCACTTCGGGTTGACCGCTGCGGACCGCCGGATTCTCGTTCAGCCAGAGCCGGCTCCCGACCAGGCCGCATGCCGTGCGCTGCTCGACACCGTGTTGCACCAGGCGATCCATCCCGAATCGACCGCCGTCCAGTTCGCGATCGTCCGCGGGTCAGACCACACAGAGAACACCGTCGTGTTCGTCTCCGACGTGCACAGCATGGCCCTCGCGAGCTGAACCCGCGGCGTCGGCAGCGGTCAGATCAGGCGCTCTTGTCGCGGCGCTCGTTGCGTGCCGGCTTGCGCGGGACGATCGTCGGGAGCACGTTGTCCTGCACGGTCTCCTTGGTGACGACCACCTTGGCGACGTCGTCACGGCTGGGGATGTCGTACATCACCGGCAGCAGCACTTCTTCCATGATGGCGCGCAACCCGCGGGCGCCGGTGCCGCGGTGGATCGCCTGATCGGCGATGGCCTCCAGCGCATCGCCGGTGAATTCCAGTTCCACACCGTCCATGTCGAAAAGCCGGGTGTACTGCTTCACCAGCGCGTTCTTCGGCTCGGACAGGATCTTCACCAGCGAATCCTTGTCCAGGTTGGTCACCGATGCCACCACCGGCAACCGGCCGATGAACTCCGGGATCAACCCGAACTTGATCAGGTCCTCGGGCATGACCTCGGCGAAGTGGTCCTGGGTGTCGATCTCGGCCTTGGAGTGCACCTCCGCGCCGAAGCCCAGCCCGCGCTTGCCGACGCGGTCGGACACGATCTTTTCCAGCCCGGCGAACGCGCCCGCCACGATGAACAGCACGTTGGTGGTGTCGATCTGGATGAATTCCTGGTGCGGGTGCTTGCGGCCGCCCTGCGGGGGCACCGAGGCCTGAGTGCCCTCGAGGATCTTCAGCAGGGCCTGCTGGACGCCCTCACCGGAGACGTCGCGGGTGATCGACGGGTTCTCGCTCTTGCGCGCGATCTTGTCGACCTCGTCGATGTAGATGATGCCGGTCTCGGCGCGTTTGACGTCGTAGTCGGCGGCCTGGATCAGCTTGAGCAGAATATTCTCGACGTCCTCGCCGACATAGCCGGCCTCGGTCAGCGCGGTCGCGTCGGCGATCGCGAACGGCACGTTGAGCATCTTGGCCAGCGTCTGCGCGAGGTAGGTCTTGCCGCAGCCCGTCGGGCCGAGCATCAGAATGTTGGACTTGGACAGCTCGACCGGTTCCACGCGTGAATCGCGGGTCTTCTCGCCGGCCTGGATGCGCTTGTAGTGGTTGTAGACGGCAACGGCCAGCGTGCGCTTGGCGGTGTCCTGACCGATGACGTAGCCCTCCAGGAACTCCTTGATCTCGACGGGCTTGGGCAGATCGTCAAGTTTGACGTCGTCGGCGTCTGCCAATTCCTCTTCGATGATCTCGTTGCACAGGTCGATGCACTCGTCGCAGATATAGACGCCCGGGCCGGCAATGAGCTTTTTGACCTGCTTCTGACTCTTTCCGCAGAACGAGCACTTCAGCAGGTCACCGCCGTCTCCAATGCGCGCCATCTGCTGCGGTCCTACTTCCTGTTTCGCCGTCGGTAATAAACGGATCGGTGGGTCAGTTCGGGTGTAGTTCCCGACGCTACCCGCTTGTTCCGGCGCGGTGCGACCGATAAAGCCGAATCGCGTCGGTGGTATTTAACTGTGTCCGCAGAACATATCGCCTGACTCCCGCCCTGTCCCCGCGGAACGCGGCACCGTGTCCCTGGCGTGTCGCCGCCGTTACCGGACCGAGAGGCCGCCCCCGAACCAGTCGTAGAGTTACGCCGTGGCGTTCGCCGTGCCCCACGATACCGTGCTGGTCAGCGACGGCGGCCTGGCCACCGAGCTGGAGGCGCGCGGGCACGACCTGTCGGACGCGCTGTGGTCGGCGCGGCTGCTCGTCGATGCGCCGCAGGAGATTGTGGCGGCTCACGTCGCATTCTTTCGCGCCGGAGCGGCGCTCGCCACCACGGCCAGCTATCAGGCGTCGTTCGACGGTTTCGCGGCCCGCGGAATCGGCCGCGCAAAGGCTGCCGGGCTGCTGCGCCGCAGTGTGGAGCTGGCCCGAACGGCGTGTGCCGAGGTCGGCGGTGTCCGATGGGTGGCCGCCTCGATCGGGCCCTACGGCGCGGCGCTCGCCGACGGATCCGAATACCGCGGTCGGTACGGCCTTTCCGTCGCGGAGCTTGCCGACTGGCACCGGCCGCGGCTGGAAGTGCTCGCCGACGCCCGGCCCGACGTGTTCGCCGTGGAAACAATCCCCGATATCGATGAGGCCGAGGCGCTGGTGGGGCTGGTGCGGCAGCTCGGTGTGCCGGCGTGGCTCAGCTACACCATCGACGGGGCGAAAACCCGCGCCGGGCAGCCGCTGGCCGACGCGTTCGCGGTCGCCGACGGGGTGCCGGAGATTGTCGCGGTCGGGGTGAACTGCTGCGCACCGGCGGACGTGCTGCCCGCGATCGCCGCGGCCCGCGAAACCACCAAGCCGGTGATCGTCTATCCCAACAGTGGCGAGAACTGGGACGCGCACCGACGAGCGTGGGTGGGCCCGTCGCGGTTTGCGGCCGAGCTCGCGCCGCGCTGGGTCGCCGAGGGCGCACGCATTGTCGGCGGGTGCTGCCGGGTGCGCCCGGCGGATATCGCCGACATGGCAGGCGCGGTCGCGTGAGCTGATCAGGCGGTCTGCGCCGAGAGCTTGCGGTACTCCAGCACCGTGTCGATGATGCCGTAGTCCTTGGCCTCCTCGGCGGTGAGGATCTTGTCGCGGTCGGTGTCCTTGCGGATCACCGCGGGATCCTTGCCGGTGTGGTGTGCCAGCGTGGTTTCCATCAGCGTGCGCATCCGCTCCACCTCGGCGGCCTGGATCTCCAGATCGGAGAACTGGCCCTGGATCACGCCAGCCAGCGCGGGCTGGTGAATGAGCACCCGTGCATTGGGCAGCGCGAGCCGCTTGCCGGCAGTGCCTGCGGCCAGCAGCACCGCCGCGGCCGACGCGGCCTGACCGAGGCAGACGGTCTGGATGTCGGCGCGCACGTACTGCATGGTGTCGTAGATCGCCATCAGCGAGGTGAACGAGCCACCGGGCGAGTTGATGTACATGGTGATGTCGCGGTCGGGATCCAACGACTCAAGCACCAGCAGCTGGGCCATGATGTCGTTGGCCGAGGCGTCGTCGACCTGCACGCCGAGGAAGATGATGCGCTCCTCGAAGAGCTTGTTGTACGGGTTGGACTCCTTGACACCGAAGCTCGAGTGCTCGATGAACGACGGCAGGATGTAGCGCGCCTGCGGCTGCATGTCTTGGGTCATTGTCCTGGTCCTGCTCCGTTGACGTGGGCGTTGGTGATGATGTGGTCGACGAACCCGTACTCGAGCGCCTCCGGCGCGGTGAACCAACGGTCGCGGTCGGAGTCGGCCTCGATGCGTTCGACCGGCTGGCCGGTGAACTCGGCGTTGAGCCGGAACATCTCCTTCTTGATGACGGCGAACTGCTCGGCCTGGATGGCGATGTCGGTGGCGCCGCCGGTGATGCCGCCGAGCGGCTGGTGCATCAGGATGCGGGCATGCGGCAGCGCGTAGCGCTTGCCCTTGGTGCCGGCGGCGAGCAGGAATTGGCCCATCGACGCGGCCATGCCCATCGCGTAGGTGGCGATGTCGCACGGCGCCAGCACCATGGTGTCGTAGATCGCCATGCCCGCGCTGATCGAGCCGCCCGGCGAGTTGATGTAGAGCGAGATGTCCTTGTTGGGGTCCTCGGCGGCGAGCAGCAGAATCTGCGCGCAGAGCCGGTTGGCGATGTCGTCGTCCACCTGGGAGCCCAGGAAGATGATGCGCTCGGAGAGCAGCCGCTCGTACACCGAGTCGACCAGGTTGAGGCCCTGCGCCGCGGAACGCATGTCAGTCACGACTGGATACCTGCTTTCTTTCAGTCTCGGGACGCGGTGTCCGTCTCAAACGACACTAACCAACCTGTGGCGTCGCGCACTCCCAGACGGGCGCGCGTTCGCTCACAGCGTCACTTCGTGTCGTCGGACGCCTCGTCGGAGGTGGTGTCGGTTTCGGCGTCGGCGTTGTCCGCGGGTGCGTCGGTTTCCGTTGCCTGCTCGGTGGCTTGCTCCGTTTCGGACGGGCCGAAGAACTCCGCGGTGTCGATCACATTGCCGTCGGTGTCGGTGACCGTTGCGCCGTGCACCACGGCCGCGACCGTCAGGCCACGCCGCACGTCGGCGAACATCACCGGCAGCTGTTTGTTCTCCTGCAGGTAGCTCAGCAGCTGCTGCGGCTCCATCCCGTACTGCCGTGACATCAGCACCAGCCGCTCGGTGAGGTCGTTCTGGCCGACCTGGACATCGAGCTCGTCGGCGATGGCGTCCATCAACAGCTGGGTCTTCACCGCACGCTCGGCGTTCGAGCGGGTGTCCGCGTCGAACTCCTCGCGGCTGCTGCCCTGTTCGGCCAGCGACTCGGCGAACCGCTCCTCGTCGTGGTCGAGACCGTGGATGGCGTTGTGCACGGTGTTCTCCACCTGCGCGGCCACGACCGCCTCCGGCAGCGGGACCTCCACCTGCTCCAGCAGGATTTCCAGCGCCTTGTCGCGGATCTGCTCGGCCTGCGCCACCCGCTTCAGCCGGCGCACCTGGTCGGTGAGGCTGTCGCGCAGCTCGTCCATGGTGTCGAATTCGCTTGCCAGTTGGGCGAATTCGTCATCGGGTTCGGGTAGTTCACGTTCCTTCACCGATTTAACGGTGACGGTGACCTGCGCCTCCTGACCGGCGTGCTCGCCGGCGACCAGCGTGGTGGTGAACACCCGACTCTCACCTTCGGACAAGCCCACGATCGCGTCGTCGAGACCTTCGATCAGCTGGCCGGAGCCGATCTCGTGGGACAACCCCTCGGTCGCGGCTTCCGGCACTTCCTTCCCGTCGACGGTGGCCGACAGGTCGATCGAGACGAAATCGCCGTTCTGCGCCGGTCGCTCGACACCGGTCAGCGTGCCGAACCGGGCGCGCAGAGACTGCAGCTCCTTGTCGACGTCCTCGTCGGTCACCTCGATCGGATCGACGGTGATTTTCAGCGCCTTCAGATCGGGAAGGGTGATCTCGGGACGGATGTCGACCTCGGCGGTGAAGGCCAAATCCTCGCCGTACCCCTTCTTGGTGATCTCGATCTCGGGCTGCCCGAGTGGGCGCACGTCCGAACTCGTCACCGCCTCGCTGTAGCGGCTCGGGACGGCGTCGTTGACCACCTGGTCGAGCATCGCCTCCTTATCGATGCGCGCCTCGAGGAGCTTGACCGGCACCTTGCCGGGCCGGAAGCCCGGCAGCCGCACCTGCTTGGCCATCTCCTTCAGTGCGCGGTCGAAGTCGCCCTCCCATTCCGCGAAGGGCACCTCCACGTTGATGCGAACCCGGGTGGGGCTCAACTTCTCGACGGTGCTCTTCACGGTCGTGCTCCTTGTATGTCTGTCGTGGTGGTTGGTTCCGGTCGGGGTGACAGGATTTGAACCTGCGGCCTTCCGCTCCCAAAGCGGATGCGCTACCAAGCTGCGCTACACCCCGCGCCTTTCGCCTCTGATCACTGCTCTTCGCGCAAAAGCTCGTTGCAGATCACGCGGAGATACTACGGGCCGATCACGGGACGCTTTCAATTGGATTTGATTCCGTCCGCGCCGGTACAGTCTGCCTTGCATTGCATGCGGGCGTAGCTCAATGGTAGAGCCCTAGTCTTCCAAACTAGCTACGCGGGTTCGATTCCCGTCGCCCGCTCCACCAGGACCAGCGGAATCGCTGGCGAACAAGCGTTCGACGGCTCTCGTGGTCCCGTTTCGGTCCCGTATAGCTTGCGGGGCCAAGCCCGATGGAACAGCCCCGGTGGAAGAATGTTCTCGTCACCATCACCCGCTTCGACGCCGAGGGACACCGCATTGATCCTGCGGATCGCCGATCACTTGATGAACAGCCCGGACATGCCGTGGCACCGCATCGTCTTCGCTCTCGACAGCCTCGGGTTCGACACATCGCCTGACGGTCTTGAGGAGATGATGGGCACGGGGACCGACGAGCAGGTATGCGAGTTGGCCCTCGCTTTCGGGGTGGATCTGCCGCCAGGAGCAGCTGCGTCCACTTCGACCACGACAACGACGACGACCACAGTGGCGGCGGCGGAGCCCCTGTTCATCTTTGGGTCGCACCTCAGCAAGCACAAAGCATTCGTCGGCGAGGTTGGTCGGGATCTCGCTGCGTTCGGCATCAACCTGTTCGTTGCGCACGACACCATCACCCACGACACCGCCTGGGAGGACGAGATCAGGAAGGCGCTTGACCGCGCCGACGCCGGACTGGTGTTCGTGCACGACGGACTGAAGGACAGCACGTGGTGCGATCAGGAAATCGGTTGGCTTCAGGGACGGCACGTCCCGGTAATGTCGCTGAGGTTCGATTGCACCCCGTACGGGTTCTTCGCCAGATACCAAGCTCAGCCAGTTCCGCCTGGTACCGACGCGCGCACCGTGGCCGAGAATACGGTTGAGCGAATCGCCGCCAGACCAGAGCTCGCCGCAGCCTTCGCCGCATCGTTGGTGGCGTCGATGAAGGTCACGAATTCGTTTGACGAGACCAGGGCGCGTTGGCGATACCTACGAGCCCTTGACGGCCTCGACGCGAAATTGTGCTCGCAGCTTCTCGAAGCGGCGAAGACCAACGACCAGATCTATTGGGCGGTGTCGCCGTGGGAGGGCGACGCGAACGAAACTGTGAGCCGTCGCATCATCGCGTTCCTCCGCCGCCAGCCCGGTGGCGCGACCATCGCGCCAGACCTCGACGCCTATGAGCAGTACTTGGACGCGTGGGACGCAGAAGACAAGGGGTTCTTCACCAGGCACAACAACGTGCCCCCCGCCACAGTGACTGTGTAGCCCGCTTAACCCCACAGCGGCACAACATTCTCGCCGTACTCCGGTCGGGTCGCAGCTGCACCGAGCGCCGCCATCGCATCGACGTGGTCATCAGAGAACAGGTGCGCGTGACGCCGAGCGTCGTCGTAACCTTCGCGTGGCCCATGAACCGAGCAATCTCAATCGGCGGTCGGCCCGCCGCGATGCACAGGCTCGCGTAGGTGTGCCGGAGCGCGTGAAACTTCAGCTGCGGCGGTAGCGCGGCGGTCGGGGTAAGCCGGTTAGCCCGTAGCACTGCGGGCCGGAACACGGCCTTGTAAAAGGCGGCGTGCCGCAGCGGCGCGTCCCAGTCGAGCGCCAGCCGCGCCTCAGCCTCGGCCACCGTTAGGTCGGCCAAGGCGGTTGCCTGCCGTAGGGCTGCGCTCCCGGCACCCCCGTTGGTCGCTACGCCATCGGCGGGCAGGGTCGGTACGCCGGTGGGCCGGGGTGCCCGTAGGCGCATCGCCGGGAACAAGGGCGCGGTCGGTTCGTCCCGGCGCGGGTGCACGGCCAGGTAGTCCCGCAACGCCGCGGTCGGTGCGTCGGGTAGCGGCACCCGGCGGCGGGTGCCCGTGGTCTTGGGCGCTAGGTGCGTCAGCTCACCGCCGACCCACGCCACCGTCCTCTCCACCCGCAGCACGGCGGGTTTGGCCGGGGCGTTCGGGTTCAAACCCGGCTTCGGCAGGATCACGTCGCCGACCTGCAAACCGGTGAGCGCGCGCAGACCCGACAGCGCGGCGACCTGGACCATGACGTTGTAGGGCCAAGGCGTTGCCGCGACGAGTGCCGAAACTTGCACAGCGGTAAGGAACAGCGACAGATCATCCACAGCCCGCGCGCCGTTACCGGTGTTGTGCTCGGTGGGCAGCTTCACGTAGTCGGCGGGGTTGGCCAGCAGCGCCCCATCCGCAACCGCCGAACCGAGCACCTGCCGCACGAGGAAGTAGGCGTTGCGGATCGTGGACGGCTTCTTGCCCGCCGCCTGCATTCGCGCTATCCACTTCCTGATGTCGTCGCGGGTGATGGCGTTGATCGGATAACCGCCGAACACCGCATCAATTCGCAAGTCGGCCAGGCGCTTGTGCCGCTTCGCCGTCGTGTCCCCCGTCGGCGCCAGGGCGTCCCGGTACGCGGCCCGCGTGGTCTCCTTGAGGTCTGGCCGGGACGCTAACCATGCTAGGGCCGCGTCACGGAACAGCACCTTGCCATCGTTGGGGTCGAAGGTAACTCCGCGCAGCTTCGCGTCGTCCTGCTTGATCGCATAGGCTTCAGCGGCCTTGCGCGAGCCGAACCCGCCCCGCGTGCGCTCGGTGCCATCCGGTGCGTACCAGCGCACCACGTATGTGGTCGTGCCGGAATTGCGTACACGCTTCTGTACAGATGCCATTAGCTTGCCTCCTGTTCTGTTGCGGCTGTGGCGGATTGGTAGATGCGGCGCACGGTCGACGCTTGCCAGTTTGGCCGACCCGCCGGGCTGAGGATGCCCTCGGCTTCCAGCGCGGCTGCGATCTTGGCGAAGCTCTGCCCGCTGTTGCGGTCCAACACGATTCGCCGCACGACGCCAGGCTTGGCCAGCCGTGGCCGCCCGATCGGCTCGCCGCGCTGCTTCTTGGCCGCCAACCCGGCCTTGGTGCGCTCACTGATCAGCTCGCGCTCATACTCCGCGAAATTGACGACGGTGCGGGCCATCATGCGGCCTGCGGCGGTCGATAGGTCCAGGTTGATGTCGAGCACGACCAGCGACCACCCTTGCCGCTCGGCGGTCTCAATGATGTTGGCGGCGTGTACGACTGAACGCACGAGCCGGTCGAGCTTCGCCACGATCAGGCCGTCGCCCTGACCGGAGGCCAAGAGCTGCAGCACTTCCCGTAAATTCCCGTTGATGTACTTGCCGCTGGCGCCTCCGTCGGCGTAGTGCTCCACGATCCAGCCTCGCCGCTTCGCCTCGGCGTCGATCGCCGCGCGCTGGGCTTCCAGCCCGTTGCGGCTGTCGGCTTGCTCGTCGGTGCTGCAGCGCGCGTACCCGAAAAACAGCCCGTCGTCGGCAGTCTCCATCTCGTCTCCTGTCTCGTTACGGGGCGTAACCGGTCGGTTCCGCCTTACGCCCGTAACGGTACGCCAGCTGGCTAACCTCTCGATACGGTTCTAGCACGCCGTTTGCGCCGTTCAGCGCACTCGCCGTACCCGGCCCACTCGGGTAGCGCTGCGGTTGGCCCGTGCGGCGTCGTGGGCGGCCTCATCTAACGTCTGTAGCTCGCGGCCTACGTGGGGCGTAGCCGTTGCCGTAGGTGGTTTGGCCCCGGTTACCCGTTCGGCGGGCGTACATGCGTCCCCGGTGGAGCTAGGCGGCGTCTCGGGTGCTTCCGCGTCGTCGGGCTCGTCCACTAGTTCGGCGTCCACGATGTCCAGCGGCTCTGCCGGGGCCGAGGCGTCGTCGGGCAGACCACGCCGCGCTCTACTTTCTGCGCGGGTGATTGTCGCCACGCCCGCCACGTCGGCCATGATGTCTTCCCATGGCTTAAGCTCAAGAGCTACCTCAGTTTTCGCGCCCAGGCCTGCGCGGTCGAGCGCGTCCTTCACGGCGGCCAGCTTTACGGCTTCTGACTCTGCGCCCGTGGCGATTCCGAGTAGCTCGCGGGCCATCCGGTCGGCGGCGAGTGCGAGGTCGATCCGCTCGGCGTCAAGCACGGCTTGTACCGTCGTGTTCAGCGCCGGGTTCATCGGGGGCCAATTTATCGCAGGGAACCTGTCGATTATTTGCTCACGGGTTAACCTGGGCCGGTCACGGGCTTCCCTTTGGTCGGTGGCAGGGCTGGTGTAAGCCGGGTAGGGCGGGGTGCTAATTATGTTGGGCGCGCCAAGGTGTTTCGGATGCTGTGCGACGACATACCCCATTACCCATTCGTACAGATCCTGCGTACTGAAGAAGATCGCACCCCGAATGATCGTTCGCGGTATCTGCTTCTTATTAGTTGCTGTAACAACATGATTCAAGGTCAGCTCAACGCGGAGGTCTTTGTTGATCCATTCCCACGCCGCCTTTTTGCCCTTAATCGTGGGCACGCGACTAAGTTCAAGACCAGGCGGTGGTGACGGACTCAACTTACCTTCGCGTACTCGTGCCATCTCGGACTCGCTCTCTAAATCGGCTACAGGCGAGAGTAATTCGATTCTACCTCGATTCGCGCGGACGTCTGCTTCCTATCTGCGCGACGTATGCCGGACTTCCGCCCCGACTCTAATAGCCCGTCCGCGCAGCGCATCTGAGCGCGTAGGCTACCGACCTAACTACTAGCATCTTTAGGCGGTGAGACTGTGGCGAAGGGTATTAGCACCCAAGGCGACGTGCTCGTCAACATGACAGCCGACGGCGTTGACCTCAACGAGATTTGGGCCGAGGTGCAAGACGTCCTGGAGATGTACAACCGCGAACGTAGCGCGGTCGTGCAGCTACTCTCGTATCCGACCACCCAGGTGGCCGATGCCGTGCCGCAGAGCATTTCGTCGGATTCGATGGAGGAAGCCACGGAATTTGGTGTGCCCGTGCGATCCGCCCGACCAGCGCCCTCTCTGTCAAGCTCACCTGAGGCACCCGCCCACTGACAATTAGTGACCCGAGGGCGGGGATGGAGAGATTCCCGAATGGCAAGCAAGGTGAGCGCGTTGCTTCGAGCGCCCGGGGTCGTAGACCCTGGGCGGGTGGGTGGCGCTGGAACGGAACGTCCCGATCCCGAGGTGCCCGAGAGGGCGAAGCGGCGGACGTTCACGGCCAAGTACAAGTTGGAGATCTTGGCCGAGTACGACGCCGCGCCGGAGGGCACGAAGGGGGCGTTGTTGCGCCGGGAGGGCTTGTACTCCAGCCATATCGTCCAGTGGCGCAAGGCGCGCGATGCGGGCGCGCTGGCCGGGTTGGCGGTGCCGCGCGGCCGCAAGCGCCGTGGCCCGCAGGCCGAGAAGATCGCCCGCCTTGAGGCCGAGAAGCGCCAATTGGAGCAGGAGCTGGCCAAGGCCCGCTTCGTGGTGGATGTGCAGGCAAAACTGCACGCGCTCTTGGGGACGCTCTCCGAGAGCGCGGACACCGAGCCGAGGTGGACGCCATGACCGACCAGGCCGTCGCCGAACTCGCCGGGCGCATCGGCGTGCGGGATGGGTGCGTCGCCATAGGCGCGTCGCAGGCCGGCTACTACCGGCGCCACCGCGTCAGCCCGGCACCTGAGCGGCCGGCGCCGATCCCGCACCGCGAACGGCCGCAACCGCGTGCCCTGAGCGCCCAGGAGCAGCAGGCGATCCTCGACGTGCTGCACAGCGACCGGTTCGTCGACATGTCCCCGGCCGAGGTGTGGGCCACGCTGCTCGACGAAGGTGTCTACCTCGGCTCGCAGTCGAGCTTCTATCGGCTGCTGCGCCAAGCGGGCGAGGTGTGTGAGCGCCGCGCCCAGGCCACCCATCCCGCGAAGGTGAAACCCGAACTCATCGCCAACGGGCCGAATCAGGTGTGGTCGTGGGACATAGAGCGCCGTGAGGCGCTGTTCAACCGAGCGGGGGTGAGAGACCACCGCCGCCGAGCCATCGCAGTGGCGCGGTAGAAGCTGGGGGCAGCCTGATCCGAGGAGACGTCGGTGAGGGTGGGAAGCAGCCCCGACAACGCCGGGACGGCCTGGTACTACCAGACGGGTCGGGTCCGGCTAGCGAGACGGGAAGGTGTACGCGAGGAACCAGCGGCTGAACGCCTCTCAAGAGAAAAACACCAGCTCCAACCTGGCGGATGTGGGCTGGGCAGCGACGCGCACCCGCCGCAATGGCGGGGAACTCGCGGGCCGGTTGATGTCGCCGGTTCGGAGGTCACGGTGAAGGTCTGCGGCGTAGCCGTGACGAGGTCGCAGGGGCATAGCTGGGCACCTCACCCGTCAAACGGTTGACAGTGAACACGGGAACCATCGCGCCGGTCCCCGACCTGATCCGGCAGCCCGTCGGGCGGGAGGGGAAGGCAGTCGTCGGCTGATGCCGGTGTGGTGGGGCGGAGGAGCCGTAGTAGTCCGAGGCCGGGAAAGCCGGTCACATGGCGAAGGGCTCCAGCGGGTTCGCGGCAAGTACGCAGACTGTGGAGGTCACTTGTGAATACGAGTGCTTCGTGGCCCGACCCGGAGACGGCGGAGCTGCGAGTACGCAGGATGCAGCGCAAGCTGCACCATTGGGCGGTCGATGAAACCGACCGCTGCTTCGATGATTTGTACAACCTCGTTCATGACCCCGCGTTCCTCACCGTCGCGTGGGAGCGGGTGCGGACGAACAAGGGTGCGCGTTCCGCTGGAACCGACGGGATCGCACCACGATCTCTCGGCCCGGTGGAGGCGGCCGGACTGCTTCAGCGGCTCCGTCAGGAGCTCAAGGAGCGGGTGTTCCGGCCGGATCCGGTGCGGGAGGTGACGATCCCGAAGGCGAACGGCAAGCTCCGCCGCCTGGGTATCGCGACAGTCGCCGACCGTGTCGTGCAAGCTTCGCTGAAGCTGGTGATGGAGCCCATCTTCGAGGCGGACTTTCATCCGTGCTCATACGGGTTCCGGCCACGCAGGCGAGCCCAGGACGCCATCGCCGAGATCCATTACCTCGCCAGCGGCTCACGGGCCTATCACTGGGTTTTCGAGGGAGACATCACGGCGTGCTTCGACGAAATCTCGCATTCGGCCCTCATGGACCGGGTGCGGCGACGCATCGGGGACAAACGCGTTCTGGCCCTGGTGAAGTCGTTCCTCAAGGCCGGGATTCTCTCGAAGGATCTCGGCTACCGGGACGCTGTCACTGGTACTCCGCAAGGCGGAATTCTGTCACCGCTGCTCAGCAATGTCGCCCTGTCCGTTCTGGACGAGCACTTCGACGCGAAGTGGAAGGCGCTCGGCCCGTACTGGACACGCGCCAAGCATCGGCGCGCCGGAGTCCCGACGATGAAAATCGTCCGCTACGCGGACGATTTTTGCGTCATGGTCCACGGCAATCGCGCTGATACCGAAGCGCTTTGGGATGAGATCGCGGCGGTGCTCGCGCCGATGGGGCTGCGCCTGTCGGTAGAGAAGAGCAGGGTTTGCCACATCGACGAGGGGTTCGAGTTCCTCGGCTTCCGCATCCAGCGGCAGATGCGACGTTCTGAAGCTCGGGTACCACTTCAAAGACTTCGACATTTTCACTCAGGGCCACGTGGAAGTTCCTCCGCGCCGCGACCGCTCAGCAAGTGCAGGCACAGGTGACCCGCTGCCTAGAAGCCGACAACAAGCTCGTCACCGGTACCATTCTGCGTCGATTGTTCACGTCCGCCACAGAATTGAACGATTGGCAGCATACCTGTTACGGGTTGTGGAGTGGCGACGGCATGGTGCCGCCCCCGTACCTAGGAAAGACATTTGCAGGCGACCATACGCATTACCTGACGTCTGGGTCGTCGGTTATTGACTCGCAGGACATCGAGGACATGATCCGCCATGTGCGAGAACACGGCTACGGTACGCAGCCGGGTTCACAGATTCCTGATCTTCGCGCACCCCGACGATGTGGACGCCGCGACGATGACCGCCTGGCGCGCCGGGGTTGAGTACCGCACCGGCGGCTCGCTACCAAAATGGGACTTCATCCCGAGCGCCCTCATGCCCGCGTGGATTTCGGACGAAACCATTCATGGCCCGGTGCCCAACGCTGACTTCAACGGGCTGCAGGTATGGGGTTCTTATGCAGGGGCGCTGTTGATTCAGAGCAACTTCGTGCCCAAAGGCTACGTGGCAGTGGTCGCGTCGGGTGGGCCGAACGATGACCTCAACCCGGTCGCCATGCGCGAGCACACGAACCCGGCTTATGCAGGCTTGCGGCATATTCCGGGCCACTGGCAGGGGTATCCGTTGCAGGACAGCTTCTTTGCGCGCGGCTTCGGCGTCGGCACTCGGCACCGAGGGGCTGCGATAGCCATGCAAATCACCACGGGCGGCACATATACCGCCCCGACGACGATTGCGACGTAACCGTGACTGCCCCCGAGCCATGGCGCGACGTACCACCACCACCAACGCCCGCCCCGCAAAGCTCGTGACCCCCTAGCGCGGTACGCCGCTAACACAGAGCCATCGGAGTTTGGTTACGGGCCTGGGCTAGTGCCCCCGCGATTCAACGGCCTACCACCGAGCCAGGGCGGCGTGTACATGCCAAAATGCGCCACCCGTGGACGAACATGGCCGGCAGCTGCCCCGCAAGCCCAGCGAAGCGCGTGGGTACCCTGGTGAGCAGGTCGCCCGGTAGGTCTGCCCCGCGCTGAGACAGCGCTTGTGGCTACGGCCAACCTAGGCCGCAGGGGCGGCGCACACTGGTCGCCCCGGTAGCGGGGAGCTGATGGGGTCACCCCGCGTCAGAGCAACCGCAGCAGCCGATCACTACGCCGTTCGACAGCGACGCGACGTAGCAGCTAGCCGCCCGGCGAAACCGCAGTAGTGGTGGTAGCGGACGACGCGCGGCGGACCTCAGTAGCTGTGCGTGCGTCGAGTGAAACCGCCCAATATCTGAGGCCAACCGCCCATCCCACGAACGCAACGAGCGCGACCAGGTTTGCGGGAATCAGGCGCGGATCATCGAAGGCGGTCACTACAGTTACTATCGCGTCAAGGATCGTCAAAGCTGTCCAGACCCAGAAGACGACGCGTGCGATCGCGGCCGCAGGCCGTTTGAAGCGGTACAACAACAACGCACTGCGAAGCGTTAGCCGCCGATTCTGAGCCGTAGATCCTGATTTCTCGACGTGCAGCGCCGAGAAACGAAAGGCCATCGCGACCACCATCAAGACACATATGGCGATGAGGTCGCCGTAGATGAGCCCCTCAGAAAAATAGTTGGGAACGCCAAGTGTGTCAGACCTACCCAAGGCGGCACCGATCGCCGAACTGACTTGAAAAACAACCAGACCGAGGCAGAAATAAAAGACGCCCCGAAGGACCCTCGCGGCGGCGCGGCGTTGCATTGGGAAGGCGAGAAGCAGTCGACGAAGCGTGATGGCCGGCTTTTCGTCAACAGGTGGCGGGTGGGATTCGGCGATGAGCGCTGAGGCTTCGTCCAGCCAAGCCTGGGCTCGCGTGGCGGCACGCTGTTCTGCGTCGGGGGAGTGGTCGGCAACCAGCTTGCTGGCGTTCCACCATTCGGCAGCGAAAGCGACTTGCCTGCTGGCATCTTCGAAGGCCACCTTGCGTCGTCCGGCCTGAGTTCTGCGTTCGCGCCAATCCCCGATCACGAGGACAACGATCCCCACTACAGCGGTCAGGATCGGCGTAACCAAGGTCAGGGCGATGCGTACGACCTGATCTGCATCCATCGAGCCCCTACCCTGCTCAACACGCCACGGATAACATCCCGCCGTCGAGACGCTGCGGAGAGAAGGGGACGCTCGTTTCTCGCCCTAGCAAGCTCCGCGACGGCTCGTCAAGGCTGATGATGCCATCCCGGACGCGTCGCCGAGATCTATCGGCAAACCGTTGACGCCGGGCCGCGCGGTGGGTAACGCGGAACTGATCGCTTACAGCGGAGCTGGCGCGGCAGTAATCAGCAAGCTCAGACGCCGCAGTCGAGCGTCACATGGATCGACTTGCTGACGACGACAGTGACGACGTCACGATTGTGGTCATGCCCTGTGACAATTGTCTGCGTCAAGGTCTGTGGATGCCGGACGCTGGTCACCTCGCATTGCGAGAGATCGCCGGTGCCTACCCGATCGACGATCACGTCGTAACCCTCTGATTGCAACCCTGCGATCGTCTGTTCGGCGTCGCCTGACGTGGTGGGCTGGGCCGCCGCGACGGCGGTCGGCATGAGTGCCAACCCGAGCGCCGCCGCACCAAGTGCCGCTCGCATGACCCCTCCGCTCCTATGGTCCTTTCAATTATCGCCCCCACACTCTCGCGCTCGTCGTCGTCCTGTGCGCCCGCCGCGCCCGAGAAACCCTGGCGTGAAAACTATGTGCGGAACCGCCCACCGCCCCGGTCCGCCGACGCGCCGCTGGTCCCGTATCGGTCCCGTACACGCAACCGAACCGTAGCCGTACCGGAGCCGTACCGTGCTCGTGTGCCAGCCGTACTAAAGGCACAGTTGCAGTGCAAATTTGGGTTAGCTGACGCGCCGTCTACCAGACGTTTCCGAACCCGCGTTCGGGCATGGTAAAAGTCTTCCAAACTAGCTACGCGGGTTCGATTCCCGTCGCCCGCTCCAAGTATCGGCTGGTTAGGCATTACTGCCCGCTCGTCGAACATGCGTTCGCAAGCTTAGACCAGCGAAAACCGCTCGATAAGCGGCATGAGCGGATGTTGCTCTGGCATGGAGCGATACCGGAACTACGACTTTGGTGGTGTCATCCTCAGCGTGCTCGCTGTCGTGCATGGGTTTGGCGAGCTCCGCCGAGCGCTCGTGCGGCTTCGCGAGGAGGTTGTCCATCCACAGCGGACGTGAAATGGAAGGCGTACCCACGCCTTCCACTCTCAATCTATAGCGCACTGGGGGGCTTGCGGCAAGACCCGGGTTGTGCCGCAGAATCGCTGGTCGAAGCCAGAACCTGCGGAATATGGGGGTAACGAAAATGCGGGTGTTGTTGTCGACGTGGGGGTCGCGTGGGGACGTCGAACCGCTGGTGGCGCTCGCGGTGCGGTTACGGGCACTGGGTACGGAGGTGCGGGTGTGTGCGCCGCCGGACTTCGCGGACCTGCTGGCCCGTGTCGACGTGCCGCTGGTGCCGGTCGGCCAGTCGGTGCGCGCGCTCGTGCACGGCGCGACGCCGCCGTCGACGGCGGACGCGCCCCGGGTCGCGGCCGACTTGGTCGCAGCGCAGTTCGACACAGTCGCCGCGGCGGTCGAGGAATGTGACGCGCTGGTGGCGACCGGCTTGATGCCGGCCGGCGAGCGGTCGATAGCCGAGAAACTGGGCATCCGCTACGTGTACGCGACCTTCATTCCTCCCGTGCTGCCGTCGCCGCATCACTCGCCGCTGCCGAGGCCGGGCCGGCCGTTCCCACCGGGCGAGACCGACAACCGGGTGCTGTGGGACGTGGATGCCGAGCGGGTGCAGGCGCTGTACGGCCCGCCGCTCAACTCCCACCGGGTGGCGATGGGCCTGCCACCGGTGGACAACGTCCGCGACTACGTCTTCACCGACCGCCCGTGGCTGGCGGCGGACCCGACCCTTGCCCCATGGCGTGGGTCGACGGAGCTCGACGTCGTGCAGACCGGCGCGTGGATCCTGCCCGACGAACGCCCACTCCCGGCCGAGTTGGTGGCGTTCCTGGACGCCGGCACACCACCGGTGTACGTGGGTTTCAGCAGCGTGCGCGCCCCGAAGGACATCACCCGGGTAGCCATCGAGGCGATCCGAGCGCAGGGCCGTCGCGTGCTCGTCTCCCGCGGCTGGGCCGACCTGGCCCTGATCGACTACGAGGACGATTGCTTCGACGTGGGCGAAGTCAACCTGCAGGCACTGTTCGGCCGGGTGACCGCCGTCGTGCACCACGGCGGCGCGGGCACGACGACGACCGCCACCCGGGCCGGCGCGCCTCAGGTGGTGGTACCCCAGATAGCCGACCAGCCGTACTGGGCCGGCCGGGTAGCCGACCTGGGCATCGGTGCGGCACACGACGGCCCTACTCCGACCACAGATTCCCTGTCAGCCGCGCTCAGGACGGCCCTGAGCCCCGAAACCCGCGCACGAGCGACCGCCGTGGCCGGCACGATCCGCACCGACGGTGCGACGGTGGCCGCGACGCTGCTGCTCGACCAGGTCAGCCGAGAACGGCCGCCAGTGTCCGCGTGAACCACACTGGATCGTCGAGGCACAGAAAGTGAGGGGCATGTGTCAACTCGAGGGTACGAAGACGAATTGCAGTCCGAGCGGAGCTACGTGACCGCGCTCTACGCGCGGCTCGACGCCGAGCGCGCGCGAGTGAAGGGTAGGTACCGCGCGGCGTTGCGGGCCCCCATCGACGTCCAGAATGGCGGCACGCTCGTGGATCGGGACGCCGAGGTGCGTGCGATGGGCAACCGGATGAAGCGGCTGGACGTCGCGGACGACGGACTGTGTTTCGGTCGGTTGGACACCCTTTCGGGCGAACATTCCTACATCGGCCGCATCGGCCTGCTCGACGAGGAGAACGGGCACGAAGCGCTGCTGCTCGATTGGCGGGCCCCGGCGGCGCGCGCGTTCTACGTCGCCACCGCCGCAAGCCCGGAGAAGATGCGCAGGCGCCGCCAGTTCCACACCCGCGGGCGTCAGGTGGTCGATTTCACCGACGAGTTCCTCGGCCGCCCCGGTGACGCGGAGCGCGGTGGTCGGGGAGACGCGGCCCTGCTCGCGGCGGTCAACGCGCCGCGCGGTGACGGGCTGCGCGACATCGTCGCGACGATCCAGGCCGAACAGGACGAGATCATCCGGCTCGCTCACAACGGTGTGCTGGTGATCGAGGGTGGCCCAGGCACGGGGAAGACCGTTGTCGCATTGCACCGCGTCGCGTACCTGCTCTACACCCAGCGGGAGCGGATGGAACGCCACGGCGTGCTCGTGATCGGGCCCAACCCGGCCTTCCTGAACCACATCGGCCGCGTTCTACCGTCGCTGGGCGAGTCCAACGTGGTGTTCATGACCACCGGCGACCTCGTGCCCGGTATGCGCATCACCGCCGAGGACGCCCCGGACGCCGCGCGGCTCAAGGGCTCGCTGAAGATCCTCGACGTGCTCGCGGCGGCAGTCGCCGATCGTCAGCGGCTGCCTGAGCATCCGCTGACGATCCAACTGGCGGACGTCACGGTGCGGATCGATGCCGAGACCGCGGAGTGGGCCATCCAAGAGGCGCGTGCGAGCGGGCAGCCGCACAACGAGGCCCGGGCGGTGTTCGGCGAGATCGTCACGTACGTGCTCACCGAGAGGGCGATTGCCCGGATCGGCAAGGGCTGGCTGACCCGCGACGACCGGAACGCATGGGAGCGGGTGCGGTCGGACCTGCTTAAGGAACTCGCGGACAACGCGGCGTTCATCGCCGCGCTCGACGAACTCTGGCCGATCCTGACGCCGGAAACATTGCTGGCACAGCTGTACACGTCCCCCGAACGACTGCGCGCGGCGGGCGCCGACCCCACGCTGTGGCGCGCCGTCGGCGACGCCTGGACGGTTTCGGACGTGCCACTGCTCGACGAACTGGTCGACCTGCTGGGCCGCGACAAAGCCGCCGACCAGACCGCCGAGCGGGAACGCAAGGCCGAGGCCGAGTACGCAGCAGGGGTGCTGGACAACATGATCAGCCGCGAGGACCTGATGGACGACGAGGATCACCTCCTCGCCCAGGACATGCTCTACGCGGAGGACCTGGCGGATCGATTCCTCGAGCGCGATACCCGGGAACTCGCCGAACGCGCCGCCGCGGACCGGGACTGGACCTACCGGCACGTCGTGGTCGACGAGGCCCAAGAACTGTCCGAAATGGACTGGCGGGTGCTGATGCGGCGCTGCCCGCACCGATCCTTCACCGTGGTCGGCGATCTCGCCCAACGCCGCTCGGTCGCCGGTGCGACCTCGTGGGACACGATGATGGAGCCGTACGTACCCGGCCGCTGGGTCGACCGGTCGCTGTCGGTGAACTACCGCACCCCTGCGGAGATCATGACCGTTGCCGCCGCCCTGCTCGCCGAATTCGCGCCCGGGGTCCAGCCACCGGAGTCGGTCCGCGCGTGCGGGGTCCAGCCATGGTCCAGGCGGGTCACCGAGGACGAAATACCCGCTGCCATCGAGGAATTCGTCCGGGACGAAGCCGCACGCGAAGGTACCAGCGTCGTGATCGGGCCACCGGGTGTGCCGGGCGCGGTGGTGGCGTCGCAGACGAAGGGCCTGGAGTTCGACGCCGTCCTGGTGGTGGAACCGGAACGGATCATCGCCGACGGCCCACGCGGCGCGGCCGAGCTATACGTCGCACTCACCCGCGCGACCCAACGCCTCGGCGTCCTGCACCAGGGCCCGTTGCCGCAGGCACTGACCGGCCTCGCCGAAACCGGGACACCCGCCCGGGCCGGGAATCAATAGTTGGCGTAACGATACGCGTGCGGCCGGCCCTGAGCTAGACGACAACGGGAACTCCAGGTATGTGTGATTGCAGAATCTTTCGGCGCGATGCATTGCCATCGCGCTTCATGTCGAACACGTCTACGGATAGTGATACGCGGAGTACGGTTTTCGTCAGCATCATCGTTAAGGCAAGGGGACAACGATGTCCGACTTCGATGCCGAAAACCTGGCCGCGTTGCGAGTCGCTCCATTCGGATCGCCCGATCTCAGCAGACCCGAGTGTCGCAATCTTCACGAAACGATCCTGGATCAGAAGCGCCAACTGAGTCGGTGGTCTGACCGGTACCAGTCCGCCACGAGCTACGAAGCGAAGCAGGATGCTGCTCGCAACATCGAACAAATCAACGACCGTATCTCGTATTACCAAGACCTAATGCACGACCTCGGCTGCTACGAGATGCCGACCACGGTCGTCCGGCTGCTTGTCGTCGATCGCCCCGAGCTGACGCAGTCCACGCAGTACTACTCGAACGGGGGGACCGGCGCCGGGCCGGACAACTCCGTATTCCTCGTCGAGGGCAAGGCCCTCCTGGTGCGCGTCTATCTGACATCGCTCCTCACCGAGGGCAAGCAAGTCCATGGTTTCTGCGATGTCATGGGGTACAACGAGACAACACTCAAGTACGACACGCTGCGACGCAGAATCACCGCATCGAACTTTCCGACGCTCAGCCCCTCGGGAACGTCTCAGCGCGGCGACATGTGGACCACGCTGAACTTTTTCGTGCCACCGGACCTGTGTTGGGGATCGGCCCGCTTCGATGTGCACGCGTGGTTCGTGGGACATGAAGATGACGCCGACGACTCCAGTTATCGCAGCAGCTATTCACTCTCATCGCGGTTCTACCCTCGGCGTGTACCGATCATCCACTGCTTTCGTATCGCGCTTTCTCAAACAATCCCCGGAACCCCCAACCCATTGCAATTCGCGCCGCCCTCGTTCGCCGCTTGCCAGTCCACCATGGCACAGGCCGAACGGCTATGGCCGTTGCCACGACTTGACATTCGTGACCGTGGCACGCGCCCCTTCACGGGGCCGTTGCAGACCCCCGAGAACTACGATGCAGTGCGCGCCGATATCCAAACGGTTTGCGACGGAACCACTCCAACGCCTGCCCGCAACGAATTGTTCGTGGCACTGCTCCCCACTCATCAATTCGGCGCGAACATTTTCGGCCACCAGCTGAATCAGTCGCTACAGTCGACGGTGAACCGCACCCAACTGTTCGCCCATGAACTCGGTCACTGGTTGCTGCCCGGAGATGACCACGTTGCGGGTTGCATAAATCCGAATCTGACGCTGACCCAAATCGACTCCAACTACCCGGACTACCCGAACGCCGTCTCGCGCGCCGGTATCGGCGAATGGGGCGTCGACCTCACCGGTTCGCACCCTTGGACACTGTTCGGCCCGGAGCAGGGCGACATCATGAGTTACTGTGGCCCGCCGCTCTGGGCGTCGCCCTACGGTTATCTTCGGGCATTCAACGGGCCGATTCTCGGATGGGCCGAAGACGAACGCGAGTCTTATGCTGCTGCCGACGCGCAGAAGTTGCTCGTCGCGTTCCGCCTGTACCGCAACCAGTCAGTGGATCTTCAGTGGGCCCTGCACCTGCCTGGCGAAGCTCGGGCACCGTCTGGCAAGGGCGAGATGGATCTTTTCATCGAGTTGTATGACGGGGACGATCTCATCCTCGCCTCGGTGAACTGCGCACGACCTGCTGACCGGCCGCCGACCGCGCCCTATGAAGATTTCCAGGAGGTATTGCCGTGGTTTGAATCCGCGGCTCAGGTCGCAGTCGTTCGCGATGGCGTTGAACTGGCCCGGTGGGAGATTGAGGAACCGGTGACCGCGTCGCTGATAAGTACACCCAAGGTGACTGAAACCGGCCGAAGCGACGGAACCAACACGATCACACTCAGCTGGACGGAACGAGCCGACGCTCGGCCAAAGCCATACATCATGGTCCGATACACGCCGGATGACGGTTATACGTGGATTCCACTAGCCAACAACGTCAAGCAGTCTCAAGTCGAGGTACCGGATGAACTGCTGGACGGCGTTGAAAGCGTACGCTTCCAGCTCGCGGCCTCGACCGGCTTTCGAACCACATTGGTCGATGTACCCGATGCCGTGCAGGGGCGAAAATTGGTGCGGCACGTCACGATCAACCTCCCGGAACCCGATACGCTCTTCCGCCATGGTGAAACCGTCGAACTAGCCGGCACCACTAACGCCCGCCCGGACGGAACCGCTGACCCCGCGTACGCGTACTGGACGTCGCAACGCGACGGATTCCTCGCGGACGGCCTACGCGCGACAGTCAGCGAGTTGTCTGTTGGCCGTCAAATACTGCGACTCACCGTCGCGGACGCAGATGGTCAGGAGACATCTCAAACCGTGGCGATCACGGTCGTTCCGGAAGGTTATGAATCCGAATTGACGAGCGCATACTGATTACCCCACCTTCCCGCGAAGGGGAATTGACGGCGCCGCGGCAAGGCGTTCGGCGCACTCCGGAGATCGGATTGACGTGCACGTCGGCCTGCCGGCCTCGGAGCATCACCGCTGCGCCGAGATGGTCAACAAGCCGCACATCCGCGCCGTGCTGGCCGACGGCGATGCGCCGGGGCACCCCGTCAGCCTGCACGAGCATCCGATGTCCGGCCTGTCGACCGCGCTGGGTTTCGTGCCCGACGACGAGGTGGGCTCGGCGGACCTCGGCGCGTGGCGCTCGGTCGAGTTTCCCGCCACCAACGCTCATGTCAGCGCGCTGGGCATGTCGACGTTCTACAACGCGCTCGCCCAGGAGAAGCTGCTCACCCACGAGCACGTGGAGCGCTGCCGGGTGTCGCAGGGCGGACGCGAAGCCGACGTCGTGCTGGGGCCCCGGGTAGCCGACCACGGTTGGGGCGTGCCGGCCGGAGCATCACCGCGCGCGAGATGGTCAACAAGCCGCAATCCGCGAGTGCTGGCCGACGGCAGGCCGGGGCACCGTCAGCCTGAACGAACATCGATGGCCGGCCTGTCGATCGCGCTGGGTTTGTACCGACGACGAGGTGGCTCGGCGGACTCGGGGTGGCGCTCGGTCGATTTTCGCCACCAAGTCATGTCAGCGCTGGGCATGTGACGTTTAAGCGCGTAGAACTCTAAAAAAACACGAAAGAGGCTCCGGGGGAAGGCTGACGGTCGATTGTGGGCGGGTGACGGCTGGGCTACATGCTCAATCAGGGCGGCGTCGCAGGCCCGAACAAGCGGATCTTCGGCCACGGCGGCTCGGGTGGCTCCTTCGCGTTCGTCGACCTCGAACACTGCATCGGCTACTCGTATGTGATGAACAATTTCGACGCCACCAAGGCCAACGCCGACCCGCGCAGCGTGGCGCTGTCCGAGGAGGTCTACTCCGCTGTGGGCGTAACGAGAGACTGATCCGCGGCGCGTATTTTTCAGCATATTGCCAGGTACTCTGGACGCCATGGACAGCGCCTTGCTGATACTCATCATCTTGGTCATCGCCGCGATCGGATTGGCCGTCTGGGCCTCGTCGCGGGCGTCCGGCAGGCGTAGCGCGGCGTCGCTGTCCGACGCCAAGGCCGATGCCCGCCGCACGATCGAACGCCTTGGCGGCCAGGTGCTCAACCTAACCGGGACCGACGAGGCCTCCAAGCAGGCGATGGCCGACGCGTCCGAGCGGTACACCGCCGCGTCGTCACAGATAGACCAGGCCACCACGGCACGGCAGGCCGCGCTGGCCAAGGAAAGCGCGATGGAAGGGCTGTACTACGTGCGCGCCGCCCGCGTCGCGATGGGCATGGACCCCGGGCCCGAACTGGAGTCGCTGACCGGACAGCGGTCCGCCGGCACGGTCACCGAGGACCGGCGGGTGAACTTCGAGGGGCGCGAAATCGAGGCTTCGCCCACCCCATCGGAGCGCACCCCGAACTACTACCCCGGCGGTCGCGTCGCCGGGCGGCCGGTTCCGTCGGGTTGGTACTCCGAGCCGTGGTGGAAGCCGGCACTGGTGGCCGGCGCGTGGGGCCTCGGCTCGGTGTTGCTGTTCGACGCGATGTTCGCGGACATGGACGGAGTGGGTTACGGCGCACAGGGTTTCGAGCAGGGTTACGGTGAGGGCTACCAAGACGGCTTAGATGCCGGTGGAGACGCCGGTGGGGACGCCGGCGGCGACGCTGGCGGCGACTACGGCGGCGACGGCGGTGGCTGGGACGGCGGCGGCGGTGACAGCGGCTGGGGCGGTGACTTCGGCGGCGGCGACTTCGGCGGAGGAGACTTCGGCGGGTTCTAGCGCGAGAAGACGCGAAAGCCCCCGACACGCCGAGGTTTTGGGCGCTTTTCCGTCTGCTCGGCCAGGATCAGAACCGGCTTTCCAACCGCGCCGACACGCCGGCCTCCTGCAGATCGAGCCGTTCGAGCATGGCCCGCGCCGCCTCGTCTTCGATGCGACCCTCGTCGCGTTCGGCGATGAGCGCCGTGCGCTGTGCCGACAACACGTCGCGGTAAAGCGATGAGAACACCTCCGCGCGCAACGTGTGCGACTCCGGGTCGGGCATCTCGTCGGCGTCCTGCGAATGCCGGGCGATGGTCTGGCGGATGTTGGCCAGTGTCAAAGCGTCCAGTCCCGGCGGCGGGTTGTCGGTGAACCCGTCCAGCACGTCGTCGGCGGCCGCGTGCACGATCCGCTCGGCCTTACGGGTTTCGGCGTCGTCGGAGGCGCGGTCCGCCTCGAACGACGGCCCCAGCCACCGAATCAGCAGCGGCAGTGTCCAACCCTGAAGGAGCAGCGTTCCGACGCTGACGGCGAAAGCGATGGCCTGGATGGTGGCCCGCTCGGGGAACGGGTCGCCCTCGACGGTCATCAGCGGAATGCCCGAGGCGGCCGCCAAAGTCACCACGCCGCGCATGCCCGTCCAGGACACCACCACGTTCTCTTGCCACGTCAGCGAGCGGCGGTCGACAAGAGCCGATAAGCTGCCCGGCCTCTTGCGTCTGCGGGTACCCAGCGCGCCGCGCCCGCCGCGCACGGGCACGGGCACGCTGAGCCGGTTTTCGACATGGCGGAACAACAGGCCGCGGCCGAACATCAAGAACACGCATGCCGGTCGGATCGCGAGCACGACCAGCAGCACCACGCCGGAGGCGAGCGCGACCTCGACGAGCGACTCGTGTGCGTGGTGCAGGTCCTCGAGCACGAACCGCAGTTGCAGGCCGATGTAGGCGAACACGAACGCCTCGAGCATGACGTCGACCGAATTCCACACATACCGTTCCTGCAGCCGGGTCTGATATCCGGCCTCCAGCGATCCGTGACCCACGACGAAGCCGGCCACCACCACCGCCAGCACACCCGAGGCGTGCAGGTGTTCGGCGGAGATGAACGCCGCGAACGGCACCACCAGACCCTGGATGGTTTCCAGCCCCGGGTGCGCGAGCCGGCGGCGGATCCACAGCGTGACGTAGCCCAGCGCGGCACCGACGAGCGGCCCGAGCACGGCGCTGTAGCCGAACAGCAGTAGCGGGTTCTCGATGAACGCCCGGCTACCGGCGACCTGGGCTACCGCGAAAGAGAACAGCGACAGCGCAGCCGCGTCGTTGACCAGGCTCTCGCCGGTCAGGATGGCCATCACCTTCTTCGGCAGCCCCAGTCTGCGGCCCACCGCCACCGCGGTGACGGCATCGGGCGGGGCCACCACCGCACCGAGGATCAGCGCGGTGCCGAAGGTCAGCGACGGCACCAGCCAGGACGCCACCCCGGCGACGGCGAACGCGGTGATGACAACCAGGCCGACACCGAGGCCCAGGATCGGCCGGATGTTGCGCAGGAACGTCGGGAACGAGAAGTCGAGCGCCGCCGAGTACAGCAGCGGCGGCAACACCACCGACAACAGCACCTCGGATTCCAGCTCGATGCCTTCGAACTCCGGCGCGAACGACACCGCGAATCCGACGACAACGAGGATGAGTGCGGGTTCCAGCCCGCGACGGTGTGCGATGGCGGTAACCACAATGGCGCCGACGACAACGAGGATCAGTTCCACCCGCCGATTGTCGCGTTAATGCCGCGCCGGTGCTGCCCTACTGCTGACAGGTCGGGCACCAGAACGCGTTGCGCCCCTCCAACTCCGCGGTCTGCACGGTGGTTCCGCACACCCGGCACGGATCGCCGGCGCGGCGGTAGACATAGGTGCGGGGCCGCCCGGGTGCGTAGGACGGTGCGCCGTGGTCGTCTTCGGGCCGCACCACGACGATCTTGCCGCGACGAAACCCGATCCTCATCAACGCCACCAGGTCGCTCCACATCGCGTCGAACTCGTCCGCGCCGATCATCACGCCCGGCCGGTACGGGTCGATGCGGTGGCGGTACAGCAGTTCGTTGCGGTACACGTTGCCGATCCCCGCGATCACGGCCTGGTCCATCAGCAGGGCGCCGATCGGCCTGCGGGACTTGGAGATTCGCGCCCATGCCGGTGCCGGGTCAGCATCGCGGCGCAACGGGTCCGGACCCAGCCTGGCCACCACGTCGTCGATCTGAGCCTCGTCGATCACCTCGCACACCGTCGGGCCGCGCAGATCGGTGCCGTATTCGGCGCCGACCATGCGCATGCGCACCTGACCGACCGGCAGCGGCATCGGAATGGGTGCCTCGGTGAACGTGCCGTACAAACCGAGGTGCACATGCACGACGCGACCGCCGGCGTAGTGGTGGAACAGGTGCTTACCCCAGGCGCTGGCGCGCCGCAGGATCCGGCCGTCAACGGCGGCGGCGCCGTCGACGAATCTGCCCTGCGGGCTGGACACCGTCACCGGCGCGCGGCCGAAGCGGCGCTGATGCAGCCGGGCCAACCGGTGCAGTGTGTGCCCCTCGGGCATCCCTAGGCCGGCGCGCCGGGCACCGGCGGTGCGACGTGGGTGAGTTCGTAGTCGGCCAGGACGTCGATACGACGTTGGTGCCGTTCGGCTTTCGACCACGGTGTAGTCAGGAAGGCGTCGACGATAGACAGCGCATCGGGAACCGAATGCATGCGCGCCCCGATGCCGATCAACTGCGCGTTGTTGTGCTGGCGGGCCAGCGAAGCGGTCTCCACGCTCCAGCCCAATGCGCAGCGCGCGCCGGGCACCTTGTTGGCGGCGATCTGCTCGCCGTTACCCGATCCGCCCAGCACGATCCCGAGGCTGCCGGGGTCGGCCACCGTCTTGACCGCCGCGGCGATACAGAACGCCGGGTAATCGTCTTCGGCGTCGTAGGTGTAGGCCCCGCAGTCGATCGGCTCGTGGCCGGTGTTGCGCAGATGCTCGATGATCTGCTGCTTGAGTTCGTAGCCGGCGTGGTCGGAGCCCAGGTAGACGCGCATGGCGGTCATTGTGTCAGAGCGCCGCCAGCCCTCAGCCGAACGTCGGCGGCTCGGTCGTCGAAACCCTGAACCAGGGTTGTGATCTACGAAACCACAGCCCCGGCGCAGATCTCGGGGGCGAACTCGAGGCTGTCCTCAGTCGAACGTCGGCGGCTCGGTGCGCGTGCGCTTGAGTTCCCAGAAGTGCGGGTACGACGCGAAGGTCACCGACGCGTCCCACAGCTTGCCGGCCTCATCGCCGCGCGGAATCTTGGACAGCACCGGGCCGAAGAACGCGACGCCGTTGACGTGGATGGTCGGCGTCCCGACGTCGTCGCCGACCGCGTCCATGCCCTCGTGGTGGCTCTTGCGCAGCACCTCGTCGTACTTGTCGGTCTTCGCGGCTTCGGCCAGCTCGGCCGGCAGCCCGACCTCTTCGAGTGACTCCTTGATGACGACGTCGAAGTCCTTGTTGTCCTGGTTGTGGATCCGCGTGCCCATCGCGGTGTAGAGCGGGCTCAGGATCTCGGGGCCCTTGGCCTGTTCGGCGGCGATGGCCACCCGCACCGGTCCCCAGGCCTGTTTGAGTCCCTCGCGATATTCCTCGGGCAGGTCGCGACCCTCGTTGAGCACCGCGAGGCTCATGACGTGGAAGTTCACCTCGATATCGCGGACCTTCTCGACTTCCAGGACCCAGCGCGAGGTGATCCAGCACCACGGGCACAGCGGGTCGAACCAGAAATCGGCAACAGACTTCTCGGGCATATTCCGTGGTCCTCTCGGTCGAAAATCAGACAGCCGTTCAGCACAACTATGCCCGCGGGCCGGCTGTTCCCGGAGAAGCACAGGCATCGCGCTGAGGCCGCGCAGGAAACGCATAGTGCGCAAACCTTCACCCAAACGTGTTGTTCTTGTGACCATTGTCAACCATTGTTACCGAAGTGAATGGAGCCCGTGACTGCATCGCAAACAGATGGAGTGTCGAGACATGATCGCGCAGACCAGGAAACGGGTTGTGACGGTGAGCAATTGGTCAACGCGCGCTCGCGTGGGAGCAGTGGTCGCAGGCCTGATCACCGCAGCCGCCATGTCGGCGGCACCGGCACGCGCCGACAGCGACGATGACGCGTTCCTCGGCGCGCTGAACAGCGCCGGTGTCACCTACAACGATCCTGCGAGCACAGTCGCGTTGGGTCGGGCCGTGTGTCCCATGCTGGTCGAGCCGGGCAAAACATTGGCCAGTGTCGCGTCCAGGGTGGGAAACAACGGCATCTCACCGGACATGGCGGCGTTCTTCACCGGCATCGCGATATCGATGTACTGCCCGTCGATGATGTCCTCGATCGGTAACGGCACCTTCCTCGACTGGCTTCAGGTCCCGGGCCTCTACCGGTAGCGGGCGCCCGACCATTTGACGGTCGGGCGGCTAGTGTTGGGCGTCGTGGCACTTCCCAATCTGACCCGCGACCAGGCCGTCGAACGCGCCGCCCTCGTCACCGTCGACGACTACCGCATCGTCCTCGATCTCACCGACGCCAGCGGCGGACCCGGCGAACAGACCTTCCGCTCGGTGACCACTGTCGATTTCGACGCGCTGGCCGGCGCCGACACGGTCATCGACATCGCAGCCGGCACCATCCGCAGCGCCACCCTCAACGGTCGCGAGATCGACGTGTCGGGCTACGACGAATCCACCGGCATCCCGCTGACCGGGCTGGCCGAGCGCAACGTCGTGGTCGTCGACGCCGACTGCCGGTACTCCAACACCGGGGAGGGCCTGCACCGTTTCGTTGACCCGGTCGACGGCGAGGTGTACCTGTACTCCCAGTTTGAAACCGCAGATGCCAAGCGGATGTTCGCGTGCTTCGACCAACCCGACCTGAAGGCAACCTTCGATATCGCCGTCACCGCGCCGTCGCATTGGGAGGTGGTGTCCAACGGCGCGACGTTGGGTGTCGAGGAGGACGGCACCGCCAAGCGGCACACGTTCGCGATCACCCCGCGGATGAGCACCTATCTGGTGGCGTTGATCGCGGGCCCGTACGCCCGCTGGGACGACACGTTTGCCGACCAGCACGGCGACATCCCGCTCGGCCTGTTCTGCCGCAAGTCGCTGGCCGAATTCATGGACGCCGAAAGGCTTTTCACCGAGACTAAACAGGGATTCGGCTTCTACCACCGCAACTTCGGTGTGCCCTACGCGTTCGGCAAGTACGACCAGTTGTTCGTCCCGGAGTTCAACGCCGGCGCCATGGAGAACGCCGGCGCCGTGACCTTCCTGGAGGATTACGTCTTCCGCAGCAAGGTCACCCGCGCGTCCTACGAGCGTCGCGCGGAGACCGTGTTGCACGAGATGGCGCATATGTGGTTCGGCGACCTGGTCACCATGGCTTGGTGGGACGACCTGTGGCTCAACGAGTCGTTCGCGACGTTCGCCTCGGTGCTGTGCCAGGCAGAGGCCACCGAGTACACCGAGGCGTGGACGACGTTCGCCAATTCCGAGAAGTCGTGGGCGTATCGGCAGGATCAGCTCCCGTCGACGCACCCGGTGGCCGCCGACATCCCCGACCTGGCAGCGGTGGAAGTGAACTTCGACGGCATCACCTACGCCAAGGGCGCCAGCGTGCTCAAGCAACTGGTCGCCTACGTCGGGCTCGAAGAGTTCCTGGCCGGTCTGCGCGACTATTTCCGCGACCACGCGTTCGGCAACGCGACGTTCGGGGATCTGCTTGGCGCACTGGAGAAAGCATCGGGACGCGACCTGTCCGGCTGGGGGCAACAGTGGCTGAAGACCACCGGGCTCAACACGTTGCGCGCCGACTTCGACCTCGACGCCGACGGACGGTTCACCCGTTTCGCGGTCAGTCAGAGCGGTGCGGCGCCCGGCGCCGGTGAGACCCGGGTGCACAGGCTGGCCGTCGGCGTGTATGACGATGACGGCACCGGCAAGCTGGTACGGGTACACCGCGAAGAACTCGACGTCGAGGGCGATGTCGCTGAAGTTCCTGCGCTGCAAGGCGTTTCGCGGGGCAAGCTGATCCTGGTCAACGACGACGACCTCACGTACTGCTCGCTGCGTCTGGATCCCGACTCGCTGCAGACCGTGCTGACCCGCATCGCAGACATCGCCGAGCCGCTCCCCCGGACGCTGGCCTGGTCAGCGGCGTGGGAGATGACCCGCGAAGCCGAGATGAAGGCCCGCGATTTCGTGGCGCTGGTCGAGGCGGGTCTGCACGCAGAAACCGAGGTGGGGGTGGCGCAGCGGCTGCTGCTGCAGGCCCAGACCGCGCTCAACTCCTATGCCGACCCGGATTGGGCCCGCTCGGACGGCTGGCCGGCCTTCGCCGACCGACTGCTGGAACTGGCCCGTGGTGCCGAACCCGGATCGGACCACCAACTGGCGTACGTCAACGCGCTGTGCAGCTCGGCGCTGTCGCTGCGCCACGTCGCGGTGCTGGCGGCGCTGCTGGACGCCGATCCGGCCGAGCAGGGGCTGTCCGGGCTGGTCGTCGACGCCGATCTGCGCTGGCGCATCGTCACCGCGCTGGCCGCCAGCGGCGATGTCGATGCCGACGGGACCGAGCACCGGTTCATCGACACCGAGGCCGAGCGTGACCCGACCGCTGCGGGCCAGCGTCACGCCGCGCAAGCCGCGGCCGCCCGACCGCAGGCCGCGGTCAAGGACGCGGCATGGCAGCAGGTCATCGAGGACGACACCCTGGCCAACATCACCGCTCGGTCGGTCATCGCCGGTTTCGTCCAGCCCGGCCAGGCCGAGCTGCTGCAGCCGTTCAAGGCCAAGTACTTCGATGCCATCTCGGGGGTGTGGGAGCGGCGTTCGAGCGAGGTCGCGCAGACGGTGGTGATCGGGCTGTATCCGTCGTGGGATATCAGCCAGGACGGCCTGGATGCCGCCGACGAGTTCCTGGCTGGGGAGGTCCCGCCCGCGCTGCGGCGGTTGGTGCTCGAGGGCCGCGCGGGTGTGGAGCGCGCACTGCGCGCGCGGGCGTTCGACATCAGCTCGCCTGGCCGTTAGCCGCGAGCGTGCGTGTCTGCGCGCCGACACGCCGCGACAAAGCGGCATTTCGCGCACGCTCGCGGCGCTCGAGCGTGCGTGAAGGTACACGCCATAACGGCGTGTCGCGCGGCAGACACGCTCGCTCGCGGAAGGCCGGTCAGGGGGGTGAGACGCCGGCGCTCAGCACCCGTACGGCGCTGATCAGCCCGTCGATCAGGTTGCCCTGCTGGAAGGCCGACGCGGCGGCCGAAACCCCCAGCGGTGCGGCGGACTCGATGCCGCGGCCCTGGACCTCCGAGCCGTACACCACCTCGATCGCGCGCTGGTCCGGCGAGACCGCCAGCAGCACCGCATTGTCGGGCGTGGGCACCTCCGCCAGGATTTCCCGGGCCGTCGCCGCGGTGTCGTCGCCGAGGCCACCGACGTACACCGCGAAGCGGGCCTTGGCCGCGCGCGATCCGTACTTCAGCGCGTCGTCGAGGGTGACAAGGTCCATGGTCGGGAACGGGTAGTGCACCGACAACTCGCCCGGCTCGGTGACACCGGAGATCCGGCCGCTGGACGTGACGGCGTAACCGTGCGGCAGGCCGGCTCGCTCGACGGTCGCGACTTCACCAATTGCCACTTGCGCCACCTCCAACCGTCAGCGGATGCGAACCGTGTCCGCCGTGACCGTGGTCGGCAGGTTCATCTGCTGCCCACAGGACCGGCGGGTGCGTCCACGGCTCGGACAATTTGTACGTGTCCGGGTGCGGCCCCTTGTGGCGGTAGATCAGCGCGGCCAGGACCGCGAGGACCAACAGCGGGACCCCTACGAGAAGGGAATGGGTAAGTGCAGTGCTCACGACGAAAACCGTATCCCACCCGTCGGGATTTGTCGGGTCAGTGCCCTACGCCGCGCCCTCACCCAGGTATCGCACCCATGCGGGGTCGAGTTCCTTGACGTTGGAAAGCAGCCGCCAGTGCTGACCCTTCGGAGGCACCGGCACCGACCGCAGCGTCCAGCCCAGTTCGCCGAGCAGCCGGTCGGCCTTGCGGTGGTTGCATGTCGAGCAGGCGGCCACGCAGTTCTCCCAGGAGTGGTCGCCGCCGCGGCTGCGCGGCACCACATGGTCGACGGTGTCGGCCTTGGCGCCGCAGTAGGCGCAGCGGAACCGGTCGCGGTGCATCAACGCCGCGCGCGTCATGGGGATGCGGGCCCGGTAGGGCACCCGCACGTAGGACCGCAGCCGGATCACCGACGGCACCACGATGGCCCTGGTGGCGGAGTGAATGATCGGGCCCCCCGGGTCGTCGTGCACGACGTCGGCCTTGCCGCACATAAGCATGATGACCGCCCGGCGCATCGGCAGGGCGGTCAACGGTTCGTATGTGGAGTTCAGCAGCAGCACGCGACGGCGGCCCCAGATCGAGCCGTCGTGCCCGGTACTTGGCGGATGGGTGTCGACGCTGTGCAGCACGCGCGTCTGGGCATGGGTCGCCGCGGACCCGGATAAGCCCGCCGCGGACCCGTGATGCCGGTGGCCAGCCAATTTTGACCGGCTCTTCTTGCGCTGCGCCATTCGTCCTCCGACGGACAGTCCACCATGGATTGGGGTTGATCGCACAATAAATTGGACCGTGTCCGCAGGTCAGTCGAATGAACATCCCATGACGTCAGCTGGCACCGATTGCGGAAAGCACAGCGTAGGCAACCTCCGCACCCTTCACCGCCGAATGATCGCGGATGAAGTCGTCGGCAAGAAGGTTGTGCAATGCCCTCGGCCGGAATGCGTAGGAGCCGCCGACCGCCAGCAGTCGGCCGTCGACGGCTTCCGGCGTCTTGACCGCACCGTTGCGGCCGATACCCCCGTACTTGTCGCTGGCATCGCCGACGCCCGAAGCGGCATCGTTGGCGACGCGCGACGCGATGGCATAGGCAAGGCCGACGGCCTTGTCGTTGGCGGTCTTCGTGATCAAGATCGGGCCGCGGACGGTCTTCTGGTCGATGACCTGCCGGAAGAATCCGTTCTTGCCGGGCTCGAAATCGCGGGCGAACCCGTGATGGGAGAACGCGCCTTGGGCGAGGCTCAGCGTGGCGACGCTGTCCTGGGGCAGGCCCTTGGCGGTTGCCGACACCAGCCGGGCGCCGAAGCTGTGGCCGAGCAGATGGATGTTCAGGTCGGGCCGCGAGGTGCGGATCCGGGCGATGACGGGAGCGACGCCGCGGGTGCCGATGTCGGCGGATCGGGCCTTCATCTCGAAGTAGGTGGCGAAGTTGAGCAGCTTCTTCGCGGCGCCGAGCGGCCCGCTGAGGAAGTCGCCGAATCCGGCCGCCGCGCCCGTGTCGCCGAGTCCGGCGGCGCCACCGACGTCGTCCGGGCGGGCGGGGACGGCGATCGGCAGGGCCAGCCGCTTCATCAGCTCGCCACCGTCCATCTCGACCAGGTCGTTGCTGGCGTCCTCGTCATCGATGGCATTGCGGTCGAACAGCGTCTGGATGTGTTCGGCGAATTGCTTGCGGGCGGTCGCGCGATCTTCGAGCAGGGGAACGAGCGCCGCCGCCGCATCCAGCGCCTGCTGCGCGGCGGGATCCGGGAACAACGTGCGCAGCTCGTCGATCTTCTCGAGGATGTCGTGGGTGTCGCCGGGCGACGCGCCCGCGGCCGCACCGCCGAGATTGCCCTGATCGTCTGCGAACTTCATGGACGGCCAGATCACTCCGGCGAACGCGATCGCGCGGTTCGTAAGCGCGGGTACCCGGCCCTGCGCCAGCACGTTGCGCATTGACGCCCTCCACTGGTCGTACAGTGCCCGGGCGTCGTTCGCGTCGTTGTTCCAGCCGTGCGATGCCACGATCAGATCCGTACACGGGCCGTTGGCGAGCGCGAGAACCGCGTCGACGTTGCCGACCACCCGTGCATCTTTGTCGAATTGCATTTCGGCGCTCGAGATTTCGGGCATGGTGTTGTGCTCCTGTTCCGGTCATTAGACGGACTGGATCGCCCGCATGACGTCGATGAGACCGCTTCCCTGGAAGCTCGCCACCCGCCCCAGGTCGGTCGCCGTCGCGGTGAAGATGCGTTTGACTTCCTCGGGACGGCCGACGAACTCGGGCCGGATGGACAGAAACGCCGCGATGACGCCCGACACGTGTGCGGCCGACATGCTCGTTCCACTGTGTTCCACGTAGTGGATCGGCGGCGCGATGTCGGGCTTGGCGAGGATCTTGTCCCGGATCGCGCCGGCCGCGCAGGACAGGATCCGTTCTCCGGGAGCGACCACATCGGGCTTGGCCCGGCCGTCACCGGTTGGGCCCTTCGAGGAGAAATAGGACACTCCGTACCGATGCGGCATGTCGCGGTGCGTCGAACCCACGGTGATCGCCGGGTCGGCGTTACCTGGATCGTTGATGGTGAGGTCCATCCCCGCGGCCGTCAGCTGCCGTGCCTCCGACTCGGCCTGGTTGAAGCCGTAACCCGTGTTGCCGGCCGCGACCACGACGACGACCCCCGACCGCACCAGTCGGGAGACTTCAACGCACAGCGGGCTTTCGCCGCACGCGAACCACTCAGGCTCGAAGGGATAGCCCACCGAGAGGTTCACCCCGTGGATCTTCAGATCGCGCCCGTTGTTGTTGACCTCGTCGATGTGCTGTAGCGCGGTGATGATCGCGCTGTGCATGCCCTTGCCACGGTCGTCGAGCACCTTGTAGCTGACCAGGCGGCACATCGGCGCCATGCCCGCCATCCCGGTGACTTGCTCGGTTCGGTAGTTGACATCGCCTTGTTCATCGCGCTCGGCGCGCACGACGGTCGCCGTCGTCATCTCACCGGCGATGATGCCGGCCACATGCGTGCCGTGGCCGTAGTTGTCCACCTCTGCCGATCCGCCGCCCGACAAGTCGGTGAAGTCTCGGTGGGCCAGAGGCGCCGACACGTCCAGGGTGTTGTGCAGCCGGAAGTGCTCGTGTGTCCGGTCTATGCCGGAATCGACTACCGCCCAGACGATGTCGGTTCCGGTCGCAGCGAATGAGGTGCGGGCCGCGGTGGCCTTCACGGTTTGGGCCGATTTGTTGATCAGCGGACGAATCTCGAAATCCGGCCAGATCCGAAATATCGCCGAGGGCGGGTCGTCCCGGTCGAGTGCAACGATCCGGCGGATCGACGCTGCGGTCAGCCACGCGAAGACGTACTGGGAAACCCGGGGGCTGGCCGCCTGTACGGCCTTGGTCTTTGAGCGGGCCGTCATCTGCTCGACGTACTCGTTCACCTTCGCTGCCGCGGCGTCGAGCCCATACGGGTAGCGGTAATCCAGGTCGATGACCACGCTGTACAGCGTTGACCGGTTCTGCCGCTTCATGAGCTCGAGCAGCGGAACGGCGATGACCGACCCGTGCAGAGCATTCGGATCGAATTCTGGGCCCCGTGGGCGTGTCACACCGCCACAATGCGTCGACGTTCGGCGGACCACAAGAGTAGTGCGCTACTCAAAAGCCGCAGCCGCTCACCCGACGCGGAATCCGCCGCCCGCCATGGACCACAATGGAGCCGATGGACCAAGTGGAGAAGCAGTCGTTCTACGACGCGGTGGGCGGGCATGAGACGTTCCACACCATCGTGTCGCGGTTTTACGCGCTGGTCCGCGAGGACGAGATCCTGCGTCCGCTGTATCCCGAAGACGAGCTCGACGCCGCCGAGGACCGCCTGCGGATGTTCCTGGAACAGTATTGGGGCGGCCCGCGGATCTACTCCGACCAACGCGGGCATCCACGGCTGCGGATGCGCCATGCGCCGTTCCGGATCGGCTACATCGAGCGCGACGCGTGGCTGCGCTGCATGCACACCGCCGTCGCCGAGATCGACTCGCAGACCCTGGACGACGAGCACCGCAGGGAACTGCTGGCCTATCTCGAGATGGCCGCCCATTCCATGGTCAACTCGCCGTTCTGATCGCTGCGGCAGAATGGTGCCCGATGACCTCGTCGGACCCCGCCACCGCGCAGTGGTGGTCGCGCGCGGTGTTCTACCAGGTGTATCCGCGGTCTTTCCGCGATAGCAACGGTGACGGCATCGGTGACCTCGACGGCGTCATCGGCCGGCTCGACTACCTCGAGCTACTGGGCGTCGACGCGATCTGGCTCAACCCCGTCACCGTGTCGCCGATGGCCGATCACGGCTACGACGTGTCGGACCCGCGCGATGTCGACCCACTGTTCGGCGGGATCGACGCGCTGGACCGGCTCGTCGATGCCGCGCACCGGCGGGACATCAAGATCACCATGGACCTGGTGCCCAACCACACCAGCTCGGCGCATCCGTGGTTTCGGGCCGCGCTCGCGGCCAGCCCGGGCAGCGTGCAGCGGGAGCGCTACATCTTCCGCGACGGCAGCGGTCCCGGCGGCATTCATCCGCCGAACAATTGGCTGTCGGTCTTCGGCGGGTCGGCGTGGACCCGGGTCGTCGAGCCGGACAGCAACCCGGGCCAGTGGTATCTGCATCTGTTCGATGCCGAGCAGCCCGACCTCAACTGGGACAACCCCGAGGTGTTCGACGACCTCGAAAAGACCCTGCGGTTCTGGCTGGAACGCGGCGTGGACGGTTTCCGCATCGACGTCGCACACGGCATGGCCAAGCCGCCGGGGCTGCCCGACATGGAGATCACCGACAGCAGCCTGCTGAGGATCAGCGACGACGATCCGCGCTTCAACCACCAAGGTGTGCACGATATCCACCGCGCCATTCGCTCGGTGCTCGACGACTACCCCGGGGCGATCTCCATCGGCGAGGTCTGGGTCGAGGACAACGCGCGGTTCGCGGAATACCTGCGCGCCGACGAGTTGCACCTGGGTTTCAACTTCCGGCTTCTGCAGGCCGATTTCGACGCGGCCGAGATCCGCGATGCGATTGAAAACTCCCTGGCCGCAGTCGCACTCGTGGGCGCCATGCCGACCTGGACGGTGGAAAGCCATGATGCCGAGCGGACCGTCACCCGCTACGGCGGCGGCGAAACCGGGCTGGCGCGGGCGCGCGCGATGGCGCAGGTGATGCTTGCCCTGCCGGGTGCCGCGTTCATCTATAACGGCGAAGAGCTTGGGTTGCCGAACGTGGATTTGCCCGACGAGGCGCTGCAGGATCCGGTGTGGGAACGCTCCGGGCACACCCGGCGTGGCCGCGACGGCTGCCGGGTGCCGCTGCCGTGGGGCGGCGACGCTCCCCCGTTCGGGTTCTCGGAGAACCCGCAGACCTGGTTGCCGATCCCGCCGGAATGGTCGGCGCTGACGGTCGAACGCCAGCTGGACTCGGCGGACTCGACGCTGTCGTTCTTCCGTCGAGCACTCGAATTACGGTGCAGCCGAGCAGAATTCGACGGTATGGCGATCGAATGGCTGAGATCGGAACGCGACGGCCTGGTGTTCCGGTTGGTCGGTGGCGGTCTGGTCTGCGCGCTCAATGCCGGCAGGCGGCCGATGGCGCTGCCGGTCGGTGAACTCATCCTGGCCAGTGCTGCGGTGGTGGACGGCAAGCTGCCGCCCAACGCCGCCGCCTGGCTGGTGTAGTCGTCAGCGCAGCACCAGGGCGGGGTCGCCGCGGCGGCGATACACCGATCCGAATCGTGCGTCGATGCGCAGCCACGCCGGAAGGACACGCACGCGCACGATCTCGTCGGCGGTAACGGTGTCGGGGTCCAGGCCAAGACCCTGCGCCGCGGCTGCCGACTGCGGCAGGAAACCCATTGCGGTCAAGGCGAATACGCAGCGCATCGGAATGCCGACGCTGGCATCTTCGGAACTCACCGCGACCACCTCCTGGTCGAGCAGCGAGATGGGTGGCCCGTGTGCGCTGCCGTGTTCCTTGGCCAGCGCCACGCCGCGCTGCGCCAGGTCCAGCATGACGCGTGCCGGCACGTCGTCGAGGTGCACGAAGCCCGCCTCCGGCGGCAGCGCCCCGCGCCACGCCGAGTCCATCGGAAAACCCGGATCGACATGGCCCGTGCGCTCCATCGCCGTCAGCCCGCGCGTGAGCGCGTCGGCACCTGCGCACAGATCCGCCGGCCGCACCCGCCCGCCGACGACCCGGCTGGCCAGCACGTCGAAGCCGGTGGCCACCCAGGCCACGACGAGGCCGCCCGACCGCTCCCGCAGCCGGATGACGGCCGCATCGTCGAGCCGCATCGCCCGTTCGGCGAATGTTGCGAGATCCTCGCGGTGGGTGGCGTCGTCCAGCCAGATCCCGCGCTCGCCGGCGCCCGTCATCGCAACCAGCGCTGTAGAAACTCTCGTTGCTCAGGGGAAAGCCGCCGCAGTCGTTGCTCCTCGATGTGCACGGCCGCCAGCTGAGTCTCGGCGATAACGGACGGCTTCGAGTCGGGCAGGGCGCTCACCGACCGCACCTCATAGCCCACCGTGAAGTCGACGGCTCGTACCCGCTTCGACCACATAGTCACCTGCAGCGGGGAATCCACCAGTCGCAGCTGGCCTTTGTAGTCGATGTTCACGTTGGCGATCAACAGCCCGATCGTCGTGATATCGGCACCGAAAGGCTCACGCAGGAACGGGATTCGGGCCTCTTCCAAAATGGTGACCATGGTGGCGTGGTTGATGTGCTGATACATGTCGATATCCGACCAGCGCACATGCACCGGCGCTACGAAGGCCGTCGTCACCCAGAGGACCCCGTTCCACTCGTTCGTGTCATGCTGCGGATCTGCCGCGCCGCGACCGACAGCGTTGCCAGGTCGTGCTCTTCGTCCTCATATATCTCGGTCAACGTCCGGCGCGCCCGGGCCACGCGGGAGCTGTTCGTCATCTCCCACTCTGCGATCTTCTCCTCACCGCTCTCCTCCGGCTCACCGACGGCGAGCACATCGAAGCACAGCGCCCGCAGCGAGCCGTAAATATCGTCGCGAATCGCCAAGCGCGCCAACGAATGCCAGCGGTCGTCGCGGCCCAGCCGGGACACCGCGGTGAGCAGACCATCGGTGCCGAGGTGGTCCATCAGGGCGAAGTAGGTGTCGGCGACTTCCGCGGGTTCGCGATCGGCAATGTCGGCGATGTCGATGACGTCGAGCAGGCTGTACTGGTAGAGACCGTCCGCCACCATGTGTGCCAGGTCGTTCGACACCCCGTGCGAACTGAACTCCGCGGCTTCCTTGGCGACGATTGCCTTGTCGTCGCCCCGCAGCCATTCCGACATCCGCGGTGTCAGCGCTTCCACCTTCTTGGCGAATCGGTTGATTTCGGCGCCGACGGCCAGCGGCTGCGGACGGTAGTTGAGCAGCCAGCGTCCGGCCCGGTCGACGAGCCGGCGCAGATCCAGCGTCATCCTGTCGGATACCGACACGGACACGTTCGCGGCGCGGATTTGTCGCCACACCTCCTCGATGCGGAAGATCGCATCCGTCGCGAAGTAGGCCCGCACCGCGTCGACCGAGCCGACACCGACATCTTCGATGACCCGGTAGGCGTAGGTGATCCCGCTGACGTCGACGAGATCGTTGACCATCATCGTGGTGACGATCTCGCGGCGCAGCTGATGCGAGCGGATCTCGCTAGCGAAATGATCACGTAGCCGGGACGGGAAGTAGCGCGGCAGCCGGGACGCGAATACCTCCTGATCCGGCAGGTCGCCGGCGAGCACGTCGTCCTTGAGAGCCAGCTTGACGTGCGCCATCAGAGTGGCGAGTTCCGGCGAGGTCAGGCCCAGCCCGGCTTCGGTTCGCCGCCGGATCTCCTTTTCCGAGGGCAGCGCCTCGAGTTCGCGGTTCAGCCCGCGTTCGGCGACGAAGTCCTTGATCATCCGGGCGTGCACGGGCAGCAGGCTGGCCGCATTGGCACGGCTGGTGCCCATCAGATCGTTCTGGTCTTCGTTGTCGACGAGCACCAGCCGGCCCACCTCGTCGGTCATCGACAGCAGCACCTCGGTGCGATCGTCGGCGTTGACCTTGCCGGCGGTGACCAGTGAGTCGATCAGGATCTTGATGTTGACCTCGTGGTCGGAGCAGTCGACGCCGGCGGAGTTGTCCAGTGCGTCGGTGTTGATCCGGCCGCCGGACAGGTCGTATTCGACACGGCCCAGCGACGTGACACCGAGGTTGCCGCCCTCGCCGATCACCTTGGCGCGCACCTGGTTTCCGTTCACGCGCACGGGGTCGTTGGCGCGGTCACCGACGTCGGCGTCGGACTCCACTTCGGCCTTGACGTACGTGCCGATGCCGCCGTTGAACAACAGGTCCGCCGGCGCCTTCAAAACACAGCGGATCAGCTCCGGCGGCGTCATCTCCTCGGTATCGGCGTCGATGCCGAGGACCGCCCGGACCTGCGGACTGATCGGGATGGCTTTCTGCTGGCGGCTGAAGACACCGCCGCCCTCGCTGATCAGCGATCGGTCGTAGTCCTCCCAGCTGGATCGGGCCAGCTCGAACAGCCGCTTGCGTTCCTCCCAGGAGCTGGCGGCGTCGGGATCGGGATCGAGGAAGACGTGGCGGTGATCGAAGGCGGCGAGCAACCGGATGTGCTTGGACAGCAGCATGCCGTTGCCGAACACGTCGCCGCTCATGTCGCCGATGCCCACCACGGTGAAGTCCTCGGACTGGGTGTCGACACCCATCTCCCGGAAATGTCGTTTGACGGACTCCCACGCGCCCTTGGCGGTGATGCCCATGACCTTGTGGTCGTAGCCCACCGAACCGCCCGACGCGAAGGCGTCGCCCAGCCAGAATCCGTAGGACTTCGCGACTCCGTTGGCGATGTCGGAGAAGGTGGCGGTGCCCTTGTCGGCGGCCACCACGAGGTAGGCATCGTCGCTGTCGCGACGCACCACATCCGGCGGGGTGACGACGGCCCCAGTGGCCATGTCGACGTTGTCGGTGACGTCGAGCAGCCCGGCGATGAACAGCTTGTAGCAGGCGATGCCCTCGTTGCGGGCGGCGTCGCGGTCGGCGGCCGCATCTCCGGTGGCCACCGGCGGCTCCTTGACGACGAACCCGCCCTTGGCGCCGACCGGGACGATGACGGCGTTCTTGACCGCCTGTGCCTTGACCAGGCCGAGTATCTCGGTGCGGAAGTCCTCGCGGCGGTCCGACCAACGCAGGCCGCCACGGGCGACGAATCCGAACCGCAGGTGCACGCCCTCGACGCGCGGCGAGTACACGAAGATCTCGAACCTGGGCCGCGGCAGCGGTAGCTCGTCGATCAGTCCCGGATTCAGCTTCAGTGACAGCACATTCTGCTGCCGGGCCGAATCCGGATGGGTGACAAAGTAATTGGTCCGCAATGTGGCCTGGATCATCGATGCGAAGCCGCGTAGTACACGGTCGGTGTCGAGACTGACAAGGGCGTCGATGTCGGCGGCGACCGCCGCGGCGGCGGTCTGCGCGTCGCGACGTTTCGGCGAGTCGGAGGGGTGCGGATCGAACAGCGCCTCGAAGAGCTCGACGAGCGATCGTGTCGTACCGGCGTTCTCGTTGAGCACCGCTTCGATATGGGCCTGGCTGTAGGGAAAGCCGGCCTGGCGCAGATACTTCGCATAGCTGCGCAGCACGACCACCTGCTGCCAGGTCAGGCCCGCGCGCAGCACCAGCTCGTTGAACCGGTCGATTTGCACGCGACCATGCCAGATCGCAGTGACCGCGTCGGCGAACCGCTGGGCGGTGGCCTCGAGTTCTGGGCCTGTGGGGGCGACGGGCATGGTGGGGTGTCGCGAAACCTTGAACTGGTAGATCCACACCGGCAAGCCGTCGGGCCGGGTCACGGTGAACGGCCGCTCTTCGAGCACAACCACGCCCATGCACTGCAGCATCGGCAGCAGCTGACTCAGCGACGCGGACCGTCCGCCGAGGTACCAGGTCAGCTGGGCGATCTGGTCTGCTCCGCCTTCGCAGAATACAAGTTTGACCGAATTATCTTGCAGCCCTTCGATGACCGGAATGTCGTCGATCGCGTCCAGGGGTGCGATAGCCTGCTTGTAGACCTCTGGGAATGCCGCGGCGTAGTGCTCCGCCTCGGCCTGGTCGATCGACCCCGACTTCACCGCTCCGAGCAGCCGGTCACCCCAGGTCCGGGCGGCCTCGGTGAGCAGGTTCTGGATTCGGGTCTCGTTGTCCAGGGAGGTATCGACGTCCTGAGGACGTGTGCTGTCTGGCAGCCGCACGGTGAAATGCACCACTGCCCAGGGTGATTCACTGACGCGGGCGGCGTACTCGATACTGACACCGCCAAGCTCGCGGACCAGGATGTCCTGCATCTCCAGCCGGACGGCGGTGGTGTATCGGTCGCGCGGCAGGTACACCAGGCATGAAACGAAGTGGCCGAGTTGGTCGGCACGCAGAAACAGCAGCGTTCGCCGCCGCGAGCCGAGGTCGACAACGGCCATCGCCATGTCCAGCAATTGCTTGGAGCTGAGCGCGAACAGCTCCGAACGCGGGATGGTTTGGATGATGTCGAGAAGAAGCTGCCCCGGATGGCTGGGGTCACCCTGTGACATCGCGAGCGCGTCGTTCACGCGACGCGAAATCAACGGTATCTCCAGCACATTGGCGTTCATGGCGGCGACAGTGAACAGGCCGACGAAACGGTGCTCGATGGCGACGTTTCCCGGATGTTCGCGGACCACCACGATGTACGGGTAGGCGCCGTAGCGCAGGTAGCTGGGAATGGTGGCCTGGGCCAGCACCAGCAGATCGTCGCTGGCGGTGAGTTCCGGAAGCACGTCTTGGCGCAGCCGCAGCACGCCCAGCCGACTCGACGGGTCGACCGACGACTTCCCGCCGCGCACCGTGCAGCGCTGATAGCCCAGCAGCACGAAATGCCCGTCGGCCAGCCAGCGCAACAGCGCGGCGACGTCCTGGCGGTCGGGGCCGGGGAAGCGGCCCTCGGGGTCGGTGTCGAGTTCGTTGGCCAGGCCCCGCAGTGTGGTGGCCATTGCGCCCGAATCGAGCGCCACCTGGCGCGCGTCGGCGAGAACGTTGGGCAGCAGGCGCTCGGCCTCGGCCAGCGACTTGCGGTCCACCGACCCCGCCAGCTCGACGTGGATCCACGACTCGTCGATCCCGTCCTCAGATGCGGCGTCCGACGCCGGCTGAATCTCCAACAGCTCGCCTGTGGGCCCGCGGCGCACCCGGAACACGGGGTTCATGATCGCCGTGTAGACCACACCGAGCCGGTGCAGCAGCACCGTTACGGAGTCCATCAGCATCGACGCGTGGTCGGTGACGATCTGTAGCGCGGGGCCGAATCCTGCGGGATCGTCGTCGGCGTAGACCGCGACCCGGGTGTCACCGACGGGTCGGCGCCGGGCCAGCCGGTAATGGGCCGCCACGACGGCCCGCGACATCATCTCGTCGGCGGATATCCGGTCTGCCGGACCGGTGACGGCGGCATCCTCCCCTGGTGCGTCTCCGTGGGGTCCGCGATAGGTCGCGGTGTAGGCCCTGACAAGCGTTTCGACAGCCTCGGCGGTGAGGGCCGATGGTTCGCTTTGCTCCAGACCTCCGGGGGCCTTCGGATTGACCGTCATGCGACGCTCCTGACTCACACCTGCGTACCGGCACTGGTACCCAGGAGCGACATTAGTCGCGTGTGAGCCGGCGGTGGGTCACCCTGTGCGGACGAGCCGCTTCGACACCAAGTCGTTCCACTTTGTTTTCCTCGTACGCTGCGAAGTTCCCCTCGAACCAGAACCACTTGGCCTCGTTGTCGTCGTCACCCTCCCACGCCAGGATGTGCGTGCAGGTGCGGTCGAGGAACCAGCGGTCGTGCGAGATGACCACCGCGCAGCCCGGGAAATTGTCCAGCGCGTTCTCCAGTGAGGACAGCGTTTCGACGTCCAGGTCGTTGGTCGGCTCGTCGAGCAGGATCAGGTTGCCGCCCTCCTTGAGGGTGAGCGCCAGGTTGAGCCGGTTGCGTTCACCGCCGGATAGCACGCCGGCCGGTTTCTGCTGGTCGGGGCCCTTGAAACCGAACGCGGACACGTAGGCGCGCGACGGGATCTCGTTCTGGCCGACCTCGATGTAGTCCAGCCCGTCGGACACCACCTGCCAGACCGTCTTCTTGGGGTCGATGCCGGCGCGGGTCTGGTCGACGTAGCTGAGCTTGACGGTATCGCCGATCTTGACGATGCCGCTGTCCGGCTGTTCGAGGCCGACGATGGTCTTGAACAGCGTGGTCTTGCCGACACCGTTGGGCCCGATGACGCCGACGATGCCGTTGCGGGGAAGCGTGAACGACAGGTCCTTGATCAGGGGGCGCCCCTCGAATCCCTTGTCGAGGTGCTCGACCTCGACGACCACGCTGCCCAGCCGCGGCCCGGTCGGGATCTGGATTTCCTCGAAGTCGAGCTTGCGGGTCTTCTCGGCTTCGGCTGCCATCTCCTCGTAGCGCTGCAGTCGCGCCTTGCCCTTGGCCTGCCGGGCCTTCGCGCCGGAACGTACCCAGGCCAGCTCGTCCCTGAGCCGCTTCTGCAGCTTGGCGTCCTTGCGGCCCTGCACGGCGATCCGCTCGGCCTTCTTCTCCAGGTAGGTGGAGTAGTTGCCCTCGTACGGGTAGGCGCGGCCACGGTCGAGTTCCAGGATCCATTCGGCGACGTTGTCCAGGAAGTAGCGGTCGTGGGTGACCGCCAGGATGGCGCCCTTGTAGTCGGCCAGGTGCTGCTCGAGCCACTGCACGCTTTCGGCGTCGAGGTGGTTGGTCGGCTCGTCGAGCAGCAACAGGTCGGGTTTGGACAACAGCAGCTTGCACAGCGCCACCCGGCGACGCTCACCGCCGGACAGGTGGGTGACCGGCTCGTCGGGCGGCGGGCAGCGCAGCGCGTCCATGGCCTGCTCGAGCTGTGAGTCGATGTCCCACGCATCGGCGTGGTCCAGGTCCTCCTGCAGCCGGCCCATTTCCTCCATCAGCTCATCGGAGTAATCGGTGGCCATCAGCTCGGCCACCTCGTTGAACCGGTCGAGCTTGACCTTGATGTCGCCGAGGCCCTCCTCGACGTTGCCGCGAACGGTTTTCTCCTCGTTGAGCAGCGGCTCCTGCTGCAGGATGCCGACGCTCGCACCGGGCGCCAGGAACGCGTCGCCGTTGTTGGGGGTGTCCAGACCGGCCATGATCCGCAAGACGCTCGACTTACCGGCCCCGTTGGGGCCGACGACGCCGATCTTCGCGCCCGGAAGGAAGTTCAGGTTGACGTCGTCAAGGATCACCTTGTCGCCGTGCGCCTTGCGGACCTTCCGCATCGTGTAGATGAATTCGGCCATGCCGTGTTTTGCCTTTCGTGGTCTTTGCGTTGCTCGCCGACCATCGTAGGCTTGGCCGGATTCAGCTAAGCCGACAGTGGCAGCGCCTTTGCGCCGATGGCGGCTTCGGTTTCCTCAGACTCCGAGGCCTCGCCGGGCTCTTCGCCTTCGCCGGGGTCGGTCGCTTCCCCGTCGTCGGAAGCCTTGGCACCGGCCCCGTTGTCGGTTTTGCCGCCGGTGTAGCCCCGCTTCTCGATACGCACAATGCTGCGCGCGACATCCGGTCCCACCGAGGTGGCCCTCATTTCCAGCGACGCACGGCGGACTCCGTCACGGTCCTCGTATTCGCTGGTGTACACGGTTCCAACCACGATGACCGGCGCGCCCTTCCCGAGCGCGGCACCGACGCCGGTGACCAGCCGGCCCCAGCAGTTCACGGTGACGAAAAGCGAGTTGCCGGGCTCCCAATTGCCCTCGGCGGTGCGGCGCCGCGAATTGCTGGCCACCCGGAAACTGATAACCTCCTGATCGCCGACCTGGCGCCGCTTCGGATCGGTGACGATGGTGCCGACCACTGTGAACGGTGTTTCGAACATTTCTGATTCCTTTCATTCATTTCGCTTCGACGGCGCCTTTCAGGTGCATCGCACCGTCGGTGACACCGCCATTTACCGCGTGGGCGCCGACATCTCCGGCGTGCGCTGGCCCGCCACGCGGCGGCTGTGGATGAATTGCGCACTGTGGATCGACGACCCGTAGGTTGATCGCCATGACGGTGTGGATCAGCAAGCGGCCCGCCGAGGAGGTGGACGCCGGCCCGAATACATCAGCGGCGGCCCGAGTTCGGGTTCGGCAGTGGCGGTGGCCACCGGCGAGGCCGATATCGCGATCGGCACCGACACCGCCGGCTCCGGCCGCGTCCCGGCGGGATTGCAGGGCATCGTCGGGATCAAACCCACGGTCGGGGTGATCAGCACCGACGGTGTGGTCCCGGCGTGCGAATCCATCGACTGCGTCACGATTTTCGCCGCAGTCCTCGACCTCGCCAACCGGGCGATGAACGTGATGGCGGCCGGCGCCGGTAGCCGGCCGTGGCCCGCCGACACCCGGCTGGCGGCATCGCCCGCCCCCGTCGTCGCCGTACCCGCTGCGCTGCCGGTACTCGACGCGCAGTGGCATGCTGCGTTCGACGCCGCGGTCGCGACACTCGCCGATGCCGGCGCACGCATCGTGACCGTCGCCATCGAACCGTTCCTGGCCGCCGCCAAGCTGCTCTACGACGGCGCGCTGGTGAGCGAACGCTATGCCGCGGTAGGCGAATTCATCGACGCGCATCCCGACGCGGCGCTGGATCCGACCGTCGAACGCATCATCACCGCGGCCCGCGACATACCCGCCCACCGACTCGTGCGCGACCGGCGCGAAGGGGACCGGCTGCGCACCGTCGCCATAGCCTCACTAGACGGCGTAGACGCGTTGGTGGTGCCGACGGCTCCCATGCACCCCCGAATCGACGAGGTGGCCGCCGATTCGGTCGGCTCAACTCGAAGATGGGCACCTATACGAATTTCTGCAATTTCTTCGACATGTGCGCCGTCGCGGTTCCCATCGGCACGGCAGGCCCGGCGCAGTTCGGGATCACCGTGCGGGCGCGCGCGTTCGATGACGCCGTCGACGTCGATGTCGCCGCGCTCGCATCGGGACAGCAAGCGCCGGTGGATGTTTGGCCGCTCGGCCCGGGCGACGCGGGCGAACTCGTGGTGTTCGGCGCACACCTGCGCGGCGGCCCCCAAGCCCACCAACTCACCGACCTCGGCGCCCGCCGGGCCGCCAAAGTCACGACATCGCCGCGCTACCGGATGACGGTGCTACCCACCACACCGGCGAAACCCGCCACCACCCGGGTACCCGACGGCGCAGCAGGGGCCGCGCTGTCCGGACATTGGTGGCTGCTGTCCCCCGCCGCGTTGGGCCGATTCCTGGCCGCCCTGCCCGCGCCCATGCAGCGCGGCAGGGTCGAATTCGACGACGGCACATGGCGAACCGCGTTCGGTTGCGACGGGTCGGCGGCCATCGCGGCGGGTGCGGTCTAGCGCGATGAGGCGTCCCGGCGGGCCAGCTCGGCCAGCATCGCGTTGTAGGCCGCCAGGTCCGCGTTGTCGTCGCGGTCCGCGGCCCGGTCGAGCCGCTTGGCGGTGCGCTGATCGCTGCGCCGCCACTGGATCAGCAACGCGATCATCACCACGACGAGCGGGACTTCGCCTGCGGCCCAGGCGATTCCACCACCGAGCCGCTGATCTCCGATCAGGTCGGTGTGCCACGAGAGTTGCAATGACCGGTAGAACGGCTCGCCCAGCACGGTCTGCATTCCCATCAACACCACACCGAAGAATGCGTGCAACGGCAACGACGCGAACACCATCGCGACCTTGCCCAGTTGCGGAATCTGCCGCGGCGTCGGGTCCACACCGATCACGACCCAGTAGAACAGGTAGCCGCTGAGCAGGAAGTGAACATTCATCAGTACGTGCGCGGCGTGGTTGCTGACCGCGGCGTCGAAGATGCCGCCGAAGTAGAGCCCGTAAAAGCCCCCGACGAACAACGCGGTCGCGACGACCGGGTGGGTCAGGAACCGGGAGACCCGGGAGTGCAGCGCCGCCAGCAGCCACTCGCGCGGTCCGGGCGGCTCGCCGCGGCCGGCGGTGGGAAGCGCCCGCAGCGCCAACGTGACCGGTGCACCGAGCACCAGCAGCACCGGCACCAGCATCGACAGCAGCATGTGGGCCACCATGTGCATGCTGAACATGGCCGGCATGTACCGGCCGAGGCCCGACGACGTCGCGAACAGCAGCGCCGCACAACCGCACAACCACGCCAGCGTCCGCCCGGCAGGCCACGCATCGCCGCGGCGCCGCAGCCGGCGCACCCAGGCCAGATATAGCACCGACATGACAACCGCGGCGGTGCCGAAGATCAGGTCGAAACGCCAGTCGAACAGCAGCCGGGTGACAGTGGGCGGTCCCGCGAAGTCGTAGCCGATCGCCACCTCCGTGATGCTCGGCTCGGTGCGCAGCGGCGGTGGCGGCGTGCGGCCCAGTCCGACGGCGATACCGAATGTCGCCGCGAACACCACCGACTCGACCAGGGCCAGCCGGATCAGCGGCGCGCGGGCGCCCGGGTCGGCCCGCAGCGCGGCGATACCGGTGCGGCGCTGCCGCCAACCGACGACGCCGAGCAGGCACAGCGCGACCAGCTTGCCGATCACCAGCCAGCCGTACTCGGTGCGCACCAGGTCGGGCAGCCGGATACGCACCAGCGCATTGACCACCCCGCTGGCCGCCATAGCGACAAAACACCAGAAGGCCAGCGCCGAGAAGCGACGGGCGGCCAAATCCGCGTGCTCGCCCGCCCGTAGGAAATGGGCGAGCAGCGCCAGCAGGCCACCCGCCCACAGCGCGGCGGCGCCGACGTGGATCAGCAGGCTGTTCGTCGCCAGGTCGTGCGCGCCGCCGGCCGACGAATGACCGGTCAGGCCCAGCGGCACCAGGGTGATCAGCGCGCCGGCCAGCAGCAGCGGAGTCCACGACCAGCGCAGCACCGGAAGGCTGGCCAGGGTGACCGCGGCGGCCAGAAACGCGGTCCACCGCCATGCCCCGGCGATGTCGACGAGGCTGGCCGCCGACCAGATGTCGACCGGATTGAGGTGGTCACTCAGCGGCTGCCCGGAGACGTCGGAGACGGTCAGCGGGACGAGCATCGCCGCGCAGATCGCCCACACCCCCGACGCCGCCGTGCCCAGGCGAAGCGCCCGGTAGCCGGCGGCATCGAGGACACCGTTGGCCTGTGGCGGCAGCATGAACGCCGCGAACAGAAACGAGCCGACGGCCAGCACCGCCGCGATCTCGCCGGCAGCCCGTACGAACGGCAGGCCGTAGGTGGTCACCGGCCCCGGATCAGGCAGCCCCGTCGCGGTGAGCGCGTCGGCCAGCGACAGCGCGCCGATACCCGCGGCCGTCGCACCGGCCAGCAGCCCGACTCCGGCGAGCACCGGCAACACCGCGCTACCGCGCAGGCCAGCCGCGACCGTGGTCATGTGCCCAGCGTATGGCGTGGCCGTATTGACCTGGGCTACGTGGTCCCGGTGCGCAGCCGCCGTTCCATCTCGCGCGCGAAGAACTGCTCGCCGGCGACCTTCTCCACCTCGTCCATGTCGTTCAGGATCGCGCGCAGTTCGGCCAGGAAAGCAGCACGCCGCTCGTCGAGATCAGCCGCGGTCTCCAATAGTTGCTGGTCGGCCGCGACCTGGCGTGCGGTGGCGAACAGCAGCGCCGACACCGCCTCGTTGCTGCGGATCCGGCCCTGTGCGAAGTACTGGCGGCCCACTCCGAGTGCTTGCTTGGTCAGATCCTTCTCATTGATCTCGGGGGGTGCGTCGCGCAGCACGTCGGCGACGATCGCGTAGGCCTCGAAGAACGGCCGCAACATCGCTCCCGCGATCAACGGTCGCTTGGCCCGCAGGAGCTTGGTGATCTCTTCGCCCCCGGCGGCGACGTGGGCCTCCCAGTCCTCGTGCCACGACATTTCTTCGGCGATGTGGTCGCGGAACGCCGCGGAGTCGGCGAAGTAGAAGTCGAACTTCAGCAGGTCGCGAAGCCGCATCGCCTGCGACCAGAAGGCTTCCAGGCGGTCGGATTCGGCCCGGCCGGCGTGGGCGAGCGCCAGCTCGACGATCGAAGTCTCCAGGAACGCGTGAATTAGCGAGTTGCGGTAGAACGCGGCCTCATGCTCGTCCTCCGGGGCGATGCGCCATACCGGCTCCCGGCCGCTGTCGACACGGGTGACCGGATGCCCGTTGGACAATGCGTCGACCGCCGCCCGGACGCCTTCGGGGGTGCGCAGCCGCAACGCGCTGTTGGTCATCGGCGTCTGCTTGCGCTCCAGATAGTCCACCGAGTCCTGCAGCGTGTGGTGCAGCTGGTCGAGGTCGAGCGCGACGCCGCGGGTGGCGAGCAGCAGCGCCGACACCAGCCCCGTCGCGTTGACCGGGGTGACCCGCAGGATGCGCCAGGCCACCTCGATCGCCATTTTCTGCATCGCCAGGCGTTTGGCTGCCTTGTCCTGGGCGATCGGGCCGTGCGGAGGGCCGAGGTATTGGCGCATCGACACCGCTTCGGGGAACCGGACGTAAATCTTTCCGTAGTTGCGTTCGCCCTGCGCCTTGATGAAGTTGTACAGCCAGCTCAAGCCCTCCGGCGTCTTCTCCCCGCCGCGGGCGTATGCGGCGTACTCGGCGGTTTCATGGAGCTGATCGAAGCTGATCGACACCGGCTGCAGCAGAATGTCGTCGGCGCGGCCTTCCAGGTACGCGTCGGCGACGTAGCTGAGCAGGCCGAGCTTGGGCGGCAACATCTTTCCGGTGCGGGACCGGGTGCCTTCGATCGACCAGGTGAGGTTGAACCGCTTCTCGACGATGTAGCCGACCAACTCCTTGAGCACGTACTTGTACAGCGGGTCGTCGATCTTGCGGCGGATGAAGATGACGCCGGAGCGACGCATCAGCGGCCCCATGAAGCCGAATGACAGGTTGATGCCGGCGAACGTGTACACGGGTGGCAGCCGGTTTTCCCGCATCGCCACCGGCACGATCACGCCGTCGAGGTAGGACCGGTGCGAGAACAGCAGCACCGCGGGATGGGTTTCCAACGCGTGCCGCATCGACTCGACTTCAGCCCGGTCGTAGTCGATGTTGGGGTCGAACCCGCGGCTGAAGATCGCGCGGCCCGATGCCGGGATGAGGTCTACGGAGAACCGGCTCCACCCGGTCGCGAGTTCGTCGAGCATGGCGCCGGCCTTGTCCACGGTCGCGCCTGGGATCTTCTCCAGCCCCTCGCGGAAACGCGCCGACTCCAGCATCTCGGGCTTGACCAGCCGCGGTGATTTGTACTCGGGCCCGAGCAGGCGCAGCTCGACACGTTCGATCGCCAGGATGGCGCGCCGGATGACGAAACGCGCGAACTCGCGCGGGTTCTCGCCGACCGTGGTGTCGCTCCACTGCTGGCGCAGCTCGGAGACCTTCGCGGGCTCACCGGCGACCACTCGCGCGCGCGAAGGATCCTTTTTGAGGATCCGGCGCTGGAGCAACTCCGGCGGTCGGTAGGTGTCGCGCCCGGAAAGCAGCGCTACCACCTTCAAGCGGGTGGGCAGGCCGCCGGGCACCCAGAACACCCGCACCGGCACCACCGACCGGTCCTCGTCGGATTCCAACTCCTCGACGAGCCGCGCCAGCACAGCCGGCGGCGGGTCGTCGTAGGGAAGCTCGAGCACCTCGACGTTGGAGTCGGGATGCTCGCGGCGTTGGCGCTCCAGCCAGTCGTTCAGCAACTCGCGTTCGGCGGGCGACGACACCGACGCCAGCACGAGCGCATCCTCGGTGGTCGAGAAGCTGGCCAGGTGATCGGCACCGGTCACGGCCGTCCTTTCGCGCCCGTTCTACGACCGGACCCCGCGGTGGTATTCCCTTTGGCCGCAGCCTTTTTCGCTGAAGCCTTCGTCGCCGGCACCTTCTTGGCGACGGCCTTCTTCGCCGGCACCTTCTTGGCGACGGCCTTCTTGGCCGACGCTTTCTTGGCGGGCGCCTTCTTCGCCGGGGCCTTCTTGGCGGGTGCCTTCCTGGCACGGGCGTACGGCGGGGCATCGGGCAATTCGTCGTGCGGCCAGTCCTCCAGCGTGTCGAGGTAGAGCTGGCGCACCTCGGCCATTCGGTCCGGAAGGTTCTTCGCGGTCCAGTCGTCAACCGGAATCGGCGGGAACACCGCCACATCGACGGTGCCGGGATTGAAGGTGCTCGAGTCGCGGGCGGCGATGACCTCCGCATTGCGGATCACAATCGGGACGATCGGGATGCCGGCCGACATAGCCATGCGGAACGGCCCCTTCTTGAATGGCCCGACCTCGGTCGTGTCCAGCCGCGTGCCCTCGGGCGCGATCAGGATCGACAATCCCTTGCGCGCCAGCTCCTCCAGCTTCTGTAGTGCCTCGACGGCGGCCTTGGGATCGTCGCGATCGATGAACGCGGCATCCATCAACTTGCCGATCGTGCCCATTATCGGGTCGCTCTCGAGCTCCTTCTTGCCGACGGATGTGAAGTTGTCGCTCACCAGCTTTCCGGCGATGACCGGGTCAACCTGGTTACGGTGGTTGAAGATAAAGACCGCGGGTCGCTGCTTGGTTAGGTTCTCCTCCCCGAGCACATTCAGGTTGACCCCGGTGGCGGCAAGCAGCGCCCGGCCCCAGTTCGAGGTGAAGAAGTTGACTCCCCGACGCCGGTTTCGGGCCAGCAGGCCGACGCCGACGGCTCCGGCCGCGAGCGGCATCATCGAGGCGACGCCGGCCACGGTGCGCAGTTGCGAAAGTGGGTTGCTGCCACTGCGGCTGGTGAATTTCAGCACCGGCCAACCCCGTTTGGCGGCGACCGCGGCGAGCTTGCCAGCCGGATTGGTGGGCCGCGGATTGCCGACGAGGTACATCAACGCGACATCCTCGTCGCCGTCGGCATAGAAGTAGCTCTTCGCGAGGTCGACGCCATTGCGAGCGGCGAAAGCCTGCACCGCCCTGGCCTTTCCCGGGCCCCACAGGATGGGCCTGAGCACTTCGCCGGTGATGAGGCCGTCGTCGTCGGTCTCGAACTTGTTGCTGAGTACATTCTCGATCCCCAGGAACCGGGCGACAGGTTCCACCTGGACGGTGAGCGCCGAGGAGCTCAGCACCACGGTGTGGCCGCGGGCCATGTGGGCACGAACCAGGTCGCGCATCTCCGGATAGATGCGGTTCATGATCTTCTGCACGAACAGCCGCTCGGCCAGCTCGTCGAGGTCGCTCAGCGAGCTGCCCCGCAGCATGCGGGCGCCCTTGCCGATGAGATCCTCGAATTCGGATCGGCCGAGCTGGTGGTTGAGCCCGGCCTGCACCATGCCGATGAACTCTCCGACGCCAAGCTGGCCACGCCGGATCCGATCCTGGGTCATGATCACACCGGTGAACCCGGCGACCAAGGTGCCGTCGACATCGAAGAACGCGCCGATCTCGGGGCCCCGCGGGCTGGCCTCGATCTCGGCGACCGATCCCGGCAGCCGCATCGTACGGGGATTGGCCTGACCGTTGTCCGAACTCATTGTGCCGCACTCCCATTCGGCGAGGACGGAGTGGACTCGGCCACATCCATCGTGAACGACGCCGGAACCGACCGGCCTTCACCACCGAGGGCCAGCACTTCATCGAATCCGGACACCAGGCAGCGGGCGAACAGCGCGGTGTCGGTGATCGAGGCGCGGTCGTAGCGCGCGGAGATCGTGACGTATCCGCCCCGCGAGATCAGCACGACCATCATCGCCACACCGGGCAACGGACCGAGTCCGTAGTGGCGCAGGATCTTTGCGCCGGCGATGTAGGTTTCGCCTCCGTAGAACGGCACATTGCTGGCCTGGACGTCGGAGCCGACGATCGTCCCGGCCATCGACTCGAGCATGGCATCCGGCAGCAGACTCAGCACCGGAGCGATCGCACCGACCATGTCGATGGCGCGTTCCTCGCGCTTGCGGGTCATCTGCCCGCGGATGCTCTTGATCCGCACCTCCGGATCCGTGAGACCAACGGGCGCGGCCAGGTTCACTCCGGCGAAGCGGTTTCCGCCCGCAGGATCCGACTCGGAGCGCATATTGACCGGCACCGCCATCGGCAAGGTGTCGATCGGCACACCCTTCGCCTCGTGATAGAGCCGCAGCGCACCGCACAGTCCGGCCAGGTAGGCATCGTTGATCGAGCCGCCCGCCGCCTTAGCGGCCCTGTGCAGGTCGCCAAAGCGGATATCGATCGCTTCGCTGCGAGACGACAGGCTGCGGCGCAGCAACAGGGGCGACCGTTCTGCGGCGGGGCTCATCACACGGGCACCGGACAGCGCATAATTCACAACGCCCCCGACCGCGGAAACGGGGTCGCGAATCACCTGCCCGACCGCGTGCGCGGCCCCGCCCAACACGCCGCGGACGCCGCCCAAGATTGAACCCGGGAGCCGGTTGATCCCTTGGCGCATCAGGTCGTTGGCCGACAGGTCCTGCGGTATTGGAAGCGGCGGCACATCCCGCGGTGGTGGATCGCGCTCGAGATCGTAGATGTGGGAAAACATCTCTAGGCTGCCGACGCCATCGGTGACGGCATGGCTGAGGTGCAGCATCGTGGCGGCGCGGCCGTCAGCGAGCCCTTCGACGAGTGTGGCCGTCCACAGCGGCCGGGAAATGTCGAGTGGCGATTGCAGGGCCAGCTCGGCCAGGTCGAACACCTCACGCACCGTGCCGGGCGCGGGAACGCGCAACCGGCGAACGTGGAAGTCGAGGTTGAAATCCGGATCCACCACCCAACGCGGGGCCACGGTCGGCAGCGTGGGCATCACCACCCTCTGCCGCAGCCGCAGCGCCCGTCGAGAAGCGTTCTCGAACCTGGCGCGATAGCTTTCCCAGTCGGGAGTGGCGTCCAGCAGCTCGATCCCCATGATGCCCGAGCGGGTACGAGGGTTGGCCTCACCGCGGTGCAGTATCTGGTCGAACGCACTCAGTTCCTCGGGCAATCCGGCCGCGTCGAGTTTCGGCACGTCGCTCATGGGCTTGCCCTTCCCCTCCCGTGGACTCCAACTGCCCCAACCACGCTAGTCCGCGGCCCGCCGCGGCGGAGCGCCTTTAGTGGTGGTCACGTGAGCGGGACTACCCCTTCTCGCGAGATACACTCCGTGCGCTGCCTCCGTAGCTCAGGTGGATAGAGCAAGGGCCTTCTAATCCCTAGGTCGCAGGTTCGAGTCCTGCCGGGGGCGCAGGTCAGAGGCGGTTTCCACGACGCCGGGGATTGGCGGGTCGTCGTTTATTCGACGTTTATGGCCGACCTGACTTGCTGTCGTCGGCCACGGCGCGGTCCAACAGGTCGGCTACCTGGGTATGCACCCGGCCCCGGCTCATGTAGCGGTCCTGGGTCATGGACACCTTGGCGTGGCCCAGGTGGTCGGCCCCGATCCGCGCGGACAGGCCCTCGTCGTCAATCAGCGTGGCGACCGTCTTGCGGAAGCTGTGCGAGCTGACATCGGGCACGCCCAGCTCGTCGCGGGCCGCGCGCCATTGGCCAGAGAAGTTCTCGGGGTCGCGCAGCGTGCCGCTCGTTGACGGGAAGATCACCGTTTGCTGGCCGAGAAATGGCGTCTTGCGGCGCTTGGTCAGTGTGGCGACAGCGAACGATGGCAGGGGAATGCTCCGCCGACCGGCAGCCGTCTTGGTCTCATCGACGCGCACCAGACCGACGCCACGCTGGCGTACCACCTTGCCCGTCACCGCGACGGTCCCGGCCTCAGCGTCGAAGTCAATCCAGCGCAGCGCCAGCAGCTCCGAGCGGCGCAACCCGGTAGCGATCAGCAGCGTGATCGGGTCGACCAGATCACGCTTGCGGCACGTCTCCGAGGCCCGGACCTTGGCCAGCAGTTCTCGCAACTGGTAGGCGGTCAACGCCGTCGCACCCATCGGTGTCGCCTTGGATCTGATCGACTGCACGTCGCGGACCGGGTTGGTTCCCAAGACGTTGTTCAGCACCGCGAGCTGAAGGGCACCACGTAGCAGCGTGCGCGCGCGCCGGGCCATCGTCGGCCCGTGAGCCGTCCGCATGGATCGCAACGCCGCGTCCAGCCGGGCTGGTGATGCCTCCCCCACCCGAACGCCGCCAACGAACTTGGCGAGCTTCCCGGCGTCGTAGCGGTAGGTGTCCAGTGTTCTAATCGACCGACCATCCTCGGCCAGTCGCTGAATGTGTTGATCGACGAGAGTCGACACAAGGGTGTCAAGGCCGATCGAGTCCGAGCCGGTCGGTGGGCGGCGCTCGGCCAGGGCCGCGAGCAGAGCGTCCTCGGCGAGCTTTCCGTACTTGTCGAACTCGTCGGCCGGGCCGAGGCGCTGAACCCTCCGGGTCACGCCGTCGCTGTCGCGAAAGCGCGCACGAGCCAGCCACACCCCGCCGCCGAGGTACTCGCGCACGATCCGGCCGTGCTGGCCGATACGCAGCGGCGGGCGTCCTCTGCCTGCCATATCGTTGACTGAATGTGCCGGGAATTAGGCAGAGGTGCGCTTGTCTTCGGCGAATTGCTTTCTCTCCCAATCGACTACATCGCTCAGGCGGTACCGGACGTGCCGGCCGAACCTGGCGTAACGAGGCCCTGTTCCCTTGGACGCCCACTCAGCGGGCGTCTTCACAGGTAACCCGTATCGCTCGGCGAGCTCCTGACGGCTAATCCAATGGTCCTCAGTGTTGTTGTCCATGGCGGTACCCTTTCATCAAGGCTTGCGAATCAACGATGAGGCGGAAGTCTCATAAGATCCGAACGTAAGCCCGCTGGTGAGCAGCCGTCTACCACTGCACCGAGATTCAGCGACGGATTTCTCAAAACTATCCAAATTCAACTGTTTTCGTCTCGCCGTGTTGAAATACGTTGACGTGTGCCGCTGCTCGTTTCGCCGGTACTGGCGAAACGACTTCAACCTCAGCCCCGCGCGCTGCAAGCGGGAACACTTCCTGCGCGCCCGGCGCCGGTGCTTGCGAACCGTTCCTGCCGTCGGCAGCCGATCCCGGCACCGAGGTGCGCAGTTCTTTGAGGTAGCTGCGCACGATTTTCTCGCTGCACCCGCCGATCTGCGCAATGCTGGCCATGGACTCCCCGCGATGACGCATCCGCGCCAACGCGCGAGCACCCTCGAGGCGCTGTTCCTCGCGGCGCTGGTCTGCTTCCAACCGAACCTGTTCGTGTCGATCAGATTCCCACTCGTCGACCGCGGTCAGCTTCTGTTGGGCGACCAGGAACGCCACCATGTCTTCCCGGTTATCGGATTCTGTTTTCAGCCGTTCGCGGTTCGCCTGTGCCTGCGCCTCGCGAACCTTCCGGCGCACGTCGTGCTTGGACTCAATCTGGGTCATAGTGGCGAACCTACGACCGCCCCGGCGACAGGCGCTAACAGTAGCGGCAACTTTTCCCGCAGCGAATTCCCGGCCGTGCGGGAGCGTGCCGGGCCAATCGGACCGCACAGGGGTCCGCAGCTCTGCCCGTTCGCGCCGTGTCGGGAGCGTTGGCTCTGCCGCCCCGAGTTGGAGTCGCACGAGCCCTGGCACGCCTCCGGCCACACATCGACCCTCCCGTACCCCAAAGTGATTCCCTTGGCATCGGCGACGACGTGACCTAACGCGCCGATGCAGCCGTAGGTGGCACCGCCAGCACCCGGAAATACAGCCGCTCCGGTCCAGCTCGTCACCGGCATTCACGACTCCACGTCGCGCCAGGTCGGCGACGGGCCGCACTCGTGGTGGCAGCCGGCCATGCTGGTGCACCTGCCACCACACCAGCAGCAGCTTGCGCCGCAAGGCGCGCCCGGTGCACCTTCCCTCTTCCCTCTTCTTCCTGTGGCGCGTGTCGACGCGAAACGGAAGCGTTCAACTTGCCGCAGCCTGGCGCTATGGCCGATGCCTCGAACGTGCGGCACGACACCATCGTGGTGCCCGAGAGGACGAGCCCGGCCCAAGTAAGGGCGCTGGCGGAGCGGAAGGCTCAAGCTCAAATCGGCGACGATGACATGGTCGCCTTTTTGCATCTTCACGGATCACGGCCGGTCGGTGAGTATGGCGCCGAGGTCGCGTGGCGTTACAGCTACCAGGTGATACCGCCTGGCGGCGCGGCTACCGATGCGGCCGGTTGACTGCAGCGCCGGTGCGTCGTGGATGTATTCCCCAGAGCCGCTGCCGCACACCCTCACAAAGCAATGTCGTGCAACAGAATTCTTTAGGGCCCCGCCGCCGCGCCTCAGCCGTTTTCTGGAGGCCCGGCAGGATCTGAACAAACCCGCCGCATGACGCGTCAGGACTGGACAGAGCAAGTAGGGTTTTTCTTGCAGGGCCAGCGCGAGCCCACCTCGCCGTGACCCGCCGGAAGTGGTCAGCGGCGATGGGTGGAAGGACGTCTACGGCTTGCGTGGGACGCGCTCCCCGCCGAGAGCCGAATATGCCCAGCAAATCTGTTGGAGGGGCGGGTGGAGATCGTTCTTGGTGTGTCGATGACACCCACGACAGTTAGCATCGCACTCGTTGAGGGCGAAAAGGCCGACGGTGTCATCGTCGACCACGACGTCTTCGACATCACTGCCGTCGACGGCTCGGCAACCTCGAGCGCACCCGATCACGTCATCGCCGCGATCCTGGGTACCCAGGAGGGCGCGATCGCCGCCGGCCACCATCTGGTGTCGACCGGGGTGACCTGGACTGACCACGCCGACGCGGCCGCGCTGCGGGAGGCGTTGGTCGCCCGCGACATCGACGATGTGCTGCTGGTTTCGGAGTTGCACGCCGCCGCGGCGCTCGCCCAGACGGTCGGGCGGGCGGTGGGCTACGACAGAACCGCACTGATGTTCGTCGAGCGCGAAACGGCCACGCTGGCGGTCGTCGAGACCGTCGACGGCTCGGTCGTGAAGGTACTGAGCCAAAGCCTGCACGATGGCGACGCAATCGCCGTGGTGGCCGAGATGATCACCAGCCTGGAGGTCCAGGATTCAGTGGCCCAGGGCCTGTTCGTCGTCGGCTCCGGTGTGGACGTCAGCGCGGTCAAGGCACATTTGCAGGACCTTGTCTCGGTGCCGGTCATCGCCCCTGAAGAACCCCAGCTGGCGTTGGCGCGCGGCGCAGCGCTGGCGTCGGCGAGTGCGCCGCGCTACAACACCTCCACCATCGGCCTGGCCTACTCACAAGATCCCGACGGGACCACGGGCTACCCGTTCTTCCTAGCCGATGACGCCACCACGTTCCTTGGCCACGCCGACGCAACCCAGGACACCGCCGACATCGCGTCGGATCCCGACGACGTGCCGGAACGCAGCAAGCCGTTCCTGGTAGCGGGCAGCTCGCTGGCCGCCATCTTCGTAGCGGGAGTGATGGCACTGGCCATCACACTGGCGGTCATTGTCCAGCCGACCGCCGATCAGGGCTCGGACGACATGCCGGTGCCTCCGGGCGCTGCGGTGCCGCCTCCCGCCTCGCAGGGTGCGCCGCCCGAGGCGGCGCAGCGGCTGCCCACGACGATCCCTGCCCCCGCTCCGGCGCCACCACCACCTGCGCACATGGCCACGGCACAGCTGATGGTTCCGCCCGCCCCGCCGCCGCCGCGAAGGGTGGTGCGCAACGCAGCGCCCGCCCCCGCCGCGCCACCACCCGCACCGGCCCCAGCGCCGCCGCCCCTTGTGCTTCCGCCGGGGATACCGCCGGTAGTCCTCCAGTGGCTGCCACCGATTGTTCAGCCACCACCCCCCTTCCTCAACCCGGGTCCGAGGGGGCCGCGGTTCGGCGACGGCGAGCGGCGGCGGTCGCCGAGGCCACGGCGGCCACAGCGGCGGGCGTGGACACGACGACGACGACGGTGACTAGCGCCGCGAGTCATTGAGCTTGCCATGCCAGCGATACCGCGCCGGATCGACCCCCGCGCTACTGGTTCTGGCGGTACTCCTCACCTGCACCGCCGCCCCCGGCACCCGCAGCAATCCGCGGTATGAGGACCCGTCCCGCCAGAAGTCGGTGACTAACACTCACGATCGCGCCAGCTGGTTGCTCCTTTGCCGGGTCCAAGTGTCGTCAGCCCATTCGAGGAATAGTGCACGGCTGGAATAGGTGCCCTCTGCCAGTCGGAAGATTCGTTGGCAAATATTGGCCTCGAAGTCGGGGTCGACGACACGCCGTGGGTATTGTCGGAGCACGCTTAGCCATCAGCGGCGCACTACGAGCTCCCGCGGTCTCCTTTGTGCGGCGGGGCCGCCTTTGTATCTGTTGTGCGCATTGTCGCTGCTTGTTTCGCGCTGGCCGGTAGAGCTGGCAAACTGGCTAGATGATACGTAAGCCTGTCGGGATTTAATGGTTGATGGGGTCGTAGGGCAACCGCGGTCCGGCGTCAGCGACACCACGCGCAGCGGGACCGCGGTCTTCGACCTGCTCGAATCCGCCGCGGGCCAGGACGTCGAGGCGTTGCGTGCTGTGCTGTGTGTCTCCCAAGCCATGTTGAGTGCTCAGCATTTTGAAGACGCCTTGGAGGTGGTCGCCGAGCAATCCCTGGTGGCTTTAGAGGCGGCTTCGTTCTCGATCAGCCGCTGGGAACGCCAGCGCGGCGTCCTCCGCACGCTGATCAACGTCGGCGAGTTGGGGCCGGGCGAACAACGCTGGCCGCAGAACGAGGCGTATCCGCTCGCCGATTACCGGTATGTCACCGATCTGCTGCGGCAGGGTCGGTCCTACTTCAGCTCCATCCACGACGACGACGCGGACCCCGCCAGCCTTTCGCTTCTTCGCCGGCTGGAAAAGGAAAGTCAGCTGGCGGTGCCGGTGATGTATGAGGGGGCGATGTGGGGCGAACTGTGGGCGACCGGCACTCGGGGTCGCCGCTTTGGTCCCGACGACGTCCGGTTACTGGAGGCCATCGCCGCCCAGGTATCGGTGGCGATCGGCAGGGCCGAGCTGTTCAGCGAGGTCTCGCGGAATGCCTACGAAGATCCGCTCACGCGGGTGGCCAATCGACGCGCGCTCGACGAGTGCCTACGCGGACTCGAGGACCGCGAAGGCACCCCGACGCTGCTGGTCTGCGATCTGGACGGCATGAAGGAGGTCAACGACCGCGACGGCCATCCCGCCGGCGACGCGCTGCTGCGCGGCGTGGCGGGTGTGCTGAGCGACGTCGCCTCCGCGTTCCGGGCGTCGCTGGTCGCACGGTTGGGCGGTGACGAGTTCTGCGTCGTCCTGCCGGCCGGCTCACTCGCCGAGGCGGAGAGGTTCGCCCGCACCGCCAGCCGCCAGGTCGCGGCCGAGCTCGGCCCTGATGTCTCGCTGTGCTGGGGGGCGGCCGCCCGCGGTGCCCAGGCCACCACCGCCCATGAGCTGATCGCCGCGGCCGACACCGCCCTGCTCGAGGCCCAGCGGCTTGGCCCCGGAAGACTGCGACTACGCATGGCCGGGGACCGCGGCCTGCCCGAGGCGCCGGACCGGCGTCGAGAATCCACGGTGTCGGGCCGACGACCCACCGACGACCTGATCCCGCGCGTCGTCGAACTGCTCGACCGCCGCCGGCCGCCGACGATGCTCGTCGCTCTCAAGCTGCTGGCCTGCGAACTGTGCAACGCCATCAACGCCGCCGCCTGGTCCATCTCCGCCACCACCGACGACTTTGCGGGGATTCGCACCATACAAGGTATCGAGAGCGCGCTCGACCCGAAGTCGGGTCTGCGCGTCGTCGAGCAAGCCGAACACGTGGTCTACCCGCTGGCCGACTACCCGGCCACCGCACAGGCCCTCGCCCATGGCTGCGCCTTCGTTGCCGGGGTCGACCTGGACGGCTCGGACCCTGCCGAGGTCGCGGAGTTGCGCGATCTCGGCTACAACGCGCTGCTCGGGGTAGGCACCTTCGACGGCGAGCAGGGCTACCTGCTCGAGATCTACTCCGACGGTGACCACGCCGAGCTGGCCGCTATCGCACCCCATGCCCACGTGCTCGCCCACTACTGCGTGCAGGCGGTCACCGGACGGAACCAACTTCCGCAGGCGGCCGCCGTCCCACTTCCGACTGCCGACTCTGGGCGTGTGAAACCGTCTCCAGCGAACCGCTCCGCGTCGCCGTTGCGCCAGCCGTTCGACGAGATCGACCCCGCGTTCTCGCGGTCGAGGTTGCGGAGATGTCTGCGCCGAGCGAGGTCTGTGTTCAGCCGCGGCCCACGGTCGCCGCGTACGGGGTTGCCGTCCGGTCAGAAACCGCGCGGGTCGGGTAGCGGATCGACGGGGCGGCGTCGCGCGGTGCAGGTGGGTCTCTTAGCGGTCATCGTCGGCTTCCTGATCACCACCCTGCCGGGCGTGCGTACAACCCCGGGTTACTCGTGGTGGATGGATGGGATTCTTCAGAGTCTGGCCTACGCCGCGATCGCCGCGTTGTGCCTGGCGCGGATTCCGCCATCGTCTACCGACCGCGCGGCCTGGCGCATCGTGGCGATCGGCCTACTGTCCTATGCGCTGGCCAAACCGGTCTACCTGTGGTTCGTGCTGCCGTTGCATCCGCCGCCGGCACCGTCAGTCGCCGACGCCCTCTGGTGGGGGCTCTACCCCTGTCTTTTCGTCGCATTGCTCCTGCTGGTGCGGCCACGGCTGAACCGGGTGTCGCTGAGCCTCGGACTCGACGCGGCGGTGGTCGGGTTGGGCGCCGCCACCGTGGTGGCGACAGTGGTGCTGCCGACCGTCGTGGCGGGGCTGAAAGGCAGTGTCGCCCAGACGGCGACCAATCTGACCTACCCCGTCTTGGACCTGCTGCTACTTGCCTCCGCAGCGGGCGCGGTATCGCTGTTCCGCTGGCGCCCCCCGACGCCGTTGTGGTCGCTCGCCGTCGGATCGATGGTGCTCGTCATCGTCGATTCCGCCAATCTCATCCAGTCGGCGCACGGCGCCTATCAAACCGGCGGATATATCGATGCCCTGTGGGTGGTGGCGGCCACGATCGTAGCGTCGGCCCCAGGCTGGCGAGGGCACGCGGTGATCGCCGGTGTGCCGCCGAACTGGTTCCCACTCGCGCCGCCGCTGCTGGCCGCGGCCACCGCCGTGAGCGTGCTGGCGATCGCCGGCTTCGGGCCGATCACGCCGGCGGCGGTCTACCTAGCCGTGGCGACCCTGCTGGTCGCCCTGGGTCGGCTCGCCGTGGCCTTCGTGGAGGGGCGTCACGCCGCCGAGCACGCCCAGCAGGCGCGCACCGATGATCTGACCACGCTGCTGAATCGTCGCGGCTTCTATGACCGCGTGGCACCCATTCTGGAAAGGGGTGCAGAGGGCAACGGGCCGCCAACGTGTGCACTGCTGTTGTTGGATCTGGATCACTTCAAGGACGTCAACGACTCCCTCGGGCACGCAACCGGCGACGAACTGCTCCGTCTGGTCGCCGCCCGGCTGAGCGCTCCGCTACGCGAGGGAGACATCCTGGCCCGTCTCGGCGGCGACGAATTCGCCGTACTGCTTCCGCACGCCGGTGCCGAGCAAGCGTTGCAGACTGGCGCCGCGCTGATCGCGGCCCTCGATGAGACGGTCGAGCTCGATGGACTGCACGTGCGGACTGACGCCAGCATCGGCATCGCCGTCAGCCCCGAGCACGGTCGTGATATCGGAACCCTGCTGCGCCATGCCGACATCGCCATGTACCGGGCCAAATACGGCGAAGTCGGCTACCTGGTCTACACCCCCGAGGCGGCCGACCATGTCACTACCCGTGCGGGGATGGAACTGCTGGCCCAGCTTCGGCGCGCGATCGAACATGGCGAACTGGCTGTGCATTACCAGCCCAAGGTGAGCCTGCGCAGCGGCGCCATCATCGGGGTGGAGGCCTTGGTCCGCTGGCCGCACCCGCAGCGAGGTTTGCTCTATCCCGACCAATTCCTGCCGCTGGCCCGACAAAACCGCCTGATGCGCGCCATGACCGAGTTCGTGGTGGAGCGCGCGCTCAACGACGCCGCGCTCTGGCACTCACGGGGCCACCGCCTGCCGGTGGCGGTCAACCTGTCTCCGCCCACCTTCGCTGATCGGGATCTGCCGGACCGGATTGAGCAGGCCCTGAACCGCCTCGGATTGACCTCATCAACGCTGGCGGTCGAGATCACCGAGGACTTCGTGCTGGGCAACCTGGACCGAGCCCGCACCGTGCTCGGTGGGTTACACGACCTCGGGATCATGATCGCGATCGACGACTTTGGTAGCGGCTACTCCGCGCTGTCGTACCTGAGAGAACTGCCAATCGACGAAGTAAAACTCGATCGGTCGTTCATCGCCCCCATCACAACTGACCCTGACGCGGCCGCGATCGTGCGCTCGGTCATCGACCTGTCGCACACCCTGCGCATGACCACCGTCGCCGAGGGCGTCGAAACCGCCGACACCGCGGCCACGCTGACTAGCTATGGATGCGACGCGGTCCAAGGCCACTACTACAGCCAGCCACTTACCGCCGCCGAACTCCTGCAACTGCTTTGCAGCCCCACCCACATATCTGTTGCCGTTGAGATCGGAATGCGCTAGCGAGCTCTGCGGCACCGTCCGATTCAACGGCGCATGTTGGAAGTACCAGGATTCGTTTCAATCACCTATCTGACGACCGGCGAGCATCCGATCCTTCTGCCGCCCCGCCTCGGCGCCATCATGGGAGAGCTGGCCGATCGACCACTCACCCGGCCCATGATCCAGCACCGGCCAGACGCTCCGCATGGCTGTTCCCCGGCCGAGTTCCCGGACAGCCCATCGACCACCACAGCCTGACCAATCGGCTCAACCGGCACGGCATCAGCGCGCGCCGCCCGCAACGGCGCCCTCATGGCGCTCGCGGCCGATCTCCCCGCCGCGATCATCGCTGACCTACTAGGCATGCACATCAACACTGCATTCCGATGGGTCAGATACGCCGGACGTGATTGGGCCGACTACCTCGCCGCCCGAGCCGCCGAACAAGACAAGCGGTCCGGGGAAGCCGGGGAATAATGCAGGGCCGGAGTATTGCCTCTGCACCAGTACCAGTGAGGCTTCGCCTCTGACCGCCGAGGTGTGGGGCTGGTCAGCGGGTGGTGTTGCGGTCAGGCTGTTTGGATGGCTGCGACGGTGACGGTGAACGGCGTGCTCGATGGGCATGTAGCGCTGGATATTGAGTGTCTGGATCGCATCTACCTGAATGGCTATGTGCCGACTCTGCAGACGGGTGGGGCGGTGGTCTCGTTTATGACCGCGCATCTGGATTACGAGATTCCGTCGCCGGCCAGCTTCGAGAAGATCGGTACCGCGTTTCGCCGCGCGGTGGCGTCGTTCGCCGAGGCCAACCACATCCCGGTGGTGCGCTTCGGCAAGAACGACCGCAAGATCGATGTGATGCGGCCGTATCTGGCCCGGCAAGCGGCGACCGGCCGGGCGGGGGTGGCCGCGATCGGGGTGGCGCAGGAGTTCGCGCCGGTGTTCACCGCCACCAAAAAACAACGGGGCAACACGGTGTGGTTCTCCTTCGCGGTGTCCCGGCGGCGGGTGACCTGTTACTACTTCTATCTCTGGGACGACGATTTCGGGCCGGCGTTCGTCAAGGTGTGCGCCTACTTCCCGTACCCGATGAAGATCTGGGTCAACGGCCACGAGTGGGCCAAACGGCAGGCAACCAAGGCCGGGATCGGGTTCAGCGAGCTGTCCAACGGGTTCGCCACCTGCGCCGATCCGGCGGCGCTGCAGACGATCTGCGACCGGCTCGGCCCGGGCGCGATCCAGGTGTTCGCCGAACGCTGGTGGTCGATCCTGCCGCTGCCGCTGACCGACCACGACCGCGGCGCCGGCTATTGGTGGGAGCTGTCGATGCGCCAAGTCGAGACCTCGCGCACCCTGGTGTTCGACGCACCGCGGCGGGCTCGCGGGTTCTTCGAGGCCCTGGTGGCCGACAACCTCGACATCGGCCGCCCGGAACTGATCGAGCTGATCTTCAAACGCGGCCAACGCCGCGGCGCCAAGGCAGGAGGCGAGTTCAAGACCAAGATCGTCACCTACGGCACCGAGGTCAACGTCAACGCCTTCTACCGGCACTCGCGCATCAAACAATATTTGAAGGACGGTCGGGCGCTGCGCATCGAGACCGTGATCAACAACCCCGACGATGTGGGCTGCCGGCGTCGGCTGTGCCATCTCGATGAACTGCAGGCCCGCGCTCGTGCGATCAACACCACCCTGCTCGATACTGAACGTGTCGGTCAGGGCTGCGTCCTTGCGAGTCCAGCCTTTGAGCGGATCGCACAGCCCACCCTCACCGAGGATGGCAGGAGGGCCCCGGCCTTGCGGTTCGGCGACCCTCGGGTCCAGGCCCTGGCCGGCGCCCTCTGCACCAGCGTGCTCGCCGTCACCGGCATCACCAACAAGAGCCTGCGCGCCTTGATGACCGGGCTGCTCGGCGGGGCGACCTACACCACCAACCAGGCCAGCTACGACCTGGCCCGGCTACGCGTCAACGGGCTCATCACCCGCCATCCCGGGCAAGAATCGCTACCGGCTCACCGGCGACGGCCTGCGGTTTGCGATCTTCTACACCAAACTGCACGACCGGCTGCTACGACCCCTACTCGCCACCGACCAGCCACCCGCCCCGCCACCATTGCGAAAGGCATTGCACACCATAGACATTCACATCACAGAAACCATCGACCAGGCCCGACTCCTGCCGAACGCAGCCTGAAAACTCAAGACAACTCTCAACGTTCTAGCGACCAAGGATCGCGACCAAGGATCGCTAGGCGGAATTGCATCCCCAAACATCGGACGGCGCAGCTGATTTCGCGCCGCTGTCCGCCTCGTCGGGATCAGGCTGCCCGGCGGCGGGACGTCACCGCGGATCAGGTGGCCATCACTGCCACGATCCGCCCCCGCGACGCCGCCGGTCTTCAATCGTTGGATCGCGTCGGGGATTTCGTCGAAGCCGACCGTGGTCGCGTGGATCGATAGCTCGCCGACCGCCATGAGGGAGAGGACGGACTCTAGGGCGCTTGGATGGCCGCCGCGCGAACCACGCAGTGTCACCGCCTTATTCACGAGTTCGGTCGTTGAGATGGTCGCCTCACTACGGCCGAGGCCGACTTGAACGACTCTCCCGCCCACGCGGACAGCGCTCATCGCGCCGGCCCTTGAGCGGGGCGGCGCGCCGGTGGCGGTATTCACCGCCGCGGAGGCCGACGCGTTGGCGCCGTTGCCGGTCAAGCCGTTCGTGCTGGCCACCTGGTCGAAAGGCACCGTCGGCCCGGATATTCACGTGAAGGCGGGTCACACGCTCTACAGCGTGCCGTGGCGACACATCGGCCACCGGGTCGACATCCGCTCCACCGCGGCGATGGTGCAGATCTTCGACGACCGCACTGTAGGTCGAAACAGCTCCCCCTCGGCCTGACACTGCTCGACCCGTTCGATGAGATCCTCCGGATCCGCCGTCGACCACTCCTCATCGCGTGTACTCGGAATCAAAAGGGTTCCGTCGCCCTGGCGGAGCGCCGGCATAACGTCGACAGTGAACGCGTCGTCCTGTTCTGGCGGATCGATGAAGCACTTAACCGCTCGGTTTCGAATGTTCGTTTGTCGCACCAACTTTGCGTCGCTGCCTGCGGTGATACCGAGCATCGCGGTGACGTCATCATGAACGCGCCCCAAGGCCTCCTCGGAGGATTCTCCGGGAACGCCCCAGCCCGGAACCGTCCTCGGGTCGAAGACGCGGCGCGCCGACCCCATCGCCGCGATGGCAGAAAAGGCATCGACATCACCACCCGGCAGCCCAGCGCTGGACCGACGATATGGTCCAGGCGGCCGACGTCATCATCACCATGGGCTGCGGCGACACATGCGCCTTTTACCCGGGACGCCGCTACGAATAATGGATCCTGCCCGACCCCGCCGGCCAACCCCTCGACGCAGGGCGGCCTATCCGTGACGAGATCGAACACCGCGTCCGCCGACTCCTGGCGGAGCTCTGACTGAGCAACGAACTCAAGCGCTTGGTCCTCCTTGGAACACTGTCGCGGACGCGCACGCCACAGTCTGACAAGCGCAGATTAGGGCTCGATTTCAGGTTAGGGCGCTAAGGCTACGGAGCGCGACAACGTTCGTGATGACGCCGCACTGAGTAAAGAGTTCCTGGCCAGCATCGCTGAAAGCGGTGTCCTGGTCCCGATCACCGGAGTCCGGCACCCCGACAACGGCGACGTGATCCAGGTGCGCAACGGCCAGCGCTCGCGGCCCGAGAAGTCGGCCTGGCCACCGTGCCGGTGTTCGTCCTGCCGTCGAGCGCGGCCGATGCCAGCGAAGAGACCGTCGAGCGGATCGTGCACCAGATCGTCACCAACGACCAAAAGCAGGATCTCACCGACGCCCAGCGGGCACGGGGTATCCAGCAGATGATCGATGCGGGCCTATCAGTGACCAAGGTCGCCAAAATTATCCGGCCCAACGGCTACGCGATATGGGAGCGGATGCGCTGGGCCGTTCTCGGCCAGCTTCGCCTTGGTCAGTACATCTTGGTACCACCGTGGAAAGTCTTCTTGCTGAGGAGTCAGCACCGCCATCTTGTTGCCCTCTCATCACCCTGATGTCGACCTGCGCGGCACATCCACCAAGATTTGACCTGGCCGATCGTACTGAGCCCTCGCTGAACCGCGGCGCTTAACCACCACCGCCCGCGATGCCCACACCGGACCTAGCGGCACACTCACCGCCCGCCAGTGAGCCGGCCCGTGAAGCCTTGTCTCGCGGGTATCGGATCGTCTACTCGCGCAGGCTGTTCCGTGCTCATGTGTCTACTGTGTGCGAACAGGTGATCGGGTGTCACAGGACACCGCTAGGACACGCCGAACAGGTGCTCGCAAGCGGCCGACCGCCTACCCCACACCGCCGCGTAGCCAGCGAAGAAGGGGCACCCCATTGGGGTGCCCCTTCTTCGTGTGCACTTCAGTTAGTGTTAGTTAACGGTTCTGGTGCGCACCGAGGTGTCGACCTGCGGGACGTTCACATGCGGGCCGGATGTCATCGAGCCACGCGCGATGGTCGATCCCGGTCGGAACAGCGCCGAGGCCAGCACCGGCAGCGCATCGGCCTGAGCGGGGGCGGCCAGCCCGAGGATCGCGGCGGCCAACCCGCTGGCGACTACGGTTCATCTCTTGTCGAGGTTCCGCATGGCAAATCCGAACTTCTTCATTTTGGTATGCCGCTCGCCGATGGCCGAGCGCCTCCTCGTCTGCGCCGCCCGCGAGCTGGTCGAGGCGCTGGGCAAGGCCCACGGTGGTCGGCCGCCGCGGCCCGAGACGACCTCGACGACCCGTGGGGGCGGTGAGGAGTACTTCGACCGCGTAGAAGACGAGATTGAGGCGACGGTACGGGCGCTCGCCCGCGCTGCTCGAACCCTGATCGAACGTGTGTCAGCCATGTGGATCTGGGGCATAACTGTGACGTGTCGATTGTGCGTTTGCTCCGCCTGCGTCGCCCGCTGGGGCTCAGCGTCTTGGCGGGTTTCCTGGTCGCCATCCCGCTGACGCTGCTGGCGTTCTCGGTACGCGCCGAGTGGGACCCGTTACGCGTCGTCGACCGCGGGTTCGCCGACGGTCTCCACGGCATGGTGACGCACGAGTCCTGGGCCGTCGCGGCGCTGAAGGCGGTCGCAATCGCCTTCCATCCGTGGGTGTTCCGGGCGGCTGTACCGATACTGGTACTTGCGCTGCTGTCACGTCGTGCCTACCGGCTGGCGTGGTGGGCGGCGATTCAGGATGACGGCCGGCGGCATGCTCGGGTTCGTGCTCAAGCTGGTGATGGCCCGGGCACGCCCCAGATTCGACACGCCGACCGCCACCGCGCCCGGGTTCAGCTTTCCGTCCGGCCACGCGTTTGTCAGCGCCGTTGCCGTACTCGTGTTCCTGCTCGTGATCCTTCCGGCGCTGCCGGGAACGCCGGCGCGGGTGGCCGCATGGGTAGTCGTCGGCTTGATCGTGTTCATTTCCGGATTCGACCGGGTCGCGCTCAGGGTTCACTACGTCACCGATGTGCTTGCCGGGTGGCTGGTCGCGGCCGCGTTGGTCGCCGCGTTCGAGACGTGGCGGCGCGATGCGGGGCGGCGACCACATGATCCGATCGAGGGTGTCGATCCCGACGAGGCGGGGCGGCTGACATGACCATGGACCATCGCTTTGACATCCGACCCGACGAGCGGCACACCCTTCGCCGGGCGGTCGGACGACGGCTACTGGGCCGCGTCGTGGTACCCCGAGCGATCATCTCCGCGGTGCTCGTCGGCGTGGGTGCTCGCCTATCGGCTCGCGCGGTTGGTCTCGGGCGAGGACGGACTGAATCGCGAACTGGCCGGCGAGCGCTCGCCGGTCTGGACGACGGTGACGGCCGTGTCCAGCACGCTCGCCAATGCGCATGTCGTGATCGGTGCGGTGATCGCGGTGGCCATGGCGATGCGCTTGATCTTCGGCCGCAGGGGAGATAGGTCACTTCGCATGGACGCCGCTGTTTCAGCACCAGCACGACGGGTCGCCGTCATCGCCCACCGGAAGAAGTCCATCGGTGGCGGTCTCGAAGAACTCCGGAAGCTGATCACCGCCGAGGGGTTCGACGACCCCATCTGGTGCGAGGTGTCCAAGAGCCGCAAGGCGCGCAAGCGAGCCCGGCGCGCGCTCAAGGACGGTGCCGATCTGGTACTGGTGTGGGGCGGCGACGGCATGGTTCAGCAGTGTGTGGACGCGCTCGCCGGCTCGGACGCCGCCGTCGCGGTCATCCCGGCGGGCACCGCGAACCTGTTCGCCGGCAACCTCGGTATCCCGACCGACCTGCCGGAGGCCGTGCGGATAGCGTTCCACGGTTCGCGCCGGCGGCTCGACCTCGGCAAGCTGAACGGCGAACACTTCGCTGTCATGGCCGGGGCCGGATTCGACGCCCAGCTGATCAATGACGCCGATCGCGGGTTGAAGGACCGGGCCGGGCGGCTCGCGTACGTGTTGACCGGGCTGCGCCACGTGCGGGACGAGCCGGTGCCGACGAAGATCCGCGTCGACGGGCGGAAATGGTTCGACGGGCCGGCAACCTGCGTCCTGTTCGGCAACGTCGGCACCATCACCGGCGGCATCCGCGCTTTCGACGACGCCCGGCCCGACGACGGCTACCTCGACGTCGGGGTCGCCACCGCCCGGGGCGCCCTGCAGTGGGCCCGTACCCTCGGGCGCGCGGCCGCGGGCCGCTCGGAGCGCTCGCCGTTCGTCGAGATGACGCAGGGTCGGGTGATCGACGTCAAGTTCGCCGAGCCGCTCACATACGAGCTCGACGGTGGGGAGCGGGGTTCCAGCAAGCGGTTGAAGGCGGCTGTAGTGCCGGCGGCGCTCACCTTTTGTGTGCCCGAGGAGTAACCGGCGCCGTCGAGGCCTCGGCGGTCCGGGCGATGTTGCGGGCCATCCGACGACCACGGCGTGGAACGGCCACACGCTCGCCCCAGTACGCGGGGCCGGCGAGCCCGCGCGGCCGGAACACCGCCCGCTGGAAGTACCGGCTGCTGGTCATCTACAACGGCTAGCTCCAACACCTGGCTGCTGCGCGACTCCAATTCAGGCGGCAGCGCCAACATCTCGTTCACGTTCGGGCGCGTGACGACTTCCCGACGTCGGGACTGAAACGGCGCCGGCACGACCACGATCGGCGTCGTCCGCGGCCCGACCTGGAGCGGCCAACCTGAGATTCAACTACGGCCTCTCCATCGACTCTCCGATCGCGGGCGACTGAGGCGCGGACGCCCAGCGGACCGAGACGGTCGGCGTTGCTCGCGAACGGACCTGGCTGCTCGGCAACAGCAACAGCGGCGGCAGCGCATAGCTCAGCTTCAGCTACGGACCAAGCGGCGCGCTGCCGTGGTCTGGCGTCGAGGCTCGCGGCAGCTAGTGGTCTGACCACTAGCGCCGGCCGGGTCCCGGGACCGCGCCCAGCGTGCTCCCGTGGCCCGGCTGGAGGTTCGGCGACAGCGCGCCGGGCGCCGTTGCCACGTCTGACCGCACCGCCACCATCATCGGATCAGCCGATGCCGGGGCCGGCGCGCCCGCGCGGACGGCCTCAAGCTGCGCGGCGAACGCGACACCGAGGAACAGCGCCACCGAGGACAGATTCGCCCAGAGCAGCAGGGCGAAGACCCCGGTCAACGGGCCGTAGGTGGTGCCGAACGACGCGCTCTTGGCGACGTAGAGCGCGAGCAGGCCGGTCAGCAGCAGCCACAGCGCAAGCGACACGCCGGACCCGAACGCCAGCCAGGAGTACCCGGGCTGCCGCCGGCGCGGCGCACGCTCAAGGACGACGGTGAAGGACGCCCAGGCGAGGATGACTCCGACCGGCCAGCGGCCGATCGACCACGACGTCTGCGAACGTGTCGCCCCAGCCGTACGCCTCGGCCAACGCGTCGCCGAGCGCGTCGCCGGCGATGATGACGAGGAATCCGAGCAGTGAGAGCAGGCCGGCGGTCAGCGCCATCAGCAGCGCCCGACCGTACTTCCGCACCGTCGGGCGGTCGCGTTCGATGCCGTAGATGCGGTTGGCGCCGCGCTCGATCTGACCCATCGCGGTGGTCAGCGCGACGATCGCGGCGAGCAGACCGAGCCACAACGCGAGCTGGCCGCCGGTCGCCCCCTGGTCTTGGCTGCGCTCCGCGGCCTGCTGCATCATGTCGCCCTTGCCGCTGCCTGGCAGCACCCGGGCCAGGGTCTGGGTGATGACTTGCCCGATCTTCTCCTGATGCAGCGCGCTCGACAGGCCGATGACCGCGATGATGAGCGGGATGAACGACAGGCAGAACTGCAGCGCGAGGGCGCGCGCATTGGTGAAGCCGTCGGCGTACCTGAAGCGGACGAACGAGTTCTTGACCAGGTTCCACCGCCCGTACCGCCGCAGGGTCGTGACAGCGTCGTCGGCGGAGAGCTCATCGCCGGAGATGGTGATCGTCTCCGGCACGCGCGTCGCGGTGCCCATTTCAGGCTCCTTACTCGGTTAAGCGGCCGTCGCCACCGGCTGCGGCGCGTGGACGACCAGAGGGCCGGGCTCGATCGGCGCGTTGAGACTTCCGCCCGTCGCCGATGACCTCGCCGTCCATCTGCCGGGGCACGATCCGGTCGGCCTCGACCAGGACCGAGCAGCCGCGGAAACGTTCGCGGCGGCGGCCAAAGTCTTGTCCACCTGCTCCCGCAGGGCCGGCACGTCCGCCTTCGCCGGGGTGACGATGACCGCGGCGCGCATCATTACCCGCTCACCAGGCGCCGGTCGGCGTCGACGGCAGCGTGGCGCGGGCCGCCGGCATGCATGGGTGCGCACGTAGAAGATGACGACGGTCAGCCAGATCGCGCCGAGCAGCACGCCGGCCAGCACGTCGGTCGGATAGTGCATACCGCGATACACCCGGCTGCCGCCGATCAGCAGCGGCACCGCTGCGCAGACGAGAACGGCGACCAGGGTGATCCACCGATGCCGACTGTGCCAGAGGATGATCGCGGCAACCGAGCCATAGAAGCACACGGCAGCAGCGGTGTGACCCGAGGGGAACGACGAGGTCGGCGGCGCTGTGTCGAGTTGCGGCACGTTCGGCCGCGGGCGGTCGATGAACAGCGTCGTCGCCATGAATATGGCCGTCTCGCCGATCACCGCGTAGATGACGACCAGCGACTCGCGCCAGCGGCCGAACGTCCAGCGGAACACCGCCGCGGCGAGCGCCGTGAGGGCGACGATCGTCGGCGTGGCCGACAGCATCGTGATGATCCTGCTCTCCGAGACACCCTCTTGCTGGCGGTACTCCACGAGCCGCCTGGGCAGCTCGGCGTCCCACTTCCCGATCGCCGTGGACGGGAGCACCTCGGTCACGAGATACCCCAACGCCACCATCAACGCGACGAGGCAAGCGGCCGCAACGAGGAGCCACCGGATATTCCGGACGATGCCACCGAAACCGTGTGAGGTCATGTTGTGGAATACCCACGCCGCCGTTCATTACTCCCAGGGCATGATTGGATCGGTGAACCGGCAGTCACCGCCGCGTCGCGGGCTGCTCGGTGGTGCCGACTTCGGCCGGCCGCTCGACCGGCTGCCCGGTCTCGCGCCGCCATGCGACGTACGCCCACGTCGTCACGGCCACCCAGCCAATGCCGAGCGTGATGCCGGCCAGGACATCGCTGACGAAATGCACGCCGAGCACGACCCGCGCGAGCGCGACAGTGCCGACGATCAAGACGGCCGCGATGACGGCGGCGACGCGACCGCGGCGCGGCAGGAAGCGCAGGGTGATCAGCAGCAGCAGGCAGCAGCCGATCGACGCCCCAAGCGCATGGCCGGAGGGGAACGACAACCCGGGCGCCGTCGAGACCGGATCCGGCAGCACCGGGCGGGCCCGGCCGACGATCTCCTTCAGCGCGAAGCCGAGCGCGGCGCCGCCGAAGACCGTGACGACGAGCCACATCGCGTGGTGCCGTTCGCCGCGGATCAGGTACACCAACGCGATCACCGTGAGCGCGACGCGGAACACGTTCGGGTCGAAGACATCGCTGACGACCGCGGCCGCCCTCACCAGTGCCGGATGCGCGGTGTCGATCCGGTTGAACGTCTCCGCGGCGCCGGTGTCGAGACTGCGCAGCGGCGCCCAGCCCGCGCGGACGAGCAACAGCAGCAGCGCGAACGTGACCGCGGCGACGAGCGTGCCGACCAGGCCCGCGCCGAGCCGCAGCCCGAAGCGCTCGTCGGCGGCGGACAGATGGCGGTGGATCGCCCGCCCCAGCCCCTTCAACATGCCTTTCTTATTCCCCTGACGGCGGCTCACTACACCCGGGACCTACGCACTTGACCCACAGGTTGGCGGCCACATGAGCGCGCGCACGGAGGGACGGGCGCGCTCGAGCGCCAGGTAGAGGCAGGCCGCGGCGAGTGATCGACGTGGCGCTGCACAAGTTGCCCGTGACGGTGGTGCTGGACCGCCCCGGGGTCACCGGCTCCTTGCGGTGCCAGCCACAACGGAATGTGGGACCTGTCGATGCTCGGCGTCGTGCCGGGCATGCGGGTTGCCGCGCCGCGCGACGCGACGCGGCTGCGCGAGGAACTCGGTGAGGCACTCGACGTCCGGGATCGCCCGACCGCCATTCGCTTTCCGAAAGGTGATGTAGGTGAAGATATTCCGGCTATCAAGCGACGAGGAGTTGTCGACGTGCTCGCGGCGCCCGCCGCGGGTCTGTCCGACGACGTGCTGTTGGTTGCAGTCGGTCGTTCGCGAGCACAGCTCTGGCGGTCGCCGAGCTGCTGCGAAACCAGGGCATCGGTGTGACGATCCTCGACCCACGCTGGGTGCTGCCGGTTCCGGAGTCGATCGGGGAGTTGGCGCAGTCGCACAAGCTGGTGATCACCCTCGAGGACAACGGCGTGCACGGTGGCGTCGGCTCATCGGTGTCGGCGGCACTGCGCAGCGCCGAGACTGACGGTGAAGGCGAAGACACGCCGGTGAACCGGGCGCTGTGCGCAGTCTCGGCGTCAGGAAGGTCGACTTAGCGGCACGCGGCCGACTTCGTCCAGCGCATCCGAGTCACGGGGCTGCTCGAAAAACACCTGGGCGCTGCGGCCGTCCACTTGCAGGGTGGCGATGGTGTTTCCGAACAGTGGACCGCAGGTGTTCGCCCAGCACAGCGGAAGCGGGCGGACGCCGCGTCGGCGTGCCCACCATCGGGTGAGCGTGGCCGCGGGACGCGCCCAACCCAGCCTGAACGCCGGTTTGACGAACAGCGGCACATAGTTTCGCACCGGCGAGCACACCAGTTGATGCACCGTCGCGCCCGCCGGCTGGGCAGAATCACCCGCCCACTGGGCGCGTGCGGCGTAGCTGTGGTGCACGTCACCGGAGAGCACGCTGACGGTTGCGGGTCCGTGGGGATGGCCGGCGACGCGGGCGATCATCTCGGCCAGCCGTACGAATGACTTGTAGAAAGCCGGCCAGTGGTCGAAATCACCTGCTCTGCGGGTCTTTTCGGCAAGTCTCCCGCGTCGCCCGGGCCGGTCGGCGTTTCGCTCATTGACCGCCTCCAGGTCTCCGATGGCGGGCGGCATCAGCCACGGCACCGACGAGGCCAGCACCAGATGGTCCAACTCGTCGAGGCCGTCGGTGGCCTGGGTCTCCAGCCATCTGAACTCGCGTTCCCCGATCATCATGCGTTCGCCGGACTCGAGGATTCGGCCGTTACGTGAGTCGATCATGATGAGCCGGCTGCGGCCCAGATCCCATCGATAGCTGAATCTGATGCCCTTGTTGCAGTCCACCTCCTGATCGGCCCGGTCGGCCAAATCGACCAGATGCGGCCAGGTGTCGCCGTCCGTCGCCACCAGGCGCTGATAGTCCTCGTCGTCGGCCAACTCGGCCGGGCTCATATTGCCCAGGTGCTGATACACCCAGTAGGACGCCAGCCCGGCCCGGATCCGGTCACGCCACCACGGCTTCTCCTTCACGTCGGCGCGCCAGGACGCCGACGTGTTCCAGTCGTCCCTGATGTCGTGATCGTCGAAGATCATCGCGGTGGGAACCGTGGACATGAGCCATCTGATCTCAGGGTCGCCCCACGACTGGCGGTACAGCCGTTCGTATTCGGCGAAGCTCACCACCTCGTCCGGCGGCCGCTGGCCGTGCCGGTTCATACGGGTGCGACGGCCGGCCAGGCGTCGTCTTGACTCCGGTGAGAGTTCATCGGCGTACAACTGGTCGCCGAGCAGGATCAGCGCCTCCGGCCAGTCGTCGATCGGCTGGGTGGCCATCCGGGTGGCGTACACGTCCAGCGCATCGAGCCCGAGTTTGGAGTCGACCTTCTGGTCGTCGGTCTTGGGGTATCGGCACGATCCGAAGATCGCCTGTAGCCGGTGAGCCGACGCAGGCCCGCGGGTGCGGATGACGCTCGGCGGGAACGGCGAGTCCGCGCGCGGCCAGACCAATTCCCCGTCGACCTTGACGTCATAGTCGGTGACGGTGTCTGGGGTCAGCCCGGTCACCGTGACAAGGGCGTAGTGATGACCCTGCACGGCGAACGTCCGCGCTGAGCAGCCGAGGACCTCCACTGTTCCCGCGCTCCCGGTTTGCACCCACACCAGCGCCGTGGTCTCTGAAACGTGCCGCAGGGCAGGACCAAGCAAGAGTGACACCGAACCACCCTACGGGCAGGAGCTCGGCGGGCCTCGTCAGGTGTCGTCGGTCGTCGACCCAAACGCGGCGGCCAGCGCCGGTACGACCAGCTCTCGCTGCCACGGCCGCACCTGCGCCTCGCGCAGGAAGTCGTCGACCGCGGCCCCGACGTCGTCGACGGGTTGCCCGTCCCAGCACAGCGGGCGCACGATCTCGGGGGTGACGAGGTTCTCCGTCGGCACCGAAACCCGCTGCGACAGTTCGGCCAGACCGGCCCTGACGGCTTCCAGCCGTGCGGCCGCCTCGGGTTTGCGTCTAATCCAGCGCGCCGCCGGCGGCGGCCCGGTGCTGGGCTCGGAGGCATCCGGAGCACGCTAAGACAAAAACAGCCGGTGGGAAATCGACAGATATTGTGCCGCAACCGATTTCGCCGATAGAAGCGATTGTGACATTTCGCCGTGAACAGTGCTGTCGCGCAATATATCTCAATGACAGATAGTAACGCCGCTTATTCGTTATTCACCACGTCGTGGAATCACTCACCGACGAGCAACTCGCCACCGAAGTGACTCGTACCGAGCCAGGCTGGCCCCGGGTGGAGAACTTCCCCTTCAAGGAATATCTCCGCATCGTCCTCAACGAGGAATGGGAGCACCGGCTCTATGCCGAACGTGATCTGACCTCACTGGAGACAGCCCCGCCTTCCTGACGCACCGAATAGCGCGAAATCGAATATCCAGGGTTACCCGTATGTTGCCAAATATATTGAAATACAACACTATTCGGCACCTGATAACGCCAAGTGATGGCGCTCAGGGACCACCTCGCCAATGTTCGATGCGGTGATGGTCAGGCGTGAAGCCGTGCGTCACACCCCACAGGACAGCCTGGGTCCGACTGCCGACGTCGATCTTGCGGTAGATCGTGCGGATGTACGACTTCACCGTGTTAGGGCTGAGATAGGTCAGCGCCGCGACCTCGGCATTGCTCTTGCCCTGGGTAATGAGGGCCAGGATCTCCGACTCTCGATCGCTGAGCCCTTCGCCGCGACCGGGCCAGTCGAGCCCAACGGCGCTGCGCGCCCGCGGCGGAACATCGCTGATGACCGTCTCGCCGGCATGCACCGCCTCCAGCGCGGCCACCAATTCTCGCGCAGGCAGCGTCTTCGATAGATAGCCGTGCGCTCCCTGCTGCTGGGCACTGCGGATAAGGTCCGGGTGAAAGTTCCAGGTATAGACCACGACTCGGCGTGCGCGCGGATTGGCAACCAGAACGGCGATCTCGTCGTGATCCGATTCCGGTTGAGCGAACGAGTCGTACAGAACGATGTCGACGGCGTCCTGGACAGCCTTATTCGAGTCGAGCTCGGCGACCACCACCCGGTCGCGGTACTGGTCGAACATATTGGCCACGCCCATCAGCACCACGTCGTAGTCGTCCACCAGCGCCACGGTGATCGGAGTGTTCCCGCGTGACGCCACGCGCCGACGATACCTCCCTAAGGGTGTAGCAACACCCTCCCTAGGGGTGATTCACTGGGGTCAGCGTCGAGCAACCGCTCGACCGATCCGATTTCCAAGACGCACAGTGGGCGCGAAACCAGAAAGGCTCACAGCCATGATCATCCTTGGAATCATCTTGCTCATCGCCGGATTCCTGCTCAAGATTTCGATTCTGTGGACCATCGGAATCATCCTGCTCGTCATCGGTGTGGTGCTGGCGCTCCTGGGATCAACGGGACGCGCCGTCGGCGGCCGCCGCCACTACTTCTAACCCTCACCCGTCGCTTACCGTCATGAGCATGCTGAGGCAACGGAGCGAAACGGCGGTGTGCGCCAACTCCTTTGCCGATGACGATGGTCATCGGAATTGGAACGGGCCACCTTCCGCGGTCGGCGGGAAACAGGTCCGGAGTGCGGGCGGCGCGGGTGCTGTGTCCTGGCACTGGGTGTGCCCCAATTGCCAGCGCCCGCCAACCGATCACACCCCGCCTGTAAAGAACCGGCGGCTCGGGGAGAAATCGGCGTGCTCGCGCGACATCGGCGGGACCAGTCCGTCCCTCGGCGCTGGTCCGCCCTCTGCACGCGGCGTAGCCGTCGCCGATATCTCTATCTCGATCAGCTGGGCTCAGTTCACAGCCCCCACCGCGGGGTTCATCACCCACAGTTCATCCCCCGCAGTTCCTCACCCACAGTTCATCACCCGCACGACAAAGGGATTCCACGATGATCGATCGCTTCGCCGAACCAATCAACTCCGCCGCCTCCGCACACCAAGACGGGTTCGAGGTGCGGAAAACCTGGATCGACCGCGTCGTGGTGTTGTCCGTTTGTGACGCGGTCGACATGCTCAGCGCAGCACAGTTGACCGAGGCGATCCGTGACGCGCTCGCCAAAGCGCCGGCCGGCCTCATCGTGGACCTCACCGAGGTGGAGTTCCTTGCCTCGATCGGAATGAGCCTCCTGCTGGCAGCCCAGCAGGAGGCTGATGCAATATCAGCGCGATTCGCGATCGTCGCCGAAGGAGCCGCCACCAGCAGGCCGATCAAGCTGCTCGGACTTGACGACATCCTGGCGCTTTATCCCACACTCGACGACGCGATGCGCGATTGGCACTCATCGGACGAGAGTGCTAACGCCGCTGGCAGGATTTGATGGGGAGGGGAAGACACGTGAGCGGCACCGAACTTGTAACCAGCGCCGACGCCGCCGATCCGCTGCGGATCGTGCTCGTCGCGCCACCCTATTTCGACATTCCACCCAAGGGCTACGGGGGCACCGAGGTCGTGGTCGCCGACCTGGCCGACGCGCTCGTGAAGCGCGGGCACGACGTCACCGTGCTGGGGGCCGGTGAACCGCGCACGTCGGCACGGTTAATCCCGTTGTGGGAGCGCACACTTGCAGACCGGCTCGGCGAGCCGTATCCGGAGATCATGCACGCGCTGAAGGTGCGTCGCGTCATCGAGCGGATCGCGACAACCGACGGCGTCGACATCGTCCACGACCATACGTTCGCCGGCCCGCTCAACACACCCGCCTACAGCGCCGTCGGGATACCCACGGTGGTCACCGTGCACGGTCCGATCGACGACGATCTGTACACGTATTACCGCGAACTTGGCGACGAGGTCGGCCTGATCGCCATCAGCGACCGGCAACGCGAGTTGGCGCCGGACCTGAATTGGGTTGGGCGAGTTCACAATGCGCTGCGCATCGACGAGTGGCCATTCCGCGCCGACAAAGGCGATTATGCGCTGTTCCTTGGCCGGTACGCCCCGTATAAAGGCGCGCATCTGGCCCTGCGCGCCGCACACCAAGCGGGCATCCCGCTGGTGCTCGCGGGCAAATGCAATGAGCCCCCGGAGCAGGCCTATTTCAATGAGCAGGTGCGCCCGCTGCTCACCGAGAATGATCATGTCTATGGACAAGTCGACGCGGTGAGCAAGCGCAAATTGCTGGCCGGCGCCCGCTGCCTACTGTTCCCGATTCAGTGGGAGGAGCCGTTTGGGATGGTGATGATCGAGGCGATGGCGTGTGGCACACCGGTGGTGGCGCTCCGCGGCGGCGCGGTACCGGAGGTGATCGTCGACGGTGTGACCGGCGTGGTGTGCGACCGGCCCGACGAGCTACCCGCGGCAATCGAGCGGGCACAGACCATGGACCCGGTGGTGTGCCGGCGGCACGTAGCCGAGCACTTCGGGGTCGCCGAATTCGGTTCGGGGTACGAGCGGATCTATCGGACGGTGGTCGGCACCGCCGTGTCTGCCAGCCGACAGGCCAAGTTGCGGCGGGTTGCTGCGCGAGCGGTCGAACGTCGCGGAGCCGACAACCGCATGACCGCACCGCCGACCCCGTTCAACAGCGGCGACCCCGTGAACATCGGGTTCGGCGGCGCCACCGTGACGCTGGTAGAAGGCGCCACGTTTTGCCTCTCCGACGGGCGTGGCGACGTGCTGGCCGGACGCTCGCACGGTCTGTTCGTCCGCGACGCCCGGGTGCTGTCGAGGTGGGAGCTGCGGGTCGACGGCCAGCCGGCCGAGCCGCTGTCGGTGCAGGCCCCGGAACCGTTTGTGGCGAAATTCATTCTGCGTCGTTCCCCGCGCGCCGGATTGGCCGACAGCACGCTGCTGTTGGTCCGGGAGCGGCTCATCGCCGACGGGTTGCGGGAAACCATCTCGCTGCACAACCTTGACGACGAGAGCACCGTGGTGGCGCTGATGCTGCACGCCGACGCCGACTTCGCGGATCTGTTCTCGGTCAAGGAAGGTCGGGCGCCGCTGGGCGGTGCGGACATGACGGTGCGGGATGACGAGCTCGTTCTCACCGACCGCACCGATCGCATTCGGGGCGTGACGGTGACGGCGTCCGGGGATCCGATCGTGTTGCCGGGTTCGTTCAACTGGCGGATCGTGGTCCCGCCGCGGCAGTCCTGGCAGGCCGAGATTGTAGTCCAGCCGACGTGGGCAAATCAGAACGTGAAGACCCGGTTCCGGAGCGGCGAGCACCAGGAGTCCAGCGGCCCGGCTCACAAGATCGAGGCGTGGCGGGACACCGCGACCAAGCCGGAAGCCGAGCATCCCGCGTTGACGCAGATCTTGCGCCGCAGCGAGAGCGACCTGGGCGCGTTGCTGATCCGCGACGACACCGAAGATGGCCCGCCCTTCGTGGCGGCCGGTGCGCCGTGGTTCATGACGTTGTTCGGCCGCGACAGTCTGTTGACGGCGTGGATGGCGTTGCCGCTGGACGTCGGCGTGTCCGTGGGCACCCTGCAGCAGCTGGCCGAGGCGCAGGGCCGCCGCGTCGACCCCATTACCGAAGAGCAGCCCGGCCGGATCCTGCACGAGATCCGCGGCGGGCCGGCGAGCACCGACGTGCTCGGCGGAACCATCTACTACGGTTCGGTGGACTCGACACCGCTTTTCGTCATGCTGCTCGCCGAGTGCTGGCGGTGGGGCGCCGACGAGGAGTTCGTGCGGTCTCTGCTGCCCGCCGCCGACGCCGCGCTGGCCTGGGCGAAACGGTACGGCGACAGGGACGGCGACGGGTTTATCGAATACCGGCGCGCCACCGACCGTGGGCTGATCAACCAGGGCTGGAAAGACAGCTTCGACGGCATCAACGACGCCACCGGTCACACCGCCGATCCGCCGATCGCGGTCTGCGAGGTGCAGGGTTACCAGTACGCGGCGCTGCTGGCCCGCGCCGAACTGGCCGACGCGTTCGGCGAACCACAGACGGCGGCGCGGCTGCGCGAGCGCGCCGACGTGTTGCAGGCGCGGTTCCTCGACGCGTTCTGGCTGCCCGAGCAGGGCTGGTATGCGATCGCGCTGGACGGTCGCAAACGCCCCATCGACGCGTTGACCAGCAACGTCGGCCACTGCCTGTGGACGGGGATCGCGACCGACGAGCACGCCGAGGTGATCGTCGACCGGCTGTCCCGCGAGGAGATGGACTCCGGATTCGGCCTACGCACACTGGCGACGACGATGGGCGCCTACAACCCGATGAGCTACCACAACGGCTCGGTCTGGCCGCATGACACGGCGATCGCGGTCGCGGGTCTGTTGCGCTATCGGCACGTCCCGGGAGCGGTGCCGCTCGCCGAACGACTCGCGATCGGACTGCTCGACGCCGGCGACGCCTTCGGAGGCCGGTTACCGGAGCTTTTCTGCGGCTTCCCGCGATCTCAGTTCGCTTGTCCGGTGCCCTATCCCACGTCATGTTCGCCGCAGGCGTGGGCCAGCGCCGCGCCGCTGCTGCTGGTGCGCTCCTTCCTCGGGCTGCACCCGCATGTGCCGCACCGCCGGCTCGTCGTGTCCCCGCAGCTGCCGCGGGCCTGGGGCCGTGTCGCGCTGACCGATCTGCGGCTGGGTGACGCGACGGTACACGTCGAGGCGGAGGGCCAGGCGGCGAAGGTGCGTGGTCTGCCCGACGACTGGCAGCTGATCACCCCGCAGGAGTGAGCCCCGCGGGTCGATATGGTCGCGCCATGATCGGTGTCACCCGTGACGGCCATGTCACGACCCTTGGAACTGCGGGCTAACCGCCGTCGCGATTGACAACTCTGGCACCGACTTGGCCGTCAACGCCGGGACTCCAGCAGCGTTGGCGAAATGGACCCGACGTTGGGCGTCCCGCCGTTTCGCGATCAAGGGAGCCAACGGCCTTGGTCGCGGGATCGCCCAGGTTCTCGTCGCAGCCGACAAGGATGTCGTGGACGTGCCCTCGACACTCGCGATGAAGGTGCGGGTTCTCAGTACCGGAGGAGGCCGCAAGACCGATCCCGACGACGCCCACGCGGTAGCGCTTTGCGCGTTGCACCACAAAGGATTACACGCGGTGCATCGCAAAGATCAGACGACAATTCTGCGGCTGTTGTCCGAGCGTCGACCCCCGGTGGAGCCCCGCTCGGATTGTCCGCCGACAAAGCGGCGGCAGCATTGCGGCAGATCAAGCCAACAACGGCCACCAAGGCCTGTCCCCCCGCGATCTCACCAAGGAGCTCCTCGCCGATCTGCGTCGCATCGACGCGAAAATCAAAACCAACGAGGGGCAGATGCGTGATGCGCTCGCCGCGACGACTACCACCCTGCCTCAGGTCCACGGAATCGGCATAGTCTTGGCGGCAAAGCTTCTCGGAGCAATGTCATCGCCGGTCGAGGTCGGCGCCGAAGATCTTGGCGCAGATCCGCTTTGCGTTCTCGATCCCGTCGCGTTGACACACATCGACGGGCAACACCTTCCCGCGGCGATGGTCGTAGCGCACTGTCATCCGCATCCCGCACCGGGCCGCAGATGATGATTCCTTGCAGCAGGGCGGGCCCCTCCCGGGGTGGCCCGCCAGCGCGGGCGGCCGTGCGCCGCGGTCAACCGCCGTGTCCTACTCCGTCTCGTACGTGACGTTGTAGACGATCATGTTGGGCGACCGTTGCGCCCGAGACTCCGGGGACCAGTGCACGAGGCGTTTGTACCGCCCGACCTGTAGGCGAACGTCTTCTTCAAGTCTGTGGGGCACCTTGTCTCGCGGGGTGTTCTCTGCCGCCCACGCCACGGTGTGCGTCATCACGATTCCCCCAGTTGCAGGCTTCGGCGTCCGAAGCCAACCCGAAACACCCTAGTCCCAAACCACCGTCGATCAACGTTGTCGTTGCTACCGACCCTGTTAGCTCCGTCACGGCTAGCCGGATGCTTGGCGCCAATACCGCAGGGGGTGGGGATCTCCGCCGTCGGTGCCGCTGGCGCGGGGATGACCACCGCGGTTGCCAGCACAAGCGGTGGTTACACCCTTAAGGGTGTGGGGATGGACGGCTGCGGTGGGATAAATTTCGATCAGGCAACGTGATTGACACTTTCGTAAGGACATAACATGACAATCACCACAAAGCAGCTACGCGCCATCGCGGAATCCGGAGGCGACGTCCGCACCACCAGCGGCGACAAGATCGGCTCCATCGGGCAGATCTATGTCGACCTTTCGACCGGCGAGCCGAGTTGGGTCACGGCCCGAACGGGGCTCTTCGGCATGTCAGAGTCTTTCGTCCCGCTCGAAGGGGCCACGGACAACGGCAAGGACATCATGGTGAACTACGACAAGGACACCGTGAAGGACGCACCGCGGATCGACGCGGACCGCGACCTGAGCCCGGACGAGGAGGAGACTCTCTACGCCCACTACGGTATGACCTCCGGCAGCGGCCACCGCGACCGGCACAAGGGCCAGGACGGGGGGCCGGACTGGGACAAGAAGGGGCATACGTCCGGCACCGCGACCGACGAAGCGATGACCGTCTCGGAGGAGCGGCTTCGGGTCGGCACGGAGAAGCGTGAACGCGGCCGGGCTCGGCTGCGCAAGTACGTCGTGACCGAGAACGTGACCAAGACTGTGCCGGTCAGCCACGAAGAGGTCCGTGTGGAGCGCGAGCCTATTACCGACGCCAATGTCGGTGCCACCAAGTCCAGGCCGGACATCAGCGAGGAGGAGCACGAGGTGGTTCTGCACGAGGAGCGCCCCGTGGTTGAAAAGGATGTCGTGCCCACCGAGCGCGTCCGTCTTACTAAGGAGACGACCACCCACGACGAAACCGTGTCCGGTGAGGTCCGCAAGGAACACGTCGACACGGACGTTGACAGCACCGACCGCAAACGCCGGCAGGGCCGGGGCGGCGTCGAAGGCGGCGATCGGACTGCGCGTCAGGGTGAGCGCCGCGACCACGGTCAAGGAACGCCGCCTGTCAGTTGACATCCCCGAGCCAGCAGCTGGCGCCTGCTCTAGATATCGACGCCCGCCTCACCGAGATCGAGCGCGGCGTGAACCTGTTGCTCAATGTCACGCCGGTCAATGCAGCAGAGGCATGGGCGGACTTCGAACGGAGTGACTTCGCGACGGTCCCCACTCTGCGGCTCAGACCGCTGGACTTCGAGCCGGACCTGGTGCGACGTGACCTCTACAACCTCGAGATCGAGAACGTCACCGACCCTGCGCTGCACACACTCTTCCGGGCGAAGCGAGACGAGATAGCAAGACAGATCACAGTTTTGGAGGATCGCGACACGTCAAGGTTCGTGTACGGGTCGCTGCAGCTCTATGGAGGGATCGCCGAGCCTCTCGCGTCCGCCGCGCAGGAGCTACTGGAGACCCTCCCAGCCCAAGCGCCCAACACCCGGAGCGTCACGGCCGGGGCGTTCGCGGAGGCGGCTCGTGCGGAGTTCGATCGATACCGCGCCGTGTATCCAGGCTTCCCGGCTCACATCGAGGTGCGCGACGACATCTCCGAACTGATGGTGTCGTTCGGCCGGCTGCTGATCCCCGAGGCCGCCGCTATCCGGGCGGACCGCGTCGAGGCCGTGCTGCATCACGAGGTCGGCACCCATGTCGTCACCTACCACAATGGCGCCAGGCAACCACTGACGCTGCTGACGATCGGACTGCCTGGCTACGACGAGACCCAGGAGGGCCTTGCCGTGCTCGCCGAGTACCTGACCGGCGGATTGGACCCGCGGCGTCTGCGCGTGCTCGCGGCACGGGTGGTAGCCGTCGGCAAGATGCTCGACGGCGCCGGATTCCTGGAGATCTTCGAATCGTTACGGGCAGAACATCGGATACCGGCGAGGACCGCTTGGTCCATCGCCATCCGCGTCGTGGTCGGCGGCGGTTCGGTGAAGGACGCGATCTACCTGCGTGGCATCACGCGCATCCTTGAAGCCCTCGCAGAGGGCAGCAGCCTCGATGTCCTCTTCGTCGGCAAGCTCTCGTTGGACCACATCCCGTTGATCCAGGACCTGCTCGACCGCGAGGTGCTCCAAGCACCATGGGTCCGTCCTCGGTGGCTGGATGTGCCCGGCGCTCAGGAGCGCCTGGACAGGCTGCGCGCGGGCGCGTCGGTCACCGACCTGTACGAAGGAGATGTGTCGCCATGAAGCTTGCCTTTTTCGTCCTCGACGTCGCTACCGAGGTAGACGAGTACACGACGACGCGCCTGGCGAGGGCCGCGGCCCAGGGCGGGCATGAGGTTTGGTACGTCGGGGTCGGAGACGTCGAGCACGGGGAGCGCGATGGGCAGCTCTCGGCCCGGGCGCATGCCGCACAGTTCGAGAAAGACGACACGCTCGAAAGCTTCATGGAGCGCATCAAGCAGCGCGACGCCGACCGGATCGTGATGGACGACCTCGATGCCTTGTTCCTGCGAAACGAAACGGTCGACGATCTGCAGGAGCGGCCGTGGGCAAGTCCGCTGGGTGTGGTCTTCGGCCAGATGCTCAAGGCTCGAGGCGTAACGGTGGTGAACGACCCGATGTCCCTGATACGCGCCACGAGCAAGCTCTACCTGGAGGAGTTCCCGGAGAAGATCCGACCGCGATCGCTCGTGACGCGCGACCCCGAAGCGATCGAGCGGTTCGTCGCCGAGGTCGGTCACTGCGTCGTCAAGCCTTTGTACGGAGCCAAAGGCCGGAACGTGTTCATGATCGCCGACGTGGACGAAGCGAACCTCGCGCAGATCACCGAGGCGGTGCTACTGGACGGCTATGCGATCGTTCAACAGTTCGTCGATGGCGGTGAGGACGGCGACGCCCGGATCTTCCTGCTCGAGGGACAGCTCCTCGAGCGCGACGGGAAGCTGGCCGCCTTCCGGCGAGTGCCCACGGGTAACGACCCGCGGGCCAACATCTGCGCGGGCGCACGCTCGGTCCCTCTCAAGATTGGTGACGTGGAACGCCGCATCATCGAAGCGATGAGCAAGAAGCTCGTGGCCGACGGCATGTTCTTCGTCGGCATCGATGTGATCGGCGACAAGGTGGTGGAGATCAACGCGGACAGCCCGGGCGGGATGCAGAGCGTCGAAAGGCTCTACGAGATCGACGTCTGCCCAACGGTCATCGAAGCCCTGGAGCACCGCACCGGCTCGAAGTCCTGAGCCATTCGGCCATCAGGGAGCACAGCCGCGTCCACCTCTTGAGCGGCCTTCTCGGCGGGGTAGGCCGTCACCTTGCCCGGCCAGCCCCGGATCTTGAAGCTCTTGGCTTTGTGGAAACGAACCGTCTTGAGCGGCGGACGGCGGACTTCTTGGCTGCCTCGGAGATGCACGATCGGCTCTCTCGTCGCCGCAGGAACTCCGCCAGGGTCAGCCCGCACGCGTCGCGGTCCAGGCAGTAGGAGTCGGGTTGCCGCACGGTCTTTTCCACCGCGGTGGCGGCGTGCTGGCAGCCCTCCCGCGGCTCGCGCTCGGGGTGATGCTCGTCGCTCCAGTCGACGTCGTCCTCGTCGACCCGATCTCCGTGGCCGCGTCGACGACGACAACACTCCTCGACCATCAGGACCGCCCACTGCGCCGGGTTGGTGACTGCCTCGACGGTGGCCTCGTGATTGTCTGGGGTGCGCAGATAACGCAGCACCACCTTGGAGGTGTCGCGTCACTCGGGGCGCTCGTCGAGGATGGTGTGCCCCCGTTCGGGCGTAAGTGGCGGCGGCGTCGAATGAGGATGCGTTGCGGGAGCGGTTTCGACGCGAGTCACGCACCGCCGCAAGGCTTCAGGAACCTCATGTCATACGATCCATGATTGGGGTGAAATTGACGGAGCGCTGTATATCGACATGCGGTTGGTTCGCGGTGAGGATCTGCGCACGCTGTTGAAGAGGGGCCCGCTGGATCCGTCGCGCGCGGTCGCGATCAACGGCCAGATCGCTTCTGCGCTCGAGGCCGCGCACGCCGAGGGGTTGGTCCATCGCGACGTCAAACCCGAGAACATTATCGTTCGCTGGGCTGCGTCTTGCACGAACCCTGACGGGAACCGCCCCGTATCCCGGCAATAGCCTTCAGCATGTCATCGCCGATCATGTGTCGAAACCGCCTCCGCGTCCGAGCGTGGTTAACTCGGCTGTTCCCTGCGCATTCGACGAGGTCATCGCGCGGGCCATGGCCAAGGAACCCGATGATCGATACGGCAGCGCTGGTGCATTCGGTTGCGCCGCCCAACGCGCCCTGCAGCCCCCGCGAGATGTATCCGACCCGAACGCCACCCTTTCGGCGCATCCGGTTCCGGCGCCGACCCGGTGCGGACCTACCCGCCGCCGTCGGAGAGTCAAGCGCGGGGACCAAGCGTGCTGCATCGCCTGCAGGGTCCGGGTGAGAAACGACAGGCGTGGTTGATTCCGTCGTTGTTCGCCGTTGCTCTCGTAGTCATTGTCGCGGTAGGCGTCGCCGCCCTGGTGATCCAGGGCCAGGGCAATGGTCTTGTGGAGGACACTGGAACGGCGGTCGATCTGCCAGCCGGACGCGTTCCTTCGGTGGGTGCGACCGCCGCGCTCGAGCCACCGAGGGTTGAACCTCGGGTGGCGACGTTGCCACCCGGTGCGCGGGTGTATCCCCCAGCTACGGACCGTCGGGGCCCTATTCGAAGTCAGCCGTCGACACGACGGTGACATCGGCCGAACCGTTTCCCGCGTGACAATCCCTACGACCATGATGACCCGACGTGGGCTGCCATGAAGAAGTACAGGGTCGCGTACGCAGCGGCGGGCGTCCTCTGCCTGCCATATCGTTGACTGAATGTGCCGGGAATTAGGCAGAGGTGCGCTTGTCTTCGGCGAATTGCTTTCTCTCCCAATCGACTACATCGCTCAGGCGGTACCGGACGTGCCGGCCGAACCTGGCGTAACGAGGCCCTGTTCCCTTGGACGCCCACTCAGCGGGCGTCTTCACAGGTAACCCGTATCGCTCGGCGAGCTCCTGACGGCTAATCCAATGGTCCTCAGTGTTGTTGTCCATGGCGGTACCCTTTCATCAAGGCTTGCGAATCAACGATGAGGCGGAAGTCTCATAAGATCCGAACGTAAGCCCGCTGGTGAGCAGCCGTCTACCACTGCACCGAGATTCAGCGACGGATTTCTCAAAACTATCCAAATTCAACTGTTTTCGTCTCGCCGTGTTGAAATACGTTGACGTGTGCCGCTGCTCGTTTCGCCGGTACTGGCGAAACGACTTCAACCTCAGCCCCGCGCGCTGCAAGCGGGAACACTTCCTGCGCGCCCGGCACCGCCTCGACAGGCGAAGCGTCGCCACACTGTTCATTCCACGACGACGACGCCATCGTCGAAGACCTCGCGCACCTCGGCGACATGGGGTCGTGGCTTGGCTGCCTCGCCGGCGTCGACTAGTGATGCCCGGTAGCTCTGCCCTGAGTCGCTTGGGCAGGCTGTCCCCCGGCCGCGAAGGCAACGTCGGCGCCATCGACGGTGTCCGAATCGACCACTGGGACACCGACGAACCCCTCCGAACGTGGCATCGAATGAATGCGCCTCGCCGTGACGGCATCACCACACCAGGCCACCAACCCGTCGCCGAACTTCCCCAGCCCTAAGCCGACACGCCTCAGATCTCTGGGTTATGAGCTAACCGGGCGCCCTCTCCAGTCGCCTCGCGAGTCTCAAACGCGCAGGTCACGATCAATCGCTCGTCCAAGCCATCGCGCCGCGTTCCACGCCATCTCAGCAGTTTCGCCACGTTTCGTTCACAAATCCGTTCACAACATTCACGCCGACGTCGGCCAGATCCGAATCAACCGTGTCAACCTGGTCGCTCGATGATTCTTCTCGCCTCAGCTCGCGACAGCGCCACCCATTTACAGCTCTGACCGCGTGTGCAGCAGACGGGAAACGTGTGAACGCCACCACCGGGGTCGCCCGGCCGGCGGGGGCACGCCCTCTGAGTTGAAGATGTCGCAGATTGTCTGATAAGACAGGCCTTCATTTCGCATCTCGAGCACGCGGCGAAGCACCTCATCTGAGCACAGCCTCGGGGCGCCCACGAGGCCGCGTCAACGCTTACCTCCACCACACCTAAAGAGCGCGCGGAGCGCGTCGAGAAGGTACATCAACACCGCATGCGCGCGCACCGCGCGCTCGCCGGTGGCAAACAAGGCGACCAGTGTGGCACAGATCGTCAACACCGAGATGACGACGACCGGCAACAGCACACCAACCGTCAGGCAAGCCATGAGTTCGGGAGGCACGCCCGGAATTCAACTGATCAAAGCAGCATGTAGTCCTCCATGGATGGGATGCAGGACTACGTGTTGTGTCTCGGCGCCTTCGCCCACTCCTCGAAGCCGGGCCGGCACACCTACAATCACCACGGGGCCATACCGCACTCGGCGGCCAACCACCCGCCAGCCGCGTACCTAACCTCGCAGGTCAGTATGACGAGCTAGCCCTCATGGGCTAATCAACTTGTGCCGCAAGCCGTTTAGCTTTGCCGGTGACCCTCCGTATTCGATCCCGCCATTTTCATCAGATGAATCGCACGCCAGCGAAGTCGGACTCGCGCGTGGTCCGAATCGACGCAACCGAAGCCGTCCTCGCAGTGATGGGACCGAACTTCATGGACAACCGCCGCCGGCTGACCACACTCGAGCACGCGGTGCACAGCATTCGAGTCAGCGTCGAAAACGCATCGACAGCGGGAACATTGGCGTGATCGGGCCAGGACACTTCGACGTTGTCATCGTCGGCGCCGGAATCTCCGGGATCGGCGCGGCGATCAAGCTGAACCAAATGAGAGTCACGAACATCGCGATCCTCGACAAGGGCGACTCCCTCGGCGGCACCTGGCGCGGTTCAACACCTAAGCGCTGCGCGTGCGACGTTCCCCAGGTTTAGTTCCGATCCTGACCACTCGGCCGCGCAATCTTGTGTGCCGCTGCCTCGACCTGCGGCACTGCGCTAGAGACGCCGCCCAGACATTCAACCTTGCTACATGACCCGCCGGAACTCCACTGTGACCGTCCTCAACGCCATGCCTGATCCTGTCGTCGCGCCGGTACGCCCCGTCCTACGCGTGATCCGGCGTCGGCGGCTCTCCTGGCCGCCCGTGGGTGAGCGGACGACATCAACTCGGGATCGGTTTCGCTCCCTTTGTCCGGCAGGTATCTAGCTTCCCTCCCACTCTCGCTAGGAGCAGTTCCCATGACCTAGCGTTGCACTGCACCAATGACCAACCGTAGTTGAAGCCCACTCCCCCTCCCCCTGACGACTTGAATACGGCGTAGTTGAATACGGCGTAGTTGAATACCGGGTTACCGGTAGAAAGCGTATTATACTGTACCGCAACGTATTTCGCTGATCTGGCTGGTGAAGATCCGGTCGTGTCGTCGGCACCTTAAGTTCGACCATTCTCAGGCGCGCGCCGAAACACGCACACGTAAGCGAACGAAAGTCCCGTGACGCTGGGTCTTCCCAAGGTTTCGTCACCTTGGTATTCACAGTGTGCGACAAACACCCTTTTGGAGACCCAGATGCCCTTCACATAATGCCATCAATCCTGAGACGCGTTGACAACTCGGTGTCTCACACTGTCTGGCATCTCCAAAAGAGCTGGCTGCCTATTAAATCGAGACTGGACAATAACTAGGCCATATCGAGCGCCTGCAAGCAGCTCGTGTGGCATCTCGCATTGTCGTCGTGTGTGGTGCTCCTCACTGATCCTACGTGGTGCTCCTCACTGATCCTGTGTGGTGCCCTTATCTGCACTAACGTAGTGGTGCGTATCTGGTGCGGGCGCGGTGTCGAATCGCAAAGGAACTTCGTCCGCACAGCGATCCGGCGTCAGCTCGAAAGTCGGGCGGACGCGGTAAACGACACGGTGGCGCGCCGAGCACTGATGCCCGGCACACCGCACCTCAGCCGCCGTGACCTTGAGGAACTTCTCGACGCGGGGCAGACGGTCAAGCTACACGTCCTCGGGCTGGCGACGTTTGTCTTCCGGTGGAAGTCCTCGGCACCTTCCGGCGGTCGAGGCAGCCCTCGCGACCGGCACGACCACCGAGCCGTCACACGGCGCCGGCCGAGCGGTCGACGTCAACATCACAACGCACCCCGAAGGGCTCCCATGGACGGCCACCGCGCCGCCGGTATGTCGCAAGCATTGAGGCTCACCCGCGCAGGACAGCTGAGGGAGGCGTTGGCGGTCCTGCACCGCACGCTCGGGGCCGCACCTCCGGGCGGATCAGTCGGCACCAGCCCGGCAATCCCCGGGCTGGCCCCCGGCGGCCACCACATCGCGCCCGCGCGATGGCGCACTACGCCGGGCGGTGGCGGCCTGCTCGACAAGCTGCGGGCCACGCTGACCAGGAAGCCCGGCGCAGGCCTGCCCCGGGGATTGACCAATCTGCTCGGCGACCTGCTCACCGCCGGCCGCCGCGCCACGCCGCCCGGGGCGGCTGCGGCGGCCGCCGCCCCCGGCGGTGAAATCCGCCACCTGGACCACACCGGGACCAGACGCTATGACCTCTATCTCCCCACCGGCTACACCGGTGCGCCGGTGCCCCTGCTCGTCATGCTGCACGGCGGCAAACAGAACGCCACCGACTTCGCCGCCGGCACCCGGATGAACGACCTCGCCGAGCAGCACACCTTCCTCGTCGCCTACCCACAGCAGTCCGCCGCGGCCAACAGGGCCCGCTACTGGAACTGGTTCTCCCGCGCCCACCAGCAGGCAGGCGCGGGCGAGCCGGCCATCATCGCCGGCATCACCCGCCAAATCATGGCCGACCACCAGGTCGACCCCGCCCGCGTGTATGTCGCCGGACTCTCCGCTGGCGGCGCCATGGCGGCGGTGATGGCCGCGACCTACCCGCAGCTCTACGCCGGGGTCGGAGTGCATTCCGGGATCGCCTACGGCGCGGCGCGTAACGTCGCGGGAGCGTTTGTTGCCATGCGCACGGGCGGCTCACCGCCGCCGGGCGGGCCAGTGCCGCTGATCGTGTTCCACGGCGACCGCGACCCGATCGTGGCGCCGGTGAACGCCGAGAACCTCGTCGCCGCCCGGCTGGCCACCGCCGACACCTCGGTGACAGACACGATGCATGACGAGCGGACCACCCGCCACGCCTGCACCCGCACCGTGCACACCGACATCGACGGCGTCGTCCTCGCGGAGTCCTGGATGGTGCATGGCGGCGGGCACGCCTGGTACGGAGGGAGCCCGGTCGGGTCCTACACCGACCCGATCGGGCCCGACGCGTCCGCCGAGATGGTCCGCTTCTTCCTCGGGCAGAAGCCACAGGCCCTGAGCGAGGGTGCGGCGCCCGGGCAGCGTCGCCGGGAATCGTTCGGCTCGTAGTTGGCCGCGCTGATCCTGATCCTCGCGGCCGGCCTCGTCGCCTTTTCCGACGGCCGTCACGACGCCGCGCGCCAGAAGGTCATCGCCACGATTGAGCCGTCATCGTCCTGACCGTCTACTTCTTGATCGACATGCCCCGAATCCGCACCAGCTTGTACCGGCTGGTGCCACACACTCGCCGGCCCCGCGCGATCCTCATCGGCGATGAGGTCTTCGCCAAGGTGGGCGCCTATGTTCTTGGCAATGTAGTGATCTCGGTGATCGCCGCGGCCGCCACGTCTATTTGGCTGAGCGTCTTCGACGTACCTACCCACTGCTGCTGGGCATTTTCGTTGGGGTGTTCGACTTAGTTCCGGTCGTGGGTTCAACGATCGCCGGTGTCGTTGTCGGCGCGGTTGCACTGACCGTCTCGCTTCCGGTCTGCATTGCCACCATCGTGTTTTTCGTCGTTTTCCGGCCGGCCGAGGACTATCTCCTGGTGCCGAGAGTCATCGGCCGGGCGGTGAAAGTGCCGGCGCTCACCACAGTGGTGGCCGTGCTCATCGGCGGAGCTCTGCTCGGGATCGTCCCTTGTTGGGATTGCCGTCGCGGCAGCCATCCAATTGCTCACCCAAGAAGTTCTCTATCCCCGGCTCGACAGGGGCTGATCCGCACCTGCACGTAGCGGACTGCGGCGTGGCACTCACGCTGTGTCGCACCCGCGCCCGGTATCGGGTCTTGAAGTCAATCACGTTGTGTCGTGGGGAGGACGAGATCGTCGCCATAGGCACCCACCAGCTGGGTGGACACCACGAACGCGAAGGAATACAACTTATCTTCGGCTCGGCTCGGCCCGAGCCCGGTGTGTGAGTCGGGCCTAATCCTTCGTCGTCACTTTCGGTCTCAGAAACCTCACTCGCCGGCTGCTCCTGTGCCGCCGAACGCGGTGGCTCCTCCGGAAGTCTCGCTGGGTGTGGGGCTTTGGAGTTGGGATCGCTGACCGGGTGCGTCGCTCCTGCGGTATGGGCCCGGGCACCGGAGCCGGTGCTGGTGCTCCCTCATAGGGCGGCACCGCGGATTAGGTGTCGTCGGCGGACGGGTCCCGGTGCCTCCGTAGTTCGCCGACCGCCGACTCGTCTGTGTCGGAATGGGAGTGAACGGCTTCATCGTCGATGGACCCATCCGGCCTGTCCACGGGTCCGCCGAAGGGCTCGTCGGACCCGCTGTCACGTGACGCCGGCTCTCCACGCTCGGACTGCGGTTCCTCCGATAACTGCTCACCTGGATTACCACTCATGACATCTCCTTGGCGCCGCCGCGACTCTGGGTCGCGTCCCTGGGGCGGTGTAAAAGAAGTCGGACGTAGGTTCCCTCGAAGACCAGCAAGTCTGAGGAAGGAGCCTACGTCCGTGTCGAAGAGAGTATCGCCCGCCGAGCGGCTGCGCGCGGAGATCGATGAGGTGTTCGCCGGCGGCGAGGATCTGTCGCGCGCGATTGAGCGGGTCGCCCGGCTGGGCGCGCAGCTGCTGCTGCAGAGCGCGGTTGAGGCCGAGGTGGCCGCATTTTTGGGGCGGGACCGCTATGAGCGGGCCGCGTCCTGTGGGGACCCGCATCCTGGGATGCGCAACGGGTATTGCCCGACCACGGTCAAGACCACCGCGGGGCCGGTGACGCTGGCCCGGCCCAAGCTGCGCGGCACCACCGAGCGGTTCGCCTCGCAGCTGTTCGGCAAGCACGTGACCAAGACCAACGCGCTGGAGTCGCTGGTGATCGCCGGGTTCGTGCGCGGGCTGTCGACCCGCGATGTGGAGGCGGCGCTGGTGGAGGCCCTTGGAGAGCAGGCGGCGGTGTCGAAGTCGACGGTGTCGCGGATCTGCGGCGAGATCAAGACCCAGTTCGAGGCGTGGAGCGCCCGCCGCCTCGACGACGTCGAGCTGGACTACCTGTTTTTGGACGGCAGCCACTTCAAATATCACGCCACCGCCTCGGCGGAACCGGTACTGGCCGCCTGGGGCATCGACACCGGCGGCAAACCGGTGTTTGTCGGGCTGGCGGCCGCGTCGTGGGAGTCCGGTGACGCCTGGGAGGGCTTTTTGACCGGGCTCGGCGAGCGCGGGCTGGCCTGCCCGCTGCTGGTGATCAGCGACGGCGCGGCCGGGCTGATCGGCGCCGTCGAGCGCACCATGGGCGCGGCGTTGCGACAACGCTGCCTGATCCATCGCGCCAGAAACGTCTTGGCCAAGGTGCCGAAAAACGCTCAGGCCGAGGTGAAGGCCGACTACTGGGCGATCTTCGAGCTGCCCGAGGATGCCCAGCCCGGCCCGGACGCGATGGCCAAGGCTCAAGCCAAGATCGACTCGTTCGCCACCCGCTGGCGCGACTCGTATCCGGCGGCGGTGCGCTGCCTGCTCGACGACCGCGACGCGCTGACCGTCTACCGGCGGTTTCCGCGCGAGCACTGGACCCGGGTGCGCCACTCCAACTTCATCGAACGCACCTTCGGCGAGACGCGCCGCCGGGTCAAGGTGATCGGCCGGCTGCCCGGCGAGCACTCCTGCCTGTCGCTGGTGTGGGCGGTGCTCGACCGCGCCTCGGCCGGCTGGCGCGGGTTCGCCATGACCCCCGCCGGACTCCGATTACTGGCCGACCTGCGCCGCAGCATGCACGACCCGCCAACCCGACTGCCGCAACGGAATTCGGCACAACACACCGAAACCGGCCCGGCACCAACCGATTCCATAGCCATCGCGTAGCATCACAAATGCAAGCGAGCGGAACCGACATCAGGCACTTTTACACCGCTCCTGGGACGCCACCCGACTCTGCGGCCAGGCTCAGCATCAGAAGTAGCCGCGAACGTCGAACTCCAAACAGCCGGGCGTTCGCCGAGCTCTGGGCGGTCCTGCCGGTGTGGGACCTTTGGCGACGTCCTCATACCGGGACCGGGCACGACGTGGAGACGTGCAGTTCCGACACCGCCCCAACATGTTCTTGTGATCCGCGCGAAGAACGTAACGTCAAAGCGTCCATAACCGTTGCCTTTCCGTAGAAGCGTTTTCCATAGGACGGCTGCGCACTTGGCCGCGGGAGGTTGAAACAGCGGGTCGGCGGGTAGTTCAACCGGTGAAGGACGGGGTGTGCCATGCCCGACGGCGAAGACGCTGACGAGCCCAGGGGTGGCCGTCCGGGTCCCTCCGATCAGGCACGCGAGGGCGGGATGGCGGACCCGGGAGAACGCGCCCGAGATCACCACTGCCGACGACGCTGCTGAGCCACCGGACTGAGCGGTCACTCGGCGCCGCGACCTTGCCGGCTGCGCCGGTAGGCCGCCCGCCGAAAATCGGTCAACCAGCCCGGCAGCAACCTCACACCTGGCGGGCTGTGCAGCGTCGGGTCGAACGCCAGGTCCCGGCCGGGCGGGACCACCTCACGCAACGACAGCCGCGCCAACGGCCGGAAATCGCCGGTGCCTGCGGCCTGCTCGATGTCGAAATCGATTCCGCCGCGCCCGATTTGGTCGGCGATGGTGTCCAGCGAAAGCCCCGGCACTTCGATCAGGGTGGCCAGCCGGGCGCGTAACCACCACACCCCGCCCCGAAATCCCAGCGGCATCAGGCTGGAGAATGTCGCCCCCGACCAGGACGTCACCGGCCGCAGCAGGATACGGCCCAGCGCCCCGCCGGCGGTCGACGCCAGCAGCACGTCCCAGGGTATCGACGGTGGCAGCGGCGGCGGCATCCGCCAGGCCACACCGGTGCTGCGCTTTGGCGAAGAGCGAGTTTACCCGGCCAGGCGTGTTCGTCGACGGTAATCGCCTCGTGCGCGGTGAGCAGCGCTGCCACAAGCGTTTTGAAGTCGGTGTCGTCGCCCTGACAATGCTTCGTGATCGCGCCGCCGAACCAGTCCAGGTCGCCGCTCGACGCAGTCTTGTACGGTTGCTGTCCGGCCAACGATGCATCGGCCGTGGCCTTCTCGGCGAGCCTGTGGATGATGAAATCCGGCTGAATGTACATCGGTTTCTCGCACCACAGCGTCCCGTCGTTGTCGAAGACCGTGATACGCGCTTCCGGCGCAACGTAATCCGGGCCTTCGGCTGTCACTCGTCCCACGAAGTCGATGATCGCCGACTTCGTGGCCCCGTCGTTCCAGGAGAGATGAGTTCGGCCATTCTCAGCCGCCCCGAGCGGCGAGGAACTTATTGAGCTCTTCGACCGCGTGGTTGATGGTGAACGTCGCCGGTTCCTGGCGCGGCGGAAACTCTTTGAATGTCTCCAGGAACTGCGTCGCGATCGCAGATCCGAAGAGTACTAGGTAGATGCGGTCTATCATCCAGTCCCAGTACGTGTTCGACGTGATGTCTGCGCGTTCATACGGGTCGGTCCGCAGGTTGAACAGCTTCGGCGCGCGCAACGGGGTGAACGGGTCGAACCACACCTGCAGGGTGCCCCGGCAGCGCTGCTCCATGAACACGACCTTCCAGTTCTCCGCCCGGATGCCCAGTACGTCGCAGTCGTCGGAGAAGTAGATCAGCCCGCGCCGTGGGCTCTTCTCGACCTCGCCGGTGAGGTAGGGCAGCAGGTTGTAGCCGTCGATGTGCACCTTGTAGGTCATGTCGCCGGCCTTGTGGCCCTTCTTGAGCTTCTCGACGATGTCAGGTTCACCGGCGGCTGCCAGGAACGTCGGCAGCCAATCGTGGTGCTGGACAATCTCGTTGGAGACCGCGCCGGCCTTGATCTTGCCGGGCCAGCGGATCATCTCCGGAATCCGGAATGCCCCTTCCCAGTTGGTGTTCTTCTCGCTGCGGAACGGGGTCGACGCGCCGTCGGGCCAACTGTTGGCGTGCGGGCCGTTGTCGGTGCTGTAGATGACGATGGTGTCCTCGGCGATCCCGAGTTCGTCAACCAGATCCAGCAGCTGACCGACGTTGCGGTCGTGGTCGATCATCGTGTCGTGGTACGGCGATTGCCAGCGGCCGGCCTGGCCCAGGCTCTCCGGCTTGGTGTGGGTCCGGAAATGCATGTGGGTCATGTTCATCCACACGAAGAACGGCGTTCCCGCCTCGTGCTGGCGGCGGATGAAATCGATGCAGGCGGACGTGGTTTCGTCGTCGATGGTTTCCATCCGCTTCTTGGTCAGCGGTCCGGTGTCCTCGATGCGCTGCTTGCCCACCGGGCCGTACCTGTCGTCGACCTCGCCGGAGTCCTCGTCGGTGGCCCAGGAATGGATGACGCCCCGCGGTAGCAGCGCCCGGCGCAGCTTGGGCGCTTCCTCTTCGGTGGGATAGTCGGCCTGCTCGGGTTCTTCCTCGGCGTTGAGGTGATACAGGTTGCCGAAGAACTCGTCGAACCCGTGCGCGGTCGGCAGGAACTTGTTCAGGTCGCCGAGATGGTTCTTGCCGAACTGGCCGGTGACATAGCCCAGCGGTTTGAGCAGTTCGGCGATCGTCGGGTCCTCCTTCTGCAACCCGACGTCCATGCCGGGCATCCCGACTTTGCTCATGCCGGTGCGGTACACACTCTGGCCCGTGATGAACGATGACCGGCCGGCCGTGCAGCTCTGCTCCCCGTAAGAGTCGGTGAAAAGCATTCCCTCATCGGCGATTCGGTCGATGTTGGGGGTGAAATAGCCCATCAGGCCGCGGCTGTAACAACTCAGATTCGAGATTCCGATGTCGTCGCCCCAGATCACCAGGATGTTCGGATTTGAATCAGGCATTTCTCGTCCTTCGCTAGGAACTTCTGCAGTTTTCTCGACGGCATGGTCGATGGTAAAGGAGCGGCTTCTTCTCCAGATGGCAATCCGTCGGCCAGCCAGCGTGGTGCAAGCGCTATAGCCTCAGGATCACTGCGACGAGTGCGATGATGACCTAGACGAGCGATCAAGCCGGCCATGATCCCGGATACCGAGTACGGCATGGAAGCGCGTCGGGAGGTTGGTAGCCGCTGAGCAAAATCAACGCGGCCTTGCTTTGGACCGAAGTAGGTCCGGTTCGAGGTAGATTACTCGGGCAATCGGGACGGCGGAACGCACCCGGCGTTCGGCAGCATCGATGGCCTCGGCCACCTGCTCGGCGGCCGTCGCGTTCACCGCGATCTTGGCGGCGACGAGCAATTCTTCGGGCCCGAGGTGGGCATCAGCTGCGCTGGTCGCTGCCTCAACTGACGCGAGTGTCTTTGCAATGCAGGCTAATTGGACTCTGGCGTCACTGCCGACGGAATTGACGACCGCGATCCGCACGGACGCCGAGGCTGCGCTGGCGGAGTTCCACACCGGCCGCGGTTACGAGTTGCCTGGATTAAGCATTGTGGGCGTTGGCAGTAACGCTGTGGTGCAGCGCGGAAGAGATGTAGACCGTCCGGGTATTAGTTTCGACCCGCAATTCGCCCGTGACACAGTCCTGCCCCTGGTGCAGGCCGCCTATCAGGTCTTCCACAACCCCGATGTAGACCCGACCCTGCCGGCTGGTTATCAGAAGACCGCCCTGCTCGAAGCAGACCCGACGCTGCTCGACTTGATTACCGATCTGTCGGAAAGCGCCCGCTCATTCGTTCAAACGGTCGCCGGCGTCACCACGGTGTTCGGCGTGGTCGGCAAGAACACTGCGACCAAGACAGCATTCGTCGCAATCCGTGGTACCCAATCGCAGACAGAGTGGTTGCAGAACCTCGATTTCGACACGACAGGCTATCGGCCGGTGCCCGATTTCGGAGACGTCCACATGGGGTTGATGGGACTCTACGAGACGATGCGGGCCAATCTGGCGGCGAATCTCCCGGCCGCCTGCGCGGGCTGCGACCAATTGATTGTCACCGGACACAGCCTGGGCGCCGCCCTCGCGGTGCTCGCCGCGCCGGACATCGCCAAGAACATATCGGTTGTCCCGGAACCGAAACTGACGACCTTCGGTGGCCCTCGCCCCGGACTGCACGACTTCGTGGTGCCATTCAACCTGTTGATCGACAGCTGCTTCCGGGTGGTCAACCTCTTCGATATCGTCCCGCACCTGCCGTTGGCGTTGCCCGGCCTGCCCTACGAGCATGTGGGCGTGCAGATCGCCGTGAATTCGGGTGGTTCCATCGACCAGACCCACCGCCACAGCCTGGACGCCTACCGCGCTGGTCTGACCAGTCTCATCAGCACGCAACCTGCGTGGGCCGCTTGACGATCGCTCGTGAGTGCCGCCGCAATTGGCCACGCACTGGTGGTCGACGGAGGCCAAACCGTTGGTTGATGCTGGTTGACTCGCCAAGAACGACGCTGCGGCGAGCGAGGGCGGATCCGAGAGACGGCCAGGGATACCTTGACAGGGCATCCCAGTCTCGACAACGAATTCATAAACTCAGAATCATGAACCCGTTCAACGAACCGGAATGTCGACGCCCCCACCGAGGGTGGTTTCGGAGGAACTACCTCTTCGCTGTTGGTCTGGCACTTTCGGTCGTCGCCTGCAGCAGCGAGTCGACCACGAATGTTTCCTCTGCGCAGCCGAATACGCCCCCACCGACCCAGGACAGCCCGCCGGTACCCGACCCGGCGGGCAGCGGTACGCCGATACGCATCGTCATCGGAGATCACGTCGTGCACGGTGAACTATGGGACAACGCCAGCGGCCGGTCTCTGATCGCGCAACTGCCGGTGACGCTGAGCTTCAGCGATCACAACGGAAAGGAGAAGGCAGGCAACCTCGGTGGACAACTGTCGATGGAAGGCATGCCCCCGGGTGATGATCCCCAGCCCCGCGACATCGGCTGGTACGACCCATGGGGTGACGTCGTGTTCTACTACGGTGACGTCGGCTACTTCAACGGCATTGCACGCATCGGGAGATTCACCGACACCATGGCGGCGATCACCGACCAGACGGGCGACTTCCAAGCGACCATCGAGCTAGACACCTAACCGATCCGGGCGGTGACGCATCAACCGACTTCATGCAAGTCTCACTCCCGCAGGGCATTCAACTGATCCCCGACAACCGTCAGCTTTGAGTACGTCGTGGAGGCGGTGTTGTAGTCGGTGAGCCGCTGCGCGAACGCGACCAGCGATTTGCCGGTCGCTGCCCCCTGCACGGCAGCTACCGGGCTGCGGAACTGTCGTGTGGACGAATGCTTATCGAACCGGTGTCGACGGGTAAGTCGAGCGGATCGGGTTCTGGACGCAGTCCGGCCCGGGCGACGTCGCGGCAGTCCAACACCATCTCGTTCACTTCGTTGCCCGCGCAGGCAACCGCGGTGCCGACCACGCCCGTGAGTCGCCCGAGGTGGATCACGATCATCTGCGTCGTGTCATGAACCATGCCGACCCCGCGCCGCAAATATGCTGTCATCAGCTGAATTTCCCCATCCCGAAGTCCGCGGCGTGACCCGTTCCACGTTAGCGCGCTCTTGTAGTGGATGAATTCGTTTCATCTGTAAACAGGCGGCTTGATTCACCCTTGCCTCGTCGACACGCCGCATCGTGCCGTCGCCGAGCCGAATGTCAGGTGATTCCGCGTCGCGTTCGTCCGACCGATTTCTCATCGTCGTCGTGCCGTCTGTCCTATCAGCGACCCCATCTGCGACTCGGGCTCGTCGGCGGTCACTAGCACGGGCACTTTCCGACGGTGCTCAGGTGCTGGGGATGGTCGGGTGCGCTGTGTCGGTGTTTTGGCTGGCGGTCCAGGAGGCGAGCAGGTCGAGGGCGTGCGCGGTCGGGGAGGCGGGTTCAGCGGCGTACAGCGTCAGCGTGAGCCCCGGTTCGGAGATCATGTCGACGCTTTCGTAGGCCAACTCGAGGTCACCGACGACCTGATGGTGGAAGGTCTTGCTGCCGGCACCGTGGTAGCGGACGTTGTGGGCTCCCCACCGGCGGCGGAAATCTGTGCTGCGGGTGGATAACTCGCCGACGAGGTCGTGCAGCAGGTTGTCGTGGGGGTCGCGGCCGGCTTCGGTGCGCAGGATGGCCACGCAGGTGTCGGCCGCTTGCTCCCAGTTGGGGTAGAAGCTGTGGGAGTCCTCGTAGAGGAAGGTGTAGCGCGCGAAGTTTGGGGGCCGGCTGGGGTCGCTGTCGTATAACGACGAGTGCATTGCCCGGCCAAGGTGATTGACCGCCAGCAAGTCCATGCGGCCGTTGCGCACGATTGCCGGGGCGGTGAACTGGTCGAGGACCCATTGCAAGCTCGGCCGCGGCACCCAGCGCTTGGCGGGGCGCCGACGGGGGCGCATGCCGGCGCTGGTGCCGTCGGCAGCGTGGGCGAGATTGAATAGATGCGCCCGTTCGGCGTCGTCGAGAGCCAGGGCACGCGCGATCGCGTCCAGGACGGAAGCCGACACGCCGGCCAGGCCGCCGCGCTCCAACTTCGAGTAGTACTCGATGCTGACGCCGGCCAGTGTGGCGACCTCTCCGCGGCGAAGCCCTGGCACCCGACGGTTGCCGAATTCGGGTAGACCCGCCTGCTGCGGGGTGATCTTTGCGCGCCGCGACATCAAGAATTCGCGAACCTCGGCACGGTTGTCCATGTCCATCACGGTACGAGGGCTCTAAGACTTGTGGGATGCACTATTGGTACACCCATCGTCAGGGACTCCCACCCCGGTCTACTGCGGTGTTTCCTCGAAGGCATGGACGAGCGGCGATTCGTCCGGCAACGTCCGGCCCGGCGGAGACCTTCTCCCGCCGGCAACCAAAGACTTGATGAGGAGATACCTGTGCGTGGTGTGGTGATGTATGCCCCCGGCGACGTTCGCGTCGAAGACGTCGAAGAGCCGAAGATCCTGGCGCCGACCGATGCGATCATCCGGCTGGCGGCCACGTGCATCTGCGGGTCGGATCTGTGGCCCTATCGCGGTGCTGATGAGGTCACCGAACCCTTTCACATGGGTCACGAGTACGTCGGCATCGTCGAAGAGGTCGGCGACGCGGTGAGCACCATCAAGTCCGGTCAGTTCGTCGTCGGCTCGTTCTTCGCCTCGGACAACACCTGCGAGATCTGCCAGGCCGGCTACCAGACCTCCTGCGTCAACCGCGAGGTGCTCGGCACCACCGGCCGCGCCCAAGCCCAACGGATGCGGGTGCCGCTGGCCGATGGCACCCTGGTCGCCACCCCCGACGTCCCCTCCGACGATCTGGTGCCCAGCTTTCTGGCTGCCTCCGACGTGCTGGGCACCGGCTGGTTCGGCGCGGTGGCCGCCGAGGCCGCACCGGGCAAGACCGTGGCCGTCGTCGGTGACGGTGCGGTCGGACTGATGGCGGTGCTGGCCGCCAAGCAGCTCGGCGCCGAGCGCATCATCGCGATGAGCCGCCACCAGCCCCGCCAGCAACTCGCACGCGAATTCGGCGCCACCGACATCGTCGAAGAACGCGGTGACGCCGGAGTAGCCCAGATCAAGGAACTCACCGGCGGGCTCGGTGCGCATTCCGTGGTCGAAGCGGTCGGCACCCAGGAATCGATCCTGCAGGCCATCGAGTCCACCCGTCCCGGTGGGCACGTCGGCTACGTCGGTGTCCTGCACGGCGTGCAGCTGCGCGGCGATGACATCTTCATGAGCCACGTCCACCTCCACGGCGGCCCCGCACCGGTACGCCGCTTCCTGCCCGACCTGATCGATCTGATCTGGAACCGGAAGATCAACCCCGGCAGGGTGTTCGATCTGCAACTGCCCATCGATAAAGCCGCCGAGGGCTACCGGGCCATGGACGAACGCCGAGCCATCAAGGTTCTGCTGCGCCCCTGATGCGCAATCCAACCAAATCCATGCAGCCAAGCGCGTTTCGGCTCAAACCAGAAGGAGACCAACCATGAGCACGACCCTCGACACCACCGAACTGGCGACCACAACGGTCGCGGGGCGGACCCGCAAACGCCGTGGCCTGATGAAGCTGGCCGGCGGTGCCGCCGTGGCCGCAATACTGGCGGCAGGGTGCGCTCCGTCCGACCGCGACGCCGCGTCTTCCTCGGCGTCGTTGGCTCAACCGTCGACGAGCCTGGCGGCGGGGGACACGTCCAACGGAGCCGACAACTTCTACACCAGCGACCGGGTGACCGTCCAAAAGGTCACGTTCAAGAACCAGTACCAAATGAACGTCGACGGGAAACCTGTTCGTCCCCAACGACTTGGACCGCAACACCAAGAACGCGGCGATGGTCGTCGGACATCCGATGGGCGCAGTCAAGGAGCAAAGCGCCAACCTGTACGCCACCAAGCTGGCCGAACAAGGCTTCGTCACCATGTCCCTGGACCTGTCGTTCTGGGGTGAGAGCGACGGTCAACCGCGCAACCTGGTGGCACCCGACGTCTATACCGAGGACTTCAGCGCCGCGGTGGATTACCTTCGCACCCAGTCCTTCGTCGACACCGAACGGATCGGTGCGCTCGGGATTTGCGGCAGCGGCAGCTTCGTCATCAGTGCCGCCAAAATCGATCCGCGCATCAAAGCCGTGGCCACAGTGAGCATGTACGACATGGGCGGCGCCAACCGCAACGGGTTGCGACACTCGGTCACCCCCGAGCAGCGGCAGGACATCCTCGCCCAAGCCGCAGAACAGCGCGACGTCGAGTTCGCCGGTGGTGACACCGAATCCACCGGCGGAACGCCCGAAGAACTCGACGACCAATCGTCTGCGATCGACCGCGAGTTCTACGACTTCTACCGCACGGCCAGGGGACATAGCCCGGATACGACCACGCATCCCACGCTCACCAGCAACGTGAAGTTCATGAACTTCTACCCGTTCGAGGACATCGAGACGATCTCACCGCGTCCCATGCTCTTCATCACCGGCGACCAGGCGCACTCCCGAGAGTTCAGCGAAGAGGCCTACCAACTCGCCGCGGAACCCAAGCAACTGGTGATCGTTCCCGGCGCCGGTCACGTCGATCTCTACGATCGCGTCAACCTCATCCCGTTCGACACGTTGACCGCGTTCTTCCGGGACAATCTGACCAATGGGGAATGACTCACAGCGTCGGCGGGGTAGGCCCGGTGAGGACTCGAAAGACGCGGTGACCGGGCCTTGCGCGAAGGTTCAGCTACACCAGTGGCCGAAGGCGCGCTCCAGGCGCATCGCCGTCCATCCCACTCCCTACATGAGATGAGGGGCGTGTGCACTCGCCGCCTGACTGTCGGCGAGTGCACGCGTCCGAAGTCGGATCGCATGCTCTTTCCACCGATATGGCGCGGCAGGCCGCGGCCTATCGCGACAGACGGATCCTGCTGGCCGGCGACGCCGCACATGTGCATCACCCGGTGGGTGGACAGGGCCTCAACACCGGTGTGCAGGATGCGGTGAATCTGGGATGGAAGCTGGCCCAGGTGGTCAATCAGACATCGCCCGACAGCCTCCTCGATACCTACCATGCCGAACGGCACCCGGTCGCTGCGCGGGTGCTGCGCAACACGATGGCGCAAATGGCGCTTCTTCACCGCCCAGACGACCGCACCAAGGCCTTGCGCGACACCATGTCCGAATTCCTCAACATGGACGAGCCGCGCAAACGATTCGCCGCGATGATGTCCGGTCTGGACATCCATTACCACCTCGGTGAGGGACACCCGCTGCTCGGGCGCCGCATGCCCGATCTCGACCTGGTCACCGCCAACGGCCCGCTGCGGGTGTTCACCCTGCTGCCCGATGCCCGGCCAGTGCTACGACCGTACAGCGGGGGTGTCGTAGGAAATGAAGCGTTCCGTGAGACAACCCGCGGTGCAGTCGACCTGAGACAATTCATAAAGGTCCAGGTCAGCGGCAGCCAGAAATGTCACCGCCGGCGAGAACCTACAACTGAAAAGCTAGGAGAAGAAATGAAATAATAATGTTTACCCGCCCTGATGACCAATAAAAAAATGCTCTTTGCGGGCGCCGGAATGTCCGGGAAGTCCTTGGAGTTGACGGCCATGTTGATGTTGGCCGGGTAGACGGCGACCAGTGTGGCGAGGAGCCACCAGCGTGCGAAGCGCCGCGTCCGATCCGGTAGCACGGCGATTCCGCCGGCGATCTCGGCGATCGCGCTGGCCACCACGAGTTCTTTTCGCCAGCGTCCCAGTGGGCGGCACGAATGATTCGAACCGCCGCGGGATCACGAAGTGCAGGGCGCCACCGAAGATCCAGAACAGCGCCGTCCCGAGCCGTGCCGCCGGCGTCCGTCGAATTGCTTCTGTGCGATGCGTATTCCCGTTCGGCGTGCGCGGTGGTTGCTGAGTCATGGTGTGCGTCCAGGTCGGGCTGGATTGTGGCCATGATGCCAAGGGATGCCATTCGGGCCTCCTCCGAGCTGAGGCCAAAGCCCCTCAGGAAGTCCTCGACCTTGTGCTGGGTGGTTATCGCTTCGACTCCTCAGCCAACCCTTCTGCGGTAACTATCTCCAGTGACCGGTAGTACCAGCACCTGTGGCAGTCGACAAAGTCCCAGTTCTGGGTGATATCCATGTTCTCGCGCTCCCGCTGCCCGCACTGCGTGGATGCGTGCATCGAACCCTCGGCCTTTGGCAACAGATAGTGGCGGAACTGAATGTCAGTCATGAGTGCCGTCCCAACGTCAGGCCCTGGCCGTCGGCGGTCATGGTGTCTCCTTGTTGGTCGCGATGGGTTCGGAAAGGTGGCGCGGTGAGGCACCGTGGCGATCGGTGTCGAGGCTTAGGGGCGGTAGACGGGTATCGGTGGTCGCGATTTGGCTACTAGGTCGGCGACGACCGGACCCAGCTCGGCGGGGCTCCCAGCGGGCGCCCTTGTCGATCTGCGGGCCGTGTGCCCACCCCTCGGCAACCCGGATCAGGCCACCCTCGATCTCGAAGACCCTCCCGGTGATGTCGCGGGATTTGTCGCTGCCTAGCCACACCACGAGCGGCGAGATGTTATCCGGGGCCATCGGGTCGAAGCCGTCGCCGGGGCGAGCCGTCATCTCGGTGAATATCGCCTCGGTCATCCGGGTGCGGGCGCTTGGGGCGATCGCGTTCACGGTGACGCCATAGCGGCCCAGCTCGGCGGCGGCGACCAACGTCAGCGCGGCGATGCCGGCCTTTGCCGCCGAATAGTTGCCCTGCCCGACGCTTCCCTGCAGCCCCCCAGCGGAGCTGGTGTTGATGATGCGCGCGTCGACCGCGGCACCCAACTTGGTTTGGCCGCGCCAGTACTGCGCCGCGTGCCGCAGCGTTGTGAAGTGGCCCTTTAGGTGTACGCGAATGACGGCGTCCCACTCCGCTTCGCTAGTGTCGGCCAAGTCGCTGCCACGGATGAAGCCAGCATTGTTGACCAGAACATCGAGGCCGCCGAAGGTATCCACCGCGGTCTGGATGAGGCGGCTTGCACCGGCCCAGTCCGCGATGTCGTCCCCATTGACGACCGCTTCGCCGCCCGCCGAAGTGATCTGGTCGACCACCTCGTTGGCTGGGCCCGTGCCGATGTCATTCACCACCACGTGCGCACCTTCCGCGGCGAAGGCGAGCGCGTGCGCCCGCCCGATGCCGCGGCCGGCACCTGTCACCACCACCACCCGGCCGTCTACCAATCCCATTACGTTGTCTCCCTTGCTGTTACCTGATCGACTCGATCAGAAGGCGTGGATCTCGTTGGTCGGCTCGGGCAGATCGTGGGTGCCACCGGCGAGCAGTGCAGACGCTGCTGCGACGGTGTTCAAGGCTTCGCGAATCAGCTTGATCTGACCGTTCTGGGCTACGAGGCGACCCATGAACAGGTGGTGGGCCAGTCGACCCGTCGCCGCGGCGGTGGCGTGAACGACGTATTCCGCGAACACCTCGTCCGGGGTCTCGATGAGGACGGTGACGTCCTCGTCCTTGAACTCGAAGTCGGGGTAGTACTCGAGGACGGTGGTGATGAGGCCCTTGACGCCCTCGGGTCCTTCGAAGCGGTCGGGCAGGCCAAGCGACACGAAGAAGGGCATTTCGAAGGCTCCGTCCTCGGCGAACAGGGCCGATGCCTTCTCCGGGTCACGGATGTTGCCGAGGAATTCCTTCAAAAGGGTTGTTGCGTCAGACATCTGTCCTCCATTTACTGAGATGGGTTGTCGCGAGCGGTCGCTCGACGTCGAGCCCGATGCGCTCGGGCGTTGGCCTGGTTGCCGCACGTCGCCGTGTCGTGCCAGACCCTGCTGTTGTTCTTGGAGCGGTCGTAGAACGCGACGCGGCATCTCGGTGCGTGGCAGAGCTTCAGTCGTCGGAACAAGTCGTCGGCGTGTGCGCCCACAGTTTCAATCGCGATCGCCGTCGTCAACCACGACGCTCCCGTGCCGAGGGGTTCGAGGAGGGCACCTGCCCGGGTGACCGCTACCGCGGCGGCGCCGGCGAGCACGGCTTCGTCGCCAGGGCCTGCGTCATCGCTCAGTACCGACCGGAGAGCATCCCGCGCAGCGCGGAGACGGGGCAGCTCGGCCGCCGTGACCACGATGTGCGGATCGTCGGCTCCGAACGACTCACACCAGGGCGGCACGACCGCGTCGATCCAGTGCTGCGCCGTGTCCACGTCGCCGAGCAAATCCACTACTGGCAAGTGATCCATGCCAATGGTGTTGGCGAGTTCCTGGCTCAGCATCAGCGGCGCCGGAGCCAGCGCAGTGCCGAAGCGGCCACTGGCCGGGTAGTCGAAGTCCGCCGCATTGTCGCTCATAGTAAGAAGCATACACGGTTTACTTCTTACGTCAATTGCATAGGTCCAACCGCTTGGCGGCCGAAACCACGCTCACGTGAAGTTGGCGCCGCCGTCGACGAGGAATGTTTAGCCGGTGACGTAGGCGCCGTCGTCGGAGAACAGAAACGCGACCATCGCTGCGAGGTCCTCGGGGACTCCAAGGCGATTTGACCGAACCGATGCGAGGATCTCGTTGCGATACTCCTCGGTGGTATTTGCCAGCGCCGCCCCAGTGAGGATCGCACCGGGCGCGACCGAATTGCAGTCCGAACGGCTCAATGTTGGTCGAGCCCTTCGGGTTCGGCGATGGCGGTCTGTTGGCTCATCGAACTCATCGCGGAGCGGCGTTCGGCGCTGTGGCGAGCGTTGTCGATGCGGGCGGTGATGCGCTCCGCGCTGTCCTGCAGGGCGCTGAGCGCGGTGTCGTCGAGCGCGTCGATGACGAGCTCGAGCACGGTCGCAACGTGGCCGGGCGCGGCGGCGACGAGATGGTGATAGCCGGCGGCGGTGAGGACGGCGTTGGTGTAGCGGCCGTCGTTCGGGTCGGGTTCGCGTCGGACGTAGCCCCGCTTCTGCAGGCGGGTGATCAGGTGCGACAGGCGTGAGAGCTCGGCGTTGGTGAACCCGGCGAGCTCGCTGATCCGCATGGTGTGGTCGGGCTGCTCGGACAGGCCGGCGAGCACGTAGTACTCGACGTAGCTGAGCTGGGCGTCGCGTTGCAGCTGTGCCTCCAGTGCCGTGGGCAGCCGGGCGAGCAGCAGCGTGAGGACTTGCCACGCCTCGAGTTGCGCCGCGGTCAACCATCGCGGGGCGGTGGCAGTGGCGGTGGCAGTGGCGGTGGCGGCCCGCCGGCGGGATCGGCCCATGACCGGAGTCTAGAGACCGAGCACTTGAACATTCAAGTCATGTGGTCTATCGTGAGTTGAAGATTCAAGTGACGAGGGCCGATGAGCCACCCGGGCCCGAGTCGATCGGCCAGCAGCAAAGGAGAGAACGCAATGGCACGTCTAGAAGGAAAGGTCGCCTTCATCACCGGCGCCGCGCGGGGTCAGGGCCGCAGCCACGCCGTCAGGCTGGCCGAAGAGGGCGCCGACATCATCGCCGTCGACATCGGGTCGCCTACCGACCTAGGCCAGACAGTCAAAGAGGTCGAGGCCCTCGATCGCCGCATCGTCGCCAGCCAGGCCGATGTCCGCGACTTCGGCGCGCTGAAGGTGGCCCTCGAAGACGGGGTCGCCCTGCTGGGCCGGCTCGACATCGTGGTCGCCAACGCCGGCATCGTCAGCTTCGGCACGGCCGAGGAACTGACCGAACAGGCCTGGCGCGACGTGATCGACGTCGACCTGACTGGAGTGTGGCTCACGGTGAAGGCCGCCATCCCACACCTGCGGGCGGCCGGCGGCGGGTCGATCATCATCATCAATTCCGGCGCCGGTCTCAAAGGATCACCGAATACCGGGCATTATGCGGCGGCGAAACACGGCCTTGTCGGGCTGATGCAGTCGCTGGCCAACGAGCTGGCCCCCGACATGGTCCGGGTCAACTCGGTGCACCCAGGCGCGGTCGACAACGACATGCTCCACACCCAGGCGCTGTACCACCAGTTGCTGCCCGATCACCCCGGCGACATCACCCGGCAGGAAATCGAGCCGGTATTCCAGACGCTCAACGCGCTTCCCATTCCCTGGGTCGAGTCGGTGGACATCTCCAACGCCGTGTTGTTCTTCAGCTCCGCCGACGCCCGTTACATCACCGGCGCCAGCCTTCCCGTCGACGCCGGCCAACTTGTCACGTGACGCACCACCACCACGAACACACATCAGAAAGGAAACACCAGTGAACGCATCAAAGAGCTCCAAAGTTAGCGATTCCCAAAGCTCCAGGAAGCAAAAGACTTCCATCAAAGGGGTTCCGGATCGAAGTGTGAGCATTCGACCGGTTCCGATCGAGCGACTCGACCTCTCGTCAAAAAGGTTGGCCGTCGTCGGTGGGACGAACGGCCTCGGACGTGCCATCGCTGCGCAAGCCTTGGCGCGCGGTGCCGAGGTCACCGTGGTCGGGCGAACATTCCGCGACGACCCGGCTGCCCGGCTGACGTTCGTGGCAGCCGATCTGTCGTCGATGAAAGAAGCCGTCCGCGTGGGTCGCGAACTCCCGGCGGAATCTTTCGACCTCGTGCTGTTCACCACCGGAATCATCGCCGCCAAGACCCGGGAGGAGACACCCGAACATGTCGAACGGGATGTGGCGATCAGCTACCTCAGTCGTCTCGCGATCCTTCAGGGTCTGAGTCCCAGACTCGGATCAGCACGCGACGCCGATGCGCCCAGGCCACGGGTTTTCGTGATGGGGTCCCCCGGGACGGGAGCGATCGGACACCCCGACGACCTGAACTCGGAGAAGAACTACCGATCCATGGTGGCGCACGCCAACACTCTCGCCGGCAACGAGATGCTGGTACTCGGCGCGAAGGACTGGTTCCCCGGTCCGGCATTCTTCGGATTGGGCCCCTACCTCGTCAAAACCGGTATCCGCAGCAATCTCTTGGGTGACGGCAGCTTCACTCACAAACTGGTCGAGACCGCCGTCGGCCTGTTCATGCAATCCCCTGAGACCTACGCCAAGCGGATGGTGCCACTGCTTTTCGCCCCGGAACTCGAAGGCAGAACCGGGCGTCATGTTCGGCCACAAGGCCAGCCGATCCTGCCGACTCGAGGCCTCGACAGCGCCTACATCGATCGCTTCCTGTCGGCCTCCGAGGCGCTCTTGCGGCGCGCGCTCGGCTGATCGCAGGCAGGTTTCGTCGTCGATCGATTCATCGATATCGCTGCGACGCAGACCTGCTCGCCTCTCGGTGCGACCAGGGCTGTGATTCGTCGGGCGACTCCCCCAGAGTTTTCGAGAACAAATCACAGGAGTAGATGATGACCGAGAAGAAAATACATTGCCGCCGTGGGCGCGAGCGGCGCGCAGGGCGGCGCCCTGGTCCGGGCGATCCTGGCCGACCCGCGGGTCTGTTCACCGCGCGGGCGGACCCGCGACGCCGACTCGGACCGGGCGCTCGAACTCGTCTCCCCGAGTAGGTCATCGAGGCCGACCTCGACGACGAGGCCAGCCTGCGCAAGGCCTTCGACCTGCGCGGGCGGTACATACTGGCTACCAACTTCTGGGCGCAGCGCACACCCGAACAGGAGCAGGCGCGCACCACGCGCGATGGAACTCGACCAGGCCGCCGCGGCAGCCCGCGCCGCCAAGGACGCCGAACTGCGGCACGTGGTGTGGTCCACCCTCGAGGACACCCGGCCGCACTTTGCAGCGACTCGGCATCGACGTCCCGAATGCGCTGGGCAACTACAAGGTTCCGCACTTCGACGCCAAGGGTGAGGCGA
>CAWCXH010000011.1:0-61793 GCA_963799495.1 uncultured Actinomycetota bacterium
GCTAATATCAAAGAACGATCGTACTGGGAGGTCCTCATGAAGATCGAGGCTCACGACCCGCACCATCAAATCGAGGCGGACCTTCAAGACAAGGGACTCTCACACGGCGCCGTCGGCCTGCTCGGAGGTACGGTCCTCGGCATCTCCTCGGTGGCCCCAGCCTATGCGCTGACGGCCACGATCGGCATCCTGGTGGCCGAGGCGGGCGAGAAGATGCCGGTGGTGATCATCGCCGGATTCCTGCCGATGTTCTTCGCCGCGTACGCCTACCGCGAACTCAACAAGGTCGCGCCCGACTGCGGGACGTCGTTCACCTGGACGACCAAGGCCTTCGGGCCCTACATCGGCTGGCTCGGCGGATGGGCGGCCGTGCTGGCAACCGTCATCGTGCTGTCCAACCTCGCCGGAGTCGCGGTGCAGTTCTTCTACCAGTTCATCGGTGATCTGACCGGCAGCGAATCCATCGGCGCGCTGTGGGAGAACAAACTGATCAACGTCGTCACCTGCCTGGTCTTCCTGGCGATCGCCACCGCGGTGTCGTACCGCGGCATCACCACGACCGAGCACGTCCAGTTCATCCTGGTCGGGTTCCAGATGGTCGTCCTGGTGCTGTTCGCCATAATGGCGCTGGCGAAATCCGGCTCCTCGGAAACCGGCATGTCGTTCAGCCTCGACTGGTTCAGCCCCGCCGGCCTGACGATGTCGGCGTTCATCGCGGGTCTGTCCGGTTCGATCTTCGCGTTCTGGGGCTGGGACACCGCGCTGACGGTCAACGAGGAGTCCAAGGACTCCGAGACGACCCCCGGCCGTGCTGCGCTGCTGTGCGTCCTGTCGATCCTGCTGACCTACCTACTGGTCGCCGTCGCGACCCAGATGTACGCCGGGGTCGGCACCGAGGGGCTCGGTCTGGGAAACGAGGAGATCTCCGACAACGTCTTCGGCGCCCTCGCCGAACCCGTGCTTGGCGGCCCGCTGCACCTGTTCCTGTTCCTGGCCGTGGTGGCCTCCAGCGCCGCCAGCCTGATCACCACATTCCTGCCGACCTCGCGGACCATGCTGGCGATGGGGACCTACAAGGCCTTCCCGGCGCGCTTCGCCACGATCCACCCCCGGTATCTGACACCGTCCTACGCGTTGATCGCGGCCGGCATCGGCTCGGCGCTGTTCTACTCGATCCTCACCTTCACCAGCGAGAACGTGCTCACCGACACGATCTACTCGCTCGGCATCATGATCTGCTTCTATTACGGCCTTACCGCGTTCGCCTGCATCTGGTACTTCCGTCACGAGCTGTTCGCAAACTTCCAGAGCTTCGTGTTCAAGTTCCTGTTCCCGTTGCTGGGCGGGCTCGGTTTGCTCGGGGTCCTCCTGGTCACGCTTCGCGACAGCGCCTCGCCGGACTACGGCAGCGGCGCGAGCGTCGGCGGCGTCGGCCTGGTGCTGATCCTGGGTCTCGGGATGATCCTGCTCGGCGTGGTGTTCATGCTGATCATGCGCGCCGTACAGCCGGCATTCTTCCGCGGCGAGACCCTGCGCAAGGACACGCCGGTCCTCGTGGTCGACGAGCCATAGCGGTCGGCCCTGCGCTCAGTGCATGTGCGCCGCAGAATCGGCGGCGAGGTGGTCGGCCGTGCCGGTGTGGCAGGTCCCACCCTCGGCCTTCGGCGTAGGGGCGACATCGATCGACGGGTTCTGGTCGAAGAACCCGAACGGCTTCAGCCAGAACGAAATCGTGTCGACCGGCATGATCGGCCAGTCCTCGACACGGGTGATGTGGTGGATGCCGAAGACGTACCAGAGCACGACGTCGGCGTTCTCGAGCGGCGCGTCGTCCTTGATCCACTCCGTCAAACCGGTGTCAACGGTGGACTGCGTCGGATACTTGCCGCACGGCCAGCGCTCGTCGTCATCGTGCCGCGTGACCCACAGGGTGTGACCGATCACGGGCGCCCGAAGATATTGCGGCGTAGAGGGATCCATCAGGGCCGGGAACGCGGCGCCGGGAACCAGTTTGTAGGCGGCCGGGGTGCCGTGCCGGTTCAGCTTGTCCGGGTTCATCACCTTCCAGCCGCGCTGTGTGTTCCAGTTGTAGTCGCGGGCGCCGCTCGCCTCGGAGGTGATCGGAGTGGACGTGGTGACGAGAGCGAGGCCGTAGGGGTTGTCTTCGGACACCGGGGGTGCGACCGAGTCGACCTCGACGACGGTGTTCGCCGAACCGTCGACGTCAAGGTCGAGGCGGGCGACCAGGAAGTGCTGATGGAACGGCGCGTAGGTCCGGTTGTCGACGACGGTGCCATAGGGCGGCGCAGCCTCGCCCTCGGCATAGGGGGTGGTGACCATGATGCCGGTAGCGCGAATCTCGCACTCGATGTTGCCGTCCTGGTAGAAGCGCCAGTAGACGAGGTACTCGTAGTTCGCGACGGTGACGTGGCAGGAGATCACCATGCGACGCTGGCGGCGCACCTCGGCACCGGTTACCAGATCGACGTGCTTCCAAAGCACGGCGTTGTCCTCTTCGTGTAGACAGATCGCGTTCTTGATCTCGTACGGTGCGCCGGCGGAGTCGTGCAGCACCGCGTCGACGTAGCGGATCTCGCCGAGGCAGTCGCAGCCCAGCTCCAGCGAGGTGGCCATGAAGCCCAGCCCCCACTCGCCGATGTCGTAGGCCGTCCTGCGGTAGTGGTCGAACGTGGGGTCGCGGTAGGGCACCACCATCTCGGCGAACGACATCCGGTAGGCGACGTCACGCCGCACCCCGTGGTCGTCATAGGCCAGCTGGTAGATCACGGGGCCCTCGCGGTAGTTGAAGCCGAGGCGCATCGACCAGTTCTGCCAGCGCAACTCGGTGCCGTCGAGAGTGAAGGACGCGCCCTCGGGCTGGGTGATGTGCAGGGGCTTCAGATCGGTGCGCAGCTCGCCCTTCCACGGCCCGGGCACGTACTCACCGTCGACCGCCGGCATTCCGACGTCGTACTGGTCCTCGATCTCGAGGAGCTCCAGAGTGTTCATGTCGACGATCATCTTCAGCCCCGAGACCGGGTGGGCGTACGGGTTGCCGTCGGGGGTCTCGCGGACCCACAAATCGCACCAGCCCAGCCGGCGGTCGCGGTACTTCTCGGGCATCACCGCCTTGCCGTAGGTCCAGACGTCGACGATGACGCGGCTCATATCGGAGATGCCGCGCTCGGCCAGTTTGGCGATCACGTCCGGGTGCCTCCGAAGCGCCTCGTCCACGTCGTGGAACTCGTCGACGGTGAAGTTCGGCGTGACGTCGGGAATGTGCTTGATCGAAAGCACGGCATCGCCGGTCAAGTCGACCGTCGCTTCGTAGGTCTTGTTGTCGGAACGGTTCCACATCACCGCGAACGAGCGCCTGGGCACCGCGTCTCCGGCGCGCCAGGCCAACACCTCCTGCTTGGCCGGTTCCAACAGCTCGATCGAGGCGAAACGGAAGGTTTCTGTGACGTGCCCCTCGCGGTGCAGGATTTCGGTGGTGCGCGTGAACTCGTCCGCACCCAGTGGTTCCAGCGGGTGTTGTGCCATCGCCGACCATCCTTTCCCGACTTGCGACCCGACGGCCCACACGGGTGACATGCTGAGGTGGTGCCGGCGAGCCCCGGCCTCTCGCCGGGCATGTTCGACCGTTGGTGACGATGCGACGATACCCTGAGGAGGCAGTCGTGAATGGCGCAAAGAACCGGGTTTCCGATGCGCGCAGACCGCTGCGGACGATCTCCGAGATCCGCAGCTTCTTCCGGACCAACGCGCGCCCTATCTTCTTCGTGGGACCGACGGCGTTCAACCTGCTCGGCATCGACCGTTGGGTCCGCAACTTCCGGTACCTCGTCTACTACGACTCCTGGGACGGCGCCCATCGGCGGGTGTTCACCCCGAAGAACAAGCCATTTGTCGAGTTCGAGAGCAGCGAGCAGATCAACAACTATCTCCTGCGCGATCCCGAGGTGCAGGCCCACATCGCCTCCCGGGTGGGGTCCTCGGGCGGGGCGCCGATGATCGCGATGGTGTTCTTCGACGAGGAGACTGAGCAGATCTGCGAGGAGCTGGGCTACGACCTGATCCTCCCGCCGGACTCGCTGCGCCGGCACCTGGACTCCAAGATCGTGACGACTCGCCTCGGCGAGGAGGCGGGGGCACCCTCGGTGCCCAACATCATCGGACGGGCCGACACCTACGACGAGTTGGCCAAGCTCGCCGCCGACGCGGGTCTGGGCTCCGACCTGGTCGTGCAGACACCTTACGGCGATTCGGGCAAGACCACCTTCTTCATCAAGCAGGAGGACGACTGGCAGCGCGACGCCGAGAACATGGTCGACGAAGAGCTCAAGGTCATGAAGCGGATCAACAACCGGGCGGCGGCCGTGGAGGCCGTCAACACCCGCCACGGCACCGTCGTGGGGCCGTTTATGACCGATCTGACCGGCTATCCCGAGCTCACTCCGTACAAGGGGGGATGGTGCGGTAACGACCTGTTCCCGGAGGCACTGAGCGAGGCGCACCGGGCCGTCGCGATCGAGCATGTCCGCCGGCTCGGAGACCGGTTGCGGCAGGAAGGCTACAAGGGCTTTTTCGAGGTCGATGTGCTCGTCGACGTCGACTCCGATCAGGTCTACCTCGGGGAGCTCAACCCGCGGATCTCGGGGGCGTCGTCGATGACCAACGTGACCGCCGGGGCCTACGCCGACATCCCGCTGTTCCTGTTCCACCTCCTGGAGTTCATGGACGTCGACTACGAGGTGGACGTCGACGAGATCAACGAACGCTGGCGCGACCTCGCAGCCGTCGACGTGTGGGCGCAGCTGATCATGAAGGAGCCGGTGGACTCCGTCGAGCGGCTCCTGGCAGCGCCGCGCACCGGTACCTGGCACCTCGAGGACGACGGATCGCTGCGGTTCGTCGGGGTCACCAATGATTGGCACGACGTCACGCACGAGGACGAGTGCTTCTTCCTGCGCGTCTACGGACCAGGCGACTACCGCTTCAAGGGCGCTGATCTCGGCGTCCTCGTCACCAAGGGCCGCATGCAGACCGCCGATGGCCTGACCGAGCGCTGCCGGCGTTACATCGACGGCATCCGGTCGAAGTACACCAGCGAAAAGCTGCCGGAGACACCGACAGTGGTACCGATCGGGTACGTCAAGTAGGCACAGGCCGGGGTGACCAACACCGTTACCCGCGCCCGCGCTCCTGGCCCTCCACGATGCCGCTCGGGCCCGGCGGCCTGTCCACGGCGGCATCCCCGACCGGTTCCAACCCGGACAGGTGGCGGCCGACGGCGGCGAAGGCGCGGATCGTGTCGACCAGATGGGTGGGGTCCTGTGGCGTCGGCCAGGACGAGAACTTTACCGCCACCGTGCGGGTGGCGCGGTCGACAAAGACCATCTGGCCGTAGATGCCGAGGCACAGCAAGATGTCGCCGGACGGTCCGGGGACGAACCAGAACTGGTTGCGATACCAGCCGCCGGGCAGGACCGGCTCCGAGTCTGAGGCGGCGAAGGCACCGCGGATATCGGCATCGATGTGCCAGGCCTGCTGCAGCCAGCTTTCGGGGACGACGGGTCGATGTCCGACCCAGCCGTCGTGCAGCAACATGTTGCCGAACCGGGCCAGGTCGCGAGCCGCAGCGCTGACTCCACCGTCGTGCACCGCGGACCCGAGGCCGTCGCAGGTGATCTCGGCGTCGTACTGTGCGCCCATCGGCGCCCAGATGAGGGTCGACACCAGGTCGGCCATCCGCCGGCCGGCGGCCCGCTCGCACACCCAGCCGAGAACGTCGGTGTCCGCGGAGCGATAGACGAACCGACCGCCGTGAGGCCCTTCGGAGGGCAGCAAGGTGAGATAGGCGTACAGGCCGCCGCCCTCGCCCTCGCGTCCTGGACGCCAGCCGATGTGACGCTCGATGACGCGCACGTCTGCGTTGGGGTCCTCGTACGCCTCGCTGAACGCGACGCCGGTGCGCATGTCGAGGAGGTGTCGCACTGTGGCCCCGTCATAACCGGAGCCGGCGATCTCCGGAACGTACTGCGTGATCGGCGCCTCGGGGTCCAGGCGCCGCCGGGAGGCAAGGATTCCGCAGACACATCCCACGATGGACTTCGAGACGGACATCAGCAGGTGAGCCGTGTTGGCCCGCATCTGACCGAGGTAGCGTTCGAGGACGATCTGGCTGTCGTGAAGCACGATGACGGCGTCGGTCCACGTGTCCGCCAGCACCTCCCCGACGGTGGACGGACCGGCACCGAGCCGCGTCACGGCGACTTGGTCGAGCGCCCGCTGGTTGTCCGAGCGCACGAGCGGCTTTGCCCGGGCGCCCCGGGCGATGCGCTGCGTGGGAACAATCTCGCGCAGATGCTGGAAGGACCACCGGTTGAAAGGGGGCTCCTGCCAGTTCTCCAGGCTCACCACCGACTCGTGAGGTGGGGGGAACCCTGCCATCAGGGCATCGGTCATAGCGCGCACCTTATCCTGCACCTGCCGATGCCCGCGCGGGAGATCCGACCTCACCCGGCGGCACCCGTCTCCTCGGTGACGCCCTGGGCGACGGTGACGTACCCGTGTGGACCTCCGATAAGCAGCGTGGCATGACATTGCTCGCCGTGTTCGCACCGGAGCATCGGGGTCAACTATTTCAACCTCGATGTTGGCGCACTATTCGGCGGTTTGAAAGACAGCGGAATCGGCCGCGAGTTCGGGCCCGAAGGCCTCGACAACTACCTTGAATACCGGTCCATCTACGCCAGCAGCGCCGTGATCGCCGCCTGACAACTGACCGGTGTCTGCCGGGACAACACTCAGGTCGATCATTCTGGGCCACAATAAGAGTCGAGTTGTCTGGCCGCGACCGGTGGCCGACCCGGGCAGCCGCCAAGCTCGCCGTCGGCGACCGGATCTGTGGAGCTACGAAGAGTTGCTCGGACATCCGCCAAGAACATGAACTGGGAGCTGGCCTAAGCGCTAGCGGATCACGAAGTCGTCGTGGTTCGGCTCGCGGGTCCACCGCCAATAGTCGACGAGGCGCCACGGGCTCAGGATGTGGACCTCGCCGAAGGCGTTCTTGTAGAAGGAATGCTTGACCGACGGTTGCGACCACACCAGCTTGCGCATTTCGGCTTGACTCCGCTCGTGTCAATCCGCGGCCTTGTCCGCCCGCGGCTCGATGCACCGATGGCCGCCGGCGATGAGCAGATCCAAAACCTGTGTGATGTAGCGCATTTGGCACTCGGAGTGAAAGATCAGGCTGCCGCCGTGCGCGAGGTTGGTGCCGGGACCGTACATGCAGAAGAAGTTGGGATATCCCGGCACCGTGATGCCCAGATACGCCGACGGCCGCTCGCCCCACCGCTCGCTGAGGATCTCGCCGTCGCGTCCGACGATCTTCATCGGCCACAGCATCCGGTTGGCCGCAAATCCGGTGGCGTAGACGATGACGTCGGCGTCGTGGCGGGTGCCGTCGTTGGTGACGACCGCGTCACGCTCGATATATACGATGCCGGTGCGAATCAGGTCGACATTGTCGCGGGTCAGCGCCTTCAGCCAGCTGCCGTTGTCCTGCAGGGTCCGCTTGCCGGTGGCCGGGTAGTCCGGCAGCACCTTGGCCAGCAGTTCGGCATCGTCGCCGACCTGGCTCGAGATCCATTCGGTGAACATGATGCGGGTGATCTCGTTGAGCTCGCTGACGGCGCGCTGCTGGTCGGGTAGTCCGGGTCGACCCGGGCGGCCGCCAACCCCTTGTCACAGCCCGGCCAGAACAGCAGGAATCGGTACCAGCGTCCGTAGAACGGCAAATGACGCAGCGCCCACTGCACACCGGGGCCGACCTCGGCGTGGTAGTTCGGATTGGGGAACATCCATTGCGCGGTCCGCTGGAACACGGTCAGGCGTGCGACATCCTCGGCGATCGCCGGCGCGATCTGGAATCCGCTGGCTCCGGCGCCGATCAGCGCCACGCGCTTGCCGCGCAAGTCGACGGAGTGGTCCCACTCGGCGGAGTGAAAAGCCGGTCCGCAGAACAGCTCCTGGCCCGGGATCGCGGGAAGATGCGGCCGGTTGAGTTGCCCGACCGCACTGATGATCGCCCGCGCCGACAGCGTCGCCGTCGCGCCGTTGCGATCCCGCGTCCGAACGGTCCAGGTGGCGGTGGCATCGTCCCAGGCCGCCTCGGTGACCTCGGTTTCCCACAGCACGTGCCGGCCGATGTCGTAGCGGCTCCATCACCCGCTGGAAGTAGCTCTGCAGCTCGGGCTGCTCGGCGAAGAAGTGCGTCCACTCATCGGTCGGCTCGAAGCTGTAGCAGTAGAAGTGGTTGCCGACGTCAACCCGCGCACCCGGATAGGTGTTCTGCCACCACGTTCCGCCGACCCCGGCGTTCTTCTCGACGATCGCGAACGGGATGCCGGCCTCCTTCAGCCGGATGCCGGCCAGCAGGCCGGATTCCCCGCACCCGATCACGATCACGGGGAACGCTCCCCCGTTAGCGGCAGGTGGCTGGGCGCGCGCGTCGCGGCCGTCGAGCTCCATCTCCTCAAGCAGCATCGGAACGTATTCGTCGGGAACCGGTTCGCACACCAGCCACTGCATCATCTCCTGGAGCAGCTCTGCGCCGATCGGCTCCGGTTCGGGACAGCCGCGGTCGCGGTAGTCGGCGATCACCTCCAGGGCGATCTTGCGGACGGCGGCCTTGTCTTCCTCGGACATGTAGCCCTGAACCTCGTTGAGGAACAGCCCCGCCGGCTTGAGCTCACGCCGGATGAGATCGGCATCGCCCGACATGTGGACCAGCGACAACATCAACGTAGGGATGCTGACGTCGAGCAACGCCTGAGCGATCTGCTCGTGGGCGTCGTAAAGGGTTGTCCTGCATGTGGGTTGCGCACGGTTGAATTGCTGCCACGGTCCCCGCGCGCGCAGACGCAAAGTCGCACCGATCGCCCAGCAGATTGTGCGAGTTTGCGTCTGCTCGGCGGGAGTCGGCCTACCCTCGGTGAGGTGGGTATCGCGACTCGGGTGAACGGAACCGCTCCCCCGGATGTGCCGCTGTCCGACGTCAAACTCGGCTCCTGGAAATTCTGGAACGTCGACGACGACATCCGCGACGGCGCGTTTGCCACGTTGCGCCGTGAGGCGCCCATCTCGTTTCACCGGCAGCTGGTGTCGGACAGCGTCACGGAGGGCGCCGGGCACTGGGCACTGACGCGGTACGACGACGTGTTCTACGCGAGCCGGCATCCCGAGGTGTTCAGTTCGGCCTCGGGTATCACCATTGGCGACCAGATACCCGAGCTGGCCGAGTACTTCGGGTCGATGATCGCCCTCGACGACCCGCGACACTCTCGGCTGCGCAACATCGTGCGCAGCGCCTTCACGCCGCGGGTGGTGGCCCGCACCGAGGAGTCCGTGCGCGACCGGGCGCGCCGGCTGGTGTCGGCGATGGTGGAGAACCATCCAGACGGAAGGGGCGAAGTGGTGGCCGAGCTGGCCGGTCCACTTCCCTTGCAGATCATTTGCGACATGATGGGCATTCCCGAGGAAGACCATCAGCGGATCTTTCACTGGACCAACGTGATACTTGGCTTCGGCGATCCCGATCTGACCACCGATTTCGATGAATTCGTCAGGGTGGCAATGGATATCGGCGCCTACGCCTCCGCATTGGCCGATGATCGCCGCCGCAATCCCCGAGACGATTTGACCACCAGCCTGGTGCAGGCCGAGGTCGACGGCGAGCGGCTCACGTCGGCCGAGGTCGCGTCGTTCTTCATCCTGCTCGTGGTGGCCGGTAACGAGACCACCCGCAATGCCATCAGCCACGGCGTGCTCGCGTTGACCCGGTACCCGGAGCAGCGGCTGGACTGGTGGATGCACTACGACGAGGTGGCGCCGTCGGCGGTCGAGGAGATCGTGCGCTGGGCGTCACCGGTCATCTACATGCGCCGCACCCTTACCCAGGACTTTGAGCTCAGCGGCACGAAATTGGCTGCGGGAGAAAAGGTTACGTTGTGGTACAACTCGGCGAACCGCGACGAATCCAAGTTCGCCGATCCATGGACCTTCGATCTGCGGCGTCATCCCAATCCGCACGTCGGCTTCGGTGGTGGCGGCGCCCATTTCTGCCTCGGCGCAAACCTGGCTCGCCCGGAGATCACCGTGGTGTTCGAGGAGCTGTACCGTCAGATTCCCGATCTCGCCGCCACCGAGGAGCCGGATCGCTTGGTGTCGCCGTTCATCCACGGCATCAAGCGGCTGCCCGTTGCCTGGACGCCCAATTAGGCGGCACCGTCCGCGCGCACGCTGCACAGTTCGGCCAGCTCGTCGCGGGTCGGCCCGTCCGGGACGGCGGGGCGCCAGCCGGCGGCGAATACCGCCCTGGCGCGGGGCTCGGCGGCCGCCAGAATTGCCGGCAGCGCATCCATCCGGCTGTAGGGATCGACGATCTCGTGCAGCTGCGGATCGGCATCGGCCGCTGCGACGATGAGATCGGACGGCAGCCGGCGGTTGATATCGACGTCTTGGCCGGACCATCTGCGCACCCGATCGGCGTCGGCGTAGCGGTGGTCTTCGAACCACGGCCGGATATTGGATGAGCACCAACTGTCGAATTGCAGTGTCGCGCTATTGATATCGCGCCGATGCTCGTCGAGTGCCCGGATCAGTTGCCGGGCCTGCAGAAACGCCAGGGTGACTCCACGCCCGGCCAGCGGCGTGGTCGTGCACACCGCGTCGCCGACCGAGATCAGCCCCGGCAGCACGGGCCGGCCCGAGCCGTCGAGTTGTCCGCGGTAGCTGTTGTACAGCCGTCCGCCGGGGAGCACCGGCGTGAGGCGCTGCGAACGCGCGGGATCGATCCAGTCCGACAGCCGCGGTATGGCGCGCACCGCAACCTCGAAGACGCCGTCGTAGCGCAGCCGGCGCAGTCGCTTGTCGGCGCCGTCATGGGTGAACGTGATCGACACTGTCCGGTTGTCGTGCAGGTAGGCGAGCGCCCAATAGCCGGAAAGGGTCAGCGAAAGGCCGATGGGCGAGTTGACCGGCGGCGTCGCGGCGGTCTCGCGCAGCTCGTATTGCCGGGTGACGTAGGTGGCGCCGCAGTCGCCGCCCTCGGCGGGCGGGCGAACCGTGCTGGTGAACCGGCTGGCCCGGCCGGACGCGTCGATGACAAGACCGGCGGCGAGCGTGCGGCCGTGAACCTTGACACCGGCGGCGAGCCCGCGCTCGCTCAGCAGCTCGTCGACATGACCCGTGACCAACGTGACCCCGGGCTCGGCTTTCGCCGAATTCCGGAGCACTCGGTCAAACGTCGTCCGCCGGCACAGCAGCGCCGCGGGTCGCCCATCCGGTGCGATGGCCACGTCCGCCCCGGCGGCCGTCAGATCGTCGAGCACATCCGGCATTTCGGCCCCCAACGCCTCCACGACCGGTCCCCGAAAGGCATGGGCGTGGTGGAACTGCATAACGCCCTTGCGCTGCCAGACGCCATGCGGCGACGGCCCGGGGTCGCGGTCGACGACTACGACGTCACGGCCGCGCCGGGCCAATGCAATGGCGATGAACAGACCGGTCGGCCCGGCGCCGACGATGACGGTTCGCACGCGATTCTCCAATTTGCGGTAACTTAGAGTGTAATGAATACACTTAGAGTGACCTAGAATGTCGGTGTCTGTCAAGCGGGATTACCGCTCCGAGCTGCGCACGGCACAGGCACGCCAGACGCGTCGGTCCATCGTGTCCGCGGCGGCTCGGTTATTTGTCAACGACGGTTATGGCGCGACGACGATCGATGCCGTCGCCGAGGCTGCCGGAGTGAGCCGCAAGACGGTGTTCACAGCGGTGGGCGGCAAACTCGAACTCCTCAAGGCCGCCCTGGACTGGGCGATCGCCGGCGACGATTTACCTGTTGCGCTGGCCGACCGACCGGTGATGCGCCGGCTGATGGAACAGAACGATCCCGCGGCGCTGATCGCGGGCTGGGCGCGAATGCTGGTGGAAATCGACACGCGAGTCGCCCGCCTCTTTCAGGCCCTCGAAGTCGCCGCCGGACTGGATGCCGCGGCGCATGCGCTACTCGTGGAGTCGCAACGTCAACGCCTCGACGACGCCCAGATGATCGTCGAACGGCTGGCGGCCCTCGACGCCCTGAATGGGGCCCTTAGCATGGACGAGGCGGTTGATGTGGCCTGGCTGGCCACCGACCCCGCGCTGTTCGACCGGCTGGTCCGGCTACGCGGCTGGTCGACCAAACGATTCCAGGAGTGGGTGGGCGAGCTGCTGCTTCAGCAGCTGGTCGTCGCGTAACGCGAAATCGCGGTGTCGCCGATATTGTCGTGCAGGTCTCGGGGATTTGTCGAAAACGCTTTGGGCACCGGCTTTTTCGAGCTCTTCGCGAGACTCCGCCGCTGAGTAGCCCGATGACCGTCACCCCGGCTCGCTTACACGCGACGGCATCCCAGACCGCGTCGCCGACGAAAACGGCGTGTTCTGCGTCAGTACCAGGCGTGTGCGTGCAGGTAGTTCGAGTCGACCAGTCCCGTCGACGTCAAACAGCACGGCAGGCGGACTGACGCCCGCCGTCACCGTTGTTGCTCGGGCGCAGGCGTTTGCGCGCCTGGCCGCAACTGCTCAGCCTTCGCCTGCTCGACCTGCGCCGCGTTTGACTTCGGATCGAGCGCGTCGGCGCGCTCACGTTGGGCGTCGAGCTCATCCCGGTGCGAGGTCGCCGCCTCTCGATGGGATGCCGCGGTTTCCTTAAGCCGGGCCGCCTCGGCCGCCTTGGCTTCCGCTTCGGCCTGAGCGGCACGTGCCTTCGCCGCGGTTTCGTCGGCGAATGCTTCCCGCTTCTCGACTCGTTGCGTCTTCTGCGCGATCTCCTCGCGAATCTGTTCGGCCTGGACGTGGCGACGCCGATTGCGTGCCAGGTATGCGAGTACGGCGATGACGACCAGCGCCGCGACGGCGGCAACGATGATCCAGACAAGGGTGTTGGTAGCCACGTCGGCTCCTTCGGTCGGTCGGGCGTGGTCATGGCGATTGACGCACCCGCTGATTTGGCGGATGCCCTCCGCGGGGCGCTGCTAAACCCGGGGCGACCTATTGGACGATCAATGTGCCCTTCATCGACGGGTGATACACGCAGTAGAACGGGTATTCGCCGGGCTCGGACGGCGCGGTGAACGTTCCGTCTTCATTGCCGTCGACGTGGACGTCGAACTGGCCAGCGGTCTGTGACGTCACCGAATGCTCGACCGAATCCTCATTGGTGACGCTCACCTGGGCTCCCGGCGACACCGTGATGGGCTCGCCGAAACCCATGTTGGCGATGGTGATCTTCGCCGCGCCGGCCGCCGGGGCCGGGCTGGTGGCGTCGGTGGCCTCGGTCATCGGCGCGCTGGTGGTGGCGATCGACGTCGTGCCGGCCGCTGTTTCTTCGCTGGTGGTGCTCGATTCGGTGCAGCCAGTGGCAACCGCCGCGACAAGGCAGATGCCCGCCGAGACCATAAAGAACTTCTTCATCGTGTCCCCTAACTAATGGCGCCCCTGGCAAGAACACGATTATCTGCCCGGGCCAGTTCGAAAAAGCCGAATTCGCAGTATGAGCAGTAGGCGCGAGTCAGAAGTAGCCGTTGGCCGGCGGCCACGCGGTGGACGGGAAAGTTGCCGGCCGGCCCGATCTCTACAGGGTTGCGGTGGTGGGGCCGACGACGTCACAAAGCGACCGAGCCGGGTTACCGGTCGAGGCGCAGCCCTTGCCGCTCGAGATGTACGTCGTGCCCGGCCGGTACGGCGCGAACACTTGGGCCGTCTGCAGCCCGTTGGCGTTGGCGCACAGCCCCGGCCCGTCGCTGCCGTGCAGCTGCAGGCAAGCCACGCTCAGGATCGGATTCGACGGAGCCGCGCAGCCGGCCGGCGACACCGTCGCGGTGACCATGCTGGCTCCCGAAACCTGGACCACCTGTGGCGCCGACAGAGTGTAGGAGCACGGCGGGATCGGCTCGGCGCTGGCCACACCCGCTGCGGCGACCCCGGTCACCGCCCATGCCAGGACAGCCGGGAAAACCGCTATACGCCGGATCATTCTTGGATCGTAGATCACCGGAACGTCGCTGCGGGGCCGTGTTGTCGAGCCAGCCCTACCTCGCCCCCAATGCGCTGAGCATGCCCGCCGCCGCGCGGGGCCAGGTGAAATGTTCGGCGCGTCGGCGTGCGCTGTGGCGCCGCAGGCGCTCGGGTCTGCTGATGACCGACGTGACGGCGCAGGCGAGCGCGTCCGGGTCGTTGTCGGCTGTTGCGCCGCTGTCGGTGGTGAGGATCTCGGCAAGGGCCGAGGTTCGCGACACGACGGCCGGGGTGCCGCAGGCCAACGCTTCGAGTGCGGCCAGCCCGAATGTTTCGTGCGGCCCCGGCGCCACCGCCACATCGGCGGAGGCCAGGATCGTCGCCACGGTGTCGCGACACCCGATGTAGCCGGTGAAATCGACGGGCAGCCGGGCGGCCTGCCGCTCCAGCCGGGTGCGCATCGGTCCCTCACCGACCACGACCAGACGCGCGTCGACACCCGAACCTTGCAGGGCCGCAACGGTATCGATGCTGCGATGGGCATGCTTTTCCACCGAGAGCCGACCGCAATGCACCAGGAGGGTCTGATGCGGGCCGGCCCACCGCTGCCGCACCACCGCCGAGCGCCTGCTGGGGTGGAACTGGTCGAGGTCGACGCCCAGGGGCACGGTGACGACATTCTGGGCGTGGATGCGGTCGAACTCGGCCCGGGCGAACGCGGTGGTGCACACGACCGCGTCGTAGCTCTCCGCCGTCCGGCGGTTTGCGACGTCGGCGATCGAGCGGGCCATGCGGGCCGGAAGTATCTGCCCGACAAGGCGATCCAGTCGCTCATGGGAGATCATCACGGTGGCCACATCGTGTCTACGGCCCCAGGCGCCGAGTGAGCGCAGCGTCAACCTGTCCGACACTTCGAGGGCGTCGGGCGCCAGCGTCTCCAGCAGTGTGGTGACTGGCCCGGGCAGCACCGCGCGATAGCCTCCGGTGTACGGGATCAGCCTGGCGGGCAACGAGATCCGGACAACACCAGACGGCAACTCCTGACACTCGGCATACCGTCCCGGAACCACCAGGAAGACTTCGTGGCCCGCGGCGCAGTACTCCGCGCCCAACCGGTCGACGGCGGTACGGAGACCGCCCGACCGCGGGCCGTAGAAGTTGGCCACCTGAACCACCCGCATGAGGTGATGAGAACCGGTACGCATGTTCGGTCAACAACGCGACACCAACGGGTACCTGAACACACCGTGAACACGGCGCCCCCGGCGCCTATCCCCATCCGCGCGAGCGTGCGTGTCTGCGTGCCGACACACCGTGCATCAGCGGCATTTCGCGCACGCTCGCGCCTGGTGAGCGAGCGCTAACCGACGTATCGGGTGAACCAGTCCTGGACTCGGCGCCAGGCGTCGTCCGCGGCGGTGGCGTTGTAGCGGTCACCCGTGTCGTTGAAGAACGCGTGTTGGGCGTCGGGTTCGGTGACCAGTTCGTGCACCAGGCCGGCGCGCTCGAGCGCTGCCCTTGCGACCGGCTCCGTCGCATTGACACGGGCGTCTTGCGCGCCGTAAATGCCCAGCACCGCTACGTCTTTGGAGCCGGAGAAGTCCGGGTTGTCGGGTGTCGGCCCGTAGAACGGCACGGCGGCAGCCAGTTCAGGAACACCCGACGCCAGCAACCGCCACGTCATCCCGCCGCCCATGCAGAACCCGACGGCGGCGACCTTCTTGTCGGGCACACGCCGCTGTACCTCACCGATGCCGGACTTGAGGTTCGCCACGGCGTCTTCGGGCGGGATTTTGCTCAACGCCGCGGTGGCTTCGGCCGGGTCGGTGAAAGTGGCGGTGCCACCCTGGGCTGAGAGCAGATCGATCGCCAACGCCGAGTATCCGATCCCGGCGAACCGGCCGGCCACCGAGCGGATGTAGTCGTTGAGCCCCTTGTTCTCGTGGATGACCAGCACGCCACCCTTCGCGTTCGGCGCCTCGGCCCACGCCCCTTGCAGCTCGCCCTGCGGTCCCGCCCAGGTCACGGGCGTGGTGGGCAGGGCGTTCTCCGATCCGGGTGGCGGTGCACTGACGGTGGCGGGTTCGCTGGACGTCACCGGCGCTTCGGTGGTCGGCTTCTCCTCGGCGCAGGCAGCGATCAGAGCGGTGGCCGCCGCCGTGCCGACTCCGAGCAGCGCGAGCCGACGCAGTGCTTCGCGTCTGGACAGCAGCCCGTCGACATGATCGGTGGCGATTTCTTCGGCGATGTAGCGCTGTAGCGGTGTCACATTCGCGAGTATGCGCCAGCATTTCGAAATCGGATAGGCCATCGGTGTAGCCCGCGATACTCGTTGCATGGAATGGACGCCGAACGGTGATTCCCTGCGCGGACGCGTCGCCGTGGTCGCCGGAGCCACCCGCGGCGCCGGTCGCGGAATCGCCGCGGCACTAGGCGAAGCCGGCGCGACGGTCATCTGCACCGGCCGCAGCAGCGTCACCGGCAATGCTCAGTCGGATTACGACCGACCGGAGACCATCGAGGAGACCGCCGAGCAGGTCACCGAACTCGGAGGAGTCGGCATCGCGATCCAGGTCGACCATCTTGATATCGCACAGGTGCGTGCCCTCGCCGACCGGATCCGCACCGACCACGGGGTCATCGACATCCTGGTCAACGACATCTGGGGCGCCGAGATCCTCAAGGGCCCACCCGCGACGTGGAACAGGCCGATGTGGGATCACGACCTCGACGACGGGCTGCGCATCCTGCGACTGGGTATCGACACGCACCTGATCACCTCGCACTGCCTGCTGCCATTGCTGGTGACGCGGGCCGGTGGCTTGCTGGTCGAAATGACCGATGGCACCCGGGAATACAACGCCAACAACTACCGGCTCTCGGTGTTCTACGACCTGGTCAAGTCGTCGGTGAACCGGCTTGCCTACGCGCACGGGCACGAACTTGAACCGTTTGGCGCCACCGCCGTCGCCGTCACACCCGGCTGGCTGCGCTCCGAGATGATGCTCGACAACTGGGGCGTCACCGAAGCCAATTGGCGGTCGGCACTCGACCCGGACCGCGCCGACGGTTACCCGACGGCGCCCCCGGCGTTCACCGAATCCGAGACCCCGCGCTATGTCGGCCGTGGCGTCGCCGCGATCGCGGCGGACCGGTCACGCGCTCGGTGGAACCAGCAATCGGTCAGCTCAGTGCAGCTGGCCCGGGAGTACGGCTTCACCGACATCGACGGCCGGCAACCGGACGGTTGGAACTAGCCAAACACCCAGTAGACATTTTTCGGAATCTGTTCACGGATTTCGTTGACTCCCGACACACGCCCCGTTCTATGACCTGGTGAGCTACGACACGATCATCCGCAACGGCCGCTAGTTCGATGGCACCGGCGCCCCGTCGGCGGTCCGCAACATCGGCATCCGGGACGGGCACGTCGTCGCGGTGACCCCGCACGATCTCGACGAAACCGACTGCCCGCAGATCATCGACGCGACCGGCAAGTGGGTGCTGCCCGCCATGTTGGACATACACACCCACTACGACGTCGAAGTGCTCAACGGGCCGTCCCTGTCCGAGTCACTGCGGCACGGTGTGACGACGGTGATGCTCGGGTCGTGCTCGCTGTCGACCGTGCACGTCGGCGGCGTTGACGCCGGCGACCGTTCGCCCGGGTCGAGGCGATCCCCCGCGAACACGTCATCGGCGCCGTCGACCAACACAAGTACGTGGACGAATTGCGAGGAGTACGTCGCCGCCCTCGAGGCGTTGCCGCTCGGCCCGAACGTGGCCGCGTTCATCGGCCACTCCGACATGCGGACCGCGACCATGGGTCTGGATCGCGCGACCCAGAAGCGCGAGCGGCCGACCCGGAGCGAACAAGCGCAGATGGAGCGGATGCTATCCGAGGCGTTGGACGCGGGATTTGTCGGAATGTCTTCTCAGCAACTACTTTTCGACAAGCTGGACGGCGACACCTGCCGCTCGCGTACGCTGCCGTTGACCTACGCCAAGCCGCATGAGCTGCGCCGGCTCAAGAGCCTGCTGCGGCGGGCGGGGCGGGTGCTGCAATCTGGCCCGGATATCGAGAATCCGCTCAACCTCGGGTCGCAGGTGGTGCAGTCGCTGGGCATCTTCCGCCGACCGCTGAAGACCAGCCTGCGCTCGGCGGCCGACGTCAAGGCCAACCCCTACGCCATCAATATGATGGGACCGGTAGCGCGCGTGGTGAATCGGCTGGGCGGCAACTTCGCCTGGCAGCATCTGCCGGGCCGTTCGAGGTGTACGCCGACGGCATCGACCTGGTGATCTTCGAGGAGTTCGGCGCCGGCGCCGCGGCACTGCACCTGCGCGACGAGGTGGAACGCAACGAGCTGATGCGGGACGAGGCCTATCGCCGCCAGTTCCGGAAGCAATACGAGAGCAAGTTCGGGGTGCGGGTGTGGCACCGCGACTTCTTCGACGCCGAAATCGTGGACTGCCCAGACACTTCGGTGATCGGCAAGTCGTTCGGTCAGGTCGGCGTCGACCGCGGCGGTCTGCACGCCGTCGACGCGTTCCTCGACCTGGTGCTCGAACACGGCCGGGCCCTCCGGTGGCGCACCACGATTTCCAATCACCGCCCCGAAGTACTCAAACAGCTGGCACGCGAACCCGGTATCCAGATGGGCTTTTCCGACGCAGGCGCACACCTGCGCAACATGGCGTTCTACAACATGGGCCTGCGCATGCTGCCCCAGGTCCAGGATGCCCAGACAGCGGGCACCCCGTTCATGACAATCGAACAGACACTGCACCGGCTGACCGGTGAACTGGCCGACTGGTACCGCCTCGACGCCGGCCATCTGCGCATCGGGGATCGCACGGATCTGGTGTTGGTTGACCCGGAGCGGCTCGACTCGTCGCTGGACGCCTACGCCGAGGACAGCGTCGAGCAGTACGGCGGCCTGTCACGGATGGTGAACCGCAATGACGACACCGTGAACGCCGTCTTCGTCGGCGGTCGGGCGGTGTTCCTCAACGGCGAGGCCACCGATCTTGTCGGCACGCGGCGAACCGGGCGGTTCCTGCGCGCCGCGCACAAGGCCCCGGCACCGGCGGTCGAAGAAGTCGAGTTGTCAAGTGTCGGTTGACGATACGGTTCTGAGCCTGTGGAAGGCGCAGTCGGCCCGGGACTGGGAATCGGTGAATGCCTTCCTGTCCGACGACTGCATCTACGCTGACATGCCGGTAGGTCTGGCATTTGCGGCGCGCGGGCCGTAGGACATCGTCAACCGGCTCAAGGTCGGCATCGAGCCACTGGCGTCGTACGTCAACCACGATCGGCTGCGGGTGAACAACGGCAGCGACGCCATGTACGAGCATTCCGAGACCTGGGCGCCCTGTGCAGCGTTTACGCAGGTAGGCGCGTTTTAGGGTGCCGGTCTAGCCGGTTGATCCCGGCACCGTCCAGGCAAGCAGGCGACTTAAAACCGGCACAGCAAACAATTGTGGCGCAACGGCATTGGGGTTGCCGGGGCGGTTAGCGCGGTCGTCGGGGCGTCTACCCCGGCGTGTGCGAGGTTACTTCGGCGACTGCACGCGCGTCCTGCGCCGCGCACGCCCCCAGCTTCTACCCGCAGCGACTCCGGCCGTAACCGGTGACGGTTTGGCGGCAAAGACAAGCTAGGCAGAATGTACCGCGACTTTTCTTGCAGAACAGCTGTAATCTGCGGTTTGACGTCGACCGAGGAAAGGATTTAGAAATGCGGATTAGGCACATTTATCTCACCGCGATGCTCGCGGCGGCGTCCGCCGCTCTGGCGTCCACTCTTGCCGCCGCACCACCGGCTGCGGCCGACTGTGTTTCAGGCGGCGGGCCCAACCCCCTCACCCTATGCTCGCAGGGTGATACCCGGGTCAGCAACAGGACACCCCTCGTGGCGGCCACTCCTTTTGTCCCTTATGACTGTGATGTGGACTGGACGTGCGACTCGGGCATGGGCATCGCTCTCGGTGACTGACGGCGGCGGTGGTGCCAGGGCGACGGATCGTACGTGATCTGCGACAAGCCGCCATGTCTAGCCCGCCGTCGAGCGGTGCAACGGCACAACGTTGCCGGTGTCGACGTTCGCAGGCGCAACCGGCTCTGGCAGCGGATTCACTGCGGCCTCGTCGGGCATGTGTAGTCCGCGTACACCGTCATGGTGATCACGTAGCTCGCATGCCCTAACCACTTACTTACCTGCATAAAGTGCACACCCGCTGTTAGCCACAGTACTGCGGCCGTGTGCCTAAGGTCGTGCATCCGCACACCTTTCATGCCGTCGGGGCGGCTAGCCGGTAGCCCTACCGCCTCCAGGGCCGGGCGAATAACCTTGCTTTGCAGGCCCTGTAGGTCGCATGGCTCTGACCAATCTAGGCGGGTTGCCGCGCGTTCACCCTTGCGGCGTGCGCCGCCGACAAGCCGTCGCGGCCACAGCGGTGCGGTCCGGTCGCTCGCGCGCTCGTGGGTATCCGCCAAGTACGCAGCCATTCTCGTGGCTAGCCAGGGCGTTAGCGGCACGGTGCGACGGCTGGCCTTGCTCTTGGGCGTGCCCATAACCCACTCCGCCTTGCGCCGGGTCATGGTCCGTTGCACGCGAATTGAGCCTTTGGTGGTGCCGTCTGGCGCTGGCTGCAGGGCAGGCGACCGGGCGGTATGGGTTACGCAATGCCTTCTGCCCCGCCCGGTCGCTGCGCCCGAACAGAAAGTAGGTAATACCCATGGCTCTGAAAGAGTCGGTTCAACTCCGCCGAGCGTGCAAGCTCTGCGAAAAATCGAGCAGAATTTCGCAATGGTTGCACGCTCGACGTGAAGAGGGTGTTCGAGGCCACTGGGCTGATCTGAGTCACCCGAGCTCATAGACGCGCCGCGCATTGTGGCGAGCGATCAGGTCGAAGACCCGCATCGCGTCAGCCTCGCTCCACTCGTCAGCGTCGACGAAACCCTGTAGGACGTTACGGATTCCGTTGCGCCACAGGCGCGCCCCGAGGTAATGCAATTCAGCGGGACCGAAACCGTCCGACGAATACAGGATCTTGCGGAACGGTGCCATCTCGAGCAGACGGCCGACGAAATCCGGTGAGCGAGCGCCGAGGTAGTTGATGGTCAGGCCGCCATCGAGGTAGACATTGTTGAAGCCTTGCGCGAGGTAACCGGCCTCCCGCTCGTAGGGATAGCAGTGCAACAACATCACCGGTGTATCGGCCGTGGCCCGCAGAAAGTCCAGCAGGTAAAGCGGATTCGTGGTGTGAAGGTCGCAGTCGCGGTCACCGAACCCGACGTGAAACTGCAGCGGCTTGCCGAGCCGCAACGCCTGATACAGCCCGAACCGCAGCAGCGCCCGGTCGGTCAACCGCACTCCGCCGTCGGCGCGCCACCGACTCGCCGCCTCAGCGACCTCCCGGCGCGTGGGTTCCGAGAGGTCGCCGGCGAATCCGCCGCGGTAGGCGAGGATCGATTTGGTGGCAACCGCCGTCGCCGCCCGTTCGTTCAGGATCTCCTCGAATGCCGACGCATAATCGCCCGGGGCACGCGCCGCCTGCTCTGCCACCGATTCCAGGCGTACGATCTCGTGGGCCCGCCCACCGGACAGTGTTGCCATGGTGGCCGGATCGGCTACCCCACTGGCGAACCCGGTATCCACCAGCCAGTCGGACACATTGGCGGCGGGCAGGAACAAGCGGGCCAGATCGGGTTCGGAATGTCCGATACGCCGCTCCCAGTAGGCATCAGGGCCGGCGTGCCGGGACAATCCGAGCAGCGGCCCGCAATGCGCGCGCACCGCGAACCCCAGCTGCGAGTCGAACGAGGAGTCGAAGTCGGCCAGCGGCTCGACGTTGGCCTCGTTGAGGCCGTTCTCGAATCGCCGACGGTCGCCGGACCGCAGCCAGCAGCCGTGCACGTGGTGATCGATCAACGGCACCGCGTCGACGTGCTCGCCCAGAGCCGAGGCTCTGGGCACGTCACACGCTCCAGGCCATACGGAACTTCTGCGCGAGTTCGTCGGGGGCCAGGTCGGCGAAGTTCTCCTGCTCGTAGCGGCGCACAGCCACCACGGCATCCACGGCCGGATCGCCGAGAATGCCACGCAGCAAGGAGGATTGGTCGAGGGCGGTCAGCGCGTCAGCCTGGCTGGTCGGTAACAACACAATGCCGGCGTCGGCGCGGTGTTCGTCGGTGAGCGTGGCTGGGTCCACACCCGTCTCGGGTGGCAGCGGCAGCTTGCGGTCGATGCCGTCGAGGGCAAGTCCGAGTATCGCCGCCGACGCGAAGTACGGGTTGGCCGATGGATCGATGACCTTCACCTCGACGTTGGCGCCGTACGGGTTGCTTGGCCCACCGATGAGGAATCGCACTGCTGCTTCCCGGTTTTCGGTTCCCCAGCAGACGTAGGCCCCGGACCAATGACCGGGTTGCATCCGTAGCCCGGACACGATCGAACCGCACAGCACCCCCTGGGCATCGGGCAGGCCGGCGAGCAGCCCGGCCACCGCGGATTCGCCCTCCGGCGTCATCCCGGCCGCACCGGCGCCGTCAGAGAACAGCGGTGTATCGTCCTTCCGCAATGAAAAGTGTTGGTGAGAACCCGATCCCACGCTTCCCGCAAAGGGTACCGGAGAGAGGCTGACGCGCAGACCGTACTTACGCGCCACCCGGCCGACGATGATCCTCATCAGCACCAACTGGTCGGCCGCGGCGACGGGCGACTGCGGGGTCAGCGAGATCTCGAACTGGTTGGCGCCGTACTCGGGATGGAACTGTTCGACGGCCACGCCCGAACTGGTCGCGGCGTCGGTGACATCCCGCACGAAGCCTTCGTATTCCAGCACCCCAGCCAGACCGTACTGCGCCCAAAGGTCCGACGGCAGCGCCCCACCATCCGGCCCGACGAGAACGAATTCCATCTCATGGCCGACCGCCACATCGATACCGGCCGCGGCTAGCCTGTCCTCCACCCGGCGCAGCGTGCCCCGGCTGCAGTAAGGATCGGGCGAGCCGTCCTGGTTGAAGAAATTGCCGGGCGCCCAAGCCAATCCGTCGCCGAGGATGCGCAGCGCACCGAGGTCGATACGGATGCGCTTATCCCCCACCACCCCGGTCGCTTCGCCGAACACGATGCCGGTCTGGTCAATGGCGAAGACGTGCCAGACTGGGCTCGCACCGAGCCCGGGATCAGCGAACGCCCCCATTCGGCGCAGCGGCACGGTCTTGGCGTGCGTGATCCCGGCGGGGTTGACGACCGTGCCGATCAGCGTGGCGACCCCGTCTGCCTCGAGCTGGGCGATGGCCGCTGCGGCGAGCGGTTTGGCTGTCATGGCAGCCATTCTGCGCCGCGTCGGTGCGGATTACAGGGTGATCTTGCAGGACTGGCCGAGGTCGAGGGTCCGCAAAACCCGACCCATGCCCAGCCACATCGCGCAGGACAATGCCAAGTCGGTCAACAACTCGTCATCGAAATGCTGGCTGCACCGCTCCCAGAATTCTTCGTCCTCGCGAAGCGCGGTGTGCTCGGTGGCGAAGCGATGGGCGAATTCGGCGGCGGTCCGCTCGGCGTCGCTGTAGCCGGGCCAGGTACGCCATTCCGACGCGTGGTCGTAGAGCTCCTCGTCGACGCCCGCCGCGGGCCCTTCGGAGTCCCGGGTGTTGATACACACCACGCATTCGTTTGCCTGCGCGATAACGATGCGGGCAAGTTCCCGAACCCGCAGCGGCAGCCTGCCTTTCGTGTAGACCGCGTGGCTGAAGTTGGCGAGTGCGACTCCGAGTTCGGGTGACTTGACCGCGAACCCGGCCACATCGTCGTCGGCGAATGCTCCAATTCGGCTCATGGCGGCATCGTACGCCGAAGCCGACTAATCTGGAACACGTTCTAGTAGCGAGTTCAAAGACGCAGGTCAGCCGACGGCGGTCGTCAGTTCAGGGCGGTCGTCGTCCCAGTCGCGCTGAACCAGTATCCGGTGCGTGATGCGTTCGAGGGCGGCCTCCACGTGGACGCGGTCCGGACGCCCCTCGAATGTTGGTGAGCGGGCCAGCTTGTCGACGATCCGCCCGACCAACGCTGAGGAGGCGGCGTCGTCTGGTCCAGCGCCGCGAGCAGCATGCCGAGCAGCACAGCAACGAAGATGAAATTTCGACGTTGCGGACTGACCAGCGCGCTGGTGGATTCCGGATCCGCGGGAGTCGCCGTCACTGTCGGACTCGTCACACCACCAACCTTCCGCGCCGAAACCGACGTTCTGCAGGCGTAGGTCGGCGTGTCATCTGCAAAACGCAGGTGTCGCGCGGAGGTTGGGCTACGTTGGCGGGCGCGAGACGCACTGCGCGGCGTAGAGGGCCTCGCCGAGCTTCTCCATCAGCTCGAGTTGGGTCTCGAGGTAGTCGATGTGTAACTCTTCATCGGCCAGGATCTTCTCGAACAGATTCGCGCTGGTGGCGTCTTCCTTTTCGCGGCACATAATGATTCCCGGCTTAAGCCGTGCCATCACTTCGTACTCGATCGCGAGGTCGGCTTCGAACTGTTCACGCAGCGTCTGACCGACACGCAACGAGAACAGCCGCTGATAGTTCGGCAGACCATCCAGGATGAGAATGCGGTCGGTGATCGCCTCGGCGTGGCGCATTTCGTCGAAAGACTCAGCCCGGGTGTGTGCGGCCAGCTCGGTAAATCCCCAGTTCTCCTGCATCTTCGCGTGCAGGAAATACTGGTTGATGGCAGTCAGCTCGCTTGTCAACTGCTCGTTGAGCAATTTCAGAACGTCTGGATCGCCTTGCATGGTCGCTCCTAAGCACCTTGAGGGCTGGTCAAGTCCTGCTTGTCTGCGTGCCCGTCCAATCTAGTCCAGGTGCGGCGCGCTAGCGACCGCTTTGGCCGCGAGTTGTGGCGCGTTTCGACTGCTCTGCCGCCTGCGGGACCCCAGATCGGCTACGGGCAGTGGACTGGCTGTCCTAACTAAGGTTAGACTGCGCTAACATAATGACCGCGTGCCGCACGATAGGCGAAAACCATGAGTGACTATGACCTTCACTCACTTATTCTCGCCTGCGATTTCCGGGTCGATGATGTCGACAAAATGTGGAAATGGCTGAAAAAGCATCGGGACGGTCTGGCATCCATCGGTGCCCACCACGTCGTTCTCTACACTTCGATTTGGGAACCTCGACGGGTCTTGGTGACAATCGGAATTCGCCACATGCATTCGATCCGTCAGGTGTTGCGCTCCCCCGCAATATTCGAATGGTTCGACATTTCCGGCGCCGATGACATTCCGCCGATATTCGGTGGCGAGGTGGTGGAAAAAATTGACTTCTATGGACCGTCGTCAGAAGAGCATGTCGGCCGCGTGGTGGTTGGCGTCATGTCTTCCGTCGATGACGTTTCGGCGTTGATGGTCAAGGTGCACGACGGGCTTGAGCGGTTCAAGCAGGGCGGCGTTCGAAAGATCTGGGTGTATCGAGCACTCGACGACGGACGGGAAGTGATGATTCTGCAGGAGATAGCCGACGAAGTCAGTGCCCGGCAATGGATCGACCATCCCGACTCCGCCGCGGAGTGGATGTCACACGCGGGCCTCGGCGCCTACCCCACACAGTTCGTTGGCAAGTTCGCCCATCTCATGACCATCGACGAGCAAGGCTAGGCGGCCCAGATGTTCGTCTGTCTGTGTACCGGAGTCACCAGCCACGTGGTCGACGACCTCGTCGCGAACGGTGCCTGCACCTCTAAACAGATCGCCGAGGCCTGTGGCGCCGGCGGTGACTGCGGGCGATGCCGCCGCACGTTGCGCGCGATCATCGCCTCCCATCAGGTCAACGGCTGCCCGTCGCGCGCCAGCAGCTAGCCGAGCAACTGCCGGATCCGTTCGACGCAGAACCCGACCAGGTCGGAGTCGCCGGTGAGCAGTCCGTCGGCGCGCAACTTGGTCTCCAGTCGTAACACCGGACACGCCAGCGCGACGGCCGCGAGCACTTCGTTGTAGCGCAGATTGCGCACTTCAAGCCCGCTCAGCCGCCCGTATCGTTCGATGGTTTCCTCGCGACCCGGTGTGCCCTCCAACCGCGGCACGCCTTCGTACTCCGAGCAGGCCCAATCGAGGAACAGCAGCCAGGCCAGGTCGGCTTCGTGGTCGCCGATATACGCGATCTCCCAGTCCAGAACCGCGGCCACCTCGAACTGCGGGCCGTAGAGAATATTGGACAGCCGACTGTCGCCCCAACACAGCGCGAGGTGCTCGGGTTCATAGACGTTGTCCCGCAACCAGGTTGCGGCGGCCGACAGCTCCGGGCGCGGGGGGCCGGACGATGCCCACGGCAGCAGCTCGCAGTAGTAGTTGACGACCTGTTCGAGCGGGCGGGCGCCGCGCCCGGGCATCAACAGCTTCTCCAGGTGCAGGCTGCGCCAGTCAAGCGCATGGATGTCGGCGATGGCCGACACGCAGCCCCACCACATGTCGGCCCGTTGCTCCGGTGTGGCGTCGTAATACAGACCCTGAGAGTGATACGACGGGAAATCGCCGGGGCTGCCGATGGTCGGTAGCTGTTCCATGACGTAGTACGGGCTGCCCAGCTGGCGACCGCCCCGATCAAGCCAGCACACGGTGGGCACGGTGATGGGCGTATTCCGTAACCGCTTCATCACCAGCACCTGGCGCAGCAGATCGTAATCCGGGTACAGGCTGACGGCCGGCGGGCGGCGAAAAACCAACTCTTTCAGCGTGGTTGGGCCGCCGGCGCTGTCGGATTGTAGGTCGAACAGGAACGTCTCGGTCGACAGGCCGTGGTCGGTAGCCCGCCAGTTTGTGATGCGGGCGTCTGCGGAACCGGGGATCTTCTGCCGCACGATCGGCTCGAGCAGTGCGGCGATCTCGTCCGCCGCGGGTCGTCGCATCGTCAGTACCCGGCGTACCCGTAGCGGAAATTACGGCCCATGAAGACCATCTCGACCAGGCCATGGCCGACCGAATCCCCGCTGCGCACCTCGCAGAACGTCTCACTGAGCATGCTGACCTTCGCGACCTCGGCCGGATCGCCGGTGTCGACGACGAAGCTGTCGGCGTAACTCGGCCCGCGCCACTGGCCCGAAGCGTAGCCACGGTACTCGTCGTAGCCCGCGAAACCGGGCCAGAAGTTGGTGACGGGCGTGATCGAGATGGTGTCCGCGGTGCCGTCAGCGGTGTGGACCACCACCTCGCCGCCGCTGATCACCCGCAGGTCGTCGCGGAAGCTGAAGTCGTGTTCGACGTGGGTGATCGCCTGGCGGGGCTTACCGGTCGAGAAGGGGTAGAGCAGTTCGCCTTCGTACTGCCAGATGCCGCCATGGGCATTTTCGCGTTGCGCGAAATGCACAAGGCGGTCGTCGAATTCGAAGATGCCCATGAAATACAGCACTCCCTCGGGGATCTGGCGTGGTTGCAGCACGGCGGCTTCGGGCAGGTCGCCCCCTCCGCCGCCGCGGCGCAGCCCCCATGAGTGGTCACGGGCGAAGTACCAGCCCTCCGGCGTGATGGCTATCCGCTTGTCCCCCAATGTGATCGCTCCCGTGGCCTGTCCGTTCTGATAGAAGCGACGGGCATCCTCATCGACACGGCCGCGATCGCGGAAGAAGGCCGGGGCCTGCTCGTAGCACGGGAACGTGCCGGTGAAGTCCAGTTCCAGGCCCAATTCGCCCTCGTCGGCCTCCAGGGCGGCGCGCACCCGCCGCAGCGGCTCGGTCACCTCGTAGGCGTAGTTGCCGACCTGCCACGACGCGATGCCGTCGACGGCGGCAGAGATCTCCCGCGAGGTGCGCACCACGTGTGCCCGGCCGTTGATCGTGACTATCGCGTACGCGTCGATGAGGTTGCGGTTGGGATATCGGGCCATGCCCGTCATCACGCTCGTCAGCGTTTGGCGGTCGAACCCGTACAGCACCACCCTTTCGGTCCAACGCAGGTCGGACTGGTCGACGTGATCGAACGTGGTGGTCAGCTGATGGCACATCAACTCGTCGTGGGGGGTGAGCACGGGACACCTCTTTCGTCGGGCGGCCGGCGCGGCTGCTAACCACGACATTACGTTACGTGATATAACGTAATCAATGACGAAATCCGACGCCGCCGTCAAGGCGGCCGGCCGCCCCCGCGATCCGAGCCTCGACGAGGCGATCCGGATCGCGGCGCGCGAAGTGGTCGTCGAAATGGGTTATGAGGAAACCACTCTCGGTGTGATAGCCCAGCGCGCCGGTGTCAGCGTCCCGACCATCTATCGCCGCTGGCCCAGTAAGCACGAACTGATCGAAGAGGCAGTCCTTCACCTCGACACCTTGGAGTTGCCGCAGCCGAGCGGAGACCTGCGCGCCGACCTGGGCACCTGGGTGCGGCTGTTCTTGGATGTGGCGATGGAACCGGCGGCGCGCGCCGCGGTGCCCGGCCTGATGTCGGCCTACAGCCGCAACCCGGAAAGCTACAGCCGCCTGCTCACCCGCGGTGAGATCCCGGTGCGGGCGGCCATCGCGCGACTCATCGAGGAGGCCGTGTCGATTGGACAGGCGGCCGAGGATTGCGACGCCGACGCGGTGTTCGACCTGATCCGCGGCGCCACGTTCCTGCGCGCGCTGACCCACTCCGACGACGGCGCGGAGGCGTTCTGTGCCCGCATCACCGACGCCGTGCTGAGGGCAGTCCGAAGCGGCTAGGGGTGTCCTGCTTGGCTCATCCCCGCTACCACTTGACGGCCCAGCAGCCCACCCGCCACGCCAGCACGCAAAGGACGTCACGATGTGAGTCAAGAAGCGGTCGCGCATGCGCTACCACTGAACAGATCCACGCACCAGGCGTCCAGCCGCTGCCCGGCGTCATTCAGCAGGCTGCGACGAGCTTGTGCTCCGCTTGTCGGCGAATGCCGCCAGCGCCTCGGCGTTGGCCGCGGCGCCCATCAGTTCGGCGAAGTGCGCGTTTTCCCTGACGATGGCGGCGTTGATCTCGGCACGGATCGGTTCGACAATCGTCTGCTTGACCGCCATCAGGCTCGAAACCGGCCGGGAGGCAAGGATTTCAGCGTGCCGACGGGCGTCGGGCAGCAGGTCTTCCGGCTGGCAGACCTTCCACACCAGTCCCATCCGCAGCGCCTCCTCGGCGCTGATCCACTCCGAGGACATCAGCAGCCACGCCGCGTTCTGGCGGCCGATCAACTGCGGCAGCAGATAGGACGACGCCGCCTCGGGCGCGACACCGAGGCTGGTGAACGGACACTTCAGCTTCGCCGTCGACGACATGAACACCAGGTCCGCGTAGCCGAGAATGGTCGTCCCGATGCCGACTCCGACGCCGTTCACCGCGCAGATCAGCGGCTTCGGGAAGTCGGCCAACACGTCGATCATGCCGGGAAAGTGGCTCTCCGCGGCAAAGGAATCGGGATCGGTGATGCGTGCCTGCATCTCGTTGAGGTCATTGCCCGCACTGAACGCGCGTCCGGCGCCGGTTAGTAGGACAACCGCGACTTCTGGATCCGCGGCGGCCGCCCCCAGCGCGCGTTGTGTCTCGCCATAGAGCGCCTCGTCGAAGGCGTTGAGGACCTCGGGCCGGTCGAGGGTGAGCGTGCGAACACCGTTGTCGTCACTGATCTGCAATGCCACGGCAGCAGCGTAAACGTCACGCGTTGCTGTATACCCGGCTGGGTGCGACGAGCACCACGGTCCGACGCTGCTCGGCCATCACCCGGTCGTACTCGTCCCAGTTGTCATGGGTGCCGCCGGCGGCGGTGAACACCTCACGTAGCAGCAGACGCAGCTGGTCCGCGTCGGCCAGCCACGGCTGCGGATCGTCGGGGCCCGCGAGCTCCGCACGACCCTCCACGGTCGCCCACCGCCAACCGTCGCGGAACGTCACCGCCAGCTGCGGACGCACCCGCAGGTTCGCCAGCTTCACCCTGCCGTAGGTGACGAACGCCAGGGCGGGTTGTCCGGTCGCCGGGTGCGCCAACACCCCGGCATTGACCAGTGATGCCTGGATGGTGCCGTCGGCGCGCGACGTGGACACCACACAAAGGCCGTTCTCGGCCGCCGCCAGCGCGACCGCATCGTCGAGTGTGATCATCGGTTCGCCTTGCCTCGGGGACGGTTGGTATCGAACGGCGTTCGGAACACGTAGCGGCTCGTGGGCACCGTGTCGATGTTCTGGTTCGCGCCGAACGCGGCGGTGCTGCACACCATGCGCTCCATTCGGGTGCGCAGGTCGTCGTCATCGGCCGCGCAGAAAAAGGCATGCAGATCCGACACCGCCTCGATCGGAAACAACTCCTCGACGATCGCGGCGATCACCGGTGCGCCCGGCGTCAGCGCCCGCACCACCGCGTTCTGCGTGTAGCCGAACGTCGCCTGGGTCGCGATGGCCACCGGTGTGTGGTCGATATGCCAGCGCGCCAGCCAGGTTGCCTCGTCGAGGCCATCGGGCCGGCGCAGCAGTGCGATGTTGGCCAGGCCGGCGGTGCGCTGCCCGGGCGCGGTGTCGGGCGGGGGCAACGGCACCGACTCGGTGACCAGGTACGCCGCCACCTGGTCGCATTCCTCGTCCAGCAGCGCCGCTGCGGCGCGCACCTGATCGCCATACGATTGCTGAGTCCACAGGCTCACCACCGCGGCCACCGGAGGGTCCAGCGTCGTCAACGTCATCAGCGAGTCGCGCACCACTTGGTCGCGAACATTGATCGCCAGCCCCGGCATGCCCAGATCGAGTAGGTCCGCGGCGACGTGCGCCCGCAACCGCGTGCACCACGCATCATCCGCATCGGCTCGCCTGAGCGTGACGATGACCTTCTCCACGCCATCGAACTTAACCGTGCCGCGGCCTCCTGGGAGGCGTCCGGGTTGCGAACTGTTCGCGGACACGAGCGTGAATGTGAGTGAATGTGTGTTTGGCTTGCTGTTGTGTAGTTGGCGGCGTGGGCGCGGTCGGTCGGTGTGCATCCGCAGACGGCGTATGTGTGAGTGTGTGAGGATCGGATGCCGGTGCCGTTTCGCCGTTTGCCGTCGGGCACGATCCTGGTCGATGTTGCCAAGCCGGCGGGTGAGCAGCGTGTGGTGTTGTATGCACGGGTATCCAGCCACGATCAGCGCACCGATCTGGATCGGCAGGTATCCGGGTCGACGGGATGGGCTAGGGCCAAGGGGCTCGACGTCGGGCAGCCGAGGTCGGTGCGGGCCTGGATGGCACGTGCCCGAAGTTGGCCCGGATGTCAGACCCGTCTGCCACGGTGATTGTTGTGGAGCATCGGGATCGGCTTGTTGTCGGGATCGACGCCGGGGTGATGGACTTGATTGTGGTCGCCGATCCCGGCGATAACGAGCTGCACCGACATCGGGCGCCGCGTGAGCTCAAACACGCGCAACAGAAACTGCGGGCATTGCAACGCAAGGCGGCCCGCCAGGTCGGCCCGTGGGATGAGACGACCAGGCGCAAGCAGCAACCGTCGACGGGTTGGCAGCGCACCCAACGGGAGATCAGTCGCGCCCATGCCCGGGTGGCCAACCTGCGACAGGACCGAATCCACAAGCTGACGACCCGGATCAGCCAGACCCACGCGGTGATCGGCGCTGAGAGGTTGGCCATCAAAAACATGATGGCCGCCGGTGGCTCACGCAAGCGCGGCCTCAACCGCGCGCTGGCCGACGCCGGCCTCGGCGAGGTGTTCCGCCAACTCGACTACAAAACCGGCTGGTACGGCTCACGGGTCGTCAAGGCCGACCGATGGTTTCCCAGCTCGAAGTTGTGCTCCGGCTGCGGTGTGGTGAAAGCCAAGCTGCACCTGGCCGAGCGAACCTACGAATGCGACAGCTGCGGCCTCACGATCGACCGAGATCTCAACGCGGCGGTCAACCTGGCCAGGTACGCACAACGCCAAACGGACCCGAGTGCCGGGGTCGTCACGGGTGGAGCCGACCGTAAGCCGTCACCGCGCGGTGACGTTGGTGGCAGTGAAACCCGGACCCGAGCCGGAGTAGGCGATAACGCCGATGACGGTGGGAGTGCCTCCCCCAAAGGGAAGGCTGCCTGAAATGCCCAGTCATACAAACTCACATTTCAGGTAACGGCACGTGATCAAGAGGCTCGCCCTGCGGTTGGCCACCTCGCCTGATACCGGCGCGGTCGCCCGCAGCCTGCTCGGGTTGCTGGCAATGGCCGCGGTGGCTCTGTACTTGGGTTCGCCCGCTGCGGCGATGTTGGCAGCGGGCGCCGGTGCGATCGCGGGCGCCTCGGCGCTACAAGAAACTCCCAACCAACGCGTGTCACTTGTCGTCGCGGTGTCCCTCGAACTCGGCGCGGCGGTCTTTGTGGGCGCATTGGCCGCCGCGTACAGCATCGTGTTCGTCGGCGTGGTTGGGCTGTGGTGTTTCGCGGCGGGCATGCTGTGGGCCGTTGGCTCGCACGCCGGGCTCGTCGCGGCCGCGGCCAGCGCGCTGCTGGTCGCCGTGCCGCCGGCCACACCGTCGCCTTCCACGGTCCTGACGTTGACCGCGCTGACCACCGCCGCCGGATTGGCGCAGGCGGCCCTGGTCGCGGTCTGGCCACCACACCGCTGGCGGGTGCAGCGTGACGCGCTGACACGGGCCTACCGGGCGCTGGCCGCAGACGCACGAATCCTGGCTGACAACCCTGACGCGGAAGTCGTCCCGGCGCCGTTGACAGGGCTACGCGAGGCGTTCAGGGACGGTCAGGCCGCACGGCACCCCCCGGCCTTCCGCAGCGCCTACCGCCTGCCGGAACGGATCAGCTCGACACTGCGCGCACTGCGTGGCACGGACGGCGGGGGCGAACGCGACGACGCCGTATTGAAGACCTTGACCGTAGGGGCCGAGACTCTTGATGCGATCGCGTCGAACAGCCCAACAGCACGGCAAGATGGCGAACGCGCGCTGGAGCTGCTGCACGCGGCCGCTGCTGATGTGATTGGGCCGGAGACATCTGTCGCACAACGTCTTTCGGAACAAATAAGCGAAGCGGCCACGCTGCGCTTCGGGGAGTCGCGTCGCGCCGAGAAAGCCGGCCTGTGGCGGTCGGTCGCCAGGGCAATCCGCGGTCAACTGCGTTGGACCTCACCGATCCTGCGGCACGCGTTGCGGCTCTCGGCCGCCACTGCGGCGGGCACCGCCGTGGCGCGTTTCGGCGGGGTGGAACATGGCTATTGGATCGCCCTGACCGTGTTGATGGTGCTGCGCCCCGAAACCGCACACACCTACACGCGGTGCGTCGGGCGTGTCGCCGCCGTCGCAGCGGGAGTCTTGGTCGCGTCGGCACTGACGACGCTGTGGCATCCGACGGGCCTGGCGGCGGTTGCGCTGGCGGTGGTTTTTCTCGGATTGACGTATGCGGTGGTCGGTTTCGGCTTCCTCGCGCTGAGCGCTTCGCTCGCGGCAGCGCTCGTCTTCATCACCGACATAGCTGCCACCGAAGCGCCGGGGTTCGACGACCGACTGATCGCCACGGCGATCGGCGGCGCACTTGCGGTGGTGGCTCACGCCGTACTACCCGACGACGCCATGGTTCGCCTGCGCCAGCGTGCGGGGGAACTGTTGAAGACCGAAATCGATTACGCAGCAATGGTGATCAACGGCTTCGTCCATGAGCTGGACCATCCTGCAGACAAATTGTCGGCAGCCTGGCAGCGGGCGTTCCGGGCGCGCGCCGCCTTTGAAGCGGCGTCGGGAGCCACCCGGGTGTACTCGCGCGAGTTGAGGCGATGGCTGCGGTCGTACCGGAATGCGCTCAACGCCGTCACCAGTTCTTGTACCGTCCTGGAAACCAGTCTCCCCGCCCACCCGTCCGCGGCACTGGGTCGAGAATTCGTCACTACGGTCGACGACTACATCGTGGTCCTCCGGGGCGATCCGCCCAGCCCCGCCATGCCGTGGACCGTCGACATCGCGGCGTTGAACGCGACGAATCAGCAGGTAAGGGATGCGGCCGCGCGACTAACGACAGACGACGGCGCAGTTCGAGTCCTGGTTGCAGAGGTCGCGACGATCACGCGCAGCGTGTCCAGCATCGCCATAGACACCCGCCAGGACGTCACGTCCTGATCGCTGCGGGTTGTGTTGGCCCTGCGCGCAATTCGGCTGTTCGAAGTGCCCCGCGGGCTAATTGCTTCAGCGTAAGCTGTGGGCGCTTCGAGTCTGTTCGGTTTGCTCAACAGTGTGGGAGCACGAAATGAGTCTGAAAGAGTACAAGCCTGGAACCGCCTTCACGGGTGTCATGGGGCGCACCGTCAGCGAATCGCAACCCGCCTGGCCGGCGCCGGTCCGCTCCGCGCCGGACGCACCCAATGTGCTCTACATCGTGCTCGACGACACCGGTTTCGGCCAGTTCGGTTGCTATGGCTCGCCGATCAACACACCCAACCTCGATCGGCTGGCGTCCAACGGACTTCGTTATACGAACATGCACACCACGGCGCTGTGTTCGCCGTCGCGGTCATGCATGCTGAACGGGCGGAATCACCACTCCAACGGAATGGCATGCATCACCGAAGGCTCGACGGGTTACCCGGGCGCCAACGGTGCGATCCCGTTCGAGAACGGTTTCCTCTCCGAGATGCTGCTGCCACATGGCTATGCCACATTCTGCGTCGGCAAATGGCACCTGACGCCGGCGGAACAGGTCAGCGCGGCCGGCCCGTACGACCGCTGGCCATTGGCTCGCGGCTTCGACCGTTACTACGGCTTCCTCGGCGGTGACACCCACCAGTACTATCCCGACCTGGTATTCGACAATCATCAGGTCGAGGCGCCGAACACGCCGGAAGAGGGTTACCACCTCACCGTCGATCTGGCCGATAAGGCCATCGAGTTCATCGCCGACCTCAAACAGGTCGCACCCGAAAAGCCGTTCTTCCTCTACTTTGCGACGGGCGCCAACCACGCGCCCCATCACGTGCCCAAGGAATGGGCCGACAAGTACAAGGGCAAGTTCGACGACGGATGGGACGCCTACCGCGAAAAGGTGTTCGCGAGGCAGAAGGAACTGGGGATCGTGGCCAAGGACGCGGTGCTGTCGCGGCACGACCCCGACGTCCAGCAATGGGATGAACTCTCCGATCAGGAGCGCCGGCTCTACGCCCGCATGATGGAGGTCTTCGCCGGATTCTTCGAGCACACCGATCATCAGATCGGGCGCCTGCTGGACTTCCTCGAAGCGATCGACCGATTGGACAACACGCTGATCATGGTCATCTCGGACAACGGTGCGAGCGCCGAAGGCGGGCCGCACGGCTCGGTCAACGAGAACAAGTTCTTCAACAACGTGCCCGATGACCTGCAGCAGAACCTGGACGCGCTGGACGAACTCGGTGGGCCGAAATACTTCAACCACTACCCGTGGGGCTGGACCTTCGCGGGCAACACCCCGTTCCGGCGGTGGAAGCGCGAGACCTACCGCGGCGGCGTCTCCGACCCGTTCCTCGTGCACTGGCCCAAGGGGTTCAAGGCCAAGGGCGAGATCCGGAATCAGTACGCGCACGCGATCGACATGGTGCCCACGGTGCTGGAATCGCTGGGCATCGAGGCGCCGACCGAGCTCCGCGGCGTCGCGCAATCCCCGATCGAAGGTGTCAGCTTCGCGCACTCTTTCGACGACGCCGATGCGCCGACCAACCACCACACCCAGTACTTCGAGATGTTCGCCCACCGCTCGCTCTATCACGACGGCTGGCGCGCGGTGTGCCCCTTCCCCGGAACGTCTTTCGAAGAGGCGGGGGTGAGCTTCGGCATGCTCGAGCTCACCGAGGACAAGCTGCGCGAGCTGGACGCCACGGGCTGGGAGCTCTACCACGTTGAGGTCGATCCGGCCGAGACGGAGAACCTTGCCGAGCAGGAGCGAGCGAAGCTCATCGAGATGATCGCCCTCTGGTATACCGAGGCCGGCAAGTACAGCGTGCTGCCACTCGACAGCCGCGGCACGATGCGCTTCGCCGATGAGCGTCCGCAGATCGCCGCGGAGCGGGATACCTACGTCTACTTCCCCCGCACCCAGGCGGTGCCCGAGAATGTCGCCGCCAAGGTCCTCAACCGTGCGCACACCATCACCGTCGATGCCGAGATGAAGGCGAGCGACGAGGGTGTGCTGGCCTGTCATGGCAGCAATGTAGGGGGCTACGTCATGTTCGTGCAGGACGGCAAGCTGCACTACGTGCACAACTACGTCGGCGCGAAGGAGCTTCGGGTGTCGTCCGACAAGGAGGTGTCACCCGGAAAGTACTCGTTGCGCTACGAGTTCGAGCCCACCGGCGCACCCGACCTCAAGGGGGGCCGGGGCACACCCGGCACCGCCAAGCTCTTCGTCGATGACGACCTGGTCGGCCAGGCGGAGTTCGATGTCACAATCCCGCTGGCGCTGGGCTTGGGTAGCGGTTTCACCGTCGGCAGGAATCCCGGATCGTCGGTTTCGGTGATGTACTCGTCGCCCTTCCCGTTCACGGGCACGATCACCAAGGTGTCCGTCGACGTGTCCGGGAAAGCTGACGAGGACGACGACGAGGTGAAACAGTCCCAGGCGCGAGTGGCTATGGCGCGGCAGTAAACCCGCATCGGCGAAAACTTCTAAGGAGTACCACCATGGCGAAATCGTCAAAGACCGCTAAATCCACCAAGAAAGCCGCACCCAAAAAGAAGGCCACTGCCAAGAAGGTGGCCGCGCCCAAGGCCGCTCCGACGCCGGTTGCCGAGGTTACGGCCCCAGCTCGGTTGGCGCGCGAGCACCTTCCCATTCCCGATCCGAAACACGTAGGCCTTACGACCTACGACGCCAAGGATCCCAACACGAAGTACCCGCCGATCACCACGTTGCGGCCCCCGGCGGGAGCGCCGAATGTGTTGATCGTGCTGATCGACGATGTCGGGTTTGGCGCGTCGTCGGCGTTCGGCGGGCCGTGCAACACGCCGGTGGCTGAGCGACTGGCGACTAATGGCCTCAAGCTCAACCGCTTTCACACCACCGCATTGTGTTCGCCCACCCGGCAAGCCCTGCTGACCGGGCGCAACCATCACTCGGTGGGCATGGGGGCCATCACCGAGATGGCGACCTCGGCACCGGGGAACAGCAGCATCCGGCCGAAGGAGAAGGCACCGATCGCGGAGACGTTGCGGCTCAACGGTTATGCGACGGGCCAGTTCGGCAAGTGTCACGAGGTGCCGGTGTGGGAGGTCTCCCCCGCCGGCCCATTCCATCAGTGGCCCACCGGTTCGGGTTTCGAGTACTTCTACGGCTTCGTCGGTGGCGAGGCCAATCAGTACTATCCCGGTCTCTTCGAGGGAACGACGGCCATCGAGCCGCCGAAGTCGCCGGAGGAGGGCTACACGCTCACCGAGGATCTGGCGAACCGGGCCATCACCTGGGTACGGCAGCAGAAGGCGCTGACACCGGACAAACCGTTCTTCATCTACTTCGCCCCCGGTGCCACCCACGCCCCGCACCAGGTACCCAAGGTGTGGTCGGACAAGTACAAGGGCAAGTTCGACGATGGCTGGGATGCATTGCGGGAGAAGACGCTCGCGCGGCAGAAGAAGCTGGGCGTCGTTCCGAAGGACGCCGAGCTGACCAAGCGGCACGACGAGATCCCGAGCTGGGATGAGATGCCCGACGACCTCAAGCCGGTGCTCGCCCGCCAGATGGAGCTCTATGCGGGCTTCCTGGAACAGGCGGATCACGAGGTTGGCCGGCTCACCGACGCGATCGCGGACCTCGACTTTATCGGCGACACGTTGATCTACTACATTCTCGGCGACAATGGCGCCTCGGCCGAGGGGACCGTCAACGGCTGCTTCAATGAATTGACCACCCTCAATGGCATGCCGGGCATCGAGACCACGGAGTTCCTGACGTCCAAGATCGACGACTTCGGCACCCCGAACGCCTACAACCACTACGCGGTGGGCTGGGCACACGCGCTGTGCGCGCCGTACCAGTGGACCAAGCAGGTGGCCTCACACTGGGGCGGCACCCGCAACGGGACGATCGTGCACTGGCCCAACGGATTTAAGGACAAGGGCAAGTCCCGCAACCAATTCCACCACGTCATCGACGTCGCTCCGACCATCCTGGAGGCGGCCGGTTTGCCGGCCCCAATGTCGGTGAACGGCATCACGCAGGCGCCGCTGGAGGGTGTCAGCATGCTTCCGATGATGCGAAACGGCAACGCGCCCGAGACACACATCGTCCAGTACTTCGAAATGATGGGCAATCGCGGTATCTACCACGAGGGCTGGACCGCGGTGACGAAGCACCGCACGCCCTGGAAGGCCGACACGCCTCCGCCGTTTGACGACGATGTCTGGGAGTTGTACGGGCCCGACGATTGGACGCAGGCGCGGAACATCGTGGCCGAGAACCCGGAGAAATTGGCCGAGCTGCAACGGCTCTGGCTTATCGAAGCCGTTAAATACAATGTCGTCCCGCTGGACGACCGCGGTTTCGAGCGCATCAACGCCGACATCGCCGGACGCCCCCAACTCATCCGCGGTAACACCCAGCTGCTGTTCGACCACATGCGGGTCAGCGAGAACTGCGTGCTCACCCTCAAGAACAAGTCCTACACGGTGACGGCCAACGTCGTCGTTCCGGCGTCCGGCGCCGACGGCGTGATCGTGACGCAGGGCGGAAGTGTCGGCGGCTGGTCGTTGTATGCGCACGAGGGCAAGCTGAAGTACTGCTTCAACTTCTTCGGCATCGAGCACTACATCACGGCCGCGGACAAGCCGATTCCGGCGGGAGAGCATCAGGTTCGGATGGAGTTCAAATACGACGGCGGTGGGCTGGCGAAGGGCGGCGATGTCACGCTGTACTACGACGGCAAGCCGGTTGGCAAGGGACGCGTGGAACAGACCCAGCCCATGGGGTACTCCGCCGATGAGGCGTGCGATGTCGGCTCGGATACCGGCTCACCCGCCTCACCCGACTACGGTCCGACCGGCAATCGCTTCACTGGTGAGATCGAGTGGGTGCAACTCGATATCGGCGAGGACAGCAGCGACCACCTGATCACACCCGAGGAGCGTTTCAACCTGGCCATGGCGCGCCAGTAGCTTGAGTTAGCCCCGAGCCCACCTGGGTTGGATGAACACGCCTTCGGCCTCGACGGTGATGCCCTCCTCGTCGGCGAGGTGATCGACTGCGAAGGTCTTGACACCCTCGGTCCGCACGGTTCTGGCTTCGGCGTGCAGGTTGCCGAGCCGCGTAGCCCGCACGTAGCGCAGGCTGATCGTCCCGGTGAACCGCGGGTTGATGCCATCGCTGGCCGCTTCGCCCAGCACGTGGTCCAGCGCCATCGTGCTGACTCCCCCGTGCACGTGGCCGGGCGGGCCTTCATAGGCGGCGCCGAGGTGGAAGTCGGTGAATACCCCACCGGACGGGTCGCGGTTGATCACCAGCGGCGGCGCAACCGGATTACGAATCCCGATGACGGGGTTGCCCCACGCCATGCTGTCGCCTTCGGAGATGTAGCGCACACCGAACGCTCCCTCGAGCTGTTTGCTTCGCAACCTTGCTGTCGCCGAATCGATTTCGGCCTTGGCCGCCGCCACCGCATCGGCGTCGACCTCGGTTCGAATGGTGGCGTCGATCAGTTCCCGGACCGACCGGATGAGGGGCTCGTAGATGGCCCACAACCGCTCGACGTCATCGCCACTGAGATTCTCCAGGGAAAGTCCAGCACTTCAGAACTAGAACATGTTTCTACTCTGGTGTCGAGCCGCCATCAGCCTGCGGCCACGCACCCAGTTGCGTCATCAGCGAAAGCAGGTTGGCCACACCCCAGTGATCGGTGATCTTGCCGTCGCGAACCCGCATCGCATCAACCGTCTCGAAGTGGATCGAGCGGCCGGTCGGCGCGACGCCCAGGAAGGCGCCGAGGTGGGTGCCGTAGTACACCTTGTAGGTCGTCACCAGGTCACCGTCGACGGTCTGCCACCCGATCTCCGGCCGGAAGTCGGGAAACGCCTTGCGCAACGTCGTGTACAGCAGGCGAACGCCCTCCTTGTCGGGGGTGGTTCCGGGCTGCGGGGTGTGGTCGACGAAGTCGTCGGCGAACAGTTCGTCGAACAGGTCGAAGTCGCCGCCGCCCTGAACCTGTTCCGTGTTTCGCCGTACGACGGCCTTAGCGGCCTCGGCGCTCGGGTTGCTCAATGTGGCCCCCTTTCCATCTCAGGGCACAACCACGGCGCGGCCGTGAACCTTCCCCTGGTGCAGGTCGCGATACGCCTGGGCTGCGTCGTCCAGCGGGTACGTCGTCGACTCGGCGTGCACCAGGTCCCGGGCCGCCAGACCGAGCAGCTCGACCAGCTCGGGACGGGACCCCCAGTAGGTCGTCTGGATGCTGACCTCATAGGGCTGCGAGAAGAACGACAACGGAACCGTGGCGCCGGCGATGCCGACGATGGTGGCGTCACCGAGGGGGCGGGCGGCGGCACGGGCGAGTTCGATCCGCCGCTGAAAACCGGTGCCTCGGCCGGGTTCTCGAAGTAGTTCGCAAAGCCCTGCTGGCATCGGCTGCACTTGCCACACCCCCACGCGCCGTATACGGCCACGGCGTCGCCCTCCGAGACGGTGGTGACACCACTGCCGATCGAGTCGACCCATCCGGCGTTCTCGTGGCCCAGCGTGAAGGGCATCTGCCACGGCATAATGCCGGCCACGAAGTCGTGCATGAGGTGAAGGTCGGAACGACAGGCCCCCGCACCGCCGATCTTGATGACCACCTCGCCCGGCGCGGGCGTCGGTTTGGACACCTCGACCAGCTCGGGCTCGCTCTTCCAATCAATCAACCGAAAGGCCTTCATCGCGCACCTCGCTGTCGTGTCTTGAATTCGCGTCCGGGATCAACCTACGACGGGTTACCTCGCGGCGGCCGGCGGGCCTGGTGACGGGGAGATGCCGCGCCGGTGGCTCGACCGGTGGCTCATTCGACGAAGCGGGTGAGCACCGAGCGGGCGGCGCGATCGCGGCGCCCGAGCTCCAGTTCCAGCAGTGCGCACTCGGCCGTTGCGGCGATCCACAGCCGCGCGGCCTGGCGGGGATGCGGCCAACCGAGCGCGGTGAAGTCGGCCGCCACCACGTCGACGTTCATCCGGTTGCGGCGCATGACCTCCTCGGCGATCGGCAGATGCCCGCGCGCCTCGAGCAGTAGGGCCTTCACGCCGCGGTGGCGCAGGCAGCCCTCCAGATAGGTACGCGCGGCCACCTCCAGCCGGTCCTTGCCAGGCGTCATCTCGCGGATGACCGACATCACCTCGTCGAACAACGCGTCGTGAAATCGCCGGTGCAACGCCACCAGATAGGTCACCCGGTCCGAAAAATGATGAAAGAACGTCCCTTTGGACACTCCAGCGGCCGAGACGACCGCATTGACACTCAGGCCCTCGAGCCCGAGTTCTTCGGCCAGCACCAAACCCGTCTCGATCAGGTTCGCGCGCGTCTGCTGCGCCGCGGCCAGACGCTTGTTAACGATTGTGGCCAATCGCGGCCCCCTTGCCGTGTCGTCGTCGCGAGCATATTCTAGTTGACCGACCGATCGGTCAGTGAAAGGACACGCGGATGCCGACGATCCAGACCTCTCTTGGGATGGTTTCCTACACAGACCAGGGCTCCGGCCCGCCGATGCTGCTGCTGCATGCCACCCTGCACGACCACACCGACTTCGCCCCGGTCCATGACCAACTGGTGCACTGCCGCCGCGTGCTGGCCCTGGACTGGCCCGGCCATGGCGAGTCGCCGGTCCCCCCTGCCCCGCTGAGTGCGGTCCAATTCGGTGACCTGGCAATCGAATTCGTCGACCAACTCGAGTTGAACAACCTCGTCGTCGTCGGCAACTCGGTCGGCGGGTACGCCGCATGCCGGTTGGCCATCGAACGCCCCGACCGAGTGGCGGGCGTGGTGCTCGTCAACACCGGCGGCTTCACACCGCACAGTGTCTTCAGCCGCACCGTGTGTGCCGTCATGGGCCGGCCCGCCGTGGTCAAGGCGGTTGCCCCGCTGTCCGTGCGCGCGTACATGCGGTCCAAGAAACCGACGGACAGGGCGATTGTCGACCGCGTGGTCGCCCGGTCGAAGACCACCGACGGCGCCCGGACCGCGGCCGCCCTGTGGAAAAGCTTCACCGAGCCCGGTCACGACCTGCGCGAACGGGCCGCCCACATCACGGCGCCGGTGCTGATCACCTGGGGCGCCAAGGATCTGACCGCTCCGAAACGCTGGGGCAAGGCCGTTGAGGCCGCGATCCCCGGGTCCAGATTCGACACCCTGCCGACCGGCCACGTGGTGTTCTCCTCCGAGCCGGCGGCATGGCTGGGCATGGTGCTGCCGTTCGTCGACGCCGCCCACGCTGTCCGAAAGGACCTACCCGCCTAACGGACTGCGGTGCGCGGCCGACGCGAACCCCAGCCAGGTGTGTCGGTTGCCGGCCCAGCACCAGCCGACCTTCGGCGCATTCCGGTTGGCCGGGCCATCGCGTCCGGTGCCGTTGGAGATCCACAGCGCCGGGGTGCGGGCGTCGAGCGAACCGTCGGGCTTGCGACGGCGCGACCCGATCGTCATGAAGCAGCAGCGACGCTGCAGCGTTTCCGGTCGCTGCAGCAGCCAGTGCAACCCCTCGTTGAGCGTCAGCGGGGTGCGTCCCGCGCCGGTGATCGCGGGCAGCGCCTCGTCCGGACTCCAGTTCGCCATCGCGTCACCCCGGTCGATGTCGTGCACCAAGTACACCGGCGGGTCGGGCAACGTAACGGCCGAAATCGGCGCGAACACATCGACATCGGACAAATCCGTCACGACAAAGCCCTGTTTGTCGTTTACCCGCAACAATGGGACAAGCTTTGAGGCGGGCACCAGGTTGGGATGAACGACGACCAGCGCTCCCTCGGAGCCGTTCGTGATGTTCCGCAATCGGTCGGCCGGCAGGCCGGCGATGTCGTGAACGCCGAGTTCGATGAGTCGCTCGGCCTGATCGTGGGGTGTCGGCAAGGTGGACGTAACGGTCTGCACTCGCCCTCAACGAAGCGCGCCGGGCTGATAGTTCCTACGACTCCTCGTCGGGCGTGATCAAATCCCGCGGGCCGGTTGGTAACCGCCAGTGGAAGGCCAGCCCCGCCAGCCGCAGCAGCGTCGCCAGCGCGCTGCCGACCGCCACAGCTATCCACTGCTGCCCGAAGATGTCGATCGCGACGTAGGTCGCCGCGCCCAACATTGCCGGGATCGCGTACAGATCATCCGGACCCATCACCATCGGCACCTCGCCGGCTAGCACGTCACGCAGCATCCCGCCGGCTATGGCGGTGAGCATGCCGATCACAACGGCCGCGAACCAGCTTGCTCCGGCGTCGACGGCGATCGCCGCGCCGGAAGCGGTGAAGAACCCCATCCCGATGGCGTCCAGAACCAGCACCGATCGGTTCATCTGGATCACCACCTTGGCTAATGGGGTGGCGATGGCGAGAGCGACCAGCGACGCGACCGTGATGTTGGGCCAGTGCTGGATCGAGTGCGGGGGCATGATGTCGAGCAGCACATCGCGCAGCACGCCTCCGCCCACACCCGTCAGCACGCCCAGCGTGGCGATCCCGAACAGGTCGAAGCCTTTACGAACCCCGACGGTCGCACCCGAGGCCGCGAACGCTGCGATACCGACGTAGTTGAGAATCATCTGGAGCACGCCTGCACGCTAAGTGCTGGACAGACGCAAAGTCGCCCATTCCGAAATTGGGCGATTCTGCGTCTCAGTGTCAGGTTGACAGGGCCGCGTTGCAGTGGTCGGGTCTGGATCACCCGGTTGCGGAGTTGAACTTTGTTGACTGACCGCCGCGACGTCCCTATCGCGCGACGCATGCTGGCTGAGTCAGGCGCGGGCGCGCTTGCCCACGGGGGCAGCAGCAGCTGAGGCGGTGGTGCCGCGAATGACAAGGCGTGGTGGCAACACCGAAGATATCGGCCTAGTGCGTCCTCCGTCGAGTCGTTCCACCACCGCTTCGACGGCGCGGTTGGCTTGCTCGCGGGGCTCTTGGCTCACCGAGGTGAGGTCGATGTGTGCGAGTTGTGCGAGCAGGCTGTCGTCGTATCCGGTGACGGAAAGATCACCGGGGATATCGACGCCGGCACGGCGCAACCCGTCGAGGACCCCGATCGCGATGCGGTCGTTGGCACAGACCACTCCGGTGGGCAGGTCGGCACCACCCAGCAATTCCTTCGCCGCGGCCGCACCAGCGTTCTCGGTGTAGTCACCCTCGATCAAACCGTTGTGATTGTTCAGCCCGTGACGGCGCATCGCGCGTAGATATCCGTTTCGTCGATCAGCTGCGATCGAGCCGGAGCCGCCCGTCACGTGCACGATGTGGCGGTGCCCGAGCCCGACGAGATGGTCCACCACCGCAGCGATGCCACGACCGTCGGCGCACCGCACCACGTCAAGGGATGCGGAGGAGAGTCGCCGACCGACCACGACCGTTGGTAGCCGCTCACTCAGTGCAGCAAGCTCGCCCGTCGGCGACTCGGGGCCGAGCAGTAGCACGCCCTCACACCGGAAGTCGAGAAGGGTGTCGATGACTTTCGGCTCACCATGGGTCGGCGTGACGGCGCCCAGCACCACCTCGTAGCCGGCCCGGTCAGCGGCCTCGACAATGTCCTCAACCATTTCGGCGTGAAAACTGTTGCGGATGTTGGTCATAACACCGATAAGGTGTGAGCGCCGCGCGGTCATCAGGGCCGCGGTGCGGTTTAAGCGATAGCCCAGTTCTTCGGCGGCGGCGAATACCCGCCGCCGAGTCTCGTCGCTTGGCCCCGGCGCTCTGCGGAACACCAGCGAAACCAACGCCTTGGATACCCCGACCCGGTCGGCGACGTCCTGCATCGTGGGCCGATCCGCCCTCTTCTTCACCGTAGCCTCCACATCTGATTGCTCTTGATCGTCGGCGTATGTCGCGCGGGGCTTGACAAGCCGTGTGACGGGGCCCATAGTAACTGACCTAGACCGGTTTAATAGACCGAACTAAGCCGATCGGGAGTTTCAGACGCGGACGACCACTCCGAGCGACGCCACGGTCCCAGAAGGAGATACCATGAACTACCGGCGACACCGCTTCGTTAGCGCGGCGATTGCAATGATGGGAGCGACCGTTCTCGTTGTCGGCTGCAGTAGCACCGGCGGAAAGCCGAGAAGCACGGATGGTGGCATGGCGGCGGGCACTGCAGACACCCCGCGGGCCACGGTCGCGATGATCACCCACGCGCCCGCCGGCGATACCTTCTGGGACCTCGTCCGCCGCGGCGCGGAAACGGCGGCGGCGAAGGACAATATCGAGTTGCGGTATTCGAACGACCCCGAAGCGCCCAACCAGGCCACCCTGGTCCAGAATGCGATCGACACCGGGGTCGACGGAATCGCCCTCACCCTGGCCAAACCGGAGGCGGTGGCCCCCGGGGTTAAAGCCGCCCTGGCCGCGGGCATCCCCGTCGTTGCGCTCAATTCCGGATTCGACCAATACAAGGCGATGGGAGTCACCGAGTACTTCGGTCAGGACGAAGGACTCGCCGGGCAAACCGCGGGTGAGCGCCTCACGACCGAGGGCGCGAAGAAGGCGCTGTGCGTCATCCAGGAACAGGGACACGTCTCGCTGGAGGCGCGCTGCGCCGGGGTCGCGCGAGGCTTCAAAGGGCAAACGGAGAATCTCAACGTGAACGGCCGGGATCTGGCATCCGTCGAGGCGACCATCACCGCAAAGCTCCAGCAGGATTCCTCCGTTGACCACGTGGTCACACTCGGCGCGCCGATCGCGTTGACCGCCGTCCAGTCGGTACAGAACGCCGGCAGCTCCGCGAAAGTGGTGACCTTCGACACCAACGCAGAGCTGGTTAACGCGATCAAGGCTGGCGACGTGCAGTGGGCGGTCGACCAGCAACCGTTCCTGCAAGGCTATTTGGCTGTCGACGCCCTGTGGCTCTACCTCAACAACCGCAACATCGTCGGCGGCGGAATGCCCACACTTACCGGACCGGCGTTCATCGACCAATCGAACATCGACGCAGTCGCCGAGTACGCCAAGAACGGCACCCGCTGACTGCGCCCGGCGCAGACGTAGTTCATTTCACCGACCACTCCAACGCCTGAAAGGCAGAGCTTCATGACATCTGGATCGATCGGGGTCGCCGTCATCGGCGGCGGGATGGCCGGCCGTGCCCATGCCGCCGGATACCGGACCGCCACCACGTTGTTCGGCACCGAACGCCCCGACGTTCGACTCGTCGCGATCGCAGACACCAACGCCGCCGTCGCAGACGACACCGCCAAGCGTTATGGCTACGACCGCGCCGAGTACGACTGGCATGCGATCGCCAATGCGCCTGATATCGACGCGGTCAGCGTTGTGGTGGCCAACCACCTCCACCGCGAGATCGTTGAGGGCCTGCTGGCCGCGGGCAAGCACGTGTTGTGCGAGAAGCCGCTGGCGGGTTCGCTCGCCGACGCCGAGGCAATGGTGGCCGCCGCCGAACGCAGTGACCGAGTCACCGCCGTCGGCTATACCTACCGGCGCTCCCCCGCGGTCGAGATGATCCGCCGCGAGCTGGCCGCGGGCACGCTGGGCGAGCTGGTGCACTTCAACGGCCGCTACTGGTGCGACTATGCGCTCGATCCGACCTCGCCGATCACCTGGCGGTACCGCGGTGGACCAGGAACCGGGGCACTCGCCGACGTCGGCAGTCACCTGCTCGACCTGTCGGAGTTCATCTGCGGACCGATCAGCGAAGTCAGCGGCGCGACCTTCACCACGGTCGTCACCCATCGCCCCGTTCCCCTCGGTGTCACCTACGGCCACGCCAAGGGTGCGGTCAGCGACGAGCTTGCCGCGGTGGAAAACGACGATGTCGCCACTTTTACGGCGAAGTTCGAAAACGGAAGTGTTGGAACGTTTTCGGCGTCCCGGGTGGCGCACAACCTACCCGACGGTCTGGCCTTCGAGCTGTTCGGATCCAAAGGTTCGGCGGCGTGGGATCTGCACCGCGCCGGCGAATTCCAGATCTCGACCGACGATGTCCGCAGCGACATCGGCGGCCCCCGGCGGGTGCTCATCGGCCCTGAGCATCCGTACATCCAAGGCGGCCTGCCGATGGACGCGGGCGGCGTCGGGCACGGCGTAGCCGACCTATTCGCCTACCAGACCCGCGGTTTCCTCGATCAAATCGCCGGCATTGGCGAGCTGGGACCGTTGCCCGGTTTCGACGAAGGTCTGCGCGGCCTGCGGCTGGTCGCCGCGGTCGCCGAGTCGGCCGATTCCGGCGGCGCCGTCGTCAAAGTCGCCTGACAGCAATCCACCTAGTCAACAGACTCCGAAGGGAAGATCACCAGATGAAGCTCGGTGTGTACACCGCGATCCTGCACGACCGGCCGCTGCCCGAAGCGTTGGAGGTCATTGCCTCGCTGGGACTGACCGGTGCCGAAATCAACGCCGGCGGATTCCTACCCACGCCGCATCTGCCCGTCGACGACTTGCTCTCCGGTGCGGTCTCACCGGCGCAGTATCTGGAGAACTTCGACGGCACCGGCGTGTCGATCGCGGGCCTGAACTGCAACGGCAACCCGCTGCATCCCGATCCCGAGGTCGGGCCGGAAGACGCCGACGACCTGCGCAACGCGATCCGCGTAGCAGGTCTGCTCGGTGTCGACCGCGTGGTCACGATGTCCGGACTGCCCCAGGCCCACCCCGGCGGCAAATGGCCGGCATGGAACGTCAACACCTGGGACTCCGGCTATCTCGATTCACTGGATTACCAATGGGACGAGGTCGCGGTGCCGTTCTGGACCGGGATCGACGCGCTGGCCCGGCAACACGGAGTGAAGGTCGCCATCGAGATGCACCCGCAAAACCTCGTGTTCAATCCGCCGACGCTCAAACGCCTCGTCGAAAAGACCGGCGCCACCCACGTCGGCGCGGAGATGGACCCGTCACACCTCTTCTGGCAGGGCATCGACCCGATCGCGGCCACCGAGTGGCTGGGCCCGCTGGTGTTCCATGCCGCGGCGAAAGACACGAGAATCAACGAAAACTGCAAGATCTACGGTGTGCTCGACGAGCGGTTTACTCGAATTCCGTTGGACCAGAACCCGACCGGCCTGGGCGGAAAGCATGTAGTCAACAAGTGGCCCGAGGACTCGGCGTGGGACTTCGTGGCCGTCGGCCGCGGCCATGATGTCGCGTTCTGGGCGCGGTTCCTTCAGGCGCTGGAAAAGGTCGATCCAGATATGGCCGTCAACATCGAGCACGAGGACGTCGAGTTTGGTCCCCTCGAAGGACTCGAGGTCGCAGCCGAGACGTTGAAAGCAGCCAACTCGACGTCAGCGGGTTAACGCCAACCTCGAGGCTGAGGCGTTAGTGGCGTCAGTCGGAGGACACGCGAGGTCTCCGTCACACCAATGCCGATCCGTGGCTTAGATTACCTAAGTTTTCGTAGTCAACTGTCTACGAAGTGTTCGAGGCTGCCCGTATGGCAGCACGCGCCCACAGCGCCGATCCTCGCGCCGAGCGGGTTCGCACCCGGCTACGTGACGCCGCGTTCGAGCTGGCTCACGAACGTCCGGTCGACCAGTTGTCGGCCATGATTCGGGGGCTTCTGATCGCCGACTTGCGCTCGGCGGTTGTGCGCCCATGACGAGCGCGCGCCCGGAGCACGCGAAACGGTCACCGTCACTGCTGGAGAGACATCCACCGCGGACCCCGCGCCGCCGGGCGTCTATTCCGGCGATGGGGTGTTCGTGGTTGGTGATCAGCCGAGCGGCGGTGCACAACGGTCTATCCCGCCTGGCCGCTACACCGTCACAGTGACGCCGGGCCGGGAGATGGGCTCGTGGGTGCGGTGCAACAACATCCTGTGCGGAATCCAGGACCCCAGGACGACGTTCTCGCGATCGAGAACGCCACAAGCCCTGACTACTCGTCGGTGATGGAGATCGAGCCGACTGACGCGGCGATCTGGCTACAAGGTCTGACGCTGACCAGGGTTCCGTAACGCCCGAGGGGATCGACCGGCTCGATCCGCTCGTCGAGCGGCCCTAATCGCGGGGTTCCGTCTCGTACGCGACCCTGTAGTTCCTCATGCCTGGAGCGTTTTCTACTGCGTGGCCAGCCCCCGGATCCCAGTCCACCACGCGCAGGAGCCGCCTATCGGCGGGAAGTTGCCTTCTTACTTCCTCCTCAAGAGCCTCACGTAGTCGTTCCCGCTCGAATGGCGTGTGTCCTCCGTTACGAACGCCTCCGTAAGCTCCATGCGAATCTCCATGCGGCGCATTGTGCTCCGCTCTTGACCCTCCGGGGTCACAGCGTGCAGCGACGCCAGTTGATAGCCACCTGGTCGATGGGCGTACCGGTACTGGCTGCGATGTACTCGCGTGCCATTGGCTCGACCTCGCTGGGATAGCGAGCTTGCGTCCGCCCGCCAAGCTTAGGAATGTGGACCATCCACCAGCCGCCGTCGCGGGTGACGTCGATGTCGAAGTTGGAGATTGGTCCCTCTCTGACGAGGCGGTCGAGGTCTTCAGTCAGGAGCACGAGATCGGCAACGCGCCGGTTCAACGATCGTCCGGTCATCATGCGATCGTGGCCGCCGCGGTCGATGCCAGCCTGTGGCTCGGAAAGCCGGCCCGGCGGCAGCCCGTGACGTCCATAGCCGTCCCGACGGACACTGCAACCCCGCCCCCGGGATTCCGCTGACGCCAACCCCGCGCGGGATACTTTTGACGCCGGCCTGTGGCGAGTTGTGCGCTGCCCGCCGCATCTGATGGTGCGATGCCGGGTATCTGCGCGTGAACGGGGGAAGTCGGATCCCATCGATGCGCTGGCCGTGGCGCGGGCGGTGCGCTCCCAAGACACAGGATCGTGGAACGCCACTGGCAAATTGGGCTCTCGAAGCCGTCAGTTGCGCCGAAGTACTCCGGATGCGCTCTACCCCACAGGACGGCAAGCACCACCAGATAGATGGGGCCGAAAGTACGGATGAACTCGTTCGACCGGCACCATCCCTGCGGCGGCACTGACAAGAACAACCACGACCACGGGGGACCCAGGAAGGGTGCCCCTTTCGCATGTATCAATCCGGGTTTGGTTTTCTTCGCCGTCTTTCGACACACCACCTTTGCAGCATGTTCAAAGCTTCTTCCAAGGTAAGCCATAAGCGAATCCACATGCATGACAACGCCCGCCCTCGTGGCGATCGGGAATACCGCTCTGACCTGTCACTTCCTTTGGTAGACGACCTCCCCCCAACTGTGGTGGCCAGCAAACGCGGCCGGACGACGACATCGGATGCAGTGAGACCAAGGCCACATTCCGTGGTTGAACAATCCACCCGTCTTTCACCGTGTCTCATCAAGAGCGGCAGTTAGCCGATCAAATTCAGTTCATCCTGACAGAAGAGCGGACCTTGCTAAACCAGATTGCAAGGATGGCGATCACCTGTCCACGACGCGTCATCGTCGTGGCTGCCCTCCTGACATTGGCCTTGGCCATCTTTGGTGTCCCCGTCGCAAACAGCCTGTCCGCCAGTGGATTTCAAGACCCGACATCGGAATCGGCGAGGGCGAGCCAGCTCCTGACGGACAAGTTCGGCCAGGGTGACACGCAGCTACTTGTCACCGTCTCAACACCAGGCGGCGTCGACAGCCCGGCCGCTCGGGCCGCGGGCACTGAAATTGTCGACCAATTGAGAAGCTCGCCACATGTGGTCGATGTGGTCTCGCCGTGGACAACACCGCCGCAGGCCGGCGCCGATCTCGTTAGCAAGGGTCGGAACACCGGGGTAATCGTCGCGGGAATCAAGGGTAACGAAAGCGACCAGCAGAGATACGCGGAGGAGCTCTCCGCACAGGTGACGCACGACCGTAACGGCGCCACCGTGCGGACAGGCGGCGCCGCAATGGTCAACGTTCAGATCACCAAGCAGTCGCAGCGCGACCTGCTCGTGATGGAATCGATCGCGATTCCAGTCAGCTTCCTCGTGCTGGTCTGGGTATTTGGCGGTCTGATCGCAGCAGCGCTGCCCGTGGCCGTCGGCGGAATGGCGATTTTCGGTGCCCTTGCGGTGCTGCGCACGATCTCGTTCGCCACCGACGTTTCGATATTCGCGCTCAACCTCACCACCGCCATGGGTTTGGCGCTGGCCATCGACTACACGCTGTTGATGATCAGCCGCTACCGCGACGAGTTGGCTGACGGCGCAGACCGCGAGGTTGCCGTCGTTCGCACCGTGGTCACGGCGGGTCGCACCGTGTTGTTCTCGGCCACAACGGTCGCCCTCTCAATGGCGGTCATGGTGTTGTTCCCGATGCATTTCCTGAAGTCCTTCGCCTACGCGGGTGTCGCCGTCGTTGCGTTCGCCGCCGTCGCCGCCGTGGTTGTCACGCCCGCCGCGCTGGTCCTGCTCGGCGACCGGTTGGATTCGTTCAACGCCCGTCGGCTCGCTCGCCGCCTGCTGGGCCGGCCCGAGCCCGCCCCGCAGCCCTTCCAGCAGCAGTTCTGGTACCGCTGGACGAGGTTTGTCATCCGCCGTGCCGTGCCGGTCGGACTGGCAGGCGTCGCCTTCCTGGTGTTCCTTGGTCTGCCGTTCCTGAGCGTCAAATGGGGCTTTCCCGACGACCGCGTGCTGCCTTCCTCGGCCTCCGCGCACCAGGTCGGCGACCAAATGCGCGACGACTTCGTCATCAACTCCGAGACCGCGGTGACGATCGTCATCCCCGATACCCACGACCTAACCCGCAGCGAGATTGAGCAATACGCCTTTGACCTGTCGCGTGTGCCCGACGTCTCCGCGGTCTCCACCCCGACCGCAACCTATGTCGCAGGCGCCGCCGTCGGTCGACAGTCAGCACCGGCGGGCCAGACTCAAGGCAGCGCGTTCCTCACCGTCGACAGCACAGCTCCGCTGTTCTCCGACCGTTCCGAAACCCAGCTCGACCGCCTGCACGCGGTCCCGACCCCGGGTGGCAAGGAAGTCGATTTCGCCGGCACCGCCCAGATCAACCGAGACAGTGTCGACGCGATCGCATCACGTTTGCCACTGGTGCTCGGGCTGATCGCCGGCATCATGTTCATCCTGCTCTTCCTGTTGACGGGCAGCGTCGTGATGCCGCTGAAAGCGTTGGTGCTCAACGTCCTTTCGCTGACTGCCGCTTTCGGTGCGATGGTGTGGATCTTCCAGGATGGTCACCTCGGTGCGTTCGGAACGACGCCCAGCGGGATCTTGGTCGCCAACATCCCGGTGCTGCTGTTCTGTATCGCTTTCGGCTTGTCGATGGACTACGAGGTGTTCCTGGTCTCCCGAATCCGCGAGTTCTGGCTGGCTTCCGGAGCCGCCGACAACGACGAGAGTGTGGCCCGGGGAATCGCCCGTACCGGTCGGGTCGTTACCGCTGCCGCATTGATCATGTCGATCTCCTTCGCCGCGCTGATTGCGTCCAACGTGTCGTTCATGCGGATGTTCGGTCTTGGCCTCACGCTGGCCGTCCTCGTCGACGCCACTTTGGTGCGAATGGTTCTGGTGCCGGCATTCATGCACGTCCTCGGACGACGGAACTGGTGGGCTCCCGCGCCCCTGGTCCGCCTGCACAAGCTCCTCGGGCTCAACGACGGTCACTCCGTCGCGATACCCGAGCAAGGGTTGGACGCGAGCCCAACCCTCCAACAATTCAATGCCGAATTGACCAATGGGTTGGGCGTTGAACCGAATTACGCCACAACCACGCTCTAGGGAAAGTTGATAATGAGTGTTATCGCAGGAGTGCAGGGTGTGTTACCGCCGCACCGCTACACCCAAGAGGAGATCACCGACGCGTTCGTCCGGTTTCCGGGTTACGAACCCCATGAGGATCTTCTCCGGAAACTACACGCGCATGCCAAAGTCGATAGTCGCCATTTCGTTCTTCCACTGGAGAGGTACTCCTCCCTTACTGACTTCGGTGAGGCGAACGACATCTTCATCGAGAACGCGGTCGAGCTGGGATGTGCCGCCCTGTCCAGCGCGCTCGACGAGGCGGGCGTCAAGCCGGAGGACGTCGATCTGATCGTCACGACGACGGTAACCGGCTTGGCGGTGCCGTCGTTGGACGCCCGCATTGCCGGCCGCCTGGGTCTGCGGCCGGATGTGCGCCGCGTGCCGCTCTTCGGCCTCGGCTGCGTCGCCGGAGCGGCCGGCGTCGGGCGGTTGAACGACTACCTGCGGGGTGCGCCCGACGATGTGGCGGTACTGGTGTCAGTCGAGTTGTGCTCGCTGACTTACCCCGGTGCCGAGCCGACGGTCGCCACCATGGTCGGAAGTGCGCTGTTCGCTGACGGCGCCTCGGCGGTGGTCGCCGTGGGTGATCGACGCGCCAAGCGGATCGGCGTGCATGGGCCCACTGTGGTGGACTCGCGAAGCCGTCTGTACCCGGACTCCCTCACCACGATGGGGTGGAACTTCGGCGCGTCCGGACTCTCGCTCGTCCTGTCTCCCAACGTTGCCACCCTCATCGAGCGCCACCTGGCCGACGACCTGACGGGATTCCTGACCGGCCATGGGCTGACGATCGACGACATCGGCGTCTGGGTGAGCCACCCGGGCGGCCCGAAGGTCATCGAAGCGATCAACGATGCCCTGGCGTTGCCCGATGAGGCGCTCGAGCTGACATGGCGTTCGTTGAGCGAGGTCGGGAACCTGTCGTCGTCGTCGGTGCTACACGTCTTGCGCGACACGCTTGCAAAGCAGCCGGCCAGCGGCAGTCCAGGGGTGCTGATGGCAATGGGTCCCGGTTTCTGCGCAGAGCTCGTGCTGCTGCGGTGGCACTGAGCTTCGCTGCTCATGTCCTGGTACATATTGCTGATCGCCGCGGTCGCGGTCGAGCGCGTCGTTGAACTGGTCGTCTCGACCCGTAACCTCGCGTGGAGCCGCGCCCGTGGCGGCTTCGAGTTCGGCGCTCACCACTACCCGACCATGGTCACACTGCACACCGGCTTGCTGGTGGGATGCCTGGTGGAAGTGATTGCGCTGCACCGTCCATTCGTTCCATTGCTCGGCTGGCCGATGTTGGCGCTGGTGGTCGGGGCTCAGGTCCTGCGGTGGTGGTGCATCACGACGCTGCGCCATCAGTGGAACACCCGCGTCGTCGTCATACCCGATGCGCCCCGGGTCACTGGCGGCCCGTACCGGTTTTTCTCGCACCCGAACTATGTCGCCGTGGTGGTCGAGGGGCTCGCGCTGCCATTGGTGCACAGCGCATGGATCACAGCACTGGTGTTCACGGTGCTCAACGCGGCACTGTTACGCACGCGGATCGGTGTCGAGAACTCTGCCCTTGCAAGCCTGAAATGATCGACGTTCTCGTGGCAGGTGGAGGCCCGGCCGGGCTCACGACGGCGCTGTACGGCGCCAAGGCCGGACTCGAGGTCGTCGTGATCGAAAAACGCTCGGGGACAATAGACAAGGCCTGCGGTGAAGGATTGATGCCGCATTCCTTGGCACGTCTCAACCGCCTTGGAGTAGATCCCCCGGGTAAACCGTTCCACGGCATCAGCTATCACGACGGACGTCGGAGCGTCAGCGCGGCGTTTCGATCCGGTGTTGGGCGTGGAGTGCAGAGAACGGCACTGCACGGCGCACTTCTGGACGCGGTAGCAGCGGCCGGCGTGAAGGTCGTGCAAGGCGACATCGGCGAGGTCAGTCAGGATGCGATGTCGGTGCGGTGCGGCGGCTTGCGCGCCCGCTACCTCGCCGCTGCAGACGGGCTGCACTCGCCGATCCGCACCGCGCTCGGGCTGGCTGTGCCAACAAATAGCCGGCGCCGGTGGGGAATTCGCCGCCACGTCCAGATCGCTCCCTGGAGCGAGAACGTCGAGGTGCACTGGTCCGACGACGACGAGGCGTACGTCACCCCGGTGTCCGACGACTGCGTCGGGATCACGATCCTCACCTCCCGCCGCGGGCGATTCGACCGGCACCTCGAATCGTTCCCGACGCTTGTCGATCGCGTAGAAGGCCGGCCGCACAGCCGCGACCTCGCCGCGGGCCCGCTGCGGCAGAAGGTGCGCAGCCGGGTTGCCGGCCGGGTGTTGTTGGTCGGTGACGCAGCGGGATACGTCGACGCACTGACCGGCGAGGGATTGGGCATTGCGTTCGGCGGTGCCGAGTTGCTCGTCGGGTGCGTCGCCGCCCACAGGCCCGCCGACTATGACCGCCAATGGCGCCGCATGTCCCGCCAGTACCGCATGCTGACGGCGGCGGCGCTGCAGGCCAGCGCCTACCCAGCGGTGCGGTCACGGATCGTGCCCGCGGCAACGCGGCTGCCCACCGTCTTCACGGCTCTCGTCAACCGGCTCGCCGAGTAGCCCGTTGCTCGCGTCAGCCGAAGCGGCGGGCCCGCCACCACTTCGAGCCCGGGCGGCGGAGGCTGGCAGATACGGAGTAGCTGCCATGGGCCAGCCCGTTTAGTTTGAGCTATATGCCGAACCTTGTACGTCCGACCGCTTCGACCGCGTCCGCGGGCCCGATGAGTTCGACTTGTGCCGCGCCCTGACGACCGAAGAGATAGAGCAGCAGCTCGCCCGGGAGGGCGACAATGCGACCTGTAGGTTGGTTCCCCTCGCCGGACTCTTACGGTATTGGCCGTCCCAGCCCACTCGAGCTCGAGCCCCGCACCGCCTAGTCGCCGAGTGAGGAACCAGGGTGCACGACGGACGTTGCGCCATAGAGCCGCATCCATCTCGGGCGAGTTTGTCCGCGTGTCCGGATCATCGCCGAAGCCGTTGCCGAGCAACGGAAAGCGGCCCGCGGATGAGCCTCTCGACACTCCATTTCGACGTCGACGTCCTGGCCCAGTCCTCGATCGTTCACCGCGAGGATTACAGCTCCGTCGGCACCGACAACTTCGGCCTGTTCCGACGCGAAAAGATCATCACCCCAGACGGTGAGGTGATGCAGATCCCCATCGTGTCGGGCAGCAGCTTCCGCGGCGTCCTGCGTCGCATCGGCGAGGCACTCACCGCTGGCGTCCTCGACTACGAGGGGGCCGCCCTACCGATCCCCGCGGCTCCTGCTCACCAACGGAGGTCGGCTCGCCAAATCCGCGCATCCCCTCACCGACGACGACGAACACCGCCTCAAAACCCTCGTGCCTCAGATCGGCGTCTTCGGCGTCTTCGGCGGCGCGGCCTCCGGCCGCATCATGTCCGGGCTCCTCACCGTCGGCAAGGTCCTCCCCGAGATCGCCGAACTCGCCCACATACTGCCCCGCCCACCACGGACCACCCCGCTACCCGCCGTGCTCGGCGTCGCCGAGGAATCGTTTAGCCACCTCTCCGACCACCGGACAACCACCGACCAGCCGCCACACGCTGACCTCCACGAAACCAGCAGCCCCCTAGGCAGATTCGGCGTCGAAACCCTCCCGGCCGGCACCCGCCTACACACCTGGGTCCGGCTCACCAACGCCACCGAAATCCAGGCCGCGTTCCTGCGCGACGTCCTGGCCGCCTTCGCCGAACACGGCCACCTCGGCGGCCGCGTCGCCGCCGGCCACGGACAAATGACCGCCACCACCACCGCGACCGCGCTACGCGGACACCTCCCCGACCAGAGCACCGACTGGGCCGCCGAGCTCGCCGCCCACCACGACGACGCCATCGCGACCCCGTCCAAACTCACCTAAGCGTCCCGCATGACCGCGCTCCAGATCACCGCCGCCACACCCCACGGAGTAATGCTCTCCCGCCCCTGGGGCGTTGCCCTAGACGGTCTGCTCGCATCAGTGATGTGGCACCGCAGCAAATGGGCCGCTCGCTCTCCGGCCAACACCTCACCCACCAGCACAAACGACATTCCCGAACCCCTCGAACTGCCACTGGCCCGCTGCGGTGACCCTAACCACGACACCGACTGGCACTGGATGGCCACCTTCGCTGACCTTCACCCCCGACCCCACGACGCCGCCGAACCCGACATCCGTTGGCGCACCTCACGCACCAACCGCCAACGACTCCAGCGCCTCACCCCCGTCATCGACAGCCAGGCCGTCTCCGACAGCCCGGCCGCTACCAGCGCCGAGTCATTCCCGTCATGGCCCACCCCGCCACCAGCCTCACCTGGCGCGCAGTCGGCGACCCCGACCTCATCCGCGACCTCCTCACCGATCTCCCGTCGATCGGCAAGCACCGCAGCGTCGGGGAAGGCCTCGTCACTCGCTGGGACGTCACCGAAACCCCTGACGTCCCGGACTGGGTGGCCGTCCACGAACACGAGCCCGGCATCCTCGGCCGGAGCCTCCACGGTGACGTACAAGAACCACTTACCGTCCCGACGCAACAAGTCGGTTTCCCCGATCGTGCGGGTATGCAGTAGCACCAGATCCCGTGGGGCGGCGGGATCGCCGGGCCAGGCCGTAACCGGATCCCGATTATCGGAGGCGTACACGACGGTGTCGGTCGCCACAGCCAACGGCCACTCCCCCGTGCGCTCCCCGATCTGATGGAGCCGGTAGATGATGTTGGAGCTGGCTTTCGACACGATGTGTAGTCGGCGTTCCGGGCTGTAGGCAGGTTTGCCTTTGAGGTGTTCATTGGAGCCGATGAGCCGATGCCGTGGGTGCGGATGACCTTGGCCTGGTTGCGCGCGGCCTGCGCGTCGGGATCGTCGGTGTCCAGCGCAGCGCTGGCGTCGCGGAACCGCTTGTACCAGCCCAGCAGGACACGACCATGTTGGGCCAGATCCAAGCTTCCAGGATCTTGGGTTGGTAGCCCAGTGCGATCGCACGTTCCACGCGGGGTGTGCACACCCATTTCGGCCTGGTAAACTGTAATCCGATGGGGTTCAACAGGTATGGGATTCGCCATTCCCCGTGCTCAGGAATGTCAACCAGCCAGTAGCCCGGTGTTTTTGGATTGAACGGCGCTCCATCGGGATGGTGGACCGGGTTGCCGATCGGGAGCTCCAGGCCCGGCGATGCCAGCGACGTAAGACCCGCCGCGGTCGTAAGCGTGCACATAGCGGCGTTCGCTTTCCTGTCTGGTGGGTGGCCGGGACCAGTTGAAGTCGCATTCGACATCGCCGATGCCAAACGGCGGGGCAGTCGTTGACGGCGCGAACACGACATCACGCCATTCTTGCGGCGACCATGCCTTGGTTCGCGTCTGCAGCATCAAGTCCACCGCGGTCACGCCAGCCGTCTGTCTTCGGAGCCGGCTGCGCCGGCTCCCATTATCTCCGGGCGGGCAAGCCCGCCCACGTGGGTTCCCGTGTGCGCCAACCGCTTACGCGAGTGACTCTGATTCCATTGTCCCGCTTAGCTTTCTAATCAGCACCGCTGGCGCGGTGCCCACGTCCCGACTCAGTTTGCAATCTCTCGTTTTCAACCGCACCGCAACCGCTTTCGCGGTCGCTACGAATTGCATTGCCTGCCAACATCATACACTCATCTTACCATCGCGTTTTCGAAACCGACTGCACTACAACTGGTTCCCCAATCGAATTGGTTTCGGAAAGGTGGCCCGGGGGTCGCTGGCACCTTCCGGCTCACGGCTGCCGGTGGATTGTCGCTGCGCGTCATGTCCAGACGGCGACCTGACGCGGCCGGGCAGGCAAACGAGCAGGAACGTGCCCGGCCCGCTCACTTGCCACGCTTGTCCTGCTTGTCTGGCGGGACGACGAGGATGCTATGAGGTTTTTCGGTTCGGCACCACCGAACTGTCCGCCGCCGAGACAAGCGCCGCGCCGCATCTCGGGAATTCCGCCGAGCCCGTCTGGGCGTCGCTAGCGTGACCGTCGGCGAGCTTCGAGCTAGGCCGGGAACGCAGACGTGACGGTGGGGTGAAGCCGCCGCCGCACGAGCGGCGCGACGGTCACGGTGTGGAAGTAGGGTCTGCGGCATGGACCTCGAGCCGGTCGAGCAGCGGATCCTGGGCAGCCTGCTGGAGAAGCAGGTGACCGTTCCTGGGGCGTACCCGCTCACGCTCTCCAGCCTGCGCACCGCCTGCAACCAGACCAGCAGCCGTGAGCCGGTGATGGAGCTCGACGAGCGGACGGTGGAACAGACCGCCCGGGCGCTCAAGGACCAGGGTCTGTTGCGCATCGTGTGGTCCGACACCGGACGGCGCACGCTGAAGTACCACCAGACCCTCTCGGAGATCCTCGACCTGGCCGACGACGAGCGCGCGGTGCTCACCGTGCTGCTCCTGCGCGGGCCGCAGGCTGCTGGCGAGCTGCGCACCCGCACCGAACGGCTGCACCCGTTCGCCGATCGCACCGAGGTCGAGGCCTGCCTGGAGCGGATGAACGGGCGCGACCAGCCGCTGGTGCAGCAGCTGGAGCGACGGCCAGGCCGGCAGGACCACCGATGGGTACACGTGCTGGGCCCGGCCGAGACCGGGGAGACACCCGCGCCGCCGGCGGTCGACCGTGAGGCTCCCATCGCCGACTCGCCCGAGGCGCGCGACGACCGGGTGCGCGCGACATACGGCGTGGTGGCGGCCAGCTACGCGCGTGAGCTGTCCGACGAGCTCGACGGACTCCCGTTCGAGCGCTGGCTGCTCGACCAGGTCGCGGTGGCTGCCGGTGATCTGCCGGTCATGGATGCCGGCTGCGGCCCGGGGCATGTGACGGCGCACCTGGCCGCCGCTGGTGCCGACGCACGGGGCCTCGACGTCAGCCCGGAGATGATCGCCGAGGCGCGGCAGCGGCATCCCGACGTCCACTTCGAGGTGGGCGACCTGCGCCAGCTGATGCGACCGGCGGCCGCCGCCGGCTGGGGCGCCGTGCTCGGGTGGTACTCCCTCATCCACCTCGCGGCGTCCGAGCTGCCCGGCGCCGTCGCTGCCCTGGCCCGGCCACTCGCCCCCGGCGGGCTGCTGGTGCTGGGGCTGCACGCGGGTGACGACGTACGCCGGGTGACCCGCTGGTTCGAGGTCGAGGTGCCGGCACTGGACTTCGTGCTGCACGACCCGGGAACCGTCGTCGCGGCGGTCGAAGCGGCTGGGCTCACCGACGTCGAGTGGTACCTCCGCGGGCCGCACGAGTGGCGCGACGAGACCACCCAGCGGCTCTACGTCGTGGCCCGCCGGGTCTGACGGGAGGACGAAGAAGTGTCGCGCCGCGGCTTGGCGATCCTGGCATCCGTCGCACTGGCGACGATGGGCGTGCACCGGTACTAGCGGAGCTGGCTGCCCACGGTTCGACGGCGAGCGCACGAAAGCAGCCTGGTCGCACCCACATCGAGCGGACCCGTCGAGTACGACGTGCGAGGGCGCGGCCCCACGGTGCTGCACTTCCACGGCGGCAACCTCGGCCACAACGGTTGGTTCTTCCTGGCCCATCTCGTCGGCAGCGGCTACCGCTTGCTGACGCCCCACCGGCCCGGCTACCTGGGCACGCCCCTCGGTGGCAACGGCTCATCTGAGGCTCAGGCCGATGTGGCGACGGCACTGCTGGACGCGCTGAAGGTCGAACGGGTTGCCGTGGTGGGGATCTCGGCCGGCGGGCACGCCGCCATCCAGTTCGCAGCGCGTCACCCGGAGCGCACGCGGGCGCTCGTCCTGCTGTCCGCGGTCTCCCGCCGAACGCCCCAGCTGAACAGCGCCCTCGGTCGCCTGATGATGACCCGCAGGTTCCAAAACCCGGCGTATTTCCTGATCCACGGCGCGCCGCACGCCCCCAATTTAGCGGCGACGCACTGGGTCCCGGCCAGCTGTCACCGGCGGGATCTGCACGCTGGCCTCAGGGCTGAAATATCTCCATACAGGCGCAGATCGTCCGTCAGTCTTCTGCGTGCCGCTTCTGATCCCATCGTTCAAGAGATGCCTGAAGGTCGTGCAGGCCGAGGCCGGCTAGCGGCGCGCCTATCGCAAGGCAAACCACCAAAAACAGGCTCATTTCGACCTCCGGTAACTTCAATCCTGACACGTTTCCGATGGCCGAGAAGTTCAACACGCCTACCGGCTCTCCACGTGCGCGCGGGTGCCGGGCGCTGCCGCGTTGAAGTAGAAGCCATGCATGCCGATGACGACGGCCGCTGTCGTCGTATAGCCGGTCAGCGACAACGACGACAACGACGACGTCCTGCAGCTGGCCGTGGATGTCGATGAGGAACCTGGGATCGCCGGCCGATGCCGCGCTGATCGACGAGGTCATGGTGGTCGCGGTAGACGGCCGCGAAGGCGCCGGGACCGCACGGGTGTGGCGCCCGGCGCAATCGCGCGCGTCGAGCTGCGCGGTGCGCACACAGAATCGGCCGAGCACTTGATTGGCACCACCGGCGACGGTCGCACGTTCGAGTTGAACGGCGGTGACCAGTTCGCCGACGAGCTCATCGAGCTCTGCCAGCGGCTCAATGCTGGGTGGTTGCTTGTTCGCCGGGCGGCTCTATAGCGGCGTCTTGTCCCCTTCCCCCACCCGAGTGGGACCGTGATTCGCTGCCTACCAACGGCTTTCATGTATAACCATCACTATATATGAAGAACTGCACTGCCCTCGGAGTTATTCGGTTGTTGCGCAGGCGATTTCGCCAGCAGCGAAGCTTGTCATCACGCTCGCCACGAAGCGGGATTCCGCCGCCCGCCGTCGTGTGACGGCTACATCTCAAATGCGGCGTACGGTATCCCATCGACGCGTGTGACGAATGCGGGCTGCCCTCGTGCCCTAACGATGGAATCCGCTGGTGCGCTGCGGCTCTAGACGCGCGAGGCCTTATCGCCGCGACGGATTCGAATACG
>CAWCXH010000012.1:0-59877 GCA_963799495.1 uncultured Actinomycetota bacterium
CGCGCAGCCGGCGTTGTTCGCCGTGTCCTACGCGCTGGGAAAGACTCTGCTACAGAGCGGCATCCGCGTGCGATTCGGGATCGGCCACAGCGTCGGCGAGGTCACCGCCGCCTGCCTGGCCGGTGTGTTTACGGTCGACACCGCCGCCAAGCTCATCGTGGCCAGAGGGCGGCTGATGGGCGCGTTGCCTCCCGGTGGGGCAATGATCGCGGTCGACCTCAGCGTTGAGCAGGCCCAGGCACTCGTCGCCGACGAGCCCGGGTGCGCGATCGCAGCGGTCAATGGGCCGCACTCCCTGACCATCTCCGGAGCCACCGATGCCGTGGCACGAGCCCAAACGCTGATTCGGCAGCGGGGCGGTAAAGCGATGAATCTGGCGGTGTCACACGCCTTTCACTCGCCGCTCATGGAGCCGATGGTGGCTGACTTCCGGCACGAGATAGCCGGACTCGAGCCCGGACCCGCCGAGTTTCCGCTGTTCTCCACGGTGCTCGGCCGAGAAGTCGAGGGCCGGGAAATGACCGTCGACTACTGGGCGGGGCAGATCTGTTCGCCGGTGCTGTTCTTCGACGCGGTCCAGGCCGCCTTCAGCGCCGAACGTGCCGACTATCTCGCCGAGGCCGGCCCCAAATCTGGCCTGCTCACCCTCGCCAGGCGGGGCGGACTGCCGCCACAGACACGCTTGCTCACATTGTGCAGCGGCCCGGATTCCGACGGAACAGAACTGCTCGGTGTGGCCGCCACGATGATGCGCGACGGCTACTCACCCGATTTGGCGGCCCTGTACGGCGGACCGGCCGGCCCGCCGCAGCGGATCCCGCCGTACGCCTTCGATACCTCCAGCCGGTTCTGGTTCGACGGCCCGACCACTTACACCCGACAGCTGGCGCAGCCCGCCGAGGCTCCAGCCGGCGAGCCACTCGGCGAGGCGGAGAGCACCGAGCAGCCGCAGGCCGGTGCGGAGGGCGGGGTTCTCACGCTGATCGCCGATGTCGGCGGTTATTCGGTCACCACGCTCAGCCGGTCCAAACGGCTCGCTGACGACTTGGGCTACGACTCGTTGCTGCAGCTTCGCCTCCTGGACCGGCTGCGGGCGGAATATCCACCTCTGCACGACGTCACCGTCGCCGAGGTGCTCTCGAAGATTCACAGCGTCGGCGATCTCGTCGACTTCGTGTTGCAGCGGCTCGACGAGGGCGGGATGACCGGATGACACCCGTTGAATTGGTGTGCTTTCACCACGCTGGTGGCGGGTCCGCGTCGTTTCACCCGCTGCGCCGAGCGCTGACGAATATGGGCGCCGAGGTGGCACTCACCGCAGTGACGCTGCCGGGGCGGGAGTCGCGCCGCGACGAGCCCCGCCACGTCGACGCCGAGACCTGCGTGCGGGCACTGGCCGACGAGCTCGACGAGCTGTTGCGTCGGCCCCACGTCCTGCTGGGCCACAGCATGGGCGCAATCCTGACGTATTTGGTTGCTCAACAACGCATCTCACGCGGCCTGCGAGCGCCGGAGGCGGTGATCGTCGCGTCCTGCCGCGCGCCGCACCTACCCGCGCCCCTAGGCGATCTGCACCTGCTCGGCGATCACGAGCTGGCCGCGGAACTCGCACGCTATGGCGGGCTTCCGACGGAAGTCCTGACCCGTCCTGACTGGCTTGCACTGCTGATGCCCACCGTCCGTGACGATCTGCGGATCTGCCAGTCCCATTGGCGAACGGATTCGCCACCGCTTCCGTGTCCACTGCACATCGTCGCAGGCCTGGACGACCAGGTGGCGCCGCCGGACATGATGGCCGCCTGGGCGTCGTATTCGGTGCAGCCTCAACCGGTTCGCTCTTACCCCGGCGGCCACTTCCTGTTCCGTTCGCCGGAACCGGCATTGGTGGCCACCGTTGCACGTGTCGCCAAGGCAGCGGCACGGGAAAGGAATCTACTCCCGTGAGCGTGTTAACCCGCGAAATATCCGCCGCAGCGGCATCCTCGCCGCGGCACCTGACCGCAGGCACGGTCACCGACCCAGTTCGGTTGACGTGGCGCGAAGTCCACGAGCAGGCGAAGCGGATGGCCGGCGGCCTGGCCGCGAGGGCAATAGGCCGCCACGGTTCGGTCGCGGTGCTGGCCACCGATGCCGCTGATATCGCGCCGCTCGCGCAGGCGGCCTGGCTGAGTCGCGCCGCGGTGACCATGTTGCAGCAACCAACGCCCCGCACCGACCTGGCGGTCTGGCTGGCCGACACGGTTCGGGCGACTCAGATGATCAAGGCCGACGTGGTCGTTATCGGGGAGCAGTTCCTGAGTGCGCTGGATCCGCTGACGGCCCACGGTCTGGCTGTCTGCACCGTCGCGTCCTTGCGTCGCGCCGACCCGATCGAGCTCGACATCACGGACCATGCCGACGAGGCGGATATCGCGATGCGGCAGTTGACATCCGGATCGACCGGAGTGCCCAAAGCCGTCGAGATCAGTCACGGCAATCTCGCCGCGAATGCCGTCGCTTTGCGCCATGGGCTCGAACTCGATGTCAACACGGACGTGATGGCGAGCTGGCTGCCGCTCTCTCATGACATGGGGATGATCGCCTTCGTGTGCTTCCCCATGCAGCTGGGCATTGAAACTGTCGTCGTCCCACCGGAGCAGTTCCTCAAACGACCGCTCGTCTGGGCAGAGTTGATCAGCAGGCACCGCGCGACCATCACCTCAGGCCCCAATTTCGCGTACTCCGTGCTCGCTCGCGTGCTGCAGCGGGCCGACCCGGGAGCCATCGACCTTTCATCGCTGCGGGTCGCGGTGAACGGAGCCGAACCGATCGACCACCGCGACATGGCCGACTTCGCTGCGGTCGGCTCGCGCTTCGGTCTGCGGCCGACGGCGCTGACGCCCGCCTACGGACTCGCCGAAGCCACATTGGTTGCGTCGCTGGGGTCGGCGCACGACCAGGCGATCATCGACCAGGTCGCGCGGCGGGCCATTGCGGAGGCGCACCGCGCGCAGCCGGTCCGCGACGACTCCGCGGATGTGCAGCATCTCGTGTGTGTGGGGTTACCGGTGAGAGGCCTGGATCTGCGGATAGGTCGGAACGGAATAGCGTTGGCACCCCGAGAGATTGGCGCAATCGAGCTGCGCGGCCCCATGGTTGCCAACAACTATCTCACATCCGGCGGTGTGGTGCCGCTGGCAACAGATGGCTGGTTCGACAGCGGAGACCTGGGTTACCTCGACGAGGAGGGGCGATTGTATGTCTGCGGTCGCACAAAGGATCTCATCGTGCTGGCCGGCAGGAATCTCTATCCGCACGATATCGAGCGTGCGGCCGACGGTGTCGACGGCGTGCGAAAGGGCTGCGTGATCGCGCTGCGTGTCGACGCCGATCGAGAGGGCTTTGCGGTGCTCGCCGAAGTACGCAACGCGGATGACGAAGACGTGCGCGCACGGATCAGCCGCGATATCGCCGCCCGGGTGAGCCGGCAGGTCGGGCACCGGCCGCGTGACATCCTGTTGTTCCCCGCCGGCACGTTACCGAAGACGCCGTCCGGCAAGCTACGCCGCAGCAGCGCTCGAGAATTGCTCCTGACGTGAATGCCCGCCACAGCTATCCTCCAGGCCGTTTGGCGTCAGGTGCACAACAGGTGACCGACACCTGCGATGTCCTTGTCGTCGGCGCTGGGCCGGTGGGCGCCACGGCGGCATTGCTTCTCGCGAGCTATGGCATCGAATGCACCGTGGTAGAGCCACGCCGCGAGCCACAACGCCACCCCGCTGCGCATGTGCTCTCGACGCGGTCAATGGAGATTTGGCGCGAGATCGGCCTCGAGCGCGACATCCGCGGCCTCAGCGCCCCGATGTATGAGCTGCGGTGCATCGCGTACTGCACCACCTTCGCCGGACCCGAGCTCGGACGGGTGCCACTGGCCGACTTGCCCGACGCGCAGATGGACGCAATCGAATCGATCAGCCCTACCCGCAGCGCCCACCTGCCCCAGAACGTGCTCGAACCACTGCTGTGGCAACGCCTGCGCAACAGTGACCGCATCAAAGTACACACCGGCTGGCAGTACCACTCCCACACCGACGGCCCAGACGGCGTCGCGGTCACGATCACCGACACCACTACCGGATTCCGCCGAACAATCCTGGCGCGCTACCTCATCGCGGCCGACGGCGCAGCCAGCACAGTGCGGCGCGCGCTACGGATCAGGATGGAGGGTCCGATCCTTCAGAACATGATCAGCGTCCATTTCTCCGCCGATCTCGAGGCTTTCCGCCGCCACCGCCGCGGCCCTGTTATGTGGACCCACACCGCCAAGGGGTTGGGCGCCACCATCGTGCACCGGCCGCCAGAAGACCTGGTGTTCCAGATCCCCTACTTCCCGCCATTTGAGTCGGTGGAAGACTTCCCGGCTGCGATCTGCCGCAGGCACATAGTCGATGCGGTTGGCGACCCCGCTGTCGGCGTTGACATCAAGTCGGTCCAGACGTGGGCAATGCACGCGCAAGTCGCCACCAACTACCGAGTGGGCCGCGTATTCCTGGCTGGCGATGCCGCGCACCGGTTTCCACCCACCGGCGGGCTGGGGCTCAACACCGGCGTCGCCGACGTGCACAACCTGGTCTGGAAGCTCGCGTGGGTCATCGCCGGCCGTGCCGACGAGGCACTCCTGGACACCTATGAACGAGAACGCCGGCCGGTCGGCACGGAAGCGACCGCCGACTCGGTGGCCAACTTCGACGGAATGTTCGATGTCGTTGCCACACTGGGGTTGCCACGGCAAGCAGTGCGCATGCTCCCTCAAGCCGTCGCTGCCATCCCGGACTGGGTACCGCGACGCCCAGTGCGCGCCCTCATCCGCGGGCTCACCACGCTGGGATATCAGCGGTTTCGCCTGGCCAAGTCGCCCGGCCGGATCGGTCAGCGGATCCGCCGCCGAGCCGCGGCGGCGATCGCCGAGCAGGGTCCGCACTATCGCAGCTGGGGACGCGACCTCGGGGTGTGTTACGAACGCGGCGCCATCATTGGCGATCGGCTGCCCCCACCGGTCAGCGATCCAGAGTTCTATATCCCATCTGTGCGCGCCGGCGGCCGGCTGCCGCACGTCTGGCTCGAGGACCGCGAACGGCGGGTGTCCACCCTGGATCTGGTCAGCCGCGACGACCTGACACTGCTGGTGTCCGACGAAAGCCATTCCGTGTGGTCGCTTGCGGCGGAGGGGCTTCCGTTGTCGGTGGTGCCGGTCGGCGATGCTGGCCACGACATATTTCACACCGGGGTCGCGGACGCCGATCCGGATGCCCTGGTGGTGCGCCCGGATGGCCATATCGCGGCCGTACTGCACTCGGACCGGGATGGCGCTGCGCTGCTGCGGCAAGCATTGCAGGTCGTCGGCGCCTTTGCACCGACCCACAAAGGACTAATCGCATGAACGACGTTGCGGCACAGGCCATCGAGCTGCGGCTGCTCACCCACCGGCCGGCGGAGATGACGGAGTGGTGGGCGGCGTTGCTCGGCGGGGCTCCCCAGTCAATGAATGCCCGGATGACCGCCATCCACGGCGATTACCTGCGGGTGGTGATCGAGCGTTCGCCGATCGCACTTGACTACCATCCCGAAGCGAGTGGTGTCACCGCCATCAATCTGGCTCTGAGCGATCTGCAGTCGGCACGTCCAGCGTTGAACCGGTTGAGCAAGCTGGGTTCTCAGCCCCACCGGGCGACCGGCCAACCCGGGGTGACAGCGCTCTGGTTCCGCGATCCCAATGGCACCGACGTGGCCTTGCACGTGCCCGTCGACATCGCCCACAACGCCACCGCAACCTGTGTGTGGCCCGATGAGGTGGACCCTAAAGACGTGCTTGCATACATCACCAGCCAACCATCAGCCACCATCCACCAGCCGCCCGAATCGGAATAGCACGTCGTGTTACATCACGCTGTTCGACCGAACGGACCAGATGTCTGAAGGGAGAAACGGAAAGGTACTAATTCACTAGGCGCCGTAATGTCGGGCGGGTTAACCATTTTCGGCTCTGCCGTAGTTGCTCAGCCGGGAATCGGTCGTGCTCGCACACCCACTCTCTAGGTCAAGGTCATGGTCACTATGTCTGCAAGAATTCCACCCACGAAATTGGTGCGACTCGTTGAGCGTGCCCGCTATCATCTCGCACTGTTCCATCAACGAACCGTCCCACCGTATGCGGCGATGATGGAGCTAATCGTCAATGCTTGGACGTCCCAAGCCATCACAGTCGCCGTAGAGCTCGGTATCGCCGACGTTCTCGACAAGGGGCCGCTGCCGTTGGAAGAGTTGGCGTCTCAAGTGAAGGCGGATCCCGACGCGCTGCGCCGACTGCTACGGGCGTTGATCGGCCGCGGCATATTTCGTCAGCGCCGTGACGGTCGCTACCAGCTCAACGCGCTCGCTACGTCGTTGCGTACCAACGCTCCACTGTCGGCTGCAGCTATGGCCCGGATGGTGGGTTCGCGCCAACATCGCGAGCATTGGAGCCATCTGACGGATGCGATCAGAACCGGCAACGCGGTAATTCCGGCCTTGCACGGCGGCGCGGAAGCCTTCGAGTACCTCATTGGGGAGCCCGAACTCAATGAAGCCTTCAACCGTGCCATGGCCGACACGACTGAGATGGCGGTGGATTACCTGATGGCCGCCTACGCATTCGAGGCCTACCCGACCGTTGTCGATGTCGGCGGCGGGGTGGGCCGGCTGCTTTCTGCCATCCTCAGGGTGACCCCGACTTCCCGGGGGGTTCTCTATGACCTGCCGCACGCCGTCGCCGAAGCCCCACCAGTGTTGCGCCAGCACGGTGTCGCAGATCGAGTGGAAGTGTTGGAGGGGTCGTTCTTCGACAGCGTTCCCACGGGCGGCGACGTTTATTTGCTCAAGATGATCCTCCATGACTGGCCCGACGACAAGGCGGTCGAGATTCTTCAGAAGGTCCACGAGGCGGCGAAGATTGGCGCAAAGGTACTGGTGATCGATTGCGTGATCCCGGACCACGATCGCGAATTCTTTGGTCATTGGACCGATCTGGAGATGCTGCTGATGCAGGCTGGCCGCGACCGCACGGTGCCGGAGTATCGCAGTCTCCTCGAGCGCGCCGGATTCCGGGTGACGCGTGTGGTGCCTACTGCCTCGCCATTGAGTTTCGTCGAAGCAGAGGCCATCTAGCGGACATGCTTTGCAAGGCAATTTATCTCGGTGCTGAGATCTCGTTTGCGCACTACTGCAACGAGGTTGGCCTCAGCGATGCTGACGGAAGCCGCCCTGGTGCGGAGGCCGCTCGTGCCGGCCGCCCGGGCCACCCACCTCCCACGAGATGTGGGGATCTGCAACGAAGCACCACCGCCACGTGGCGTCGATCGCAAGCGGTGCGCGGTACTCACTCCGTACCGAAAATGAAAGGATGATTCCCGATGACGTTCTCGCTGGCTCTATCCGATGAACAGCAACAACTGCGCGATTGGGCGCATGAGTTCTCCCTAAAGGTGATTCGCCCGGCTGCGTTCGACTGGGATGACCGCGAGGAGACGCCATGGCCGATCTTGCAGGAGGCCGCCGGTATCGGGCTTTACGGCCACGACATCTTGATGACACTCCTGGAAGACGCAACCGGACAGGGTTTTCCGATCCTGGCCGAGGAGCTGTTCTGGGGTGACGCCGGAATCGCGCTGTCGATCATGGGAAGCACGCTCGCTGCCGTTGGCATCATCGCTTCCGGCACCGCCGAGCAGGTCGCGCACTGGGTGCCGCAGTGTTATGGCACCGACAAGGACGTCAAGGTGGGCGCGTTCTGTTCGTCAGAGCCAGAGGCTGGCTCCGATGTGGCGAACATGCTGACCACGGCCAAATATGATGAAGCGTCCGATGAGTGGATGATCTCAGGCCAGAAGGCGTGGGTGACAAACGGCGGCGTGGCCGACGTTCTGGTAGTCCAGGCGGTGGTCGAACCCGGATTCGGTGCACGCGGACAGGCCGCGTTCGTCATGAGCGCCGACACTGCCGGTATTGCAGCGCCGCGGAAGCTGCGCAAGCACGGTTTGCGTGCCTCAAACACCGCGGACATATTCTTCGACGGCGTGCGGGTTCCAGGCAGTGCCCTGCTCGGCGGCAAAGACAAGCTCGACGAGAAGCTCGCGCGTGCACGCGAAGGTCGGAAAACCTCCCAGCAGGCGGCGATGGCGACCTTTGAGCTATCGCGGCCCACCGTCGGGGCGATGGCGGTCGGAGTCGCCCGCGCCGCCTACGAATACGCACTCGACTACGCGAAGGAGCGGGTTGTCTTCGGGCGACCCATCATCGAGAAGCAAGCCATCTCGTTTCTCCTCGCCGACATCGCCACCGAGATCGACGCGGCGCGGCTGCTCGTCAGGCGCGCGGCATGGATGGGCGCAACCGGCCAGAAGTTCGCCTCCGCGGAGGGGTCAATGAGCAAGCTGAAGGCCGGCCGGGTAGCGGTGTGGACGACCGAACGGGCCATCCAAATCCTCGGCGGCAACGGCTACACCCGCGAGTATCCGGTCGAGCGGATGCACCGCGACGCTAAGGTCTTCGACATCTTCGAGGGAACCGAGCAGATCCAACAGCTGGTCATCGCCCGCTCGATCACCGGGCTCCGATTGCAGTGACACCGGCAGGTTGGCCCAAAGACCGATGGCGCACTTGACTCACTGCTCGGACGACGAGTCTGGCTTGGCCACCTCGCCGAAGGCCGCGTCGGTGGCTACCAGCACGCTGTCGACGTCGGCCTCACTCAGTGCGGTCGACATGAACCAGTTGTGTTTGGGATGGACGAAGACGCCGCGGGCGGCCCACGCGGCCGCCCACGCCAGCGTGAATTGGTGGTCGGTCTCGCCGGCGAACGACAAGTACGGCATGCTAACAGATCGCGCTGCTGAGCGAAGTTCCTCCGCCACTTCTGGTCTGACCCCTGTCCTACAGAGCTGGCTGTCGGGGCCGGTAGAGCACGTTGGATCTACCGCAGTGGTAGGCCTCGCATCCAAACCGGTCGTCGACATGCTCGCGCCGGTCGCGTCGTTCTCGGAGGCGCACCGTGCGGTGCCGATCCAAGACGCCGGCTGGTCGTTTTGGCCTTCAGATCCGAATAGTTCCTGGCGACTCTGGTTCCTGCGTCCGCGGCCGGACGCTCGAACACACCACCTCTACCTCATCCAGCACGACGACCCGCATGTGCGCGAGTTGCTCGTGTTTCGCGATCTGCTGCGATCGCAAGCCCACCTGCGTGAACGGTACGAACAGCTGAAACACCGTCTCGCCTAGACGTATCGAGATGAACGCGAGTCCTATACGGAGGCAAAGAGACGCTTTGTGCAAAACTCGTTGCGGGAGGCAGGGATTGATCCGCTCCCGCGACCTCGGGCCGACCAGGAAATAGGGGCGATGGTCATCGAGTGCGGATAGCGACCGTTCGCTCGGCCAGAACCGGCTGCTCTGGGAGATCGGCGCCGACGGCTGCGATATCCGGTCGCTGCGGGCGCGTCTGGACCTCGACTCCGGATACGTGAGCCGGCTCCTGCGATCTCTTGACGCCGGCAGACTGATCGGCATCGAGCAGAGCGGGTCCGACGGCCGGGTCCGGACCGCGCGACTCACCGCAACCGGCCGCCGCGAAGTCGCCAAGCTGGACCGCCGCTCGGAACCCCTCCCCTCATGTCGTCCGTTACCGGCAGTATTGCGCAGCCCTCCGACATCAACGCGAAAGACGGCTACCCAGCGGCGTTTTCGCGTACGTTTGTGTCGCAGCGCTTAGAGCGAGAAGATGATCAACCCGAATGAACAGCCCGAAGATGAACAACGCGGTCGTCATCGAGATGCCCGCCCGCGGTCGCGGGTCGTGTTGCCGCGGGTAATGCGGAGGCTGCTGCCACACCGATGCAGGCTGCTGCCACACCGAGGCAGGCCAGCACCACCCAGAGCCCATCGCTGCGCGGGCGGCCCGACCCACGGCCCGACAGCTTCCACGTACAGCATGCGAACACGCGCCGCCCCGCTGTCCGGGTGCCAGCCGCCGGCAGCCGGTAACACGACGTCGGAAGCGTGCGGTCCCAGCTGCGGTGCCACTGTCGAGGGGGGCACACCACACGCGGGCGGACGATACGGTCGCTGGTTCGTGCCTTCCGAGGGTATCCGCTTGCGTAGCGTGAATCGCTACAAAACAGTGTCGAATACCCCCAACGCACCAATCACCATGCCCACGGCCAACGCCGCCGGCCACCGCGATCGCGGTCATCGTCCAGCTCGGCGCCGATATCGAGGAGTCCTCGTAGGGGATGGCGTTAGCCCACTCCCCCCGGGCTACGTGAAGTTCATCAAGGTGTAACCAGCCACGTCCGACACGCAGGCCGCCACCATGCTCAGACCGACACCGCACCGCAACATGTTCAGCGCGACCTGGGCGCGCACCACGTCGGTATAGCGGTAGCGCCGCTCCACCGAGGGCACGCCACGCTCGCCAGCGCGAGTAGGAGCACCGGCGACATCGTCGGTCGCGCCGGGGTCAGCAGGCAGGTCTTCTACCAACACTTCCGTGACCGCGACGACGCCGTCGCCACCGCCTTCACGGTCGCGTTCGCGGCATCCACCGCCGATATCGAAGCCGACCCCGGCGCGCGCATCCTGCGGCTCTTCGACTTCGCCGCCGAGCACCGCGCGATGTACCGCAACATCGTGCCGAGCGCGGTGACACAACGCGTCGTCACGGCGTTTCGCGCCGAACTGGCGCCCGCGTGTGAAGCCATCGCCGCCCGGGGCATGCCGGTAGTCACCGGCATTGCCAGCCTGTGGCCGGAGTCGGTCACCCGATTCCTGGCCGGCGGGTTCATGGAGGTGCTGCGGTCCTGGATGGAGGACCCGGATTCCACCGACCTGCGCGGCCGGGTCACCGGGGCGCTCGACACCGTGACCGCCCTGCTCGGCCTGTCTTCGGCATTGCATCAATCCTGACGACTTCGACCACACCCGAAAGGTTTTCGACGTGGGTAAACACGCAGTTTCTGAACGCGGCATTCTGACCGAGGCAGATGTCTCGCGCGCCGAGGTGCGCAACATGGCCCTGGCGATGTCGCGCTGACGCTGTTCGTCATCGCCATGATCGCCAGCTACTCGGGCGCGTTCGCCAAGCCGACCCTGCACCACATGGCAGTCGCCATTGCCGGGCCCGAGCAGCTCGCCGACGCGATCCGCGGCCAAGATGCGTTGGCGGTCACCGAGGTTGGCATCGCCGCCAAGGCCGGTCTGCAGGTCAGCGTGCAGGACGTCGCGCCGGCATCGGCGGGCGACCCGTCGGGCACTGTCGAGTTCTACGCCATCATCTTCATCTCGATCGGGGCGTCGGTGGGCGCCACGCTGATCGGACGCATGATGGGCACCGTGCGCAGGCACACCACCCTGGCGTTGCGCACCGTCACCCTGGCCGGGTACTCGGCACTGCTCGCCGGCGGCGTCACCCTGTACGTCGACACCATCCTCGGCGCCTTGACCGGTCACGGTTGGCAGGTGTTCGGCGCGCTCTGGCGGTACGCGATCGCGGTCGGCGGGGCGGTCACCGGAGTCGCCGCGGCGTTCGGGACGATCGCGTCGATGGCGCTGACCCTGTTTCTCGTCGTCATCGGCAACGCCGCGGCAGCCGGTCCCGTCGGGCGGCCCCTGCTGTCCGGCTTCTACTCCACTTTCACCGAAATCGTGCCGTAGGGATCGGGCGTCGCGTTGCTTCGCGGCGTCCAGTATTTCGGCGGCAACGGCGCGCAAACACCCATTGTCACCCTGGCGATCTGGGGCGCCGCCGGCTGCGTGCTGGCGGTGGCGGCCACGGTCGCACGCAACGGGCTGCCCAAGTTCGGCCATCGCGCGCCGCGGCCCGCGCCGCTGAATTATCGTGCGGACCATGACCGTTACCTCCATCCTGCCGGGCGAGACCGAGCCGTACTACGACCTGGGCTCCTATCACCGGCCGATTGAAACCCCCTCGCCACAGGCGCAGATCTGGTTCGACCGCGGGCTGGTGTGGGCCTATGCGTTCAACCACGAGGAGTCGATCCGCTGCTTCGAACGGGCACTCGATCTCGACCCCGACCTCGCGATCGCGCGGTGGGGCGTCGCCTACTCCATCGGGCCCAACTACAACAAGGCGTGGGAGGCGTTCGACCCCGTCGACCTGGCGGCGTCGCTGGCCCGGGCCCGAATGGAGCTCGGTCTGGCCAGCAACGGCCGAGCGTCCGCAGTGGAACGCGGACTGGTCGACGCCCTACAGGCGCGATTCCCCACCGAGGACCCGGACGACACCGATGCGCTGCTCTCCGGCCACGCCGACTATGCCGATGCCATGGTTCAACTGGCCGAGGCGTATCCCGACGACATCGATGTGCAGGCCCTGGCCGCCGACGCACTGCTCAATGTCACCGCGTGGGCGCTGTGGGACACCAGCACGGGCGAACCGGCGCCAGGCTCGCGGGTGGTCGAGGCCAAGCGGATCCTCGACGATGCCCTGGCCACGCCGGCCGGCCGCGAGCATCCCATGATCCTGCACCTGTATCTGCACGCCATGGAGATGGCGGCCACCCCGCAAGACGCGCTGCCCGCGGCCGACCTGCTGCGGAGCCTTGTACCCGACGCCGGCCATCTCGTCCACATGCCCAGCCATATCGACGTACTGTGCGGCGCCTATCGCACTTCGGTGGTGGCGAATCTGTCTGCGGTGCAAGCCGATCGACGGTTCGTCGAGCGCGAAGGGCCGCTGAACTTCTACTCGCTGTACCGCGCGCACGACCTGCACTTCGTGGTCTACTCCGCGATGTTCGAGGGGAGTTCGAAGATCGCGCTGCAGGCCGCCGACGAACTCGCAGGCCAGCTCACGCCCGAACTGCTGGCCATCGAATCCCCACCGATGGCGGACTGGCTGGAAGCGTTCGTGCCGTTGCGGATCCACGTGCTGGTGCGGTTCGGCCGATGGGACGAACTGATCGCCGAGCCGTTGCCCGCCGATCTCGAGCTGTACTGCACCACCGCGGCGACCATCCACTACGGTCGGGGCGTCGCACACGCCTCCAAGGGACAACTGGCCGCAGGCGCATGCCGAGCGCGAGGCGTTCGCCGCCGCCTACGCCCGCATCCCGGACACCCGGTACCTGTTCAACAACACCAGCCGCGACATCCTCGCGATCGCCGCCGCGATGCTTGACGGCGAAATCGCTTACCGGGAAGGGCAATTCGACGAGGCATTCGCTCACCTTGCGGCGGGCGATCGAACTCGACGACACGCTGCCCTACGACGAACCGTGGGGCTGGATGCAGCCGACCCGGCACGCGTACGGCGCGCTGCTGCTCGAACAGGGCCACATCGAGGAGGCCGCGGCGGTGTACGCCGCCGACCTCGGCCTGGATCCCACGCTGGCCCGGCCGTGCCAGCATCCGGGCAACGTGTGGAGCCTGCACGGCTATCACGAGTGCCTGCAGCGCCTGGGTCGCACGGCCGAGGCGGCGATCATCGGCCAACAACTGGACCTGCTCCGGGCGCGCGCCGACGTGCCGATCCACGCCTCGTGCGCCTGCCGGCTCGAGGTCGCTTAGCGGCGGGCTACCACTTGACGGCCCAGCAGCCACACCGGCCACGCCAGCACCGCCAAGTGCGTCACGATGTGAGTCGAAAAGCGGAAGCGCATGCGACACCACTTCGGGACAGGTCCAGGCACCCTCGGGAGTCCAGCCGCTGGCCGGCGTTATTCAGCGGGTCCGACCGAAGCCGACCCGCTCCAGCCAGAAGTCGACCAAGGCCGGCGTCGCCGGTGACCTCGATGCCGTCGGCGTCGACGGGCCGACGCCGGTAGAGCACCAGCAGCAGATCGGTGACCGGCGCCGCGATCTGAGCGGCCGAGGGTTCGTCGGCGCGTCGCCACGTGATCACTTCGCCGGTCAGGTCCAACAGCCAGGTCGCGTCCGAATCGGTGGCCCGCAGGCCGATGGTGCGGCCCGGCCCGAGTAGCTCACGCATCTGCGGGTGAACCTCGAAATGAAAAGGCAGACAACCGAGTTCAAGCCACTCATCGATACCGTCCGCGGCGACGTCGCCGTCGATCACGAAACGCATCCCCAAGGCCAGCGCGGCATCAGCGCGGTGGATCGCGGTCTCGTGCGCAAACCGGCGCGCATAGAAAGCCGCGCCGCCCCCGTCGACCGGACACCACATCTGCGCCTTCGGCCCGGCCTCCTGCAGAGCGGCGGCAAGCAGCGAGGCACCGTCGGTCAGCGACGCGGCCAGCAGCGTCGGATCCGCGTCGGTGTAGCCGGACAGGTCGCGCAGCGCCACATCCGGCGGCGGCTGCACCGCCCGGGTCGAGACGATCTCGGCAGCCCAGCGGTGTCCGCCGTCGACGTGGCGCAGCAGCTGCGACACATTCCAGCCCGGGCATGTCGATACCTGAACCTTCAGGTCGGCGTCGTCTAGGTAACCCGTCAACAGCGCGGTCTGCGCGACGATTTCGGCGCAATGGCGCTCGAAGTCCACCAACATCACCTCCAGCGTCGATTCTGTCTACCTGACTGCGACCGAGGCCGACCATCAAACTCATCGCAGCTGCGTAAACTCCCGCCTGTGGCGATCAGCAACGAGGACCTCCAACGGTTACGCCGCTGCGTGGAACTCGCGCGATCCGCGCTCGACGCCGGTGACGAACCGTTCGGCTCCATCCTGGTCGACGGCGACGGCACGACGCGCTACGAGGACCGCAACCGGGTCAAGGACGGCGACGCCACCCAGCATCCCGAGTTCGCGATCGCGCGCTGGGCGGCCGGCCATCTGAGCCCGGCCGAGCGCGCCCGCGCAACGGTCTACACCTCCGGCGAACACTGCCCGATGTGCGCGGCGGCACACGCCTGGGTGGGCCTCGGCCGCATCGTCTACGCCACCTCGTCGGCCCAGTTGAGTGGGTGGCGGGCGGAATGGGGTGCGCCACCATCACCCGTCGCCGCGCTCCCGATAACCACCGTCGCACCCGCAGTCGTCACCGATGGTCCCGAGCCGACCCTCGAAAACGAGATGAAGGCCCTCTACGAGGCGAAGTTCCGGCCATGACCGAACCGGCCTGGGTCGAGCATGCGATCTGGTGGCAGGTCTACCCGCTGGGCTTCGTCGGCGCCTTCCCCGCCGAACCGCCCCCCGCGGCCGACGAACACCGATTGCGGCGGATCGTCGACTGGCTCGATCACGCCGTCGAACTCGGCGTGTCTGGCATCGCGCTCGGGCCGCTGTTCGCTTCCCGCACACACGGTTACGACACGACCGACCACTACCGCATCGACCCGCGGCTGGGCGACGACTCCGACTTCGACCATCTGGTCGCCGAGGCGCACCGGCGCGGGCTGCGGGTACTTCTCGACGGCGTCTTCAACCACGTCGGCACCGAGTTCCCCCGCTACCGCGATGCCGTGACGAGCGGACCCGATGATCCGGCATCGGCGTGGTTTCGCAGGCGCGGCAACGATTTCGACACGTTCGAAGGGCACGGCGAGCTGATCGCGCTCAACCATGACAACCCCGACGTCGTCGCGTACACCGCCGACGTGATGACCCACTGGCTGAGTCGCGGTGCCGACGGCTGGCGCCTCGACGCCGCCTACGCCGTCCCCGACCGGTTTTGGGCACAGGTGCTGCCCCGGGTCCGGCAGGCATTCGCAGACGCGTGGATCGTCGGTGAGGTAATCCACGGCGATTACACGGCGACGGTTCGCGCCGCGGGCTTCGACTCGGTCACCCAGTACGAGCTGTGGAAGGCGATCTGGAGCAGCCTCAACGACGGTAACTTCCACGAACTCGACTGGGCCCTGCAGCGGCACGACGAGTTCCTCGACGCCTTCGTCCCGATGACCTTCATCGGCAACCACGACGTAACCCGGATCGCAAGTCGCCTAGAGAACACCAGGCACCTCGAGCATGCGCTGGCGATCCTGCTGACCGCGGGTGGCACCCCGAGCGTGTACGCCGGTGACGAGGCCGCCTACAGGGGCGTCAAGGAGGAACGCTTCGGCGGCGACGACGCGGTACGGCCCGAATTCGATTCCCCGTTGATGGGAGTCGACGAGCACGGCCACGACGTGTTCCGGTTACATCAGTACCTGATCGGCCTGCGCCGCCGTCATCCGTGGCTGCACACCGCGAGGACCTCAGCGCTGCGGCTGACGAACACCCAGTACGTCTACCAGGCTCGCCACGGCACCGACACGCTGCTGGTGGCGCTCAACGTAGACGACGCCGCGATGACGTTGTCCCTGCCCGACCTCGGGTTCGGTGAGGGGCTGATCGTGGCGGGGTCGGGCGCGCCGCCACCCGACGTGACCGGCCACGCCGAGATCGAACCGCACGGCTGGCTGATCATCGCCCCGTCATGACAGTGCCTCGACGGTGACCGGATCCTGCTCGCCGTCGTAGAACATCTCCAACACCGCCAGGAAATCGGCGTTGTCGGCGGTCGACCGCGCGAACAAGGTCATCGACGACCGGACCTTGAGGTAGTCGGGCCACCCGAAGATGTCTTCGATCGAGCGGCCATCGATCTGTGTCACTAGGCGGGTGCATTCCCGCAGGCGTGGCCCGAGCACCTCATGTGCCAGGTATGCGACGGCCTCCTCGCGGGAGGAAATCCCGTATCGGACGGCGGTCGGGCTGCTGCCGAGCCCTCGCAGCTGCGGAAACACGAACCAGATCCAATGGCTGCGTTTCCTGCCGTCGGTCAACTCGCTGATCACGGCGTCATAGACCGGTTCCTGAGCGTCGACAAACCGCTGCAGGTCGTAGGGATCACCGGTGCTCGCCATATGGCCCACCGTCGCACATGCAAGCTCGGCAGGCTAACCTTCGGGACTCAATGGCGACAATCACCGAGCCGGAAACCACGGTCGCGCCCGAACCGGCGCCGAAACACATGACTCTGCGCCGCCGCGTCATGTCCCGCATCAGCATCCAGTCCAAACTGCTGGTGATGCTGTTGGTGACCAGCATTCTGTCCGCCGCTGTGGTCGGATTCATCGGGTATCAGTCCGGGCGCTCGTCACTGCGCGCCTCGGTGTTCGACCGGCTGACCGAGGTCCGGGCGTCGCAATCACGGCAATTGGAGGCGAAGTTCGCCGACCTCGAGGACTCCCTGATCACCTACACCCGGGGCGCGACGACCACCGAGGCCATCCAGGCGTTCACGCCCGCTTTCGACCAACTCAACGACGCAACGATCAACCCGGCGCAGTCGCGGTCGATGCTCGACTACTACAACAATTCCTTCCGCACGGCCGAGCAGGCGCAGACCGGCAACAACCTCGACGTCGATGCGCTGCTGCCGACGTCGAATGCGCAGAAGTACCTGCAGGCCTACTACACCGCTCCCTTCAACGACTGGGACAAGGCGATCCGATTCGACGACGCCCGCGACGGAAGTGCCTGGTCGGCCGCCAACGCGCGCTTCAACGACTTCTTCCGCGAGGTCGTGCTCCGCTTTCAGTTCGAGGACGCGTTGCTGCTCGACAACCGCGGCAATGTGGTCTACACCGCTTATAAGGGCGTCGATCTCGGCACCAACATCCTCACGGGCCCCTACCGCGAGGGTGAACTGCGCGACGCATACCAGAAAGCACTGGCCTCCAACGCCGTTGACTATGTCGGCGTCACCGACTTCGGCGACTACCAGCCCGCCGACGAGCCCACCGCGTGGATGGTGTCGCCGGTCGGGCCGGAGGGACGAGTGGAAGGCGTCCTGGCGCTGCAGTTCCCGATCTCGAAGATCAGCCGGTTGATGACGGCGGACCGGCAATGGGAGGCCGCCGGGATGGGCAACACCGGCGAGACGTTCCTGGTGGGACCCGATGGTCTGATGCGCTCGGACTCGCGGTTGTTCCTCGAGAACCCGGAGGATTTCAAGCGTGACGTCGTCAATGCAGGAACACCGCCCGACGTGGCGGAGGAATCGATCCGCCAAGGGGGCACCACGCTGGTGCAGCCGGTGGCGACGGAAGCGACACGGATGGCGCAGCGCGGCCAGAGCGGCACCATCATCGAAGACGACTATCTCGGCCACGAAACGCTGCAGGCATATGCACCGGTCGATCTGCGTGGACTGAACTGGTCGATCATCGCGAAGGTCGACACCTCCGAGGCTTTCGCGCCGGTCGCAACCTTCACCCGCACTCTCGTGTTGTCCACGGCCGCAATCATCTTCGCGGTGTGCATCGCTGCGATGCTGCTGGCTCGATTGTTCGTGCGGCCTATCCGTCGGCTCGAAGCGGGCGCCCAACGTATCAGCTCCGGCGACTACCACGTCACCCTGCCCGTGCAATCACGCGACGAATTCGGCGACCTGACAGTGGCGTTCAACGATATGAGCCGCAACCTGTCCATCAAAGAAGAGTTGCTGACCGAGCAACGGCGCGAGAACGACAGGCTGCTGTTGTCGTTGATGCCCGAGCCAGTGGTACAGCGCTACCGGGAAGGCGAGGAGACGATCGCACAGGATCACCAGAACGTCACCGTGATCTTCGCCGACATCGTCGGCCTCGATGAACTGTCCACCGAGCTGAGCTCCGATGAACTGCTGGCGATCGTGAATAAGCTGACGCGCCAATTCGATGCCGCCGCCGAGAATCTCGGCGTGGAGCAGGTGCGCACTCTGCACAACGGTTATCTGGCCAGCTGCGGGCTGAGCGTGCCACGGTTGGACAACGTCCGGCGCACCGTCGACTTCGCGGTCGAAATGCAGCGCACGATGGACCGATTCAACGCCGAAACCGGCAACGAACTGCACTTGCGAGCCGGCATCGACACCGGCACCGTGACCAGCGGCCTGGTCGGACGGTCCACGCTGGCCTATGACATGTGGGGTTCAGCGGTCAACCTGGCGTATCAAGTACAAAGCGGCTCACCCCAGCCGGGCGTCTACGTGACTTCACAGGTCTACGAAACGATGCGGGACACCCGGCACTTCACGTCCGCCGGCGTGATCACCGTCGACAACGAAGAGCAACCCATCTGGCGCCTCGCGGAGCGTCAGCCGTGAGCAGCATCCTCGGCGCGCCGTGGTTCTACTGGGCCGTCGGGGTAGCCGTGGGCTTCCCAGTCTGCCTAGTCCTGCTCACCGAGCTGCACAACGCGTTGCGCCGCCGCCACAGTTTCCTGGCCCGCCCGGTCCACCTGGTACGCAACTACATCCTGCCGCTCGGGGCGCTGCTCATCCTTATGGTGCAGGCGATGCAGGTGTCCGGCGAGGCGACGCCAGTGCGCATCGTGGCGACGATGTTCGGCTTCGTCGTCCTGGTGCTGCTGCTCTCAGGCACGAACGCCACGTTGTTCCAAGGCGCACCGGAAGGCACCTGGCGCAAGCGGATTCCATCGATCTTCCTCGACGTGGCGCGGTTCGCGCTTATCGCTGTCGGAGTGGGGCTGATACTCGCCTACATCTGGGGTGCCAACGTCGGTGGCTTGTTCACCGCGCTGGGTGTCTCGTCCATCGTCCTCGGCCTGGCATTGCAGAACTCGGTCGGGCAGATCATTTCCGGCCTGCTGGTGCTGTTCGAGCAGCCGTTCCAGCTCGGCGACTGGATTGACACCCCGTCGGCGCGCGGCCGGGTCATGGAGGTCAACTGGCGCGCAACACATATCGACACGGGCAGCGGACTGCTGATCATGCCGAACTCGGTGCTGGCCGCCGCGTCCTTCACCAACTTCAGTCGTCCGCCCGGTGCCCACTCCCTGACCGTCATCACGCAGTTCTCACTGGACGATCCGCCCGACGATGTCTGCAGGATGCTGACGCGGGTGGCGAGCACGCTGCCGCAGCTGCGCCCCAACGCGATGCCGTCAACCGTGCCGATGGGCGGCCTCGACTACAAGACATTGATACCGCTGCGAACGCCCGCCGACGACTTCGCAGCCAAATCGGCGTTTCTTCGCTGGGTCTGGTATGCGTCCCGACGCACCGGACTCCATCTCGACGAGGCCGAGGACAAGTTCGAAACTCCCGAACGGCTGCAGAACTCGGTCCAGGTCATCGCTCCGACGCTGCGGCTGAACCAGGCCGACCAGCAGGAGCTTCTTCCCCACGCCCGCATCACCCGGTACGGGACCGACGAGGCGATCCAGTTCGCCGGTCAGGTGCCCAAGCGCATGACATTCGTGGTCAACGGTCGCATCTGTTTGGTGGTGACAGGTGAGGACGGCGCGATCATCCCGGTGCGGACGCTGGAGCAGGGCGACTTCCTGGGGCAGACCGCGCTGACCCGGGAGCCCGTTGCCGCCACGGCGTATGCGCTCGAAGAGGTCACCGTACTGCAGATCGAACGCGGATACATCGAGGAACTCGTCGCGCGGAAACCGGTGCTGTTACAGGACATCGGCCGGGCCATCGAAGAGCGCCGCGCCAATGTCCGACGGGCGCTGGCGGCGGCAACCAACTAGGGACTGGCTGGGGTGGAGCGACGGGTGCCGCGTCCACGCGAGCTGGCACCGCCGCTGCACTTCAAGAAGCCTCAACTGAACCGCAGGAAGCGGCGGCTGGCGGCCGCCCTCACCATCGAGGATCTGCGGCGAATCGCCAAGCGGCACACCCTGAAAGCGGCGTTCGACTACACCGATGGCACTGCCGTTCGGGATTGCGCCGACCGGCTTCACCCGGCTGATGCAGACCGAGGGTGAGATCGCGGCGCGCACGCCGCCGCCCGCCCGGACATCCCGTTCGCGCTCTCCACGTTGGGCGCCGGGCTGGTGGTTCGACCTGCTGACCACAGAGCCGCTGTCGTTCGCGTCGCTGGATCGCTGGCCCGGCACAGTGGCCGAGTATCTGGATACCATGTTCGACCCGACCGTCACCTTCGAGGATCTGGCCTGGATCAAGAAGCAGTGGCCAAACAAGTTGGTGGCCAAGGGCATTCAGACGCTCAAGGACGCGCGCGGTGGTGAACCTCGGCGTCGACGGCATCGTGCCGTCCAACGATGGCGGTCGCCAGCTGTACCGGGCGCCGGTGCCAGTCCACCTGCTGCCGCGTGTCGCGGGTGAACTCGGCGGCGCTACCGAGATTTGCTGGGCATGGGCATCATGTCGGGCCCGACATCTTCGCCGCGGTGGCGCTCGGCGCGCGGTTCACGCTGGTCGGCACGCCTACCTGTACGGGCTGATGCCGGCGGCGAGGCGGGCGTCGACCGGGCCATCGAGATCCTGTCGGGGCAGGTCAGCTGCACCATGCAGCTGCTCAGCGTCACATGTCTGGAGGAGTTGGCGCCGCGGCATGTGACCCAGCTGGCCCGTCTCGGACCGGGCGTGTCGTAACCCGACCCCGTGTCACAGCTATAACTCTGTTCCCACAGGTCACAGGAGTAATAGGCGCTGCTCGAGTCCGCGCCGAGTCAAAATCGTTAGCCAACCGCGACGTCACGCCTCGGCGTTGAGTGCCGGGAGACCGCGTCGCTGCGTGTTTGACTACGCACGCAAGCGACGGCAAGTGCTAATGGCATGCGAAGAAAGGTGGGTTGGTTGCCGTTATGAAGTTCGTCAGAAAGACTCGTGGTACGTGGTTACGCCGGCTGGTGGTGAGTGCCCTTGCAGCGGTGACACTGCCCGGCCTGATCGGCTTCGCAGGGGGTTCGGCGACCGCAGGAGCGTTCTCCAGGCCGGGCCTGCCCGTCGAATACCTGGATGTGTTCTCGCAATCGATGAATCGCAACATCCGGATTCAGTTCCAAGGCGGTGGGCCACACGCGGTCTATCTCCTGGACGGCCTACGGGCACAGGATGATTACAACGGCTGGGATATCAACACCCCGGCGTTCGAGTGGTATTACCAGTCCGGCCTGTCGGTGGTCATGCCGGTCGGCGGCATGTCCAGCTTCTACACGGACTGGTATCAGCCCTCGCGGGGCAATGGCCAGGACTACACCTATAAGTGGGAAACCTTCCTGACGCAGGAACTTCCCGTGTGGCTGGAGGCCAACAGGGGTGTGTCGCAGAACGGCAACGCGGTGGTCGGGATCTCGATGGCAGGCACCACCGCATTGACCTACTCGATCTACTATCCGCAGAAGTTCAGCTATGTGGGGTCCCTGTCGGGCTTCTTGAATCCGTCCGAGGGTTGGTGGCCGATGCTGATCGGTCTGGCGATGAATGACGCCGGCGGCTACAACGCCGAGAGCATGTGGGGTCCGTCGAGTGATCCGGCTTGGCGACGCAACGACCCGATGGTCAACATGGGGCAGTTGGTGGCCAACAACACCCGCATCTGGGTCTACTGCGGTACCGGCACCCCGTCGGAGCTGGACGCCGGCACCAGCGGCGGCAACCTGATGGCGGCGCAGTTCCTCGAAGGGTTGACGTTGCGGACCAACGTCACCTTCAGGGACAACTACATCGCGGCGGGCGGCACCAACGGTGTCTTCAACTTCCCGGCCAACGGCACGCACAGCTGGGGCTACTGGGGTCAGCAGCTGCAACAGATGCTGCCGGATATCCAGCGGGTGCTGGGAGCTCAGGCCGCCGCCTGACCAACCACCCACACCAGGGAGCCTGCCGCAACCCCCTCAGCGGCAGGCTCCCTGCCTTTCCAGCGACGGCGAACAGGTTGCCGCCCGGGAACAAACCGCCCGTCGCCAAGGTTGAGCGCATCAGGCTGAACTTTGGAGGATTGATGGCGCAAGCCTTATCAGTGCCGGTGTTGTTCCTGTCCGACCCGATCGTGCTCCCCGGAATGGTGGTGCCGATCGAGCTGGACGACGCAGCACGCGCCGCTGTCGATGCGGCCACGGCCAGCGAGTCCGGCAAGCTGCTGATCGCACCGCGGCTCGACGACCGGTACCCGTCCTACGGCGTACTCGCCTCGATCGTGCAGGTCGGGCGCATCGCCGGCGGTAACGGGACGGCCGCCGTGGTGCGCGGCGAGCGTCGGGCGCATATCGGCGCCGGCGCCAACGGTCCCGGCGCGGCGCTGTGGGTCGAGGTGACCGAGGTCACCGAGCCCGACCCCACGGACGAGACCCGCGCCCTGGCCGCCGAGTACAAGAAGCTGCTGCTGGCCATGCTGCAGCGGCGCGAAGCCTGGCAGATCGTCGACTTCGTCAACAAGCTGACCGACCCGTCGGCGCTGGCCGACACGGCCGGATATGCGTCGTATCTCACCGATGTCCAGAAGCGGGAGCTGCTGGAGACCCCCGACGTCGGCGAGCGGCTGCGCGCGCTGATCGACTGGACCAGCGACCACCTCGCCGAGGTGGAAGTCAACGACAAGATCGCCGAAGACGTGCGCGAGGGCATGGAGAAGACGCAGAAGGAATTCCTGCTGCGTCAGCAGTTGGCGGCCATCCGCAAGGAGCTCGGCGAGGGCGAACCCGATGGGTCCGACGACTACCGGGCCCGCATCGAGGCCGCCGACCTGCCCGAGAAGGTGCGCGAGGCCGCGCTGCGCGAGGTCGGCAAGCTGGAACGCTCCAGCGAGCAGAGCCCCGAGGGCGGCTGGATCCGCACCTGGCTGGACACCGTGCTGGACCTGCCGTGGAACACGCGGACCGAGGACTCCACCGACCTGAAGGCCGCGCGGGAGATCCTCGACGCCGACCACCACGGGCTGGAGGACGTCAAGGACCGCATCGTCGAGTACCTGGCGGTGCGGGCCCGCCGCGCCGAGCGTGGCCTGCAGGTCGTGGGCGGGCGCGGTTCGGGTGCGGTGATGGCGCTGGCCGGCCCGCCCGGCGTCGGCAAGACGTCACTGGGTGAGAGCGTCGCGCGTGCCCTGGGCCGCAAGTTCGTCCGCGTCGCCCTGGGCGGTGTGCGCGATGAGGCCGAGATCCGTGGTCACCGGCGCACCTACGTCGGCGCACTGCCCGGCCGCATTGTGCGCGCCATCGGCGAGGCGGGGTCGATGAACCCCGTCGTGCTGCTCGACGAGATCGACAAGGTCGGCTCCGACTACCGCGGCGACCCTTCAGCTGCCTTGCTGGAAGTGCTCGACCCGGCGCAGAACCACACGTTCCGCGACCACTACCTCGATCTGGATCTGGATCTGTCCGATGTCGTGTTCCTGGCGACGGCCAACGTGATCGAGAACATCCCGTCGGCGCTGCTGGACCGCATGGAGTTGGTGCAGATCGACGGCTACACGGAGGACGACAAGGTCGCCATCGCCCGCGACTTCCTGTTGCCGCGGCAGCGCGAGCGGGCGGCGCTGACGGCCGAAGAGGTCACGGTGACCGAGGCCGCGCTGCGCAAAATCGCGGCGGACTACACCCGCGAACCGGGGGTGCGCCAGTTCGAACGGCTGCTGGCCAAGGCGCTGCGTAAGGCGACCACGAAGCTGGCGGAGGATGCGTCGCCGTTGACCATCGACGAGCCGGATCTGGTTGGGTACCTGGGCCGTCCGCGGTTCATGCCCGAATCGGCCGAACGCACGGCGGTGCCCGGCGTGGCCACCGGCCTGGCGGTGACGGGCCTTGGCGGAGATGTGCTCTACATCGAAGCCGGCTCCACCGACGGCGAGGCCGGCCTTCAGCTGACCGGTCAGCTGGGCGACGTGATGAAGGAGTCCGCGCAGATCGCGCTGTCCTATGTGCGGTCGCACGCCGAGCAGTTGGGCGTCGACCCCAAGACGCTGGATCGTCGCATCCACGTGCACGTGCCCGCCGGCGCGGTGCCCAAGGACGGCCCGTCGGCCGGCGTGACGATGGTGACCGCGCTGGTGTCGATGGCCACCGGACGTCAGGTCCGCGCCGACGTCGGAATGACCGGCGAGGTTACGCTCAACGGCCGGGTGCTGCCCATCGGCGGGGTCAAGCAGAAGCTGCTGGCCGCCCAACGCGCCGGACTGTCAACGGTTTTCATCCCGCAGCGCAATGAGCCCGACTTGGACGACGTCCCGGCCGACGTGCTCGAATCGCTCGAGGTGAAGCCGATGACCGATGTCGCGGAGATCGTCGCGCAGGCACTGCAGCCTGCCGACGCCGCGACAGCCGCGGCCTGAGCGTTACGTTTGGCAGCGTGAAGTTCACGCTGGAAGTTGACCTCTCGCAAACGGCCGATGACCCGCGCGCCGAGCTGGGCCGCATCCTGCGGTACTGGGGTGGCGCGATGAAGCAATTCGACAACCTGGGGCCCGGTGATCGCCAGGACATCTACGACTTCGCCTACACCAAGGTCGGATCCTGGACAATCACCGAGTAGTAGTGGGCAAAACCCGCTCTCCTACGCCGAACGTGCGGTAGTTGCGAAAATCCGCCGAGAAACTCGCGGTGGTTTCACGCTCGGTGCAGAAAGGTGTGGGTGCCCGGCGCTACCGTCGACGTCATGGCCTACGACCCCGATCTGGCCGACCGCATCCGCGAACTCGTCGCCGCCGAACGCGGCGTGGAAGAGAAGCGGATGTTCGGTGGGCTGGCCTTCTTGATCAACGGCAACATGTCGGTTGCTGTCAGCGGCAAGGGTGGGCTGATGGTCCGCGTTCCGCCGGCGGAGACCGAGAAGCTGCTTACGCGCGACCATGTCGAACCGATGGTGATGGCGGGCCGCGAGACACGGGGCTGGCTGCGCGTCTCCCCTGGCGGCGTGAAAACCAAACGCCAGCTGCAGGCCTGGGTCAGCCGGGGCCTCGACTACGCCAAGAGCCTGCCGGCGAAGTAATGATCCGGATCGGCACGTCGGGCTGGTCCTACGACCACTGGACCGGTGTCCTCTATCCGCCCGGAACACCGACTTCGGCGCGGCTGGCCCGCTACGTCGAGGAGTTCGACACAGTCGAGCTCAACGCCAGTTTCTACCGCTGGCCGAAGGACGCGACGTTCGCCCGGTGGCGGGAGCGACTGCCCGACGGGTTCACGATGTCGGTCAAGGCGCACCGCGGGCTGACGCATTTCCGGCGCCTCAAGTCTCCGGAACCATGGTTCGAGCGGTTCGAGCGTTGCTGGACGGCGCTCGGCGACCGACGCGAAGCGCTGCTGGTCCAGCTGCATCCCGAGCAGGAGCGCGACGACGCGAGGCTCGAATACTTCCTCTCGGGGATGCCGCGGTGGATTCCGGTGGCGATGGAACTGCGGCATCCGTCCTGGGACGATCCCCCGGTGTACGCCATCCTCGAACGCCACCGCGCCGCTTACGTGGTGATGAGCGGCGCCGGGCTACGCTGCGTACCCCGGGCGACGAGCGACCTCGTCTACGTCCGCATGCACGGCCCCGACCAGAATTCGCTGTACGCCGGGTCCTACCCCGATGACGAGCTACGACGGTGGGCGGACAGCGTCCTCGAGTGGCACCGCCAGGGCCGACGCGTCGACGTGTACTTCAACAACGACCTCGGCGGCCACGCCGTCCACAATGCCCGAACGCTGAAGGAGCTGGTGGCCCGCGAGTACGCTGACTAGGCATGACAACGTCGTCCACATTCATCATCGTCGGCGGCGGCCTGGCCGGGGCTAAGGCCGCTGAAGCAATGCGCGACAACGACTTTGACGGTCACATCGTGCTGTTCGCCGCGGAGGAGCACCTGCCCTACGAGCGGCCACCGCTGTCCAAGGAGTACCTGGCCGGCAAGAAAACGCTTGACGACTTCACCGTCGACGCGTCGGCCTGGTACCGCGACCACCATGTCGAGTTGCAGCTGGGCACCGAGGTCGCGTCAATCGATCCTGGCGCCCACACCGTGTCCCTGCCCGACGGCAGCAACGTGGGCTACGACAAGCTGTTACTCGCCACCGGCTCCGAGCCGCGCCGGCCACCCATCCCCGGAGCCGACGCCAACGGTGTGTACTACCTGCGGACCATCGACGACGCCGCCACCCTGAATTCGGTCCTGGCGGAGGGATCCTCGCTGGCGATCGTCGGCGCCGGATGGATCGGCCTGGAGGTCGCCGCCGGAGCCAGAGAGCGCGGCGTCGACGTCACGGTCGTGGAGATGGCCGAGCTGCCGCTGCTGGCCGCGCTCGGCCGGGAGGCCGCGGAGGTGTTCGCCGCGCTGCACCGCGACCACGGTGTCGACCTGCGGCTGCGCGCGACGGTCGACGAGATCACGACGTCGGGCGGCAACGCGACCGGGCTCAAGCTCGGCGACGGCTCCACCGTCAGCGCCGACGCGGTCCTGGTCGCGGTCGGCGCGGCACCCAACACCGGGCTTGCCGAAGCCGCCGGGCTGGCGATGGGCGATGGCGGTGTGCTGGTCGACTCGTCGCTGCGCACCAGCGATCCAGACATCTTCGCCGTCGGGGACATCGCCGCCGCCGAACATCCGCTGTTCGGTGTTCGCATCCGCACCGAGCATTGGGCCAACGCGCTCAAGCAGCCGGCCGTCGCGGCGGCCGGGATGCTCGGCAAGCCAGCCGAATACGCCGAACTGCCATACTTCTTCACCGATCAGTACGACCTCGGGATGGAATACGCTGGGCACGCACCGGATTACGAGCGGGTAGTGTTCCGTGGCGACGTCGACGGCCGCGAGTTCGTCGCGTTCTGGCTCGACGCCGACAACCGGGTGCTGGCGGGGATGAACGTCAACATCTGGGACGTGCTCGACGACGTCAAGTCGTTGATCCGATCCCGCGCGCCGATCGACCCGGACCGGCTGGCCGACCCGCAGCAGGCGTTGGGCTCCCTGCTGAAGTAGACGAGGCGCACGGGTCTCAGTGCAGCGTCGCGGTCCCGTCCCCGTGCACCTGCACCTTCGCACCGGCGATATCCTCTCGTACGGTGACCTCGGCTTCCGTCGCGTCGGCGATCAGGGCGAGCGTCCGGGAATCGTCAGGGGTCCGGACGGCGAGGAAAGCCTTGTCGGGTGCGCCGCTGCGGTTGAACGGTGTGGTCCACGACTCGACCGTGCCGACGCCTGACCATTCGACGACGCCGGTGCGAGTCGGTTCGCGGTCGACGACGGATTGGACGTCTTCCCAGCGGAATTCGTGTGCGGGTGGTTCGGTGCCGTACACCCCGACGCTGTGCCTGGTGAGCCAGCCGCCGTTGGCGGTGATGAAGCCGCGTGCGCCGGGGCTGGCAACCAACCTCTCGGCCATCGTGGCGATGGCGTGTGTGACGTAGTTGTTCCATGGGCCGCCCGCGAACGTCAGTCCGCCGGTAACGGTCAGCGGCCGGGCCGGGTCGCCGGCGGGCAGCCCCAGTTCGGCGGCGGCCACCTGCACGGCGGACGGGAAGCACGAGTAGAGGTCTATCAGGCCGATGTCGTCGACGCCCGTCTCGGCGAGTTCCAACGCCCGACTGCCGGCGATTCGGATCGCCGGCGACCGGTAGAACTCCGCGCGTTCGCCGATCGCGTAGGTGTCGTGTGCATCGGTCCCGGCGTATGGGAAAACCCAGCGCTCCGAAGGGATCTGAAGATAGCCGGCCTTCTCCGCGGACATCAGGACAAGTGCCGCGCCCTGGTCGACCATGTTGTTGGAGTTCATCAACTTGGTGTAGGGCCAGCTGATCATCCTGTTACCGCGGCCCGGCTGCCAGATCTCCTCGGCGGACAACGGGTTTCGGCTCCAGGCGTGCGGGTTGGCCTCGGCGACCGCGCTGAACTGCGACCACAATTCGCCGATACGGCGACGATGCTCGTCCGACGACTCCCCCGCCGCGATCCGCACCGCCTGCTCGAACATCGGATAGACATAGGCGGGCCGGTCGAGCTTGATCCGGATCTCGGCGGGCCCGGCCATCGGCACACCTTCGTCGACACCCTCGGCAAGCGGTACCGACTCGTCCTGGCTGGTCCATTCGGGTTTGGAGCCGCGCGCACGCAATCGGGTTCGGGTACGCCAGGTTTCGGCCCCGGCGATCATCACGACGTCGGCGCGTCCGGCCTGGATGTCCAGGCATGCGTGGTTGACTAGCGTCTGCGGCACGTTCCCGCCGACGCCGGTGTAGCGGGTCGTCGCATTCTTGGCCCGGATGCGCTGGGCGAGCAGCACCCCGGGATCGCGGTAACGCCAGGACAGCATACTGACGACTCGGACGGAATCGAGCGCCTCCAGCACCCGTGGGTCGGCCGCCGCGCGGGCGGCCGCCACCATGAGGTCGACCGGTTCCACCCCGGGATGGTCGTCGTGCTGGTTGACCTGCCCGTAGCCGACCAGCACCGGGGTTCTGGGATCGATTGGCATTTAGGGGACTTTCCTCCCCCGCGAGCATCCGCATTTGTACGGCCGGACACGGCGTGTCGCCGTGCAGACACCGACGCTCGCGCAGAAGTGGGCGTGCGTCACGGCGAACTCCTTGCCGACGTGAAGAGCACGCCCTCGGCGATCAGCCGGTCGATTTCCTCGGTCTTGAGCGCCAGAAGCTTCTGGCAGATTTCGCGGGTGTGCTCGCCAGGCATCGGTGCGGGCCGCAGCTCGGCGGGCGGGATGTGACGATACGGCGCGGGGCCGGTCTCGCTGGGCATCCCAACGTCGAAGAGCGGATGCACCAGGTCGGTGAACAACTTGCGGTGGCGGACCTGCGGATCGGCCAGCACGTCGACGGCCCGATTCATCGGGGCCGCCGGGACGCCGGCATCCTGTAGGCGCTTGGCGACCTCGGCCTTGTCAAGCCCACGCGTCCAGCCGGAGACCGCGTCACCGACCTCGCCGCGGGTCAGCCCGGGATGGCCGATCGTCGCCGCGACCGCCCGCAGGTCGTCCTCGCAGCGCACCGAAATGACGCACCATTCGTCATCGCCGGCGCACGGGTACACACCATGTTGGGCGGGATCGACGGCCACCGGCAGCCCGGCCGCTCGGGCAGCCTCGGTGACGTATTCGATGGCAAGTTGATTCACCGCGGCTTCGGCTTGCGAGATGTGCACGTGCGCACCGTCTCCCGTCCGGTCACGGCGAATCAGCGCGGCCAGTGCGGCGATCGCTGTGATCCGGGCGACGACATGGTCGGGGAAGATCGTCGTGGCATCGTAAAAGCCGTCGCCGTCATCGGAGGTCCACAACCGGGTGATGCCGGTGCTGGCGCGAACCAGCGGCCCGTAACCCATCCGGACGCTCCACGGGCCGGTGGCTCCGAAGGCGCTGCTTTCCGCGAGAACGACGGCCGGATTCAGGGCACGCAGGGTGTCGTAGGAAAAGCCAAGCGAGGCAAGCGTTCCCGGCTTGAAATTGGCAAACACCGCGTCGGCGCCGGCGACCAGGCGGCCGAAGATGTCAGCACCGGACTGCTGACGCAGATCCAGCCCCAGGCCGTATTCATTGCGGTGCGTCAACGCCCACGATCTGCTCATCGGCCTGCCCGGCGGGGTTTGGCGCAGTCCGTCGGGATAGGTGGCACTTTCGATCTTGATGACCTCAGCGCCGAGGTCGGCGAACAGCCGGCCCAGTTCCCCGCCCGCCACGATCACACCGAGATCCAGTATTCGCAGGCCATCGAACGGTCGGTGTGCGAGTTCGGGGTCGGTTGTCGCCGTAGCCGCGGATCCTGTTGTCATCCAGGTGGGTTCGGCACTGCCCGCGGACGGGGCGGATCGCACGAACCCGGTGTGCTCGCCGTTGATCACGAACGGCCCGACCGGAACGGCGACCTCAGCGCCGGGTGAAATCGTCGTATCAGCCAATGCGCCCACCGCGCGGAAGTGATCGGACGTCAACGCCTCGGTCGGGCTGAGCACTGCCGCGATCGGCACTCCGCGCGCCTGACCCTGCGCCACCAGATCGGCCATCGTCGCCGGCGCGAACAGCTCGGCGATGAGGTCGTTGATCTCGCGTGATGCGGCGTATCGGGCGGCGATGGTGTCGAACTTCACATCTTGAAACTGCTCCGGTTCGCCCAGCCACGAACGCATTCCGCGCCACTGACGCGGTGACAGCAGGCAGATCCGGACGTACCCGTCGTTGCAGGCGAATATCGGGTAGATGTGCTGGTTGCGGGGGCGGCCGCGCCACAGTTCGGTGGAAAGCCTCTTCCCCACGGCCGCCTGCCCCTCCGACCCGAACGGCGGATCCAGCGACTGCACCACCGCCTCGAACCGGGAGAAGTCGATGTAATCACCTCTGCCACAGCGTAACCGGTGATAATAGGCGACGAGTGCGGCCCATGCGGCCTGCACCGCGGCGGTGGCTGACGCGATGCCGTTCGGCGGCAGCACCGGTCTACCGGCTGTCGGTCCCGATCGCGACAACGCGGTCGACATCGCATAGAACACCGGGTCGGTGGCGCGCCGGGACGCGTAGGGGCCGTCGGCGCCGAAATCGGTGACCGACAACGTGACCAGATGGGAGTACCGATTCGCGAGTTCGGCACACGACGTGCCGAACGAGGCGGTTTGGCCGGGATTGCCGCTGTCCACAACGATGTCGGCGATCGCGGCCAGTTCGAGAAACCGCTCGCGGTGCACGCCGATGGTTGGATCAAGCACGGCGCTGCGCTTGTTGGCGTTGTGCAACGCGAACGGGATGCCGGCCCCAGCCACGGCGGGCAGGTCACCGCGCGCCGGGCTACCGCCGGGTGGTTCGATTTTCAGGACATCGGCGCCCAGATCGGCGAAGAGGCGGGTCACCCCGTCGGCGTCGGCGCCGCCGAGGTCCAGCACCCGCAGGGGCGCGAGCAGGGTTTCGCTGTCGTTCACGCCGCCCCCGTCGCCAACAACCGTTCCGCCCACTCCAGGTGGGCGTCGGTACCGGTCGCCACGTAGAGCAGGTCGACAAACGCGTCGGGATATCCATTGGCGACCAGCAGCCGAACGGCCTCGGCGACCTGCTCGACCCGGGCACCTTCGGCGACGTTGATCCGGACGTGGGTGGCGATGTCCAACGGGTCGCGTCCGGCGGCGCGGGCCGCGCCGTCGATGGCCCGTCGCTGCCGGCTCAGCGCGTCGATACGCACGCCGCCCGGTACCTGCACGGCAGCCAGCCAACCGTCGGCGCGCTCACCGATCCGCTTCAACCCCGCTGCGGTGAAGGCGCCCAGATAGATTGGCGGACGCGGGCGCTGAACCGGCTTGAGGCCGACCCAGGATTCCGGGATCGACCACCGCGCGCCCTGGTGGGCCACCGGATCCGTCGTCCACAGCGCGTCGAGTGCGTCGAGCAGCTCGTCGAGCTGTGCGCCGCGCCGGGTGAACGGGGCCCCGGCCGCCTGGTATTCCTCGGGCGACCAGCCGATGCCGAACCCGGGTAGCAGCCGGCCGCGGCTGACGACGTCGATACTCGTCAACTGCCTGGCCAGTTGGACCGGCGGATACCAGGGTGCGACGAAAACGCTGCTGCCCAGCCGCGCCGTGGAGGTGACCGTCGCGGCGACGGCGAGTGCGGTGAACGGATCCAGGCAGGCGCGGAACTGCTTCGGGATGGTGTCCTTGCCGCCGTAACCCACCGTCGGGTTGACCGGTGCCAGCAGCCGATCCCCCACCCAGAGGCTGTCGGCTCCGAGTTGTTCGACGGTCGAGGCGAACCGGGCCAGGTCGTCGTGGGCCGACTCGCCGAACTGCGGCACCGCGAATCCCAGCACGACCGTCAGCGTAGTGCGCGGTTCTGTGTCGTCCGCCGGGCATTCGGGTACTAAAACCTCACCCGTTGTTCACCCGACACGACGAGTATGGTTCCGATGAGCGCAGAGATGCTTTCAGCGACGGCTCCCCGGCTGTCCGATGACGAACTCCACCTGATCAACGCCTATTGGCGCGCCGCCAATTACCTGTCGGTCGGCCAGATCTACCTGCTGGACAACCCGCTGCTGCGCGAGCCGCTGGCCGCCGAACACGTCAAGCCCCGGCTGCTCGGCCATTGGGGCACCACACCGGGTCTGAACCTGGTCTATGCGCATCTGAACCGGATCATCCGCCACCGCGACGCCGACGTCATCTACATCACCGGGCCAGGCCACGGCGGCCCGGGGCTGGTGGCCAACGCCTACCTCGAAGGCACCTACAGCGAGGTGTACACAGGTATCGCCGAGGACACTGAAGGGATGCGAAAGCTGTTCCGCCAGTTCTCATTTCCCGGCGGTGTCCCCAGCCACGTCGCGTCGGAGACACCCGGGTCGATCCACGAGGGCGGTGAGCTGGGTTATGCCCTGGTGCACGCCTACGGCGCGGCTTTCGACAACCCGGACCTGGTGGTGGCATGCGTGATCGGCGACGGCGAGGCCGAGACCGGTCCGCTGGCTGCCAGCTGGCATTCCAACAAATTCCTCAACCCCGTCACCGACGGCGCGGTGCTGCCGATCCTGCATCTGAACGGGTACAAGATCGCCAACCCGACGGTGCTGGCGCGCATTCCGCAGGAAGAACTCGAGTCTCTGCTCTACGGCTACGGCTACCGTCCGATCACGGTCGCCGGTGACGACCCGGCCAACGTGCACCAGCAGCTGGCCATCGCCTTCGACGAGGCTTTCGACCAGATCGCGGCCATCCAGCGGGCGGCGCGACTGGACGGCGAGACCGGCCGCCCGTTGTGGCCGATGGTCGTGCTGCGCACCCCGAAGGGCTGGACCGGGCCCAAGGAGGTGGACGGCAACCGCGTCGAAGGCAGTTGGCGATCGCATCAGGTTCCGCTTTCGGAGACCCATACCAACCCCGAGCACCGAGCACAACTCGAGGCATGGCTGCGCAGTTATGAGCCCGAGGACCTGTTCGACGACAACGGCGCGCTGCGTCCGGACCTGCGCGCGCTGGCGCCAACCGGGCAACGCCGGATGAGCGCCAATCCGCACGCGAATGGCGGGCTGCTGCTGCGGGACCTGGACCTGCCGGCGTTTCCGGATTACGCCGTCGCCGTGGACAAACCCGCGACGCAGACCGCCGAGGCCACCAAGGTGCTGGGCACTTTCCTGCGCGACGTGATCGTGCGCAACCCGGACCGGTTCCGATTGATGGGCCCCGACGAGACCGCGTCGAACCGACTGTCGGCCGCATTCGAGACAACCGACAAGACCTGGATGGCCGACATCGAGGACGGCGACGACCATCTCGCGCCCGATGGCCGCGTGATGGAGGTGTTGTCGGAGCACCTGTGTCAGGGGTGGCTCGAGGGCTACTTGCTGACCGGCCGGCACGGGCTGTTCAACTGCTACGAGGCGTTCGTGCACATCGTCGATTCGATGGTCAACCAGCACGCCAAATGGCTGTCCAGCAGCCGCGAGTTGCCCTGGCGGCGACCGATCGCCTCGCTGAACTATCTGCTGACCTCCCACTGCTGGCGGCAGGACCACAACGGCGCGTCGCATCAGGATCCCGGCTTCATCGACCACGTCGCCAACAAACGGCCCGAGGTGGTGCGGGTGTACCTGCCGCCGGACGCCAACACGCTGCTGTCGGTGGCCGATCATTGCCTGCGCAGCCGCCACTACGTCAACGTCGTCGTCGCCGGCAAGCAGCCCGCGCTGACGTATTTGAATATGGAGGAAGCGATCCTGCACTGCACCCGGGGCCTTGGCATCTGGGAGTGGGCCAGCAACACCGCCGGCGAGCCCGATGTCGTGCTGGCCTGCGCCGGCGACATCCCGACCCTGGAGACGCTGGCTGCCGCCGACATTCTGCGCCGCGAGCTCCCGGAACTGGCGGTACGCGTGATCAACGTCGTCGACATCATGCGGCTGCTACCGGACTCCGAGCACCCGCACGGGCTGTCCGATCACGAGTTCGACGCCTTGTTCGGCACCGACAAGCCGGTCGTCTTCGCCTACCACGGCTATCCGTGGCTCATCCACCGGCTCACCTACCGGCGCACCAACCACCCGCACCTGCACGTGCGCGGGTTCAAGGAGCGCGGCACCACCACTACCCCCTTCGACATGGTGATGCTCAACGACCTGGACCGATTCCATCTGGTCATCGATGTCATCGACCGTGTCGAGGGACTGGCCGACAAGGCCGCGGTGCTGCGCCAGCAAATGCTCGACGCCCGGCTGTCCGCCCGCCGCTACACCCGCGAGCACGGCGAAGACGACCCCGAAATCGCCAATTGGACCTGGCACCACGGGCGCACGTCGGCGAAAAGAGGGTGAGCGCCGTCACCCGTATACTTAGCGCCGTCACCCGTATACTTGGAGCAAATGTCTGACCAAGTCGCCGGGTTGATCCCCGGGTCGCTCCGCTCCAGCCCGCCGGCGCCCCCGCAACCCCACCCCCTGGTCGCTCAGCTCTCCGCGCTACATCACTTTCGCACGTACGTCGACATCGGCGTGGTCGTCGTGGTGCTGGCGATGGCCAACCTGATCGCGCACTTCACGACGCCATGGGCCAGCATCGCCACCGTCCCGGCGGCCGCCGCCGGCCTGCTGATCCTGGTGCGCTCGCGCGGCCTCGGCTGGACGGAGCTCGGCCTGGGCCGCGAGCACTGGAAGTCGGGTGTCGGCTACGCGGTGGCCGCGGTGGCAGTCGTGCTCTCGGTGATCGCGGTCGGGGCGCTGCTGCCCTGGACCAGGCCGATGTTCATGAACAACAACTACGCGACGATTTCGGGCGCGCTGATCGCGTCGATGATCATCATCCCGCTGCAGACCGTGATTCCCGAAGAGCTGGCATTCCGCGGGGTGTTGCACGGCGCGCTGAACCGGGCGTGGGGCTTCCGCGGCGTGGCCGCTGCGGGGTCGCTGCTGTTCGGGCTGTGGCACGTCGCCACATCCATGGGCTTGACCAGCAGCAATGTCGGGTTCACGCGGATTTTCGGCGGCGGGATCCTGGGAACCGTCGCCGGGGTGGTGCTGGCGGTGGTGGCCACCGGGGTGGCCGGTTTCGTCTTCACCTGGTTGCGCCGACGCAGCGGCAGCCTGCTCGCCCCGATCGCGCTGCACTGGTCGCTGAACGGGATGGGCGCGCTGGCGGCCGCCCTGGTGTGGCACCTGTCGACCTGACTGCCGAGCGGTTCAGCGAGACGTGGCCTTACGGCGGCGCGCACCCGCGATGTCTGCGCGCCTCCGCGCGCGGAAATCCCGGTTCTTGAGCTTGTTGCCGCACCCCGCCATCTCGCACCAGGTGCCGCCGTGGTTGCGGGAACGGTCGTAGAACGCCCATCGGCACTCGTCATTTCCGCAGGCCTTCAGCCGCGCCCAACTGCCGTCGCGCTGGGCATCGCGGATGATCAGCAGCAACTCGCCCAGCCGCTCGCGCACCGAGTCGCCCGCCGCCGCCAAGTGCACCGCGCCGTCGTCGTCGAGTTCGGCCCGGGCGCGCCCACCGGCTGCCACGTCGCGCAGCGACGCCAGCGCCGACGGGCCCGGCCGTGGACCGCCGGCGTTGCGAACGAGCAGCGCACGAAGGGCTTCCCGCACACCGCGGACCAGTTGCAGGTCGTCGGGCGTCAGCTCGACGCCGGGCGCCAGCAGGTCATTCGCCAGCAGCCAGGCATGGGCGTCGCCGGAATCGGCGAGCCGGTCCGGCCCCCCCGGCAGCTCGACGGTGTTGACCAGCGCCTGGACCCGAATCAGGGGCTGGGGGGCCGGCTTGGGTTCATCATCGCCGGGCCAATGGGTGGGGGCCGATGGCATGTGTTCACTTTACCATTCATGACCGGCGTATCAACTTGACTGGTCATGAGTGACCACTGTAACCTAGTAGATGGTCACAGATTGATAGCTGATCGAGCGGAAAGAGGTAGCACGATGCCTAACAACAGAATTTCTCCAGAGGTTCTTTCAACTGCGCACAGCGCGATTCGCCGTGACGCCGGTCCGCAGGTTTCCTTCGTTGCGCGACTGGCGGCGCGCCTACAGGCCGGCCGGTTCGACCGGATGATTGCGGTGGGTGTGCCGGCACCCGCCGGCACCGCGCTCGCCGCCCACGAGGCGCGCCTGACGTCGTCGGAAGAGCGGGAGGCCATTGCCCGGTCGCTGTGGCAAACCGTGCACGATGCCCACAACGGCGGCACTCCGCTGTGCTCGCGGATACCGGTTCACCGGGAAAACATCGCCGCGGCCGAGGACGTGATCAACGCGATTACCGTGCGGCTGCATTCGCCGCGCCCCGTCAGCCCGCGCGGCATGGCGCGGCTGCGGCACCTGATGTCAGACGGCACTGGCCCGATGTACCGTTACGGCAAGGGCGACCTCGCTGGTCGGTTGGGCGCAGCGCTGGCGGAGCTCTAATTGAGGGGCTACACCAAAAGCACTGCGGCCCCGGCGATTCGGCCGGCGCGCAGATCACTCAACGCCTGGTCGGCGCGGCCGAGTGGATATTCCGGTGTCGTCACCTCGATGTGGTGGCGGCCGGCGAAGGCGAGGAACTCGCGGGCATCGGCACGGGTATTGGAGGTCACCGACCGGATCTGGCGCTCCTGGAACAGGTGACGCTGATAGTTCAGCGTCGGAATGTCACTGAGATGGATGCCGGCGATGGCCAGCGTGCCGCCGCGGTCCAGTGCCTCCAGCGCGGGCAGCACCAGATCGCCGACGGGCGCGAACAGAATCGCGGCATCGAGTTCCACCGGCGGCCGGTCGGTGGCGCCCTGCGCCGATGCCGCGCCCAGTGCCAACGCCAACTCGCGGGCTTGCGCGCCCCGCGTCATCACGTGAACTTCGGCGTCCTGCGTCAGCGCGACCTGTGCGGTGATATGGGCGCTACCGCCGAACCCGTAGATGCCCAGCCGTCCACCGGCGGGCAGATCGGCCCGCATCAGTGACCGGTAGCCGATGATGCCGGCGCACAGCAGCGGCGCCAGCTCGGAATCGGTGTATCCCGACGGCAGCGGGTGTGCGAAAGCGGCCGGGACCGTGGCGAATTCGGCGTAACCACCGTCGGCGTCCCAGCCGGTGTAGCGGGACTGCGGGCAGAGGTTTTCCTGGCCCCGCGCACAGAATTTGCACCGTCCGCAGGTGTGCCGCAGCCAGGCGATGCCGACACGGTCCCCGATCTCGAATTCGCCGTCGGTGCCCGGGCCCGTGGCAAGGACCTCGCCGACGACTTCATGCCCGGGGATGACGTCGGGCCGATGCACCGGCAGGTCGCCCTCGGTGACATGGAGGTCGGTTCGGCACACACCGCAAGCGCGCACGGCGACGAGGAGTTCGCCGGTTGCGGGCCGCGGCACGTCGACGGTCACGGCTTCCAGCGGCCCGGTGTCGATAGGTCCGGGCCGCTGGACCTGCCACGCGCGCATCGTTTCGGGCGTCATCAGCCCATCGTGACGCCGAACGGCGGTGGCCGTCGAATCAGGCCATCCCCCAACGCGTTAAAGGCGGGTGTGTGACCTTCGCTGCACAAGCCCCACGAGCCACAGCAGGATCACCGCTCCGAGGATGGCGGTGAATAGCGTGAACCACCAACCCCCCCCGGCCGTGTCGAGGAAGAAGCTCAGCAGGAAGCCGCCGATAAGCGCGCCGATGACACCGATGACGATGTTCATCAGAATGCCTGAACCGCCGCCCTTCATGATCATCCCCGCGATCCATCCGGCGATCGCCCCGATGACGATGTAGCCGATCCAGCCAACGCTGGTCAACGTCGAGGAACGGGCGAGAAACTCGGTAGCTGCAATGACATCCATGAGGATCTCCTCGCTTTCGCTGGCCAAGCCCAGCGCTGGACCATACCTCAGGTATACCGGCCGAGAGTAACGATTTGACATGCGAATGGGCACGATCGGTGGCTAGCACCGGTCGTCAGCGCACATCCGCAGACGACAGCCCAAACCGATTGAACGCCTTAGGTCCTTGCGCGAGGCGTCAGGCTGCGGCGGCTGCATTCCCGGCGGCTGCATTCCCGGCGGCACGCTCTCCGCCGGAACCGGAACCGGAACTCCGACACCCGGCCGCGGTGGCGGCACGTTCGGGTCGGACGGCGGTGGCGGCACGCTCAGGTCGGCCGGCGGTGGCGGCGCGTTCAGTTCGGCGCCGGTGAGGCGGCGGTGGCGGCGGTGGCGGCGGGGTCCACTGCCGGATCGACTGCGCAAGCGTGACGGCCGCTCCCTTGTCCACCGGATTGTTGGCCGAACCCAGCCAGACCACAAACCATCGCTCGGGGGTCCGCTGGCCCCGCGGCGTGCCTGCGGGTGTGGGCGCACCGACTACGCCGGCCCAGATCTGCCCGTTGGGCTTGTTGGTGTCGGTGAACTTCACATCGTAGGACGACGCGACGCCGCTCATGCCGTTGGCATTCAGCGGCACCGTCTCCTGATTGATGCGAGTTCCCGGGAAGGGCATGAAGAACTCGCCCATATCGGACGCGAGTCGCTGGGCCGCCTTGGTGTTGTCGGCTTCGGCGCCCGCGAACAGCTTCAGGTCGAGACGGCCGAGCAGAACGCTGGTGTCAGTCGGCGGTTGCGCGGTCACGTTCGGTGGGATCTTGGTCAACAGCGCCTGACCGTATGAGAGCTGGGTGGCGTCGGACACCTGCCAGTCGGCCGGCACCACATAGCTGAAGCCACCAGCGGCATTGTCGACGGTGCCCGGTGGCGGTGGCGGTGGCGGTGCGCGGGTGGCGGTGCCGGCGCATTCGGGTCGCGGGGGCGGCGGCGCGTTCGGATCGGCCGGCGGGGTGGCGGCGCGTTGAGGTCGGCCGGCGGGGGTGGCGGCGCGTTGAGGATCGGCCGGCGGGGGCGGCGGCGCGTTGGGATCGGCCGGCGCTGGTGGCGGCGCGGTGGTGCCCGGCGGCGGCGGGGGTGGCGCAGGCTCGGCGTATGCGACCGCCCCCGGCAGCACCAACGCCATCGCGGTGGCACCGGTCAACGCGGCGACTGCCAGCGTCTTCGAGAGGCCCCTACGGTGTTCAGGAATCGCGTCCGGCTGCTCCATGAGGATGAAACTACCGTGTTACGGCCGTGACGCAAGTGTGAGTTGCTCTTAAAGTGCTCAATCGAGAGATTGCTGTACGGGCAAAGGCCTCTGATAAGAGCCGAGTTATGCGATTGCTGGCATGGCAACGTCCCCGCGCACCACGCGGGGTGGTGAGGTCGCACACGCGGGGCCCGCATCACGTAGACCCTGACCTCTGATCGTGACAGCCACCGTCGCCGTTACGGACCGGGATGAACATTCACTTCCTGGGCCTTCACCGAGAAGTAGACGCGGTCGCCGGGCACCAGCCTCAGCTCGGCCGCCGACTCGGCGGTGATGTCTGCGGAGAGGCCCGGTGCGCCGTCGGGCTGCTCGTCGGCGCGGACCCGGACCGCCGGGCCCCGGCTGTCCAGTTCCGCAACCGTCACCTCGACGGTGTTGCGGGGGCTGCCGTGCGGTTTGTCGCGATACACCGCGACGGCCGCCGGGGTGAACACAGCGACCGCCGGTTCACCCGCCACGGCGTCGATGCCCAAAATGCCGTGCCACGCCGTCCCCCATTTCGTGGTGAGCACCCCGTCGGCACCCGCCGTACCGCTGACCAGGTTCACGCCGGCGAACCTCGCCCCGAAGCGGCTGCGCGGAGCCGCCAATACCGCTGCGGCCGAACCTGTTTCGGCGATCTTGCCGGATTCCAGGATCAGCACGCGGTCGGCCAGCGTGAGCACGTCGAGCAAATCGTGCGTGATCAGCACAGCCGACCGGCCGTCGCGGGCCAGCACGCCGCGCAACACCTTGCGCATCGCGGTTGCCGCGGCCACGTCAAGGCCGGCCAGAGGTTCGTCGAACAGCAAGACGTCCGGTTCGGCGGCCAGCGCGCGGGCCAGCGCGACCCGCTGCGCCTGTCCGCCCGACAGCTGGCGCGGCATGCGACCGGCCAGGTCGGCGGCATCGACCTGATCCAGCCAATGTGCCGCCGCCGCCCGGGAATCGACGCGGCCTAGCCGTCGACGAAAGCCTCGTCGGCTGCGCGGGGCGAACGCCACGTTGGCCGCCACGTCCAGGTGCGGGAACAGCAACGGATCCTGCAGCAGCAGGCCGACGCGGCGGTCGTGTGTCGCCACGTCGATGCCGGTCGATGTGTCGGTGAGCATGCGCTCGCCCACCCGCACCACACCGTTGTCCGGCCGCACCAACCCGGCGATGACGTGCAACGCCGTCGACTTGCCCGCGCCGTTGGGTCCCAGCACCGCCAGCACCTCGCCGGCAGCCACCGCGAATTCGACGTCCACACCGCGGCTCTCGACGACTGCCCGCAGAAATACCTCGCTCATGGCGGACTACCAGGCATTGGCGCCGCCCGCCCGCAGCCGTCGGCTGCCCAGTCCGACCACCACCACGGCGGCGACCGCGACCAGCAAGACCGACAACGCCACCGCGGCATCGGCGTCGCTTTCCCGCTGCAGGTAGATCTCCAACGGCAGCGTCCGGGTGACGCCCTCGCGCGAACCCGCGAAGGTGAGCGTGGCACCGAACTCGCCCAGTGATCGGGCGAACGCCAGGACCGCCCCGGAGATCAGGCCCGGCGCCAACAACGGCAACGACACCCGCCACCACACCGTGGTGGGCCGCGCCCCCAACGTCGCCGCCACCACCTCGTAGTCGGCGCCGGCGGTCCGCGCCGCCCCCTCCAGCGCGATGACAAGGAAGGGCAGCGACACGAACGTCTGCGCGAGCACGACGGCCGTCGTCGTGAACGCGATCTGGATACCCGCGGCGTCGAGATACTCCCCGATCAGCCCGAGCCGGCCGAACGCGTACAGCAGGGCGATGCCACCCACGACCGGCGGCAGCACCAACGGCAGCAGAATCAGCGGGCGCATCAGGCGCAACCACCGTGCGTCGCTGCGCGCCAGCACCAAAGCCATCGGCACTCCGAGCAGCACGCACAGCACCGTGCTGGCCGCTGCCGTCTTGAGGCTCAGCACCAGCGCGGTCATCGAGGACCTGCTGGTGATCAGCGACAAGAAGTTCGGCCAGTCGACCTTCGCGGCCACCGCGATCAGCGGCAGCAGGACGAACAGCGCCCCGACGGCGGCAGGGACGTAGATCCAGCGGGGCAGGCCGGCCCGACGGGTCACGGCTTGCCGAAACCGGCCTGCTTGAGCACCTGTTGGCCGGCCTCACCGGCAACCATGTCGACGAACTCCTGGGCGAGGTCGGCTTCCGGCGCGCTCGAGAGCACCGCGATCGGGTAGGTGTTCACCACCCCGGACGCCTCGGCGAACTTCACCGCCGTCACCTTGTCGCCCGCGCCGGCCGCATCGGTGACATAAACCAGCCCTGCGTCGGCCTGCCCGCTGGTCACCTTGTCGAGAACGTCGGTAACCGACGACTGGCCCGGCTCGATCTGCGACGAACTATAGCCACTCAGAGCGGCCACCAGCATGGTTGTCGGCACAGCATCGCCCAACCAGGCCGGTTTCACACGCCAAACCCTAGGGCATGCGAAACATTCGTGTCCGGATCGTTTCCTCACCGGTTTCGCAGGGCTAGCTACTGTCCAGTAACATCATCGGCGATCGACGCCATCACGCGCGGAAATCCCAGGCACTGGCCGGTTGGTGTGCCACGATCGAGTGCGGATGGCGCTCACTCGCAGGGGTTCAGCGTTGAACACGAGGAGGTCATGGCGATGGAGGTGCTGGTCACCGGAGGCGACACCGAGCTCGGACGGACCGTCGCGGAAGGTTTCCGCGACGCCGGCCACAAAGTGGTGATCGCCGGCGCCCGGCGCGACGACCTGGAGGTTGCCGCCAAGGAACTCGATGTGGATGCGATCGTCTGCGACTCCACCGACCCGGCCAGCCTCGAGGAGGCACGCGGTCTGTTCCCGCATCACCTGGACACCATCGTCAATGTGCCCGCCCCGCGGTGGGACGCCGGCGACCCGCGCACCTACACGCTGCCCGACCTGGCCGCGGCGTGGCGTAACGCGCTGGACGCGACGTTGCTGTCGGCGGTGCTCACCGTGCAGGTCGTCGGTGACCACCTGCGCTCGGGTGGCTCGATCGTCAGCGTCATTCCCGAGAACCCCCGCGATGGCGGCGCCGACGCCGCGATCAAGGCGGCCCTGTCCAACTGGACCGCCGGGCAGGCCACGCATTTCGGTACCCGCGGCATCACGGTCAACGCCGTGGCGTCGGGGCGCAGCGCCCAGCCCGCTTACGACGGCCTCGCGAGCACGCCCGCCCCGGTCGCCGCGGAGATCGCGCGGCTGGCGCTGTTCCTGTGCACACCGGCCGCCCGCCACATCACCGGCCAGACGCTGCACGTCAGCCAGGGCGCGCTGGCCAACTTCGGTTAGCGCGTTAGGGTCGATGGAGTGACGATTCGACTCGGCCTCCAGGTCCCAAACTTCTCCTACGGCACCGGGGTTGACCAACTCTTCCCCACCGTGATCGCCCAGGCCCAGGAGGCCGAGGCCGCCGGCTTCGACTCCGTGTTCGTGATGGACCACTTCTATCAACTGCCGGTGCTGGGCACGCCGGACCAGCCGATGCTGGAGGCCTACACAACGCTCGGCGGCCTGGCGACGGCGACCGAACGCGTGCAACTCGGGACGCTCGTCACCGGCAACTCGTATCGCAACCCGACCCTGCTGGCCAAGGCCATCACCACGCTCGACGTGATGAGCCAGGGCCGCGCCATCCTGGGCATCGGCACCGGTTGGTTCGAGCTGGAGCACGACCAACTCGGCTTTGAGTTCGGCACCTTCACCGAGCGGTTCAACAAGCTCGATGAGGCCCTGCAGATCATCCTTCCGATGATCAAGGGCGAGCGACCGACATTCTCCGGCACGTATTACCGCACCGAATCGGCCATGGCCGAACCCCGCTTCCGCGACCACATCCCGCTGATGATCGGCGGCAGCGGCGAGAAGAAGACCATTCCACTGGCTGTACGGCACTTCGACCACCTCAACGTCATCGCCGGCTTCGACGAACTCGCCGCCAAGCTCAAGGTGGTCAAGGAGCGGTGTGAGGAAATCGGCCGTGACCCGGCGACGCTGGAGACGAGCACGCTGGTCACGGCGATGGTGGACGAGAACGCCACACCCGACCTGATCCCCGCGGAGATGAAGCAGCGCATGGTCGCCGGCGGCGCCGAACAGATCGCCGAGCAGATCAAGACCAATGTCCTCGACGCGGGCATCAACGGCGTGATCGTGAATCTGCCGACCAGTATTCAGGGCTACCAACCGGGGCATATCACCGCCCTCGGTGCGGCGCTCAAGCCGCTCCTCGGTCGGTAAACCCTCCGGCTGGTGGTAGCACCACACCAAACGGCGCGACGGCCGTTAACCCGACGACTAACGTAAAGGTGTACGCAGTCGTTCGTCGAGGAGCCCACATGAGTGCCCAGTCCGAAGCCGCTGCTCTACCCACACATAAGCACCGCGTCGTCATCATCGGCTCAGGCTTCGGCGGCCTGACCGCCGCACAGAAGCTCAAGCGCGCCGACGTCGACGTCAAGCTGATCGCCCGCACGACACACCACCTGTTCCAGCCGTTGCTGTATCAAGTCGCGACCGGCATCATCTCCGAGGGCGAGATCGCGCCCGCCACCAGGGTGATCCTGCGGAAGCAGCCCAATGCGCAGGTGCTGCTCGGCGACGTGACGCACATCGATCTAAACGACAAATACGTGACCTCTACGCTGCTGGGCCACGTCTACAACACGCCGTTCGACAGCCTGATCATCGCGGCCGGCGCGGGTCAGTCCTACTTCGGCAACGACCATTTCGCCGAGTTCGCGCCGGGTATGAAGTCGATCGACGACGCGCTGGAACTGCGCGGCCGCATCCTCGGCGCGTTCGAACAGGCCGAGCGGTCCAGCGACCCTGCTCGGCGGGAGAAGCTATTGACCTTCACGGTTGTCGGCGCAGGCCCGACCGGCGTGGAGATGGCCGGCCAGATCGCCGAACTCGCCGACCACACCCTCAAGGGCGCCTTCCGGCACATCGACTCAACCAAGGCACGGGTGATCCTGCTCGACGCCGCTCCCGCGGTGCTGCCGCCGATGGGCGAGAAGCTCGGTAAGAAGGCGCAGGCGCGGCTGGAGAAGATGGGCGTTGAGATCCAACTCGGCGCGATGGTCACCGACGTCGACCGCAACGGGCTGACCGTCAAGGATTCCGATGGCACCATCCGGCGTATCGAATCGGCCACCAAGGTGTGGTCGGCCGGCGTGTCGGCCAGCCCACTGGGCCGCGACCTCGCCGATCAGTCCGGTGTGGAACTCGACCGCGCCGGACGGGTAAGAGTGCTGCCCGATCTGTCGATCCCCGGTCACCCGAACGTGTTCGTCGTCGGCGACATGGCGGCCGTCGAAGGGGTTCCGGGGCAGGCGCAGGGGGCCATCCAAGGCGGCAAGTATGCCGCCAACGCGATCAAGGCCGAGCTCAAAGGCGCCAACCCGGCCGAACGTGAACCGTTCAAGTACTTCGACAAGGGCTCGATGGCGACCGTGTCGCGTTTCAGCGCAGTCGCCCAGGTCGGGAAGGTGGAGTTCGGCGGCTTTATTGCTTGGCTCGCGTGGCTCTTCTTGCACCTGATCTACCTCGTCGGGTTCAAGACCAAGCTCGCCACTTTGCTGTCGTGGACGGTGACATTCCTCGGCCGCAATCGCGGACAGCTGACGATCACCGAACAGCAGGCCTACGCCCGCACCAGGATCGAGCAACTGGAGGAGATAGCCGCCACCGTGGAAGGCGAAAAGGCCGCCAGCTAGCCGACCGGCGGAGGGATCTGCCGCAAACGGCCTCCAGGTGGTTGAGCCGCAATCCGCGTGCTTGGAGGCGGCGGGCCAGTTCGCCGGCATAGGAAAGCAGCAGCCGATCGGCTTCATGCGGGGTCCGGCGCATAATGCGCGACACTGCCGCCGCGGGTAGCCATCAGCAGCGCAGGCGAGATGGGCAGAACTATTCGGGCGGCACGTTTTGGAGTCGCACCTGCCCGCGCGCCACCACTCGATCGTTCCCGTCGCTGATGGTGATCAGCCACAGCTGCTGACGGCGACCCCGGTGGATCGGCGTCGACGTCGCGGTCACCATGCCCGACGAGAGTGCGCGCAGGAAGTCGGTGTTGTTGTTGACCCCGACCACGGTGCCGCCGCCGTTCTCGCTCAACCAGACGTGACCGGACACGCTGGCCAGGCTCTCGATGATCGAGCAGTACACGCCGCCGTGCACGATGCCCCAGGGCTGCAGCAGCTTGTCGTGGATCTCGAGCTGGGCGCGTCCGCCGTCGGCGGTGAGCTCGAGGTAGGTCAGTCCGAGCTCATTGTCGAATCCGTCGCCGAGACCTTCGGGCACCTGGTTCGTCACGCATGAGTGTCTACACCGCAGCGTTCGCGCGCGAAAATGCGGGCGGGCCCCGCGCACGAAACGCGGGACCCGCCCTCGAGTGGACCGGGGGTCTCTGCAGCCCTCAGGACTCCGGCGCGGTCCGTTAGCCCGACATCAGAAGAATAGGCAAGGCTGCCCTAATTTAGCAAGCCCTTCCCCGCGGCCACCCGAGTCGCGCCGCGCACCGGCAACCCAAACCCGACCAGCGCGTCGAGAACCGCCTGGCCGCGTCGCATGCTGGTCAGTTCGCTCGATCCGGCCAGCAGCGGGACCTGGGTGGCGGCACTGACCACAGCGGCGCCCACGATGTGCCACATCGAGGCGAGGGACATCGCTCCGCCGCTGACGTCGACAAGCTCTTCAAACAGTGGCGCCAGCGCGCGGTGACTGCGGTGGGCGATCCACGTCGTCAGCGCCGCTTCACTAGGCAGCGCGACGATGCGCGCGTCGAAGGGCACCCGGGCGGGGTCACGGTCGGCGAAGTATGGGTCGTCCGGCAGCGCGCGCAGCGTGGGATCGACGACGCCGACCCAGTCGATCGCTCCCTCCGAGTCCACGTGGACCCACAGGTTCTCCAGGCCGGTGTCCCAGGCCCGGCCCTCGAGCACGACCAACGGCACTACGCGCCCGATGACGACATGGGCCAACGTGGCCGCCAGTTGCTGGGTCGCCGCGGCGCGGTTGGCGGTCTCCACGGCGGCGGCGTCGAACATCGTCCGGAGGCGATCGGTGGTCAGCGCCTCGGCGAGCGGCCACCACCGCCGGCGGGACAGGTCGGCCATCACCGCGACCCCGTAGACGCGCGGGCACTCGGGATAGAGGTCGCGCAGGCGTCGGCTGGATTGGTGCACTGGCAACGTCCGCGTGATTGCCATCCCCGCGATCAGCGGGTCATCGACCAGAACCGTCATGACACCTCCGTTATGAGTTAGGTTAGCCTTACTATAGTCAGGGTCGGTCGGGGCGGGACCCCGTGTGATTGGACTCACACGGACGGGCAGAAGGGCCGCTGACCGGTGCCGGAGCATCGGGATATCGGAGGGACGCCGGTCTGCCGCGGCGGATACGACGCACGGTAGTAAGCCCGTAGTACCCTGGATTAATCGCTCAGGAGTTGAACGCAACATGGCCAAAATGACGCGTCTAGGGGATCTGGAACGCGCGGTGATGGACCACCTTTGGGCCGCCCGCGAACCCCAAACCGTGCGCCAGGTACACGAGGCGCTCGCGGCTCGACGCGATCTGGCCTACACCACGATCATGACCGTGCTGCAACGGCTGGCGAAGAAGAACCTCGTCGTCCAGCACCGCGACGACCGGGCCCACCGTTATGCACCCACCCACGGTCGCGATGAGCTGGTCGCCGGACTGATGGTCGACGCGCTCGACCAGGCCGCGGACTCTGGCAGCCGGGAGGCCGCGCTGGTGCACTTCGTCGAACGCGTCGGCGCCGACGAGGCCGCGGCACTGCGGCGAGCCCTGGCCGATCTGGAGAGCAAGCACCGCCTCGACCCGTCGGCTGGCGGTCCGGGCACCGCCTGAGAGACACTTACAGCGTGTCCGCGCTGGCCTTCACCATCGTCGCGCTGCTTCTGGTCGGACCCGTGCCGGCCCTGCTGGCGCGAGCGTCGTGGCCGATGCGCGCACCGCGGGCCGCGATCGTGCTCTGGCAGGCCATCGCCCTGGCAGCCGTTCTCTCGGCGTTCAGCGCCGGCATCGACATGGCCAGTCGGCTGTTCGCGCCGGGCCCCGACGGACGGCCGACGGCAACGATCGCCAGCGAGATCGATGCTTTGGGCTGGCCGCTCTGGCTGCTCTATGTCGCGGTATTCGCCCTCACCGTGCTGATCGGGGCTCGTCTGGCCCTCGCCGTGGTTCAGGTTGCGATCGCGACCCGACGCCGGCGGGCGCACCACCGCATGCTGGTCGACCTGGTCGCCCGACCCCAGTCCAGCCACTTGCGCATCCTCGACGTCGAGCAGCCGCTGGCCTACTGCCTGCCCGGTGTCCGCAGCCGGTTGGTGGTCAGCGAGGGAACCCTGACCACCCTGTCCGACAACGAGTTCGCCGCCATCCTCACCCACGAGCGTGCGCACCTGCGGGCCCGCCACGATCTGGTGCTCGAGATGTTCACCGCCGTGCACGCCGCCTTCCCGAGATTCGTCCGCAGTGCCAACGCGCTGGACGCGGTCAAGCTGCTCATCGAACTGCTCGCCGACGACGCCGCCGTCCGTGCGACCGGGCCCACTCCCCTGGCCCGTGCCCTGGTCGCATGCGCGTCCGGCCGGGCACCCTCGGGAGCGCTGGCCGCGGGCGGCCCGAGCACGGTGCTGCGGGTGCGCCGCCTCGGCGGACGTCCCAACAGCCTTGCGGTCGCGATGGGCGCCTACATTGCCGCGGCCGCGGTTCTGGTCATCCCCACCGTCGCGCTCGCGGTGCCGTGGCTCACCGAACTACATCGACTGTTCGCCGCGTAGGAGTCCATCTATCAAAGCTGCTGTGCCACAACAAAAAACTGAAAGGCTGTCCGAATGAGCTCGTCGCAAACCTCCGCCTCCGGCACCGCTCAGATCGGCGTGACCGGCCTGGCCGTGATGGGGTCCAACATCGCGCGCAACTTCGCCCGCCACGGCTACACCGTCGCACTGCACAACCGGTCCGTCGCCAAGACCGAGGCGCTGCTGGCCGAGCATGGGTCGGACGGCAACTTCGTCCGCAGCGAGACGATCGGCGAATTCCTTGCCGCACTGGAGAAACCCCGCCGGGTGCTGATCATGGTCAAGGCCGGCGAAGCGACCGACGCCGTCATCAACGAGCTCGCCGACGCGATGGAAGAAGGCGACATCATCATCGACGGTGGCAACGCGCTCTACACCGACACCATCCGCCGGGAGAAGGCGATGCGCGAGCGTGGCCTGCATTTCGTCGGTGCCGGCATCTCCGGCGGCGAAGAGGGCGCACTGAACGGGCCGTCGATCATGCCGGGCGGACCAGCCGAATCGTACGAGTCACTCGGCCCCCTGCTAGAAGAGATCTCCGCACATGTCGACGGGGTCCCGTGCTGTACCCATATCGGCCCCGACGGCGCAGGGCATTTCGTGAAGATGGTGCACAACGGCATCGAGTACTCCGATATGCAGCTGATCGGCGAGGCCTATCAGCTGCTCCGCGACGGGCTGGGCCTGACCGCACCACAGATCGCCGACGTGTTCACCGAATGGAACAAGGGCGATCTGGACAGCTTCCTGGTCGAGATCACCGCCGAGGTGCTTCAGCAGATCGACGCCAAGACCGGCAAGCCGCTCGTGGATGTCATCCGCGACGAGGCCGAGCAGAAGGGCACCGGCCGCTGGACGGTGAAGTCGGCGCTTGATCTCGGGGTGCCGGTCACCGGCATTGCCGAGGCGGTGTTCGCCCGCGCGCTGTCGGGTTCGGCGCCGCAGCGCAGGGCCACCACCGGCCTGGCGTCGGGCAACCTGGGTGAGACGCCGGCTGACGCCCCGAAATTCACCGAGGACGTCCGCCAGGCGCTGTACGCGTCCAAGATCGTCGCCTACGCCCAGGGCTTCAACCAGATCCAGGCCGGCAGCGCCGAATACGACTGGGGCATCACTCCGGGCGACCTGGCCACCATCTGGCGCGGCGGCTGCATCATCCGGGCCAAATTCCTCAATCGCATCAAGGATGCCTACGACTCCGAGCCGGATCTCGCGACACTGATCGCGGCGCCGTACTTCCGCAGCGCGGTCGAATCGGCTATCGACAGCTGGCGCCGGGTGGTGGTGACAGCCACCCAACTGGGTATCCCGATCCCAGGCTTCAGCTCGGCGCTGTCCTACTACGACGCTCTCCGCACCTCGCGGTTGCCTGCCGCGCTGACCCAGAGCCTGCGCGACTTCTTCGGTGCGCACACCTACGGCCGCATCGACGCGGACCCGGGCGCCAAGTTCCACACGCTCTGGAGCGGGGACCGCACCGAAGTACCGGCGTGATGATGAGGAGTGCGCGTCATGAAATTCCTTGAGGGGCACCCGCCGCCGCCCTACGACCTGACCTACAACGACGTGTTCATCGTTCCCGGGCGCTCTGACGTGGCGTCGCGGTTCGATGTCGACCTGTCCACATCCGACGGATCGGGCACCACGATTCCGGTGGTGGTGGCCAATATGACGGCCGTCGCGGGGCGCCGGATGGCCGAGACGGTGGCCCGACGCGGGGGCATCGTCGTTCTGCCGCAAGACCTTCCGATCTCTGCGGTCAAGCAGACCGTCGACTTCGTCAAGAGCCGGGACCTGGTGGTGGACACCCCGGTGACGTTGACGCCCGACGACTCGGTGTCGGATGCGACCGCGCTGATCCATAAGCGGGCGCACGGCGCGGCGGTCGTCGTCTTCGAGGACCGCCCCATCGGCCTGGTCACCGAGGCGTCCTGCGTCGGGGTGGACCGGTTCGCCCGGGTGCGCGACGTCGCGATGACCGACTTCGTCACCGCGCCGGTGGGCACCGACCCGCGCAAGGTATTCGACCTGCTCGAACACGCCCCGATCGACGTAGCCGTGATGACCGAAGCCGACGGCACCCTGGCCGGCGTGCTCACCCGAACCGGGGCGATCCGGGCGGGCATCTACACCCCCGCCCTCGACGCCGACGGCCGGCTGCGGGTCGCGGCGGCGGTGGGCATCAACGGTGACGTCGGCGCCAAGGCGCGCGGGCTGGCCGAGGCGGGCGTCGACCTGCTGGTGATCGACACCGCGCACGGCCATCAGCTCAAGATGCTCGACGCGATCAAATCGGTGTCGTCACTCGACCTGGGGCTACCGCTGGCCGCCGGCAACGTGGTGTCGGCCGAGGGCACGCGGGACCTGATCAGCGCCGGCGCATCGATCGTGAAGGTCGGCGTCGGCCCCGGCGCCATGTGCACCACCCGGATGATGACCGGCGTGGGTCGGCCGCAGTTCTCTGCGGTGGTCGAATGTGCCAGTGCGGCAAGGCAACTCGGTGGTCACGTGTGGGCCGACGGCGGGGTGCGGCATCCGCGCGACGTGGCGCTGGCACTGGCGGCGGGCGCGTCCAACGTGATGATCGGCTCGTGGTTCGCCGGCACCTACGAGTCGCCCGGCGATCTGATGCGCGACCGCGAGGACCAACCGTACAAGGAGAGCTACGGCATGGCCTCCAAGCGCGCTGTGGTCGCACGCACCGCCGGCGACAGCCCGTTCGACCGGGCCCGCAAGACGTTGTTCGAGGAGGGCATCTCCTCGTCGCGGATGGGTCTGGATCCGTTCCGCGGCGGTGTGGAGGACCTGCTCGACCACCTCACCTCCGGGGTGCGCAGCACCTGCACGTACGTCGGTGCCGCCAACATCGCCGAATTGCACGAGAAGGTCGTCCTCGGGGTGCAGTCGTCGGCCGGGTTTGCCGAAGGCCACCCGCTGCCCACCGGTTGGTGAGTCGGGGGGCCGGGCCGGCGGGCTACCATAGGGCTTCCATCACTCCGACTGAACGAAAGGCACCTCGTGCCGCAGGCACCCGTTGAGGCCGTGGGCTTCCGGGCCGAGCGGCCGTCCGACGACTCGTCGGATGCCGAGCCCTCCACTAGTCGGCCGGGCGCACGGCCCGGCGACCCTGCCACGGGGACGCGGTGAGCGTCGTCTCCATATTGCTCGCGATGGTGGGCTTCCTCGTTCTCACCGCCGGCACCGCGGTGTTCGTGGCGGCCGAGTTCTCGCTGACGGCACTGGAGCGCAGTACCGTCGACGCCAACGCCCGCACCGGCGGTCGCCGCGACAAGATCGTGCAGCGTGCGCACCGCACCCTGTCGTTCCAGCTTTCCGGCGCCCAGGTCGGCATCTCGCTGACGACCCTGATCACCGGTTACCTGGCCGAGCCTTTGTTCGCGCGCCTGCTGCAGCCGGCGTTTGCGGCGATGTCGCTGACCCACGATGTCGCCGACGGGCTGGCGTTGGCGCTGGCGTTGCTCATCGCCACCTCGGTGTCGATGGTGTTCGGCGAGTTGGTGGCGCAATACCTGGCGGTGGCGCATCCGCTGCCGACGGCGCGCGTGGTGGCCGCCCCGCAGGTGCTGTTCTCGACGTTGTTCACACCGCTGATCCGCCTGACCAACGGCACCGCCAACTGGATCCTGCGCCGGATGGGCATCGAGCCGGCCGAGGAACTGCGATCGGCCCGCTCGCCGCAGGAGCTTGGCTCGCTCGTCCGTACCTCCGCCCGTCGCGGATCGCTGGATCCCGTCACCGCGGCGCTGGTCGACCGTTCATTGCAGTTCGGTTCGCGCACCGCCGACGAGCTCATGACGCCGCGCACCGAGATCGAGGTGTTGCAGGCCGACGACACGGTTGCCGACCTGGTCGTCAAGGCCATGGCGACCGGCTTCTCCCGCTTCCCCATCGTGGAAGGCGACCTCGACGAGACGATCGGCATGGTGCACGTCAAACAGGTCTTCGAGGTACCACACGGCGCGCGGGCGGAAACCCGGCTGGCCGGCCTGGCGTTGCCGGTCGCCAAGGTGCCCTCGACGCTGGACGGTGACGACGTGATGGCGCAGATTCGGGCCAATGGGTTGCAGACCGCACTTGTCGTCGACGAATACGGCGGCACCGCGGGCATGGTGACGGTCGAGGACGTGATCGAGGAGATCGTCGGCGATATCCGCGACGAGCACGACGAGTCCACACCCGATGTGGTGCCGGCGGGTCGCGGCTGGCAGGTTTCGGGGCTGTTGCGCATTGACGAGGTCTCGCAGGCGACCGGTTTCCGGGCGCCCGAGGGCGAATACGACACCATCGGGGGCCTGGTGCTACAGGAGCTGGGCCACATCCCCGACCCCGGCGAGACGGTGGAGCTGCGGGCGTTTGATCCCGACGGTTCGCTGGAGGACCCGGTCCGCTGGCTGGCCACGGTGGTCCGGATGGACGGCCGACGGATCGATCTGCTCGAACTCACCGAGCTGGGCCGCAGCGGACACGAAGGCGGGCGCTGATGGGCGATTTCCTCGGCGTGGTGTTGACCGTGCTGTTGCTCGGCGCCAACGCCTTCTTCGTCGGCGCGGAGTTCGCCCTGATCTCGGCGCGCCGCGACCGCCTGGAAGCGCTCGCCGAGCAAGGGAAACGCAGTGCGGCGACCGTGATGCGCGCGGGCCGGAACCTGTCGCAGATGCTGGCCGGTGCGCAGCTGGGCATCACGATCTGCTCGATCCTGCTGGGCCGGGTCGGCGAGCCGGCGGTGGCCCATCTGCTGGAGAAGCCGTTCCACCTGGTCGGCATCCCCGACACGGTGCTGCACACGGTGTCGTTCGTCATCGCGATCACGATCGTGGTGGTGCTGCACGTGCTGCTCGGCGAGATGGTGCCGAAGAACATCGCGATTGCAGGCCCGGAGTCGGTGGCCATGCTGCTGGTGCCGCCCTACCTGTTGTGGGTGCGCGCCGCGCGTCCGGTCATCGCGGTGTACGACTGGTGTGCGCGCATGACCCTGCGCGCGGTGGGCGTCCAGGCGAAAACCGAACTGGAGAACACGGTTTCGATGGTCGAACTGTCCGAGATGATCGCCGAGTCGCGATCGGAAGGCCTACTGGATCCCGAGGAGCACAACCGGTTGTCGCGGGCCCTGCAGATCCGCAACCGCGTCGTCAATGACGTCGCCGTTCCCCTGCGCGACGTCCGGGCGGTGCCGGTGGCCGCCGAAGGGAGCGGGCCGACCGTAGGGGCCATCGAGCGCGCGCTGGCCGAAACCGGCTACTCCCGCTTCCCGGTCACCGACCTGTCCGGTGAGTACATCGGCTACCTGCACATCAAGGACGTCCTCCCGTTGGTGGAGGACACCGACGCGATTGTCGACGTATCCATGGTCCGCCCGTTGCCGCAGGTCCCCGCGTCGTCGCCGCTGCCCGACGCGTTGTCGCGGCTGCGGCGCGACAACAGTCACCTCGCGCTGGTCACCGCACCGGAAGGCGGCGTGAACGCGATGGTGGCGCTGGAGGACCTCGTCGAAGACCTGGTTGGCACCGTCCGTGACGGGACGCACCGTGTCTGACACGATGCTCGACGAAGCCGACTGGCTCGACCGGGCGGGGGTCCACCGCGACACGGTGGATGAGTTCCTCCAGGAGCATCTGCGCCGGACGCCCGCCGGCGGGGCCCATCCGGTGTGGGACTTCCTGTTCACCTACTACAGCCTGCGGCCGCGCCACCTGCGCCGCTGGCACCCCGGCTACGGCGTGGTGCTCGGCGGTGCGGCTGCCCGCGCGTACCTGGGCCGCACCGGGTACGGTCCGCACCCCGCCGGTGTCACGGTGACCGACGAGCACCTGCGGGCCCGTGCCGACACCGTCCGGTTCATCGCCGAGCTGCTGCGAGCCACCGCCACGCGCCACGCGCGGCTGAACTGCTTCGGCCTGCATGAGTGGGCGATGGTGTACCGGGCACCCGCGGTTCGCCACGGCCAGGTGCCGCTGCGGCTCGGGCCGGCCGGCACCGACGCCGTGGTCGAGTCAATGCCACTGCGCTGCAGCCACTTTGACGCGTATCGGTTCTTCACCGCGCCAGCGGCCGACCGCAACGCGCAACAGCTCAGCCGGGAGGCGCAGATCGCCACCGAGCAGCCGGGCTGCATTCATGCGGCGATGGATTGCTACAAGTGGGCCTACAAGCTCGGTCCGCTCATCGACTCCGGCCTGCTGATCGACTGCCTACGGTTGGCCGCCGACGCCCGCGAACTCGACATGCGCGCCAGCCCCTACGACCTCAGCGACTACGGATTTGCGCCGATCGCCATCGAGGCGCCTGCCGGCCGCGCCGAGTACGTCCGCGCCCAGCGGGACATCGCGCAGCGGGCCGCGCCACTGCGGGCCGCACTGGCCGAGCGCTGTGACCTGCTGCTTACCGCGGCGCGCCGCGATTAGCCGACATTACCCACGGCTAAGCTGGATCGACGGTTCAAGGGAGGAAACATGACCGATCGCGTGACGGTTGGCAACCTGCGTGTGGCCCAGGTGTTGTACGACTTCATCAACAATGAGGCCCTGCCGGGCACCGATATCGATCCCGACAGCTTCTGGGCGGGCGCCGACAAAGTCGTCACCGATCTGTCGCCGCAGAATCAGGACCTGCTGGCCCGACGCGACGAGCTGCAGGCCCAGATCGACAGATGGCACCGCCAGCGCGTTATCGCGCCGCTAGACCTCGACGCCTATAAGGAGTTCCTGGTCGAGATCGGTTACCTGTCGCCCGAACCCGGTGACTTCACCATCACCACCGCCGGCGTCGATGACGAGATCACCACCACCGCGGGCCCTCAGCTGGTGGTGCCGATCCTCAACGCACGGTTCGCGCTGAACGCCGCAAACGCCCGCTGGGGTTCGCTGTACGACGCGCTGTACGGCACCGACGTCATCCCGGAGGACGACGACGCGGAGAAGGGCACCAGCTACAACAGGGTGCGCGGCGACAAGGTCATCGCCTACGCGCGACGGTTCCTCGATGAGGCCACACCGCTGGCGTCAGGCGCGTGGAACGAGGCGACCGGGCTCAAGATCGACGAAGGTCAGCTGCTGATCACGCTTGGCGACGGTCTGTCGACCGGGCTGGCGGCGCCGGAGCAGTTCGTCGGCTACACCGGCGAGCTCGGCTCGCGCCAGTGGTCCGTGCTGCTGAAGAACCACGGTCTGCACATCGAGATCCTGATCGACCCGGAATCGCCGGTCGGTTCCACGGACGCCGCCGGGATCAAGGACGTCATCCTGGAGTCGGCCGTCACCACGATCATGGATTTCGAGGACTCCGTCACCGCGGTCGACGCCGACGACAAGGTGTTGGGCTACCGCAACTGGCTCGGCCTGAACAAGGGCGATCTGACCGAGGAGGTCACCAAGGGCGACCGCACGTTCACCCGGGAACTCAACGAGGATCGCACCTACACCAGCCCCGACGGCGGCGAGTTGACCCTGCCCGGGCGCAGCCTGCTGTTCGTCCGCGACGTTGGCCACCTGATGACCAACGACGCGATCGTCGACGCCGACGGCAACGAGGTGCCAGAGGGCATCCAGGATGCGTTGTTCACCAGCCTGATCGCGATGCACGGTCTCAAGGACGGCGAGGGTAACGGTCCGCTGCGCAACAGCCGGACCGGGTCGATCTACATCGTGAAACCGAAGATGCACGGCCCCGAAGAGGTGGCGTTCACCGCCGAGTTGTTCAGCCGCGTGGAGGATGTGCTCGGACTGCCGCAGGCGACCATCAAGGTCGGCATCATGGACGAGGAGCGGCGCACCACCGTCAACCTGAAGGCCTGCATCAAGGCCGCGGCCGACCGGGTGGTGTTCATCAACACCGGCTTCCTGGACCGCACCGGCGACGAGATCCACACCTCGATGGAGGCCGGCCCGATGATCCGCAAGGGCGCGATGAAGAGTCAGCCCTGGATCAAGGCCTACGAGGACGCCAATGTCGACGTCGGCCTGGCGACCGGGTTCTCGGGACGCGCGCAGATCGGCAAGGGCATGTGGGCGATGACCGAGTTGATGGCCGACATGGTCGAGCAGAAGATCGGTCAACCGAAGGCCGGCGCCACCACCGCGTGGGTGCCGTCACCGACTGCGGCCACCCTGCACGCGATGCACTACCACGAGGTGGATGTCTACGAGGTGCACAAGGAGCTGGCGGGCAAGTCGCGCACCACCATCGACGAGCTGCTGACCATTCCACTGGCCAAGGAACTGGCCTGGGCTTCGGATGAGATCCGCGAGGAGGTCGACAACAACTGCCAGTCGATCCTCGGCTATGTGGTGCGCTGGATCGACGCCGGCGTCGGGTGCTCCAAGGTGCCGGATATCCACAACGTCGCGCTGATGGAGGACCGGGCCACCCTGCGGATCTCCAGCCAGCTGCTGGCTAACTGGCTGCGCCACGGCGTGATCACCGAGGACGACGTGAAGGCCAGCCTGCGGCGGATGGCCGCGGTCGTCGACAAGCAGAACGAGAAGGATCCGGAGTTCCGGCCGATGGCACCCGACCCGGACGCCAGCGTCGCGTTCCAGGCTGCCCAGGATCTGATCCTGTTGGGAGCGGCGCAGCCCAACGGCTACACCGAGCCGATCCTGCATCGACGCCGGCGCGAGTTCAAATCCCAGGCTGCGCATGGCGGGTGACTAAACTTTCGGCGAGGTGGGATGACGGGCCTGTGGTGATGAATCGACCGATCGAGCACTGGGGCAGGGATGGGCAGGCATAGCATTCCCGATCCCGAGGATTCCTCGGGCGAGGAGCCGGAGCAGCCCCACGAGGAGGAGCCCGGGTCCGACGAGCCCGGGTTTCCCGAGTCGGCGTACGACCGTCCCGAATACCGCGAGCCCGAGTACACCGGGCCGGAGTAGGCTGATGCAGCACGACTACCCGGAGCCGGAGTACCGCGAGCCCAGTTCAGCCATGCCGCCCCCGTCGACCCCGCAGCACAGCGGGGACTGGGAAGGCGGTGAATGGACGGGCAGCCACCGGGCCGTATCCGGCGGTCGGCGCGGTGTCAGTCTCGGCGTCATCGCCGCGCTGGTCACCGTCGTCGTGGTGGTCGCCGGCGTCATCCTCTGGCGCTTCTTCGGTGACGCACTGTCCAACCGCACCGAGGCCGCCGCCGCACGCTGTGTCGACGGCGAGCTCTCGGTCGCGATCATCGCAGACCCGTCCATCGCCGAGCAGGTGAGGACGCTGGGCGACAGGTACAACGAGAGCCGCCGACCCGGTGGGCGACCGCTGCGTGGCCGTCGGCATCAAACCCGCCGACTCCGAACAGGTGGTCGGCGGCTTTGCCGGCAACTGGCCCGCCGAACTCGGTGACCGGCCCGCCCTGTGGATCCCGGCCAGCTCGGTGTCAGCGGCGCGACTGGAGGCCGCGGCCGGAGCGAAAACGATCAGCGACAGCAGGTCGCTGGTCAGCTCACCCGTCCTGCTCGCCATTCGTCCACAGCTGAAAGACGCTTTGGCCCAGCAGAATTGGGCTACCCTACCCGGACTCCAGACCAACCCGACGGCGTTGGACGACCTGGATCTGCCGGGTTGGGGATCACTGCGACTCGCGCTGCCGCGCAGCGGCGACAGCGACGCCACCTACCTGGCGGCTGAGGCGGTGGCCGCCGCGTCCGCGCCGCAAGGTGCTCCGGCCAGTGTCGGCATGGGCGCGGTGAACACGTTGATGGCCGGCCAGCCCAAGCTCGCCGACAACAACGCCGGCACCGCGATGGACGCACTACTGGGCGCCACCGATCCGGCCAGCGCCCCGGTGCACGCCGTCGTCACCACCGAACAACAGCTCTACCAGCGCACGGCCTCGCTTCCCGACGCCAAGAACACCGCGGCGTCCTGGCTGCCGCCGGGGCCGACCGCGACCGCCGACTACCCCACCGTCCTGCTCAGCGGTGACTGGTTATCCCAGGAACAGGTGACCGCGGCCAGTGAGTTCGCTCGCTTCATGCGTGAGCCCGAGCAACTCACCGAACTGGCCAAGGCGGGCTTCCGCACCGAGGGCGGCAGCCCGCCCAAGAGCGACGTCACCAGCTTCGCGCCGGTATCGGCCCCGCTGAGTGTCGGCGACAGCGCCATGCGCGCCACCATGGCCAACGCGTTGGCCACACCCGCGAAGGGCGCGGCCACCACGATCATGCTGGACCTGTCGATGCCCACCGAAGAGGGCACCAACACCCGGACGGGAAACGTGGTCAATGCGCTGATTCCTCGGATCGAGGCGCTGCCGCCGACCTCCGCGGTCGGTCTGTGGACCTTCGACGGCGTGGCAGGCGGGACCCAGGTCTCCGCGGGACGGTTGGCCGATGCCGTCAACGGCCAGCCGCGCTCAGTGGCGTTGACCGAGACGCTCGACGCGTTGTCATCGACATCCGGCGGGGCGGTGTCCTTCACCACGCTACGGCTGGTCTACAACGAGGCGCTGGCGAATTTCCGCCAGGGACAGAACAATTCGGTTCTGGTCATCACCACCGGACCGCACACCGACCAGAGCCTGGACGGCGCCGGCCTGCAGCAGTTCGTGCGTGACAGCGTCGACCCGGCCCGGCCGGTTGCCATCAACATCATCGACTTCGGCACCGATTCGGACCGTTCGACATGGGAAGCCGTTGCCGAGATCAGCGGCGGCAGCTACCAGAACCTGGCCACCTCCGCCTCCCCCGAACTCAACTCGGCGATCGCGACGTTCCTGGCTTAACGCGGGTCGCCGAATCGAGTAGTGCACTACCCGTGACCCATGACCGCCCACCTGCGGAGACTGTGCGCAACGTCCCGCCCGGGGCGCAACGGCACGAAGGGCATCGATCATGAGCAGCAGGTACCCGGTCAAGAGCGACGACGCTGTGGAAGTTGGCGGAGCGGTTCTACGGTGACGGCGGGCTGTATCCGGATCGCCGTGATCAACGACCTCTCGAGTCCCGACCACATCGTCGTCGGCCAGGAACTGGAGATCCCGTACGTCACCTTTCGCTACCAGGTGAAGGCCAGCGACAAGAAAGCAGATCTGGCCCTGCGCTTCTATAACGACGTCGCGATGAGCGCGGTGTACGAAATACCCAATGGCGCCGCCCAGCGCGACCTCATCGTCGGCGAGTGGCTGCTCATCCCCGACCTGGCCAATCCCGGCCACCACACCGTCGTCGCCGGCGAGACACTCAAGGTGCTGGCGGAACGCTGGTACGGCGACAAGCACCTCTGGACGATCATCGCCATCGCCAACCACATCGGTGGTCCGGATCCGGCCCGGGCACGGTGCTGATCCAGCCGCGGCTGAACCGGCGCCACACCGTCG
>CAWCXH010000013.1:0-286993 GCA_963799495.1 uncultured Actinomycetota bacterium
TTCATACTCGCCGTTGTCGGTGGCTGCGACCTGCTGGCGTCGACCAGTCCGACTGCCGGCTAGGCGAGGCCAGCTGGTAGTCACCCCTGATAAGAGTGAAGTTGTGGTTCGCGGCGCTCAGCACGGCCCGTTCGCTGCATTCCAGAGCGGCGGCCGCACGCGCGACATCGGCGAACTCGGGAGTCGCCGTCACGAGCCGGTCCCCGAGCCAGCCGCACTTGACAGAGATCTGCTGCCCGTCGACCTCGACAGTCTCGGCGGTGCGCCGCAACGACAGGCGGCCGACCGGCACCGTGCGCGCGCCCAGCGTCGGGCTGTGCTCGACGAGCACGGCGAACACCGCGTCGACGCCCTCCCGCGCGCATAGCGCGCTGATCACCAGGCCGGGACGTGACTTGCGCATGTGCGCCTGCGTCGCCCACGCGTCGTGCGCCCCGGCGCGCATCAGCGCCTCGAGCAGGCCGGGCAACAGTCGTGGTTCGAGATCGTCGACGGTCGTCTCGACGAGCACGAGGTCCTCGCTGATCGTCGCGGACGCGAGCGACTCGCCGACCAGCACGCGGGTGACGTTGCGGTGATGGGGCGGATCGGCGGTGCCGGCGCCAATACCGGACACGCGCAACCGCATTGGCGGGCACGGACCCCACGAGTCGGCGAGCACGGTCAGCAGTGCGGCGGCAGTCGGCGTGCACAGTTCCATCGCCGGACCGGCGCCCGACACCGGTGCGCCCGCGTCTGAAAGCAGTTCGACGACAGCCGGGGCAGGGACGGGCAGCAGTCCGTGCTCGCCGCGCACCGTTCCGGACCCGACGCCGACCGTGCTCACCACGACGGAGGCATTGTTGTCGAGCAAGCCGAGGTCGCCGAGCGCTACCGCGCAGCCGACCACGTCGGCGATGGCGTCGAGCGCGCCGACTTCGTGGAAGTGGATCTGGTCGACAGTCGTGCCGTGCACGCGCGCCTCCGCCTGGGCGAGCGCGGTGAAAGTGCGCACGGCCAGTAGCTGTACGGCATTGTCGAGGTGTGCCGCGGCGAGCACGGCCAGCACGTCGGGTAGCGCGCGTTCGGTGTGCGCGTGCGCCGTGCGTACATCGGCGTGCAGCGCGCGAAGGCCATGCCGGCGCACGTCGGCGACCTCAACCTGCACCGGTTCGACGTCGAGCCCAGCCAGCACCGCGCGGACCCGGTCGAGGGACGCGCCTGCATCAAGCAGCGCGGCGAGCAGCATGTCACCGGCCGCGCCCTGTGACGCGTCGATCCACAGCGTCGTCACCGACGACTCACCGCTTGCGGCAGCGGGCGATGCGCGCGGCAATCACCCCGGCGCCATAGCCGTTGTCGATGTTCACGACGCTGACGCCCGGCGCGCACGAGTTGAGCATGCCGAGCAGTGCGGCCAGTCCGCCGAACGATGCGCCGTAGCCGACGCTGGTCGGCACGGCGACGATCGGTGCACCGGTCAGCCCGGCGAGCACGCTCGGCAGCGCGCCGTCCATGCCGGCGGCCACCACCACTGCGTCGGCGGCGTCGATGCGGTCGCGCTGACCCAGGACGCGGTGCAGCCCGGCCACGCCGACGTCGGCCACGAGATCCGGCCGCGCACCGTGCACCTGCACCGTCACCATTGCCTCGAGCGCTACCGGCAGGTCGGACGTCCCGGCGGCGACAACAGCGACGGTGCCGTGCGGCGTCGGCAGCGGGCCGAGCACGATGGTGCGGGCGCGGGTGTCGATCGTGGCCGCGTCGCCGAACGCGTCGGCGCAGGCGGCCAGCGCGGAATCGGTACAACGGGTGGCTATGACCGCGCGGTCGGCGAAGTGCTCGTGCAGGCTTCGCAGGATCGACACGACCTCGCCGTCGGTCTTGTTGGCTGCGAGCAGCGCTTCGGGATCGCCCGTGCGGGCAGCGCGGTCAAGGTCAAGCCGCGCGTACCCGAGGTCGAGTTCGCGCACTGGACCGGTGGCCACGCGCTCAGTCTCGCACCGCGCCGGAACGTACCCTATGAGAACTGCCAACTCGAGGATGGTTAGGTGGCGGCCTTGGAGCGAGAGGTCAGTGCGTCGTGGACACCCGGGCCGTTGCAGTGCGACGTGTCTATCCATCCGGACTTCGAGATCCATGTCGACGAGCCGGTGAGCGCCGGCGGCACGGGCAACGGCCCGCAACCCACCGACCTGCTGCTCGCCTCGGTCGCGTCCTGCTTCACGCTCGCGCTCGTGTACTCGGCGAACAAACTAGGCCTCACCGCCGACGGCATCGACGTGAAGGTTTCCGGCACCTACGACGGCCCGCGGTTCTCCGACCTGCGCATCGACGTCCGGCTCGTCGGGGTCGATCCGGAAGCGCGCAAGCGGCTCGTGGAGTCCGCCGGTGGCCTCTGCTACGTGACGAACACGATGAGGAATCCACCGAGAATCACAGTGGATGTGCCGGACTCGTAACGAGTTGCGCCACCTTCGGCTTCGTGCAACAACGGTGCAACAGCTCGTGTTGAACTGTGCTGCTGGGTAGCCCCCGAGTGGAAGGGCAGGCGATGACCTCAGAACAGGCGACTGTGCACCGTCTCGACACCGGCCGGAGTTGTCACTGCCGGTTCAGCAAGACGACTCGAGTTCACCATGATCAACTGCTGCGGGCGCTCAGCGACGCCGAGAGCATGCTGGACCTGATCGAACTCGCCGTGACCTGGGGCGAGCTCGACTACTCCGAGCGGGCCCTCATCCCGCCGAACCGCTGGGTCGAATTCGCCCACGCGCACTCGTGGACCGATGCCGATCTCGCCGAGCGCGCGCTCAGCCTGGCCACGGACGTCGCGATGGGCGCACAGCGCGTGCACCGCAACGCCGTCCTCGCAGCTGCGGGAGGTAGTTGAGTCTCCGCCCGGCGGCGGTGTCATCCGCGGCCGGTAACGGGCAGGTCGCGACGCCGCCGTCAGCGTAGCCCGGTGATCGCCTCGGTGGTGAGGTCGAGCACCGGTACCTGTTCCCCGCCTGACGCGATCCGGATGGAACCGGTGTCGTCGACGGTACCGATCGCCTCGGCCTCGAGGTCGCGCGCATGGAACGCCGCGCGCACCTCGTCGACCCGGTCGACCGGACCGGCCAGCAGGAACGCGAAGTGCGGGAAGCAGGTCAGCCACTCGTCGAGCGCGACACTGTCGGGGCAAGGGAGCGCGTCGAGGTCGACCTCGACGCCCCACTTGCCGTGCTCGAGCAGCATGGCCAGCGAACCGATGATCCCTGCCATGCTCACGTCCTTCGCCGCGACGCAGGCACCGCTCTCGGCGAGCTCGGCGAGCAGGCGCACATCGCCGGCCGCGCGGCTGCCGCGCTCGTCGAAGCCGCGGAAGAACGGAAAGTCGGTGCGCATCTCGCCCCGCACCGCGCAGCCGAGCAGCAGCGCCTGACCGGGCGCCGCATTGGTCATGGACAGCACCGCCTCGGCCCGTCCGACGCCGAACGCCGACAGCGCGGGCGGACCGTCGGACCGAGTGAGGTGACCGCCGAGCAGCGGCACGTCGTACAGCTCGCAGCCGTGCCGCATGCCACGCAGGATTTCGCGGCTGGTCGCTTCGTCGGCGACGATCGTGTCAACGATGCCCATCGGGCGCGCACCCATCGCGGCCAGATCGTTGACGTTGGTGAGCACCGCGGCGATGCCAGCGCCGAACGGGTCGTGCTGCACGAAGCTCGGCAGCAACGCCTCGCCGCACGCGACGACGAACGAGTCGTCGAACGCCACGGCCGCGCCGTCGTCGCCGGGCCCGCTGACCCAATCGGTGGCGCCGAAAACGTCGGACACCACGCGGATCGGTTTCTTCGCGTGCAGCCCGGCCCAGGCGCGCACGCGCTCGGCGAGCTGCGGCAGCGTGTCGGGGAGTACCGCTGGTGATCGGGTCTGCGTGTCGTCTCCCACGGTGTCGCCCCTGTCCCGCGGCGCGCCCGGGGCGCGTTGCGCATCGTAAACGCACCATATACTATCCGATGTGTGCCTGCGCCCGCATTCCTGACATTGCCGCCGCGGCCTGCGAAGCCCCGCTCCTTCGGCATCACGCATGTGCTCGACAAGGGGATGTCGGCGGTGGCGGCCGAAGGACTGCTGCGGTCGGCGGGTGATGTCATCGACATCTGGAAATTCGGGTGGGGCACCGCCTACCTCGATCCGGAGCTGGATCTCAAGATCACGCTGCTGCGCCGGCACGGCGTGCAGCCGTGCCTGGGCGGGACGCTGCTCGAGGTGTCGTGGCTGCAGGGCCGCGCGAAGGACTGCCTGTCGTGGGCGGCCGCGGCGGGCTTCGGCATGGTCGAGATCTCGCGGGGTGTCGCGCCGATGACCCTCGAGGACAAGGCCGAGCTGATCGCCTACGCCGCGCAGGAACTCGTCGCGGTTAGCGAGGTCGGCAGCAAAGACCCCGAGTGCTCGGTCGTCGCGGCCGAATGGCGTGACGAGGTCGTGCGCGATCTCGACGCCGGATCGTGGAAGGTCGTCGCCGAGGGACGTGAGAGCGGTACGGTCGGGCTGTACGACCCGTCCGGCGGCGTGCGTGTCGAGGTCGCCGAGGCGATCGCATCGGTCGACGGCGCCGAGCGGATCCTGTTCGAGGCACCGCAGAAGGACCAGCAGAGCTGGCTCATCTGGCACTTCGGCGTCGAGGTGAACCTGGCCAACGTCGCCCAGCAGGACGTCCTGGGTGTCGAGGCACTGCGCCTCGGACTGCGCGCGGACACCGTCGGGGCACACGCGCATCGCACGACGTGACCCCCAGTGCGCGCGCCACCAACCTGCATCCCGGCAACTACCGCGGGGTGTCGGTCACCCGGGTCGAGTGCCCGCTGGACGAGACAGCGCTGCGCGACCACTTCGTCGGCCGCTCGGCCTACTTCAAGACCCGGTTCGCCGTGGTGCAGAACGGCGCAGACGTGTGCATCCTGCGCATCCACAAGCTCGACGCCGCCGACATAGCCGATGATGCGGCGCTGTTCGTGCCTATCGTCGAGGTGACGATGCTGGCCACGCCCGACGAGACGGCGCTGGTGCACGCGCCCGAGGTCGATACCGGCGTCCCAACCCAACTCGCCCGTGCCGCGCGCGAACTCGCACCCGGCCGGCGCGCTGTCGTGGTGCACGGCAGGTACGAGCATGTCAGCTTCCTCATCGACCCGCAGCCGGTGCGGGTGCGGGTACGCGACGTTGTGCCGCCGAGCCCGGCCAAGCTCGTCGACCAGGTGACCCGCGTGCTCGACGTGCGCGAGGACCTGCCGCCGATCGAGGTCGTGCCCGACGTCGTCGACCTCGTCGATCTCGCCGCCGACCACCCGGCCGGCCTCTACTTATTGCCCTGCCGCGGCTCGGGATTCGAGTCGGACGTTGCCGAGGTGAGCTTCCTCGACGAGCATCCGGCGCGACGGGACTGGCTGCTGTTCGGCTGCACTCGCTCGCAGCAGATCCATCGCGCGTTCTACGGCGACGACGTTGCGTCAGTGACGCTGTGCCCGCTGGAACGTCCGGTGACGACCGATCTCCTGCTGGCGAAGTGCTGCCTGCAGGACGACGAGTTGCAGTCGGGGCGGAACTGGGTGTCGGTGCCGTGGGGCGCGTCGCTCGAACGCGTCTCCGAGGCGCTGGACCGGATCGCCGAGCTCAGCGAGGTGGCATGGCAACCCGCATGAGCGACGCGCGGATGTACGCGCAACTGTGGACCGCACCCGAGCTGTCCGACGTGTTCGACGAACAATCGCGGGTGGCGACCTGGCTGCGCATCCTGCAGGCGCTGGCACGCGCACAGGCCGGGCTCGGCATCATTCCGGCCGACGCGGCGCAGACGATCGGCACGGTGCGCGCAGAGGATCTAGACCTCGAGCTAGTCGCCGAGCAGACCCGCGCCACGTCGCACTCGACGCTCGGGCTGATCCGCGGGCTGCAGGCGGTCCTGCCGGATGGCGTCGACCAGTGGGTGTACTACGGCGCCACCGTTCAGGACGTCTCTGACACCTGGTTCGGCATCGTGATGCGCGACGTGGCCGACCTCGTCAGCAGCCGGCTGGACGCGATCACCGGGGCGGTGCTCGAACTCGCCGAGTTGCACCGTGACGCCGTGCAACTCGGCCGCACGCACGGCCAACCCGGCTCGGCGATCACCTTCGGCTACAAGGCGGCCAGCTGGGGCGACGAGCTGGCCCGGCACCGGCAGCGCCTCGATCAGGGACGCCCGCGCTGGGCGGTCGGCCAGCTCGCCGGCGCAGTCGGAGTGCTCGGCTTCTTCGGCGGGCGCGGCCTCGACCTGCGCGCCGCGTTCTGCGCCGAGCTCGGCCTGGCCGACCCGGGCATCTCGTGGACGACCAGCCGCGACCGCATCGCTGAGTTCGCCAACGTCCTCGCGATGATCTGCAGCACCCTTGCGCGTATCGGCAACGAGGTCTACGAGCTGCAGCGGTCCGAGATTGGCGAGCTTCGCGAGCCGCGCAGCGCGTCCGGCGTCGGCAGCATCACCATGCCGCACAAACGCAATCCCGAATCGAGCGAGCACCTGGTGACGCTCGCCCGGCTCGTCCGCGCGCAGGCTGGGCTACTGCTCGAGGGCATCGAGCAGCAGCACGAACGCGACGGCCGCGGCTGGAAGGTCGAATGGCTCGCGCTGCCCGAGGTCTGCGAGCTCACCGTGGTTGCGCTGTCGACCGCGCTCGGTGTCGTCACCGGCCTCGACGTCGACACTGACGCAATGCAGCGCAACATCCGCGCAGCCGGGCTGTCCGCGTACTCCGAGCAGATGCTCGTCGAGCTGTCGGCCCGGCTCGGCAAACACCGCGCGCAGGCGATGCTGCAGGATCTGCTCGCGCGCGGCGACGACGGCAAGCCGATCGACGAGCGCCTCGCGAACGCGGTGAATGCCGTCGCCTCACACGACCTGTCGCCAGCCGAGGTGGGCGAATGGCTTTCGCGGCCGCGCACCGGATCGGCGGCGGCGATGGTCGACGTTGTCTTGTCCCGTGCGCGCGGGAATCGGCGATGACCCAGCTGATGGTTGCGACCTACACGCTGGGCGCGTTCCCCACACCGCTCGCCCGCCTGCATCGCATCGAGCGCGCCCTGGACCTCGGCCCGCTCTACGTGAAGCGCGACGACCTGAGCGGTTTTGGCCTGGCCGGCAATAAGACCCGCCCGCTGCAGTACCTCATCGCCGGCGCGCTACGCGCTGGCAGCGACGTGTTCGTCACCGGTGGCCGAGCCGAGTCGAACTTCTGCGCCGCGGCAGCAGCCGCCGCGCGGGCCGCCGGGCTCGGCTGCGTGCTCGTCATCGCGACATCCTCGGGCACGCCCGAACTCAGCCCCAACCTGCGGCTGGCCCGCTCGTGCGGTGCGCTGATCGTCTGGGTGCAGGCCAGCGGCAGCGGCATCGACGATGCGATCCGCAGGCATGCCGACCAGCTGGCCGCGTCGGGCCGCACGCCCTACGCGGTGCCCCGCGGCGGCTCGACCCCGCTCGGTGCGATGGGATTCGCCGACGCTGCAGGCGAAATCACCGACCAGCTCGCCGCCGCGGGCGTCAACGACGCAACTGTCGTGTGCCCGCTCGGGTCGGGTGGTTCCTGTGCCGGGTTGTTAGTCGGACGCGCCGAGCTCGCGGCGTCATGGCAGCTGATCGGCGTCTCGGTCAGCCGTCCGCCGGCTGAACTCACCGACCACCTTGCCGCGCTCACCTCGGGATGCGCCCTGCTGCGCGGCTGCGGCGCACCCGACCCTTCCGGCCTCACCCTCATCGACGCGACCGACCTGCCACACGGCGTGATGAGCCGCGGTCAGCGCGAGCTCGCGCAGACCGCGCTCCGGCAGGAGGGCCTGCTGATCGAGGCCAGCTACACGGCCAGGACGCTCGAGGTGGCGGTGCGGCACGCGGCCGAACACCGCGACAAGCCCACTGTCTTCTGGCACACCGGGGGCACGCTGGCCGCGGTGTGCGGACTGTTCGCCGCGGAGGAGCGCGATGGCTGAGCGGGTTCGCGTCGCCGGTACGCCGGTCGGCCGGCCCGCACCGGAACTGGTGCGGTCGGGGTTCCAGATCGAGAGCGACGACGCAGCGCACCTGCACGACGGGCTGAACCTCGCCGACATCGCGCACGTGCTCGACCTGTCGCGGCGCGGGATCATCCCGAGAGACGCCGAACGTGCGCTACTCGCGCTGCTGCTCGAACTGGTCGAGACCGACGCGGCCGACTTCCGCTACGACCCGGAACTCGGCGAGCCGTACAACTCGCGCGAGCACTACTTCGCCGCGCGGCTCGGCGATATGGCCGGCTGGCTGCACGCCGGACGGCCCCGGCGCGAAGCGGCGCGCATCGCGCTGCGGCTCGGCGTCCGCCGCCAGGTAGCCGAACTCGCCGACGCCGTCGTGCGGTTCGCGCGCGAGCTCTGCGGGCGGGCGACCGAACACGCCGACACCCTGATGGCCGACCAGACCTACCTGCAGCAGGCGCAGCCGTCCACGTTCGGGCACTACCTGCTCTCGTTCGCGCAGCCGGCGCTGCGCGATGCCGAGCGGCTGCTGGGCGAACTGCGCAACATCAACGCGAGCCCCGGCGGTGCGGGATGTGTCAACGGCACGCGGCTGCAGGACGACCGCAGCCACCTCGCCGACCTGCTCGGGTTCGACTCGGTCATCATGCACACTCGCGATGCGATGTGGCGGGTCGATGACCTGATCGCCGTGCTCGCCACGACCGCGAGCATCGCGTCCAACGAGAGCAAGCTCGCCGAGGACCTCGAGATCTTCTCCTCGGCCGAGTTCGACTTCGTCGACCTGGATGACTCGTTCAGCCGGTCCAGCGTGCTGATGCCGCAGAAACGCAACCCGTACTCGCTGTCGATCGTCCGCGGCGCGTCCGGCGTGCTGATCGGCCGGATGTCGGGCTTCCTCGCCGTGACCAAGAGCCCGTCCGCGCGCAGCGACAACTTCATCTACGCCTACGGCGAGGTGCCGCGGGCACTCGACCTGTCGCTGCGGGTCACCGAACTGATGAGCGGCGTCGTGCGCACGCTCGAGGTGCACCCCGACCGGATGCGTGCCGAACTCGACCGTGGCTACGCGCAGTCGACCGACCTCGCCGAGTACCTGACCGTGAGCAGGCACGTCGATTACCGCACCGCATACATGGTGGTCGGCGACGTGGTGCGCGAGGCGAGCCGCGCCGGCATCCCGGGCCGTTCGATCACTGCGGCGATGGTCGAGGATGCCGCGTTCGCACGGACCGGTGCGCACTGGGGCGTCACCGACGAGGAGATTGCGCACGTACTCGCCGCGCAGAGCGTCGTCGCCACCCGCACCGCGACCGGCGGTGCCGCACCCGAGGCGTTCGCCGCTGCCGCCGCCACGACCTGTGCCCAGGTCGGCGACATGAGCCGACAGGTGGGCGAGCGACTGGCGCACTTCGATACCGCCGAGAACGAGCTGGTCCGCCACGCCAGAGCGGTCGTCACGGGCGGTACTGGCATCGATGACGAGAAATCGTGACAGCGCCTGATCCGATCGTCCTGCCGGACGAGATCGAGGTGGTCAACATCGGGCTGCCCCTGTTCGCCGAATCGGTTGCGGAGCAGGGCCGCCCGGTCGTGCAGGTCGAGTGGCGCATCCCCGCCGACGGCGACCTTGCCACCGTCGACTCGCTCGCGCGGCTGCACGGCGTGCACCACGACACTGTCTCGGCGGCCAACACCGAGGTGTTCCACCGCCTCGATACCGGCGTGCCGATGCTCACCTCGGTCGGCACTGTGCGCGACGCCGTGCCGGACGTCGACGACCGCACGCTGCTGCACTGCGGACCGGCGATCTCATGGACCGACGTGTGCGACCCGCTGCGCCGCTCGATGCGCGCCGCGGTCGTCGCCGAGGGCTGGGCCGGGGACGTCGACGGCGCTGACCGGTTGCTCGCCGACGGCGAGGTGCACCTGCAACCGGCCAACGAGCACAGCGCGGTGGTGCCGATGGCCAGTGCCGTCGGCCCGTCCATGCCGGTGTGGGTGGTCGACAACGAGCAGGGCGGCACCCGCGCGTTCGCCCCGCTGAACCAGGGCCCGGGCGACGTCGCATGGTTCGGGCGCGAGACCGACGCCGCGATCCAGCGGCTGCGGTTCCTGCGCGACGTCGCCGGACCGGTGCTGCGCAGCGTCGTCGAGGCCAACGGACCGATCGACGTGATGGCCCTGGCCACGCAGGGCATCGCGATGGGCGACGACATCCACATGCGCACGCAGGCGACGACGAACCTGTTCATCCGAAACCTGCTGCCGCACATCGTCGACCACGTCGGCGCCAAGGGGCACGAGTTCGGCGCCTACCTGTCCGGGAACCACATGTTCTTCCTGAACCTGGCGATGGCGGCGGCGAAATCGCTGACGTTGTGGGCCGAGCAGGTGGCGAACTCGAGCATCGTCACCACGATGGCGCGCAACGGCACCACGTTCGGCATCAAGCTCGCCGGGCACGACCACTGGTACGTCGCCGAGGCGCCGCCGGTCGGTGACGCGCTGTACTACCCGGGCTACGGGCCGGAGACCGCGGCCAAGGACATCGGCGACAGCGCGGTGCTCGAACTGGTCGGCCTCGGCGGCCCGGCCGCGGCGGGTTCGCCCGCCGTGGCGGCGTTCCTCGGCGGCACGATGGCCGACGCGCGCAAGGCGACCGACCAGATGATCGAGATCTGCGCCGGCGCGAGCACGCGATTCAAGCTGCCGACGATGGACTTCCGGGGCACGCCGGTCGGCGTCGACGTCCGCAACGTCGCCGAGATCGGCATCACCCCGAAGGTGAACACGGGCGTGCTGCACGTCAGCGCCGGCACAGGCCAGATCGGCGCCGGCGTCGCCTCCGCGCCGGTCGAGTGCTTCGCCGAGGCGATGCGCGACCTGGACCGGAGACTGTCCTGACCGGCGTGCTGCTGCGCATGTCCTCGACTACGGGTGGGTGAGGTTGACGCACAGCATCGAGGTGGTGCCGCGACCGGCATTCACCCAGCGCACCATCCGATCGGTGAGCACATGCAATGCGTCGTGCTTGCGCAACGAGAATTGCTGCGATTCGACAGTGACGTCGACCGTGCCGGACAGCACGAACAGCAGTGCCTCGCCAGCGCGCTGCTGGGGGAGTCCGCCGCTGGCGCCGGCCGGCAGCTGGACGGCCTGAGCGAGTGCCTTGAATCGGGTGGCCGGACCGGAGATCTGCAGCGCCTCGCCGCCCTGGCCGAACGACGAGGGCTGACCCGCACCGTTTGGGGTGTGCCACACCGCGTTCGTGTCGACCGGGCGCTCGTCGATCAGGTCGGACAGCGGCCGGCGGAAGGCCGACGCGAGCTTGAGCAGCGTAGTGATCGTCGGGACCATGTCGCCGCGTTCGATCTTGTGGATCGACGCCGCGCTCACCTCGGCGATGGCGCTCATCTGTTGCAGCGACAGGCCGAGTTCACTGCGCAACTCCTTCAGGCGCGGGCCGATGTCGGCGACGATCTGCTCGACGTCACGGTCCGGCGGCTGTTCCGCAGGGAGAGCAGAAGTACCGCTGGTCGGCGATGCGTCACGGGCCATCAGAACCGCCTCATTCCTTGACTACTTACTGTCGTTAAGTATAGTAGACGACTAAGTCGCATAGTCGACACGGCGAGTTGCTGGCCAACACCTGAGAAGCGGCGGGGTGCCCATGAAGACGGTGATCATCGGCGGGGGGGCGGCTGGCACCGGCGCGGCCGGCGGGGTAAAGGCCGCGAACCCCGAAAACGAAGTGGTTGTCTACACCTCGTTCGAGGACATCGCCTACAGCCCCTGCGGAATTCCCTTCGTGCACGGCAAGGAGATCGACAGCTTTCAGCGTCTGTTCCTCGCCGCGAAAGAGGACTACGTCAAGGCTGGTATCGACATCCACTACAGCACCACCGTCACCGGGATCAACCTCAACGCAAAGACCATCGAAGTTACAGGCGAAGGCACCGTTTCTTGGGACCGACTCGTCATCGCGACGGGCTTCGAGTATGCGGACCCGGGCGTTCCGGGCGGTGACCTCGACGGGCTGTATTACGTCAAGAACATCCGGGCCGCCGAGCAGTGGGACAAGCGCCTCGACGACGTGAAGCGTGCCGTCGTCGTGGAGGCGTCGCCGCTCGGCGTCGAGATGATCACCGCGCTCGCGCATCGCGGGATAGAGACGCACGTCGTCGACCCCAACCCATGGACGCTCGGCGACTCCGCCGACCCCGACATCGTCCAACCGGTCGAGAAGGACTGGACCGACATGGGCGTCAAACTGCACTTCAACACCAAGCTCGAGGCGTTCCTCGGGACGGGCTCGGTCACCGGAGTGCGGACCACACACGGCGACCTGCCCGCCGACCTGGTGGTGGTGGCGACGCATAAACGGCCGAACAATGCGCTGGCTTCGGCGGCGGGCATCAAGATCGGCTCGACCGGCGGCATCATCGTCGGCAGCGATATGGCCACCGACGTCGCGGGCGTGTGGGCGGCCGGTGACTGCGTTGAGGTCGTTCACGGCGTGTCGCAGGTTCCGCTGCAGGGACTGACCGGCAGCCACGCCTACGCGCAGGGCAAGGTCGCCGGTTTCAACGCCGGCGGCGGGAGCAAGATGTATTCGCCGGTGTACGTGCCGTGGGGCATGCTCGCCGCGAACCAGATGATCGGCGGCGTCTCGTTCGGCGAGACGCTGGCGGCCAGCCTCGGCATCCCGCACATCATCGGGGTGGCCGACGGAATCTCCCGGGCCCGGTACTACCCGGGCGTGCAGCCCGTGAGGGTCAAGCTGCTCGCCGAGCCCAACTCGCACAAGATCATCGGTGCGCAGATGGTCGGTGGCGAGGGCATCAAGGAGCGCGCGGACTTCCTCGCGATTTGCGTGCGCAAGGGCATCACGCTCGAAGACCTCGCGACGATGGAGAACGTCTACTCCCCGGCGATCGGTGCGCTGAACGAGCCCATCGCCCTCGCTGCACAGAACGCGCTCGACAACTTGGGGCGAGGCTGACGTGGCCTTCTCGTCCTGGCTGCGTGCTAACTCCGAGCACTACCTCGTCGTGGCAGCGCAGGCGGAGATCGCGAAACGCTACGGCGTGGCCGGCCCCGCGCACCATGGCGGGTTCAAGGAATTCTTCTGGCTGCGCATCTTCGTACCGATGTACCGAGTTCTGCCGTGGCGGCTGCGCCACTTCGTCATACGCAGCATGCCCGGAAGTCATCGACGCACATGGGAGTACCCCAGCGAGGCGTCCGGACCGGCGATCTGAGCGGTTCGTGCGTTCTGTCACAACAATTGAGAGGAAGCGGAACCATGCCCAAGACCGTGAACTACCCACTGCCCGAGGCTGGCGAGTCGCTGTTCAACAGCGAGGAGAAGCTCTTCGATGACATCAAGGCCCAGCCGGGGGAGAAAGCCTACGTCTTCATCCACACCGTGCCCTACGAGGGCTCGGTCGCCCTGGTCAACCTCCTCACGTCGACCCGCCTCGTCCGCAAGGGCTTCGACGTGGCGATCGTCCTGTACGGCCCGGGCGTGCTGCTCGCGTCCGGCACCCGTGGCTACCCGAAGGTGGGCCAGGAGGCCTTCCCGGGTCACCTCGCCATAAATAACCAGCTCAAGACGTTGATGGACGAGGGCGCCACGATCTACGCCTGCCGCTTTGCCATGGGTGCCCTCTACGGCTTCGGCGAGGACAACCTCATCCCCGGCGTCAAGGCGTTCAACCCGCTCGACGTGCTCGACGCGGCACTCACCGCGTGGCGCGAGAAGGCGTTTCAGCTCAATACCTGGACGGTCTGAGTGTGATCACCGCCCGCACCGGCGTTCGGCGTCGGGCGCGCCGCCCTTGCCACGACTGCCGGCCAGCTCCGGCGATCAAGGAGGCGTGATGGACGGCATTGCAGACATGGGTGGCATGCAGGGCTGGGGCCCCGTCAAGCGCCCGGGTGACGAGCCGGCTTTCGGCGAGAGGTGGGAGGGGCGGGCCTTCGCGCTCGGCCTGTTGTCGATGCGGACCTCCGGCACGAACCTCGACTCGTTCCGGCACGCACTCGAGCGGCAGAGCCCGATGAATTACATCGCCGATGGCTACTACGGCCGCTGGTGCCACGCGGCCGAGACGCTGCTCGTCGACTCGTCGATCATCGCGCCCGGCGCGGTCGAAGCGCGCGCCCGCAACCTGCGCGGTGAGAACGTCGAGGAGCCGGCCTGGCCCGAGCCGAACAAGCCCGACTACGCGCCCACAGCGGCCGGCTCGCTGCGCGAGGTCACCGAGCCGCCGGCGTTCGCCGTCGGAGACCGGGTGCGCGCCAAGGACATCCATCCGACCAAGCACACCCGGCTGACGCGCTACGTGCGTGGCCGCGAAGGCGTGATCGAGCGCATCCAGCCCTCGGCCCTGCTGCCGGACACACACGCCACCTTCGAGGGCGAGAACGCACAGCACTTGTACTCGGTGCGCTTCGACTCGCACGAACTGTGGGGCCCGGACGCCGAGGACTTCACGCTCAACATCGACCTGTGGGAAAGCCACTTGGAGGCCGCCTCATGAGTGCTGTCGAGGAGCGGCTGCCGATCGCCCTGCGCACCGAGGCGCTGGAGCAACTGCTCGTGGAGAAGGGTCTGGTCGACCCCGCCGTCATGGACAAGTTCATCACCACCTACGAGAAGGACGTCGGTCCGCTCAACGGTGCCAAGGTGGTCGCCAAGGCGTGGACCGATCCCGAGTACCGCGCGCGACTGCTCGACGACGCCACTGCCGCCATCGCCGAACTCGGCTTCAAGGGCCCGCAGGGCGAGCACATGGTCGTCTTGCCGAACGAGGAAAAGGTCCACAACGTCGTGGTCTGCACGTTGTGCTCGTGCTACCCGTGGCCGGTGCTAGGCCTGCCGCCGAGCTGGTACAAGGACCCGGCCTACCGCTCACGCGTGGTGCGCGAACCGCGCGCGGTCCTGTCCGAGATGGGCCTCGACCTCGCCGACGACGTCGAGATCCGGGTGTGGGACAGCAGCAGCGAGGTGCGCTTCCTCGTCCTGCCGCAGCGGCCGGCGGGAACCGAGTCGCTGTCCGAGGATCAGCTGGCCGAGCTCGTCACGCGCGATGCGATGGTCGGGGTGGCCGTGGTGGCGGCGCCATGACCGTCTCGGTCGAGCTCGACCTGGACGGCCCGGCCGCGCCGCCGCGCAGCAACGGCGAGCTGGTCTTTGCCGAGCCGTGGGAGAGCCGCACGTTCGGCATGACCATGGCGCTCACCGACGCCGGCGTGCTCGACTGGGACGACTTCCGCGACGCGCTCATCGCCCGGATCAAGCGGTGGGAGGCCGACCCGCCCGAGGCCGAGTGCTGGAGCTACTACCGCTGTTGGCAGCTCGCGCTCGAGGACTCACTGATCGCCCGCGGTGTCGTCGCAGAGACGGGGGTCAGCGACCGCGGGGCCGAACTCGCGGCCCGCCCCGCCGGCTACGACCACGATCACGACCACTCCGAAACCTCTACCGCGCAACGTCGATGAGTGCGGCGCGGTAAATCTCCGCGTGCCGGGCGGCGCTCTGCGCCCAACTGTAGCGTTGCGCCACGGCGTGCCCGTTGTCGGCCAGTCGGGTACGCAGTTGCGCGTCCTCGACGACCTCGCGCATCGCCGCGGCGAGTGCCGGCGCGTCGCCGACCGGCACCATCACCGCATCGACACCCTCGGTGAGGAACTCGTTGAACACTGGCAGGTCGCTGCTGACGACCGGCAGCCCGGCCGCCTGCGCCTCGAGGATCGCGAGCCCCCAGCCCTCCTTCGTGGATGGGAACGCGAGTGCGTCCGCGGCGCGGTACCAGTGCGGCAGCTCCTCGTCGTCGACCGTGCCGAGCTCCACGATGTCGCGACCGAGATCGAGGCCGACCTCGGCCGCCCGATCGAGGACCGCCTCGCGGTAGGCGCGGTGGTCCTGAAACGAGTGCCCGCCAACGACGGCCAGCACCGGCGGCGGCGTCAACGTCGCGCAAAGCTCGCCCATCGCGGCAATGAGGAACTCACTGCCTTTGCGGGGCTCGATGCCGCCGACCGACAGGAACAGGAACCGGTCACGCACGCCGGCTCGCATCCGCAGCTCGGCGCGGCGGACGTCGCCCACGTCTGCGAACCGGGCGACGTCGACGCCGTTGGGCACGACGCGGGCCTCGCGGCCGTAGTCGGTGCGCAGCAGTTCGCGCCAGTGCTCGCTCACGACGAAGACCCGGTCGGGTTCCTCGATCGCACGGATCTGGCAGTCGATCAGCGCCTCAGTGGTGAAGTCGTCGACGTGGTGCACGGTGCGGAACACCTGCACATCCGCGCCGGCGTCACGCACCCGCGCCGCGGCGCGCGCCGAGATGCAGTCCTGTGCATGGAACACGTCGACGCCGTCAGCCAGCTCGCGCAACCCCGCCTCGAGCGCGTCGATGCTGGCGAACACACGCTCCTCGAGGGTGTCCAGTTTCGGCGGCGCGGGGACGATCACCGTGGGCACGGCAACCGGACGGTGGAAGCCGACGTCCGGATCGCCGAGCGTGACGACCCGCACGTCGACACCGGCGGCGTAGAGGGCCTCGCCGAGCGCGAGCGTGTGCGTGACCCCGCCCCGCGGTCTAGTCGTATAGGTCAGCAGCGCGATCCGCTCGGTCATGGCGTCACAGTTCTCTGCGGGTGAGTTGCGGGTCTCGGGTCGCAAGTGCCGCCGCGGCCAGTGCCGCGCGGGCGGCGGTCTCGGCGACGATGCAGCCGGCGTCCTCGAGGGTGCGCCGCTGACGCCGGAAGTCCTGCGGGTCTTGCGCCGTTCCCAGTACGTACGCGACGACCTGCGGTCCGCCGTTGCGATGAATCTCCTCGCATACCGGTGCGAGCTGGCCGGCCGGATCGGCGTGCGAGCCGTGCCCGATGACGACGTCGAGCAGGATCGCGGCGACATCAGTCTCGGTGCCCTGCTCGCGCATCAGGTCGATGCGCGCCTGCGGGTCGATCATCGGGTGCGGCCGGCCCTTGGTGTACTCCTCCTCGCCGAGGTCGAGGCAGATGTGGCTGCCGTCCGGCGCGGGGACGGCGAGCTTCTTGTCGAGCGGGGTGTTCGAGTACACCGGGCCGAGGATATCGCCGAGGATGGTAAGCGACTCGTAGCACAGCGTGCCGCCGGAGTACAGGCCGCGCACCAGCGTGCGGCCGTCGCCCAGCCGGTCGATCGCCTTTGCCGCCTGCGCTTCGAGATCGCCGACGACGTCCGGCACATCGCAACCGAGCATCCGCAACGTCTCGAGCACGCCGGCCTCGAGGGTCGCCGCGATTCGCGCTGTCGGGGGCAGGTCGAAGCTCGCGGTCGTGCCGACATACGCGCCGACGAACGGCTTGTCGCCGGCGGCGGCGATCACGGCGCGCGCCACGTCGTCGGCAGGCGGCTTGGACACCAGCAGGATCGCGTCGATGTCCTCGCACCGGGCCAGCGAGTGCACGGCTAGCCGGGCCATCCGGCCGCCGATCTCGGCGGTCAGGTCGCGTCCGCCCAGGCCGATCACGCACGCCACGCCGTCGCCCCAGCGATCGAGCAGGCTCATCGCCTCCTGCGCGCCAGTGCCGGCTGCGGCGACGACGGCCACGCGTCCGGGCTTGACCACGTTGGCGAAACCGAGGCCGACACCGCCGAGCATCGCGGTGCCCGCGCCCGGTCCCATCATCAACCGGCCGAGCGAGCGGGCGCGGTCCTTGAGTTCGATCTCGTCGTCGACCGAGACGTTGTCGCTAAACAGCAGCACGTGCATGCCGGCCGACAGCGCCTTATGCGCCTCGAGCGATGCGTAGTCCCCGGGCACCGAGATGACCGCGACATTGGTGCCCGGCTGCAGGTCGAGTGCGCCGCGCAGCGTGCGCGGCGCGGGTGCGGCGCCCTCGTCGGAGCGGGCACGGCGCGTGCTGAACATCGCGTTCTGCGCTGCGTCGAGCGCGGCATTTGCGGCTGCGTCATTGTTGGCCCGCACCGCGAGGAACAGGTCGTTCGCTCCGGCCGAGTCCAAGTCGGAGGTGTCGAAGCCTTCGTCAGCGAGCGTCGACACGTTGGCCGGGGTGGCCAGCGCGGCGGCTGCCCACGCGACGCCTTCGACGACGTACATCGCACGCGTTCCCGCCAGCTGGACGACCGAGTCGACGTAGGTGAAGGGGAAGAGCCGGAGGGTCTTGGTCATGGGTTCGCCGCCGCCAGGGAGTCGGACAAAACAATGGTGGTGCCGACACGGGGCGTGCCGTCGGCAGCCGGCTCGAGGGCCTCGGCTGCCAGTTCCGGCGTGGTGATCACGACGCGACGGCCGCCGTTCTTGAGGAAGCGGATGGCGGCGTGCACCTTCGGGCCCATGCTGCCTTCGGGGAAGTGCCCCTCGGCCAGCCAGCGCTCGGCCTCGGCACAGGTGATCAGGTCGAGCGCACACTGCTGCGGCGTGCCGAAATTGAGCTGTACCTGCTCGACACTGGTGACCAAGATGAGCGTGTCCGCGCCGATCGATGTCGCGAGCAGCTCGGCCGCGTAGTCCTTGTCGATCACCGCATCGACGCCGACGTAGCCGTCGTCGGCGGCCGCGACCGGTATCCCGCCACCGCCCGCCGCGATGACGACGGCGCCGCTCGCGATGAGCGATCGGATGGCTGCACTCTCGACGATCGACAACGGCTTCGGCGAGGGCACCATCCGCCGGTAACCGCGACCGGAGTCCTCCGCTGTCGTCCAGCCGCGAGTATCGGCGAGTTCCTTGACCTGCTCGGCGCTGAGGAACGGGCCGATCGGCTTGGTCGGGTTCAGGAACGCCGGGTCCTCCATCGACACGACGGTGTGTGTCACGACGGCGACGGCCTCGACCTGGCCGCGCGACGCGTGCCGCAACGACAGGGCGATCATGCTGCCCAGCTGCGCCCCGGTCATCGCGTCGAGGGCGAACAGCGGCTGGGCGGGGACGAGGGCCGCGCTCTCCTCCTGCTGGATGGCGAGGGAGCCGACCTGCGGGCCATTGCCGTGCACAATCGCTACGTTCCACCCGCCTTGGATCAGGGCGTTGACGCTGTGCGCCATCGCAAGCGCGTTACTGGCTTGCTCGGCGTAGGTTCCGCGCTGCCATTCTCGGGTGAAGGCGTTTCCCCCCAGAGCCACGACCGCGGTACGACGCATACAGATTCTCCAGAACAGGTCGCCACGAAAGCGGTTGGATGATACGAGATTGACATCTACTATAGTAGACATGACCGCGGATCACCCACAAGCAAAGCTGGATGAGGCGAAGATCGCCCGCACGGTGACGGTGGCCCGGTGGCGCGAGGCCGAGGCCAAGATCTATCCGCTGGTCCTGGTCGACCCTGCGCTCTACGAGGCGGCCGTCGTCGCAGTCGGTACCTTGAGCCGTGCTGCGGTCGCCCGCTGCCGCACCGAAACCGAGTTGTTCGCACTCGACCCTGAAGAACTGGTGGCCGACGCGCGCGCCGTCGATCCCGGCGCTATCGATGCGGCGGTGAGCAAGGGCGTGCCGTTGACCGCATTGTGCGAAGCGGCGCTGGCGCACGCATTGCTGGCCGTCGCGGCTGCTTGACATACCCGGCCACGGCGCGTCTCAATAAACTAGACGCCCGTACTTCATAGGAAATGATGAGAGGCGGCGCGGTGACCACGATCAGCGACGTTCCCTCCACGCTCGGTGAACTGATCACCGATCTGCAGAGCCGCGGCATGCGCGCGAAGGCCGAGATGGAACGACGCGTCGGCGGCGCGGGCCCGACCGACTCGGGGATGATCTGGATCGAGGGCGTCGCGGTCACCGTCCCGACCGAGTCAGCCGTCGCGCTGACCTCGCCGTACACGCTCGAGTGCGAGGATGTCAGCTACGCGATCTACCGCGACGGCGTACGCATGGCTGCCGCCGAGGGCACGCCGCGTCCCAAGTACTACGACCTCGAGACCGCCGACGGCGTGCCGTACTGGAAGATCGCGCTCCTGCACCTCGACTCGCTGGCCAGCACGGTCGTGCAGCACTGCTGCTACTGGGGCAACAGCGACCAGTGCGGCTTCTGTGGCATCGGCCTCTCGCTCGACGCCGGGCGCACGATCGTCAAGAAGACGCCCGAGCAGCTGGCAGAGGTGGCGGTCGCGGCCAAGGAACTCGACGGCGCCGTCGACGCAACGCTCACCACCGGCAGCTCGAACGGACGCGACCGCGGAGCGCTGTACGTCGCCAAGTGCGGCCAGGCCGTGAAGGAGGCCGCCGGGCTGCCGGTCGAGGTGCAGTTCGAGCCGCCGCGCGCACTCGACATTCTCGACCAGGTCGGCGACATGGGCATCGACTCGGTCGGCATCCACATCGAGACTTTCGATCCGCACGTGCTCGCGCGCGTTGCGCCGGGCAAGGCCCGAACCGGCATCGAGGCATACTTCGCCGCGTGGGAACGCGCGGTCAAGGTGTTCGGCGAGGGCCAGGTGTCGACCTACGTCATCCTCGGCATGGGCGAGGACCCGGACGTGACCGTCGAGGGCTGCAAGCGCGCCATCGACATCGGCGTGTACCCGTTTGTGGTCCCGATCCGGCCCGTGGTCGGCAGCCTGATGGCCGACGTGGTGCCGCCGTCGTCCGAGTACACCGCACGGATCTACCGCAGGGTGGCCGCGCACATGCGGCTGCGCGGCATGGACGCGTCGAACGTGTCGGCTGGCTGCGCGAGGTGCCAGGCGTGTTCGGCGATCAGCTCAATTGCGGCGGACCGGCCGCTGTTGCACCTGGGTCAGCGTCCGACATGACGGGCATTCAGCTCCCGGTCGTGCCGCCGGTGCGGCATGCCGTCGACTGCCGGATCGCCACCTCGGCCAACGACCTGTGCGCGCACTGGCGGGTGCGGCACGAAGTCTTCGTCTCTGAGCAGCTCGTTTTCGAGGGCACCGACCAGGACGCGTGGGACACCGACGACCGCACCGTGCATTGCGTCGGCGTCGTGCACGGCCGCGTCGTCGGCGCGGTGCGGCTGTATCCGGTCGCTCCGCGCGGGCGTCAGTGGCAGGGCGACCGGCTCGCCGTGCTGCCCGGGTTCCGGGCGGCCGGGCTCGGCGCGCCGCTGGTGCAGCTCGCGGTGAGCATCGCGAAGGCCCGCGGCGGCCAGTGCATGGTGGCGCACGTGCAGCTCGACAGGGTGCGGTTCTTCGAGGACCTCGGCTGGCGGCAGGACGGACCGGTCGAGGTCTACGTCGGCATCCCGCACCAGCCGATGATCATCAGCTGGTAGCGCTCAGCCGACCCGTCCGGTGCGCTCGCGCCACTGCTGCGGCAGCCGGCCGACGGTCATGAACCGCTCCTGGTCCTCCTTGGGCAGCAGCGCGGCGAGGCGCGTGATCGCAGCCCAAGCCTCGTCCGGCGTGCCGACCTGCGCGAGCAGCTGATCCGAACCGACCTCGCGGGCGATCCGGGCCGCTTCGTCGGGCGAGCCGAGGTGCCACATCGCCAGCGCCTGGTACTTGGGCGAGGAGTGTTTGCGCGCCAGCCCGAGCAGTTCCTCGGCGCGGGCCGGCTCGAAGCGGGCCTGCATCTCGACCAGCCGCATGCGAGCGCGGGCCTTGTATGGCAGCGGCTGATCGAGGAACGGCAACGCCGACTCGACGCGTGCGCCGGCGTCGTCGAAGCGTCCGGCGCTGAGCTCGCACTCGGCGACGGCGAGCACCGCGTGCAGGCCCTGCTTCGAGTTCGAGTGCGCCGCCGCCGCGCTCGGCCTCCTCGACCGCGCGGTCGGCGACCTCGCGTGCTTCGGTGAGGTGGCCGGTCTCCCTCAGCAGCCACGACGTTGTCGTGTCGATGCCGGCGCGGTAGTAGGTGATCGAGTTGTCGTCGATCAATCGACGCGCCCGTTGCAGGTGACGCAGCGCGCGCGAGAAGTCGCCGCTGTCGCCGAGCGAGAGCGCAGTGAAGAAGAGGGCCTGCAACAGCGGACGGAACAGCCCGTTCGAGCGGCACAGCACGATCGCCTCGGTGAGGATGCGCCGCGCCTCGGCGAACCGGTCGACGTGCTGCAGCACCGCGCCGCGGAAGGTGAGTGCCTGCGCGGCGATCTCGTCATCCGGACGTTCGGCGATGACCTGCGCGTATGCGTTGGTGGCGCCCTCGTAATCGCCGTCCCAGTGGCGCACGCGGCCCAGCAGAAGCAACGCGCTGCGCGGTGCGGCCGGCGCTGCCGCGGCATCCTCGGCGAGCTTGGTCGACTGGGCGGCGAGGTCGGTGGCGGTGAGCGCGTTACGGGCGAACAGCGCGGTCCACCCGAGCTGTTCGAGCGCGCGCGCCTCGAGCGCCTCGTCCATGAGCTCTCGGGCGATGCCGAGCGCGCGCATCTGGTCAGCGTGCGCGGACGGGTACGAGCCGAGGTCGCTGCGGATCTGGCCGCGCCGGATCAGGATCTCGGCGAGCAGCGCGGGATTCTCCAGGTTCGCCGCCGCCGCCTCGGCAGTGGTGAGCAGCCGTTCGGCCTCGGTGTTGCTAAACGCGCGGTGCGCCGACTCGGCCGCGGCGCGCCAGGCGTCGATCGCCTCGGCCCACGCGCCGGCGGCGGCCCAGTGCGTCGCCGCCGCTTCGGGCTGCCCGGCGAGCAACGACGCGGCGCGACGGTGGCGGTTGAGGCGCACCGGCTCGGGAACGCCCTGGTACAGCACCTCGCGCAGGATCTTGTTGGCGAAGCCGAAGCTCGCCCGGCGGGCGATGACCAGGTCGGCGCGCAGGGCGCGCTGCACGTGGCGGGCACAGTCCTCGACGCGCATCTGCCCGAGGCCGGACACCTCGTCCAGGGTGAAGCTGTCGCCGAACGTCGCGCCGAGCTGCAGCACGTTCAGCACCTCCGAACCGACGACTGTCAGCCGTGCGCTGATCGCGGCGCGCAGCGAGTCCGGCAGCGCGATGTGCTCGTCGCCGCGGGCGTCGACAGCGTTGCCGTGCCGGACGAGTTCAGTCAGGTACAGCGGCGAACCGGCGGTGAGCTCGAACAGTCGTTGCGCGTCGAGTGAGGAGTTTGCCCGGCGAAGGAACTCGGCGACGCCGGCCGCATCGAGCGGTCCGGGACGGATGACCTGGGCGATCGGGCCGAGCACGGCGGTGGCCCGGTCGCTGTCGGCGGCGTCGACGGTCGCGACGACCAGCAGCTTGTGCGTTCGCGCGTTGGTCGCGATGAAGTGCAATGCCGCCAGCGTGCCGTCGCTGGCGTGCTCGAGTGCCTCGACGACGAGCAGCACCGGGCTCTGCCGCTCGAGCCGGGTGAGCACCGCGGCGAACGCCTCGAGCACGCGGCGGTGCTGCGCCTCGGGCAGCGTCGCGTCCGGCGGCACCTGGCCGAGCACCTGCCCGATGTCGGGGATGAGCTCGGCCAGCGGGCCGGCGCAGTCGCCGAACAGCTCGCGCGCCGCGGCCGGGGGACGGGCGAGCAGCAGCGTACGGACGACCTCGACCAGCGGCTGCAGGTACAGCGAGCGCTCGGACTCGTCACAGACCGCGCGCAGCACGGTGCCGCCCGCCGAACCCACCCGCGCTGCGAGCGCATCGACCAGCGCGCGCTTGCCCATGCCGGCCGCAGCCGAGACGAGCGCGACACCGCCACATCCGGCCACCGTCTCCGACCACAGCGTGATCAGCGTCGAGATCTCCTCGTCGCGGCCGACGATGAGCTCGTCGGAAGCCGGCCGGCGCCGAGGCGTGCGCTCGGTCGGTCCGGGCGGCCGCTCGGTGTGCAGGATGGACAGGTACAGCGACTGCGTGGCCTCGGCCGGGTCGATGCCCAGGGCGTCGGCGAGCGCGCCGCGCAGTTCCTCGTAGACCGAAAGGGCGGCGCCGGGGCGTCCGGCCCGGTACAGCCCGGTCATCAGCCCGCGGCAGGCATCCTCGTCGAGCGGGTCGTCGGCGAGCGCGGCCTCGGCGCTGCTGATCGCGCCGTCCAGATCGGAACAGGCCAGTCCCGCGTTCCAGTGCAATGCGCGGGCGGTGCGCAGCAGTCGGTTCGCGCGGTGGCGCGCCTCTTCGACCCAGTCGGCGTCGTCCTCGTCGGCGAGCGCGCGGCCGCGCGAAAGGATCGCCTCGGCCTTCGCTGCGGCGAGTTCGGCCAGCCCGTACGTTCCGGCCGAGCTCTCGCGCTCGGCGTTGGCGCACAATACCTGTGCATGCGCGATGTCGACGTGGACGCGCTCGGAGGTCACCAGCCGGTAGCCGCGCGAGTCGCCGACGATCGTGTCGCGGCCGAGCGCGCGACGCAGTCGGCTCACCAGCGCCGCGATGTTGCGGGCGGCGCCAGAGGGGGCGTCGGTGGGCCACAGCGCGGCGATCAGGTCGTTGATGGAGACGGTCTGCTCGGACGCGGCGGCGAGCATCTTCAGCAGCCGGGCACCCTTGCCCGCCGGCACCGGGAAGTCGCTGCGCGGCGGCTCCACGTCGAGCTCGAAGGGGCCCACCAGCCGAACGGTGACCGACGTAAGCTCGCGCGAGTCCGTCGGCTGCTGGGTCACCACGTCCTGTCCTGCGCGTCGGCCTGGTCGGACAGTGCAACCTTACGGGCCACACAGGGGCGCGAGCAGGTTCGGCCGTTATGGATTGGGGTAGCTCTGATGCGACGGAAATCTGCGCGGACACCGTGGCGATTTCCGCGATGTCGTGTGACGAAACCCTCTTGTTGCCGGGCATCCGATATCGCCTGCCGACGCGGGATGGCGGCAAGTCCGCTTGCCGACACCGGATGTTGTCGACGCGGCATCGGCGCAAGTCTATGTTGCGACATCTACGAACCGTATGCGGGATCAGCTCTCTACTTAACCTGGTCGGTTGGCGACCGGCGACACGATTCTGTAGCGCGGTCAGCTCCGGGCGCGGACGGTCAGCAACTCGGTGAGCCGTCCGCTGCCGAAGCCGGCCAGATCCAGTGCGCAGAACGTGAATCCGCACATACGGACGGCGCTGTCGATCTCGGTGCGGTGGGCCAGGACGGTGGACACATCGTCCGGCTCGACCTCGATACGGGCGACCGTGCCATCTGCGTGTGCACGCACCCGCACAACGGCGACGCCGAGGGACCGCACGACCTGCTCGGCCGCGTCGATGCGCGCCAGCAGTTCGGGAATGACCCGGTCGCCGTAGGCGACCCGCGAGGCCAGGCACGGTTGCGCCGGCTTGTCGGCCGTCCGTAGACCGAGGGACGCGCTGATCTGGCGCACCGCTCGCTTGTCGAGTCCCGTGTCGACCAGTGGCGCGAGCGCTGCGTGCTCGCGGGCCGCGGCGAGTCCGGGCCGGTGCTCGCCCAGGTCGTCGAGGTTGGTGCCGAGCGCGACCTGTGCACCCGACAGCACCCGGATCGGTTCGATCGCCTCGAACAGCGCGGTCTTGCACCAGAAGCAACGCGAACCGTCGTTGCGCGCGTACTCCTCGCGGTCGAGTTCGTCGGTGGCGACCTCGACGTGCGCGATGCCGTGCTCTTGGGCGAACGCGCGTGCGGCCCGGCGTTCGGTCACCGACAGGCTGGCCGACACCGCAGTGACCGCGACGGCCTTGTCGCCCAGCACGTCGTGCGCCGCGTAGGCGAGCAGCGCCGAGTCGACGCCGCCGGAGTAGGCGACGATCAGCTGCCCTGCCGCGGCGATGGTGTCGCGCAGCCGTGCGTATCCCGTCACAGGGTCGAGCTCCGGCAACGCGTGCATGCCAGCAGTCTATTTGGCCCGCGACGCTCAGGCCGGACCGGCGCCGTTCTCCTGCGCCAGGTGATTTAGCAGCAACAGTTGCGGACGGCCAGCGGCTCGCTGCGCACGCCGATAATCCAGTCGCCGAATCCGAATGTCTTTCTCGCGCTTGGCAAACCGATCCTTCTCGACCCCACAGACAAGGGGTGGCCGCGTCACCAAGGTCGTGTCCAGGGGTGTCGCGCAGCCCGCGCATGTCGATCCAGGGCCCGGCCCGGTCCCGAGTAGCAGCGCCTGACCTGCGAGCCGCCGAGTCTCTCCAGCGCGACGCGGACAGCGGTGTCGACCGCCGAGGACACGCAGGCCACGTTCGTGTGGGTGACCGGGGAGCTGGCCGAGCTGGCCGCGACCGGGCTCGGGCAAAGACCGAGCGGCTGCGCCAGCGTGGCAGAAACGATGCGGCGGCGGCGGCGGGGCCGGCTGGTCCGCGCCGTCAATGACCTCACCGGATTGCTCACCGCGGCAAGAAAACTCGTCGCGCAACCCGGCAACGCGTCGCCGGTGTCGCCTCCCAGAAAACTCCGTCGTCGCAGCGCACTGTTGGCCCGGCTCGATCGTCTTCGCACGAAAGGCTTCTGGCTCGTCGAGGACGACGTGTTCGGATGCGACGAGCACGTGTGCGCCCTGAGCGTCATGGGCGCGCGCCGCGAAGGTCGATGCGCAAACCACAAGTCGTGAGCGTGTTCCGCTATCGCGACGGTTGACAGGTCTAGCGTTGGCTCTATCCCGATGACGCGTCACCCTGGAACCGAATCCTCGATGGCTGAGCAAGCGAGGCTGAAACATGAAGGTCGATGACATCATCGCCAACGACGCCGACCGTGCTTCGCTCCGGCTGTCCGCGACCGCATTCACGCGGTGGGCCATCGCTTATCCGGGTGACCCAGTGGGGGATCCGATGGCGGTTCGTGGGTTGCGGGTGTAGCTGTGGAGCTGCTCACGCTCGATCAGATCAACGCGGCGGCGGATCGGCTGGGTCCGGTGATGCGACTGACCCCGGTCATCGCGTCGCGGGCGCTGTCGGATCGCACGGGCGAACAAGTGTGGCTCAAGTGCGAGAACCTGCAACGCACTGGGTCGTTCAAGCCGCGTGGCGCCTACAACCGGATCGCCAATCTGAGCCTCGAGGACCGGGCCCGCGGGGTGGTCGCGGCCAGCGCAGGCAACCATGCGCAGGGCGTTGCGTGGGCCGCGACCCAGCTGGGGATCGCGTCGACGGTGTTCATGCCGGTGAATGTCCCGCTGCCCAAGCTTCTGGCCACAAAGGCGTATGGCGCGCGGGTTCACCTGGTCGGCGAGACGGTCGACGACGCGCTGGTTGCGGCGCATGAATTTGCCAAGCAGGACGGCGTTGTGTTGATCCACCCGTTCGATCACGCCGACATCGTCGCCGGGCAGGCCACCGTCGGGCTAGAGATCCTGAAGCAGATTCCCGATGTCGCAACCATCGTGGTGCCGACCGGCGGTGGCGGGCTGATCGCCGGAATTGCCGCGGCGGTGCACTATCTGGCCCCGCAGGTGCGGGTGATCGGAGTGCAGGCCGCCAACGCGGCGGCCTGGCCGGGCTCATTGGCCGCCGGACAGCCCGTACGTGCGGCGTCGATGTCGACGATGGCCGACGGCATCGCGGTGGCATTGCCCGGCGCGATCCCGTTTGTCCACGTAAGGGCATTCGCCGACTCGGTTCGCACTGTCAGCGAAGACGCGCTGTCGCGCGCGCTGTTGCTGTGCATGGAGCGTGCGAAACTCATCGTCGAACCGGCCGGGGCGGCAGCCGTGGCAGCGCTGATGACATCGGCACCCGAACTCGGTCTGCACGGCCCCGTGTGCGCGGTCTTGTCGGGCGGCAACATCGACCCGCTGGTGTTGACCCACGTGATCACCCACGGCCTGCGCGCCGCCGGGCGCTATCTCGCGGTGAAGGTCACCATCCCGGACCGCCCCGGCGGGCTCAGCAGGCTGCTCGGCGTGGTCAGCGAGAGCGGGGCCAGTGTGCTCGACGTGGTGCACTCCCGCACAGCACCCAAGCTGGCACTGGACGAAGTTGAGGTGATGCTTACCGTCGAGACCCGGGGTCCGGCACACCGGGAAGAGGTATTGGCCGCCTTGGGCGGCGCGGGATTCGTCGTCGCCGTCGAGGGCAATTAGTGCACGGCTGGCTAACAGTGGCCGTCTCCTCGAGCGCGGAGCGGGGATGGGCTCGGTTTGAGCCACTGTACCTAGGCGGTAACGGTCGGCCGCCGAGCCCCGATGTCAACGTCATGAAGCGCAATCACGCCGCGGCGGTCGCGTCGCTGGTCGTATCCGCCGGCCTGTTGGGAACCGCCACGGCCATCGCGGCTCCGGCACACGCGGACCCGGCCAGTGACTCGTTCCTCACGGCGCTGGCGAACCAGGGCCTCACGGGTGTCGATCCGGCGACAGCCGTCGCAGTGGGTCAATCCGTCTGCCCACGGCTCGTTGAGCCCGGGCAGACGGTGGCAAACGTGGCGGCCAATGTGGCCGACGCGATCGGTCGACCGCTCGGCCCGGCCACCATGTTCACCGGCCTCGCGATCTCGATATTCTGCCCTGCGGCGGTCGTGTCGCTGGCAAACGGTCAATCGCCGGTCCCGCTGGCGCTGCTCGGGCTCTGACGCGCACCGACGCCGGGAGCATGCGCAAGAAATGTGCATAGATCACGCGGCAATCCGAACAAACGGACGCACACTCAACACGCAGCAGTTCACAATCCGTGCCGGTCCTCCCCGGAGACCTTGCCGCCCAAGCGGTTTCCGACGAATTCGCGGTGCTCGATCCAGCCGTCGCGGACCGCATGGGTGAAAACGGCGCTCTCGCCGCCCGCGCTCGGACCGGCCGAGGGGAGCACCTTGATGTGTCGATGTGGGAAAAGTCGCTGACCGCGCTGGCATGGGCGGTGTCGGACTACCTGCTCGCCGGACGCCAACCGACCGCCAACGACAACGAAAACCCCACCGGCGCACCGTCGGCAACGTTCATGACCGGATCCGACGCGCTCAAACATCGCCGCCAACAAGCAAGAACAGTTCGAGGATCTTGTGCAAGTAGGTGTCAGTAGTCAATGATTGCGCCGAAGTCGGCCGGCATCGACGGCTCTGGATGGCGGGCGACGCCGTGGCCAGCTTCGCCCTGAAGTCCCGCGTTCATTGGGCCAGCTATCGATCTGACTGACAGTGTTTTCGGGCCTCCTCGGCAGGTGAGAACCGACGGCGGTAATGCGTGCAGAAGACGGATCGATGGTCACGGTTCATCGGCCGCTCACCGCCGGCGGCGTAATAGACGAGAACGGTCCGCAAACCCTTGTCGAACCCTGCGAGCAGGGTTCGGGATGGAGCCAACGCCGTGTGCCTCCCACGCCTCATGGCCGTCTTATGGCATCCTCACCGGCGTGGCGCGGCAACCGCATACGCGGCCTGGAAAAGGGCCACCGGTTGGGCCGCTGTACGTGCCGCTGGCGCGATGGCAGTGGCTGGCCGTAGCCTGTCTGGCCATAGCCTCTGATCACACAACTAGACGTTCAGTCTCGAGTGAGGAGGGGATGCACCACACGTCAACTGTTGATCGATGGTGCCGGCGCGCTGGTGGTCTTCGCGATCAGGCACCCTGTTTGGCCAAAGGCGAGGCTGCCCTATCAGGTGGTGAGGATTATTTGCCGCGAGTGCGTGCGGGCATCGAAGCCCACAAGGACTCTTCGCACGAGCCGTAACGACAGGACTGACATTGCTAGAGAAAATGCAGAGCTTGCGGCCACGTTTCGAGGACGTGCAGGCCCACTACGATCTGTCCGACGACTTCTTCCAGTTGTTCTTGGACCCGACGCGGACCTACAGCTGCGCGTATTTCGAGCGCGACGACATGACGCTGGAAGAGGCCCAGATCGCCAAGATCGACCTGGCGCTGGGCAAACTCGGCCTGCAGCCGGGCATGACGCTGCTGGAGGTTGGCTGCGGTTGGGGGGCGACGATGCTGCGCGCGTTGGACAAGTACCACGTGGACGTCGTCGGCCTGACGCTGAGCAAGAATCAGAAGGCCCATGTTGAGCAGCTCTTAGCTGTGTCGGATAGCGCGCGTTCCAAGCGGGTGCTGCTCGAGGGCTGGGAGCAGTTCCACGAGCCGGTGGACCGGATCGTGGCGATCGGTCCGCTCGAGCATTTCGGCTTCGACCGCTACGACGATTTCTTCAAGGTGGCGTATGACCTGTTGCCGGCCGATGGCAAGATGCTGCTGCACACGATCGTTCAGGCGAGTAAGCAGGAGCTCAAAGAGCGCAATCTGCCGATGACGATGCGGCACGTGCGTTTCTTCAAATTCATCAAGGACGAGATCTTCCCCGGCGGCCGTCTGCCGACGGTGGCAATGGTCGAGGAGCATGCCATGAAGGCCGGGTTCACGGTGAGCCGGATCCAGCCGCTGCAGCTGCACTACGCGAGGACGCTCGACATGTGGGCAGCGGCGCTGGAGGCTCATAAGGACGAGGCGATCGCGATCCAGTCGGAAGAGGTCTACAACCGGTACATGAAGTACCTGACCGGCTGCGCCGAGTTGTTCCGCGACGGCTACACCAACGTGTGCCAGTTCACGCTGGAAAAGGGATAGTCCCGCCTTATTGGGGCTCATCGGGGTTGTGGGCGGTTCTGCACGGCCGGGCCCCGCCTGGGCCGCAAGCCCGTCACCGTGCAGACACAGAAAGTAGCTCTGACCAGGTTAAACGGCGGATCCTCGCGGATCCACCGTTTGTTTTGTGAACGTTGGCCGTCAGCGTCGACGAAGTCAGGCACGAGCCACGCCTCGGAGACTGAATACGCAGTGGTTACCGGTAACCCGTCGTAGTCGATCTCGCCGTATTGGCCCTCTGTGCTGGGGAAGGGGAACGGTCAGGCGGGGCCACGGGGCGGGCGGCCACGCGTACCCGTTGGAGGCCAGGAACCTGCGTCGTCGACGTCGTCACCGTAGTCCGGGGTGGTCGGATCCGCGCTGGTCAAACTTCGCCACCAACCTGTCAATATCCGCGCGCCGTTGCGCTGCCTGGCTTGGGTCGCGGTTCTCGTGCAACCGGTGGGCCCGCGTGTTAGCGAGCACCGTTTTGGCGTAGTCGTTTGCGATCTCCATTGCCGAAATCACCAGCCTTACGACGGACTCCGCCGCGTGGGGGCTCGACGTTACGACGATTCGGCCAGCCCCGATGTGCTGGTGGTCAACGCCAAGCACATAAAGCCGCTGTTTGAGGAAGTTCACCCAAGCCGTCGGCATAACTGTTGGCGACGTCTCCAACGTAATAACGGTCTGGTCCGCGGTTTCAGCTGTCTTGAAATCCGTGTTCACCCGACGAATTCTTTTCCACTGCTCAGCCATCGCCAACTTCCCCCTCTAAAACATGCTGGATGCTTCCACGCCCTGCGCGAGCCTCATCGCAGTATGGACGGTATGCACCCCTACCGTGCTCACCGGCCAGAAACTCACAGGCTGTTCGCAGTCGACGGAGTCGCTTGGCTGGGCTCCTCACGCCCGACCAACAATAGCCAAGGATTCAGGTTTCCGCGTCGGGACGTTCTCGAACTACTGGACGGGAAGTTGACTTGTTAAGCCATTTCCTTAACCGAAAAAGTTGATTCATCACTATGCCGACGCCCAGGAGCATCAGTACGACGACGATCGCAGTGGTCACACCATCGACGTTAGCGCGTGTCACGGGACAGCCACTGAACCGTCACCGCGATCGAGGCTCGGCGATGCACGTAGGTACCGTCACCGGGATCGGGTAGGTGATCGACACGCTGCCACCCGAGATCGTCGCCACCGACCCCGACATCGTGTGGCTACGCCCGGCGACCAATGACGCCTGACCGACGGCGCGGCTTCGCGGTGGTCGTCATACCGGCTGCACCGCCGAGGTCGCCGACTGCCCGCGGGCGCGCCGCCACCGGGTGCCGGTCGTTCGGCGGCGGCGGCAGTGGACTCAGCGGCGCCGTCGCGACCCGGTCGGCATCCTCCGCGCCGACTTCTCCGAAGAGATGGTCGTAGACGCTGCCGGTGGGAATGTCCACCTCGGGAAGGAATGGGGAAACTCATTTCGGCTCCGATCGAGGAGAATTCAGATCAGGTCGGAGTTGGGTGCGAGCCCCGCCAGTACGCGTCCGTAGACCTCGTCGCCGCTGTTCGGTTGTATCGCCGCGTGTTGATGCAGCACGTTGATGTCGCGGAAATACCGCTGGATGTCGGCGGCGAGCAATGTCTGCGAGGCGCTGCTGGCCTCGAACAGTTGATTGACGCAAGCCCGAGAGAGGGTCGCAATGTGCCCGATATAGGCACGGGCCTGCACCCGCTCCATCGTCGACGGCCGCCTGTCCAAGACTCCGCGATACAACCCGCTAAGCCGCGCCATGAACATTTCAGCGGCCTCGAGTTTGAACTGCGCCTTAGCCAATTGGTGATGCAGCAACGGGGCCTCGGCGGCCTTCGGCCAGGCGGTGTACGTGATCGCGCCGCGGGTGGGCAGGGTCTGCATGAAGCAGTCCATCGCGCCACGGGCCATCCCGAGCAACGCGGGCGCGCTCACGGCATTGATGTACATCACCCACGGCCGATTGAAATACGGCGTGTCTGAATAGCGCCGCGATGGATAACGGCCTTCGGCGAGATCCTTGACGAATATGGTCCGTGCGGCAGGCACGAAGACATCGTTGACCGTGGCGATGTTGGTCGCCGTTCCCGCCATTCCGGCGGCGCGCCAATTGTTCTGATGCCCAACCTCGGTGGTGGGCAGCAACGTCAGCAGGAGCTCCGGCTCCTCAGCGGTGGCGACCAAGCACGCGGGCGCGAACCAATTGCTGTGGACGCCAGCGGTGTTCCATGTCCACTGGCCGGTCACGCGATAGCCGCCGTCGACCGGCACGGCCTGGCCGGTGGGCGCGATGGTCGCGCTCATTCTCAGGTCCGGCGTGGCGTAGATCTCGTCGGCCGCCTCGGTGGCGAGGAGTGCCGGAATGACATTGGTGGCCACGATGATCGTGCACATCCAGCCGGTTGACGGGCAACCGCGGGAGATCTGCGCGAGGACCTCGGCGACGATGTTCTCGTCGGCCTGGTAGCCACCGACGTCGGTGGGCATCGCGAGCCGGAAAACTCCCGCCTCGGTCAAATCGTGCAGGTTGTCGGGATGCATGCAGCGAAGCCGCTCTGTCTCGGGCGCCCGTACACGCAACACGCCTACCAGCGCATTCACCTGGGCGAGCACCTCTTCGGCGGGCCGCGGCGTGTGTGACGGAAGGCTACGAAGTGCAGCAGACATCGGAGTGGCTCCTTCAGGGTCGTGAGTCTCCTGTACAGACCTGCAGGCGTCCCGATTTATTCACTGCCCATTTCAGGACGAGGCGGACGGCTCTCATCCCGGCCGAGCCTCGATGAGCTTGTCGGCCAGGCCGATCGCACGGCGGCGACGAGGGGGCGCCCATCGGGTGCCCCCTCGGCTGCGTGGCTGGTCAGCACGCGAGGTCGACGAAGACGGTCTTGCCCGTCACGGTGGTGTGGATGTCGTCCTGGGCTCCGGGCGTTCCGGAATCCGTCCGGCTGTAGGTCTGGCCGGCACGGACCGCGGCGACGGTGCACTGGTTCACCGGGGCGGCGCCGACCTTGTTCACGATGACGGTGTAGCCATCGGCCTTGAGTTGGTTCACCGTCTGGTCGACGCTGGACGGGCCGGACGGAGCGGCGGCGGCTGCGGCCGCTAATGTCAGCGCGGCCGCGGACAGGGCGCCGGCGGTGATGGCGGTGAGGTGGAGCTTGTTCATGGTGTGTCTTTCTGGTGGGGTGGTGGTGATCTCGGTTGTGGATCGCCACGCCGGTGCACGCGGCGCTAGTGACGCGGCTTTCGCGTGCGCGGTGACTGCCGGCGGGGCTGGTTCTCGAATCGGGTTCGGATGGCGTCGATTTCCCGGCTGACTCGGCGGGCGTCGGCGTCGGTGTCGTCGAACAGCCTGGCGATCAGTGTCGGAATGTTGGGCATGAGAGGCCTTTCAGTTCAGTGGTTTTCGGGCGTGACGGGGTGGCCGATGCGGGGCCTTGCGCCGAAACCGTGCAACGGTGGCGCCCCCGCTCCGCTGTGGGAGGGAGTCCGGTCGGACGTGCGGTGTCGATGAAATCAGCGACTTAGGAGCGTGTTTCGTCCAGCCTGCGACTCACTCCCAGTCGGAGGACGCGGGCCGCTTGCGACCGGCAACGACCTTCTTGCGGCGGGCTTCTCGACAGTGTCCACGCTGTGCATCCAACGCACCCATTCCTCGGCCCGCCCAAACCGAGCAGCGCGTGAATCTGGTTCGCGACGTCGTCGGCGACGACCGTGTCTATCGCCCGGGTCACTTGCGCCACCCGCTACGCCAGCGCTTACGACGCTGGCGGAATGACGCGAGGAGCGCAAAATTCATGTCACCACCCGACTGGTCATTGATAGGTGACGTGGCCACAGGTCAGCCGCCGGCTCGTCCGCTCGATCAGATCGGCCGGCGGACATGTGGAACCGGATGTGGGGGAAGCGAACACGAATTGCCGCCGGCTCGCGGCGCACACGGCGGGGGTCGGCGTCGCAATCGGCATAGTCGGCGTAGTCTTCGGGCCCCGACGCGGTGAACTGGGCGACCCATACCCGCGCCAGCCGGAATGTCCACCGCGTAGTCATGCGACCACGATCGCGCACCAGTGTTGAAGATCTGTTGAAATGCCGTTGCGTCGGGTGGGTGGCCTGCGCCAGTGCCGGGCGGCGCCGCTCCGGTCGTAGGTGGTCCAAGCCGCCGCTGTTTTTCGGCCGCATCCTCGGTACGGCCTGACGCGGCGAGCAGGCGGGCACAGACGTCGAGGGCTGCGCCGGCTTTGCGGGCCCCGGCTCGCCGCGACGAAATCACGGTTGGCGACTGTCAGAGACCATCCCGCAGAGGCGCGGGGTCCGGCCCGGTGAGGCGCTCTTTTTACCCATTCGAGGCGCTGCCGCACACCGTCGCCAGTACTTGCCGCGTGAGCACGACCTTGGCGGAGTCCATGTCGGAGCCGCTCACCTTCCCTCGTGGACGTCAGCCGCGTGGTGTGTACGTCGAGCGCACTGTCCGCCGGTACTACGGCGCAGTTCTCAACCTCGCAGTCCAACCGGGCGGCGAAGAACCTTGCCTTCAACCGAGCCGCGATGGGCGCGCGGCCAGCGACCTTGGTTTCGGAGGAGTTGCCGACACCCGCCGCGCAGGGAAAATCCGCCTGATTCGTCGATCCGGTCACTGTCACGATCCGGTTCTAAACGGCGACCTCGTTTTTCACCATGGGCGGAGGTGAGGCGCGCCCACAGGGACCCGATGCTTCAGACGAATCGGTTCACCGGTTCCCGGGAAGTGACCAATGTGAAAACAACGCCCCGGTCCTGACGGTGTCGTCAGAGCGCCGCGAGCACTCCTTGCAGCGCGGCGGGGAGGCTGTCGCGGCGCGGCCGGTAAAGCGGTCCGTTGCCGTCAGATAACAACATTCGGAGCCGGGCGATGCCGCGGGCGCGGACTGGATGCGGGGCATGTAGGCGCGACGTCACGTCATAGATGAGGTCTGTGACCGTCGCGTTGCCGGCCGCCCGGTGCCCCGGCCCACGCCCGGGGATGCCTGGATTGCCGTCGAGGGCATCACGCGCGATCACGCGCAGCGCATGTGCGAGCTGCTCACGCTCGGCCCGATTCGTGTGGTCAGCCACTCAACAACCTCTTTCTGCTATCGGCGACATCGTCGTTACGCCCACCGGGCTCATCCGAGACGCTGTCAAGGACAACGTTGCTCCATACGGATCGGTTCACGGGTTCCTACGTCATGACTGGCGCGGTGCGAGATGCCGTCTACCCCATGCACCCCCAAATTTGGACCCGCAGCTCGACACCAAGTCCAATCGGATGCGGCAGGATAGTCTTCAGGCCCGACGCGGTGAACAGGGCGGCCCATACCCGCGCCAGCCGGAATGTCCACCGTAGTCATGCGATCACGATCGCGCACCAGTGTTGAAGATCCGTTGAAACACCGTTGCGTCGGGTCTTGGTAGCTGCCGGTCATCTTGGACCGGCACGTTGAGCGGCGGCGCCGGAGCTGATGCTCTGTGCCTGGCTCACCACGCTGTCGAGGAAGGCCGGCGGGATCGCCGGCCATGTCGGCCTCCAGCGATCGCTGTGCAGGTCGTCGCGCAGCTCAGCGAGCAGCGCGACGACCCGTGGCCCGCCGTCAAGTAGGTAGCGGATCATTCCGAGTTCGGCGCATTGGGCGGCGATGTGTGCCAGTGTCTGCTTGGCGTCATCGGTTCGGCCGGCCGCGCTCAGGGCGGCCACCAGCAGCCGGTTGGCCTGCAGCAGCGCGCGCGGGCGGGCCTGAGGTTGGAGCCTGTGCACCCAGGCGTGGGCGCGGTCGCAGGCCAGGCCGGCTTGATCGGCGAGCAGCCCGCGAATCTCGGTCTCCTCGCGCAGTTGGGCGGTGATCTCACCTAGTCCCCCATCGGGGAGCGCGTCGGTGTGCTCGGCCCGCCCCGGCGATGCGGCGACCGGCAGTTCCAGCCGCATCCGCTCGTTCTCGATGTGAGCGTGCAGCCGGGGAAGGCCAATAGTTGCCGCGACCCGTGCACCCTCGTCCAGGCGTCGCGCGGCGGCAACGCGGTCGCGGCGCAGCGCCTTGATGCGCGCACCGCTGACGTAGCGGGCGATCATGAACTCCACCCCGCCACCCTCCGCCCCCAGCTGGTAGCTCTCATCGAGGAGCCGATCGGCCTCGTCGACATCGCCGCGCTCGTACAACAGCTCCCCCAGCAGGGCGCAGGCCAAACGATGCGAATGGGTATCTCCGGACCGTTTGGCCACCCGCAGCGCCTCGCGGAAGCGACGCTCGGCTTCGGCGACGTCAAGCTGCTCGTTCGCTGCGATACCGGCCAGGCAATGCCCGTACATCATGCTGAACGAGCCACTGCTTTGCTGGTGGTAGGGGTACGCCCAGTCCTGCCATCTGCAAGCGGCGTCGAAATCGAACCGGTACATCTCGAGGAACGACGCGACGTTCGCGGCGGCGGCGACCACCCAGGGCGGCACGGTTTCCGGCCTCGACAGGCATTCGGTCACCAGCTCGTCCACGCCCGCGGTGCGGTCGGCGTAGCACTCCATAATCGCGCGAAAGACGTCAGCCTCGGTCCGCATGGCCCGAAGCTCGGATGGGGAGAGCGCGCCCTTTTCGGCGGCGGATTCGAACGCGTTCAGCGCGGCATACGCGCCCGCAGGCCGCTGCAGCAGCATATTGGCCCAGGCGATGGTGAGTTGCAGTCTGGGGCTGAGCGCCACGATGCGCGGCGGCAGCTTCGGTACCAGCGCCAGGAACGTAGACATCTGCGAGTGTTCGAGTAGGCCGACGCCGTGCAGTTCGGCTAGTGCTATCACGCGTTCCTCGTCGTCGGCCGCCATCGCGTGGTCGACCGCCTCGCGCAGCAGGTGGTGCTCGGCGAACCAGCGCGATGCCGTCGCGTGCAGCCGGGTGATGCGGTCGGGTTGGTCGCGGGCGAGCCGGCGCTGCAGGAACTCGGCGAACAGGTGGTGGTAGCGAAACCACTCGCGGTCATCATCGAGTCGACGCAAAAACAGGTCTCCATCCTCGGCCCGCTCCAGCAGCGCCTGGCCGTGTCCGACGCCGGCCAGCGCACCCGCGAGATCACCGCTGATCCGTTCGGTGAGCGAGGTGGCCATCAGAAAATCAAGCATCGCCGGCTCCAGCATGTCGAGCACGTTCTCGGCCAGATACTCCCCGATGGCGTGATGACGCCCCGACATCCGGCCGATCAACGCGGCCGGGTCAGCGCAGTCCCGCAGCGACAGCGACGCCAACTGCAGCGCCGCGACCCAGCCGTCGGTGGTCTGCTCGAGGTGGGCCACATCGGACGCATCCAACGCCAACCCACCCAAGTCCACCAGAAAGGCGTGCGACTCGGACAGGTCGAAACGCAAAGCGGCGCCGTCGATTTCCACCAATTGATCGCGCACCCGCATCCGGCCCATCGGCAATCCGGCGCGCGCGCGACTGGTCACCACCACCTGCAGATGGTGGCCACCGTGGTCGAGCAGGTAGGCCAGCGCGTCGATCGTCGCCACGTCGGTGATCCGGTGCCAGTCGTCGATGATCACGACGATGCGGGTGCCGCCCTCATGGATCTCGTTGATCAGCGATGTCAGCACGTGGCGCCCGGCCTCCTCGCCGCGTTCCTCGAGCGCCTGCCGAAGGCCCTCGGCCAGCGTGGGCCGCACGCTGCGCACCGCCTCGATCAGGTGCGCCAGGAACAACACGACATTGTTGTCGTCGCTGTCGATGGTCAGCCAGGCGACGGTGCCGCCCTCCTCGACGAGGACCTCACGCCACTGCGCGGCCAGCGTGGTCTTACCGAACCCCGCCGGCCCGTGGATCACCATCAGCCGCCGGTGGCCACCGGCGCGCAACACATCGATCAGGCGAGCGCGCGCCACCAGCGCGCGGGCAGGTTTCGGCGGACGGTAGTTGGTCAACGCGCCCGGCGGCACCGCGGGCCTCGCCATGTCGCCGACCCCTTCACCGGGGAGCAGCAGCGCCGGGTCGTGGCGAAGGATCGCGGTCTCCAGCTCCCGCAGCGCCGGACCCGGGTCGACCCCGAGCTCGCCGGCCAGTTGCCGCCGCACCGACGCACTGACCGCCAGCGCATCGGCCTGCCGGCCCGATCGATACAGCGCCAGCATCAGCTGGCAATGCAGCGGTTCCCGGAACGGATGCGCCACCACCAGGCGCTCCAGTTCGGCGATCACCGCCTGGTGCTTGCCCAGCGCCAGATCGGCATCGATGCGGTGACCCAGCGCGACCAACCGCAGCTCCTCGAGCCGCGCCGCCTCGGTGTTGGCGAATTCCGGCGGGCCCAGATCATCGAGCACCGACCCCCGCCACAGGCTCAGCGCCTCAACGAGCAGGCCCGCAGCGCGCTCCGGCTCACCGAGCCCCGCCGCCTCCCGGCCCAGCTCCAGCAGCTGCTCAAACCGTGCGGCATCAACCTGATCGGGACGAACAAACAGGCCATACCCGGCCTGCCGGGTCACCAGCGCATCCTGCGCACCAATGATGGCCAGCTGGCGCCGAAGATGCGAAACATGGGTCCGCAAGGTGACGTCCGCGCCCGCGGGCGGCGCCCCGCGCCACAATGCATCGGCGATCCGGTCCGCCGGTACGGATCGATTCAAATTGATCAACAGCAACGCAAGCAACTCGCGCTGCTTACGCCCACCAATCTCTAGCCGCTGCCCCCCGTCGACACCGGCGGCCAGCGGACCCAGGATGCCAAACCACGCTTTCCCGGTCACGGCGCCGCTCCGCCGAGTACCACCAGCTCAGCCTATCCGCGCCGGTACCACGACGTCCTAACGATCGATATACGAAGTCGTTTGGCGGTCGATCGTGAAGGCGGCAAACGTGGCAGTCATTGGTGATGTCGGTGGTTGTCGACGCGCCATCGAAAACGCGGCGCCCGTCCATGCGGAGGCGGTCCGCCGGTACTTCCTCGACGTTCTCAGCGATTTCCAGATGCGACGAGGACCAAGGTGGGGCGCTAATGAGAGGAGCCCGAACGATCCGAAACCGTGACGACAACGGCCAAACCGGGGGCGACTTAGTTGATCACGCAAAGGCGTGAGGCTGCGCGGACGAGCGGCTTTTGTTAGCTGGCTCGAACCGCACGAACACCCCCTTAGAGGTAGGTGTGTTGCTGGTCTCGGCGACGCTGTCCAAAGGGACGAGCACATTGGTTTCGGGGTAGTACGACGCGGCCGAACCGCGCGCGGCCGGGTAGGCGATCACCCGGAAGTCCTTGGCACGGCGTTCAATTCCGTCGTCCCACGAACTGACGAGGTCGACGAGCTGGCGGTCGGCCAGCCCCAGCTCTTCGATGTCGGCTGGATTGACCAGCACGACCCGCCGACCATTGTGGATGCCGCGATACCGGTCGTTGAGCGCGTACGGCACGGTGTTCCACTGGTCATGCGACCGCATGGTTTGCAGCACGAGATGACCCTCTGGTGGCCGGATCCTGTCGAAGGTGTTGCACGTGAATAGCGCCTTACCCGACGGCGTCGGGAACCGATACTCGTTTACTGGATTGGGCAGCCGGAATCCGCCCGGCTTGCGCACCCGTTCGTTGAAGTCATCGAAGCCGGGGACCACGCGCGAGATCGTGTCGCGGATCAAGTCGTAGTCGGTCTGGAAGTCCTCCCAAGGAATCGCCGACATGTCGCCAAGGGTCCGGCGCGCGAGTCGACAGATGATCGCCACCTCGCTCAGCAGATGCTCGGAGGCCGGGGTGAGTCGGCCGTGGGATTGGTGAACGATGCTCATCGAGTCCTCCACCGTGACGAACTGCGCACCGGTGGCCTGGACGTCGCGGTCGCTGCGCCCCAGCGTCGGTAGGATCAGCGCCGTCTCGCCGCATACGGCATGCGAGAGGTTTAGCTTCGTCGAAATGTGCGCCGTGAGGCGGCAGTTCCGTATGGCTTGCTCGGTCAGTTCACTATCGGGTGTCGCCCGCACGAAATTGCCTGCGAAGCCCATGAAAAAATTCGCCCGCCCGTCACGCATGGCCCGAATCGAGTCCACTGCATCCCAACCGTGTTTCGACGGCGGGGTGAACCCGAATTCACGCTCCAGCGCATCCAGGAACGACTGCGGCATCTGCTCCCAGATGCCCATCGTGCGGTCACCCTGGACATTGCTGTGCCCGCGGACCGGGCAGACACCCGCTCCAGGACGACCCAAACTGCCGCGCAGCATCAGGAAGTTCACGATCTCGCGGACCGTCGGCACGCCATGCTTCTGCTGGGTAACCCCCATCGCCCAGCACACGACGATCTTCCTGCTCGCAAGCACACGTTCGACGACCTGCTCGATCTCCTCGCGCGAAAGTCCCGTCGCCTCAAGGACATCCGGCCACGCGATCTGCCGTGTGTGGTCGGCGAATTCGGCGAAACCCGTGGTGAAGGCGTCGATGAACTCGCGGTCCAGCACGGTTCCCGGCGCGGCGTCTTCGGCCTGCAGCAGCAACGCGTTGATCGCCTGAAACAGCGCGAGGTCCCCGCCCGGCTTGATGTGCAGGAACTGATCGGCGATCGTGGTTCCCCGGCCGAGGATCCCGCTAACCTTCTGCGGATTCTTGAACCGAATCAGCCCCGCCTCCGGCAACGGGTTGACGGCGATAACGTGCCCGCCGTTGCGTTTTGTTTCCTCCAGTGCCGAAAGCATCCGCGGCATGTTGCTGCCAGGATTTATCCCGACCGCAAAGACCAGATCGGACTGCTCGAGGTCCTCGAGGCTCACGCTGCCCTTGCCGATGCCGAGCGTCTCGTTCAGCCCGAAACCACTGGACTCGTGGCACATGTTGCTGCAGTCGGGAAGGTTGTTGGTGCCGAACGCCCGCGCGAACAGCTGCAGCAGGAACGCCGCCTCGTTGCTGAGCCGGCCCGACGTGTAGAAGAGCGCCTCGTCAGGCGAATCGAGGCCGCGCAACTCGGCCGCCAGCAGGTCGAACGCATCGGCCCAGCTGATCGGTTCGTAATGGTCCGACGCGGGCCGCTTGACCATCGGTTCGGTCAGCCGCCCCTGATCGTTGAGCCACATGTCCGACTTGGCCGCCAGCTCGGAGATGGAGTGCTCGTGGAAGAACTCCCGCGTGATCCGGCGGGTGGTCGCCTCGTCGTTGATGTGTTTGGCGCCGTTCTCGCAGTACTCGTTCATGTGCCGCTTGCCCGGCTCAGGCTCTGGCCAAGCGCAGCCGGGGCAGTCGATCCCGTTGGCCTGGTTGATGTTCAGCAGATTAATCGCGGTTCGCCGAGGCGAGGTCTGCTCCAGCGAGAACTCCAGTGCGTGCATCACCGCCGGTAGCCCGGTGGCCCATTGCTTGGGTGGCTTAACTTTCAGGCGCTCGTCGCCGGTGGCTTCACTTGCGGTCATTGGTCGCGGCCTTTCCTGCTCGTTTGGGACGGCCGATTGTTGGCACAGCCCCGAATGCGGCTTGTCCGAACATGTCGGCACGTCGATGCAGGAGCCTTATCAGGTCGAACGGATCAGATGGGCTTGCCTGCCCCAGCAGCTCGTCCGGCCTTCCGGTACCGGCCCTTCTAGCCCAGCACCACCGCATAGGCACCCCGGCTCTCGAAAGGATTCTGCACGGTCACGACGGTGACCAGCACGTGCACGCCCAGCAGTGCGAACGTGTGCATATCGGCCTGGATTCCGGCGCGGCCGCCCGAGTCTGAGCCGGCGATCGTCAGAGCTCGCAACGGAATGTGCCTGGATTCGTGCGCCGGAATGAACTCATTGGACCACGGGCAAATACAGCTGATTGCCGTGCTCGGCGAACTCGCGCGACTTCTCGGCCATCGCGTCGCGCACGTCCTGGCTGATGCGCATTGAGCAGAACTTCGGCCCGCACATCGAGCAGAAATGCGCGGACTTCGCCGGCTCGGCCGGCAACGTCTCATCGTGAAACGACCGCGCCGTGTCGGGGTCCAGCGACAGGGCGAACTGATCGTTCCACCGAAACTCAAACCGCGCCTTCGACAATGCATCGTCACGCTGCTGCGCCCGCGGATGTCCCTTGGCCAGATCGGCGGCATGCGCGGCGATCTTGTAGGCGATCACCCCGTCCTTGACGTCCCCGCGATCCGGCAATCCCAGGTGCTCCTTGGGGGTGACGTAGCACAGCATCGCGGTACCGGCCTGGGCGATCATCGCCGCGCCGATCGCCGAGGTGATGTGGTCATAAGCCGGAGCGATGTCGGTGGTCAGCGGCCCTAGCGTGTAGAAGGGCGCCTCCTGACACAACTGTTCTTCGAGGCGCACATTCTCGACGATTTTGTGCATCGGGACATGGCCCGGGCCCTCGATCATCACCTGTACCCCATGCGATTTCGCCACTCTGGTCAGCTCACCCAGCGTGTGCAGCTCGGCGAATTGGGCGGCGTCGTTGGCGTCGGCGATTGACCCCGGCCGCAGCCCGTCACCGAGCGAGAACGTGACGTCGTAGCGGACCAGTATCTCGCACAGCTCGTCGAAGTTGGTGTACAGGAACGACTCCCGATGATGCGCAAGGCACCACGCCGCCATGATGGAACCGCCGCGCGAGACGATGCCGGTGACCCGGTTCACGGTCAGCGGCACATACCGCAGCAGCACGCCTGCGTGCACGGTCATGTAGTCCACACCCTGCTCGCACTGCTCGATCACGGTGTCGCGGTACACCTCCCACGTCAGCGCGGTCGGATCCCCGTTGACCTTCTCCAGCGCTTGATAGATCGGCACCGTGCCGACCGGCACCGGCGAATTACGCAGGATCCACTCCCGGGTGAGGTGAATGTCCTTGCCGGTGGACAGGTCCATGATGGTGTCCGCACCCCACCGGGTGGCCCACACCATCTTGTCGACTTCTTCGCCGATCGAGGACGTGACCGCCGAGTTGCCGATGTTGGCGTTGACCTTCACCGCGAACGCCTTGCCGATGATCATCGGCTCGCTCTCGGGATGGTTGTGGTTGGCCGGAATCACCGCGCGGCCGAGGGCCACCTCGTCGCGCACCACCTTGGCTCGCACGCCCTCGCGGGCGGCGATGAACGCCATCTCAGGTGTGATCTCCCCGGCGCGTGCCCGCTGCAACTGTGTGCCGCGGTTGCGCACCACACCGCGCCGCGGCGCCAAGCCCGCAGAAAGGTCGATCACGGCATCGGGATCGGTGTATGGCCCCGACGTGTCATACAGGTCCAGGTGCTCACCATTGGACAGGCTCACCCGTCGAAACGGCACCCGGGCGCTGGGCACGTCGGCGATTTTGCGATAGATCTTGGTGCTCCCCGGGATCGGGCCGGTGGTGACGGACGCGTCGAGCCCAATAGACAAATCGGTCATGACATCTCCCTACGCGCCGGCATTTCCCGGTCAGATTCATGCGGTCGACGGCACCGTTCGCGAAGCGAACACTGTCGCTCCATCCGTCCTCTCAGCGCACTCGGTATGCATTCCGCTGGTCACAGGACCTTCAGTTCCGCGGTGATCTCCGCGACGGAGGCTTTTGCGTCACCGAAGAGCATCGAGGTCTTCTGGTCGAAGTACAGGTCGTTGTCGATGCCGGCGAATCCGGCGCTCATCGAGCGCTTGAGCACGATGACGGACTTCGCCTGGTCCACGTTGAGGATCGGCATCCCGTAGATCGGTGAGGCGGGATTCGAGCGGGCCGCCGGGTTCGTGACATCGTTGGCACCGATCACCAGGGCCACGTCGGTCCGGCTGAACTCGCCGTTGATCTCGTCCATTTCTTTGAGTTGCTCATATGGCACATCGGCCTCGGCGAGCAACACATTCATGTGGCCCGGCATCCGGCCGGCGACGGGGTGAATGGCATGTCTGACCTCCACGCCGCGTCCCTCGAGCAGGCCGGCCATCTCGCGCACGGCATGCTGGGCCTGCGACACGGCCATGCCGTAGCCAGGGACGATGACCACCTGGCTCGCGTATCCCATGACCAGCGCGGCGTCGGCCGCACTGGTCTGCCGTACAGTCTGGTCCACCGGACCGCCAGCGGGGCCCGCGGCCGCGCTCGTCCCGCCGAACCCGCCCGCGACGATGGCGGGGATCGAACGGTTCATCGCCTTGGCCATCAGGTTGGTCAGGATCGTGCCCGAGGCGCCGACGATCATGCCGGCGACGATCATCGCGGTGTTGTCCAGCGCGAGCCCGGTCGCCGCGGCGGAGAGCCCGGTGAGCGCATTGAGGAGCGAGATCACCACCGGCATGTCCGCACCGCCGATTGGCAGCACGACCATCACGCCGAGCACCGCCGCCGAGACGAGGACACCGATGATCAGCAGCTCGGATCGTTGGCCCAGACCGATCGCGACGGCACACCCGACGGAAACGAGCAGTAATGCCGCGTTGAGCGGTTGCTGTGCCCGGCCCAGGCTGATCGGTTTGCCTGGCAACACTTCCTGCAGCTTGCCGAAGGCGATCAGGGATCCCCAGAAGGACACCGAACCGACGATTGCGGCGAAAAGCGAACTGATGGTGACGTATCCGGCCACCGTCGCGTACCCGTGGCTTTCGCGGAACTCCACCCAGGCCACCAGGGCCACGGCGCCGCCGCCCACTCCATTGAAGAGAGCCACCAACTGCGGCATCGCGGTCATCTTGACCTGCTTTGCCGACGGCACGCCGATGACCGTCCCGAGGACGAGACCGAGCGCGATCAACAACCAGTTGCTCGTCCCCGGCGTCAGCAGGGTCGCCACGATTGCGATCGCCATCCCGACGCCGGCGATGAGGTTGCCCCGCACCGCCGTTCGTGGTCCCGTCAGGCCCATGAGGCCGTAGATGAACAGTGCGAACGCGATGATGTAGAGAACCGAGATGAGCTCAGTCATGAACGGCCGCAACCTTTCCCGCTTCGGAATTTGGCTTCTTCTTGAACATGCCGAGCATCCGGTCTGTTACGAGGAACCCGCCCACCACGTTGATCGCGCCGAAGGCGATCGCGATCACCAGCAGCGTCCGATCGAAGACGCCCGACGCGGAGTGGCCGAGCAGCACCAGGCCGGCGAGGATCACGATGCCGTGGATGGCGTTGGTGCCTGACATGAGCGGGGTGTGCAGGGTGTTGGGCACCTTGGAGATCACGGAGAAGCCGACGAAGGCGGCCAACACCAAGATCGCCAGGTTGGAGAGGAGTGTCATCGGGCCTCCGTCAACTGGTCACTGGTTGAGGTCACGCAGCAAGCGGCGAGGATCTCGTCCGAAAGGTCCGGCACGATCTCGCCGTCGGTCAGCATGTGTTCGAGCAACGCAGCGACGTTGCGCGCGTAGAGCTCGCTGGCGTGCTCCGGCATGGTCGCCGGCAGGTTCAACGGCGACGCGATGGTGACGTCGTGCCGAACCACGGTCTCCCCGGGTACGGTGAGCTCGCAGTTGCCACCCGCTTCACCGGCGAGGTCGACAACCACACTGCCCGGCCGCATCCGGCGCACCGCCTCGGCGGTGACCAGTCGAGGTGCCGGGCGGCCCGGAACGAGCGCCGTCGTGATCACCGCGTCGAAGCCTGAGATCGCTTCGGTCAGCCGCCGCTGCTGCTCGTCCTGTTCCTCGGTGGTCAGCGCGCGGGCGTAGCCGCCGTCGCCCGCGGCCTCGACGCCGAGTTCCAGCCACTGGGCGCCGAGCGACCGTACCTGTTCGGCGACCTCGGGCCGGACGTCGAAGCCGGTCGTGCGGCCGCCCAGCCGTTTGGCGGTGGCCAGCGCCTGGAGCCCGGCAACGCCAACGCCGAGCACCAGGATCGTGGACGGTTTGACCGTTCCCGCCGCCGTAGTGAGCATGGGGAAGAAGCGGGTCGAGCAATCGGCAGCGCATAGCACCGCCTTGTAGCCCGCCACATTGGCCTGGGAGGACAGCGCGTCCATGGTCTGCGCCCGGGAGATACGCGGCACGGCTTCCATGGCGAATCCGGTGACGCCCGCCAGGCGCAGTCGGCCCGCGATGTCGGGACGCGTGCGTGGTGCCAGGAATCCGGTCACGATGGATCCTGGCTTCAGCATGCTGATTTCGTCCTCAGTCGGTGGGTTCACCTTCACCACGACGCCGGCAGGCCAGGGATCACCAATGGTGGCTCCGGCCTCTAGGTAGTGCTCGTCGGGGATCAGCGCCCCAGCTCCTGCCCCGGCCTCGACTACGACCGAAACTCCCAGGCCGCGTAGTCGTTCGACGACCTTGGGGACCAGCGCAACGCGGCGTTCGCCCGGAGCATTTTCCCGGGGCACTCCGATAAGCGTCATATTCCTCTTCCTGGCTGTGGCCGGGCAGAACGCTCCAGGCGGTTCAGGGTCGGTGCCTCCGGCGGCATTGCCAAGCCGGGACGGGTTCAGCATAAGGAAATCGCATACTGTATGCAACTCTGTCTGGGCTGGCCAGCCGCATTCGCGGACTTCCCTGCCACCGCAGGGCTGCGAATCACCAAGGAAACCTAGACACCGCGCGGAATCTTGCATACAGTATGCGGCCAAGGAGGTTGCCGTGAGGATTGCAGTCGTCGGTGCCGGAGCGATCGGGGCCTATTGGGGCGCCGCATTACAGCGGGGTGGCGCTGAAGTCCACCTCATTGCGCGGAACGCGCACCTGCGCGCGATGCGGGAGAACGGTGTGCGGGTGATCAGTGCGCGCGGTGACTTCGTGGCTCATCCGAATGCCACGGACGACCCAGCCGAGATCGGGCCCGTTGACTACGTCTTTCTCGGTCTGAAGGCGCACAGCTACCCGTCCTGCGGCCCCCTGGTGGAACCGCTGCTCGGCGACGACACCGCGGTGCTGGCCGCGCAGAACGGGATCCCGTGGTGGTACTTCCACGAACTGCCAGGGCCATACCGGGGGCGTCGGATCGAGGCCGTCGATCCCGGCGGTGCCACGAGCGCCGTGCTGTCGCCGGAGCGGGCCATCGGCTGCGTGGTGTATCCGGCCACGACCATCGAGGCGCCCGGGGTGATCCGGCACCTGGAGGGCACCCGTTTCTCCATCGGTGAGCCCTCGGGGGAGATCTCGGAGCGCTGTAAGGCGTTGAGCGACGCCATGATCGCCGGGGGATTGAAGGCGCCGGTCGAGGCCGACCTGCGCAGTGACATCTGGATCAAGCTCATGGGCAACGTCGCGTTCAACCCGCTCAGCGCGCTCACCAGAGCGACGATGGTCGAGATCTGTCAGCACCCGCACACCCGGCAACTGGTCATACAGCTGATGGAGGAGACGCTCGACATCGCCGCCAGGGTGGGCAGCACCCCGGACATCTCCATCGAGAAGCGGCTGCGCGGAGCCGAGAACGTCGGACACCACAAGACCTCCATGCTGCAAGACCTCGAAGCGGGCAAGCAGCTGGAACTCGATGCCATCGTGACGGCGGTCGTGGAGATGGCCGACCTCACCGGTGCCGCCGCTCCGACGCTTCGCACCATCCACGCCGCCACCGATCTGCTCGCGCGCACGTGTGCGCCAGGACCGTCGCCGGCTATCGGCACGCCGGAGAAGGAAACTCAGCCCGCTATGTCCTGAGAGGACCAACCGTGAACCGTCGCGCCAAGATCGTCTGCACATTAGGACCCGCCACCAGTACCGCGTCGGAACTGGCCGAACTCATCGACGCCGGAATGGATGTGGCGCGGCTCAATTTCAGCCACGGCACCCATGCGGAGCACTCGGCCGTATACAACATGGTCCGCCAGATCTCCGCCGAGCGCGCGCGTCCCGTTGGGGTGCTCGCGGATCTGCAGGGACCCAAGATCCGGCTGGGCTGGTTCGCCGCCGGTCCGGTGGTCTGGGCCACCGGTGAGCACATCGTGATCACGACGGCGGAATGTCCCGGTGACCACGACCGCGTCTCCACCACGTACGAGGGGTTGGCCGCCGATGTCCGGCCGGGTGATCGGCTGCTTGTCGACGACGGCAAGGTCGACCTGCGGGTGGTAGTTGTCAACGGCGAAGACATCACGTGTGAGGTCCTACAGGGTGGCCCTGTCAGCGATCACAAGGGCATCTCACTGCCGGGTGTCGCGGTCAGCGTGCCTCCCCTGTCCGAGAAGGACATCGACGACTTGAAATTCGCCCTCGAACTCGGTGTCGACATGGTGGCCATGTCGTTCGTCCGGGCGCCCGAGGAGGTCAAGCTCGCCCACGCCGTCATGGACGAGGTCGGCAGGTGGGTGCCGGTCATGGCGAAACTCGAGAAACCGGAGGCGGTTTCGGACCTGTCGGCGATCGTGGATGCGTTCGACGGCCTGATGGTGGCCCGCGGGGATCTCGGCGTGGAGATGCCGCTGGAGCAGGTCCCGCTGGTGCAGAAGCGGGCCATCGGCCTCTGTCGCCAGGCGGCCAAGCCGGTGATCGTGGCGACCCAGATGCTGGATTCGATGATTACTAATCGGCGTCCCACCCGCGCCGAGGTCTCCGACGTCGCCAACGCGGTCTTCGACGGCACGGACGCAGTGATGCTGTCCGCCGAGTCGAGCGTCGGGGCGTATCCGGCCCACACGGTCGCGACGATGGCTCGCATTGTCGAGGCGGCCGAGGATATGCCGCGCCAAGGGGCAGCACCGGAGTGGGTTGCCGAGGAAGACGGCGACGACGTGGGTGTCGGCGATGCGGTCGCGGCGGCCGCCTGCGAACTGGGCCAACGGCTCGGGGCGATGGCGCTGTGCTGCTTCACTCGTACCGGCGACACGGCGCTGCGCCTGGCGCGCCAGCGATCGCCGTTGCCGCTGTTGGCCTTTGCACACGATGAGTCCGTGCGGGCCCGGTTGGCGTTCTCCTGGGGCATCGAGTCCGCCGTGCTGGCACCCGCGACCACGGCCGAAACGCTGCCGACCGAGGTGGGTCGCGGGCTGGCGGCCGTGGGCATGCGGCATCCCGGGAGTCTGGTCGTGGTGGTGTCCGGGAGTCGCAGCGGCGTGTCCGGATGCACCGACTCGGTGCGCGTGCTGCGCATCGAATGACGGTGCCGGGTCGGTCAGGCCGATCCGACCCGAGTCTCGAGTTCGGCCAGCTTGGTGCGCAACGCCCTCTCGGCTTCACGGCGGTCGGTGACTTCGCGCATTATCGCTGATATCCCGACTATCCGGTCGGCGTCGTCCCGCAATAGCGCCACACTGAACTCGATCGACAGCCGGCGCCCGTCGCGGTGGGTGGCCGGCACGCTCAACAGCTTGTCCCCGTAGCGGGTGTATCCGGTCAGCATCGTCTGCCGGTAGCCAAGCCAGTGTCGTTCCCGCAGCTTCTCCGGGATGATCAGGTCAAGGCTTTGGCCAATGATGTCGGCTGCCGAATACCCGAACATCCGCGCCGCTCCGTTATTCCACAGTCGGACGATCCCGTCCGGGTCGGTCACCACGATGGCCTCGGCAGATTCGGTGACGACGGCCCGGGCGAGCCACGCCTCGGTCACATCGCCCTCGGTCAGGCCCGGGGCTGATTGCGTTATCTCGCTCATTTTGCTGCTGCCCTTCCTACGTCGCGGTTCCCGCTGGACATCTCTCTGGATCCATGAGTAACATACCGGATAAGGAATACTGTATACAAGAAGCGACGAGGAGGGAGTGCCCATGCTGCTACGCCAGCTGGAGTATTTCGTCGCAGTCGCCAGGGAACGACATTTCGCCCGCGCGGCGGAGGCCTGCTACGTGTCGCAGCCTGCACTTTCCACCGCGATCGCCAAGCTGGAACGCGAGCTCAACGTCACGCTGATCAATCGAGGTCAGAACTTCGAGGGCCTGACCCTGGAGGGTGAACGGCTGGTGGTCTGGGCAAAGCGACTGCTCGCCGATCATCACGGCCTCAAGGCCGAGGCGGCCGCTCTCCGTTCGGGGATCTCCGGCACGCTGCGCCTGGGCACCGGGCCCACGGTATCCACGATGATGGCGGCGCCCGTGGCCACGTTCTGTGCGTTGCACCCGCTGGCCAAGGTGAAGGTCTGCTCCCGGCTGTCGTCCACCGAGCTGCTGCGACAACTGCGCAATTTTGAGCTGGACGCCGCCATCGCTCACTTCGGGCCGGACGACCAGTCAGGCCTGAAGGTAGTGCCGCTGTATGAGGAACAGTACGTGCTGCTGGTATCCGGCGACCAGCTCGCGCCAGGCGCCCGAACCATCACCTGGTCTCAGGCGGCCGAGCTGCCGTTGGCGTTGCTGACTCCTGACATGAGATTTCGCCAGTTCATCGACAAAGCGTTTGCAAGCAGCGGGGCACTCGCGACCCCTCAGGTCGAAACCGATTCCGTCGCTTCCCTTTACGCGCACGTGGCGACCGGAGCGTGGGCGAGCGTGGTGCCGCACACCTGGCTGCGTGCGATGCCGGTAACCAGCGCGGCGCGGGCCATCCGGCTCGTCGAGCCCGACACGACGGCGCAGATCTCGATGGCGATCCACGCGGCAGCCCCCGGTTCGGTGGCCGCCAGGGCGTTCCTGAACGTGGCGGCCGGCCCGCCACCGGACAATGTCGTCGACCTCGAGCGGGGCCTCGTCGGCGACTTGAGCAGGCCCTGAATGAAGCGGACGACCACGCGGGCCGACGTGGCACCCCGTGATAACCGACGTTTATCGACTGGTTGACAACAGGTCTTGGACGCGCCAGCCGAAGACGTGAAAAGTGTTAGTACGTAAGGGAAATTTCGACCGACTTCGAAAAGTAAGGAAGGGTCCACATCATGAGCGTCGCTCCCACGCGAGACACGGAGGCGCAGGGTGCCGACGATACGGGCACTCTCACCGATGGGATCCACCTGGTCGTCGACGCACTCAAGCTCAACGACGTGCAAACCATCTACGGAGTCGTCGGTATCCCGATCACCGACCTGGCTCGGCTCGCACAGGCGTCGGGCATCCGCTACATCGGCTTCCGCCACGAGAGCGACGCCGGCCATGCGGCAGCGGCGGCCGGGTTCCTGACGAAGAAGGCGGGCATCTGCCTGACGGTGTCCGCTCCCGGCTTCCTCAACGGGCTTGTGGCGCTTGCCAACGCCACCACGAACTGCTTCCCGATGGTCCAGATCTCCGGATCGAGCGAGCGCCATCTCGTGGACCTTCAGCGGGGCGACTACGAAGAGATGGATCAGCTGGCGGCGGCCAGGATGTTCGCCAAGGCTGCCTACCGGGTATCTCGGGCCGAGGACATCGGCCGCGGCGTGGCGCGCGCGATTCGCACCGCGGTATCCGGCCGTCCCGGAGGGGTCTACCTCGACATCCCGGCCGCGGTGCTCGGCGAGGTGATCGACGCGCAAGAGGCCGCGGGGACGCTGTGGCGGGTCGTCAACCCGGCGCCGCGGCAACTGCCGGAAGTAGAGACGGTCGACTCCGCGATCGGCTTGCTAGCCAACGCCAAGCGGCCCCTGATCGTGCTCGGCAAGGGCGCCGCCTACGCGCAGGCGGACGAGCAGATCCTCGAATTCGTCGAGACCACCGGCGTGCCGTACGTGCCGATGTCGATGGCGAAGGGCCTTCTGCCCGACGACCACCCGCAGTCTGCGGCCACCGCCCGATCGTTGGCCCTGAAGCGGGCCGATGTGGTGATGCTTGTCGGTGCGCGCCTGAACTGGCTCCTCGGACATGGCGATGCGCCGCAATGGAACCCGGACGCCAAGTTCATCCAGGTCGACATCGCCGCCGCCGAGATGGACAGCAACCAACCCATCGCCGCCCCGCTCGTCGGTGACATCGGTTCGGTGATGGAGGCCCTCCTCGAACGGGCCAAACCCGGTCAGATCACCGTCCAGACCGAGTGGCGCGAGGAGCTCACGGCCAAGTCGGCGCAGAATGTCGCCAAGATGTCGGGCCGCCTCGACGCCGCGCTGACCGCCCACCCGATGAAGTTCCTCGGCGCCCTGCAGGCCATCCGCGATGTCCTGCAGGACAACCCCCAGGTTTATGTCGTCAATGAGGGCGCGAATGCGCTTGACCTGGCGCGCAACACGATTGGCATGCAGGTACCCCGGCACCGGTTGGACAGCGGAACGTGGGGTGTCATGGGCATCGGCATGGGCTACGCGATTGCCGCTGCTGTCGAGACCGGCGATCCGGTCGTCGCGATCGAGGGCGACAGCGCGTTCGGGTTCAGCGGAATGGAGCTGGAGGCGGTCTGCCGATACAACCTGCCGATCGTCACCGTCATACTCAACAACAGCGGCGTCTACCGCGGTGACGACGTTTCAGCGTCCGCTGACCCGGCGCCGACAGCGTTGCGGGCTCGTCACGAGTTCATGATCAAGGCCTTCGGGGGCAAGGGATATCAGGCAACAACGCCCACCGAGGTGGCCACTTGCCTACGGGAGGCCCTGGCATCGGGCAGGCCGGCACTCATCGACTGCATCATCGACCCCTCCGACGGCACCGAGAGCGGCAACATCGCCCACCTCAACCCCAAGGGCATCACCAACAAGTGAGCGCGCAAAACCATTCATCGCAAACCGAGACGACCAATAAGTACGAAAGGAAACATCTCATGACTGAACTGCCACTCTCCGGGATCAAAGTAATCGACTTCACCGGCGTCCAAGCCGGCCCGGCATGCACCCAGATGCTCGCCTGGTTCGGAGCCGACGTCCTGAAGGTCGAGCGTCCGGGCGGGGGTGACGTGACGCGTAATCAGTTGCGCGACATCCCCGATGTCGACGCCCTGTACTTCACCATGCTCAACAGCAATAAGCGGTCGTTGGCGATCAACACGAAGTCACCCGAGGGACTGGAGGTGATGGAGAAGCTGATCCGCGGGGCCGACGTGCTGGTCGAGAACTTCGCACCCGGCGCCATGGACCGGATGGGCCTGTCCTGGGAGCAGCTGCAGGAGTGGAACCCGCGGCTGATCTTCGGCTCCGTCAAGGGGTTCAACGACGCGTCACCGTGGAATGACCTCAAGGTCTATGAGAACGTCGCGCAGTGCGCAGGTGGCGCCGCGTCGACCACCGGCTTCTGGGACGGCCCCCCGACCGTCAGCGGTGCGGCCCTCGGCGACAGCAACACGGGCATGCATCTGCTGATCGGTATCCTCACCGCGCTGATCGCCCGCGACAAGACCGGAAAGGGCCAGAAGGTCTCGGCCTCGATGCAGGACTCCGTGCTCAACCTCTGCCGGGTCAAGCTTCGCGACCAGCAGCGGCTGGAAGCGGTTGGCTACCTTGAGGAGTACCCGCAGTACCCGAACGGCGAGTTCGGCGACACCGTCCCGCGCGGCGGCAACGCAGGCGGCGGTGGCCAGCCGGGTTGGGTGCTCAAGTGCAAGGGCTGGGAAGACGACCCCAACGCCTACATCTACTTCACGGTGCAGGAGCAGAACTGGGCGCGCACTGCCGAGGTCATCGGCAGGCCGGAATGGGCCGAGGATCCGGGCTACAGCACCGCGCTTGCCCGCCAGGACAAGATCTTCGACATCTTCGCCGAGATCGAGAAGTGGCTGGCCGACAAGACCAAGTACGAGGCGGTCGACATCCTGCGCGAGTGGGAGGTGCCCTGCGCGCCGGTGATGAGCATGAAGGAGCTCGCCGTTGACCCGGCGCTTCGCGAGGCAGGCAGCGTCGTCGAGGTGGATCAGAAGGGCCGCGGGTCGTTCCTGACCGTCGGCAGCCCGATCAAGTTCTCCGCGTTCAAGCCCGAGATCAAGGGCGCACCACTGCTCGGCGAGCACACCGACGAGGTTCTTGCCCAGCTGGGATACGACGCGGACACCATCGCGGAGTTCCACAAGAACAAGGTCGTCGTCTGAACCGACCGCCCGGGTGAGAGCCGCCCCAGGTGCATCTTGGGGCGGTTCCGCCCACCGCCTATCCCGGAGGAAGCTCATGAATCCCACGACAACGGGGGCGGCAAACGCTACGGTCGCGGCGCTCGTCCGAGAGATCGCCGCCGGCCATCGCGCAGACCGCGGCGCCCTGCTGCCCATCCTGCACGCTGTCCAGGAGGCGCTGGATTGTGTGCCACCGGAGGCCATCCCGGTGTTGGCGGATGAGCTCAACCTTTCTCGTGCGGACGTGCACGGAGTCGTCAGCTTCTACCACGATTTCCGTGCCGAACCGGCCGGGCGCACCACGGTCCGCGTCTGCCGGGCAGAGGCGTGTCAGGCCGTCGGCGCCGAACGACTGGTGGCCCACCTGCGGGATCGGTACCGCGTATCGCTGGGGGAGACCACCCTGGACGGTTCGCTGACCGCCGAGCAGGTCTTCTGCCTGGGCAACTGCGCGCTGGGGCCTGCCGCGCAGGTGAACGGCCGGCTCCACGGCCGGCTGGACGAGGTTCGCCTGTCGTTGATCATCGAGGAGGCGGTCTCGCAATGAGCACGTTGACGGCGGCGCCGGTCACGGTATACGTGCCAAGGGATTCCGCGGCGACATCGGTCGGCGCGGACGAGGTGGCGGACGCGCTGGTACGTGCCGCAGCTCGTCAGCAGCGTCCAATTCAGTTGATCCGCAACGGTTCTCGAGGTCTGTTGTGGCTTGAGCCGTTGGTCGAGGTCGCGACGCCGGACGGACGCATCGGTTACGGACCCGTCGCCCCCGCAGAGGTCGATGGCCTCGTGGCGGCCGGCCTGTTCGACGGCGCCGACCATCCGTCGCGCGTGGGTGTGGTCGCGGACCTGCCCTGGCTGGCGACGCAGAATCGGATCACCTTCGCCAGGGTTGGCATCACGGATCCGTTGTCCCCCAACGACTACCTGGGTCACGGCGGCCTCGCCGGACTGCGGCGGGCACTGGAGATGTCTCCGGCCGACGTGGTCGCGGAGGTGACGGACTCCGGATTGCGCGGGCGTGGGGGCGCGGGCTTCCCGGCCGGCATCAAGTGGAAAACCGTCCTCGAATGCGTCGACGAACTGAAGTTCGTCTGCTGCAACGCCGACGAGGGCGACAGCGGAACGTTCGCCGACCGGATGGTCATGGAGGGCGACCCGTTCATGCTCATCGAGGGCATGACGATCGCGGCGTATGCCGTGGGCGCGAGCGAGGGGTACATCTACATCCGGTCGGAGTATCCGGACGCAGTGGCCGCGATGCGTTCAGCCATCGAGATCGCCAGGGGCCAGGGGTGGCTCGGGGCCAACGTGCTCGGCTCGTCATTGACCTTCGACCTGCATGTCCGGGTGGGCGGCGGCGCCTACATCTGCGGCGAAGAGACGTCCATGCTGGAAAGCCTGGAGGGCAAGCGCGGGATGGTCCGGGCGAAGCCGCCGATCCCCGCCATACATGGCCTGTTCGGCAAGCCGACGGTGGTCAACAACGTGCTCACGCTCGCCAGTGTGCCGACCATCCTTGCCGGCGGCGCGCAGGCGTATCAGCAACTCGGCGTGGAACGTTCGCGGGGCACCCAGCTCTTCCAGCTCGGCGGGAACATCCGGCACGGCGGCATCGTGGAGATGGCCTTCGGGGTGACGCTGGGCGAACTCGTGGACGGCTACGGCGGCGGAACGCGTTCCGGACGTCCGGTGCGTGCCGTCCAAGTCGGTGGTCCGCTCGGCGCGTACCTGCCGAGGTCCAAGTTCGACCTGCCAATGGATTACGAGGCGTTCGTCGCGGCCGGTGCAATGGTCGGGCACGGCGGCGTCGTGGTGTTCGACGACACCGTCGACATGGCGGCCCAGGCCAGATTCGCGATGGAGTTCTGCGCCGCGGAGTCGTGCGGCAAGTGCACACCGTGCCGTGTGGGCTCGGTACGCGGCATCGAGGTGATCGACCGGATCACCGCGGGTGAGCACCCCGACGAGAACCTGGCCCTGCTCGAAGACCTCTGCGACGTCATGACCGAGGGCTCGTTGTGCGCGATGGGCGGCCTCACCCCGATGCCGGTCCGCAGCGCGATCACAGAGTTTCCCGACGACTTTCTGGCCCGCGAACCGAATGCAGAAACGACCACCGCGCACGTCAGCGCGAGGACGGACGGCATGCCGTGACACTGCTCAAGGAACCCGACTTCGGCACCCCCGCCAAGGACGGTCCGGCGTCGGTCTCGCTAGAGGTGGACGGGATGCACGTCGCCGTCCCCGAAGGCACATCCGTCATGCGGGCGGCCGCACTGGCCGGTGTCGACGTCCCTAAGTTGTGCGCCACCGACAGCCTCGAAGCGTTCGGCTCCTGCCGGCTCTGTCTGGTGGAGATCGACGGGCGCCGCGGCACCCCCGCCTCGTGCACGACCCCGGTAGCCGACGGCATGGTCGTCCGGACCCAGACGCCGAAGGTTGCCAAGCTCCGCGAGAGCGTCATGGAGCTCTACATCTCCGACCATCCGCTGGACTGCCTGACCTGTTCGGCCAATGGCGACTGCGAGTTGCAGGACATGGCAGGCGCAGTCGGGCTGCGTGAGGTCAGGTACGGCTACGACGGGGAGAACCACCTCGACGCGGTCGTTGACCAAAGCAACCCGTACTTCGACTTCGACCCGTCCAAATGCATTGCCTGCTCGCGCTGCGTGCGGGCCTGTGACGAGATCCAGGGCACGTTCGCGCTGACCATCGAAGGGCGCGGCTTCGACTCGAAGGTGTCGGCCGGAGCGGGCGAGTCGTTCATGGACTCGGAGTGCGTGTCGTGCGGCGCCTGTGTGCAGGCGTGCCCGACGGCCACCCTGCAGGAGAAGTCGGTGATCCAACTGGGGATGCCGTCTCGGTCGGTGATCACCACGTGCGCCTATTGCGGCGTCGGCTGTTCATTCAAGGCGGAGTTGCGCGGTGACGAGCTCGTCCGCATGGTGCCCCACAAGGACGGCGGCGCAAACGAAGGTCACTCGTGTGTGAAGGGACGGTTCGCCTTCGGGTACGCGACTCATCCGGACCGGGTGCTGCGCCCGATGGTTCGCGAGAAGATCACCGACCCGTGGCGTGAGGTCGAGTGGGACGAAGCGATCGATACCGTCGCCCGCCGCATGCTCGACATCAGGGCGCGGCACGGCGCGGGCGCGATCGGCGGGATCACGTCGTCGCGGTGCACGAACGAAGAGGTCTACGTCGTCCAGAAGATGGTCCGCGCCGCGTTCGGTAGCAACAATGTCGACACGTGCGCCCGGGTGTGCCACTCGCCCACGGGATATGGGCTCAAGCAGACCTTCGGCGAGTCGGCCGGAACACAGGACTTCCGGTCGGTGGCGCAGGCCGACGTCATCATGGTGATCGGGGCCAACCCGACCGACGGGCACCCGGTCTTCGCGTCCAGAATGAAGCAGCGGCTGCGTCAGGGGGCGAACCTCATCGTGGTCGACCCGCGCCGCATCGACCTGGTGCGCTCGCCGCACATCGAGGCCGATCACCACCTGCAGCTGAAGCCCGGAACGAACGTGGCCGTCGTCAATGCCATGGCACACGTCGTGGTGACCGAGGGCCTCGTCGACCAGTCGTTCGTGGCGGACAGATGTGAGGGATTCGACGAGTGGGTGGCGTTCATCTCCGGCGAGCAGAACAGCCCCGAGGCCGTGGAGCCCATCACCGGCGTGCCCGCCGAGGAGCTGCGCGCCGCCGCGCGCCTGTACGCGCAGGCCCCGAATGGGGCCATCTACTACGGCCTGGGCGTGACCGAACACAGCCAGGGCTCGACGACGGTCATGGGCATGGCGAACCTGGCGATGGCGTGCGGCAATATCGGCCGCGACGGTGTCGGCGTGAACCCGCTGCGCGGGCAGAACAACGTGCAGGGCGCCTGCGACATGGGTTCTTTCCCGCACGAGTTGAGCGGGTACCGCCACGTGTCGGACGACGCGGTGCGCCACGTGTTCGAAAACCTGTGGGGTACAACGCTGTTGGCTGAGCCGGGGTTGCGCATCCCGAACATGTTCGACGCCGCGATCGAGGGTACGTTTCGGGGGCTGTTCGTCCACGGTGAAGACATCGCGCAGTCCGACCCGAACGTCAAGCATGTCCTGGCCGCACTCGGCGCGATGGAGCTCCTGGTGGTCCAGGACCTGTTCCTCAACGAGACCGCGAAGTACGCCCACGTGTTTCTGCCGGGCGCGTCGTTCCTGGAGAAGGACGGGACCTTCACCAACGCCGAACGCCGGATCAACCGGGTCCGTGCGGTGATGAAGCCGAAGAGCGGCCAGCACGAGTGGGACGTCGTCAGCAAAATCGCCACGGCCATGGGCTATCCCATGCACTACGATCACCCGGGCCAGATCATGGACGAGATCGCCTCTGTCACACCGACTTTTGCGGGCGTTTCGTTCGAAAAGCTGGACAAGGTCGGCAGCATCCAGTGGCCATGCGACGAGCACGCGCCGGAGGGTACGCCGATCATGCACGTCGAGTCATTCACCCGGGGCCTGGGCAGGTTCGTGCCGACCCCATTCGTGCCCACCGATGAGCGCAGTACGCGCCGCTACCCGCTGATCCTGACCACGGGCCGAATCCTGAGCCAATACAACGTCGGAGCACAGACTCGCCGCACGGCGAACATCGCCTGGCACCAAGAGGATCTGCTGGAGATCCATCCCCACGACGCCGAGGTGCGGGGCATCGCCGACGGCGACGAGGTCACGTTGGGCAGCCGAGTCGGCGAAACGAAGCTACGTGCGCAGATATCCGATCGGATGCCGGCCGGCGTCGTGTACACCACGTTCCACTACCCGGTCACGGGGGCGAATGTCGTGACAACGGAGAACTCCGACTGGGCAACGAACTGCCCGGAGTACAAGGTGACGGCCGTCCAGGTCAGGCTCACGCACCCTGTCTCCCACCTGCATGGTGAACCGGCCGCAGACCGTGTGCTGACCGCCGGACTCGTGGACTGACATGTCGCTTCACGATGCTGCCGAGATCAGGCTGATCAACAAAATCGTCGTTCATTTCGGCTATCTGCCCACCGAGCAGGCGGTTGCCGAGGTCGCCAACCACGTCCACAGGTTCTGGGACCCACGCATGAAACGACGACTGTTCGAGCTCGTCGACTCGCAGACAACGCGATTCGAACCTGTGGCGGTGGCCGCGGCGGCCCTGCTGCGGTACCCGGTTGTCTCACAACTGGTTGAACATCGCGAATGAGACAACCTCTTTCTGCGACCAATTCTTGAGACAGCTCGACCTGTGCGAACTGGCTAACCTGAGCATGTCGGCCGAGTCCCGAGCGTCGCTCGACGACATCGCGCCCGGACCAGTGCTGTGCCCAACATGTGCCCAATGAGGTAGGCCCACCACCACAGCCGTGCTGGCCGCCGACCTGAGCAACCTTGAGGTCACCGTCACAACACAAATGAGAAACAACCGTCCGGTCCTTGGCCTAGCATGTGCAACGCTCAGGCTAGGCCAACGCTAGGCACACCAGTCCAAACGGCGAAAGCGGTAACCCATGGCTGCTCCAACCATGTTTCATCGTTTGGCAGCGGAGATGATCGGCACATTCTGGTTGGTATTTGGCGGTTGCGGTAGCGCGGTGTTCGCCGCCAAGTTCCTCTCCGGCGGCGTTTCGGTGGGGATCGGGTTTCTCGGGGTGGCCCTCGCCTTCGGCCTGACCGTGCTCACCGGTGTCTATGCGTTCGGCACGATCTCCGGCGGGCATTTCAATCCGGCGGTCACCCTGGGCGCGGCGCTCGCCCGGCGCGTGGAGTGGAAAGCCCTGCCGGGCTACTGGATTGTTCAGGTGATCGGCGGCTTACTCGCTGGCCTATTGATCTACCTCATCGCCAAGGGCAAGGAAGGTTTCACGGCGACGGGCAACATGGCGGCCAATGGCTTCGGCGAGCACTCCCCGGGCGGCTACTCGCTATGGGCGGTGATCCTCGCCGAGATCGTCCTGACGGCTGTGTTCCTGCTCGTCATCCTGGGATCCACCGATGACCGGGCGCCCAAGGGATTCGCCGGTCTGGCCATCGGCCTTACCCTCACCCTGATCCATCTGATCTCGATCCCGATCTCCAACACGTCGGTCAATCCGGCGCGCTCGACGGGGGTCGCGTTCTTCAACGCCAACGGCGCACCCGGCCAGCTCTGGGTGTTCTGGCTGGCACCGCTCATCGGCGCGGCCATCGCCGGAATCGCATACCCGTATCTGTTCGGCAGGCACGAAGAACTCGCCGACCGCCCAGTGCGTGATGATGCACTGGAAACCGAGGACGACTCGGGCCAGCACCGAGCCGGGCGGCCCGGACCTCGGAAGTGATCTGGTCGAGGTTGGCAGGGCTACGGAAATACAACAGCGATCCCGTCAGGTCGCCGACGTAGATTTCCCGTTCGGGAACGCGACCTTAGAGACCTGTGGGCGTCGACACCGGGGTGCTCACCTCCGCCAGGTCCTGCACGGTCGCGCTCGCTGCGTTCTTCTGCACCGAGGCGATGCCGTTCTGGCGCTGGCCTTCGAGTCGTACGCTCGCCTGTCGCGATGATCTCCCCGTCACCGGCCTTAAGCCGGAACCGGAACTTGCCGTACTGCAATAGTTTTCACATCGGCGGATGAATCCCGATGACTTTCGCGTACGCGCGCGCCCAAAACGACGCGCAGCGGCCCATCCCGTGAATGCTTCGGCAGGGCGACGGCATCGTCGTATCGGTGCTGCGCCCCGTCGTAAGCACTGCCGCCGCATTCGGCTTGTCGGGCGGGCTTAACCGTACTCACCGCACGCCATTGCCATCACGGCGCGAGCATTCCCTGGCTCGACCGTGAAGCACATTGGTGTTGGCGTAAACTCGGCCGCGGCGGGCTGAATAGGTTGTCCGCGTCTCCTCGCACAGGCGACATGTTGATGCAACCATGGCGTTAAGCACTCAGCATCGCTCCCGTTGTCGCCGCGCTCCCCGGTTCGGACATTTGCCACTGCACCGAGGGCCGTCCACGGTGCTGTCCTTTTGGCCGCCCTTGATGTCCAGGTCGACATCCAGGGGATCGGTTTGGTCCAAGCGTCCTCGCACGCCCACAACCGGATAGCCGATAGCGGTGTGCCGCAGCGCCGAGGGGAGTAAACCTGCCGTGTGAGTTTCGATCCGCTGTTCGCCCGCGACACCATGCTGCCGTTGGTCGCGGCGGCCTACCAGGTCTCCGAGACACCCGACGCCACCCCCGTCCTCCCGCCCGGTTACCAGCAGACTGCGCTTCTTGAGGCGGACCCGAGCCTGCTGACCGCGAACGCCGATCTGCCCGAGAGTGCCCGTTCGTTCGTCGCGACGGTCACCGATGCGGGCACGGTGTTCGGCCTGATCGGCAACAACCCCGAGCCCGCGGTCAAGACGGCGTTCGTGGCGTTCCGCGGCACCCGGACACAATCGGAGTGGTTGCAGAACTTCATCATCGTGACCACTGCCTACCGGCCCGTCCCGAACTTCGGCGACGTGCATATGGGCTGGATGGCCCTCTACGATACGATCCGCGACAGTCTCGCGTCGAACCTCGCGGCCGCCTGCGCGGGATGTGATCAACTGGTGCTCACCGGTCATAGCCTCGGCGCCGCCCTGGCGGTGCTAGCCGCGCCGGACATCGTGAAGAACATGCCGCCGAAGCTGGAACCGAAACTGACGACCTTCGGTGGCCCGCGCGCCGGGCTGCACGACTTCGCTGTCGCCTTCAACACGACGATCGAAAGCTGCTTCCGGGTCGTCAACCAGTTCGACGTCGTCCCGCACCTCCCGTTGCCGTTCCCACGGCTGCCCTACGAACACGTCGGCGTCCAGATCGCCGTCGACTCCGGCGGTCCCACCGACCAGGCCTACCGGCACAGCCTCGCTGCGTACCGCAGCGGGCTGGACAACCTCATCGCCGCCCAAGCCGCCGCCGCGTAGCACGTTGGGCGCTGCGGCGGTCCGCAACCCGCTGCTTGACACAGGGACTACTCGAAGCGGGGGATGTCCCAGAAAACTCGGATGAACCTGGTGGCTCTACGTTTGCCCGAGCTGCCGGGGCCGAGCCGCACCAAGATAACTGGCCGCACATGCGCCGCGCCCTGCTGTTCGGTCCCCTCGCACCAACTTGTTTCCGGCCGGAGGGCCCGGACGCGCTGCCCGACGCGCCGGTCCGGTTCGTGCGCGAGGCCGCCGCCTTTGGTGCGATCACGTCGGACGAGCTGACTGAGCGCGAACGGAGATACTGGTCGCTCGTGGAAACTGCGGCCCGTCGGCGCCAGGCGCTTGTTCGCGCCGGAACCGCTCTTCTTCGACTGACCCGCCATTTGCAATTCGCCGTCCCTATGCTTTAGTGCGCCTCGCGACCAGAAAGTCAGGGGATTGCATGGCCTATCTGCTGGGCATCGACGGCGGGACGGAGAGCATCCGGGCGATCGTGTTCGACCTGGACGGCCGGCCCAAAGGCTCGCACGCCAGCGCCTATCAGACCCAGTTCCCGAAGCCGAGTTGGGCCGAGCAGAACCCGGAGGATTGGTGGCGCTGCCTCGGCGAAGCAGCGCGTGGAGCGCTCAAAGCTTCCGGTATTTCCGCCGACCAGGTGATCGCGCTGTGCGTCGACACCACCTGCTGCTCGGTCGTCGCGGTGGATGCAGAGGGCACGCCGCTGCGCCCCGTCATGATCTGGATGGATGTGCGCTCCGCCGCCGAAGCCGCGGATGTAGCTGCCAGTGGCGATCCCGCCCTGCGCATCAACAGCGACGGCAGAGGACCCGTCTCCGCCGAGTGGATGATCCCAAAATCCCTGTGGATGAAGCGTAACCAGCCGGAGCTGTTCAGCCAGGCCGCGCGCATCTGCGAGTATCAGGACTACATCAACTGGCGCCTGACCGGCCGCTGGGTCGCCTCGCTCAACAACATGTCGGTGCGCTGGCATTATCAGAGCCGCGAAGGCGGCTTGCCGCTGTCGCTGCTGGAGAAGCTCGATCTTGCCGAGCTCAAACAGAAATGGCCGCCGCTGATCGTGCGGCCCGGCGATGTGATCGACTCCCTCACCAAGTCCGCGGCTGAGCATCTCGGTCTCAAGTCCGGCATTCCGGTGGTGCAAGGCGGCGCCGATGCCTTCATCGGCGTGATCGGCCTCGGCGTCACCGAGCCGGGAGAGATGGCGCTCATCACCGGCTCATCGCACCTGCATCTCGGCATCGCCGCGCGCGAGGTCCACGGACCCGGCATCTGGGGCACCTACATGGACGCCGTCTATCCCGACAAGCCGGTGATCGAAGGCGGCCAGACCTCAACCGGATCGGTCATCGCCTGGTTCAAGCGCCACTTCGCGCCGAACACCACGTTCGATGCCCTGAATGACGAAGCGGTGAAGATCGAGCCCGGCTGTGAAGGCCTGCTGGTGCTGGACCATTTCCAGGGCAACCGCACGCCCTACACCGATGCCCTGTCGCGCGGGGCGATCACCGGGCTGACGCTGAAGCACACGCCGGCGCATGTCTATCGCGCGATCATCGAAGGCATCTGCCTCGGCACCAAGCTGATCGTGGAAAATTTCGGCGCGGCCTTCACGCCCAAGCGCATCGTGGTGGCCGGCGGTGCGACCCATTCGCCGCTCTGGCTGCAGATCCACGCAGACACGATCGGCGCGCCGCTGGAGCTGACCGAGGTGTCGGACGCCCCTGCCCTCGGCTGCGCGATCCTGGCTGCCCATGGCGCCGAGCGCTTCGGCAGCATCGAGGAAGGCGCCGAGGCCATGGTGCGGACAGCGCGCACCATTGAGCCCAACGCCGCCAACGCCCACCGTTATGAGTCGTCCTATCCGCAATATCGCGAGCTCTATGCCGCGCTGAAGAAGGCCCGAGAGACCAAATGAGTGAAAACGATGACTGCCGACAACAAGCTTGCTCCACGCGCTTTATCGCGACATACGCCGGATCCGCCCGCTGGAGGAGCGGGTCAGCGAGCTGTTCGGCGCTCGGAAAGCAGCCGGCTCGATGCTGCATCTCTCCATCGGCGAGGAAGGCGTTGCCGGCATCGTGCGCGCCATGGACACGCACGGTCTTAGCTAGTGCTGTCAAATTCAACCTGATTCTGCGACTAGGATTTGAGACCCTCAGAACTCGTCTATTTCGAGAGGCACGTGGTCAGCTATTCCGCGAGATCAAGCTCCGGAACCTACCGGTCCCGTCGGTTCCTCGTCGCGTGCCGCAGCCAGCCACCGCCTGACGGTAGTACGGGTCGGGCGACATCGCCCAAGCGCGGCGCGGCCATTGAGTGTTCGACGGATTTGAGTCCTACTTACAGCGGTTCAGAAAGTCGTCTGCGGGTTGCTTGATGCCCTGGAGGTCGGCCCGAACCTGCGGGTTGGCGTCCAAATACTCCTGTACCTGAGGTTGCATTTGGTCCCTGGATTGGCCTTTGAGGGTCGCGAAGAACTCGTTCACGGGCGGGTGGGTGAACAGATAGGCCGACATCGCTGCGGCAACGCCCGACCTGACACCCGCCCAATCCGCGGGCGAGCAATTCGGCGGCGCAGGTGGCGGCGGCATTGGCGGCTCGGCACTTGCAGCCGCGGCGCTCCCGAGAAACATTGCACCAGCCAATGCGACAGCGCCGACGGCTCCCACTACTGCCCGGCGCCCAGGACGTCCTGACGGCAACATCATTGCTGCTCCTTCATCGAATGCGGCTACTCCCGCGATCTAAGTGATAGGGCTCCCGCACCGTATGAGGGCATACGATAAGTCCACTGACCAACGCGCGCGGCATATTCGCCATTGAAGGGTCGGTCCGAACCCCTCACAGGGCACCACGCAGACTCGAATGCCTGGAATGCTGGTCAGGCCATTCATTTCGCCACCGTCTGCGCAGATTGGAGCCCCCGGACAGCGCACGAATCGTAGGATCTCCACGCAGAAGGCGACCGAGAGAAGATGTCCAATGAAGCCTTGGCTGCAACGCAGTGCCGTGTCTGCCGTCGTGTTGGCATTTCTGCCGCTGATCGAACTCGCCTCACCAGCGGTCAGCCGCGCCCAACCACCACCACCGCCTTGCCCACTGGGCATGTACTGGAACTTCGATAGGGTTGTATGCGAATTTCCGCCACCTCCGGCCGTGTACATCGATCCGTGGTTGCCGGTTTGGGTCCCGGATATCGTCGATGTCGACCTCGATGTCGATATCCCAGTTCCTGGCCCTCCAGGTATCGGCCCTCCAGGTATCGGGCCTCCAGGGGGACCGAATATCGGGCGTCCTGGCCCAGCACCCCGACCACCTTCCCCCCCAAGGCGTGGCGGTGGGCGTGGTGGCGGGCGACGCTAAGCGTCCTGGACCAGCCGCGCCCGCGGAACCGAGCGTGGCCCAACGGCGTCTAACCCCGCATGGACGACGACGAACGGGGAGCGAATCATGTTTGTCTCCACGTATCGATGACAAGGTGCTGCGGGCTATGAGGGCGGTGCTTGATCGAGCATGGCGACATGGTCGCGCTGCCATTGGTAACGCACCACTGTCACCGGTCCGGGACAGGCGGTACAGACGTACCTGCCGTCCTTGTAGTTGAGGACGACGGTGTCGTCGGTGGTGCGCGCGGCATTTAGCGAGGTGAATCCGTAGGCCTCCGAGGTCGCAGTCCCGAGATACGTTCCGTTGTGAAACATCAGAGCGGTCTCTGGGGAACTGCCTGTCGCTCCCTCGACCGTGACTATGGCGGTGGAGAGGGTCGCGCAGGGGTTGAAGTTGCCTTCGAAGGTGCGCGGGTCGGTGCTCCATGCCCAATCGGTGCCCGGGTAGAGGGGCAACGATCTGACCGCATCGATGACTTGCTGGGACGCTAGATTCACACCGCACGTCGTCGGCGGCGTCGCACCTGCTGGTGAGGCGACGCTTACGGCGGCTGCCCATGCAACAGCACCAAGCAAGGACAATGAAGACAGTCGATTCAAGGTCCGCCTCCGCACGGATGTCGATCTCCCTGGCCGAAATTCGGTTGACTTCATGGGCGGGTTACTCGCAGCCGACGCCGTCGTTGTCCCGGTCGAGATGCGGCGCGTAGCCGGGATCACCTTCGTATAGCGGTGTCACCCCGGCGGCGCGTGCTTCGGAGCAGTTCTTGTAGTAAACGTCGGCGTTGGCCGACCCGGCTCCCAGCAAGGCGCCGCTGATGACTGCCGCACCGACGGTCACAGTGATTATTTTCTTCATAGTTCGGCGTTGTCTTTCGTTGTTGTTTCCGGTCTGCCGAAAGCCTGATTGGCTCTCGGTCAGTTCTCGGGGGCGATCACGCCGCGCAGGCGCTTGGCGACCACAGCCCGCGCTCCTCGGCCCGGGCATCGTGCTCGGCGGCCCGGAAGTCCTGCTGATAGCGATAAGGCAGGTCGTAGGTGTATTCGAACGCAAAGCCATCGGCGATCATGTCGAGATTCAACAGTCGTCCCGACTCGGTCCAGACGTAGGCCAGCGTGCGGCCATAGCGGTCGACGGAGTCCTGCGACGGGTCTGTCTCCAGATACACCGACTGACCGGCAAGGATAGTTTTGGCCTGCGCCGATGCTTCTAAGGCGAAGCACTGCACTGGTTTTCGTGGATCTAGTGACTCGGGAGTGTCCAGGCCGATCATGCGGATCTTGAGGCGCTTACCGTCGGCGTCCACGTGGATCGTGTCACCGTCGACGACTCTGGTCACTACGAACGGGCCTTGAACTCCATTGGGCATCACCGGGTACTGAGCCTGGGCAGGGGCGGCTAACGCCACCCCTCCCACGGTTACTGCGGTCGCGACTGCGGCGACCAGGCTGCGGATGCGCATCAGCAGAGCTGATTCTCGGCAGCTTCCACCAGGAACATGCCGTCTGGCAGGGTTAGGCCCATGCCGCCGTCAATGCCGAGCTGCTGAGCGGCGTAGCCAACGGCTTGATCGGCTTTGTGGCGTGCCTGGCCGAATGTCAGACCGTCGGCGAGTCCGGCGCGCATCGCATCACACGCAGCGTTGCCGAGCTGCAGAGCTTCCGCATCAGTCAGCGGGGACTCGACCTTGGCCCGCACCTCGTCGAGGTAGATGTCGACGCTGGCATCGGCTACTGGCGCTCCGAATAAGCCGATCGCGAATGCGGCGATGCCGCCGATGATTAGCTTCCTCATCGGTCAGTTCGCCGTGTAGAAATACTCGGGGCACAAGTACATGCCTGCAGCTTTGGTGATGATCATTGCGACATCGCGGTCATAGCCGTTGTCGACTATCCATTCCACGGCCTGTTGCGCGCCCTCGGGGTTTCCCACGGCGGGATGGTTTCATTGGTGGACCGCCACGATGGGCTCGTCGGGGTAGTTTTCCTGGTGTGTTTGGCGCGCGTCGTCTTCGTTGGCGGCGTAGATCGTGCGCGCGATGTGTTCGCCATCCCCGCCTTCGCTGATGACGATGAAAACGTCGTGCATCTCACCCCCGCCGTGGTCGAACCGTGACCAGCACGTCTCGGCCCCGGCGGCGACGAAGCCGTTGGCGTGGGTGGTGTCCAGCGAGACCGCGTGCGCGATCTGGTTTTTGCTGGACCCAAAATGGGTGTCTGTCACAAGGGTTCTCCGGTTTGGTGTCGTTCGGTGTGTGTGCCAGCAACGGCAAGAAGTTACTGGCGAGTATATCCAGAAGAAGGAAAGAATTTCCTGTGATGTGTCTCACGTTCGGCGAACCGGCAGCAAATCTCGACACGTGGATCTCGACCCGTCGCCTTCAGGACGTCCCTTCGAGGTGGTCCGGCGGGCGATGGGCAGGCACCCTAAAGTCCAGCCAAACCAGCGCAAACGGGATGACGACGGTGGAAGCGATAACGGCGGGCAGCGGCGACACCTACCGCATCGAATGGGTTTACCTCGACCGCGACCAGGCGTGCGGGTTAGTCCAGGACTGTAACGAGATTGCGCCGGTGGAGCCGGTGCAGGTGGAGGAGTGGCGCAGCGGTGCCCGCCGGAGGCCTAGGGCGGCCCGTACTGGCGGCGGGCCGAGTGGTGGGCGCGGGTGCCGGTCAGCAAGCGTGGCATCGACCTGCGGCACACCCGCGACGGCGAGCGGCGCGACGACGTCGATCTCCGCCGGGAATGGTGGATCGCGGACGCCCTGCTGGAGCAAAGGTAGGCCATCGCAAACTCGCCGGGTGCCCAAGGCGGAAGTGGCGGGCCTGTCGAACAAGAAAGTCACGGAAACCTCGGAAACACGATTGCCCAGCTCAGAGCCGATCTAGCCAGAGTCTCAGGGAAGTGATTTCCGCTTTGCCAGGTATTAGACGGAAACAGATTGGCGTGGTAACTCGACATTGCCGCCCCGGTGCGTCATGATCGGTCCATGGACCGCCACGCCCTGGAACGGCTCGCCCACTACATCGTGAGCCGCCGCGTCGCGCTGGGCTACCTCAACCGCACCGACCTGGCCAACAGCCTGCAGCTCACCGTGCGCACGCTGGCCGACATCGAACACGGGGTACGCAAGGCCAGCCCGGGCACCTACGCCATGCTGGAAAACAAGCTGGCCTGGGCGCCCGGAAGCATCGACACCATCCTGGCCGGCGGGGAGCCCCAAGAGCTGGTGGTCAAGCTGCGCCGGGCCACCCCCGATCGCCTATCCCACAGCTCCGCCGACGCGCTATCCCGTGCCTCCACCGAAGAGCTGCTGCTGGAGCTGCGACGGCGCATCATCACGCCCCGCGAGGCACGTGAAGTGTGGGAAGACTGGGGCGGCCTGAACCCTCGCGGCGACTGGCCCGAGGAGGGCTAGCAGCACCCTGGACGCAGGGCATTGCATACGTGCCCGGTGCGCACCGGTACCCCTCGGGCGTCACTGTTTGCGGAGCCGGGTGATCGGATGCTCGCTAATGTCCAGTCCCGACCCGCTCATCTGCCGGTCCTCCCAGTAGTGGGCCCCTTCGTAGTAGGCGCGAACAAGCTCCTCCCAGTACGACATCACGGTGCGCATTGCCGAATCGGACGCTGCTGAATCGAATTGTCCGCCGGCGTCTCGTATCACGAGGACGTGTTGCACGACCACCTCGGCCCAGTCGAGGATCTCGATGCTCCGACCGACGCGCCGGAATCCTCGTAGTCGCCGAGAGCACCGAACGCGCTGATCCATCGCTTGGTGATTTCGATGAACATGTCGCCGACGATCTTCGAGTGCCGCGCATGCGCAGCAGCGTCCTGGGCGCTAGGTTTCGTCGGTGCCCGCCATGCGGCGGACGGACGCGTCGATGGCAGCGCCCTCGCGCTCGACTTCGTCCACGTAGAGGCGTCCCCACGCGATGCGGTCGTCGCTGATTCCCATGACCAGGACGCCGCGTTCATCGAGCGGGGCACCGTCCGCCTTGGTTCCCGTCCAGCGGACCTCGACGAAGATCGTGCCGCCATCGACCGCCGAGCGCAGGAGCTCTGCGCGAAAGTCCGGGATCGCGCCGAGCAACGCCGACCAATTCGCGCGCACTTGGTCGATTCCCTGGAAAGCGCGTGCCGGATGCAGGGGCTGCTCGCTGCGGTAGTCCTCGTGGAAGCAGGCAAGCATGCCTTCGAGGTCGTGCGCGTTCTGCGCAGCCGCCAGCCGGTCGATCACGGCCCGCGGGTCTGCCATAGGACGGAGCGTATGTCGCAACGCAGGAGGCGGCAACCGTCGCGCCAGAGCGTCGATTGCTCGACTAGGCCGAGGCTGCTGCGCAGGGGGACTGGTTTCGCGCGGGCTTCCCGGAGCGCGCGGACTACGGGCGTCTCTGCCGCAGTCGGGGCGTGTTGAAGCACACCTAGCTTGCGCGGCGTCGGGTTATCGAGCGCGGCCAGGAAAGGCGACGACCGGTGCCGACTCTTGCACGGGCATCAGTGCCCCTCCGTGACCTTCTTGACGAGGTTGCGCACCGGATTCGCAGGCTTCTTGTGCGTCGTGCTCGCAGGCTTCTTGCCCGACAGGAGGCTGCGCACCGTGTTCTTTGGCGTCTTAGCCGTCGTCGTGATCTCGGCCTTCGTCGTGCTCGTGCTCTCGGTCTTGGTGTCCGAGGGCAGGGTGATCTTCCCGCCGGAAAGCACCGGGCGCTTGATGACCGCATCGGGGTCGTCGTGGCGCGAGTACCCGGCGTCCACCACCGGGCGCAGCACCTCATCGACGCGGTCGACGGTCTGATCCGGCAGCACCGTGCGCAACGGATGGGTGAGCGGAAGCTGTGGGGTCGGCACCAGGTAGGTGGTGGTGGTTCCGTCGCGCGAGTTCGTCGTGGTGCTGATGTTCTCCGACGGCACGTCATTGATGTCGGACCACAGCCTCGCTGGCGGGTTGCTGCACCGAGTCGCACAGCTGCCGTCGACCCCAGGACGCGCGGATCGGGGATGCAGTCAGCACCGCTCCACAGTTGCGGAGTGCTTGATCCGCGCCGAGAGATGCTGCGAAACCGCTACTTTCAAGACGAACATTCGAGCGTTGCAGATCTCGTCTCTTTCGAGACCACAGGCCCGATCAGCGATCTTATTGAAGCGCGTAGGAAGCCATGAGTGTTACTCGCGTAGGCCCCTTCCGCTGCCCGTTCCCCACACGGGCGCCGAGCGATCAGCCGGGCTTGATGTTCTGATTGAAGCGGAAGACGTTGAGCGGATCGTATTTCCGCTTGACCTCGCCGAGCCTGGCGAAGTTCGCGCCATAGGATCGACGCACGAGCTCCTCGCCCTCCTCGCCGAGGCCGGGGAAGTTGAGATATATGCGGCCCCGGTCGGAGTGGGGTTTCATGCGCTCCCAGAAGGCACGCGTCCAGGCGATGTTGGCCTCGTCATCTTCTGGCGCCTCCCAGACCGAGTCGATGGACATCATGTACGGCATCGATCGATCGCCGAAGGCCGAGTCGGCCGCCGCAACGCGGGCCGTCGCGCCGCCGAAGTTCCAGATCGAGGAGAGCGTGTTGGGCGACGGCGGGCTCGCATTGCCTGCGAGGATCAGATCGATGGCGGCATCGCCGAGACCGTTCAGATAGTGACTCTTCCAGTAGGCGCGGTACTGGCCGAAGGGCATGAGCGCGTCGAACAGCTGTTGGATGTCGCAGTAGCTCATCTGACCCGAGAAGTCGGTCACCTGATCGCCGAGCTCACGCAAGGGCTGGAGCAGTCGCTCGCCCTCGCCGGCATCGCCGGCGTACACAGCGGCGATCGTGTAGATCCGCTCCCCCCAGTACTGCTCGGGGTATTCGGGATCACTCGGGATGGTCGAGAATTCGACGATGGAGCCGACGTCGTCGCTCCTGTCGGCAAGGAAATCGCGCCAGAAGCGGATCGGCCCGGGACCCGCGCTGATTGGGTAGAGCGGCGCGCAGAACATCAGCGCCGGCCCGACCGGATGCAACGCGAACTCGAACGCCGTGACGACTCCGAAGTTGCCGCCTCCGCCTTTGAGCGCCCACAGCAGGTCGGCGTTCTCGTCTGCGCTCGCGCGCAGCAGGCGCCCGTCCGCCGTGACGACCTCGGCCGACACGAGATTGTCGATGGACAGGCCATGGCGGCTGCGCAGCCAGCCGATGCCGCCGCTGAGCGTGAGGCCCGCCACGCCGGTGTTCGAGATCAGGCCGCCGGGCACCGCGAGCCCGAAGGCCTGCGTCTCGCGGTCGACGTCACGCCAGGTCGCGCCGCCCGCGACGAGTGCGCGGCGCCGCTCCGGGTCGACCTGCACGCTGCGCATCTCCGAGAGATCGATCATCACGCCGTCGTCGCAGACGGCGTGCCCAGCGACGTTGTGGCCGCCACCGCGGATCGCAACCGGCAGGTGGTGCTCGCCTGCGAACACGACGGCCGCGATCACATCGTCTGCGCCGCGGCAGCGGACGATCACGGCGGGGCGCCGGTCGATCATGCCGTTCCAGACGGCGCGAGCGTCGTCGTAGGTCTCGTCGCCGGGGACGAGGACGTTTCCCCCGACCGCGCTCCGCAACTCCTCGAGAACCGTCTCGTGCAGGCCCAGGGTGTCGGAATCCGTTGCTTCGTGTCGGCCGCTCACAGTGCGCCTCTCTCGAATCGTGGGTTGACGGAATCGTGGGTTGACGGCGCGCAACCGGTGCTGCCGCCGAGGCTACGCCGACCGTGCATGGCGCGCGCCTGAATCCCGCTTCGCCCAGCCGGGCGCAGTTTCTTGATGATTCGACCCCGCCCTGTGTGGCTCGTGGGCCCGATCTCAATGCGTCGGATACACAGTGGCGCTCAGGCGCGCTGACGTTCGTCCCGCTGCCGGGCCAGCTCCTCAACCGCGCTCGGGAGCGTTGTCTCGAAGTCGATCAGCTTCACCCAAGTCGGGGTCACGACGATCCGGACCATGCCGTCATACAGCGAGCGGACCTCGGCCTCCCACTCGGTGTACTGCTCCGGCGTCATCTCGTAGGTGCCGTTCATCCTGAGGAACTCGTCCGGGATGCCCTCGACGATGTCTAGCTCGGCCCGACCGCGGATAAGCAGGATCTTTGGCGGGTGCACCTCGGTGTCGATCGTCAGGGCGACCGCCGGGTTGTGGCGCAGGGCCGGGATCTTCGCGGCGTTCTTGGCCGTGCACATGACGATCTGCGAGCCGTTCCAGACGAATCCGATCGGGATAGACCGGGGTGTGCCGTCCTTGGCGACGTAGGCCAGGCGGGTCAGGTCGCGGGCCAGGAGCTCCTGGCTGATCGGACGGTTAAGGACCTCGCTGATCTCGCTCGGCTGCACGGTCAGACGCCCCTTCCAACTGTCGTCCATCAGTATCGCCCCAGGTTGGTGGCTGGTGGGCTCGACAGTAGTGACTGACGGCGAGACGGGAACTCATCGCCTCCGGCGGGCCGGCCTTGTCGAGTCGGAAACGCCGTGGCATGAACATCTACCACCGACCGCACCGCGGCGCTATCGCGGTATTACGCGCGGTCCTGGACCCCCAACTGCTGCACGGAGCAATGATCAACACGTGTGAATGGCCTTGGGAGGGCGCACCTTTCCGGGGCCGCGGGAATCGCGATGGCCTACAAGCTGATCGAGGCAGCACAGGCTCGTTGGCGAGCAAACTCCTCGAACGACTGGTCGACATCACACCGGAAACGGCGATCGCTGAACCGGCAAACCCCGGCTCGGCGGTCGCTTGACCATCGATATTGACACAGCGGGTCCCAACGGCGACATCGCAACTGCACCAATCAATGGGAGACAAGGATGTGGACCGTTCGTGACCTCGCCGTACGGACCGCGAAGCTCGATTTCAGTTCGTCGGGTCTGGCCGACCCATAGTGACGGAGCTCGTCCAGCCACAGGGGAAGAGTGCCGACCGACATCCTCCGCGCTGGGCCGGCAGGATTCCTATCTGCGTTTCCGGGTGCGCGACGTTCGCGCGCACGCGCCGCTCTGCCCGCCGATGCCTTCGTCGTCGACATCCCGCCAGAAATCGGTGTGGTACTGGGTGTCCGGGATCTGGATCATCTCGCCGGACGCCTTGGTTCGAAAGAGCCCACGCGTAATCTCCAGCTCCTCGACGTCGATGTCGAGCCGGTCGATCCCGTTGAGGATGCGTTCGGCGTCATTGACGATGCGACGCGTCACCGGGGTATCGCCGTACGTCGACACCAGCGATGTCACGCACCGCCGCAGATCGCCGATCAACTGGTGCAGCTCGTCGACTTCTGTAGTGGTGGACATCAAACCTCCTTGTACGAACGGGGAATTCGGCATTACCGCGGCAGCCCCAACGCCGGGTATCCGGGGCGATGAAGCAGCCGCGTCATGACGGCCGCGCACAGGCTGAGCAGGCCGGCGGCGACGAACAGCATCGTCAGCCCGTCCGACGCAACCACAAATGCGGGCAGCCCGACGCCGATGATCCCCCCGAACAGCTTGGCGCTGTAGACCACACCGAAGTTACGCACCGCGTTGCGCTCGCCGAAATAGTCGGCAACCAGGCTCGCGAACAATGGGTAGAACGCGCCGCCCGCCATGCCGCTGAGCGCAGCGAAGACCACGAACGCCGCCGACTGCCCGACCGACGCGGAATAGACGAGCCCCAACTGCGCGCAGCCCTCGAGCAGAAGCGCAGCGCTCAGCGTCTGGCGTCGCCCGAATCGGTCGGAGATCCGGCCCGCGACGCTACGCCCCGCGCCGTTGACGACAGCAAGAAGACCAACCGCCGATGCTCCGATGCCTAGCGAAAAACCATGGGACAGGGCGACGAACGGGACGTACACGATGGCCAGCAGCGACGCTGCGGCGGCGAACACCAGGATGAGGTACATGAGGACAAACGCAGGCGTCCGGACGGCCTCGCCAGGCGAGTACTGCCGCACCGCTGGGACGTTGTTGCGCAGGCTGCGGTTCACCCGCTTGTCGATGGCCCACAGTTTGGGATCGATCTCCGGTGGCCACCAGCCCGGCGGCGGATCCCGTAAGAGGACGCCACAAACCGCGACGACGAGGAGCACGCAGACACCTACCAGTGCGAAGATCTCCGCCCGATTTCCGGGTGTGAGCACGGCGGCGAAGAGCGCAATGAACGGCACGGCGCCATAGCCGAATGCCCCTGTTACGAAACCGACCCGGACGGCGCGCTCTTCCGGATACCACTTCGCGACGGTGGAAGCGCAAGTGGCGTAAACGATCCCGGCACCGGTGCCGCAAAGCACGGAGTAACCGAACACCGCGAGTACGAGGCTGTCGGTGTAGGCGAGAGTCAGGGGACCGGCCGCACACAAGAGGGCGCCGACGAGCACTGCGCGCGCCGGAGCCACGGCAAAGCGGTGGCTGAATGCGGCCGTGGGCGCGGCCGCGCCCGCCTGGAACACCACCCAGAGGGCGAGGACCCAGAGCGCTCCCGTCGCGCTTGATCCGTTGGTCACGTGCAGTGCAATGACGGCGACGCCGTAGCCATACTGCAGCACGCCGATCCCCGCCATGGCGGCCCACGAGAGCCAAAGCATCCATCTCCGGGAGTGGCCGATGATGTCGTGCGGCCGCTGACCGACTCGGTACGAGCGACCGTGGAGGTCGCGAACCTCGACGACTGCGACTGGGGCACTGGTGTGGACCATCTTCGCTCCTATTGCATACAGTATGCGATTAGTTTAACGTGACCTGGATCACTTGTCTACAATCAAATGTCGGCGCGAACACCTGGCGCCGTGGCCAGCGGTAAGGCTCTGCGTGGCCGGCGGGGGCGAGTCGGTGTCGGGGCTGCGCTAACCCCCTTTCCGGCGGTGGTACGGCCTCATCAGAGCGGTATACTGAGTACGACATACACCGATCGGAGTTGCCGACGTGGGACGCGTAACCAACAGATACCGAGTTCTGCGCATGGCCGACGGCGTGGCAACGGCCCGCCCGGACACCCTCGCCGCGGAAGAACCTCTGGAGATCCGGGTGGCCGGCCGTCCGCTCATGGTGACGATGCGGACTCCGGGCGACGACTTCGATCTGGCGCGCGGCTTTCTGGTCAGCGAGGGCGTCGTGGCGAGCGACTCGGATATCGCCGCGATTCGGTACTGCGCGGGTGCGACCGCCGATGGCGGCAACACGTACAACGTGCTCGAGGTGCTCCTCGCCGACGGCGTTTCTCCCCCCGACCCGTCGGTGGAGCGCAACTTCTACACGACTTCATCGTGCGGCCTGTGCGGCAAGGCCAGCCTCGAGGCGGTGCGCACCATCAGCAAGTGGCGCGTCGATAGTGATCCGCTGCGACTGACCACCGCGACGATCGCGACCCTGCCGGAGAAACTCAGGGCGGCTCAGCGGGTCTTCGACCGCACGGGCGGGCTGCACGGGGCCGCACTGTTCGATGCGAGCGGGGACCTGTGGTGCGTTCGCGAAGACGTCGGCCGGCACAACGCGGTGGACAAGGTCATCGGCTGGGCGCTCGGCGCCGGGCGTCTTCCGCTGAGCGGCACCACGCTGATGGTCAGTGGCCGGGCTTCCTTCGAACTGGTGCAGAAGGCAGTGATGGCCGGGGTTCCGGCCCTGGCCGCGGTGTCCGCGCCGTCGTCACTCGCCGTTGATCTGGCCAGAGAGATGGGATTGACATTGATCGGTTTCCTGCGCGGATCATCGATGAACGTCTATTCCGCAGTCGAGCGGATCCCCTCAGGCCAGGCGGTGGGGTGCTGACATGGTCCACGAAACGCTATTCGGCGACGGACTTGGCATGCCGCTGCTCCCGGTAGACCTGGCGAGTCCGCTCCGTATGCCGGCTCATGATATTGCTCGCCCGCTCGGCGTCCCTGGCGGCGATCGCCTTGATCAGTTCGGCGTGCTCGGTCCAGGCGTCGTGGCCGCGTGGCTGTGCGATCGGGAGGTAGTACCAGCGCCACCTGCGTTCGACGAGCCCGATGTGCTCGGCGAGTACGGTGTTGCCCGCGAGGGCGGTGATCGACGCGTGCAGGGCCGCGTTGGCCGCCACGAGCCCTTCGGTGTCGTTGGCGGCCAGCGCGTCCAGCCCGTCCTGCTGCAACTCCCACAGCCGGTTGACGTCCTCGGGTGTGGCACGGTCGGCGGCGAGCCCGGCCGAATACGTTTGTAGGACCGAGCGAACGCCGAGAAGCTGGTCCACCTCCTCCTCGGAGGGGGTGTGCACGAAAGCGCCCTGCGCGGGACGGAGGTCGATCCAGCCGTCTGTCTGCAAGCGCTGCAAGGCTTCGCGCACCGGCTGCCGGCTGACGCCGAGGTACTCCGCCAGCTCGTTCTCGACCAGGTGCTGGCCCCGCTGCAGCGTTCCGTGCACGATCATTTCCACGATCGCGTCGTAGACGGCCTGGCGCAGGGGCGCGGGACGCTGCACCCGGCGCGCGGCTCCGTCGGCCAGCACGGTACGCCGCGAAGCTTGGTCACGCTCGTGCGGACTTCGAGTGGGAAGTGACATGGCACGCTCCTTAACGAGTGCAACCTGCGAACACAGGGTACAGGCTTTCGTATGCAATAAACAGCCGTAGGACCGGCACGGTCTGCCACGGACGTGAGCGCCGCCAGAGGATCTACCACTCCCGTGTTTCCGGGCGGCGGGAGTGGCGGATCAGCCGGCGATCACCCTTTCCACCGCGCCGCCCAATAGCCAGTCTTTCGCAAGCCGGGTGCCAGCTTGGTTAGCAATGATGCAGGCATTCGCGTTGCATACCCCGATATTCGGTTCGATATCGGTGAGGGGTAGTAGCCGCATTTGCCTGCCACCTGCAAGGACTCGGAGTCGAGTTCACAGCTGCCGGCGCCGCCGCCCCTGAGTCGCCCCGGCATACAGACACCCCGGGTGCGGGAAGTCCTTGACCAGGACATGTCCCACACCCGGGGCGTTGACTCATTGTCCGCGAGCCGACGCGGAAGCTAGTCGAGTACTAGCGCCGCGGCCCCCCTCTCGTCCTCGTCCGGCGTCCGCTGCGGCGACTGCGGCAGCTTGGGTTGACGCAGGAAGATCGAGATGAAGGCGCAGGTGACGCCCACCGAACCGGCGATCATGAACGCGGCGCCGTAACCCCACGTGTCGACCACGACCGAGCCCATGCCGGCACCGACCAGGCCGGAGATAACCTTCGAGCTGTAGACCAGGCCGTAGTTGGTCGCGTTGTTGTTCTCACCGAAGTAGTCGGCGGTCATCGCCGCGAACAGCGGGAAGATCGCGCCGCCACCAAAGCCCGAGACCATCGACGCCAGCAGGAACAGCGGCATACTGCCGATGGAGCCGGACAGGTACACCGCGTACTGTGACAGCCCCAGCACGATGCACACAATAATGAGCGTGTTCCGCCGCCCGTAAAGGTCGGAGATCCAGCCGATCACACCGCGCCCGGTGCCGTTGATGATCGCCTTGAGGCTCATCGCGAGCGCCACGATCCCACCGGCGAAGCCCATCTCCTTGCCGAAGGGCACCTGCATAGCGATGCCGAAGATGTTGATTCCGGCGGTGCAGAGCAGGACGAACCACATCAGCGGAAGGATGCCGGTCTTGACCGCCTCCATCGGCGTGTACTGCTTCACGGCGGGCGGATTCTTCAGCAGCGCCCGACGGATCCGCGGGTCGTCGCTCACCTTCAGCGGGTCGACGTGCGGGGGCCACCAGTTCTTCGGCGGGTCCTTGAAGAAGAAGCCGCTGACCGCCACCAACCCGGCCAGGAAGACGCCGACCGCGAACAGGAGTCCCTTGTAGTTGCCGACATTCAGGTACGAGGTGAACAGGAAGATGAAGGGCACCGAGCCGTAGGCGAACCCGCCGTTGACGAAGCCGGTCTTACCGCCCTTGCGCTCCGGATACCACTTGCCCACCATGTTCACGCAGGTGGCGTAGACGAAACCGGCTGCTGCTCCGCCGAAGACACCGAATCCCAGGTAGGCAAAGAACACGTGCGGGGAGAAGGCCAGCGACAGATAGCCAACGAATGCGCCAACGGCACCAAGCATCATCGCGCCCTTGGCCGACAGCTTGCCGCTTTCCCGCAGGCGGCCGGCCGGGAAAGCCACCGCTGCCTGGAAGAACACCCATACGCCCAGCAACCAGAAAATGTGGCCATGCCCCCAGTGGTGCGCGTCGACGAGCGTCTCCTCGGCCGAGGTGAACGCGTATTCGGACGAGCTGATGGCCATCATGGCAATCCACGGCATCCACACCATCCATGCCCGTGATCGCCCCAGGATGTCGCGGTCGGTCTCCCCGATCCGGTACACCCTGCCGTTATCGTCTACTACCTCGCGGTATACCGGCTGAGCTGACGCTTTCATGCGTGTCGAATCTCCTTCTTGTCTCTCTATAACGCCGACTGTCTGCTTTTTGGTGGCGAAATCGTCAGATGACTCCCTTCGCCTTCAGCGCGGAGAGCTGGTCGCCAAGGCCGAGCTCGTCGCCGTAGATGTGTGCGTTGTGCTCGCCCAGCAAGGGGGAGCGGTGGACGTCGACGGGGGAGTCGGACAGCTTGATCGGGCAGCCGACGGTGGTGAACTCGCCGCGCTCGGGATGGTCCACCCGAACGACCATGTCGTTTGCCGCCAGCGAAGCGTCGTCGATGATCTCCCTGGTGGACAGGATTGGGCCGCAGGGAATGTTGTGCTCGGTCAGGATCTCGAGCGCCTGCCATTTGCCGAGGCCCATCGTCCATTCCTCGATGAGCTGGAACATCTTGTCCAACTTGCTCAGCCGCGCCTGCGGCGTGCTCCATTCGGGATCGGTGACCAGCTCGGGCCGGCCGATCAGGTTCGCAATGGGCTCCCAGCCCACCGGCTGAACGACCACGTAGATGTAGTCGTTGGGTCCGCCCGGCGCGCACTTCACGGCCCAGCCCGGCTGACCGCCGCCGGAGGCATTACCCGATCGCGGGACGCTGTCGCCGAACTCCTCGTTGGGATATTCGCCCAGAGGTCCGTGCTGCAGCCTCTGATGGTCACGTAGCTTGACCCGGCACAGGTTCAGCACCGCATGCTGCATGGCGACGGTCACGCGTTGCCCGCGGCCGGTGTGCTCGCGCTGGTAGAGCGCGGCCAGGATGCCGGCCACCGTGTGGATGCCGGTGCCCGAGTCGCCGATCTGGGCTCCCGTGGCCAGCGGCGGGCCTTCGTCGAACCCGGTTGTACTCATCGACCCGCCCATGGCCTGTGCGATCACTTCGTAGGCCTTGTAGTGGGTGTAGGGCCCGTCGCCAAAACCCTTGATGGAGGCGAAGATCAGCCGCGGGTTGATGCGCTGCAGCTCGTCCCACCCGAAGCCCATGCGCTCGATCGCGCCGGGGCCGAAGTTCTCGGCGAGGATGTCGAACCGGGGCAGCAGGTCGGCGAAGATTCGCTTGCCCTCTGCGGACTTCATGTTCAGCGTGATGCTCCGCTTGTTGCAGTTGAGCATCGTGAAGTAGAGGCTGTCGACTCCTGGGATGTCACGCAGCTGCTTGCGCGTGACGTCGCCGGCGGGAGCCTCCAGTTTCACGACGTCCGCGCCCAGCCAGGCCAGGACCTGAGTGCACGACGGTCCCGACTGGACATGTGTCATATCCAGGACACGCACGCCTTCGATTGCCTTTCCCAAGACAGTCCCCTTACTTGTGCATCGTCTGGTTCACGGTTCCCGGCGCGTACACGTCGAGGTCGAACCACACACTCATCAGTGACCGCTTGCCGGACCCGGCCGGTCGCCCACTACTATCGAATACTGCATACCGATGAGCGCGTGAACCCGGTTACTGAACTGGCTGGAAAGTTACCGAGGTCACAAGATGTGAACGGTATACTACATACAATTCTGTGACAAGACAGTGGGAAAAGTTGTGTGTTTCCTGCGAACCGGGCGATGGGTCCGCGAGTTCTGCGAACGCGGCGGGATCGCCTGTTACTTCCCGTGGTCGCGGCGCCACCCGGACAGGCTTCGTGGCCGTGGAGGCTCTCGAGATTTGTGTCGCGAAAGGCGACGCCGTCGCTACTCCAAGCGGCGGGAATCTTTGTGAGCGAGGGAGTCTTGCGGCGCGCCGAGGCCAGTCTGGACGCTGTGCGTACCACGGCCTCGGCGCGTGAATGTGCCTCAGCGTCAACAGAGTTCTTGAAGTTCGTCCGTCGTCTCGTCGACGCAGAATCCGCGAATGCTGTTGGTGTGGTACAGAAATGGGGTGTTACGCAGGCGCGCAACGCCCCGACGTGCCTCTGCCGTCACGTCGCGGAACGTGCCTACGCGCCAGGTCGGCCGGAGGCCGATGTCTGCGTGGACATCGGCGGTGAACTGTTCGTCGGTGATGTCGCGTAGCCCGCAGGCGGCATGCATGATGACCATGACGTCGGTGGTGTCGAGCAGTCGTTGACTGATGGTGAGAGACCGGATGACGTCGTCGGTGACAACGCCGCCGGCGTTGCGCAGGATGTGGGCGTCACCTTCGCGAAGTCCCAGAAGCGCATACACGTTGATCCGGGCGTCCATGCAGGTCACCATGACCACGCGGGTCCTCGGCTTCCTCGGCGCACCGGGCCTGAACCACGACCGGTAGTCCACCAGCATTGGCGAGTAGCGCCATCGGTACCGGTCGAAAAAACATGGCCCATGGCGTCAGCGTCCCCTCGCCTTGTGATACCGGCCAATCCGACTTGCGCACGAGCTCCGCAGGATTCTTAGTTGAGACGGGCCTGATCTCGGGGCCAACCGCGCGACATTTGACCGCATTTGGGCGATACCTCGCCGTGCGACGTGAGGTCGGGTCTGTCAGAAGTCTGTGAGTACTCGTCGGACCCTGGACAAGAGGTGTTTACGCGAGCCACACTATTGCCTACCTCATACGGTATACAATGTTGTGATGGACTTCACGTCAGCCCCTCCGGCAGACGCCGCCGAACCCATCACGCCGGAGCACGTACCGCCAGCGAGCGAAGGGAGTTGAGTCATGGTTCAGATCACTACGGTCGTGGAACCCGACCCGCCCGAGTCCGTCGTGGGTAAGGCCCTGGACGGCGTTCGCGTGCTCGACATGACACATGTCCAGTCGGGCCCCTCGGCCACGCAACTGCTCGCCTGGCTCGGCGCGGACGTCATCAAGCTGGAGACCCCGAACGGCGGAGACGTCACCCGCGGTCAGCTTCGCGACATCCCAGGTGCCGACAGCCTGTATTTCACGATGCTCAACTGCAACAAACGCAGCATCACCCTCAACATGAAGAGCGACGAGGGGAAGAAGATCTTCACCGATCTGGTGTCTCGCGTCGACATCCTCGTCGAGAATTTCGGTCCGGGCGTCGTCGATCGGTTCGGGTTCCCCTGGGAGACGCTGCGTGAGATCAACCCGCGCCTGATCTATGCATCGATCAAGGGATTCGGCCCCGGCAAGTACTTCAACTTCAAGGCCTACGAAGTCATCGCGCAGGCGATGGGCGGCTCGATGGCCACCACCGGTTTCGAAGACGGGCCGCCCACCGCGACCGGTGCACAGATCGGCGACTCGGGGACCGGCATCCACCTGGTCACCGGGATCCTGGCGGCGCTCTATCAGCGCACCAATACCGGCCGCGGGCAGCGAGTCGAGGTCGCGATGCAGGACGCCGTGCTCAACCTCTGCCGGGTGAAGCTGCGCGACCAGCAACGGCTCGCGAACGGAACGCTCCGCGAATACCCGAACGAGCATTTCACCGACGAGGTCCCGCGATCGGGCAACGCGTCGGGCGGCGGCCAGCCGGGATGGGCCGTGCGGACCAAGGGTGGTGGTCCCAACGACTACATCTACGTGATCGTCCAGCCTCAGGTCTGGGCGCCGCTGGCGGAACTGATCGGTCGCCCCGACCTCGCCGACCATCCCGACTGGGCCCGGCCCGAGGACCGACTGCCCAAGCTGGACAAGGTTTTCGCGCTGATCGAGGACTGGACCGAGCAGCACACCAAGTGGGAGGCGTTGGAGGCACTGAACGCTTTGCACGTCCCATGTGGTCCGGTACTCAGTACCAAGGAACTGATCGAGGACGAAACACTCGCCGATCTCGGCGCGATCGTCACGGTCGACCACCCCGCGCGGGGCCCGTTCAAGACCGTCGGCTCTCCGCTGCGGCTGTCGGACTCCCCAGTGGACATCGTCCGCTCGCCGATGCTAGGCGAGCACACCGAAGAGATCTGCACGGAGCTCGGCTACTCGCCCGAGCAGCTGGAGCGGTTCAAGCGTGCCGGAGTCATCTAAGCGCAGGAGCCCGGCGTCGGGCGCACATAACGGTCCGGGCCACCGGCTCGGCGACGGAGCGGTGAAACCGTCATGGATAGACCGCGCGCCAGCGAAGCCGGTGCTGGAAGAGGTCCTCGCCGAGGGTCGCTTATCGCTATCGGCGGATGAGGCCAAGAACGTGTGCCACGCGCGCCAAACCGCTGAGCGCGCGCCACCCGATATCTGGCGGGGGCCGTACCCCCGTGCAGAGCCAAGCCAAGAGCCCCGACGTCTGCCGCGAAAACCCGACGGGAGAAGTCATCGAGGCACCAACCTCTACCATCTGAAAGTGAGTGAATGATGTCCGTAAAGGTCGCGAGTTATCGCGAGATCACCGACGCGAACAACCGCGTCTACCGCGTCGGGGAGACCGACCGCGAACTCCTCGGCAGATCCCGGGCTTGGATGGTCTGGCTGCCGTGGATTGCCATGATGGCGATCAGTGTCTTCGAGTACGGCTACGGCTCCGCCGAGGAAACCCTACGGGAGGCGCACGGCTGGAGCATGTCCCAGACGTTCTGGTTGCTTTCCATCTGGGCCTTCTTCCAGGCAGGCGTCGCCTTTCCCGCTGGAAAGCTCCGCGAGAAGGGGATCGTCTCGGCCAGGGCCGCCATGCTGGCCGGCGCGGTCCTGTCGGCGGTCGGCTTCTTCAGCATCACCCAGAGCAATCTGGTTATGGCCTACCTCGGCTTCGCCGTATGCGGCGGCATCGGCGCAGGCCTGGTTTACGCGACGTGCATCAACATCGTCGGTAAATGGTACCCGGAGAAGCGAGGCGGCAAGACGGGGTTCGTCAACGGCGGATTCGCCTACGGCGCGGTGCCGTTCATCTTCATCTTCAGCTACGCCCTGCACCCGAACACCTATGTCTGGGTCCTCGACGTGGTCGGCGTGTACATGCTGGTGGTCTGCGCCGTGTGCGGAATGCTTTTCCGGGACCCGCCGAAGAACTGGTGGCCGGCAGACGTCGACCCGGTGCAGTGGGCGAGCAGCAAGAAGGGTGCGGAGAGCCTTCGGAAGAACCCGCCCGCCGTCAGGCAGTACACGCCGATGGAGGCCATCAAGACCGGCATGCTGCCACTCATGTGGCTGTCGCTGGGAATCAGCGCCGGCGTCTCACTCTTCGGCATCAGCTACATGGTTCCCTTCGCCAAGGATCTCGGTTTCGGCCCGTTGATCGCGGCGTCGTCCGCCGGTGTGCTGTCGATCATCAATGGCACCGGTCGCACGGTGACCGGCGTCATATCCGACCGGCTCGGACGCAAGCAGACCCTGCTCATCGTGCTGTTGATATCGGCCGTGTCACTGGTCGGCCTCCTCTACGCCGGTGAGGCCCACAACGAGATCGGGTTCCTCTGCTTCGCCTTCCTGGTGGGATTCGGCGGCGGGGCCTTCTACCCGATGTTTGCCTCTCTCACCCCGGACTACTTCGGAGAGAACAACAACGCCAGCAACTATGGCCTTATCTACAGCTCCAAGCTGCTCGGGTCGATCGTGGGAATCGGCGTCGGTGCCAGCGTCATTGATTCGTGGGGCTACACCGGTGCCTACTGGCTCGCCGCGGCGAGCGCTCTGGTGTCAGCTGCGATCGCGGCCTTCCTACGGCAGCCGGGCCGTCGCCGGGCGGCCACGGCCGAGCGCAGCGGAGCCACCACGGAAATGTCACTAGCACCCACGTTGGCCGACTGAGCAAGGCCCGGCCGCGGCGGCGAAATCGCTTGCGTCGCCGCGGCCATGGGCCGGCCGGCGTTGTCACTCCCCGGGGCCACTGACGCACGTCGCATGGGTTGGCCGAAGATCGGAGGGATTCAAATGGCGAATGACTCGCCGATTAAGGCCAGCGTTCAATCCGTTGAGCGCGCGTTCCAGCTGTTGGAGATCATGGCGAGCTCGGGCGGGACTATTGCGTTGGGGAAGTTGGCGGCTCGTGCCGAACTGCCGCAACCAACCATCCATCGTCTCGTCCGGACGCTATTGATGATGGGTTACGTGAGGCAGCTCCCTAATCGGCACTATGCGTTGGGACCCAAGTTGATTCGCTTGGGTGAGAGTGCAGCGCAACTCATTGGAGTATGGTCGCGTCCGCACATGGCTGAACTGGTGGAGCGGACGGGGGAGACCGCCAATACGGCGGTCTTGGATTACGACATGGCGGTTTATGTTGCTCAAGTGCCGTCACCGCACACCATGCGGATGTTCACTGAAGTGGGTCGGCGCGTCTACGCGCACTGCACCGGTGTTGGTAAGGCGCTTCTCATGCAGCTTCCCAACGATGCCGTGGTTGGCCTGCTGAAGCGCGCTGGCATGCCGGCCTCCAGCGAGAACACGCACGCGACGCCAGATGCGCTGATCCGAGATATCGAGCTGAGCCGGTTCCGCGGCTACGCCGTCGACGAAGGTGAGCAGGAGATCGGCGTACGGTGCTTCGCAGTACCGGTGCCGAACGCACCCACATTGACCGCGATCTCGATCTCGGGTCCCGCGCCGCGTCTGACGTTGAAGTCGGCGACGGAGGTGACGCCGCTGCTGAAACGAGTGGCTCGGGACCTCGCCTCGGAATTCGACAAGGAAGCGGCAGTGTAGCTTTGGCTACGTCACGCGATCGGCCTTGAGTTACTCATCCGCCGTCCATACCGGTTCCAGCCAGCGCCTGCCACACCGCGGTCCTCCTGGTAAACTCTTGGCGCCGTCCCAGGAGGATGCGTTGAGATGCGTTGGCGCGCAATGCAATATACGGGCACTTACTGAAGACATCGGATATTCGAATTCCGGCTCGCCTTACTACACGCCCAATCTCGACCTCCATTCAGTGTCGTGTGTTCATGAGGAGACGAACTGCTGCCCGCCGTCGATGTCGTACGTCGCGCCGGTGAGCGCCGTGTTGCTCATGATGTGAACGGCGAGCGCGGCGACGTCGGCGGGTCCGACGACGCGGCCGATCGGCAGCGTCGCGCGCAGCTCATTGCGGCGCTCCTCGAGTCGATCTCCGAGCAGCGATGCCGACAAAGGAGTGTCGACGAAACCGGCGGCGATCAGATTGACGCGAACCGGCGCGAGCTCCAGTGCGAGGGCAGCCGTGAACGGAGGCAGCGCGGCGGTGGCGGCGGAGACGATCCCGAGGCCGTGACCGACGCGCCGGCCGCCGGTGCCGCCCATCAGCAGCAGCGTGCCCCCGGGCCTCATCTTCCCCGCGGCGTTGCGCGCGACCTCGAGCCCTAACACCACGTGCCCGCTGAGCACTTCTCGCACCTGGTCTGCGTCCATCTCGAGCAACGGCCCGTAGCTCGGGCCGCCGGCCGTGACCATCACATGGTCGATCGGTGTCGGCAGGTCTGAGAAGAACCTCTGCAGGGAGGCCGTGTCATTGGCGTCGAAGCCCGCGGTGCGTTGGGCGCCGACCTCCAGCGCCGCTTGCCTGAGCCGGTCGGGATCGCGGCCCGTGAGGACGACTTCAGCGCCCTCCGCCTGGGCGCGTCGAGCTGTCTCGAGCCCGATGCCTGCGCTGCCGCCGATTACGACGACGGTCTGTCCAAGCAACTCCGGTTCGCGCTGGATGGGAACGGGAGTGGTTCCGCTGGTCATGATTCCTCCGATGAATGCTGGCGGCGACGGAATACCGGATCGCCGTCAAAGTCTACATATTTGCTATCATCTTGTGGCACAACGGGATACATTCGCCGGATCAAGTCCACGCAGGCCTACGGGCCGGCTACCCGCTGATTCCTGACGTCTAAAGTGAAGAGATCGAGTCGACGACTTCATCTGTGGTCACGATGGCACTGGCGTAGTTAGGGATATTGACATCGAGAGCGGCGTGCATCTCTACATCCGAGTAATCCGCGGTCGCGTCCTTTACCAACGTGGCCTCGTAGCCGAGTTCTGCGGCGTATCGAACAGTTGCCTCCACACACGTGTGCGCGATGAGTCCCATGACGATGAGCTGATGGATGCCGTGTTTCTTGAGCTGTAGATCCAAATCCGTGTTGGCGAAACCGCTGGAACACCAATGCTCTTGGGCGACGATTTCGCCCGGTTGAGGCTCGAACTCGCGGCGGATCTCGCCACCCCACGTGCCGTATTCGAAGGTCTTTCGCGACCACGCTGCCCTCTGGATAGGTGCAACATACTTCCAGGTCTCGTAGTCGCCCGGACGGTATCGATGATGCGGCGCGTAGAAAACGCGAAGTTCCGCCTGCCGCGCAACATTCAGGACTTGCAACATGTGAGCAACACAATTATTGGCTTCGGCTACGTCCTTCAGGCGATCCCATATTTTGCCGCCCTCGGAAATGAAGTCGTTGTAGGGATCGATCACAAGAAGTGCGGTGACTTCCTTCTTGTAGGTCACTCCCATACTCTCTCCGATCTATCGAGTCTGGCGGGTAGCCCGGAAAGTACCGAGTCAGATCCATCGATGCTCGTCAGCAGCGCAGGCATGTCGCCCGCGACGTCATCGGCCAGGAAGGCGTGTGGTGATTTCTTGGAGGATCCAGCCGTTGGCGTCCGGGTCACTGAACGAGGCGAACGAGGCGTAGCTGCGGCGCTGCGGGTCAGGGCCTGGTACGCGTCCGGTAGTCCCGGCGTGATGGAACACGCCGCCGACGTCGTGGAAGACCTCACTTACCTCGACGCCGTGGCTGACGAGCTCGGCGCGAGCACCCTCGATGTCGGTCACGACGAGGTACAAGCCCTCGACGGAACCTGGTGTGGCCGTGTTGATTCCGGTGCCGAAGATGATTGAGCACGGCGAGCCGGGAGGCGTCAGCTGAACCACGCGGAAGTCATCACCATTGACGAAGTCGGCATCCAACCGCCACCCCAACGCCGCATAGAACTCCTTGGCCCGGTCCACATCGGAGACGGGCAGCACTACAACTTCGAGCTTCATGTCCATGACCTCGGAGCTCCTTTCGCGACAGCGTCAGCGACTTTGTCCATGGTGCGGCGATGGCCAGCGAGTCAATCGTCACACGCGAAGGTTGTTCGCACCCGTGAACCACCATTGCCGTGCCGCGACTGCCCGGCGAGGCGCGGCTGCGGGTACAGGCCTGCGGTGTCTGGCATTCGACGAAGATGATTGAGTTATCTTGCTGAGATCTGCGGCTGGCGACTTAACATCACCACCCCCAGCGGGACTCCGGACCACCGATATAAGGAGACGACGATGCCGATCACGGTGATTCTTGAACTCAGGCTGAAGCCCGAGTCGGTGCGTGCGGCGCGTGATGTTATGCGCCGAGCGCTTCAAGATACCCGGGCGTTCGACGGGAACCTCGGTACCGACGTGCTCGTCGATCAGGACGACGAAGCGCACTGGCTCATCTACGAACGCTGGGACACCGTCGAGCATGACGACGCTTACCGCAGCTTTCGGGCCGGCGAAGGTCGACTGACCGAACTGCCTCCACTGCTCGCCGCGCCTCCCGTCAAAACGCGGTACAGCACTACCGACGTCTGACCGGCATGGTGTCGAAGGTGCGATCACCCGGACCGCCGGCGCCCGCTACTGGCGCTCGTTCTGGAGGTCGCGTCGCACGATGTCCCGCCCGATCAGGTTTAGCGGTGGTGCGTCCAGCGTCGCGAACAGCACCCGATCTTCGATCCGATTGTGGATAACGTCGAGCTCCAGGTGGTCGACGCTCATTTCGGCAGGTCCGTTCCGGCCTGTTCCGCCGCCATGTACTCGGCGTACCAGTCGGGCCAGTTCTCATCGCGCTGCCCGGTGCGCTTCTCGTGCTCGCCGTGGGCGGCCTCCGCACGCCGAAACGCGCTCGCCAGGTCGCTTGCGGAACCGAAAGAAGTCACGCCAGAGTCGATGCGCCCGGGCAGCCGGGTGGTGACCTCTTGCAGCAGCCAGCTGTTGCCGTCGGGGTCGCTGAACGTGGCGCGGGAGAAGTAGCTGCGATGCTCGGGATCCGGACCGCTGACCGGGCCGTCGGTGCCGAGGTGGAAGACCTCGCTCACCTCGATGCCGGCGGCGACTATCGCGTCCCGGGCGGCCACGATGTCGGAGACGATCAGGAACCCCATGGCTGAACCGGGGATGGCCGACGTGAGGTTCTGGCCGAATAGGACCGAGGCGGCGGACCCCTGCGGCGTGAACTGGACAACACCCGGCGGCGTGAGGTCCTCCCTCCACCCAAGCCTGCTGTAGAACTCCTTCGCGCGGTCGACATCCGAGACGGGGATGACGACCACCTCGAGCTTCATGTCGACTCTTGCGACGCCCGCGTCACTGGTCGCATCGCTACTACCAACTTCGGTCGTGCTCATGGCTGGCTCCTGGGTCGTGTGAGGAATGATCGGTTTGGTCATCTGCAGCCAACGCGTGTTTCGTACCATTCATTCCATAACCGAGGAAGCGTACGCATGACTCGTCCCCAGGATCACCGCGGACCTACTCGCCGATAACACGCAGGTTGTAGGCGGCTTTGAGGTCTTGGATCCAGTCATCGAAGAAGCGGATGCCGTGCGGCTCGCCAAGCTGATTCAATTCGTCCAGCCCGATCGGCCCTTGGCGCAGCCGATCTCCGAAGTCTTTGAAAAAGAGCTCGAATCCGCCCGGCGTGTACAGCTCGATGATGCGTGCGGGCTCGGGCCCCGCGTTCCACATGGTGTGGGGAATCCTGCGCGGCTTCAGCACCCAGCAACCGGGTGTAGCCCTGACGACCTCGTCGCCAACCCGGGCGTGCATCTCGCCTTCGAGTACGTTGAGCCAGACATCGTTCTGGTGCACGTGTGGCGGTAGGAGAAGACCCGGCTCGAACGGCTGCTCGATGATCGAGATGGCCCCATTCGTCTCCTCGCCATAGAGCTTGATAACCACGCCGTGGACGTCGTCACCCTCGTCCCTGGCGATCAGCGTCTTCCCCTTGATGCGTTCATGCATTGCTCAACCTCCCGCCCTTCCTGCTGTCCTCGTCGCCGGTCGCTGATGATCCGCAACAATCTGTAGCGGTAGCTAGTCGGTGAAACACGGCGGCACCATCACGTATTTTGCCCCGGCGCTTCGTCGTGGCCCGTGCTGCCGACGTTGAGCAGCGGCGCGTTCAACACCTAGCTCAAGGTGCCGTAGAGCACCTGCCGCGAGCGTTACCCGTCACCTATCGACCGCGGGTGGGACCCGCAGCGTCCACCGCCTTGAAGACTCCACTGGCTACTTGGACGGTGCGCCAAAACTCCGATATCGACGCGATGTGGGGTTTTGTTGTTCAGGAGGCGCCGAAATCGTGCGCCTCGTCGTATCCATAGTCCCCGCCCGCGTCGAGGTTCACCTTCGGGGGCGGGGGATCGACGCGATGTGGCGCAGGAGTTTCACCCTGCGGCCCGGCCAGCACGTCGTGTGCTTCGTCGTATTCATAGTCGCCCTGGGATGTGTTTGGGTTCTCGGCGCCGACGTCGCGAGCGGGCGGGTTCTCTTCCACGTCCAGCCTTCCTCGATTGCGCTCGACTGGCGGCCGAGCGGTCGCCATCGCTCATTATCCGCGCGATTGAAGACCGGCGCCATGGTTGCTGTGTTGTGAACGGATTTGTGAACGAAACGCGGCGCAACTGCCGATATGGCATGGAACGCGGCGCGATGGCTGGTACGCGCGATTAATGGTGACCTGCGCGTTTGATACCGGCGAGGCGACGCGAGACTGGGACCGGCTATGACCCAGAGGTCACAGGTTCGAATGCTGTCCCCCGCTACTCACCGAAACGGCCCCCAGGACACCGATCCTGGGGCCGTTTCGCGCCGCGAACTATGGCAGCCTCAGAGGACGGTGAATTCGATGCGGGCACCACGCGTTGTTGCCGTCCTTTCGCTGCTCAGGCGGCCGTCGTAGGCTCGTGGCGATGCTGGAGAAGTCCGAGATCCGGTTCCTCCCCCTTGGCGCCCGCCGCGTGGCGTACGAGATACGCGGGGATGGTCCACCGCTCGTCGCTCCGGCGTGGTGGGTGAGCCACCTCGAACTTGACTGGCAGAGCGCGGGCTTTCGGCGATTCTGGCAAGGAGTCGCGGATGGATACGCACTGATCCGCTACGACCGGCTCGGCGTCGGCATGTCGGACCGCACGGTGCGAGGTTCGGATCTGAGCCTCGACGGGGAAGTAGCGACGCTGCGCGCACTCCTCGACGAGCTCGAGCTCGAGCGCGTGTCGCTCATCGGCGGCTCATCTGGGAGCTGCACCGCCATCGCATTTGCCGCAGCGTTTCCGGAGCGCGTCGAGCGCCTGGTGCTCTACGGGTCGTACCCCGATGGCGCGGCGATTGCGGCTCCGGGGGTGGCGCACGCGATCTTCACGGCGGTACGCGCACATTGGGGACTCGGCTCGCGCCTGCTCAGTGACATCTTCATCGGTGGTGCCGACTCTGCGGAGCACGAACGCTTCGCACGGTTCCAGCGGGAGGCGGCGACCGCCGAGACTGCTGCCGCCTTGTTGGGTCTTGTCTATCGCCTCGATGTACGCGCGCACCTTCCCCTCGTTCGCCGGCCGGCGCTGGTCGTGCATCGTCGCGACGATCGCGCCGTGCCGTACCGGCTCGGGCGTGAGGTCGCGGCCGCGATTCCAGGCGCGACGTTCATCCCGCTGCAGGGGAGCGCGCACTTCCCCTGGCATGGTGACGTCGATTCCGTGGTCCGCGCGTGCCGCCAAGCGCTGGCACCGGTGCAGCCGTCGCCGCACCATGCGAGCGAGCCGGAGCCGGTCCTGCTGTCCGGTCGTGAGCGTGAGGTCCTCGCCTGCGTCGCGCGCGGTCTCGGCGATCGCGAGATCGCAGAGCAGCTCGTGCTGAGCCCGCATACCGTTCACCGCCACGTCGCGAATATCCGCCGCAAGCTGGGTCGCACCTCACGGACGGCCGCCGTCGCGGAGGCCGCGCGTCTCGGACTCCTGTGAGGTAGCCGGAATGGGCCATCCGCAGAAGATGGCCGCGCCGAGCGATGCGCGCACCATGCGGCCGCTCGTACGTTCGCGGCATGACCGAGATCGCAAGCATCGAATCAAGCACCGAACTCCAGGCGAGCCCGCCGTCTGCGGCGTGGCTACGGATTCTCGCCCTGGTGTACGACCCGTTTCTCTTGCTGGGCGAGATCGCAGGCATGCGCCGCCGGCGGAGCACGCTCCTGGGCGGCGCCCGCGGGCGCGTCGTCGAGGTCGGCGCCGGGACCGGGCTGAACATCGCGCATTATCCCGACGGGATCGCCGAGCTCGTGCTCATCGAGCCCGAGCCGGCGATGCGCCGAAGACTCGCGCGCCGCCTGCAGCGGCATGCGCGCGTCGCGCGGATCCTCGACGCGCCCGCGGAGCGCCTACCGCTTTCCGATGCGTCCGTGGACACCGTCGTCTCGACGCTCGTCCTTTGCACCGTCAACGACCCCGAACGCGCGCTCCACGAGATCGCACGCGTGCTCCGCCCGGATGGGCAGTTGCTGTTCATCGAACACGTACGCGCGAGCTCGCGGTTCCTCGCGGCGTGCCAGGACAACCTGCTCCAACCGTGGCGCGGCTTCGCAGGCGGCTGCCGCTGCAACCGCCCGACCGTGGAGCTGATGCGCGCCTGCGGCTTCGCTGTCGCAGCCGACGACGTCGTGTGGCGCGGCATGCCGCCGATCGTCCGTCCGCTCATGGTGGGGCGGGCGACTCGGTGATCTGGACGGTCGTCGACTTCGCCGGGGCCTGGAAGAAACGACCGGCTTGTGCCGGTCGTTCCATAGCGGGGGCGGAATGTGGACGAAATCCCCTGACCTCCTCGCGGGAGACCGGCGCAGCGAGTCGACGCGCCAGCAGCACGCGCGATTAGCGAAATGCCATCATCTACGACTTGGGGCTGCGGGGAGCCGATCCCAGCGGCGCCCTCCTGCGCGAGCCGCGACGGTATCCGGTCAACTGGGATAAGAAGGCATTCCCAAAAGCGGCCTAGTACTTCGGACCCTGAGCCGTATGTCCAGACCTGCTGACTTCAGGATTCCCAGCACAGTCGTACGACCTAGCCCCAATGCTGCGACGGTTTCTACTGTGCGGCACCGAGCTCGTCGAGGGCGTGCTGTGCGCCACGATGCAGCGGTACCGGATCGGTGTCCCGCGCGTTGTCGAGGCTGATGCCCTTTGCGGCGGCAACGGCCTGTTCCAGTTGCGGTTTGTGGTCGAACAGCGTCTTGGTGAGCGCGCAGGCAAGGTTCGCGTCCAGGTCGTCGCGGACCAGCAGCAGGTTGGGCACCACGATTGTCTTGGTGTCGGTCGGTGTCCCGTAGGTCGCGGCCGGGATGACCCCCTCCTCGTAGACCGGGTTGACTTCAGCCATCTTGGGCAGCTGCGGCGTGATGTCGAGGAACGCGACGTCGTTGCGCCTGGTGGTGAGCAGATCGGTGATGCCCGGTGTCGGCAACCCGCCCGACCAGAACATCGCGTCGATCGAGCCATCCTTCATGCCGTCGACGGTCTTGGTGAGATCCAGTCGCTGCGCGGCGATATCCGCATCGGGGTTGAGGCCCGCCGATTCCAGCAGCCGGTTGGCGATGACTTCGGTGCCCGAGCCCGGCGAGCCGGTCGAAACCCGCTTGCCGCGCATGTCGGCGATCGACGCGATGCCGGCGCCGTTGCGCGCGATCACCTGCGTGTAGTTGGCATAGATGCGCGAGAGTGCCTGAACGGGTTGCTCTTTCCCGTCGAAGCTAGCCTTGCCCTGCACCGCGTCGGCGGCGCTGTCGGCGAGCGAGAACGCCACCTGATACGTGCCCGCGACGAGTTGCTGGATGTTCTGAACCGACGCCCCCGTCTCGGCGGCGGTGGCCTTGACGGTGCCGTCGCTGGCGGCCGAGATCTGTTCCGCGTAGGCGTTGCCGAGCGAGAAGTACACCCCGGTGGCGTTGCCGGTCGCGATGGCCACTCGGGTATCCGAGGTGACCTCGCAGGTGATCTCGCCGCCGGTGTCGGCGCTCGGCGCGTCCTGCCGGCCGCCGCATCCAACCGCGGCGGCGCCGGTCAGCACCAGCGCAGCGAGCGCCGTCGTCGCACGTCTCATTTCCGTCTCCTTTTGTCGATGATGGTGAGCGCGACCGCCGCGAGCAGACACGCCAAACCCGCCGCGATCGTGACGGGATCGAGGAACAACAACAGCAGCGCCGCGGCGCCGGCCAGCAGACGCGGAATCCGCCCGGCGGCCCCTACGCCGAGTACCCACCCTCCGGCGGCGACAGACAGCGCCGCGATGCCCGCGCACGCCGCCGCGCTCACCCACAGCACCCCGACCGCCGGGCCGCGACCGAGCAGGTATTCGCCCGGCTCGGTCACCACGAACGCAATGGGCACCAAGAACGCGGGCAATCCATACCGCAGCGTGTGCCACATCGTCGGGATCGCCCGCCCACCGGTGACCGCCGACGCCCCGACCGCGGCGAGCGCGGTCGGGGGAGTGATCTCGGATAGCACCGAGTAATAGAAGACGAACATCGCCGCGGCCGGTGCCGGGACGTCGAGCTCGAGCAGCGCCGGGCCGATGATCACCCAGCCGATGATGAACGATGCGGTGACCGGGATCGCCAACCCGAGCACCGCGAGCGCCACCGCCGCGAACAGGGCGGTCAGCGCAAGCATGAGCGTGCGGTTGTCGGTGATCGCGTCGACACCGCTAACGAGCACCGAGGAGAACTGCGCGCCGAGACCGGTCTTGGTGGTCATCGCGGTGATCACGCCGGCGGCTGCGCAGACGGCCACCACCGGCAGCACCCCGCGAACGCCGGAGCTGAGCGCCGCGAACAGGCGTCGCGGGGTCAGCCGGTTACGGCGATCCAGGAAGGACAGGACGAAGGCCAGTGCGGTTGCGTACACGACGGCCCGCGTCGCGCTGACACCGAAGGCCAGCAGCACGACGATCGCGATCAACGACGAGAAGTGATACCCGAAGCGGGCCAACAGCTTCCAAGGCGACGTGGCCTCCAGATTCGCTGGGCGCACGCCGAACCGGCGGGCGTCGATCTCGACGGCGAGCAGGATGCCCAGGTAGTACAGGACGGTCGGGATGGTCGCCCAGCCCAGCACCGTCAGGTAGGAGACCTCGAGATACTCGGCAACGATGAACGCCGCGGCCCCCAGCGTCGGCGGGGACAGCAGGGCCCCGACGCCGGCGGCGGCCAGTACGCCGCCGGCGCGTTCGGGCGTGTAGCCGGCCTGGCGCATGATCGGCCAGGTGACCGCGCCGGTGCTGACGGCGGTGGCCGTACCCGAGCCCGACACCGTGCCGAGCAGAAATCCCGAGGCGACCGTCGTGCGGCCGGCGGCGCTGCGCGAGCGACGGAACGCGGCCACCGAGAGGTCCACGAAGAACCTTGCCGCGCCGGAGAGTTCGAGCACCGCACCGTAGATCGTGAACAATACGATGTAGGTCGCCGCGACGTCGAGCGGAGTCCCGAAGAAGCCGCTGCCCGAGTTGTACAGCGCATCGATGATCTGATCGAAATCGAGCCCGGCATGCGCGATCGCCCAATTCTGGGGGAGCAACCCGCCGTAGTAGCCGTACGCCAGAAACAAGGCGCACACGACGGGAAGGGCCCAACCCGTCGTCCGCCGGCACGCCTCGAGGATCAGCACGAGCAACAGCGCGCCCATCGCGACGTCGATCGGTTCGAGCAGGCCCTGACGGTCCAGGAACGCGTCGTAGCCGCCGCCGCCCGACCCGATCCGCACCGGCAACACCGGATACAGGCAGACCACCAGGGTGATCGCAGCCAAAACCCAGTCGAGTGCGCCCGGCCGATCGTCGGGGTCGAGCCGGCCCAGCCCGGACCGGTAGACCAGGTACACCAGCGGCAGCGTCCCGGCGAGAAACACGATCAGGTAGTACTGGCTGCCCTGCGGCAGCGGCCGGAACACTTGCCAGATCGCCAGGACGGCGACCGCGAACGCGACGATGGCCACAAAGCGGTCGACCCACCCGCCGAGATCTCGCCCCGGCCTTTCCTGATCGTCGACCTGGGGCACCGTGGTTCCGGTCGCGGCGGATGGCGCCGACATGGCGGCCGTCAACGGCGAGGCGCCAGGCTCGGCCGGCGGTGTCCTCCCCACAGGATCGGACGTTATGCCGGGGCGCGCCGATATGCGGCGGATTGCGAACTTTCCGAGTCCCACGGAGCGCCTCAGCGCACCTTGAGCACCACCTTGCCCCTGGCCGTCCGGTTCTCCAGCGACGCGATCGCCTCCCCAGCGCGGTCGAGCGGATAGACCTCCGGTTCGGGCGCGGGCACCCGGCCGGAGGCCAGCAGTGGCTCCAACTCCGCCCACTGCTCGGCCAGGTACCCCGGATGCGACAACGTCCAGGCGCCCCAGCCGGCGCCGACCACGTCGACGTTGTTCAGAAGCAGGCGGTTGACCTTGACGGTCGGGATCTCGCCGCCGGTGAAACCGACCACCAGCAGCCGGCCGCCGGGCGCCAGTGACCGCAGCGAGTCGGTGAACCGGTCCCCACCGACCGGGTCGACTACGATGTCCACGCCGCGCCCGTCGGTGAGCGCCTTGACGGAGTCCTTGAACCCGTGGGCAAGGACCACGTCGGAGGCGCCGGCGGCCTTGGCGACGTCGATCTTTTCCTCGGCGCTCACCACTGCGATGGTGCGGGCCGCACCGAACACCGGCGCCAGCCGCAACGTCGACGTGCCGATGCCGCCCGCCGCGCCGTGCACCAGAACGGTTTCGCCGGTCTGCAGCCGGCCCCGCTCGCGCAATGCGAAATGCACGGTGAGGTCGTTGAACAGCAGACCCGCACCGGCCTCGAACGACACCGAGTCGGGCAGTTTGAACACGCGCTCCGGTTGAAGCGCAACGACTTCGGCCATGCCGCCGGTGAGCATGGTCAGCCCGGCCACCCGGTCGCCGGCCGCTACGTGCGCGCCGGCCGGCGCGCTGCGCACCACCCCGGCGATCTCTGCTCCGGGGGTGAAGGGCAGCTCGGCCTTGTACTGATATAGGCCACGCGACTGCAGCGCGTCGGGAAAGGTCACGCCGGCGGCGTGCACGTCCACAAGCACGGCGCCATCGCCACTTGGTTCGTCGAGGTCGACAAGTTCGACCGCTTCTGGACCGTCGAGCCGGGCTATCTGTATCGCGCGCATCGCGGCCTTTCTCTCGTCAGTGTCAACCATTTAACATCCCGCGTCCTTGCGATCCGTTCGATGGAGTAGCAGAGCTGTGGTGGGACAGCGTCGAAGACCTGTTCGAGGCACGCTGTACGGCCGAAGGACAGATCGCTGGCCGCGCGCTTCTCAGTGACGAACGGACCTTCATCGACCTCCCAAACTCTCCGCTGTTCTTTACCAACGAGCACCTGATCATCTCAACATGACGAACTATGCCCGCTTGATCCAGCAGGTGGCGGGCGGCTTCGTGAGGTATAGCGCGCGTTTGGAGTACGCCGACTCCACCAGTAAAACGAGCGAAACCGTTTATACACCAACGCTTTCCGAACATTGATGGACGCGACCGCGATGAAGGTGAGGGTGAGCAGGACACTAATCTGAGACAAGGCGTGGACCGCGCTCCGTGGGCTACATTCTCGCGACATCGCGTGGTGATCTGCTCATCGAACTGACGCTTGGAGTGCAAGTTAGGTTTGCGACCTGGCCCCCAGGATGTCATGAAACACAGCTTGGCGAAGCGCGAGTTCCCTCGGATCACTCCACAGGTGAAAGCCGAGTCTGTTCATCACATATCCGAACCCGATGCCGGTGTCCGGATCGGCGAACCCGAACGAGCCACCGAGTCCGGGGGTTCCAAACGCTTTATCGGAGGAACCGAACCTGCACTTAGGAAAGGGTTTGAAATAGCCGAGCGAGAACACCGTATCGATGTGCATCACCTTGTCGCGCAATCCGTTAGTAGGTGGTACCGCGGGCTTGACCAACGCGTCGAGGGTGCTCGCGGTCATGCCGAGATCAGAACCACCTGTCGCCACCGCACCGTAGGCTTTGGCCACCGACCGTGCCGTGCCGATGCCGTTACTGGAGGGTATCTCGATCACGCGGAATTCTTCGCGGTTCAGGTCGTCGAGGCCAGCCATGCCAGGGACGACGGCGAGTGCTCGAGCGGCCAGGCTGCGTTGATTGAACGCCGCCGCCACAAGACGTGGTGGCATTACGTTGAGGTGCAACAGCATCTCGGCTTGGGACCAGCCGTGCAGGTGCGCCACGCGGTTGCGGTCCACCGAGGCCGGTAATCCGATGTAGAACTCCAGCCCAAGTGGTTTCGCTATTTCCTCGGCGAAAAACTGGCCAAGAGAACGCCCCGAGGGGTCGGCGTGGCGGATAAGTTCGGATTCGTACCACCCCAGGGTGATGGCGTGGTAGCCGTGTCTGGTCCCAGGAATCCATGCGGGTGCCTGCGCCGCGAGAGCCGCCGACATCTTCGTGGGGTCCTTGAACTGCTGCAGCGTCAGGGGCGGGTCGATGACGGGCAGTCCCGCTTGATGGGAAAGCAGCTGCCGCACCGTGATCGTGTCTTTGGACGCCTGTGCGAACTCCGGCCAATAATCAGCCACCTTGGCGTCGTACGAGATGAGTCCCTGAGAGGCCGCTACGGCCACCGCGAGTGAGGAAAGACCTTTGGTGGTCGAAAACGTCGGCACGAGGGTGTCTTCCGCCCACCGCGCTTTGGTGATCCCATTGCGGAAGCCGCCCCACAAATCGACAACCTTCACGCCATCGCGGTAGACGGCGACTGCGGCTCCGACCTCTTGGCCGCTGGTCAGGTTGCGGCGGAACACGTCGGCAACTTTGCCGTACCCTTCGTCGACGTCACCGGCGATGAGCTCGGGCGACACCTTGACTTTGAGAACCATGTCTTTCCTCAATACGACGCCTGATTGGCGGTTCAACAAGTGGGCTCACTAGCCGCTGATAGGAATGCGGTCTGTAGTGGGTGTGATGGTAGCTGCGCCGCAATCAACCCAAACGGAAAACGACGAAACCATCGAGTCGCTCGTCCTACCAGCCCCAACCACCGGTTACCTGATCCTGGTTGCGGGATCTCGCGGCTACTCAATCCGAGGAATAGCGCACGTTCGGAATATCGCCTCTCCACCAGTAAGAAGCCATCGCGCTGCGCGCCCAAAACCAGAAGCGGCACCCCGACGTATCGGGCCTGAGCAGGCTGAGAAACATCTTGTCCAGGAACAACATAGTCAGCGATCGGGTTTCGCCGACCGCGGCCGCCGTGGGCCACGAAGGTTCACAGCCAGGGCGCGATAGCCCTTGTCCGCGAAGAAGTTCAGGAGATGCTCATCCCAGCATTTCGCCGCATGCCAGCCGCGCCATGAAACAAACAACGGCGGTGCGAGGTGGGAGTCGCTGCCACGCCTCTTGTCAATCACCTCGAGGCCGCTGCGCTGAGTCCTCCGCGATGGTGCGGCCGGCTTTCTATGGTCGCCGTCGAGTCGGCCCATTAACTGTCCTCTCCCGCGTCGCAGTCTCACGCCGCCGCAAGGAACTTCTGGAGCTGCTCGGCCACCACGTCGGGCTGGTCGACGAACAGGAGGTGATTGGCATCGTCGACGAGCACAACTCGCGCGTGCGGCACCTGCCGACGGAACCGCTCGGCCATCGTCGCTCCGTTGTGCAGTGTCTCGTCACGGCCGATGACCGCGAGGACAGCGATGCCGCTCGCGGCCAGCCGCTCAATGTTGTAGCGCACGAGACGGGGCTCGCGCATGTTCCACCGGAAGCTCGCCATCCCCACGATCAACTGCTGCACGATCGGACGCCACGGGTCGGTGCGCAGGTTCGGTCTCGTCTTCTCCATCGCCATCGAGTCGACGAACGCCTCGATCTTCGCAAGCTTCGGACGAACGGAGCCCGTAAGCACGGCCCGCACAAGCCATCTGGTGTGCAACGAGCTCACGATGCCCCCCGGGCAGATCAACGCGAGACGTTCAACGCGCTCCGGCCGCGCCAGCGCGTAGTGCTTTGCCATCCAGGTACCCAGCGAGGCCGCCACGAATGCGCTGCGCTCGATTCCAAGCGTGTCGAGGACCTCATCGATCCACCTGACGATGCGCTCCGGCGAGGACAGGACGCTCGTCGCGACGCTCTTGTTGCTATCACCGATCACATCGAGCATCCGAACGTAGTGCGTGGCCGTCAGAACCGGCAGCATCGGGAGCCACATCGTCGAGCTGATCGCTTTTCCGTGCAGAGCGACGAGCGGAGGCTTTGACGGATCACCCGCCGTCAGCACATGTGTCGTACCGAAGGACGTTCGCACGTCCGACTCCTCGACGGGAACCGGCGACAGTGCGATCGCCTCGTCGTACAGGTGGTAGTACTCCGCCCGCGCCCCGTCGGACTTAAACGCCGATGGCCGCCCCATCCCCGCCTCCTGAAGCCGTGAAGCCCCCGTGGGGACTATCGCACGAAGGCGTCGAAAGCGAGGACGATTCAGTCGATGTCTTCGTCGGCGCGCTGCCACGCGGCGATCGCCTCGGCAGGCGACCGCATAGGAAATGCAGCGCCCTATGAGACATACCAGGCTGGGATCGCCGCCAGACAACCGGAGAAGCGCAGTTCAGTGCACACCGAGAACCGAGATGTCGCTGAAGGTGAGAATCGACAACCACGGGGCGGGGTCAATCAGCGTCACCATGCAACTCTGGCTCAAGCCCGACATGATCACCTACGACCTCAGCGGCGGGCGCTGACATGTGGAGAACTCACGAATACCGCACGTTTGGAATACGTGCACTCCACCAGTAGTCAAACACCTCCGACGCGGATGCTTGCGTGTCGAGCGCGACAGCGACGGCCGACCCTACCGCTGGAAGCTCGACGGCCTCGCGTTCAAAGGCGAGAAGGACCCGCGCGGCGTTGCAGCCACCTGGGTAATCGGAGAACCCGCTGCCCGAGCGGTGAGCGTCCTAGAACGCTTGCAGCCCAATGATGCTGACCTGTTGTTCACCACGTTGAACCACGGACCCGGAAGCAAGGCCACCGCACCCAACACCGTGCTCGGGGTCGGCACCACCATTGAGCAGCTCAACGCATTCGTCATCTGGGTCAATGACCGCTGCCGCGAACTCGGCCGCAACGACGTGATTCCGACGGTCAACGGACGGCCCTGGAGGCTCACGAGCCGTCAGTTCCGACGCACCCTGGCCTGGTTCATCGCCCGCCGACCCGGCGGGAGCATCGCAGGCGCCATCGCCTACCGACACCACGCCGTTCAACTCTTCGAAGGCTACGCAGGCACCTCTGACTCCGGATTTCGCGCCGAGGTCGAAGCCGAGCAGGCCTTAGTTCGCGGAGAGAACTTGCTGGCGATGATCGACCAACACCAACACACAGCGTTGGGAGGACCCGCGAAAGAAGAAGCGGAACACCGCCTCGACCAGTTCGGCAACCGAGCTACCTACGCCGGATCGGTGGTCACCGATGCTCAACGGCTCAAGCGGATCATGCGTCGTCACGACCCCGCGGTGTATCCGGGCGCCTTCGTCACGTGCGTGTTCGATCCCGACAAGGCGCTATGCCTGCGCCAAGGCAACTTACGTGACACCGAGCCGGTTCTCGCGAACTGTCGGCCACTGGACTGCCATAACGTTGCCCTGAGCCCAGACAATCTCGACACCTGGCGAGGTGAACTGGCCAACCTCGACAACTACCTTGCCCGGGCATCGGTAATACCGCCGCTTCTCGCTCACCGGCTACAAGACCGACGCCGAGAAATCGCCAATTTCATTGAGCGCCACAGCGAAACGGAGCAGCCATGAGTCGCCGCGCCGACCTGCCGAGCCGATCAACCGTCCAGCGAGCACTCGACGAGCTGCTCGACGAAACATCCGCCGAAGGCGTGCGCCCCACGGTCGTCTCGCTGGCCCGACGACTCGGGCTGGCCAACACCACCTTCTGGCGACACTTTCCCGACATCGCCAACCAGATCCGAGAAAACGCCCGGACGCCATCGCCCGCATCTCCGACATCCGCGGCCGCTTTGCGCATGGCCGAACTTGAACGCAGGTACGCCGAGGCGGTCCGCGATAACCGGAACCTCAGAGACAACCTCGACCTCGCCGTTGCCAACATTCAGCGGCTCACCCTGGACAACCGCCAACTACGCCAAGCGCTCGAAACCCAACAAAAGATCACAACCATCGGCGCCAGGACTGAACGATGATTGTGTACCCGGAGAGCCTCGCCGCGCTACTGAAAGAGCCGCGCTACTGAAAAGATCCGTGACTAAACTGAAAGCGATGTCTCAAAGGCAACCGCCTCGATCGGCTTCCGCTGCCGAGCGATGTCGGTGAGTCGATGGTGGTGTATTTGACGGCGGGCAGGCCTACGTGTGAGGCGCGGACGGTGTTCTGCACCGTCCGCAAGCCTAACGCCGCATGTCGGCGGCCGCGATCCGCGGCATCATGGGTCAGGCCTGTCGTCGTGCCGGGCTGAAGCGGGTCGGCGCGCATCGGTTGCGGCACACGTTGGCCACCGAGATGCTGCGGGGCGGTGCGTCATTGCCGGAGATCGGGCAGGTGCTGCGTCACCGCAGCACCCTCGCCACCAGCATCTACGCGAAGGTCGACGACAACGCGCTGCGGGTGTTGGCGCGCCCGTGGCCGGATCGGGATACGGCGGTTAGGGATCGCGAACGAACTGCCGCCTTCTCGCGTCGCTGTAGCTGGCGTTCGAGCACCGTGAGGTGGTGCACGAGCTGCTCCACGCTGGTGCAGGCCGCAGCGGCCAGCTGCTGGGTCGTTCGGTCGTCCACCGCTGCGGCGGTGCCGCCCAGCTTGTCAGCGCGGCGGGACAGCGAGCCAGCCTCGCGCAGGAGCGCGGTGATTGCTTTCGCGGGAGGATCAGGACTGTCCATGTCGTTGGCGGTCATTCCGTTTGATTTTGCGGGCACCACGACCGATTCACGACAGACCGCGACGACATCAGTGCCACAACAGGATCGGTCAACGGTCACTTCCGCGCGATGTAGTAGTAATTGATCGGTCGGATTCCACTTCCCGGACCGCGACGTCGCCAAAACCGGCCTCGGCCTGCATGGACGTTGCCAACTGCCGGCCCCAGACCGTCCCCAGCCCCGCACCGTCGAACGCGAGGGACACTGCCATGCAGTGCATGGTCGACACGGTGTCGAGGTCCGTGGTTTGTCGACCGGAAGGCTTCATTTCCTAACCCCCAGGAGCGTTCCGCGCTGCGCGGACAAGGAGAAACGGCGGCAGTCCGGCCCCGGTGCGGATGTGCGGCCGTCACCCTGTCGTCGGGGGCCGGCTCGGCAAAACTTCGAGGGTTAAATCGTGGTCGATTAGGGCGGTGATGTAGGTGGAGATGGTTCGGTGAAATGGTTGACGCCGCACGCATTTCGGCTGTGGACCAACCATCTCCCACTGCGATCACCGATGGTCTCGCCACGAGAACAAGCGGGAACCCATGACCGATCACTACGGCTACCCACCAACCTCGATCGTTCGATGCCGCTCGCCATGCCTCACGCTTCCTTCGCCGGTATCACCCGGTGCAGGTTCCTGCGGCCGGCGTGCCGTCGGCGCCGTCTCAGCCCGTTGTCCGAGCTCTCGCGTATACGGGCGCACGCTACCTGAGCTGGATGCCGGTCGGATCTAACCTGACATCGCCATGTCCCAGAAGCCCCGCTCGTAGTGGGTCACCCAGAAGAAGGCGTCCTCGGCCTCTCGCGCCTGCTCGCCGTCGGAGGCCTCGAGCTGGCGATCAACGCAAGTCTGGAGATTGCCAACGTAGGACCGGAAACCCTCGGTGGTCCACCTCTTCACGAACTCCCGGTAGGGCTGAGCACCTGGTCGGGCGCCTTCCCAGCTCTCCAGGTACGTGCGTTCGAGCGCCCAGATCGCGGTGATCTGGGCCGGGTAGCCGGAGTAGGTCAAGGCCAGCAGGAAGTCGCAGTAGGCCCGCGTCGCCGGATGTATGGGGGCGTCGAGGACCACGCCGCGCCGCGCCGCCATCTCCTCAAACCAGCCGAGCTCCCCAACGGTGGCGACCACGCCCCCCGCAAGCAGGCCGACGTCGGCGAAGGGGGCCGCGGCCGCGATGCGGGACTGGGCGCGCACCAGGGCCCGCGCGAACAGGTAATCCTGGGCCAGCCAACGGTCAAAGGCGTCCTCGGGCACCGATCCGTCCCGCACCCCCGCGAGGAACGGGTGAACCGTGGCCGCCTGCCACGCGGCCATGTGACGACTCACCAACGCCTCCGCCGTCATGGCCGCTCCCATCGGCCGGCAGCGTCGAAGAACCGCAACTCGAGTTCCATCGCCTGGTGATACAGGACGGCCAGGCGGTCGTGATCACCCCCGTAGCGGTCGAGTAGCACCTCGAGACGTCGTGCCAGGGCCTCGAACTGCGCGCTCGAGTACGTCATCACCCACTCGCGATAGGGACTCTCGGGCTTTGTCTGAGCGGCCAGCTGCTGGCCGAGGTAGGCGTAGAGCCGCATGCACGGCGTCATCGCCGCCGCGATGTGGCCAACCGGCTCGAGCGCAGCAACCGCCAACAAGAAGTTGGTATACGCCGAGGTGGCGGGGTCTGCCGCTGGGTGAAGGTCGACGTCCCAGCGGGCCGCGTAGCCCCGGTGAAGGCACAGCTCGTCGGCGGCGGCGTCGAGTAGCTCCCTAAACGCGATCAGCCCGTCGTGGTCCGGGCTCTTCGCCAGAGCCAAGCCGTAGGCGCGGCAGAACGCGTCGAGGAAGGCGGCGTCCTGTCCCAGGTAGTAGGCGAACCTAGCTCGGGCCAACTCTCCCGACGCGATGCCCCGCACGAACGGGTGCTCCAGCGCCGCCTCAGCCAGGACTCGGTTCCGGTGCCATAACGAGTCGGAAAGCGAGGCCACGAACCAAGCCTAAGGCTCGCCATGGCCTCGACCACCGAGGCGTCGACGACCCGAATCGCAGCCAGCGCTGGAACCCCAAGGCCGACCAGTGGGAGGAGGGTTTCAGCCGACTCGGGCACTACATCGAACGCCACGGTGCCCCCAGCGTCCCGACGTCCGTCACGGTCGATGGCTACCCGCTCGGTAGTTGGGTCGACATGCAACGCAACAGGCATACCAAAGGCGCCCCTCGACGCCGACCGCGAACGCCGACTCCGGGACCTGACCGGGCTGGACTTGGGGCCACAAGGCAGACCACCGGCGCCGGATCGAGCGCCTGTACGACCGCACCACGGACAACCGCGGGCCGTTCGCCGAGCTGCGCGACTGGAAGGGCAACCTCGACCACGACCTGGTTCTGCTCGCCAGGCGCGCCGAGCAGGCCCATACGGCGCTCACCCTGAACTTCGTCGACGGAGACCACGCCCTGCTGGAGCAGTTCCTCGGCTTCGCCCGCCACGACCCCGACCGGATCGTGAAGCTGCGCACGGTCTGAAACCGTCCTCTTGAACCATCGTCTTACCGAGCACCCAGGCCCGCGCGGAGTTACCAGCCGGATCGCGTCGGACGATTGCCGCGTCCCGGACGAGCCGCACCGTGCCGGTGCCGTCGCATTGCCACGTCATAGACTGCGCCAGGACCGATCGGCCCGGGTGAACGTCGTCGGTCGCGGCCCTGCCGGGCCAGCCAGCCTGCGGCGATTGCCGATTCGGACCTTGGCTGTCACACGTTGTCCTAGCCTGATGGCTAACTCACAGCCAGTAAGCAAGACCAGGGCGAATGAAGATGACCAGGGCAAGGCTTTACGCGGCAGCAGCGGCGATACTGGGGGTAACGACGATTCTGTCTGCCGGTGCCGCCCATGCGGACCCGTCCCAGAAGCCAAATCTCACCATAGGCGACTGTCCCGGCGGCCAGGGAGGCATTTTGGCCGTCGCTTGGTGCAATGGTGAGAAATTTCCTGACGGTAGTTATTGGCACAACGTAGCTATGACCGGCGGTACATTCGCCACGCCTCGTTTTGAGATGAACTGCGTGATCGACGACGCTTTTCCGAGTGGGACACCCGCACCTCCCGGTGGATGTGGCGGGGCGGTGTAGTTAGGAACAACAAAGCGATTGCGGCGACGCCGATCCGTCCTTATCGCGCCCACGCGGCTAGTCGGGTCGGGCGGGCCTGTCGAAGCCGAACAGGCTGGCGGCGCTAGATGCGCTGGCTGTACGCCGGGCGACGGCGCACACCGCTAAGCGGGAGCGGTGATTCGGTTACCGCTTATTCACCGCCAATGCCTGAGAAATGACGCGAATCTGCCTGGCATCACAGGAAACGCCTAGAGCCGAAACATGCTGTCATACAAGGAAGTACGCGAGCCCTTATTGTGTGCTGAGAAGCGGCGATCGGTAATCCGTGGGTCGCGGGTTCGAGCCCCGCCCGCCCCACCTGAACAGCCCCACTACTATCGACCAAGCAGCGGTTCGTGCCGCGCATAGCCGTGGGCTCGATTTAAGTACTGACGCTTCGCCAGTGGCGTACCCGAAGTTGCCGCGTTCGCGGGGGGCACGCGTTAGTGCACCAACGTTCGATGTCATGGGTTGCCCAATTTCGCCGACGTGAATACGCGGTCGGGCGTTTCGACTTTAGGCGCCTATCCGCGGCATCAGGTCCACTTCGTCCCCATCGCGACAGCAATCATTGCGCTGGCTGTGGGTCGTACGTAGGTGTATCCGAACTACTGAAGTGAGGCTATGTCGCGGCGTGGCCCGCCCGGGCAGCAGCGCGCCGTGCGGCCTCAGTGTGCTCGGCGGCGGTCACGACGACCGCGTCAGACCCGGGATACACCGTCGCCTCGTGCCCGGTCACCATCCAACGCACCACGTACGGCGGCGAGCCGTCCTCGGAGCGCACCGCGATGATCTCCGCATGTTGATCATGCCGTTCCGTCGTTGTGCCTTTGACCACGAGGAAGTCGCCGACTCTGGCCTTCATCGCCCGCTCCCTTCTCGATCTTGTGAGAATTCCGGACCCTCCATTGTGTGCGCGCTCGCCACCAAACGGAAGGTGATCCCGATTAGCAAGGTGACGCAAGGCCGCGTTCGGGACCGCAACGAGAGTACCCATGTCGTCCGCCCGCTCAACGATCCGCGTACGGGAGCACCCGCATCCGGACCGGGACCGGGCCTCGGGAGGCCGGACACGTCCCGTTCGGGTTCTAGAAACGGACAGGCGAATCGCGCAGGCGCGCCAGTTATTCGACGACGATGTCGTTGCCGGACACCGATACGGTGCCGCGTCCAAGAGGCCAAACTTTCGTCAGCATCTTGAACGTCGTTCCGAGTCCGGGGATCTTCGCGAAGATCTGTTGGGGTCCGCGGACCATCTGTCCGTTCTCGACGTCGTAAGCAGATTGGTGCCACGGGCAGACCAGTCGCCCGTCCTCGATCGATCCGCCCGCCAGGTCTGCGCGCAGATGTCGACACCGCCGCGTGACCGCGAAGTATTTGCCGTCGATGTTCCCGATGGCATACGGTCCCGCACCGGTCACCGCCCCCGGGGGCAGATCGGCAACCGGGCACACTGTGATCTGCTTTGCCATGCCAGCCTCCAGTCAGCCGCCGACGGTCCTTGGCACGTCATTGTCCACCTGCCCGCGGCCTCATGCGAAAACACCCCCAGAACGCCCCCTGGCGACACGTTCATTTACCAGCGCCAATGATCGCGTGTTGCGGCGGATGACACGGTTCTTATTCTCGTGTCCAGGACTCCTGACATGGTGCAGGAATTGATGTGCGGTCACCGGTGGGGTTGGTGCGGTAGCGCAGGGTGAGGGTGCTGCCGGGGTGGGTGGCGTTGAGTGCCTGGCAGATTCGTCGAGCGGACATGCCATGGCCCGCTCGGCTGCTGTGGCGCGGAGCGGGCCACATGCCCGCATCGCCGAACTCCCTGACCCACGGACGGGACCTCGCCCAGGGCACCGGCCAACCCGCGGAGCGGCCTGAAGCCCCGGCCGAGCAGGAATTGGCCTTCGCCCGAACGAACCCAGCTCTCCACGATTCCACGCACCGGACGGTTCAGCCCTGCCGAAACGACGCCGACGACGCACCCGCCATCGATCGGCCGTCGTCGTCCTCAGCGCTCTGTCACGGATCGACCTCGTGAGCTCGTCCCGTTCGGGGTTCGGCTCAGTGGAGCTCAGCGCATTCCGGCGCTGACCAGCTCGATGGCCGCTATGATTCCCGGAGTGTCCCAGCCCGACATCCAGCGTCAGGTGCGCCAGCAGCGTGCCGACATCGACGCGCTCTACGAGCTGGTCGAGCGTGTCGATCAGAAAGTCGACGCCGTGGACGTCAAGCTCGATCGCCGATTCGATGAGATCAGTGGCCAGCTCTCCGAGGTTCTACGTCAGCTCGGCGGTCGATAGCCGTACTTCCGGCTTCATGTGTCACTCAGGGATCGTCTTACGGAGCACCCAGGCCCGCGCGGAGTTACCGGCCGGATCTCGTTGGACGATTGCCGCGTCCCGGATCGAGGCGCACCGTGCCGGTGCCGTCGCATTGCCGGCAGTCGAGCACACTGATCCCGATCCAGTGGTCGGCGGGCCAGTCCGCGGTGGCGCTGCGGGGTACCCACATGGTCGCCTCCAGGTCGTAGGCGAGCTGCCCGTCGCCGGCGCATTCGTCGCAGACCCACCCCGTCTCGACTGGCTGTGCTGCGATGGCGGTTGTCGTGGTTACGTGGACGGCCCCGATCCCTTGTTGGGCAGGCGCTTACGCGCGGATGCCGCGCCGCAGGGCCGCGGCGAAGTCGAGCCGGCCGGGGTCGCCGCTGGCGCGTACCACGGTCCGCTTGGTCAGGTCGACCAGGAAGCTCCAGCCACCGGGTAGTGCGCGGCCGGTGCGGTCGACCCGATTCACCTGGAAATACCCCGGATGGATGGTCGGGCACCGGTCGCGCCGCGATCGGGAGCAAGCGGGTTTCGGCGGCGCGTTGCCGAACCAGCGCCACCGCCGCGGCGGCGCGGTCGCGCGTGTCAACGGTTTCGATGCTCATGCAGTCGGTCACCTCCTGCGCGTGACGTACCTGCCGAAGTCGAGTTCGATTGGGATGCTAGCGGTTTCGACGTCGGCGTGTCGGCCCACCGGGTCCCGATCCCGGCCGGGCTCGACCACTTTCACCCCGGCAGTGCACCTGTGACGCCCATGCTGACACTTCTACGGTCACAGTCGTCTGCACGACCCCGTCACTCGCCACGGACCGCCGCCCGACGACCTGCGGCCAGCCGCCCTGTGGTGGCGGCTGGCCGGCACCCTGGCGCTGCCCACTCTCGACCGCGCCAACACGCGACTACGGCCCTGCCTGGACACCCGAACTGCGCCACCTGCTCGGCTCGGCCAGCGCCGAAACCGTCATCGCCGACCCGGTCTGGCCGTGGCTGGTCGCCGCCGTCCCGCCTGCGGCTGGCCGCCCCGCGATCTGCTCGCCGCGGCCGCCGCACACCTGCGCGATATCGCCGAACCGAACACCTACGGCCCGACGAATACGCGTGGCTGCTCACCTACCGCGTCGAACCGCTCACCCGCCACAGCCGCCACCATCGACGTACGTCGTCTGTCGGACGGTCGCGCCGGAGAGGTTTACGCCGCGGAAGATCCGGCCCACCCGCGCGCATGTATGGAGCTGCTGTTCCTCAGGTTCGCGACGCTCTCGAGCAGCGGGCTCAGCGATGTGGTGCCGATCCGCGCATTGGCTCGCGGGCTGGTGAGGCTTGACCAGCTCGCGGGCGTCGGCGACGTAGCGATGGTCGTCTCGCGGTTGACCGCGATGAGGGTGGCGTATCGTCGCGGGCCGTGACGTTGCCGTACGACCAGGTGGGTGTTGGTCCGCCGGTGGTGCTGCTGCACGCGGGGGTGGCGGACCGCTCGATGTGGTCGGACGTGCTGCCGCTGCCGGGGTTTCGCGCGATCGTTCCTGACCTGCCGGGGTTCGGCGAGGCGGCGGTGCAGCCCGGGCCGCAGGCCCCGTGGGAGGACGTGCTAGCGCTGGCCCCGAAGCGGTTTGCGCTGGTGGGGATCTCGTTCGGCGGGGCTGTGGCGTTGCGGGTGGCGGCGGTTGCGCCATCGCGGGTGAGCGCGCTGCTGCTGGTCTCGACCCCGCCGCCGGGCCTGGACCCGTCCGAGGAACTGTTGGCCGCGTGGGAGGCCGAGGAGGCGGCGCTGCAGCGCGGCGACCTCGACGCGGCGGCGGTGGCGGTGGCCGAGTCATGGGCGCCGCCGCGGCTGCGCGCGCGGGTGATCGCGATGCAGCGGCGAGCGTTCGAGCTGCAGCAGGGCGAGGCCGAGGAGGCGGCTGACCCGCTCGACGCGCGTGTCCCGGCGTTCGACTTCCCGGTGCTGGTGGCGGCCGGCGAATACAACCTGCCGGACTTCCGCGCGGGCTCGTTTGCCGCCTCGCTGCGCGCGCCGCTCGAGCTGATCCCCGGCGTCGGCCACCTGGCGCCGATGGAGAACCCGGAGGCGTTCCGCTCGCTGCTGCTGCGGTTCCTGGCGTGATCGTCGTCATCGGCGCGGGCGTGTGCGGGCTCGCGGCCGCATACAAGCTGTCGCGGCGCGGGGAGCGCACGATCGTGCTGGAGCGCGGCAAGCCGTTCGCCGAGCAAGTCCGCGGGACTGTGGACGAAGGCCTCCGACTACGACACCGCTGTCTGATGCCGGCGCTTCAATCGCGCGATGGCGACCATCTTCTGCTCACTGTGCATGAGCGGGTGGGTCAACCGCGGTGGTCCTGCGGTCTCGGCAGTTGACGCTGTGTGAGCGGTCCGCTGCGGCGCACCCATGCCAGGATTCGAGGGCCGTTGCTCTACGCCGGGAAATATAGCCGCGCTATACCTACCACCGACTGGATAGCTACTCATATGGCGAGAACTAAACCCGCATTTAACGCCTAGGCACGGAAACGAGCCTTAGATGGCAAAGAACATTGATACCCTTATGGACTCCTGCGCTCGTCGCCGTTAGATTTGCTACAGGGCCCGGGTGCCGTGGATGAGACAGCGCGGCACCCGGGCGTGCATCAGCAGGCTGTGTGGTGAGGACACCGCATGCGCAACAACACTGGCGACGGTCGACCCCGGGAGCGGCGACGCCACCCGCAAGGCAGCCAGTCACCGGCGGACATACTCCGGCAGCTGCCCGCCCTGGTGGTGCTGCAGCGGATACCGGTGCCCGTGCTGGCCGTCGGCGATGACGGAACCATCCTGTTCGCCAATGAAGCGTTTAGCCAGATGCTGGGCCACTCTCCCGAAGCCCTCCTGGCGCTGACGTGTCAGCAGATCTTCGCCAGCCAGCCCGCCGACACCTCGCCCGTCATGTTCATCCGGGCGCATGCACACCAGCTTGTCGAGCTGGTGCACCGGGACGGTTCCACCGTGCGCGCCACCATGAGCCCGTCAGCCCTACTGCGTGCTGATGACCCCGTGGCACTGGCGACCTTCCACGACCGCACCGAGGAGTTATGGCTGAAAAATCGGTAAGCGGCCATATGCCCGCTTCCTCGTCGCCGCGGAGGCGTTTTAGCCTGTTCAGGACGCTGGCGCGCGCCTCGTGATACAGCGACGTGCCGTCCGGTCTACACCAACGGCCGCCTGACCACACAGGAATACGTCACCGAAATTCTGCGCCAGACCACTTAGCTACTTCGCCCTGAAAAACCCACGGCGTGGCTGAGCGGGTGAACCGGCTCTGCGCTGATAGGTGTCGAACCCGGGCAGAACAGCCGGCCCCGTTCGAGTAGCCCGGGGTCCTCGAGCGGACATACGGGGTCGCCGTAGGGGAACGTCAAACGGGAACGGGAACGGGAACGTCACGCACCTATTCGCGGGGCAGTCGGCGCCTGCTCAGCAGTAGTTCGCGCTTCGGTGACGTACCCGATATGGAGCTAATCGGAGGTTACGGCAAGGTCGGTTCCGGATGCGCGGAAAGGTATTGCTGGGCCTGCGCCTTGTCGACAAGGCGGTTGTCAACAAGCCACTCCACGGCACGACGCTGGGCGCGGGCGTCACGAAAGGCGTACCAGGCCTGCAGGAGATCCGGATACTCCTCATCGAGTTCGTCCTTGAACCGTCGGAAGGCGCCACGCCCCCGGATCGCGCGGGCCAATCTCCTGCCCGCCCGGTCGTCACTGATCCGGTCTGCGAAGTCAGCCATGTCCTGGTACCACACATAGGACGGCAGCGGGTCGATGCAGATCAGGTCGACATCGTCCAGATCAATGGGATGCTCGCCATCAATCCCGCCGTCCTCGGTCCACAGCAAGATCTCCCCGCTGTCCGGATCGATCAACCAGCGATGCTCGAAATACCCCTGGTCACCCAGCGCCGTCGCAAGTTCGTCCAGGTCCACCGCGCTCAAATCGACCATCTTCGCTCCCGGGCACACGATCGATGCGACCGACGGTAACCCCGGCCGTTCCACGAATACGGACGACGAGGCAGCGGCCCGCAGACACGGTCCCTTGCCACACACTCATGTAAGGATCCGCCAGGGCCACGACGGCGACACGCCTGCCGGCAGCGCAGGCCCTCCTGACCCGACATGATCCACGTTGACGCTTTGTCATGTCTGCCCTGGCGGGCCCGAGTACGCAGCGAGAACTGGCCCGTCGGCAGGCAGGATGGGTGCATGCTCGTCGTCCGCGCCACGAAGAAGCTCCGGGACCGGCTGGGGCCGGTCACGCTGGAGTCGGGACAGACATCGACCACCCGACTGGGCGACTGGTACGCCAGCGCCTGGGCCTGGAGGCCGCAGGTCGCGCTGTTCGTCAGCGAGGCGACGCTGTTCCCCATCCTCATGCCGCTGGCCCCCGCAGCCACGCTGCTGGCTCGCTTCCCCGACGGCCTCGCCCAGGCGTTGGCGGCCCACGACGTCCCTGAGGCGTTCATCACCCAGGAGCTGTCCCGCATGCAGGACGTGCGGCTGGGCAAGACCGCCAGCCGCAGCGCGCTGGGAATCATGAACGAGTTCACCTTCCTCGCCCAGACCGTGCGCGGCGACACCACAACCGATCTGACCCACCTGGCCCGCTGGCTCGCCCGAACACCCTGCAGCCCCCTGTTCAAGCGACACGGCAGCCCCGACCGCGAACTGCGCGCACTGGTCGAAGCGGCCGATGTGGTTCCTTCGGAGTGATATGAGGGTCATGCAGCGGCCACACGGTGTGCGCATCGTGCACGCCGACGAGTACTTTGGAGTTTCTGCGTCGGTCGCGTAGCCGACAAGCTCGCCATCCACCCGGTCGATCAGGGGCGGCGTATCAAGCCGCGCCGCCAAGTCTCCGGGGTTGTCAACCGGCGCTGGCCCGCGTCGTCTTTGATCGACAGCCACGTAGACCCGATCACAGCCAGCAAGGCTTGACAGGAGCCCACTTCCTGCTCGATCACGCGGGGGAACCGCTCACCCGGGTTGATTCTGTCGATGTCCCGGAACACCTGATCCGCGCCGAAATGGTGGCTCAGCGCGTCCCTGAGGCGGCCCGCGAGCTCGACGGTCGTCGTGCATTCATCGAGCAGATGCAATGGACGAAGGATGTCGGCGTCACGAGCGATACCGGCAAGTTCCGGTCCTTCGAGCGTGCGCAGTCCCGTGCCGATGAGGTTCTTGTCCCAGCCAACGCGGCCGTTGAAGCCGCGTCCCGACCCGTGCGCGGCATCAATTCACTCTCATACAAATTGCGTTACGGTTTCCGCCCACCACGTCGTCGGGACCTGCGGGCGATTACGCCACTCGCATGAAGGCGTCGAGGTCGGCGACGGCTTGCTCGGGACGCTCTCAGTTCGGGCAGTGGCCGGTTTCCGGATAGACCCTGAGCCGGGCGTGAGGGATCGCAGTCGCGAGGCGGTCTTGACCCTCCCGCGGAAACAGCTGATCCTGTTTTCTAGGCCAGTTGCTCTTGCAGTTCGGCGTCGAGTTGGCGGGCCCGGCTGATGGCTACCGTCGCTTCGCGTAGATGCTTTCGACCCAAGGCCTTGCCCGTGCGGAAGGTGTCCATGTCCTCGAAGACATAGTCGAAATAGCCGCGCTGCGTTTCGATGTCCACGTCGATGACGTCGATCTGGTGATACTTGTCCAGCTTGTCGCGAAGCTGGGCGGGGACATCGACTCCGGTCTTCGTCAGGTGTTCGAGGATGTCACGCATCTCGGCTCCGACCTTGTTCATCAGGTCGATCTTGTCTCGCTCACCGATGTATGACCCGTTGAAAGCGACCTCCGTTTCGAGATCCTTGCCGGCGGGGACGGTGGTCGGCAGGGGGCCCTTCCACTCGGCGCTAAGGGGACGCACGGCGAAGATGCGATCGACGGTCGGGGTGCACAACTCGCTCAGGATCATTTCCCGGTAGTAGGCGCCATCGAGGCGTTTCTCGGCCTGGTCGAAGCCGTACATATACAGCCACAGGGCGCTGCGCACCGCGTCGGGGGTGATCCTCGCGTATTTCGTATGAGCCCGGTAGCTTGCTGGTGTCCCGTATTCGCGGCCCAGCGGCGACCCCGGCCAGCTCGACTTCGTCGCAGTCCTGCGGCGCGGCACCCGCGCGTAAGCGCCTGCCCAAGAAGGGATCGGAGCAGTCCACGTGACCACGACAACCGCCATCGCAGCACAGGCAGTCGAGACGGCGTGCGACGAATGCGCCGGCGACGGGCAGCTCGCCTACGACCTGGAGGCGAGCATGTGGGTACCCCGCAGCGCCACCGCGGACTGGCCCGCCGACCACTGGATCGGGATCAGTGTGCTCGACTGCCGGCAATGCGACGGCACCGGCACGGTGCGCCTCGATCCGGGACGCGGCAATCGTCCGACGAGATCCGGCCGGTAACTCCGCGCGGGCCTGGGTGCTCCGTAAGACGATCCTCAAGCGGGTCGATCCTCAAGCGGCTAGCCGACTCCCCCCGGCGACGCAGCGGCTGCGATCCCCGGGTGCCCCGATCTAATCAATGACCGACTTCGTGATGGTGGTCAAGAGCCGCGAGCCCCGTGCCTGACAACCCAACCGCGAGGTCCGAAACGCGCCTGGGCAGTGACGACATCGCTGTGCTGTCGATTTCGGTTACTCGACGTCGACGTAGACCGTCTTGTCGGTGACGGTGGTTACTAGATTGTTGCCGGCTCCGGCGACACCGGAGTCGGTGCGTGAGTAGGTCTGGCCGGGCCGGACGGCGATAACCGTGGACTGGTCAAGGGGGGCAGAGCCGAGCTTGTTGACGATGACGTGGTAGCCCTGGGCCTCCAACGCGTTCACGGTGTCTTGGGCGTTGCCGGGGCCTGCCGGGGCGGCGTCAGCGGGGGCGGCCAGCCCCAGGATCGCTGCGGCCAGCCCGCCGGCGGCAATAGTGGCAAGTCCGAACTTCTTCATGTTGGTGCTTTCTTTTGTTGGGTGGTTCGAGCCGGATGAACGGTTCGGACGTTGTGATCGCCGGTAAGACATGATGGCCTGATTTCTGCTCGATGGGTGGAAGCTCATATTTGGAACTCCTTACTAATAGATAGAGCCGTGGGTTACAGTGCACGCGCTTTTTTTCGTCGGTTGTGAGGTGTGTGTGAGGTGTCCTTAACCTCGACTCCTGGATTTCAATATTGAGGTGGCACACGGTGTCGATTGGTTGTTCGAGGACGGCTTGTCGTCGGTACGGAACCACCACGGTGCGCGGCCCGGGACATTCGGGAGTGTGACCGGCGGGGTGGGTAGGCGCTTGTGACAGCAACCGCCAGGGGTGGCCGCAGCTTGTTCGGCTTTGGATGTCGCGCCGGGTCGGTTCGGCGACGCCGTGCTCACCGTGTGGCGTCTGGGCGTGCGGGGGCCGGTGAGTCCGCAAGTATGTTCCTCAGATGCCAGCGACCTGCGGTGTTGCCGGGTGCGATCTGCTGAGCCCGATCGCGGTCGCCGGGCGGGTGAACCCCGCGATGAATCGCGCGGTGGTTCAGGTTTTGGCCGGCTTGCCGACCCCCACGGGGAGACGGCAGTGCTGAACCAAGCCGTTCCCACCGGGGCAGCTAGCGCGGCATGCCGAATCCGGGGTGACAAAGACGAATTTCCTCACAGACCCTTGTTTCTTGTGGTCGCGCACTACCCAAGTCGCATGAATATATTTTGGAAGGAATCGTCCAACTGACACTGCTCATTATGAAATCGGCGTGCGTGTAAACCATCGCAGGTCACGGAAATCAACCATTGTGCTGAGCGTCTGCGAGTTCCCGGCACGGCACCGAAAGCTCAGTAGCAGAAAAAGGAAGCGTGGCGGCGTCGCATATTTGTGGAGAACCGGAAAAACGCGTCCGTCGCCGCGAGTTGCTGGACCACGCCGCCACGGCGGCGCAAGGCGTTCAGGTCGGAATACCGTCGCCGTCGCGCCACCCCTGGATCGCGGCCCGGCCCCGGGCATCGCGGTGTTGACGTACCCGGGTGGATGGGCGGGTTCGATCCACGCCAGCCATGACGGTGGCGGCAGATCAAAAGGCCCACGCTTGCCCAGCAGCGATCTGGGCGACCGCGGTTATGTTGCAGCGGTTTTGCTGCGGCTGCTCAGCACCGAGGCGGCAACCAATGCCACGGTGAGCACCTCGGCGATCACGCTGACGGCGGCATGCGGTGACGGCTGCCATCCGCGTTCTGTGAACCCGAAGAGCCCGACAGTCCGCGACAGCGCGAACGCGGCCAGCGCCGCGACGGAGGCCACACCCCCGGCCCACTGCAGCCAATCCGGTCCGCCGACGAGGATCAGCACGGCCAGAGCACAACAGACGCTGGCCTGCAGCAGGAACGCCGGACCGATGGTGGGGACGTATCGGTAGCCGTGGACGTAGAGGTAGGCGTGGATCACGCCGCTGACGGCGAGCGTGGCGCCGACGCCCACCCACACCACCTGGCCCGAAATGGTGTTCATTGCAGTGTCTGCTCTTTCAGCGCCAGGGCTTGTTGGCCCTTGGTGTAGCTGACCGCACGGACGCCCAGGGCGTCGTGCAGTTTTCCGGCGGGCAGCGTGACCGGTTTGGGTGCCGGACCGTCCCCGGGGTGGGGCAGCGGGTAGGCGGTGGTGGTGCCGCTGTAAAAGGTGATGTTGCCTTCGGTCTTGGTAAACAGTTGATGCACATGCCCGTTGAGGCAGGTCACCGAGGAGAAACGGCGCAAATAACTCAGCGCCTGGGTGGCGTCGTCGGTGCCCCAGCCCCAGTCCGGATACATCGCGAACAGCGGAATGTGGCTGAACACGATGATCGGGGTGTCGCTGGACAGCGGCGCGACGTCCTTTTGGATGAAGTCGAGCTGATCGGTTCCCAGATGGCCCAGCTTCTTCAGGTTCAGCGTGTTCACCAGTGCGATGACATGCACTCCCGCGGTGTCGAAGCTGTACCAGCCGTCGCCTTGGGTGCCGGCGCCGAACGCCTGCCGGTATTTCTGGCCGGCGTCGTCGACCGAATCGTGCTCGCCGGGCACGGTGAAGATGTGCGGCGTGTTCAACCCGGTCAGCATCTGCTTGACCTGGTCGAACTGGTCGGGTGTGGACAGGTGGGTCAGGTCGCCGGTGTGGATCACGAAGTCCGGGGTGTACCCCAGGCCGTTGACTTGGTTGATCGCCTCGGTGAAGGTGTCGGTGACGTTCGCGTTGGCGGTGCCGGTGAACCCGATGTGGCTGTCGCTGATCTGGGCGAATCGCAGGGTCGGTCGGGCTTGGGTGTGCGCCGCGCCGGCGGTGCCGGCGACGTGGGAGATCACTTCACCGCCGGCGACTGTCAAGACCACCGCCGCGCCGAACCACGCGGAATGGCGGATCAGCTGGCGCCGGGTCATGCCCTGCGGATCGCGCTCAGCGGTCATTTGGTCACCACCACGGTGCCGTGCATGAACGGGTGGATCGAGCACATGTAGTCGAAGCTCCCGGCCGTCGGGAATGTGTGGGAGTAGGTCGCGCCGGTGCCCAACCCCGGCGAGTGAAAGGAGCCGTCGTTGGCGACGACGGTGTGCGGTTCCTGGTCCTGATTGGTCCAGGTGACCGTGGCGCCGGCCGGGACGGTCAGCGTCGCCGGGACGAACACAAAGTTGCTGATGCTGATGGCATCCCCGGCCGTCGGGGGCGCTGCCGGCTGCGCCGCCGACGACGCCTGCTGCGGCGGTGCTACGGATCCCGGTGTGCCACCGCCGGTCATTCCCGCGGTGGTGCTGGCTTGTGGCCCGAAGTTGATCGACGGGTGTGCGTCGGGTGCAGGGCCGGATCCGGAGCAGCCGGAGACCAGCAGCAGGGCCGCCGTCGACGCCGCGACGGCGGGCAGCGCAGCGAGCGAGCGATGAGGTCGTCGGGACATGGCAGTGCAAACCTCCAAGATCGGTGACGAGTCTGCGGGTGCGGAGTGCTCATCAAGAGATAGAGAGGCGGGTTACACGGCGGGTAGCACAGGTTATGCCGGCTTGGTCGGTTCGGTTGGGGCGAAGACTTCGATGGCGCCGTTGAGTTCGCGAACTTGTAACTGCGGCAACGGTTTCGGTGAGATGGGCAGCTGATGGGCCAGGACCTGCCCGGTGGGTGAGAAGGATGTCGAATGGCACGGGCAGCGCAGCCGGTCGTCGGGTTTGTCGAACCACAGCCGGCAGCCCTGATGCGTGCATACTCCCGACACCGCCTCGGGGCGGCCGTCGACCCGACGCACGAACCCGATCAGCGAGCCGTGTTCGAAAGGATGCATCACACCGTCGGCGCCCACGTCCGAGCTCGCCGCAACGGCCTGCCAGCTGCCGTCGTTAGGGACCATTTCGCCGCCCGAGGCCGTCGCGTCCTCGCCGGTGGTCTGCTCGCCGCCCAACAGCAGGCGATCGGCCGTCACCGCCACGAGCGCCGCTGCCGCGGCGGCCGATGTCCCGACGATCACCTGCCGCCGGGTGGCGGCCGCCTTGCCCGCCGATACATCTGGCGGGGTGCCGTGCATCTGCGCGGCGAGCCGGCGATGCAGATCGGACAGGAACTCCTCTCGAGGCCTGTCGCTGCCCGGTCGAGCCGCCTGCAGGTCGATCGCGGTGCGGATCTGCGCGGCCTCGAAGTCGTCGGGACGGAATGGCTCGGGACGGCGCCCGCGCAGCAGGTCGTCAATATAGCGTCGCAGCCCTCGTGCGTTCATCGCTCGTCCTTCCCGTTAACCTGCGCCGCCAACCGCCGGGGGCCAACATCACCCCCGATTCACCTAGGTGGCATTGCCCCGACCGATCACCTGTCGACCGACACGCCGCCCTCTCTGGGTGTTTCGCGGTGCGGACACACTGCCACCCTCCTATAAATAGCGGTCCGGGATACACGTAAATAGCGGTCCGGGTTGCACGCACACATTCGACAACCGCCCCGACGATCTCAAAAGCGCCGCGGCGCGAGCAAACCTGTGCACGGTCCAGAGTCAGCCCCGCGCTTGGACCGACTTCCGGAAACCGGGTCGCGCTTGACCATCAAGCGTCGGTGTTGGTTTGGTCGGGAGCCTGATCCGCAGGCGTATTGATCCGCCCCACCCGGACCGGGGTGGGCGGGGCGGCCGGCTCGTCGGCCTTGTCCTCGTTGTGCAGCTCATGCAATTCGGACTTGAAGAGTCGCAGCGACTTGCCCAGCGAGCGGGACGCGCCGGGCAGCTTATTGCCAGCGAACATCAAGACCATCACGACAGCCAGGACCAGCCAGTGTCCAGGACCGAAATTCGCAACCATCACTAACCCACACATGCAACTCTCGTCACCCTCGTAGCACGTGGGTCACGGAAGCCGCACCCACCGTCTGGCCGGACGATGCTCGTTGTTATCCGCCTGCGATCGGTTCTTCGTAATCGAACGGTTGTCCAGTGAGAGCGCGTAACCGGGGGCACCATTGGCAATGGGTGGCAGTGTTTTCTGCGGCCTGAGTGCTCGACTCGGACAGGCGTGTGATGGCGGAGCGCGATCCCCAGACCCCGCCCGCGTTGCGGGTGGTGCCCGGTGGGCGGTATGCCGATTGGGAGGCGATCTATCGGGACAACGCAACCTGGGTGTATCGGACGATATTCGCCCGGGTCGGCAACCAGCCCGATGCGGAAGATCTCACGGCCGAGGTGTTTTTGGCCGCTCTCGGGCCGCTGCGGATTTCGGCAAGTGTGCCCGAGGTGCGTGCGTATCTGCGGGCCACCGCACGCACCGTGCTGGCCGCGCACTGGCGCGCCACGCTGGGCCGCGAGATCACCTCGATCGAGGACATCGCCGCGGCCCCAGACAGTGAGGAGGCAATCAGCATGGCCCCCCAGCGGGTGCGCGTCGTGTTGGAAGCGCTGCCCGACAACTATCGCCGGATCCTGGAGCTGCGATTTTTGCAGGGGTGCTCGATCAAGGACTCCGCGACGGAAATGGGTGTCAGCGTGGCCAACGCCAAGGTGCTGCAACACCGCGCCCTGCAGTTGGCGGCACGAGTTAACGGGAACGATGAGCGATAACCACGCACGGGTTGCAGCGGTATGTCGATGACCTGCTGCGCGGTCGGCGTCCGACGCGTTTCGCTCGGACCATTTTGAGCCATTCGACCTTTCACACCGACCGGACAGATCCTCGCCCATGGCCGCCCACCGAACCGAAACCGTTGCCCCGCTTAGAAGTTCGTGCGGTAACGGCGCCATCGAAGTCCCGTCCCAGCCCAGCCGACCTAACCAGCCCTAGCGCGGCAACCCGTGTAACCCGCCTCCCTATCTTATGGCGAGCACTTCGCACCTGCGGGCTCGTTGCCCATGAATTAGCCCTCGCTTCCGGTCAACAACTGGTCGTACGCGGTCAGTGTGGGGGCGGGTCGGTCGTAGCGGCTCCACGCGCGACTTCGGGATCGGCAAGCGGCTGACCAATCTGCCCGCGCCGCGGGAGATCGGCTCCTCCGCCAACCGGCGCCTGCTGCGCGTCTAATCAATCAGCCACGACCCGCTCACCGGTGCCGATGCCCTGCACACCATCACCGCACCGTCACCACCGCGACCGGCGCCCGTATCCCCGGCCTGCGCCTGGGCGAGCAGCGCAGCCACGCCCTGCTCGCCGCTTTGCCGATGTTCCAACTCCAGCCCAACGGCTTCGCCAACAAAGATCTCCGCACGCTGACCGCCGACCTGCGGGCAATCCCCGCCGAGCAGGTCACCGCCAGCCAGATCACCTACGACCTACGCCGGCTCCGCGCCCGCGGCCTGATCGCCCGCGTCCCCCACACTCACCGATACACCATCACCGACCGGGGCCTGCACACCGCGATGTTCCTCTCCGCTGTGCACGACCGCTTCCTGCCGACAGGCTTGGCGCACCTCGCCGACCACGCCACCTCCCCACCACTGCGCGCAGCTTCCCGGGCATATCGAACAACCCTCGAAACTCTCGGCCACACAGCAGGAGTCGCCGCATAACACCACCAACCGGACCAGACAACACAAAAGTTGACTCAAAAATCCGGCTTCGCCGGATCAAGACAAGCTACGCCGCAGCCGGGACTGCGCCCGGCAGCGGTGGCCCTTCGGGCAGTTTCACCTCACGCGGGCGGGTGGTTAGGTGAGCGGATGCCGGATGACGAGTTCAGCCTGCGGTATTCGGATCTGGTGATCGGCGGCTATGACTGCGTGGACCGGACGCGTTCTTCCCGCTTGGGCACAACCCTGCGGTTTCCGCACCTGGTGGCGGCGCTGGCACGGCGACAGCGACGCCGAGCTGGACAACACCCACCTGATGCGGATGGCGGGCCGGCTCGAGCGCGAGAAACAAATCGAGACGGCGAGGGGCGCGCAAGCGGTCGACTTTTGGGCATGTGTCCCTTCTCGCTACGGATGCATCGACGGCGCGTACGAGAGGCCGATGATCGCACCCTCGCTGGACTGCAGTCGAGCGACCGTCTGTCCCCACGGCTCGGTGCGTGCGTCGTGCAGCAGCGTGAATCCCGTCTGCTTCAACTCATCCGCAGCGACCTGGACGGTGTCAGAGTCCGCGACCTCGAACTCGACGCTCGCCTGGGGCACCGGCCGCTCTACTGGCCAGTCAGGGCGTGCCGAAACACCTGTGCTGCCTGAGTCAGCGGCCAGACCCCGAAGGATTTACAACCGTCGATGTCTTCGCTGTGCAGGTAGCCGTCGCCTTCCGCGGTGAGCGGCAAGCCAAGCGCGTCTACGTAGAACCTTCGGCTGGTGCCCGCATCAGCGGTGATCACTGCGACGCTGGTAACGAATTGCACGTCCATGACCTCACCTTCCAACATTCATTGAATAAGTGGGCCGAATCGTTGCATCCTCCGACAGCGCCTCCACGAGATTAGTGGCAGTCTCTTAAGCCGAACCCGCTACGGGAACGGCGCAGGCCGATGAGGTTTCCCCGTGGAGTCGTCCCACAAGACCCGCCCTGTGAAGATTCCCGCGCAGGTGCCTCAATCGGTGACGGGTCAGCGTTTCGTTTCTAGCCAAAGTGTCCCCGGTGGGACGCCCGTTCCGGGTTGAAAATGGTGTGGTGGTCGTCACAGATGACCCGATACCTGAATACCGGTCAACGGTCACCAGTCAACCTCATCCATAACGGGCGCGACCTGTCCTGCTCGTGCCCGCTCGATCACCTGCCCTGTCACCGCGACGTGCTGCTGGATGTGGCCAACCCGCCGGCCAATCCGTTCAGCGACGGCGGACGGGCGATGGCATTGACCTTGCGCCGACCGTGGGCGTCACTGATGCTGATCCCGGCAGAGCTGGGCGGCAAGACGGTGGAAAACCGTTCCTGGGCAACCGATTACCGTGGTCCTGTAATGCTGTATGCGGGGACGCGGGTCGACGCAGCCGGAATCACCGCGGCGACCGCAGCGGGGTTTGACGCCGATTGGCACGGCAAGCAGTCGGGGTGGCTGGGGGCTGCTGCGCTGGCCGATGTGCATTCGGCGCGCGGGCATTGCTGCGCTCCCTGGGGTCATCCTGAGTGGACGAGCAGTCCGTGCTATCACTGGGTTTTCACATGTGCGACCCGGTTGGCATTGCCGACGTGGGGTCGCGGATTTCTGGGGCTGCGGCCGGTGTCGTGGTCGGTGCTGGTGCGCCGCAGCGCCCTGAGCCTGACGAGGGAAAGCCGCCTGCCATGACGATCGGCGATTCGCTCATTCTCACACGTCGCCTGTTGGCGGTACTGCGTGAGAGCGATCGCCCGATGCCCACCGACGAGCTAGCCGAGCTGATGCCGTGCAAGGTGGAGCGCACCCGGCAGGGCGGCTGTGAGTGGTGGTGCGGCGCAGAGACTCCGGCGGCAGGTGTACGGGTGCGCGAGTGCCACCGGTCCTGGCACCTCGTCGAATACAAGCGCACTCCGCATGGATTCGCCGGAATCTATTGCCATCTGTGCGCGCTAGAGGGGCGTGGTCTGGCGCGCCGCTGCCGCGTCGAGGGCGATCCGCGGGTGTTTTGGGCCTGCCGCGGCGATGACCACAGCTGCAGGGACGGGCAGTCGAGCACGAAACCGGCGGAGGCAACATCTTCGGAAAGGTCCGAATGACGATGGATTACAACGCACCTCGTGTTCTCCACTTGGCGCGGGCGGCAGCGGTGCTAGTCACGGTCGCGATCGGCGTGGGCAGTTTCATGCGCCCTGCCGCCGTGGTGCGCGAAGGGCTTATTACCGACCGGTAAACTGCAAGGCCGCGGCGAAGTTGCCGCGATCGATCGGAGTTGGTATGAGACGTGGTCAACAGGCCGACCCGACCGGCAGCACCTTCGCCGCGGCCCGGGAGCTGCGGTCCGGCCGCAGGGTGGCCGTCCGCTCGGAGGACGGCACCCGGCTGCACGCCGAGGTCTTCGGTCCCGAGGACGGCTACCCGATCGTGCTCGCGCACGGCATCACCTGCGCCATCCGGGTGTGGGCGTACCAGATCGCCGATCTGGCGAAGGACTACCGCGTCGTTGCGTTCGACCATCGCGGCCACGGGCGCAGCGGGGTCCCGCCCCGCTGGGGCAACTACAGCCTGGGCCATCTGGCGGCCGACCTTGACGCGGTCCTCGAGGCGACGCTGAGGCCCGGCGAGCGTGCCGTCATCGCCGGACACTCGATGGGTGGCATGGCGATCACATCGTGGGCCGAGCGCTACCCCGAGCGGGTTACGCAGCGGGCTGATGCTGTCGCGCTGATCAACACCACCACCGGCGACCTCCTGCGCGACGTGCAGTTTGTGGCGGTACCGCCACGACTGGCCGCCACCCGTGTCCGCACCGCCGGGACCCTGCTCAAGACGTTTGGGGCCGCACCCCTGCCCCGCGCCGCGCAGCGCCCCAGCCGACGCTTCGTCTCGACGTTGGCGGTGGGACGCGACGCCGATCCGTCGGTCGCCGAATTCGTGTACGAGCTCTTCGCCGCCACTCCGGCGCCGGGCCGCGGTGGCTGGGCCAGGGCGCTGGTCGATTCGCTGGACGCGCAACACATCGGATTGAAGAACCTCACCGTGCCGACGCTGGTGATCGGCAGCGAGAAGGACCGGCTGCTGCCGATCACCGCGTCACGCCGGATCGCCGACACGGCACCGAACCTGGTCGCATTCGTCGAGATGCCCGGCGGCCACTGCGCGATCCTCGAGCGACCGCAGGAGGTCAACAAGGAGTTGCGGGCGCTCGTCGAGTCGGTGACCGAGGAGCGTCGGGCCAGCTCCTAAGCGGCTCCGGACAGCTGCCGATGCACTTCGGCGGCCGCGCGTTTTCCCGATCGCACAGCGCCGTCCAGGAATCCGGTCCATTTGTCGGCGGTCTCGGTGCCGGCCCATACGATTCCGTCGACGGGCTTGTGCAACCACGGTCCGTATGTCGTCCACGAACCGGGCGGCACCGCTGCGGTCGGACCGCCAGGCGCGAATTCCTCTGTGCCCCAACAATGATCGACGTAGTCGATCGGGTGCAGCGCGGCATCTCCGAAGAAGGTAGCGAAGCCGGCCAGCGCGCGGTCGCGGCGATCGGCGGCGGACAGCGAGTCGAAGGCGCGCGCATCGGTGAAACCCAGCAGGATGCCCGGACCGTCGTCGGCGGGGCTGACGTCGAAGGTGATGAAGACCGGACCCTCGTCGGACAGGGCCTCGCCGGAACAGCCGTTGGCGCGCCAGAACGGGGTGTCGTAGGCGGCGTAGGCCTTGCTCAGTTTTCCCTGCGGCCAGTGCTGTGCCAGCTTCTCGTATTCGGCGGGTAGGGCGGGATCGAAGGCGATGCCGGCGCGGTGTGCCGGCGGAATAGCCACGATGGCCGACCTGGCCGCAATCTGGCCGCGGTCCGAACTGACCGTGACGGCACCGTCGGCGTGTCGTTCGATGTGGCGCACCACCGCGTTCAACACCACCCGCGGGCCGAGCTCGTCGGCCATCCGCACCGCGATCTGCTGCGTACCGGCCGGGAAGCGGTCCTGTTGCGCGCCGCCCTCGACGTCGAGCATTCGGCCCAGCCCGCCGGCGGCCTTGACGTAGCGCACGGCGTGCAGCATCGACACTTCGTCGGGCTCGCAGCCCCAGGTCACCCGAGCCGCGATCGCCATCAGGTCGCGCGTCGACGCACTGGCGTGCACCGAGCGCAGCCACCTGTCGAGGGTGAGCTCGTCGAGCTTGTGCGCTGTTGGCGCGGTCCACGGCGTCTGCACCGGCACATGCCGACAAGCCCGCTCGAACCGCCATTGGATGCGGGAGACGTCGAGCAGTTCCAGGATGGATAGCCGCGGAATGGTGCTGCGATAGGAGCGGACCCGGCCGCGCCACCGGATCAGGTTCTTGCCGCGGCTGTAGGTCGGCACTGTCTCGCAGCCGAGTTCTGCCGCCAGCGCAAGGACCTCGTCTTGGGTCGGACCGACGAAGGTTCCGCCGAGGTCGACGGGGGTGCCGGCGATCGTCGTCGTCGCGGAGCGGCCGCCGACGCGATCTCGCCCTTCGAGCACCACGACGTTGTATCCGAGGCGGACCAGCTCACGGGCCGCCGATAGTCCCGCGAACCCGGCACCCACCACGACGACATCGGCGTTGGCTGGCATGGTCACGTGATTAGGCTCTCACGCGAGGAAGGTCATGACGGCGCTGTTCGGACCTATCGATGCGATCGAGCGCGCGGAGCCTTGCGCGACGCCGGCGCCGGGGTGTTCACCTTCGAGGGACCGCACGACGTGTTCGCGCCCCTGACGCTGGCGTCGACGGTTGGCGGGCTGGACTTGATGACCAATGTCGTTGGGGCGAGCTGTAACCCGAGCTGAACGCGCTGTCCAAGCAGGGCCGCTGGCAGGAGATGGGCCAGCTCATCGACGACGACATGCTGCACACCATCGCCGCGTGCGGCAGCCCTGCCGACGTCGCCGCCCACATCCGCGATCGCGTCGAGGGTGTCTCCAATCGGATCTGCCTCTACCAGCCGGGCCCGACCGCGGCGGACTCGCCGGCGGAGGTCATCGACGCGCTCAACCGCTGACGTCCTATCGTGGTCGAAGAGGAGGTTCTCGATGACCGCGAACGAGACTGAGTACTTCGACGTGCTGATCATCGGCGCCGGCATTTCGGGCATCGGCGCCGCGTACCGGATCCAGGAGAAGAATCCGGCGCTGACGTACACGGTGCTGGAGCGGCGCCAGCGGATCGGCGGGACGTGGGACCTCTTCCGCTATCCCGGGATCCGGTCGGACAGCGACATCTTCACGCTGAGTTACCCCTACGAGCCGTGGACCCGGCAGGAGAATGTGGCCGACGGCGAGCACATTCGTGCGTACCTGACCGAGACGGCCCGCAAGCACGGCATCGACTCCCGCATCCGGTTCAACACCCATGTTCTGTCGGCGGATTGGGACTCGGCCACCGACACCTGGACCGTGCAGACCGAACAGAACGGCTCGCCGACGACCTACCGCGCCCGCTTCCTGTTCTTCGGCACCGGTTACTACAACTACGACGAGCCGTACAGGCCGGAATTCCCCGGCATTGAGCAGTTCGCCGGCGACGTGGTGCATCCGCAGCAGTGGCCCGAGTCGCTGGACTACACGGGCAAGAAGGTCGTCGTGGTCGGCAGCGGTGCGACCGCGATCAGCATGATCCCGACACTCGCCGAGAAGGCGGCGCAGGTGACGATGTTGCAGCGGTCCCCGACGTACATGCTGTCTCAGCCGCGGATCGATCCGGTAGCGCAGAGGATACGAAAGGTCTTGCCGCGCCGACTCGCCCACAAAGTGGTGCGCGGGCTCAAAGCGCTGCTCCTTGTTCTCAGCTACTTCGTCTTCCGTACGGCGCCCAACTTCAGCCGGCGTTTGGTGCGAAGCGCCGCCGTAAAGAACCTGCCCGAGGGCTACCCCGTGGACACGCACTTCAAGCCCCGCTACAACCTCTGGGACCAGCGGCTGGGCATCCTGGTCGGCTACGACCTCTACCACGCGATCGGCGAGGGCCGCGTCGAGATGGTCACCGACCACATCGACCACATGGACGCCAACGGGATCGTGCTGCGCTCCGGCAAGCACATCGACGCCGATGTGATCGTCACCGCGACCGGGCTGCAGCTGCAGGCGCTGGGCGGCATCACCGTCAGCATCGACGGCGAGGAGATCAAGCCCCAGGATCGCTTCGTGTACAAGGAGCACCTGCTCGAGGACGTTCCGAATATGGCGTGGTGTGTCGGGTACGTCAACGCGTCCTGGACATTGCGGGCCGACCTGACCGCGCGGTCTGTCGCGAAACTGTTGGCCTACATGGACTCTCACAGCTACACCCACGCCTACCCGCACCTCGGCGACACCCCGATGTCGGAGAAGCCGACCTGGAACCTGCAGGCCGGTTACGTGCAGCGTGCGCTCCATGCGCTGCCGAAGTCGGGCACCCATCGGCCGTGGAATGTCCGGCACAACTATCTGCTGGATAGCCTCGACCATCGCTTCGACCGCATCGAGGAATCGATGGTGTTCGGCCGCGTCCCGGTCGAAGCCGCGGCACCGTCCTAAGGTCTCTGCTGACCCTCCTCCGCGAGCGTGCGTGTTTGTTGCCCGACACGCCGTTCGCGGCCCGCAAGACACGCACGCTCGCGGGCGATCGACGGGCTCAGAACGCTAGGGCGCCAAGGTAAGCCAGTCTTTGAAGCCGGACGGGTCGTGGCGTCCGAGTGCGCCGTGCTCGAAAAGGCCCCAGCCCTCGACGGTTTGGCCGTCGCCGTCACGGCACGTGGCGCGCCCGACGTGGTCGATCACGCCGAACATGGCGCGGCCGGCGACGCTGGGATCGGTCATGTCGTAGGTCAGCCGCTCGGTGTATTTCTCGCCCTTCCACATCCCGTGCAGCCAGTCGGAATCGCCGCCGTATCCGCCGCCGATGTGGATCGGCACCGGCAGCTTCGACTCGACATCCAATGTCACCGGCGTTCCGTCCATCGTCGCGGTGGTGATCGTCGCGCCGTAGGGGATGCGGGTGCCCGAGGTGTAGCGGATTTTCACCCGCGGCCAGCCCAACTGCTCGACCCTGCCATCACGCCAGATGCGGGTGCAGTCGTTCAGCGACCGGAACCCGCTGGGCTCCTCCTGAATGATCAACACGATCGCGAAGTCGTCGAACGCCATCGGCACGTACAGCCACCACATACCCTCGAAGGGCGGATGCGGCGGCCGGCCCGCCGGCTCGGGCTCACCGATCGGCCGGATACCCCAGGACCGGTCGCGGCTGCCCAACCACACCGCGGGGTCGACGGCGATCTCCTCTCCGTCGAGCGCGATGACGCCGCTCCAGCTGCCCAACTGCGCGAACCGCTGCGCATCCAGCGTCACCCGGTTGCCGGAGCGCAGCACGTGCGGCTGCTCCTGCACCACGTCGAACAACCCTTCCCAGGTCAAGTCGACGGCGATGCCCTCGGTTTCCTCCAAAACCACCCGCAGCTTGTGCAGCGGCTCGACGACCTCGATGCGGTAGCCGTTCACGTGCTGGTTGAGCCGGTCCTGGTCGATGCCGTCGCTCAAGTGCACCGCGGTCTGGGTGTCGCCGCGACGGATCAGGACGAACGCGTCCTTCACCCCGAGGTTGGGGTAGTAGCCGATGCCGGTGATCAGGAAGATGTCGCCGCTGCGGTCGTGGGCGTTGAGGTAGGAGCGGTCGTAGAAATTGCGATCCGAGGAACCGGGCCACGCGATCGGCTGCGGGACTTGGTGTATCGGGAATTCGTCAACAGGTCCGAGCATCACGCATCCTCTCCGATGAGGCGCCGCAGCAAGGCGCCGTGGTAGAACAGCGATTCGACGTCGTCGGGCTTTTCGATCTCGCCGAAGTGGACGCGCCTGGCATTGGTCCGCATGAAGACGCACGCCCAGATCACCCCGGAGTACACGTAAAACCAGTGCAGGTCCCCCAATTCGACGCCGGTAAGCGTCTTGTAGGTGGACCGGACATCGAACTCCCGCATGAAGTTTGGCAGCCCGGGCAGGCCGGCCAGGCCGGCGAGTTCCTGAAAGACCATGTGCGCGAATACCATCCACGCCACATCCATCTCCCGCGGCCCGAGCGTTGCCATCTCCCAATCCAGTACGGCGATCGGCTGGAACTCCGCGTAGAGCACATTGCCCACGCGGGAGTCTCCCCATACCAAGACCGGTTCGGTGGCCGCGACGTCGGCGGGCCAGTTGGCTTCCAGCCAGCTAAGCGCCCGTTCCAGCAGTTCAGATCGGCCGATATCCGGCACGGCGAACTCATACCAGGATTTCAGCCAGTCCAGGTTGCGCCGCAACGCGTTACCGCCCGCCCCGGTGGCCAGGAAACCGAAGGTGGTCTCGGGATCGGGAATGGAATGCAGTTTCGCGAGCACGTCGACGGTGGCGTCCTGCAGTTCGCGCTGAGCCTCGGCGGGCGCGTCGTAAAACCAGTTGTCGCCGAAGGTGTAGGGCATGACATCGGGCGGGACCACCCCCGAGACATAGTCCATCAGGAAGAACGGTGTGCCGAGCACGGCGCCGGTGGGCTCCAGCCAGCGCACCTGCGGCACCGGCACGTCCGCCTTCTCGGCCACCAGACGGATCACCTCGAATTGGTGGTCGAGACGGTACGACGAAAACACCGGCACGTCATGGGCGGTGGGGGCGACCCGTGCCACCCAAGTCTGTTCCTGCTGCTGGCCGTTCTCCTCCCAGCGGCCGGTCAGAATGATGGTTTCCGATGACATTCCGTTGGCATCCACCCCGCTCTCCACGGTCACCTGCGGCGTGACACCGCCGGGCAGCACCGTTGAGAGCCAGCCAGACATGACATCGGGCAGGGTGCTGACGTCTCGACTCGAGTGTTGCAGTCGGCTGACATCCCCGACAGCCGGTTCAGACGGCATGAGATTCTTCCTTCGACGCAATTACGATACGGTGGGTAGCGTTATGAAAGCAGAACCCACATCGGTTGACAAGGCCCCGAGCGCAGGGCGGCCCCGGGATCCGCGTATCGACGCTGCCATACTGCGCGCAACCGCGGATCTGCTTGTGCAAATCGGCTATTCGAACCTGACCATGGCGGCGGTCGCCAAACGCGCCGGCACCACCAAGACGGCGCTGTACCGCCGGTGGTCGAGCAAGGCCGAGCTGGTCCACGAGGCCGCGTTCCCCGCGTCGCCCACCGCGCTCGAGACGCCGGAAGGCAGCATCGCCGCCGACATCCACGCGATGATCGCGGCCGCCAGAGACGTGTTCACCAGCCCGGTGGTGCGGGCGGCGCTGCCGGGCCTGATCGCCGACATGGCTGCGGACGCTGACCTCAACGCCCGGGTGATGAGCCGCTTCACCGGGCTGTTCAGCGCGGTACGGGCCCGGTTGGGCGATGCCGTCGAACGCGGCGAGGTGCTCAGCGGCGTGGATCCGGACCGGCTGGTCGAGGTCATCGGCGGCGCGACGATGCTGCGGCTCCTCCTGTGGCCCGACCGGGACCTGGATGACAAGTGGGTTGACCAGACCACCGCCATCGTGGTCCACGGTGTGGTGGCATAGCCGGATGCAGCCGTTCCCGACCGACTGGCGCACCGCGCTGGTCCTGGTGCCGCACCCCGACGACCCCGAGTACGGGTGTGCCGCGGCGGTCGCGAAGTGGACGGCCGCGGGCCGCACCGTGCACTACGCGCTGGCGTGCCGGGGCGAGGCCGGGATCGCCGGGATGCCGCCCGAGGAAGCCGGCCGGATCCGGGAAGGCGAGCAGCGCCGCTCGGCCGCCATCGTCGGGGTGAACGACGTGCAGTTCTGGGACTTCCCCGATAGCCGCATCCGCGACACTCCCGAACTGCGCGCCAAGATCGCCGACACCATCACCGAGCTGAAGCCCGATGTGGTGATCACGATTTACAGCGGTCCCGAATGGGAGCCCGGCGCGCCGAACCAGCGCGACCACATCGAGTTCTCCAATGCCGTTGCCGCAGCCTACGATTCGCTGTCCGATCCGCCGCGCTGGCTGTTCGAGAACGGGCCCGACATCACCCACGGCGAGGTGGTCGACGATTACGTCGAGCGCGCGGTGGCCTCGCTCGCCGCGCACCGGACCTACCTCTCGGTGCTCGATCCCGACACACCTGTCGAGCAGCAGGCGCGTCAGCAGGTCGATGCGTCGACGCCGCCGCGACCGGAATTCGACGGCAACCGCACGGTGGAGTTCATTCTGCGCAGATCGCGGTGAGGCCAACGCCGAGCGTGCGCCCACTGCGACTTCACCGGCCGATTTTTCGCAGTGGCTGCACGTTCGGCGCGTGAGTTTCCTAGCCGCCGTCGATCTGACGCCGGTTGCGGTCGGCCACCGCGCGGTATCGTTCGCCGATCCCGTCGAAATCCCGCGCCTGTGCACCGGCGATGGCTTGCTCGGCAGCCAACGCCGGGTCGATGACGGCGGCCGCGCCCGTCACGTAGATCTCCTTGAGGCCGGCCATGATTGGGCCCGGTACCTCCGCGATCTGGCCCGCCAGCTCGACGGCACGATCCAGCAGCCGGCCGTGCGGCATCACCTCGGTCACCAGCCCGATGCGTTCGGCGCGGGCGGCGTCGATCACCTCGCCTGTCATCGACAGCCGCCGGGCCATGGCCGAACCGACCAACTGTGGCAGCCGGGCGGTCATGCCGCCGCCGGGCAGGATGCCGACCCGGGCGTGGGTGTCGGCGAACACCGCACGTTCGGAGGCGACGAGGAAGTCGCAGCCGATCGCCATCTCCAGCCCGCCGGTAAACGTCGCGCCGTTGATCGCGCCGACGATCGGTGTGCGCATCTGCCCGGTGGCGGTGATGCAGCTCTGCGACTGAAACTCCTCGAAGTACGCCATCCCGTCGCGTTGGGCTTCCTTGAGATCCACGCCCGCGCAGAATGCCGGATCCGTGCCGGTGAGCACCACCGCACGCACCGATTCGTCGGCGTCGGCGCCGGTCAACGCGGCGTAAAGCGTCCGGATCAGATCACGGCTCAACGCGTTCCGCGCCGCGGGCCGGTTCATCGTCAGCACCCGCACCGGCCCGTGGTCGGCGGTCAGGACGAGCGGTTCGGTAGCCATGCACACCTTTATTACACCGAAATCGACGTTCTGCAGAGTTGCTTCGCACTTTCGCGCCCAAACGTTGGTTTGGGCGCGTACGGAGTCAGCGCAGGAACTGGTCGGCGTTATTCGCCAGGTCCAGAAGCGGCTGCGGCAGCGCGCCAAGGGCGAACGTGACGGCGGCCGTGACCACGACGACGGTGGTGCTCAACATGCTCGGCATCACGACCACGGGGGCGTCGTCGGGTGGCTCGGTGAAGAACATCAGCACGATGACCCGCACATAGAAGTAGGCGGCGACCGCGCTGGCGATGACTCCGACGATGACGAGCGGGATGGCGCCGCCTTCTCCCGCGGCTTTGAACACCGCGAACTTGCTGACGAAGCCGCTGGTCAGCGGTATGCCCGCGAAGGCCAGCAGGAATAGCGAAAACACCACGCCGACAAGGGGATAGCGGCGGCCCAAACCGGCCCACCGTGACATCGCGGTGTCCTCGTCACCGGCCGCGTTGCGGACCAGACCCACCACGGCGAAGGCGCCCAGCGTGCTGAACCCGTAGGCGAACAGGTAGAACAGCGTCGAGGACAACCCGGCCTCGTTCCCGGCGATCACGCCGGTGAGGATGAACCCGGAATGGGCCACCGCCGAATACGCCAGCATCCGTTTCACGTCGGTCTGGGTCACCGCAGTGACGGTGCCGACCACCATGGTCAGGATCGCGACCGCCCACAGCACGGGCCGCCAGTCATCGCGCAATCCGGGCAGCGCGATGTAGAAGATGCGCAGCATCGCCCCGAACGCGGCGATCTTGGTGGCGGCGGCCATGAACGCGGTAATCGGGGTCGGCGCACCCTGGTAGACGTCGGGGATCCAGGAGTGGAACGGCACCGCGCCGACCTTGAACAGCACACCCACCAGAACCAGACCGGTGCCGATCAGCGCCAGCGACGTCTTGCCGGATCCGGAAGCCACCGCCTCGGCGATACCGCCGAGGTTGAGGGTTCCGGCGTAGCCGTACAGCATCGCGACGCCGTAAAGGAAGAATGCCGACGAGAACGCCCCCAGCAGAAAATATTTCAGCGCGGCTTCCTGCGACAGCAGACGACGCCGACGCGCCAGACCGCACAGCAGGTAAAGCGGCAGTGAGAGCACCTCCAGCGCGATGAACATGGTCAGCAGATCGTCGGAGGCCCCGAACAGCAGCATGCCGCCGACGGCGAACATCGTCAGCGGGAACACCTCGGTCTGCACCACACCTGCCTTTGTGGCCAGTTGCTCGGTGACGCTGCCCGCGATCGCGGACGCTTGAGGGGTGAACGCGTCCAACCCGCCGGATTCGTGGTGTTCCGCGGGCGGTGTGGCGATGGGTCGTTCGGCGATGAGCAGGATTCCCAGCATGCTGACCAACAGGATGGTGCCCTGCAGGAACAACGCCGGCGCATCGACGACGACGGCTCCCAACACCGCGGTGTGCCCGACGGTTCCGTGCAGCCCGCGGGCCAGCGCCATGACCGCCGCGAACGCCGCGACCAGTCCGGCCAGGCTGAGAATGAGCTGGGCAGTGTAGCGCCACTGCCGCGGCAGGAACGCCTCGACGAGGACACCGGCGACCGCCGCACCGAGAACGATCAGCATGGGGGAGAGCAGGCCGTATTCGACGCTCGGCGTGGGCATCATCGTGACGGGCCTTCCGCCATTCGGGGTGTCGGATCCTGCTGGTCGATGGTGGTCAGGGTGTGGCTGACGGCGGGGTTGATCACGTCGAGTGCGGGTTTGGGATACACGCCCAGAACGAGCAGCAACGCGATCAGCGGTGCGACGACGACGAGTTCGCGCGGCACCAGGTCACGGAGCCGGTCGTTGCCGTCGGTGACCGGACCGGTCATCATCCGTTGGTAGAGCCACAGGATGTAGATCGCCGAGAGCACCAGCGCGCTGGCCGCGAGCACCGCGAACACCGGGTAGCGCGTGAATGTGCCGATCAATACCAAAAATTCGCTGACGAACGGTGCGAGTCCGGGCAACGACAGCGTCGCCAGGCCGGCGACCAGGAACGTGCCGGCCAGCACCGGGGCAACCTTCTGCACGCCGCCGTAGGCGTCGATCACTCGAGTTCCCCTGCGCGACACCAGGAATCCGGCGATGAGGAACAGCGCCGCCGTGGAAATGCCGTGGTTGACCATGTAGAGCGTGGAGCCGGACTGGCCCTGGCTGGTCATCACGAAGATGCCGAGGATGATGAACCCGAAATGCGAGATCGAGGTGTAGGCGATCAACCGCATCACGTCGGTCTGGCCGATCGCCACGATCGCGCCGTAGACGATGCCGATGACCGCCAGCGCGATGACCACCGGACGAAAATACGTTGACGCGTCGGGGAACAACTGCAGGCAGTAACGCAGCATGCCGAACGTGCCGACCTTGTCCATCACGGCCATCATCAGCACCGCGCTGGCCGGTGTGGCCTCCACGGCGGCGTCGGGCAGCCAGCTATGCAACGGCCACAGCGGCGCCTTGACCGCGAACGCGAACATGAAACCCAGGAACAGCGCATTCAATATCGCCGGATTCACCACGAACTGACCGCTCGACACCGCGGCCACGATCTCGCGGAAGTCGAACGTGCCCGACGCGAACGCGTCGCTCTGCGCGGTCACCACATACAGACCGACCACCGCGGCGAGCATGATCAGCCCGCCGAACAGGTTGTACAGCAGGAACTTCACCGCGGCTTTGGACCTGTTCTCGCCGCCGAAGCCGCCGATGAGGAAGTACATCGGGATGAGCATCGCCTCGAAGAACACGTAGAACAGCAGCACGTCGAGCGCGACCAGCGACATCAGCACCATGCCCTCGACGGCCAGGGTCAGCGCGAGGTAGGTGTGGGTGGACCGGCCCGCCAATCCGGACCGGTCGCTGGCATCGTTCCAGCCGGCGACGATCAGCAGGGGTACCAGTACCGCGGTGAGGGCGACGAGGGCCAGTGCGATGCCGTCGATGCCCAGAATGTAGCCGGTGCCGAAAGACGGGATCCAGGTGTGGGATTCGACGAACTGGTACGGTGCGCCGCCGGGCTCGAAGCCGACGGCCAGCACGACGGTCAGGGCGAGCACCACCGCCGAGATCGCCAGTGCCACCCATTTGGCCAGCGTGCGTTGCGCGGCGGGCAGCAGCATCACCAGACCGGCGCCCACCATGGGCACCGCCCACAGGACGGTCAGCCAGGGAAACGACGTCACCACAGCCGCACCGCCAGGATCGCCGCGACGACCAGGGCCGCACCGGCCAACATCGATAGCGCGTAGGAGCGTGCGAAGCCGGTTTGCAACTGCCGCAACCCGTCTGACGCGCGACCGACCAGCGCCGCCAGCCCGCTCGCGGCGCCGTCGATGCCCTTGTCGTCGACCTCGACCAGCGTCCTGGTAAGGATCTGACCGGACCGCATGAACACCTGCTCGTTGAAGGCGTCGCCATAGAGGTCCTTGCGGGCGGCCACCGTCAGCGCCGAGCCCGCGGGCACCTGTTCCGGTACGGGTCGGGTGGCGTACATGCGGTAGGCGATAGCGATCCCGGCGGCGACCACCACGAGGATCACCGTCGTCACCACCCACACCGGCGTGGCGTGCTCGGCCTCGTGGGCGCCGACCACCGGTTCCAGCCAGTGCTGCAGCGTGCCACCGAGCGCAAACAGTCCGCCGGATACCACCGAGCCGATCGCCAGCAGCACCATGGGCCAAGTCATCACGGCCGGCGCCTCGTGCGGGTGCGTGTCAGGCGCCCAACGCTTTTCGCCAAAGAACGTCATCAGCATCACGCGGGTCATGTAGAACGCCGTGATGCCTGCACCGAGCAGTGCGGCACCGCCGAGCACGATGCCCCGCACGCCGCCGGCGCCCAGCGCCGCCTCGATGATGGCGTCCTTGGAGAAGAACCCGGCAAGCGGCGGCACGCCGATGATCGCCAGGTAGCCCAGCCCGAATGTCGCGTAGGTGATCGGCAGCGCCCTGCGCAGTCCGCCGTAGCGGCGCATGTCGACTTCGTCGTTCATGGCGTGCATCACCGACCCGGCGCCCAGGAACAGGCCGGCCTTGAAGAAGCCGTGCGTCAGCAGGTGCATGATCGCGAACGCGTACCCGGCCGGACCGAGACCGGCGGCGAGCACCATGTAACCGATCTGGCTCATGGTGGACGCGGCCAGCGCCTTTTTGATGTCGTCCTTGGCGCAGCCGACGATGGCGCCGAACAGCAGGGTTACCGCGCCGACGATCACCACACCGAGTTGCGCGCCGGGGGCGAGATCGAAGATCGGACCGGACCGCACAATCAGGTACACACCGGCGGTGACCATGGTGGCGGCGTGAATCAGGGCCGACACCGGCGTGGGACCCTCCATCGCGTCACCGAGCCAGGACTGCAGCGGAACCTGCGCCGACTTGCCGCACGCCGCCAGCAGCAGCAGCAGACCGATCGCGGTCAGCGTGCCCTCGCCGAGTCGCGGCGTGGCCGAGAAGACACCGTCGAACGAGATCGATCCGATGGCCGCGAACATGACCATCATCGCGATGGCCAGACCCACATCGCCAACCCGGTTGACGACGAACGCCTTCTTGGCGGCGGTGGCCGCCGAGGGTTTGTAGGACCAGAAGCCGATCAGCAGGTAGGACGCCAGACCGACGCCTTCCCAGCCGACGTACAACCCGAGGTAGTTGTCGGCCAGCACCAGCAGCAACATCGCGGCCAGGAACAGGTTCAGGTAGGCGAAAAACCGTCGGCGCTCCGGATCGTCGGCCATGTAGCCGATCGAGTAGACGTGGATCAGCGAGCCGACACCGGTGATCAGCAGGACGAAACACATCGACAACTGGTCGAGTTGCAGGCCGAAATCCACCTGCAACCCGCCCACCGGCACCCACGAGAACAACGTCTCATGAATCATCCGGTGCTCGGCGTCGTGGCCGAGCATGTCGACGAACAGCACCACGCCGACCGCGAACGCGGCGATGGCCGCCGCACAGCCGAGCAGATGGCCCCATCCGTTGGAGCGTTTACCCGCCAGCAGGAGCACCGCCGCCCCCGCCGCCGGGAGCGCGATCAGCAGCCAGACCAGAGTTATCATGGCCGCCTTAGTGTTTGAGCAGGCTGGCGTCGTCGACCGAGGCCGAGCGGCGGGTGCGGAAGATGGTCATGATGATCGCCAGACCGATCACCACCTCACAGGCGGCAACCACCATGGTGAAGAACGCGACCACTTGGCCGTCCAGGTGCCCGTGCATGCGGGAGAACGCCACGAACGCCAGGTTCGCCGCGTTGAGCATCAGCTCCACGCACATGAACATGACGATGGCGTTGCGCCGCAACAACACTCCGGCGGCCCCGATGGTGAACAGCAGCGTCGACAGGTACACGTAGTTGTCCGGGTTCATCGCTCACCGCTCCCATTGCCGTCCGTCGGTGTCGGGACGGCCCGTCGTTGCAGGATGGCGCTCACCGAGATTTCGGAGCCCGAGCCGTCGGGCAACCGGCCGGGCACATTCACGGCGTTGTGCCTTGCGTAGACACCGGGGTTGGGCAGCGGGGTCGGATGTCCACCCGGCCGGAACCGCTCGGCGGCCAGCTCGCGCTGGGTCTTGCGGTGCTCGAAGCGTTCGCGGTGGGCCAGCACCATCGCGCCGAGGGCCGCGGTGATCAGCAGCGCGCCGGTGAGCTCGAAGGCCCACAGGTACTGGGTGAAGATCAGGGCGGCCAGCCCCTGCACGTTGCCGCCGGCGTTGGCCTCGGCCAGGCCGGTGAAACCGGCCACCGAGACGTTGCCGATGCCGGCGATGAGCAGTATTCCGAATCCGACGCCCGCCACGATCGCGGCGATGCGTTGGCCGTGAAGGGTTTCCACCAGCGACTCCGACAGGTCCACACCGATGAGCATCAGCACGAACAGGAACAACATCATCACCGCGCCGGTGTAGACGACCACCTGCACCACGCCGAGGAACAACGCGTCCTGGGCGATGTAGAGCACCGCGAGCGCGATCATGGTCGAGGCCAGGAACATCGCCGAGTACACCGCCTTCGCCGCGGCCACCACACCGATCGCCCCGATCACCGCGACCGTGCCGAGCACCCAGAACAACACCGCCTCGCCGGTCGAGGTGCGGGCGGCACCGTCGGCGGCAAGCAGGACGACGTCGGCGGATAGTGTCACCGGACCTCCTCCGTGAGGGGGCCAATCTTGCCCAGGTAGTAGTCGTCATCGGTGCTGCCGGGCGCCATCGGGTGCGGTGGGGCGTGCATCCCGGGCTCCAACGGCGCCAGCAGTTTGTCCTTGCCGTAGATCAGGTCTGCGCGGTTGTCGTCGGCCATCTCGTAGTCGTTGGTCATCGTCAGCGCGCGGGTGGGGCACGCTTCGATGCACAACCCGCACCCGATGCAGCGCAGGTAGTTGATCTGGTACACGCGCCCGTAGCGTTCGCCGGGCGAATAGCGCTCCTCGTCGGTGTTGTCGGCGCCTTCGACGTAGATCGCGTCGGCGGGGCAGGCCCACGCGCACAACTCGCAGCCGATGCATTTCTCCAGCCCGTCGGGATAGCGGTTCAGCTGATGCCGACCGTGGTAGCGCCGCGCGACGGGACCCGGCTTCTCCGGATACTCCTCGGTGACCGGCTTTCTGAACATGGTCCCGAAGGTGACCCCGAACCCGGCGATGGCGTCGACAAACTTGGTCAGAAACTTAGGCATCGGCTCTCTCCTTGGTGGCCGTGGGCAGTGGCGGCACCGGGAATGCCCCCGCGTCGATGACTTGCTCCGGACTGGCCCGAACGGCCTTGGCGCGCAACGCTCTCCACAACACGAGGAGCAGGACAATAGCCACCAGGATGCCGGCGGTGATCAGGCCGGTCGCCCATGCCTCATAGCCGTGGGTACGCAGGCTGTGGGTGGTGGCGACGATCATGATCCACGCCAGTGAGAACGGGATGAGGATCTTCCAGCCCAGGGCCATGAACTGGTCGTAGCGCATCCGGGGCAGGGTGGCGCGCAGCCACATGAACAGGAACAGGAACGTCCACACCTTGGCGGTGAACCACAGCAGCGGCCACCAGCCGGTGTTTGCGCCGTCCCAGATGTTGATCGGCCACGGGGCGTGCCAGCCACCCAGGAACATTGTGGTGGCCAGCGCCGACACGGTGGTCATGTTTACGTATTCGGCGAGCATGAACATCGCGAACTTCAGCGACGAGTACTCGGTGTGGAACCCGCCGACGAGTTCGCCCTCGGCCTCGGGCAAATCGAAAGGAGCCCGGTTGGTTTCGCCGACCATCGCGGTCACGTACACCAGGAACGACGGCAGCAGCAGGAAGAGGTACCAGGTGCCGTCCTGTGCGGCGACGATACCCGAGGTGGACATGGTGCCGGCATAGAGGAAAACGGCGGCGAACGACAGCGCCATCGCGATCTCATAGGAGATCACCTGCGCACTGGAGCGCAGCCCACCCAGCAGCGGATAGGTGGACCCGGACGCCCAGCCGGCCAGCACGATGCCGTACACGCCGACCGAGGTGACCGCCAGGATGTAGAGCACCGCCACGGCCAGGTCGGTCAGTTGCAGCGGGGTGCGATGCCCGAACACCGACACCACGCCGCCCATCGGGATCACCGCGAACGCCATGAAGGCGGGAATCACCGAGATGATCGGTGCCAGCAGGTAGACGGGTTTGTCCACCCCGGTGGGAATGAGGCCTTCCTTCAACGCCAGCTTGATGCCGTCGGCCAGCGACTGCAGCAGGCCGTGCGGGCCGACCCGGTTGGGACCCAACCGCATCTGCATCCGCCCGAGGATCTTGCGTTCGATCAGAATCGCGCTCAACACCGTCAGGAGCAGGAACACGAAGATCCCGACGGCTTTGGCGAGAATCAGCCACCACGGATCGTGACCGAACACCGTTGGATCCGGATATATCACGGCTCTGCCCGCCCAATCGAAACCACCGCACCCGCTGTCACCGCGAGCTGCCGGTGCACCGCCGAGCCCGCCGAGTTCAGCGGCAGCCACACCACGCGATCGGCCATGTCGGTGATCGCCAGCGGCAACGCAATCTCACCGCTTGGGGTGCCGACTGCGACCAGATCTGTATCGGTGGCCCCGATTTCGACGGCGGTGGCCGCCGACAACCGCACCACCGGCGTGCGCGCGGTGCCCGCCAGGTACGGTTCGCCGTCCTGCAGACGGCCCGCGTCGAGAAGCATCCGCCAGCCGGCCAGCACGGCCTCGCCCGGGCCGGGTTGCGGCGGCTTCGGCGGTGGCGTCGGTGGCATTTCCGGCCGGGGACCGGCCCACAGGCCGAGGTGGGCGAGTTCGTCACCGGCGGCCGCCGCGCTGGGCAGGCCCAGATCCACACCGATCTCGTCGGCCAGGAAGTGCAGCACCCGCAGGTCGGGCACGGCGTTGGTGGGCAGCGCCACCTCGAATGGCCGAATCCGGCCTTCCCAGTTGACGAATGAGCCCGATTTCTCGACCACGGGCGCGACCGGGAACACCACGTCGGCGAGGTCGGTGACCTCGCTTTCCCGCAGTTCCAGGCTGACCACGAACGGTGCGGCCTCGATGGCGGCCAGTGCGGCCTGGGGGTCGGACAGATCGGCAACCTCGACGCCGCCGATGAGCAGCGCGCCCAGTTCGCCGCCGCGTGCGGCGGCCAGGATGGCCGCGGTGTCGCGGCCGGCGGCGTCGGGCAAACCGGAGGTGTTCCACGCCGTGGCGGTCTGCTCGCGTGCGGACGCGTCGTCGACAGGGCGGCCGCCGGGCAACACGTTGGGCAGCGCGCCGGCCTCCAGGGCGCCGCGTTCGCCTGCGCGCCGCGGGATCCAGCCCAGCCGGGCGCCGGTTGTGGCCGCCAATCGGGTTGCGGCGGAGAGGGTTCCGGGGGAGGTGGCCAACCGCTCGCCGGCCAGGATGATCGCCCCCGGTTGGTTCAGCAGGGGCTCGTAGCCCAGGCCGTCCAGCGCTGCGGCCTCCCCGCCGGGCGCGGCCGCGATGAGCCGGCCCGCCATCTTGGTCAATCCGCGGGTGGCGAACGGCGCGATAGAGAGCACCTGGAGGCCGTGCTTGCGGGCGGCCTTGCGTAGGCGCAGGAACACGATCGGTGATTCCTCTTCGGGCTCCAGGCCCACCAGCAACACCGCCGGTGCCTTTTCCAGGTCGGCGTAGGTGATCGTCATCGGGCGCCCGGCGATGTGCGCGGCGAGGAAGTCGGCCTCTTCGGGACTGTGCGGGCGGGCGCGGAAGTCGATGTCGTTGGTGCCCAACACCATCCGGGCGAACTTCGAATAGCCGTATGCATCTTCCACGGTGGCACGCCCACCGACCAGCACACCGGCGCTACCTGTGGCCGCCGCCAACCCGGCTGCCGCCGCACCCAACGCCTCCGACCAGGACGCGGGCCGCAGCTTGCCGTCATCGTCGCGGATCTGCGGCGTGGTGATGCGATCACCGACGGCTGGGTACGTGAACGCCCAGCGGCCCTTGTCGCAGTTCCATTCCTCGTTGACCTGCGGGTCGTCACCGGCCAAGCGGCGCATCACTTTTCCGCGCCGGTGATCGGTGCGCTGCGCACACCCCGACGCGCAGTGCTCGCACACACTGGGGGTGGACACCAGATCGAACGGGCGGGCGCGGAAGCGGTAGGCGGCGCCGGTGAGCGCACCGACGGGGCAGATCTGAACGGTGTTACCCGAGAAATAGGACTCAAACGGCTCGCCCGGGGCGATGCCGACCTGTTGCAGCGCACCGCGTTCCAGCAGTTCGATGAAAGGGTCACCGGCGATCTGTTCGGAGAACCGGGTGCAGCGGGCGCACAGCACACAGCGTTCGCGGTCCAGCAGTACCTGCGACGAGATGTTGATCGGCTTCGGGAAGGTCCGCTTGACGTCGTCGAAGCGGGTCTCCGCTCGCCCGTTGGACATGGCCTGGTTCTGCAGCGGGCATTCCCCACCCTTGTCGCACACCGGGCAGTCCAGGGGGTGGTTGATCAGCAGCAGCTCCATCACCCCGCGCTGGGCCTTGTCGGCGGCCTCGGAGGTGTACTGGGTGCGCACCACCATGTCGGGCGTGACGGTCGTCGTGCAGGAGGCCATGGGCTTGCGCTGTCCTTCGACCTCGACAAGGCATTGCCGGCAGGCGCCCACCGGATCCAGCAGCGGGTGGTCGCAGAAGCGCGGAATCTGGACGCCGATCAGCTCCGCGGCCCGAATCACCAAGGTGCCCTTGGGGACACTGACTTCGACGTCGTCGATGGTCAGCTTCACCAACTCCACTTCGGTTGCCTGGGTGTCGGCGTCAGCGGTCTGCGTCATCTACACACCCCCACTTGCGCGAACGTGTATCCACTGCGAAAAAGTGGCCAAAATCTCGCACTGTGCGCACGTTCGGCGTTTCGACGGGAAGAGATCACACACCCACCCCCTCGGTGGCCATCAACGTGGACGCGTGCGGATCGAACGGGCAGCCGCCGTCGAGGTGTGACATGTATTCGTCACGGAAGTACTTGATGGACGACAGGATCGGGCTGGCCGCGCCGTCACCCAACGCGCAGAACGACTTTCCGAATAGGGTGTCGGAGATGTCCAGCAGCTTGTCGATATCTGCTTCTGTTCCGGCGCCGGTCTCCAGCCGTGCGTAGATCTGCGCCAGCCAGTAGGTGCCTTCCCGACACGGCGTGCATTTGCCGCAGGATTCGTGCGCGTAGAACTGCGTCCAGCGACGCACGGCGCGAACGACGCACGTGGTGTCGTCGAAGATCTGCAGCGCCTTGGTGCCCAGCATCGACCCCACACCGGCCATACCCTCGTAATCCAGTGGCACGTCGAGGTGTTCATCGGTGAGCAGCGGTGTCGACGAACCGCCCGGGGTCCAGAACTTCAACGTGTGCCCGGCGCGCACGCCGCCCGCATATTCCAACAGCTCCCGCAGCGTGATCCCGAGCGGTGCCTCATACTGACCCGGCCGCGTGACGTGCCCCGACAACGAGTACAGCGTGAAGCCCGGCGATTTCTCCGAGCCCATCGAACGGAACCAGTCAACCCCGTTGAGCAGGATCGGCGGGACGCTGGCGATGGATTCCACGTTGTTGACCACCGTCGGGCAGGCATACAGCCCGGCGACGGCCGGAAACGGCGGCCGCAGCCGCGGCTGGCCGCGGCGGCCCTCCAGCGAATCCAGCAGAGCGGTCTCTTCGCCGCAGATGTAGGCGCCCGCCCCGGCGTGCACGATCAGTTCCAGATCGAAGCCGGAGCCGCCGATGTCGTTGCCGAGGTAGCCGGCGTCGTAGGCCTCGGCGACCGCGGTCTGCAGGCGACGCAGCACCGGCAGCACCTCACCGCGCACGTAGATGAACGCGTGGTGGGCCCGGATCGCGTACGCGGCGATGATCGCGCCCTCCACCAGGAAGTGCGGCGTCGTCAGCATCAGCGGAATGTCCTTGCAGGTACCGGGTTCGGACTCGTCGGCGTTGATCACCAGGTAGTGCGGCTTCGCGCCGGCGCCGGTGTGGTCCTGCGGGATGAACGACCATTTCGTGCCCGTCGGAAAGCCGGCACCGCCGCGGCCACGCAGACCCGAATCCTTCACCGTCGCAATCACCTTGTCGGGATCCATGGCCAGTGCCTTCTGCAACGCTTGGTATCCGTCGTGTCGGCGGTAGGTGTCCAACGACCACGGCTGCGGATCGTCCCAGAATCGGCTCAGAACGGGCGTCAACGCTGTCATTTGTCCGAATCCGTTGCGCTCGGGTCGGTTTCGGTCCCGCCGGGCTTGGGTGGCACGGTGGCCGACGGTGCCGGCGCGGGTTCGTCCTTGGTGGATTCCACCGCCTCCGGCTGGGTGTCCTGCGGTTTGTCGACGCGTGTGTGCGAGGCGGGCGCGGGCTCGGGCGCGGTCATGTTGCGTTCCTGCGCGACGCGCAGCCCGGCCAGCGTCGCGGCCCCGGTCGGATCCGGGTTGTCCGATCTGGGGGCACCTCCCGCCTGCGGGGGATGATCCGGCAGGCCGGCCAGGGTGCGGGCGGTTTCGGAGAACGTGCACACTGGCGCGCCGCGGGTCGGCACCACGGGTTGGCCGCCGCGCAGCGCGTCGACCAGGTCGCGGGCCGACGACGGGGTCTGGTTGTCGAAGAACTCCCAGTTGACCATCACCACCGGCGCGTAGTCGCAGGCCGCGTTGCACTCGACGTGTTCGAGGGTGACGCTGCCGTCGTCGGTGGTCTGCCCGGCGTGAATCCCGAGATAGTCCTCGAGCGACTCGAGGATGGCGTCGCCGCCCATGATCGCGCACAGCGTGTTGGTGCACACCCCGACCAGGTATTCCCCGGTCGGGGTGCGCCGGTACATCGAGTAGAAGGTCGCCACCGCGGTGACCTGGGCCTCGGTGAGGCCGAGTTGGGCCGCGCAGAACGAGATGCCGGCCGGGGTGAGGTAGCCGTCCTCGGACTGCACGAGATGCAGCAGCGGCAGCAATGCCGATCGGGACTGCGGGTAGCGCGCGACGATCTGCTCCGCGTCGGCCGCCAGCCGCGCCAGCACGTCCCGCGGGTAGGCGGCCGGTCCGTTGATCGGCGGCCCGGGCTCGTCGGGACGCTGCCCCAGCTCGAGGAACACCGTCATCGGTCGACTCCACCCATCACCGGGTCGATCGAGGCCACCGCGGCGATCACGTCGGCGACCATGCCGCCCTCACACATGGCGGCCACGGCCTGCAGGTTGGTGAACGAGGGATCGCGGTAATGCACCCGGTAGGGGCGGGTGCCACCGTCGGAGACCATGTGCACGCCCAGCTCACCGCGCGGGGATTCGACCGCTATGTACACCTGGCCGGCGGGCACCCGGATGCCCTCGGTGACGAGTTTGAAGTGGTGGATCAGCCCTTCCATCGAGTGGCCCATGATCCTGGCGATGTGCTCGGGCGAGTTGCCAAGACCGTCGGGACCGAGTTTCAGGTCGGCGGGCCAGGCCAGTTTCTTGTCGTCGATCATCACCGGTCCCGGCGCCAGGCGATCGACGCACTGCTCGACGATCTTCAACGACTCCCTCATCTCCTTGACCCGGATCAGGTAGCGGCCATAGGAGTCGCAGCCGTCATCGGTGATGACGTCGAAGTCGTAGTTCTCGTAGCCGCAATAGGGCTGCGACTTGCGCAGGTCATGCGGTAGGCCGGTGGAGCGCAGCACCGGGCCGGTGATGCCCAACGCCATGCACCCGGTCAGGTCCAGGTAGCCGATGCCCTGGGTGCGGGCCTTCCAGATGTAGTTCTCGTTGAGCAGGTTCTCCAGGTCGCGGAGCCGCTTCGGCAGCAGCTCGAGCAGGTCGCGAATCTGCGGGACCGCCTCATCGGGCAGGTCGGCCGCCAACCCGCCCGGCCGGATGTAGGCGTGGTTCATTCGCAGTCCGGTGATCGTCTCGAACACGCTCAAGATCAGTTCGCGTTCGCGGAACCCCAGGAACATCGCGGTCATGGCGCCCAGTTCCATCCCGCCGGTGGCCAACGCCACCAGGTGGGAGGAGATGCGGTTGAGCTCCATCAACATCACCCGCACCACGCTGGCGCGCTCCGGGACGGCGTCGGTGATGTCGAGGAGTTTCTCGACGCCGAGGCAGTAGGCGGTTTCGTTGAAAAACGGTGAGAGGTAATCCATTCGGGTCACGAACGTGACGCCCTGGGTCCAGTTGCGGTATTCGAGGTTCTTCTCGATACCGGTGTGCAGGTAACCGATACCGCAGCGAATCTCGGTGACCGTCTCGCCTTCGATCTCCAGGATCAGCCGCAGCACGCCGTGGGTGGAGGGGTGTTGTGGCCCCATGTTCACCACGATGCGGTCGCCTGCGGCCGCCGCCGAGCTTTCCCTGGCCGCGGCGACGATCTGGTCCCAGTCCTGCCCGCCGACCATGACGACCGTGTCGCTGCCATCGCCAGAGGTACCGCCCTGGGTGGGCGGGGTGGGGGGAGTACTCATCAGTTGTAAGCCCTCCGCTCGTCGGGCGGGGGAATCTCGGCCCCGTGGTACTCCACGGGGATGCCGCCCAACGGGTAGTCCTTGCGTTGTGGATGCCCCACCCAGTCATCGGGCATTTCGATGCGGGTCAGGGCAGGATGGCCGTCGAAGACGATGCCGAAGAAGTCGTAGGTTTCGCGTTCGTGCCAATCGGTGGTCGGATACACGCGGAACAGCGACGGGATATGCGGATCGGTGTCGGGCGCCGCAACCTCCACCCGAATGCGGCGGTTATGGGTGATCGACATCAGCGGGTACACCGCGTGCAGTTCCCGGTCGGTGTCGTCGGGGTAGTGCACGCCGCTGACCCCCAGGCACAGCTCGAACCGCAGTCCCGGGTCGTCGCGCAGCGCCTGCGCCACCGCCGGCAGTTGCTCGCGGCGCACTTCCAGGGTCAGCTCGTCGCGGTACACCACCACCCGCTCGACCGCCGCGGCAAAGGAGTCCGGGCCCTCGTCACCAAGCACGGCTTGCAGGGTGTCGACGACCTCGTCGAAATAACCGCCGTACGGCCTCGGCGAGCTCCCCGACAGCGCGACCGGGCGCACCAGGCGCCCGTAGCCGGAGGTGTCGCCGGTGCCTTCTGCCCCGAACATGCCGCGCCGCACGCCGATGACTTCCGGAGTGCCCTTGCTGTTGGAGATCTCGCTCACCGCAGTAAGCCCTTGAGCTCGATGGTGGGTGTGACCGCCAGCGCCGCCTGCTCGGCTTCGCGGATCGCCTCCTCGCGGTTGACGCCCAGCGGCATCTGCTGGATCTTCTCGTGCAGTTTCAGGATCGCGTGCAGCAGCATCTCCGGCCGGGGCGGACATCCTGGCAGGTAGATGTCCACCGGCACGACGTGGTCAACCCCTTGGACGATCGCGTAGTTGTTGAACATCCCGCCCGAGGACGCGCACACCCCCATCGCCAGCACCCACTTGGGTTCGGCCATCTGGTCATAAACCTGCCGGAGCACCGGCGCCATCTTCTGGCTGACCCGTCCGGCGACGATCATCAAGTCGGCCTGCCGAGGCGTCGCTGAGAATCGCTCCATCCCGAACCGTGCGATGTCGAATCGCGGTGACGCCGTCGACATCATCTCGATGGCGCAGCAGGCCAGCCCGAACGTGGCCGGCCACAGCGAGCCCTTGCGGACGTAGCCCGCCACCGTTTCGACCGTGGAGAGCAGGAAACCGCTGGGCAGCTTTTCCTCTAGTCCCAACTCAGCCCTCCCCGCCGCCACACGTAGGCATAGGCCACGAACACGGTGAGCATGAACAGCAGCATCTCCACCAGCGCGAACACGCCCAGGCTGTCGAATGACACCGCCCACGGGTAGAGAAACACGATCTCGATGTCGAACACGATGAACAACATCGCGGTCAGGTAGTACTTGATCGGGAATCGCTGCCCGGTGGGTAGCGGGCCGGTGGCCCCGGGCGGCATCGGCTCGATGCCGCACTCGTAGGCCTCCAGCTTCGACTGGTTGTAGCGCCTCGGCCCGATGAGGGTGGCGATGAGCACCGAGACCACCGCGAACGCGGCGGCGATCGCGCCGAGTACCAGGATTGGCGTGTACAGGTTCATACCGCGCAAGCGCTCCCTCGTGGCTGTCGATGTGAGCTAACCCACAGCCTAGCGGTGTTTGAGTGGCATGCCACGCATTTTGGTTAGTATCGCTATTGGCAGCGCGCTGCCATGCCGCCGCGCTGCGAACAGTCAAGGGCGACAGGAAGATTCGCGCGGTAGAACTATTGCACCGGGGTGCGCAGCAGAGACACCACCGCGTCGCCCAGACGAATTGGGTCGATCGGGTGTGGAACCGCGGCTTCCGCACGCGACCAACGGGCCAGCCAGGCGTCGTCCGGGCGCCCGGTGAGCACCAGGATCGGTGGGCAGTCGGCGATCTCGTCCTTGAGCTGTTTGGCGATTCCCATGCCGCCGACCGGGGTGGCCTCACCGTCGAGGATCACCAGATCGAAGCCGCCGGCGTCCATCTGCTTGATCACCATCGGCGCGGTGGCGACCTCGAGGTAGCTCAGCTCCGGCAGTTCCGGATGTACGCGTTTGCCCAGGGCCAGCTGAACCTGTTCGCGGGTCCTGGGATTGTCGCTGTACACCAGGATGCGCAGCGGGGCATCGGACGGGCGTGGCACGGACCCGATGCTACTTGGGTCGGGTGGGTTTACCGCCGAAGTAGATGAATTATCTTGTGCCGCTTGATCCGACGCTCGATCAGTTCGTCGCGCGGGTGAACACCAGATCGCAGGAGATCGTCACGGGATTGGTCACCATGCCGAGTATGTTTCCCCCGACGTCGAATTGCGAGCGGTCGACGGTTGCCTGTGTCGTTACCCGCACGGCGCCGTCGTCGAGAACCCGCACCGTGGCGGGCAGTTCGATGGGCGACGTGGTGCCCTTCACAGTGACGCTGGCCCGCAACCGAGCACCTTCCTCGCCGGAGGGTTCGGCCGCGGTCACCACGATGCTGATGTCGGGAAATTTCTCGACATCGAAGTAGTCGGCCGACCGGAGGTGCCGGTCGCGCATCTTTATCCCGGTGCGCAACGAATCCGCCCGGATGTCCACCCGGCCGAACACCGCGCCGCCGCCGGTGACCTGACCGTCGCCGGTGACCTGACCGTCGCCGGAGAATTCGTTGAATGTGCCCTTGACGGGCATCAGACCCCACATCGACTTGGCCCTAAACGTGATCGTGGAGCGGTCGGAATCCAGGTTCCAGACGCCTGCCGCGTCGGGACTGCCGAGCAGTTCTCGAAGTGTGGCCATGGGCACCTTCCTGTGCGGCCCCGATCAGGCGAGAAGCGGGGCGAGTTCTGTTGGGTCGAAGTACTCGTCGATCCGGCTGATCAGACCGTTCGTACCAACTTGACCACGAGGCAGACCCGCATCGCGATCGATGCGCCGTTGCGGCCCGTCGCGTGCAGGATGTGCTGCTGGACGAAACCGCCGTCGAACAGCTGCCGGTCCAGGATCTCGTAGCGTCGCGCGGTGGTCGTCGTCACGAACCGGTCGATGACCCGCAGCGCGCGCTCCCTGTCGCGGTCGCGGGGTTCGCCGACCTTCCACACCGCGATGTCGTCGCTCCATAACCGCCGCACCGCCGCCGTGTCGCAGCGCTCGATCGCCGCGAACAGCTGATCCGCGACGTCCTCGATGGCGGCGGCTTCGACAGCGGGCATGGGGACAGTGTTGCGCACCCGACAATGCGCACAGCATCCACACCGCGGACAGTCACTTGACCTCAAGCGTGGTTCAGGTACGAGACTGCAGTGACCAGCACAGTTCCAAGCACACATGGAGGTCAGGCAATGACGGATGTGACGCCGTCGAGGTCGCTATTCGACGGGGCCTACGAGTCCGGCACGGCGCCGTGGGTGATCGGTGAGCCGCAGCCGGCGATTGTCGACGTGGAACGAGCAGGCCTGATCCGCGGCAAAGTGCTCGACGTGGGCTGCGGCGCGGGTGAACATACGATGCTGCTCACCCGGCTGGGCTACGACGTGCTCGGCATCGACTTCGCGCGGCATGCCGTCGAGCTGGCACGCCAGAATGCCGCCGCAAAGGGGGTCGACGCCCGCTTCGAGGTCGCCGACGTGATGAACCTCGGCGCCGAGGCGCGCTACGACACCATCGTCGACAGCGCGCTGTTCCACATCTTCGACGACACCGACCGCGCCAAGTACGTCAACAGCCTGCACACCGCGTGCCGGCCGGATGCCCTCGTGCACGTGCTTGCGCTCTCCGATGCCGGGCGCGGGTTCGGGCCGGAGGTCAGCGAGACGGTGGTGCGGGAGGCGTTCGGCGACGGATGGCAGCTGGAAGCGTTGGACACCACCGTGTATCGCGGCGTCGTCGGTGAGGTGCACGCCGACGCCCTCGGCCTGCCCGTCGGGACCAGGGTCGACGAGCCCGCGTGGCTGGCCCGGGCCCGGCGGATTTGACGCCCTTCACTCGTCGTAGCCGGGATGGGCGACCGCCAACCGGCGGTGCACCAGGGTGCGCAAGCACGCGGTGACCTCGTCGGGTCGATCGTCGAGTTCACCGGAGCGGATCGCGGCCGCCAGCTGCGCTTCATCGGTGAAGCCGATATCGGCCAGCGCGTCGGCGACCTCGGTGGCGGTGTCGTCGAGTAGTTCGCGCTCGACGGTGCGCAGCACATTGGCGGCGACGCGGGCGTGAAAGTTGACCCTGCCATCGGTGGCCCCGCGCACGTCGGTCTCGAGAAACTCGGCCACCGCGGCGACCAGCTCGGCCGCCGTCGGTCGTCCGTGCAGCCAGGGACTGGTCATTTCGGCCCACCGCCGTCGAGCAGTTCGAGCAGGTCCCACTCCGTCTCGCAGACCCGCCGGCCGATCGCGGCCAGCTCCACCGACGGGGTCTGCCCGGACAGATGGCGTTCGGCCTGATAACGGCAGATGACACCCCAGCGCAGTGTGGCCAGGATCAGCCACCACCGAATCCCCTCCCGGTCGACGGTCGTACCGCTGGCCAGTTCATACGCGGCAAGGAAGCTTTCCACGCTGCCCAGCCCGCCGGCGCCCAGGTGCTCGGGCGCACCGAAGCGCCAGGCCCGGATGCAGAACCAGGCCAGGTCCTCGTAAGCCTCGCCGATGTGCACCAGCTCCCAGTCCAGCACCGCCGCGAGGACCGAGCCGTCGACGATCAGGTTGCCCATCCGGAAGTCGCCGTGCACCAGCCGCCGCGGCGACGTGGGCGGCCGGTGGGCGGCCAGCCAGCGGAACGCCCATTCGAACGTCGCGGTGGTATCGCCAATCTCGTCGAGGCGACCGCGCCACTCGGCGAGCTGGTCGGCCTGGGTCAGTCCGACGCCGAACGGGTTGGCCCGATGGATCGCGGCCAGCGCCCGCGCGCACTGCTGCAACAGCCGCTCGCGGCCCGGTTCGTCGAGCTTGCGGTGGATCTTGCGGGCAATGGTCTGGCCGCCGATCGCGTCGCACACCAGGAACGGATTGCCGAGCGCCGCCGGGGAATCGTCGGCGACCAGCACGTGCGGCACCGGTGCCCCGGCGTCGGCGGCCAGCACCTGCACCCGGGCTTCCAACTCCATGCCGGCGTGCACGTCATCCGGCGGGCCGGTGCGCAGGATCAGCGCCCGCGACTTCGCATCGGCGAGTGCGTCGAAGGCCCACGTCATGCGGCTGGCACCGCCGCTGAGCGGCCGCAGGTTCTCGACGACGACATCGTCGCCGAGGACCGGGCGCAGCACCGTGGCCAGCGCGCCGCCCAAGTCTCTGGAATCGGTCATGTCAGCGCTTTCGCCCGAACCCGAAGAGCCGCTGGGCAACTCGCCGAATCTGGATCTCCTCGGCGCCCTCGGTGATCCGGTATCGGCGGTGGTGGCGGTAGATGTGCTCGAACGGCTCGTGGCGGCTGTAGCCAATGCCGCCGAACACCTGCATGGCGCGGTCGGCGGCCTCGCATACCAGCCGGTTGGCGCGGTAGTTGGCCATCGAGACCTTGTCGGACACCTCCATGTGGTGGTCGTGGTCGAGGTGCCATGCGGCGTAATACACCAGCAGCCGCACCATCTGGGCCTCGGTCGCAAGCTCCACCAGCGGCCACTGCACGGCCTGGTTCACCGCCAGCGGCTTGCCGAACACCACCCGCTCGCCGGCATAGGCCACTGCGCGATCGATGCAGTACTGCGCGGCGCCCAGACTGCTCGCGGCCTGCCGAATCCTGTTCTCGTGCAGGAAGGTTTGACCCACTTCGAGGCCGCGGTCCACTTCGCCCAGCACCGCGTCGGTCGGCACGCGCACGTCCTTCAGCTCCACCTCGCCGTGGTCGGTGGGCATGTTGAACGTCCACCAGTAGTACGGGACGTTGAAGCCGGGGGTGTCGGTGGGCACCAGGAACGCGGTGATGCCGCGGGCCTGTCCCGGTTCCCCGGAGGTGCGGGCGAAGATCAGGTCGTGGGTGGCGCGGTGCACCCCGGTGTTCCACCGCTTGGCGCCGTTGATGACCCAGCCGTCGCCGTCGGATTCGGCGCGCGTCTCCAGCCAGGTCGCGTCCGAGCCGTGATGCGGCTCGGTGAGTCCGAATGCCATCGACCGCTCGCCGGTGATCAGCGCCTCACACCATTGGCTCTTCTGCGCGTCGGTGCCGAACCGGTCCATCATGATCACCTGCGGGAAGTTGCCGACGATCGACGACTCGTCCTGCAGGTCGTTGTGCAGCCCGAGGCCCTTGTGCGCCAGATGTTCCCGGATGACCGCCATGTCAAGGTTGGTTCCGTCGCGGCCGCCGAACCGGGACGGCAACCCGTAGCGCAGCCAGCCGGCCCTGTCGGCGCGGGTGCGCATCTCGCCGAGCAGGTCCTCCCACGCCCGCGACGGGATGCCGCCGTTGTCCAGGTCGGTGCGGGCGAACTCGCGATGCCGGTCGAAGTACTGCATGTTCTCGCGTTCCAGCGGTTTGATCTCGGCTTCGATGAACGCGTCCATCTCCGCCAGCAACTCCGGAAGATGTTCCGGGAGTGCGAAATCCACAGTGATCTCCTCTTGCCGAGCTATCTTGTCTGCTAGAACCCGTACAGCGTCTTCTTCCATATCGTCGACAGCGTTGCGATGGCGTCCTCGTCGCTGATGTCCAATCCCAGCGCGGGTGGCCGCAGGAACACGGTGGTGAAGTTCTCGAAAAGCAGAGCGATGGCCGCGGCGATGTGCTGGGGCTGCAGGTCGCGGGCGTACCCATGCTCCTGGGCGCGCCGCACCGATGCCGCGACGATGTCCATGCCGAACTGCCGGAACTCGTTCTGCACGGCGGCGAACCGCTGCTGGGTCGCGCCGAGTTGGGCGACGGCCACCATGATGCCGATGTTCTGCTTGAACATGTTCCAGTAACCGGTGACCACCGATTCGAAAAACCCGGTGTCCTCTGGCGATTGAGGCAGTTGCACGTTCAGTCCGGACGGAATGAGCACGTCGTGTAGGAATGACTCGGTCAGTGCGGCCAGCAGGTCCTCCTTGTCGGTGAAGTACCGGTAGAACACCGCGGGCGACTTCCCGGCGGCCGAGGTGATGTCGGCCAGCGTGGTGCCGTGAAAACCGCGCTCGGCGAAGAGTTTCCGTGCTGCCTGCTCGATGGCGGAGCGGGTCTGTCGGCCCTTGGTGCTGAGCGTCCGCGATGTTCGGCCGGGCACGTCGGCTCAATCCCGGATGCGGTCACCGGCACGCATCAACGCGCTCGGAAGGTCGTGTCCGACGGCGGTTTGCGCAACCTCGGCGGCCGCGATTGCGGCGGGCAGGTCCACGTCGACGTGGACACCGCTCTCGCGCAGCAGGTAGACCAGATCCTCGGTGGCGATATTGCCGCTGGCGCCGGGGGCGAACGGACAGCCTCCGAGGCCACCCACCGACGCGTCCAGCCGGGTCACGCCCGCGGTGACCGCCGCGTAGGCGCTGGCCAGCCCCGATCCGCGGGTGTTGTGGAAATGGGCCCCGAGCGGAATGTCGCCGATCCGCGGCCGGAGCTCTTCGATCAGGTCGGTCACCCGGCGCGGGGTGGTGGTGCCGATGGTGTCGGCGATTGCCAGCCGATCGACGCCGTGCTCGCGGGCCGCCGACGTCACGTCGAACACGCGCTGCGGCGGGGTCGGCCCGTCGAACGGGCAATCCCACGCGGTGGCGACGATCACCTCGACGGTGGCGTCACTGTCGTGTGCGATGGCGACGATGTCGGCGATCTGGGCGATCGCCTCGGCGCTGGAGCGCCCGACGTTGGCGCGACTGTGCCCGTCGGCGGCCGACACCACGTACTCAATCGAGCGCAGGCCCGCCGCGAGCGCGCGTTTGGCGCCGTTGGGACTGGCAACCAGAGCGGAGAACTCGATGCCGTCAAACCGGTGCAGCTCGGCGGCCAGTTCGGCGGCGTCGGCCAGCGCGGGCACCTTGGTCGGGGAGACGAAGGCGGTGGCCTCGACCTCCCGTACCCCGGTGGCGATAATGGCCTCCAGCATTTCCAGCTTGGCGGACAACGGGATTGGGGTTTCGATCTGCAGTCCGTCGCGCAGCGAAACCTCGCGGATGTCGACATGTGATGACAGCGTGCTCATAGCACCGTTGCCTATAACGTGTGGATGGTCCATCGTTTAGGCAGCCTCTCCTTGCGAAGGGGCGGTCCCCGTCTGATCAACGGGATCGCTGTGCGGGGTTGACGTTTCATTGCCACCTGCCTTCCCGGCCGGCGTGGCGGCGGGGACGGTCTTGCGGTTGGCTCCACGTCCGTCTCCAACCCGATGGTTGGCGGCCGGGCTACTCCCGGTGCCGGTCCCCTCTTCCCCACCGCTGGTGGGGACGCCGAGGCGGGCGAGGTTGATCGCCGCGTTCAGATCCCGATCGATCGGCGGGCATCCGTTGCGGCACTGATACGTGCGGTCACGCAGTGCGAGCTTGGTTTTCGCTCCGCAGCGTGAACACAGCTGAGTGGGCGGATATGAGCGTGGCGCGAGCACGAGGGTCGTCCTATTCCAGGCGGTCTTATATTCCAGCTGGACGCGTATTCGCCCCAGCGCGGCATCGGCGAGTGCGCGGTTGAGGCCGCGCTTGCGCGCTCCGCCGCGACGGCGCATCCCGTCAACGTTGAGGTGCTCGGCAACCACGACTTCATGCTGCTGGGCTAATTTGGTCGTGGTCTCATGGATCTCATGAGCCCGGATATTTGCTACGCGGGTGTGCACCCGGGCGATCCGTTGCTGCGTTCGCAGCCACCGGTTCGATGGCTTTCGGTGACTGTGGGTCTGGGAATCAAAGGGACCGCAGCGGCGAGCGGACCTGCGCTCCAACACCAGCAGCCGGGCATGCGCGGCGGTCAACGGCTTCGGTGCTGGGACGCGGTCGACCTCCGTCCCCTCGGGGGTTGAAACCACCAGCAGGTCCTTGACGCCAGCGTCGACCCCGACGACGGGGTGGCGGGAGCGGATGGCGTGGGCGGGCCGGGTCTTTTCAACAACGATTACCTGAAACGCGCAATACCAGCGGCCACCCACGCAGCGCACGGTCGCCGACAGGATCCGCGCGGTGCCTGCATCGAGTCGGCGGGCCAGCTTGCGGGCGGTCTCATGAGTGTGGATCCGGCCGAGCCGCGGCAGCGTGATGTGGCGGCGATCCGCCTCGACCCGGATTGCCCCGGTGGTGAACCTCACAGACCGGCTCGCCAGGTGCCGGGTCTTGAACCGCGGGAACCCAACGGGCTTCCCAGCCCGCTTTCCGCACCGCGACTTGACCCAGGCATCCAACGCGCGGGCCAGTCCATCGAGACCAGAGTTGTAGGCCTCTTTGCTGTTGGTCTGCCACCATGGCGCTACAGAGTTCTTACGCCGATTCCACGTCTTGCGCAGCGCAGCCAACGTCCATCCCTGTGCCGGTGTCAGATCCGGCTCACTTATCCCGTAGGAGCGTTCGGCAGCGCGCTGATCGGCGATCGCCCTTACAAATGCCAGCATGTGATTGAACGCGAACCGGGCCGCACCGCAATGCGACTCCAACAGCCGTACCTGGGTTGGCGTCGGATCCAGCGCAAACCGATACGCCTGCGCGGTCCACCCTGTCGGAATCTCAAACCGCGCCATGAACGACCCCACCGGCAGGGCAAGGAGCGGAGCGTGTACTGGGCACGACACCCACGCTGCCAGACCGGTCCGACAAAACAGGCCCGTCGTCATAGCACCCCCTTGGCGCGCAGGGATTCCAGGTCGGCCTCGCCGATGCCCAGCAGCTCGGTGTAGACCTCGGTGTTGTGCTGGCCGGGCTCGGCCGGGCCGGCGTTGCGTACGGTGCCCGGCGTTTCCGAGAGCGTGGGAACGATTCCCGGCCCGAGCACGGTGCGGCCGATCCGTTCGTCGTAGTGGTCGACCAGCATTCCACGCGCGCGCAGCTGCGGGTCGTTGACGACCTCGGCGACGGTGTTGATGGGACCGCTGATCACGCCGGCCGCACCGAGTTCGGCGATGATCTCGCCGGGCGGCTTGGCCGCCGCCCAGTCGGCGATGATCTTGTCCAGCGCGTCCTGGTTGCGTCCCCGCGCGACATGGTTGGCGAAGCGGTCGTCGGTGCTCAGTTCGGGGCGGCCCATCGCCGCGCAGAGGCGGCGGAACACGGTGTCCTGGTTCGCCGCGATCACCACCCAGCTGCCGTCGGCACTGCGGTAGATGTTCGACGGGGCGATGCCCTCCAGCCGGGTCCCAGACGGGCCGCGGACAACGCCCCCGACGTCGTAGTCAGGAATGGTGGATTCCTGTATGGCTAAACAGGATTCGGTCAATGCGACGTCGACCACCTGGCCCTTGCCGGTGACGGCGCGGCGGTAGAGCGCGGCCAGCGCGCCCTGCACGGCGAACATCCCGGCCAGGCTGTCACCCAGCGACAGCGCCAGCCGCGGCGGCGGACCGCCGGGGAAGCCGTTCATGTGCCGCAGCCCGCTGGTCGCTTCGGCGACCGAGGCGTAGCCGGCCTTGTGGGCCTCGGGCCCGGTCTGTCCGTATCCCGAGACGCGGACCAGGATGATGCCCGGATTGTGTTCTGCCAGCACGTCGTAGCCGAGGTTCCACTTCTCCAGCGTGCCCGGGCGGAAGTTCTCGACGATGATGTCCGACTTCTTGACGAGTTCAACGAACAGTTCGCGCCCTTTGTCCTCCCGCAGGTTCAGCGTCACGGCCTTCTTGTTGCGGGCGTGCACTGTCCAGAAGAAGTGGTGGCCGTCGAGTTCGGCCTGACCCCAGGTGCGCAGCGGGTCGGGGGCGCCGGGCGGCTCGATCTTGATGACCTCGGCGCCCATGTCGCCGAGCAACCGGCCGGCGAACGGCCCGGAGATCAGGGTGCCGACCTCGATCACCCGGATCCCGTCCAGTGCCCCGGCGGCTGTCATCCGGCGTTCGCGAAGTCGTGGCGGCGATACATGGTCGTGGTACGGCCGGTGACGCCGCCGCGCCCGAGTTCGTCGTCCTTCAGGCCGTCGAGGTCGGCGTGTAGGCGTCGTGCGGTCCTGCCCCTGCGCAGGTGAACAAAGGATTCCATCGTTGGCTCCATCGCGTGGCTGGTGCGGTCACCGAAACTGAAAGTGATGTTAGATTTACTTTTGTCATCAGGCAAGGCCCGGACGGGGCATCACACCATGGCGATCGGTGTGAGATCTTCATGCCGCCGGAGGCTGACCAACGATGTCGTCCGCGACAGGCGCTCACGGGGCGCAATGTCGCTTATCTCGTCGAAATGACGGCGGTCTTCGTCGCGCAACTCGCCCCACGACTGCACAAGCCCGGCGCGTAGGCGGCCATATCGGTGAAATGCCAATAGAAGGCGGCCTTGGTCACGGCCAGGCGTTCGCGAGTCGATCTATTTCAGCGCCTTGATGGCCTTCCTCGGCCAGGATCGCATAGCCGGCCCTGAATCCAGTCGTGCACCGACAACCTACTGCTCGGGGGCGTGCGGGGCCTCGCCATGACCGGCAGCCTACGGCGTTCGTCCGCGGGCAATGACCACGGGATTCGGACCCGAAATGGACACAAAATAAAGGTGGCGTCACTTTTGCTTCTGGGCGTTTGAGGGCCTTCCCGACCCGCCGCGGTGACGTCTCGGACTTTCTCAGGTGCTGGTCACATGTTTTACTCGTCTGCGACAACTGAAATTTCACGGTCCGCTCTGGCGAGCGGGCGCGGCAGCGCAGTGAAGAAAACGCTGCGGTGCCGTGGCGATCATCGATCGCGGGGGAGTAAGCGTGTTACGCGGTAACCGGAAGATGGATGGATTTGCTTCTATGACGTTTGTTGACAAGATTCGTAGCCACTGGGCGCGCCGCTTTGCCGTCGCAACCATCGCGGCGGCACTGCTGCCTGGCATGATCGGTCTCGCCGGAGGATCCGCGACAGCGGGAGCGTTCTCCCGACCGGGTCTGCCGGTCGAGTACCTAATGGTTCCGTCACCGTCGATGGGACGAGATATCAAGGTTCAGTTCCAGCCCGGCGGGCCGCATGCGGTCTACATGCTCGACGGCCTGCGCGCACGCGACGACTACAACGGCTGGGACATCGAGACCCCGGCGTTCGAGTGGTACTACGAGTCCGGCCTGTCCGTGGTCATGCCGGTGGGCGGGCAGTCCAGCTTCTACACCGACTGGTATCAGCCCGCGCGAAACAACGGTCCGACCGTGACCTACAAGTGGGAGACCTTCCTCACCAGCGAGCTGCCGGGTTGGCTGTCCGCCAACAAGGCCGTGTCCACCACCGGCAACGCCGCCGTCGGCCTGTCGATGTCGGGCAATTCCGCGCTGATTCTGGCGGCCTATCACCCGGACCAGTTCATCTACGCCGGGTCGTTGTCGGCGTTCCTGAACCCGTCCGAGGGTTCGTGGCCGATGCTGATCGGCCTGTCGATGGGTGACGCCGGCGGCTTCAAGACCGAGGACATGTGGGGTCCGTCCAGCGACCCGGCCTGGCAGCGCAACGACCCGATGGTGCAAATCCCGAGGCTGGTCGCGAACAACACCCGCATCTGGGTCTACTGCGGCAACGGCCAGCCCGGTGAATTGGGCGGTGGCGGCCTTCCCCAGGAGTTCCTGGAGGGCCTCACGGTGCGGACCAACATCACCTTCCGGGACAACTACATCGCGGCGGGTGGCACCAACGGCGTGTTCAACTTCCCGCCGTACGGCACCCACACCTGGACGTACTGGGGTGCGCAGCTGCTGGAGATGAAGCCCGATATTCAGAGGGTGCTCGGCGCCTGACGCTGAGCCGACGCAAAATCGCCCGCACGCACGCGTGTCGGGCGATTTTGCCTTCCTCCCGCGGGTTTTAGAAACCGCCTGGCGACTCTCACCACCGCCCCGGCCCGAGTACGACGACGTCTCGTGAGATGTCCGAAAGGCGTTGCGGCTTAAGGGAGCTGGCGGTTGGACGTTAGTCGGTCGGGCCGGGCCAGGTCTGCTACTTCAGTTCGGCCGAGGAGAGGCCCAGCAGCCTGCGGGCCACCACCAGCTGTTGGATCTGCTGGGTGCCCTCGAAGATGTCCAGGATCTTCGAGTCGCGGGCCCACTTCTCCAAGAGCGTTTCCTCCGAATAGCCTGTGGTGCCTGCCATTTCGACGGCCTTCAACGTGATGTCGCTGGCCACCCGGGCGGCCTTGGCCTTGGCCATCGACGCTTCCTTGGAATTGGGGATGTTGTTGTCGGCCTGCCACGCCGCCCGCACGTTCAGAAGGTAGCCGGCCTCCCAGTCGGCTTCCATCCGCAGGAATTCGGCGGCCGCCGCGCTTTGGACGTGCGCGGGCTTGTCGTAGGAGATCTCCACGCCGGCGTCGGTGAGGATCTTGCGCAGTTCCTCCAGCGCGGCACGGCCGACGCCGACGGCCATCGCCGAGACGATCGGCCGGGTGTTGTCGAAGGTCTCCATCACCCCGGCAAAACCCTTCTCCACGTGGATCTCCGGGTCGCCCAGCAGGTTGTCCTTCGGGATGCGGACATTGTCGAAGCGGATCACCGCGGTGTCGGACGCCTTGATGCCGAGCTTGTGCTCGAGGCGTTCGACGGTCGACGCCGGGGTGCTCCCGCGGAACGATGAACGACTTGATCGCGCGCGCGGCCCAGCGACTTGTCCAGCGTCGCCCACACCACGATGTGGCTGGCCCGCGAACCGGCGGTGACGAAGATCTTCTCGCCGTTGATCACGTACTCGTCGCCGTCGAGCTTGGCCGTGGTGGACACCGCCGCCGAGTCGGAGCCGAAGCTCGGCTCGGTGATCGCCATTGCGGCCCATACATTTCCGAGGCGGGCCAGTTGTTCGTCGGTGGCCACGCCGGAGATCGCGGCGTTGCCCAGGCCCTGGTAGGGCACCGATAGCAGCAGCGCGATGTCGCCCCAGCTGATCTCCGTTGCGTTGAGCACCGCGGACATGTTGCCGCCGTTGTGGTTTTCGTTCTTGCGCTTCGCTGTCGCGGAACGCCTCGGCGCCGGCGAACGAGATGGTCTTGGCCTGCGAGATACCGTCGAAGAGGCTTTCCAAGGTCTCCAGCTCGACCGGGTAGGCGTGTTCGTCCAGGTCGTACTTGCGGGATATCGGCCGCAGCATCTCGGCGGCGCCTTGGTGGGCCTTCTCGATGACCGCCTGCAGCTTCTTGGGCATTTCCAGATTGATTGCCATGAGAGTCTTTCCGTTCGGTCATTGACGGGCCTAGATAACGACGACACCCTCGGCGACGCCGATGGCCCGCAGGTCGCGGTACCAGCGCTCGACGGGGTGTTCCTTGGTGTAGCCGTGGCCGCCCAGCAACTGGACGCCGTCCAGACCGATCTGCATCCCCTTGTCGGTGCCGAGCCGCTTGGCCAGCGCGGCCTCGCGGGCGAAGGACAGACCCTGCTCGGCGCGGGCGGCTCCCCGCCAGGTGATCAGCCGCAGCCCGTCGAGTTCGATCGCGATGTTGGCACACATGAAAGCGACGGCCTGGCGGTGTGCGACCGGTTCGCCGAACGCATGACGCTCCTTGACGTAGGGCACCACGTGATCGAGCACGGCGTGCGAGGTGCCGACGGCGAGCGCGGCCCAGCCCAGCCGGGACAGCGCGATCGCCTCGGAGTAGTCGGCGTCGCCGGCCCCGTCCTCGCCCAGCCGCGCGGCCAGCGGCACCGACACGTTGTCCAACTCGACACGGCCCAGCGCGGCCGCGCGGATGCCCATGCTGGGGTCGGCCTTGACGGTCAGGCCCTGCGAGGACGACTCGACGATGAACAACGCGGGCTTGCCGCTCAGCTGCGCGCCGATGATGAACAGTTCGGCGTCCGCGGCGGCCGGAACCAGCGACTTCACGCCGGACAGCCGGTAGCCGCCGGGGGTGCGCACCGCGGTGGTCTTCAGCGCGGTCGGGTCGAAGAGCGGCTGTGGTTCGGCGATCGCCACGCACGCCTGGGGCACGTTCTCGCCGGCGAACTCCGGCAGGTAGGTGGCCTGCTGATCGGCGCTGCCCCAGTGCGTCAGGGCGGAAGCGACGCCGCCGGGCGCCAGAATCGGCAGGGCCAGACCCATGTCGCCGTAGGCCAGCGCCTCGGCGACAAGTGCGTTGGTGACCGTGGCCCGATGGGTGGCGATGCCGTCGAAATCCCCGGGAATGTTGATCGCCGTGATACCCAGTTCGGCCGCCTTGGCGATGAGGTCGGGCGGATAGCTCGCGGCCTCGTCGGCGTCCCGCGCGGCGGGCCGCAGGATCTCGTCGGCGAACTCGCTGACGGTTTCCAGGATCAGCTTCTGATCGTCGTCGGGGGTGAGGTCGAAGTAGTTGGCGCCGCTGGCCATCAGCCGGGTCGGCTTGCTGCGCAGTCCTTGGATGCGCTTGAACTGTCGGGTGGACGCGCCTGCGGCCGAAAACACTTGCTTGACACCGTATTTCAGGCTGCGGTTGAGCGGGCCGCGCAGGTTGTAGCGGTCCAGAAATTCCTGTCCGACGATCGGCGTGATCAGCGCCAACCCGATGTCGGTCGCTGTCCGCTTGTGCTTTTGCAGGCCCACGGCACTCTCTCGACCCGGGCGCTTGGATCCGTTCTTGGACGGCAGGGTGTTGGTCATGTCAGCAGCCTCGCTTGGTTGGGGCAGTGCACTCGACGTTATCTTACTCCAGAGTAAGATAACGATGGCTGTTAACGAACTCACACGGCCGGCGCGTCGTTCACCGGATGAACACCGGCAGCCGTCGTGGGCCCCAGTGCCCGACGGGCCCGTCGTACACGCCGGGCAGTCGGGTGCCGCACGCACGGCAGCGGCCGTCGTCGGTCAGCGCGTAGCGCCGCATCGAGTACCAGTCGCGCACTACCACCGCCGCCCCGCATCCCGGACAGGCCGTGGTCCCGCCATCCGGGTCGTGGACGTTGCCGGTGTACACGAAGTGCAAACCCTCGCCGATCGCGATGCGCCGGGCCCGGCTCAGCGTCTCCGGTGGTGTCGGCGGGATGTCACGCATCTTGTAATCGGGGTGAAACGCGGTGAAATGCAGTGGCACGTCGGCGCCGAGATTCTCGGCGATCCAGGCGCACTCCGCCGCGATCTCGGCGTCGCCGTCGTTGCGCCCAGGAATGAGCAGCGTGGTGATTTCGAACCACACGTCGGTCTGGTGACGCAGGTACACCAGGGTGTCCAGCACATCGGCCAGATGACCGACGCAGATCCGGTGATAGAAGTCCTCGGTGAAGGCCTTCAAATCGACGTTGGCGGCGTCGATATGCCGATAGAACTCTGCGCGCGGCTGCGGGCACATGAAGCCCGCGGTCACCGAGATCGCCTTGATGCCCCGCTCGTGGCAGGCATCGGCGACGTCGGCGGCGTACTCCCAGAAGATGGTCGGGTCGTTGTAGGTGAAAGCGACGCTGCGGCAACCGGTTTCGTCGGCCGCCCGAACCAGGTCCTCGGGAGTCGCCCGCCCGGAAAGGGTGTCGATCTCGCGTGACTTGGAGATGTCCCAGTTCTGGCAGAACTTGCAGGCCAGGTTGCAGCCCGCGGTGCCGAACGACAGCACCGCCGAGCCGGGCAGGAAGTGGTTTAGCGGCTTCTTCTCCACCGGATCCACGCAGAACCCGCTGGACCGGCCGTAGCTGGTGAGCACGATCTGATCGTCGGTGCGGGCCCGAACGAAGCACAGGCCGCGCTGCCCCTCGTGCAGTTTGCAGGCCCGCGGGCAGACGTCGCATTGAATCCTGCCGTCATCGAGGCGGTGCCAGTGCTTCGTCGAGACCGTCGCCGGGTCTTGCAAAGAGATATCGGGGGTCAGGGTCATCGGGCGCTCCCGACCGCCAGGCTACGCCCGATGAAGGCTGGTCAGCACCGCATCGTGGAGCCATCCATTGGTGGCCAGAGCGTTGCCGCCGTGCGGTCCCGCGGTCCCGTAGAGGCTGGTAAAGGCCCCGCCGGCCTCGCGCACCAGGATGTCGAGCGCAGCGAGGTCCCACAGCGATACCTCAGGTTCTGCGGCGATGTCGACGGCTCCCTCGGCCACCAGGCAGTAGGACAGGAAGTCGCCGTAGCCGCGTACCCGCCAAACGGCGTCGGTGAGGTCGATGAACCGGTGCCGCAGGTTGAGCTTGGCCCAGCCCGAAAGGCTGGAAAATGACAGGCTCGCCGCCCCGATCTCGGCCACCGATGACACCGACACGGGTTTGGGCGATCCCCCCGAGACCGCGGCAAACGCCCCTTCGTCCGCGCCGGCCCACCAACGTCGCTGCAGTGCCGGCGCGCTTACCGCGCCGACAACCGGCACGCCATCGCTCATCAGCGCGATCAGGGTGGCCCAAATCGGCACGCCGCGGACGAAGTTCTTGGTGCCGTCGATCGGGTCGATCACCCACTGCCGGCCGGTGAAAACCGTTGTGCCGCCGAATTCTTCGCCGAGCACAGAATCGTCGGGACGCTCGCTGGCCAGCGTGTCCCGCAGCGCGGACTCCACGGAGCGGTCGGCGTCGGTGACCGGGGTCAGGTCGGGCTTGGTGTCGACGTGCAGGTCCATGGCGCCGAAGCGGTCCAGCGTCAGCGCGTCGGCCTTTTCGGCCAGCCGCAGCGCGAGCGTCATGTCATCTCGAACCGTGCCCATAGCAGCAGTCCTACCATGGCCGTGTGTGGGAATTCGGCGTGCTCCTGGTGATGGTCGGCGTGATCGCGTTATTGGGGGCACCTTGGATCATGCGACGGCGAGGACTGCGCGGCGAACTCGCGCACGGCACATTGCTGGTCACCGGTGTCAGCCCGCGGCCCGACGCCACCGGCGAGCAGTTCGTCACCATCACCGGCGTCGTCAACGGTCCGACCGTCAACGAGCATGTCATCTATCAACGCATGGCCGTCGACGTCAACAACTGGCCGAGCATGGGTGAGCTTTTCCCCGTGGTCTATTCGACGAAGAATCCGGACAACTGGAACTTCGCCCCGCCGGAGCCGCCGGCGTCGCCCCCACCGCCGCGCTAGGCGGCGTGTAGGCGCGCGATGTTGATGGCGATCTTGGCTTCGACTTCGCTGACCACAACACGCGGCGTCCTGATCAGCGGTGGAGCGGTGGACTGATAGCACGCTCCGGTAGGTGTGACGAATTCTGCTGTGTGACATCCAGTTTCGTCGGTCCTTGCGCTCACTTCCCAGCCCGGTGATTCCTTGGTGTAATTGCAGCGTTCACACGAGCCAAGTCCATTGGAGGCGCTCGTGGGTCCATCTCGATGGTGCGGCTGCGCGTGGTCGCGGTGCCGGATCGGCGCGTCGCAATATGGCCTGCGACAGCGCTGATCCCGCATACCGATGAAGTCGGTCAGCCCGCGAGGAAAGCACCGGGACCGCGACTCCATCGCCACCAGCGCTCCCGTCGTCGGCCTCCGGTACAGCCGGCGCAGCGTGGCCTTCGACCGCTTGTCGCCAACCGCTGCATCCGCCAGTCGCCGCGCGACGGCCGCGGGAATTGGCCCGTAGCCGTCGATGAGGGCCGGCGCGGTGCTCCCGCCGAACATGGCCTCGTCCGATATCACCAAGTTGACGGCGATCGGGACAGGCACATCGGCGGGTCGCCCGGTGACACGCTCGACCAGCGTGTCGGCCATTACCTGGCCACGACAGCGGCCATCGGCACAGGTGTCGGCGGTGCGGCGCAACGCCGCATACACCGAAACGCCCTGTGCGACAGGAAGCAGTGCCGTCAGCCACGTCATGGTGTCCGGCGCCGGCCGGATCGTGACCGTGCGCTCGGTCTCGGCGTGCGATGCCCGGTCCACGACGGCCTGCGGGTCCAGCCTGTAGGCGATCTCCCTGGCCGCGGCCGCGACCCGCGCGTCGCCCATCCCGTCCAGAGCCGAAAGATCTCCGCACAACTCCGCGTCCAGCGTCCGCCGATCCCCAACGTCTAGGCATGCCGATTCGCGCACCACGAGGGTGGCACGCCACTCCGACAGCGCCCCGCACTCGAGTGCGGCCAGCGTGTGCGGCATCTCGTAGACCAACGCCTTGGCGAAGCCGAGGTGTCTGCCGCCACGGGACGGTGAATCATGCCGCGCCAGCGCCACCTCGCTCGCAACGCCACGACCTTGTTTCTGTGCAGGCACCCCGGCGGCGGACTCGGCGGCACGGCGGGACGCGTCGAGTGCGGCCGCGGCGCGGGCCTGACCCGCCGCGGCGGCACACTTCACCTGCTCCAAAGCCGCAATGCGGGCGATGAGTGCGGCCTCGTCGGCATGCGGCTCCACGCCGGACAGAGACTTAAGTTCGAACATACATTCGATAGTAGCCGTCGCCACCGACACGTCGCCGCCGACAACTGGGGCGCAGAAACGTCAGCCGTGCCCGATCCGAAGCAGCTCGGCGACGCTGGTCAGCTTGACCCGCGGCCGGCCCCGCGACTGACCGGCGGAGCGCTCGTACTCGTCGATTACCTTCCAGTGGTCGTCGGTGACCAGCCGCGGCTGCCGCGACAGCAGCCACTCCACCAGTTCCGTGGAGTGATCCGGGCCGAGGTCGGCGGGCTCGCCGCCGCGCAGGTCGGCTACCAGGGTGTCGACGGTCTCCTGCGAGTCCTTCTTATTGCTGCCGATGACACCGGAGGGACCACGCTTGATCCAGCCGACCACGTACTCGTTGCGACTGCCGTCGACCCGGCCGGCGGTGTGGGGGATGGTTCCGGTCCTCTCATCGAACGGCAGGCCCGGGGTGGGCACGCCGCGATAGCCCACCGCGCGGACCACCAGTTGCACCGGCAGTTCCTCGCGGGCTCCGGTGTCCTTGGCGACGATGCGCCCGTTGTCGCCGACGAGCTCGTTGCGGCCCAGCACGATGGATTCGACGCGGCCCTCGCCGCGGATCTCAATCGGAGAGGTGCGGAACCGGAACACGATCCGCCTCGTCGCCCCCGGGATCGGCTCACGCTCGGCGTAGCCGCGCAACACCTTGATGTTCTGTCGGACGGTCTTGCTCGCCGCCTCCAGGTCCTCGTCGGTGATGCCGGCGAAGTCGGCCGGATCGACGATCACGTCGACGCCCGCCAACCCCTCGAGGTCACCGAGTTCGCGCAATTCCAGCGTGGTGAAGGTGGCCTGCAGCGGTCCGCGGCGACCGATGATCACGACCTCCTCGACGCCGCGTTCGTGCAGTGACTGCAGCGCGTGGTCGGCGATGTCGGTGTTGGCCAGCAGGTCGGGATCGGTGACGAGGATGCGCGCGACGTCCAGGGCGACGTTGCCGTTGCCGACGACAACGGCCCGGCCCGTCGACAGGTTGGGCGCCATCTCCTCGAAATGCGGGTGCGCGTTGTACCAGCCCACGAAGTCCACGGCCGCGACGCTGCCGGGCAGACCCTCGCCGGGGATGTTCAACGACTTGTCGGACTGCGCGCCGACGGCGTAGATCACCGCGTCGTAGCGTTCGGCCAGCTCGTCCGGATGAATGTGTTCGCCGACCGCGATGTTGCCGAAGAACCGGAATCGTGGGTCGGTCGCCGTTTTCTCGAACTGACCGCTGATCGACTTGATCTTCGGATGGTCGGGGGCGACGCCCGAGCGCACCAGACCCCACGGCGTCGGCAGCATCTCGAGCATGTCCACGCGCATATCGGCGTCGTCGGTGGAGTCGGCGAACTTCAGCAGCGACGCCGCGGCAAAGTAACCGGACGGGCCGGAGCCGACGATCGCCACATGGTATGGGCGCATATATAGCCTTCTGTCGCTACCCGACCATGCGCAGGGGGCTGTCGCGTCATGGTCAGGCTGGTTTCCCACCCCGATGCTAAACGCGCGCCCTTGCGGTTGCCGCCAGTCACGGCGAAGTGGCAGGCCGGTACGCTGAACCTCCGTGGATCCCGACCGTCAATCCGATATCGCCGCACTCGACACCACCCTGACCACGGTGGAGCGGGTGCTCGACGTGGAGGGTCTGCGCGGCCGCATCGAGAAGCTCGAGCACGAGGCGTCCGATCCGCATCTGTGGGACGACCAGACCCGCGCCCAGCGCGTCACCAGTGAGCTCTCCCACACCCAGGGCGAGCTGCGCCGCGTCGAGGAACTGCGGCAACGCCTCGATGACCTGCCGGTGCTCTACGAGCTGGCCGCCGAGGAAGACGGGGCGGCAGGGACCGAAGCACTCGCCGAGGCCGACGCCGAGCTCAAATCGCTGCACGCGGACATTGAGGCGATGGAAGTGCGCACGCTGCTGTCCGGCGAGTACGACGAGCGTGAGGCGCTGCTTAACATCCGGTCGGGCGCCGGCGGGGTGGACGCCGCCGACTGGGCCGAGATGCTGATGCGGATGTACGTCCGTTGGGCCGAGAAGCACAACTATCCGGTCGAGGTTTTCGACACGTCCTACGCCGAAGAGGCCGGTATCAAGAGCGCGACGTTCGCGGTGCACACCCCGTTCGCCTACGGCACGTTGTCGGTGGAGCAGGGCACGCATCGGCTGGTGCGGATCAGCCCGTTCGACAACCAGAGCCGCCGCCAGACGTCGTTCGCCGAAGTGGAAGTGCTGCCCGTGGTCGAGACCACCGACCACATCGACATTCCCGACAGCGACGTGCGCGTTGACGTCTACCGATCCAGTGGTCCGGGCGGGCAATCGGTCAACACCACCGACTCGGCGGTTCGACTCACCCACATCCCGACCGGTATCGTGGTCACCTGCCAGAACGAGAAGTCGCAATTGCAGAACAAGGTTTCGGCGATGCGAGTGCTTCAGGCAAAGTTGTTGGAACGCAAGCGTTTAGAAGAACGTGCTGAGCTGGACGCGTTGAAGGGTGAGGGCGGCAGTTCGTGGGGCAATCAGATGCGGTCCTACGTGCTGCACCCGTACCAGATGGTGAAGGACCTGCGCACCGACTACGAGGTCGGCAATCCGGCTGCAGTTCTGGACGGAGACATCGACGGATTCCTCGAAGCGGGAATCCGGTGGCGCAATAGGCGAGATGACGAATAGCACCGTACTTGCATTTCCACTGGAAGACCGGTGGCAAAACTTCTGGGCCGGCGACATCGGCGAATGGATCCTCACCCGGGGCCTGCGGATCGCCCTTCTGCTGATCGGGGGACTGCTGGCAGCCCGGTTCATCACCTGGGCGGCGCAGCGAATCGTCCGGCGCATCGACGCCGGGTACGAGGAAAGCGATCAGCTGGTTCGCTCGGAGAGCGACAAGCACCGCCAGGCGGTGGCATCGGTGATCTCCTGGGTGTCGATCGCGATCCTGTTCGTCATCGTGATGGTGGAAATCACCGACATTCTTGCCATCCCGGTGGGATCCCTGGTCGCCCCGGCTGCCGTGTTGGGCGCCGCGCTCGGGTTCGGGGCGCAGCGGATGGTTCAGGACATGCTCAGCGGTTTTTTCATCATCACCGAGAAGCAGTACGGCTTCGGCGACCTAGTCCAGTTGAGCATGGCGGCTGTGACGGACGACGCCCTCGGCACCGTTGAGGACGTCACGCTGCGGGTCACCAAGCTGCGCTCGACCGAGGGCGAAATGATCACCATCCCCAACGGGCTGATCGTCAAGTCGTTGAATCTGAGCAAGGACTGGGCGCGTTCGGTCGTCGACATCCCGGTTCCCGCGAGCGCGAACCTCAACCAGGTCAACGAGGTGCTGCACGGGGTCTGCCAGACGGCGATGGAGGAAGACAACCTGCGGGAACTGCTGCTGGATGCGCCCCAGCTGATGGGTGTGGAGAGCATCGAGCTGGATACCGTCAACCTGCGGATGATAGCGCGGACGCTGCCGGGTAAGCAGTTCGAAGTCGGCCGCCGGCTGAGGGTGCTGGTTGTCGCCGCGCTCACGCGGGCAGGCATCGTCACGCCCGCCGATTCGCCGCCGATGGTCGGGGCCATCGTTCATCCGGCGACCACCGGGGGTGCCGCGGAGACGCAGGGCCCCGTGGATAAGCAGTGAAGTTCGGTCCGAGCAGCAACGACGACGGCGGCCGACGGCCCGGCCACATTTTCGGCCGGGTGCGGACCTCGACTGCGGCGCTGATCGTCGCCTTCATCGCGCTGTTCTGGGTCTACCAGACGGTCCAGCCGGAGCCGGTCGGCAGCGACGCGCCGACCCAGGTGGTGCCGCCCGGCTTCGTGCCGGACCCGAACTACACCTGGGTCCCGCGGACCAACGTGCGGCGGCCCAAGGAAACCGTCACGACCACGACGCCGACGACCACGACGCCGACCGAGACCACCAGCCCGGGTGAAACGACGAGCCCGACGTCACCGACGAGTCCGACCGAATCGACGCCGCTGATGCCGGCGCCTTTCGAGTCGCCGACGCCAACGCCAACGCCGACAACCGACGTGGGCCCCGGACCGGCGCCCACGACGTCGGCTCCGCCGAGATAGCCCGACCGCCCAACGTTCATGCACCGCTACACTGGCGTGCCGTGATGATCACCCTCGACCATGTCAGCAAGCAATACAAGTCCTCGGCGCGGCCCGCGCTGGACGATGTCTCGGTCAAGATCGACAAGGGTGAGTTCGTCTTCCTGATCGGCCCGTCGGGGTCGGGCAAGTCGACCTTCATGCGGCTGCTGCTGGCCGAGGACCCACCTACGACCGGCGACATCCGGGTGTCGAAATTCCACGTCAACAAGCTGCCGGGCCGCCACATCCCGAGCCTTCGGCAGGTGATCGGCTGCGTCTTCCAGGACTTCCGGCTGCTGCAGCAGAAGACGGTGTTCGAGAACGTGGCGTTCGCGCTCGAGGTCATCGGCAAGCGCGGCGACGTGATCAACCGTGTCGTGCCCGACGTACTGGAAATGGTGGGCCTCTCCGGGAAGGCCAACCGGCTGCCGGCTGAGTTGTCCGGGGGGGAGCAGCAGCGGGTGGCCACCGCCCGCGCGTTCGTCAACCGCCCCCTGGTGCTGCTGGCCGACGAACCGACCGGAAACCTGGACCCCGAGACCAGCAAGGACATCATGGATCTGCTCGAGCGCATCAACCGCACCGGGACGACGGTGCTGATGGCCACCCACGACCATCACATCGTCGACTCGATGCGCCAACGCGTCGTTGAACTCGAACTGGGTCGGCTGATCCGCGACGAGCAGCGCGGCGTCTACGGAATGGATCGCTAAGTGCGCTTCGGCTTCCTGCTCAACGAGGTTCTGACCGGGCTTCGTCGCAACGTCACCATGACGGTCGCGATGATCCTGACCACCGCCATCTCCATCGGCCTGTTCGGCGGCGGCCTGCTGGTGGTGCGGCTCGCCGACAACTCGCGCGATATCTATCTCGACCGGGTGGAGAGCCAGGTCTTTCTGACCAACGACGTCTCGGCCAACGACCCCACCTGCGACGCCGACCCGTGCAAGGCGCTGCGCTCGGAGATCGAGGGCCGCGACGACGTGCGCTCCGTGCGTTTCTTGAACCGAGACGACGCCTACGACGACGCGATCAGCAAGTTCCCGCAGTACAAGGACGTCGCTGGCAAGGAGGCCTTCCCGGCGTCGTTCATCGTCAAGCTGGACAATCCCGAACAGCACAAGGATTTCGACGAGACGATGGTCGGCCAGCCCGGCGTGCTCAACGTGCTCAACCAGAAGGACCTGATCGACCGGCTGTTCGCCGTGCTCGACGGGCTCAGCAGCGCCGCATTCGCGGTGGCAATCGTGCAGGCCATCGGCGCAATTCTGTTGATAGCCAACATGGTTCAGGTCGCCGCCTACACCCGGCGCACCGAAATCGGCATCATGCGGCTGGTCGGCGCCAGTCGGTGGTACACCCAGCTGCCGTTCCTGCTGGAAGCGATGTTGGCGGCGTTGATCGGCGTGATCATCGCGATCATCGGGCTGATCCTGGTGCGGGCGTTGTTCCTGGAGAAGGCGCTCGACCAGTTCTATCAGGCCAACCTGATCGCCCGGATCGACTACGCCGACATCCTCTACATCGCGCCCATCTTGCTGTTAGTCGGTGTCGCGATGGCAGGCATCACCGCCTACGTGACGCTGCGGCTCTACGTCCGGCGCTAGACGTGTCCAAGAAGTCCAGCCCCGCACGGTCCGGCAACAACCAGATCGTGGCCACCAATCGCAAAGCCCGGCACAACTATTCGATCCTCGAGACGTTCGAGGCCGGCGTCGCGTTGGTGGGTACCGAAGTCAAGAGCCTGCGGGAGGGACAGGCGTCGCTGGCCGACGCCTTCGCCACCGTCGATGACGGCGAGGTGTGGCTGCGCAATCTGCACATCCCGGAGTATCACCACGGCAGCTGGACCAACCACGCTCCGCGCCGCAACCGCAAACTGCTGCTGCACCGCCGCCAGATCGACACCCTGGTCGGCAAGATCCGCGACGGCAACCTGACGCTGGTGCCGCTCTCGCTGTACTTCTCCGAGGGCAAGGTGAAGGTGGAACTGGCGCTGGCCCGCGGTAAGCAGGCCCACGACAAACGCCAGGACATGGCGCGCCGCGACGCTGCCCGTGAGGTGACCCGCGAGCTGGGCCGCCGCGCCAAGGGCATGACCTGATCGGTGTCGCCCTGGCGCTGGCCTCGGCGCTGGGGTACGGCATAAGCGACTTCGTCGGCGGTATCGCGTCACGACGCGTCGCGGCACTCCGGGTCGTACTGGTGTCGTATCCGATCGCGATGGTGCTGCTGGCCGGGATCGCGACGATCGTCGGCGGCCAGATCACCGAGGGCGCCGTCATCTGGGGCGCGCTGTGCGGGATCTCCCAGGCGTTCGGAGTGTGGTGGTTCTACGCGGCGCTCGGGGCGGGCCCGATCTCGGTGGTGTCACCGTTGACGTCGGTGCTGGTCGCGGGCATCCCGCTCGGGGTTGGCCTCGCGCTGGGCGAGCGGCCCGGCCCGATCGCCGCCGTCGGGGTGGTGCTGGCGCTGGTCGCGGTGGTGCTGGTCAGCCGTGAGGCGACCGACGAGGACATCACGCCGCACCGGTTCACGGCCAAGGTCGCCTGGTTGACGGTGGGGGCGGGGGTGGCCTTCGGACTGAACTTCGTGCTCATCGACCAGGCCCCGGTGGAGGCCAAGCTGTGGCCGTTGGTGTTCTCCAGGATCTCGGCCAGCGTGCTGGTCATCGTCGTCGCCGCACTGAGCGGTAATCTGCGGCCGCCCACCGGCACGCCGCTGCGGCTGGCCGTGCTGGCAGCGTTCTTCGACGTCGGCGCCAATATCGCGATGCTGCTGGCGTTGCAGGCGTCGCTGCTGTCGCTGGCCAGCGTGCTCATGTCGTTGTATCCGGCGGCTACCGTGCTGCTGGCCATCATCGTGCTGCGCGAACGGGTGACCCGCTGGCAGTCGCTCGGCATGGTCCTGGCGCTGGTGGCGGTCGCCATGATCGCGGCCGGCTGATTTCCATTGCCGCGAGGGTGCGTGTCTGTCGGCCGACACGCCGGGCAACGGCGACATTTTCCGCACGCTCGCGGAAGGGCGAGCGCTACCGTCGTGCGATGGCTAGCCCCTCGCGACCCGTCACCCATCTCGACAAGGCCGACGTGCTGGACGGCCTGTTCGCGGTGTGGGGCGACATCGAATCACTGCTGGAAGGGCTGTCCGAATCGGATTGGCAGGCGCCCACGGCGCTCCCCGGGTGGCGCGCGCGCGACGTGGTAGCGCACCTGATCGGCACGGAGTCGATGCTGCAAGGCGTCGCCACCCCAGAGGCCGACATCGACGTGTCGACGCTCAAGCATGTCCGAAACGACATCGGCGTGATGAACGAGCGCTGGGTGCGCAGGCTGCGGGGCACGAAGGCGGCCGACCTACTCGACCAGTTCCGCGAAGCGACCGCCGAACGCCGCGCGGCGCTCTCGGACATGGCCGACGACGACTGGAACCAGATCACCGCGACACCCGCCGGACCCGACACCTACGGGCGGTTCATGCGGGTGCGGGTCTTCGACTGCTGGATGCACGAGCACGACATCCGCGACGCGCTTCGTCGACCCGCCAGCGACGCCGACCTGGACGGGCCGGCGTCCAGGTTGGCGCTCGACGAGGTGGCCGCCAGCATGGGTTTCGTCGTCGGCAGGCTCGGCGGCGCTCCGGACGGATCGCGGGTGTCGATCGAGTTGACCGGCCCGCTGCAACGCACCGTGAACGTCGCCGTCGAGGGTCGGGGCCGGGTCGTGGAGGACTTCGGCGACGCCGAACCGACGGCGACGATCCGGCTCGACGGCCTGCTGTTCACTCGGCTGGCCGGCGGTCGGACGACGCTCGCGCAGCACCCGGACGTAGTTTCCTACGGCGGCGACCAGACGGTCGGTCAGCGGATCGTCGAGCACCTCAACTACGTCATCTGAGCTCGAAAACACGCAGCGGCGACAAACGAGTGCCCTAAACGAGTGCCCCAGGCCCAAACCTGAGATTACGACGGTGCCGGGCCAACGAGTAGCTGCTGAAATACGGGTCCGGCCCAGCCGCTGAGTTCTTCGCGACTGAGGTTGGCGATTGGTGGATTGGCGAGGACAGATCGGGTCATCGCAAGCCCGATGACGAACGCATCCGTCACCGCAATCCGCTGTCGGTGATTGTCCGGAGTGACGGTGCGCAACGTCGGCGCCACATGCTTCGCAAGCGTCTGATTGATTGTGTCCGCTGCGATCCGGCTCGTCCCCGCCGCGCGCAACAGTGCCAAGAAGCTCTGGTCGTCCTCCCACACCGCGAAGTACCGCGGCAACAACATGCTCGGGATGTCGTTCGGGGCCGCGCCGGACAGGTCTGGCAGATCGATCCTGAACTCCGTAGCTGTCGCGAACAGATCCTGCTTGCTACCGAAGTAACGGGTCACCAGCGCTGCATCGACACCGACATCCGCCGCGATGGCCCGCAGGGTAGTGGGTTCGAAACCTTCCGTTGCGAAGCGGCGACGCGCGGCCGACAGGATGTCGGCGCGCGTCTGGGCGGCATTGCGAGGCCGTTGTGTATCCATCCCCAAACTCTATGTCATCCGCTGTTGACTTGTCGTCAACGTAGGCGTACGTTCTTAAGTCATCGACGGATGACAAAAGTCATCGACGGATGATTTAGCTGCTTCGGAGGGCGGGTGATCCCGTGGCTGGCGGCAGTGGACGGTTGAGTGCAGAGGCGCCGCGGACTGTGGTCGGCGCGGTGATCCGTCCGTCACGGGGTGGTGTGCTGCACCGCATCGCGCAGCTCGCCATCGCCGCGCCGCGGCGAATGCTCGCCGTGGCGGCACTGGTGGCGGTGCTGGCGGGTATCTTGGGCGTGCCGGTGGCAAAGAGCTTGTGCGCCTGCGGATTCGAGGACCCATCGTCGGAGTCGGCCAAGGCGACGGAACTGCTCACGGACAAGTTCGACGCGGGCAACGTGCAGATGGTGATCGTCGTATCCGCCGCCGACGGGGCCAACGGCGGTCCGGCACGTGCGGTTGGCACCGAACTGGTCGACGACCTGAAGCGCTCGCCGCATGTGACATCGGTGACGTCGCTGTGGACCGCGCCGGCTCCCGAGCGGGCAGCGTTGGCCAGCAAGGACGGAAGGTCCGGGCTGATCGTGGCCGGGATCGCGGGCGATGAGAACAAGACGCAGGAATATGCGAAGGAGCTGTCCGACCGGCTCGTGCACGACAGGGATGGCGTGACGGTACGCGCGGGGGGCGACGCGATGGTGAACGTCGAGATCACCGAGCAGTCGCAGCGCGACCTGCTACTGATGGAATCGCTGGCGATCCCGATCAGCTTCATCGTGCTCGTCTGGGTGTTCGGTGGAGCGCTCGCGGCTGCGGTACCGCTTGCCGTCGGCGGCATGGCGATTCTCGGTGCACTCGCCGTGCTGCGCGGTGTCACCTACTTCACGGACGTCTCGATCTTTGCGCTGAACCTCAGCGCAGCAATGGGCTTGGCCCTTGCCATCGATTACACGTTGCTCATCATCAGTCGGTACCGCGACGAGCTCGCAGACGGCGCGAGCCGCGACGACGCGCTGGTTCAGACCATGGCGACGGCAGGCCGCACCGTGGTGTTTTCGGCGACGATTGTGGCCCTGTCGATGGCCGTGATGGCGGTGTTCCCGATGGCGTTCCTAAAGTCGTTCGCCTACGCGGGAGTGGCCACCGTCGCGTTCGCCGCGCTGGCCGCACTGTTCGTCACGCCCGCAGCTCTGGTGCTACTCGGAGATCGGCTGCAGGCGTGGGGCATTCGCCGACTGTTCGGCCGCCACCACGGCTTGCACCGAGAGCCTGAGCAGCCGCTCCTCTATCGCTGGACGAAGACGCTCATGCGGCACGCTCTCCCCGCCGGGTTGGCGGTCGTCGCGCTGCTCGTGCTGCTCGGGGCCCCGTTCCTTGGGGTGAAGTGGGGGTTCCCCGACGATCGGGTATTGCCGACGACTGCGTCGGCCCACCAGGTCGGTGACGAGATGCGCACCGGATTTCCCGATGACTCCGCCACCGCGGTGGCGATCGTGGTGCCCGAAGTCAGTGATCTGACCGAAGCCGAGATCAACCGGTACACAGCGGACCTCGCTCGCGTGCCCGACGTCGCCGGGGTGTCACCGGTCCAGGTTGTCGGCGGCAGCGCGTACTTGACGGTGCGCAGCACCGCCCCGCTGTTCTCCGAATCCTCCGAGGCCCAGCTCGACGGCCTGCACGCAGTCCAGGGTCCCGGCGGGCGCGAAGTACTGTTCGCGGGCACCGCGCAGGTCAACCGGGACAGCGTCGACGCGATCACGTCGCGGTTGCCGGTGGTGCTCGGACTGATCGCGGTGATCATGTTCGCGGTGCTGTTCCTGCTGACCGGCAGCGTGATGATCCCGCTGAAGGCGTTGGTACTGAACATGCTTTCGCTCAGCGCGGCCTTCGGTGCGATGGTGTGGATCTTTCAGGACGGGCACCTCGGTGGACTCGGCACGACGGCCACCGGAATCCTCGTCGCCAACATCCCCGTTCTGTTGTTCTGCATCGCCTTCGGCCTCTCGATGGACTACGAGGTCTTCCTGGTCTCGCGCATACGCGAGTTCTGGCTGAAGTCGTCGCGGACACGCGCGGACAGCGACGAGAGTGTCGCGCTGGGCATCGCGCGCACCGGCCGGGTGGTCACGGCGGCAGCGGTGGTCATGTCCATCTCGTTCGCGGCGCTGATCGCCGCACAAGTGTCGTTCATGCGGATGTTCGGTCTCGGCCTGACGCTCGCGATCCTGGTCGACGCCACCCTGGTCCGGATGGTGCTGCTCCCTGCGTTCATGCATGTCATGGGCGAGTGGAACTGGTGGGCGCCCAAGTGGATGACCAAGCTGCACAACCGGATCGGCATCGAAGACGGTCTCGACCCGGAGCGGCCAGTGGTGCTCAGTCCCAGCGCTATTGAAGAAATGCGTGTGTCTACTAGCAGGAGGACTGTGTCATGAGTGTGATTGCCGCCGTGCGTGGAGAGGTACCCGCGCGCCGCTACTCCCAGGCCGAGGTGACCGAAGCGCTTCTGGCGATGCCGGGCTATTCGGAGCACGAGGACTTCGTCCGCGCCGTGCATCAAAGCGCCAAGGTCGAGAGCAGGCACTTGGTATTGCCGCTCGAGGACTATGCTGCGCTGACCGACTTCGGCGCTGCCAACGACATATTCATCGAGCACGCGGTGGAACTCGGGTGCGCCGCGATTACTGGCGCGCTTGAGGACGCCGGTCTGGAGCCGTCGGACGTTGACCTGATCATGACTACCACCGTCACCGGCCTCGCTGTGCCGACCTTGGACGCGCGGATCGCCGGGCGGATCGGGCTGCGACCCGACGTACGGCGGGTGCCGCTGTTCGGAATGGGTTGCGTTGCGGGCGCGGCCGGCACCGCGCGGTTGCACGACTACCTACGCGGTGCCCCCGACGGGGTCGCGGTACTCGTGGCGGTCGAACTCTGCTCGTTGGTGCCGAAAACCGAGCCGTCGCTGGCCACCTTGGTGGGCAGCGCGCTGTTCGGCGACGGTGCCGCCGCCGTTGTGGCCGTCGGGGATAGTCGCGCCGAGCAGATCGGGGCATCCGGACCCGAGGTGCTCGACTCGCGCAGTCACCTCTATCCGGACTCGCTGCGCACGATGGGCTGGGACGTGGGCGCGAGCGGATTCCGCCTGGTGCTGTCGCCCGACGTGCCTGCAGTGGTCGAGCGTTATCTGGCCGATGACGTCACGGGATTCCTTGCGTCCCATGGTCTCGCTATCGGCGACGTCGGCGCGTGGGTGAGCCACCCCGGCGGCCCCAAGGTCATCGAGGCCATCACCGCGACCCTTGGCCTTCCCGACAACGCACTCGAACTGACGTGGCGGTCGCTCGCCGAGGTCGGCAACCTGTCGTCTGCGTCGGTGCTGCATGTGCTGCGCGACACGATGATCAAGCGGCCACCGGCGGGCAGCCCCGGCGTGCTCATGGCGATGGGACCGGGATTCTGCTCCGAACTCGTCCTTCTGCGCTGGCGGTGACTATGACCTGGTACGTCGTCCTGATCGCGGCTGTCGCCATCGAGAGGCTGGCCGAACTGGTTGTCTCCAAACGCAACTGGGCGTGGAGCCGGGAACGAGGGGGCACCGAGGTCGGTGCGGGCCATTACCCGGTGATGGTCCTCCTACATACCGCCCTGCTGGCCGGCTGCCTGATCGAGGTGATCGCGCTGCACCGGCCGTTCGTCCCCGCCCTGGGCTGGCCCATGCTGGTCGTCGTCCTCGCCGCGCAGGTGCTGCGCTGGTGGTGCATCAACTCGCTGGGGCATCAGTGGAACACCCGCGTCGTCGTCATCCACGGCGCCCCGCGTGTCACCGGCGGGCCCTACCGGCTGATACCGCACCCCAACTACGTCGCCGTTGTCGTCGAGGGCATCGCGCTGCCGTTAGTGCATTCGGCGTGGATCACCGCCCTGGCGTTCACCGTGCTGAACGCCGCATTGCTGCGAACGCGGATCCGGATCGAGAACGACGCACTCGCGAGCCTAACGTGATCGACCTGCTCGTAGCTGGCGGCGGCCCCGCGGGCCTGGCCACCGCACTGTACGGCGCGCGGGCCGGGCTCGACGTCGCCGTCGTCGAACGGAGATGTGGGGTGCTGGACAAGGCCTGCGGCGAGGGCATGATGCCCCACACCATCGCGCACCTGGACCGGCTTGGCGTCACGGCGGCCGGCCGACCGCTGCGCGGGATCAGCTACCTAGACGGTGACCGCCGGGTCGATGCGATGTTCAGGGCGGGCGTCGGGCGCGGCGTGCGCAGGACCGTCCTGCACTCCGCCTTGTGGCGGGGCGCCGAAGCGGCCGGGGTGAAGCTCGTGCACGGCGAGCTCGGCCAGGTCACTCAGGACGCGGAATCGGTGTGTGCCGGTGGGTTTCGGGCTAGGTACCTGGCCGCGGCCGACGGACTGCATTCGCCGATCCGCAAAGCTCTGGGGCTGTCCCAGCCGGGCGTGGGCCCGCGTCGGTGGGGCATCCGCAGGCACGTCGAGATCGCCCCGTGGACGGACTCGGTCGAGGTGCACTGGTCGCCGGGCGCCGAGGCATACGTGACACCGGTGGCCGACGATTGCGTCGGGATCGCGATCCTCAGCGCCACCCGCGGTGGCTTCGACCGCCACTTCGAATCCTTCGGCGAGCTCCGCGACCGGGTCTCCGGCCACGCGCACGGTCAGGACCGGGCCGCAGGACCGCTGCGGCAGAAGGTACGCACCCGTGCGGCGGGTCGGGTGCTGCTGGTCGGCGACGCAGCCGGATACATCGACGCGCTCACCGGCGAGGGTATGGGGCTGGCGTTCGGCGCCGCCGAACTCCTCGTGAATTGCGTTGTGCGCGAACGGCCCGAGGACTACGACCTCCATTGGCGCAGGCTGACCCGTCGCTACCGGATGCTCACCGCGGCCCTCCTTCAGGCGAGCGCACACCCGCCGCTGCGCGCAGGCATCGTCCCGGCCGCGCAGGCGCTGCCCAATCTCTTCACCAGGCTCGTCAACCTGCTTGCTCAATGAACACCCCGCCGTCGCCTCGGGGGGTGCACCCGACGGGTCGCGTGTGGCGGTGGACGCACAACGCCTGCCGAGCATGTGCGAGCCATCGCCAAACGGGGGCCACGCGGCGGTCGGCAGGCGGGTCGTCGAGCACCTCAACTACGCAACCTGAGCTGGGGAAACACGCCCGATCGGGATGAAATTGCTGTGGTGGCTTGTTGAGCGTGGCGTACTATTGACTGTCCTGCCGAAAGTCGGCGGGGATGCGAGGGGCTGAACGGTTTCGACTTCGCGCATCGAATCAAGGGAAGCGTGCCGGTGCAGGCAAGAGACCACCGTAAGCGTCGTTGCAACCAATTAAGCGCCGAGTCAAATCAGCGCGACTACGCCCTCGCTGCCTAAGCGACGGCTGGTCTGTCAGACCGGGAACGCCCTCGACCCGGACCCTGGCATCAGCTAGAGGGATCCACCGATGAGTTCGGTCGCGGGACTCATCGGGACACTCACAGCGACTGGGATCGTCATTTCGGCTTGTTCGCGTGACCGGGAGATCCGAGTAGAGGCATAGCGAACTGCGCACGGAGAAGCCTCGAGGGAATGCCGTAGGACCCGGGTTCGATTCCCGGCAGCTCCACAGTTCAAGGCCCAGGTCAGGGAGAACATCCCGAGCCTGGGCCTTTCTGCGTCAACACAGGTGGTGCTGTTTCCCGGGCGACGTTACGCAGCCGCAGGTCAGCCGAGCCGCGGGTCAATCAGGGTGACGCCGACCGGCGCCGCGGTATCGAGCGAGGGCAGTAGACGAGCACCCTCGGTGAGTCCGACGACGCGTTCGACGAGTGCCTCCGGGCGCAACGTGCCCGCCTCGACAAGATGCAACAGGCCGGGATAGTCCACGCTGGCCATCCCGTGACTGCCGAGAACGTCCAGTTCCCAGGCGATCACGCGGTCCAACGGCACCGGGGGTGCCCGTCAACGTTGGGTATCAGCCCCACCTGCACGTGACGTCCGTGGCGCCGCAGGCTGTGGATGGCGTCCGTGCAGGTGGTCGACGAGCCGACCGCATCGACCGCGACGTGGCTGCCCCCGCCCGTGAGGTCGTGCACCTGGCCCGCGACGTCGACAGCATCGGCGAGCACGGTGTGTTCTGCACCCAAGCTCCGCGCCAGAGCGAGAGCCGCCGGGGTTCGGTCGACCGCGATCACCTTGGCGCCGAAGGCAACTGCGATCTGCACGGCGCTGAGGCCCACACCGCCGACCCCGACGACCGTCACCCACTCGCCGGGCCTGACGCCGGCCCGAGCACTCAGCGCGCGGTGGGCAGTAGCGAACCGGCAGCCCAGTCCAGCCGCCGCAGCATCGCCGACCACTTCGGAGACCGCGACCAAGTTGGCGTCAGCAGCGTGCAGGGCCACATATTCGGCGAACGAGCCCCAGTGTGCGAAACCCGGCTGGGTCTGCTCCGGACACACCTGCGCCGGTCCGTTCACGCACCACTGGCACGTGCCGCAGCCGCACACGAATGGTGTGGTTACACGGTCGCCGACGGTCCATCGTCGGACGTCGGCGCCCACCGCGGCAACAACTCCGACGAGCGCGTGACCGGGAACGTGTGGGAGCGCTACCCCGTCGTCATGCCCGGCCCACGCGTGCCAGTCACTCCGACAAAGACCGGTAGCGCGCACTTCAACGACCACCCCTCCAGGCGATGGTGCCGGATCGGAGACGGACCGGACATTCACCGGACCACCGAACTCCTCAAATACCGCAGCGCGCATGAAGCTAAGTCTGCTCGCCGGAGCAGAGACTATGCCGCTGACCTCTCGAGGATGTGATGCCCTGCCAGAACAGGTGCGAGGGGTCCATCTCCGCGCCCACGTTGGCGGCACCGGTGCGTTCGACGAGTCGCTTGAGGGTGGGCGGGTTGAACACCAGGTTCTGCGGGTGCATCTCGATGGCGACCTTCACCCCGTTCTCCCGCGCAAGCGCGTCGATTTCGGTCCAGAACGGCAGGGCGATCTCGTCCCACTGATAGTCCAGCGAGTCCAGATAGCCGGAATCCCAGGTGTTGACGTGCCACGCCGGCCACGTGCCACCGGGATGGGCCTGCGGAAGTCCCGACATCGTCACCACGCGATCCACGCCGAGCAGACCGGCGACGCGGATCGCATTCCGCAGGTCCTCGGCGTCTTCGGGCCCCACTTCCTGGTCGGGATGCAAGGGGTTGCCGTTGCAGTTCAGGCCCGCGACAGCGGCCAACGGACTCGTTTAGTAGGGAGCGACTAGGGGAGTCTGCTCATCGTGACGTGCGGTCCAATTCACGAGACGCTTCGCCGTATTCCGCGGATCGCTCGACGGCGTCGGCCGGTGTGGACCTGGCATTGGTCTCGAGCACTTCGGGGACGTGGGTTTCGACCCACTCCCGCGGCGGCGGAAGCGGACTTAGCAGTGCGCCCCAAAGTCGTCAAGGCGTGTTCGACGGGCGGCGGTCACCCCTCCAACTCCGCTCGCCGCACCAACCCGTCGTGCTCGAACAACTGCGGGGCCCGAGAGTCCTCCTCCTCCGACGGTGCATCAAGCGTTCTCGGATCGTCGTCGCATCCCTCGACTGCGCAGTCATCGGCGAGGTCGTTCGCCGCCGCGCCGTTCATACCGCGACGGTGACGCCCTCTGCGGCACTGATCCGGGCCGCGTCGAGCACGGCCAGGGTGCCTACGGCCTCGGCCGCGGGGACCGGCTGGGGACCGGTGCCGGCGACCGCCGCGGCGAAGCGGTTGTAGTAGTCCGTGTAGGAGCCCTGCGCCGACGGCACCCGTTGAATCCCGTCGGCGGTCGAAAGCATGCCCCAGCGCTCCTCGGTCTCGTAGCCCCAGCCGTCTGGGTCGTCCGCGGGACGCAATCCGGCGAAGATGGCCTGCGCTTGGACGTCCGTCTGCGAGGACACGTAGCTGCCCAGCGAGCCGAAGAGGCGGAGTTCCCGGGACTCGAGTCGATTCAGCTTGCTCGACGAGATGTGCGAGTGGGCGCCGCCAACATGCCAGATGGTGAGGACGAAGCCGGCGTCGGTGCGCCCCTCGGGGCGCTCCACCCAATCCAGACTCGCCGATACTCGCTGCGCCGGTCCGAGCAGCCACAGCGCCTGATCCACCAGGTGACTGCCCAGATCGCGCAACAGACCGCCGTCGGGCCCGGCCTCGAGGGTCTGTGGCTGATCCAGATCGAACCGAGAGTCGAAACGCCAGATGTCGCCGAGTGATTCGCTGTCCAGTACGCCGCGGAGGGTGGTGATGTCGGTGTCCCAGCGACGGTTGTGGAAGACGCTCAACAAGACGCCGCCTTCCTTCGCCGCCTCGACGAGATCCCGGGCGTCGGCGGCCGTCGGCGCAAAGGGCTTGTCGGCAATCACGTTGACTCCGCGCCCGATCGCCTCCAAGACGAGTTCACGCCGGGTCTGCGGCGGAGTCGAGATGGTCACCGCGTCGACGCCCGAATCGAGAAGCTCGCTCAGCGACCCGAACACCGGTACGCCAGGAAGATCCTGCTCCACCTCGGCTACCCGTTGGGGGGATCGCGCCACCACGCCGGCCAATTGACAGGCTTCCGCCGCCACGATGAACGGTGCGTGGAAGTACCTGCCGCCGACGCCGTAACCGACCAGCCCTATCCGCACCATGCCTCCCGTGACGTAGCCGGCCGATGGCTCCGGCGGGTCATTTTGTCAGGACAATAGCACATTTCATCCTTGCCAGGCGCCGGGCGCGGCGTGCACGTTGCGCAGCGTTTTGGTTCAGCCCAGTGCGTTGGTCGATTGCACTGGCTCAGGTGAGGTAGGCGCGGGCCTCGACTTACATGCCGGAGACCGTCTGAGAACACGAAGCTCACGGCGATTCGAGGTGTCTTCGGTGACTGCAGTGTCGCTTCGCGTACCGAAATGTCCGGGACGACTTGTGTTGATGCCATCAACACGCCCTGCGTTGCGCTTGGTTGTCCGGCCAGCTCGTCCTTTTAATCCGAAGTTACGACCGCGGGTATGGGCGAATCGACGGGTTGACCTTGGGATTCGCTGATTGGCTGGGGTGGTTGTTTTGGCTACGCGGCGGCGGTGAGCGGGATCGGGGTGTCGAGGAGGTCGAAGGCGCGGCGTTGGTCGGGGGTGGGGTCGGCGAGCATGGGCACCTCGATGCTGGTGTGGTGGTAGCGGATCTGGTTGCGGGTGAGGGTGGCCAGGTGGTCGAGCAGGCCGCGGAAGCTGCGCAGCGGGTTGCCGGTGGGGTCGTGTTTGCGGGCGGCTTTGGCGTCGGCGGCGGCGGACCGCTGCGCCGCGGCGACCGGGTTGTCCTGTTGGGGTGGGTGTTCGTCGGTGAATGTGATTGGCGCCCAGGCCTTGCGCAGGTGCCAGATGAGGTAGCAGGCGAGCAGGCAGATCAGCACGTGTGCTTTGACGCGGTCCTCGAGGCGGTGGTGGATGGGTCGCAGGTCCAGGTCATCGGTCTTGATGATGCGGAAGTCGCGTTCGATGTTGGCGAGGTTCTTGTAGCTGTCCACCACTGCGGCGGGGTCGAGGCCCTCGGCGTCGACGCTGGTGCGCAGCACGTAGATGCCGTCCAGCTCGGCTTCGGCGTCGATGCGGGCCTGGTCGCGACGGTAGGTGAGGGTGGTGTCGGTGATGGTGGTGTGGAAGTGCTTGCCCATCTTGTGTTTGTCGATCACCTTGCCCACCGCCTTGCCGATCTCGCCCGCGCCGGTGAGGGTGCCGCGGGTGACTCGGTCGGCGACGCCGGCGAGCAGCTTGTCGGTCGCGGCCAGCAGGTCGCGGCGTTTGCGGGCACGTTCGGCCGCCAGCGCGGGGTTGCGGCAGGCGATCAACCGTTCCCCGGAGTAGTCGGGGTGGCTGATCTCGGCCAGGTCCTGGGTGTCGAACAGGCTCATCTGCAGCGGGCCGTCGGCGCGGGCGAGTTTGGCGATCGCGGGCGCGCGCAGCGCGGTGATCCACCCGAATTCGGTTGCGGTGTCGGGGTCGTCGTTGAGTTTACGCAGCGCGTCGATGCGCGCGGAGGTGATCATGCCGCGATCGCCCACCAGCACCAGCCGCTGGATGCCGAGCTGGTCGCGGATCACGGTGACGATCTCGGTGAACGCGACCGGGTCGGCGGTGTCGCCGGCGAACACCCGGACCGCGACCGGGCGTCCGGCCGGGTCGGTGAGCACCCCGTACTCGATCTGCTCGCAGCCTTTCTTGCCGTCGCGGGAGTAGCCGCGCGCGGCCAGCTCGCAACACCGGCCGGTCACCCACGCGCTGGTGAGGTCGAACAACGCCATCCGGCCCGGATTCACCTGCGGGGCCAGGTGTTTGGCCGCGAGCTTCTTCTCGATCGTGTCCTGCCGCTCGGCCAGCCAGTCCATCGCGGCATAGACCTCGTCGGTGGACGCGCCGGCCACGCCCAGATCCACCCCGAGGGTGGTGTCGGGCCACCAGGCCAGCGTGGACAGTTTCGAGCCGGGCCGGATCACCCGCGAGACGATCAGCGCGACAACGATGTCCCGCGCCCGACACCGCGGCCCCAGCAGCGTGGGCAGGCCCAACTGGCGCGCCATCGCCGCGACCGCGGCCACGTGCCCGTGCGGCAGCGACCGGACGATGCTGAACTCGCCGCCGGCCGGCACCAGCGTGCGCCCCTTCAGCGTCGCCTCCAGCGCGGCGACCGCCTCGGCGGGCAGCCTCGACAAGTTGGCCAGCGTCTCGTGCTTCACCTTGCCGCCCTCGCGGTAGGTGCGCCGCAGCAGCACCGACTCGTAGACCCGCTCCTCCCCGGACTTCGCCACATAGCTGCTCTTGTTCCGGGCTACGTGCATCGCGCCCTCGTATGTCGCCATACCCAAATTCTACGGCGATCTCCGCGTCACAGACTCAAGCGACACACAAATTCAGTGGCTACACTCAGAGCCCGGGGATCCACGCCGACTTCCCAGGTCCGCTACACAATCAGGGTCGAGAAACAGTCGTAACTTCGGTTTAATCGGTCTCGAAAGGGATGGCATACGAGGGTCTCAAAACTTCGTGTCAGACCCAGTCGAAGTTCGAAGGCTCGTTTTACGCGACGAAAGGGACCGATCATCCAAGAGGCACCGCACCAGGACGTGCAGGTCAACTGGTCGAGGAGACGCGGGCGCGGCCTGGCCCCGCGTCGCTCGCTTTCCGGCAGATGACGAGGGCCTCGACGTAGTCCCAGCGATAGCGGTCGGGGGCCTCCGCGACGCGCTCCTCGAGCTCTCCGAGGAAGTCGGCGAGGAGACCGGCAGCGCGTGCCTCGCCCTCGTGCGCGAAGGCACGGAGGAGGAGCGGCCCTCCCCATGCGGTGACGCTCTGGAGGTAGTCCCGCGCGAACACCGCGGGATTGTCGTGCCAGTAGGGGTTGTCGAGACGGAAAAGCTCGATGCTCTCGAGCTCGAGGCCGGCGAAGCTCCCGCCGCCCGCATCGAAGGGAGCCCGGAACTCGCCGAGTGTGCGCGACCAGACCGGAACGACGGCCGCGGCGACGGTGGCGCCGCCGATGCGCCCCGCGCGGCGCCAGTCGGCCAGCAGCAGGTTCATGTCCCCGACGATCTCGACGTAGAGCCCCGTCCTGTCCGGGCATGCAGCGGGGGAGGCCGGGATGGCGGCGATAAACCACCCCCCGGGCGCCAGCTCTACTGCGCGCATCTCGAGCATTCGCTCCCACTGCCGCTCCGCGGCGACGCGCCAGGCGCTTCGCTCGTCCTCGTCCACGTGGTCCGGGTAGCCGGGGAAGACCGAGCCGCTCGAGGCCAGGCCGGCGGCGTCGGCGACCCAGTGCATGGTCGTCCCGGTCACTGCGAGGTGCACTGTGCCTCGCGGAAGGGAGGGCGCCTGGTGGAGAGGGATTCCGGCCAGGGAGACGACTGCGGCGGGAGGCGGGTCGCGATCGAGCGCTCGCCGACAGGCCTCGCCGTGGGCCTCCGGCAAGGCGTAATGGGCGCCCGTGCCCGTGTCGGCGACCCCGGGGCCGGACTCGGCCGGCGCAGGGATCACGACTATCACGCCCTGGTACGCCGCCGGGCCGAAGGCGTCCCGCAGGTGGGCGGCGGCGACCCGCCACGCGTTCGTCGGGAGGTCAACGAGCGCGTAGATCAGCGGCCGGCCAGCGCGCTGCGTCACGAGATCGCGGATAAGGCCGTGAGAGTTCACGCCGTCGGCGGCGCCCAGATCGGCCACGCAGAGCACGGGCTCGCTCGCCAGCCGCCCCGCGGCGGCCATCACGGCCGGGTGGATCGCCTCGAAGGAGGCGCGCTGCGAGAGGGCGTGCCGCGCGTAGTCGTCCGCCATGCTCAAGAGCTCGGGGCGACGTGACGGCGTGGTGCTTCCCTCCCGCACAGCGCCGCCGCGGTCCGGACGGCGCGGGGCCTATCGTCCCACAGGGCCGGCGTGCCAAACCGCGTCTGGAAAAAGACGACATGCGAGACGCTCAAAAACTGGCCCCAGCCCCGCTGAACGGCCGCAGAACTGCGGCCCGTGTGTTTTGATCCTCGCTGCGGCCATTCATCCCTCTCGGCGTGGCCATCGTCGTTCAGACGGTCGACCCTTTGCTGCTGTTGTTGGTGCCCTGGATCGCCAACCGAATCTGGCCGGGCGCTCGCGTTCCGACATGTCATCTGCCGCTTGACGACCCATTTCGAAATCGTGGCCAACATGATTGGCGAGTACGCGCCGAGCCAATCGAAGTGTTGATGTCATCAACACGCTTCGGTATGCCCGCAGGTCGCGCCACGTCGTTTCACGTGCTTTCGCGTCGCCAATCTCATTGTTTTCGCAGGCCAAGCTGATATCCGTGCCGAGTTCGATTCCCGGCAGCTCCACCGGAGAAGGGACGCAGATCAGCGGCCCTTGGTTCCGCGGTTCAACGTGAACAACCGTATCAACTCTCGGGCTACGATCGCGGCCATGCCATCGCTGCGCAGCGGCCCGCAAAGACGGCACTACGTACGTAGAGGTGCTGTACACGCTCGACGGTCGTCAGACACCTCGTCGGCCCGGCCAAGGCGCCGGAGGAGATCACGCTACTCGGGTTGCAAAGCATTACGATCGCCGAGTGGCTGACGCACGCCGTACCCGCGCCGCCGAGCAACTCAGTCTGGTAGTGGGCTGGCTGGGTGGGCACCAGGTGAGCCCTAAGGTGACTGCGGACGTTGGGTGCCGGCGGTGGAGCGGTACATCGCGCCGCGCAGGCCGAGGAGTCGCGCGGTATCGGCCTACGAACTGAACAGAGGTCTAACAATGGACCTTATGGGCGCACTGGAGAGGGCGGTCCCGGTCGCGACGCTCGTCTTTGTCTTGTCGAGCATGTTGGCGATGGGATTGGGGCTCAAAGTCGCGCAAATCACGGCTCCCCTGCGCAATCTCCGCCTGGTGGCGATGTCGCTGCTGGCGAATTTTGCGGTGATGCCCTTGGGAGCCATCGTGCTTGCTCGAGTGCTGCGACTCGACGAACCGCTGGGCGTGGGACTCCTGCTGTTGGGTGTGGCCGCCGGCGCGCCGTTCCTGCCCAAGCTCGCGCAGATCGCTAAAGGGGATCTGGCGTTCGCGGTGGCCTTGATGGTGTTGCTGATGGTCATCACGGTGGGCTACCTGCCACTTGTGTTGCCGATCTTGTCGCCGGGCGTGTCGGTCAACCCGGCGAAGATCGCCCGCTCGCTGGTTCTGCTGATGCTCCTCCCGTTGGCGGGCGCGCTCGCAGTCAATGCCAAGTTGCCGGCTGCGGCCGCGCGCGCCAAACCGCTGTTCGATCGCCTTTCCAGTCTCGGCCTCGTTCTCGTGGTGTTGCTGCTGGTAGTGGTCAACTTCAACGATGTGCTGTCCCTTTTCGGCACCCGTGCCATCTTGGCCGGCCTGCTGTTTATTGCGTTGGGTTATGCCGTGGGATGGGCGCTCGGCGGCCCGGGATCGGACACGCGGCCCGTCCTGGGCTTGGGGACGGCGCAGCGCAACATTGCAGCGGGGCTCGTAGTGGGCAGCCAAAGCTTCAGCAACCCCCGTGTTGTCGTCATGGTGGTCGTCGTCGCGATGGTCAGTCTCCTGATACTCCTGCCGCTGTCGCGGCTGCTGGCCAGGAATGGCTAGTCGCTATAAGCGTTCAGGCGGCGGATGGGGTCCCGGTCCGAGTACCAGCAGGGGAACGGCGATGGCGTGTTGATGCCATCAACACCTCCGGTGTAATCCGCTGGTCATTTCGCGTCATTTCACGTTGTTCCGCGTAGTCAAATTCGACGTTTCCGCAGCTAAGAGCGTTTTCCGCAGCGGGTTCGATTCTCGGCAGTTCCACAACAAAATAGCTGGTCAGAAGCGGGAGTACGGGCTGCGGGAATCAGGTTGGGTTCGGGCCTGTCGCTTGGCCCGCCGGCAGGAGGGTGGCCGGGTCCTGGTAGGGCAGGCCGTGTGCCTCGGCCACTGGCTGCGAGACCAGTTTGCCGCCGAGGGTGCTCAGGCCCTTCGCCAGGACCGGGTCCCGCGCGGCGGCGCCGGCTACGCCGTGCTCCGCGACGCTGACGACGTACCGCAGGGTGGCACTGGTTAGCCCGAGGGTGGAGGTGCGGGCGACGGCGCCGGGGATGTTCGCGACACAGTAGTGCACGACACCTTCTTCGACGTAGGTCGGCTCCGAGTGCGTGGTCGGCCGGCTAGTCTCGAAGCATCCGCCCTGGTCGATGGCGATGTCGACGACTACACTGCCGGGCCGCATACTCTTGATCATGTCGCGGGTAACCAGTTTCGGCGCTTTCGCGCCGGCGACCAGCACGGCGCCGATCACCACATCGGATTCAGCCACGTACGCCGCCGTCCGCGCCCGGTTGGGGATCACCAGGTCAAGCCGGCCAGCGAACACATCGGAGAGATAGGACAGGCGCGCCGCGCTGGTGTCCAACACCCGTACGATCGCCCGCAAACCGAGAGCCATCTTGGCGGACTCGGTTCCGGCGACGCCGCCCCCGATGATGGTGACCTTTGCGGCGGGGGTGCCCGGGATCCCGCCCAGCAGCAGACCCGCCCCGCCGGCGGGACTCTCCAGGTGATGGGCGGCGGCCTGGACAGCCATCCGACCGGCAACCTCGCTCATCGGCGTGAGCAACGGCAGCCGCCCGTCCGCGGTCTGTACAGTCTCGTATGCGATCGAGTCGATGCGCCGGTCAAGGAGGAACTCGGTGAGGCGGCGGTCGGCCGCCAGGTGCAGGTAGGTGAACAGCTGCTGACCCGGGCGGAACCGGTCATATTCCTCGGGGATGGGCTCCTTGACCTTGACGATCAAGTCCGCAGCAGCAAACACCTCGTCTGCGGTGCCGACAACGCGGGCGCCGGCCGCAACGTACTCGTCGTCGGGAAAGCCACAGCCCGACCCAGCGCCGGCCTGCACTACGATCTCTCGGCCGTCGTAGACCAGCTCGGCAACGCCGTCCGGCTGCACCGACACCCGGCCTTCCTTCTCCTTGATCTCCTTCGGCACACCAACCACCAACCCGGCCATATCCGCTACCTCCTTACTCCGGCGCGTGCGCTGTGTGAGGTTCTCCCGCTTTTCTGGAGGCTCTCGATCTTGGTCTGATTGGGTCAAGGGAGGAGCTGATTGTGACTAGACCGAGCAAGTTCGCCCCGGACTTTAAGGCACGCGCGATCGATTTGTATCGGACCTCAGAGGGCCGCCCGATCACCGCGCCATACACCTCAACGGGCTCACCCGCACCAGTGTGTGTCGACGTCGCCGGCCGACCCCCCATTCTGATCAGTCAGTGCAGCGACTCGAAGAGCGCAACCGATTGCCCCTCAAATCAGAGCCAGACTGACACAGCTTGCAGGACCTACCGTGGGGACGGTACCCGGTGACGGCTCCGGACAAGGCCGAATCGGCACTCCACCGCAGCGGCTACGTCATGGATACCGGCGCTGCATTTCCCCCGGACCTTCGGCCCTGGCCACGGGACCTCGGCCCCTGGTCGCCGAGGTGTGAGTCGGGCGGGAAGAACGCCGACAAGGCCGACTCTGCGGCAGTAGGTCGGACCTGATTGGTCGACATGGTCGTACTTTCCGCCGATACCATCTCCCCGTGGCCGTCCCACACGGCGTGGTCGCTGATGGCAGACCGCTAGGCCCAGTTTGTTCCGGTCATCGACGCTGCCACGCGGCGGCTGCGGCGTGTTGATGCCATCAACACCTCTCGCGTATCCGCAGGTCGTTTCGCGTCGTTTCGCATTGTTTCGCGTGCTCAAATTCCACGTTTCCGCAGTTCACGCGCGTTTCTGTAGTGGGTTCGATTCCCGGCAGCTCCACAGTTCAAGGCCCAGGTCAGGGAGAACATCCCGAGCCTGGGCCTTTCTGCGTCAACACAGGTGGTGCTGTTTCCCGGGCGACGTTACGCAGCCGCAGGTCAGCCGAGCCGCGGGTCAATCAGGGTGACGCCGACCGGCGCCGCGGTATCGAGCGAGGGCAGTAGACGAGCACCCTCGGTGAGTCCGACGACGCGTTCGACGAGTGCCTCCGGGCGCAACGTGCCCGCCTCGACAAGATGCAACAGGCCGGGATAGTCCACGCTGGCCATCCCGTGACTGCCGAGAACGTCCAGTTCCCAGGCGATCACGCGGTCCAACGGCACCGCGGGGTGCCCGCCAACGTTGGGTATCAGCCCCACCTGCACGTGACGTCCGTGGCGCCGCAGGCTGTGGATGGCGTCCGTGCAGGTGGTCGACGAGCCGACCGCATCGACCGCGACGTGGCTGCCCCCGCCCGTGAGGTCGTGCACCTGGCCCGCGACGTCGACAGCATCGGCGAGCACGGTGTGTTCTGCACCCAAGCTCCGCGCCAGAGCGAGAGCCGCCGGGGTTCGGTCGACCGCGATCACCTTGGCGCCGAAGGCAACTGCGATCTGCACGGCGCTGAGGCCCACACCGCCGACCCCGACGACCGTCACCCACTCGCCGGGCCTGACGCCGGCCCGAGCACTCAGCGCGCGGTGGGCAGTAGCGAACCGGCAGCCCAGTCCAGCCGCCGCAGCATCGCCGACCACTTCGGAGACCGCGACCAAGTTGGCGTCAGCAGCGTGCAGGGCCACATATTCGGCGAACGAGCCCCAGTGTGTGAAACCCGGCTGGGTCTGCTCCGGACACACCTGCGCCGGTCCGTTCACGCACCACTGGCACGTGCCGCAGCCGCACACGAATGGTGTGGTTACACGGTCGCCGACGGTCCATCGTCGGACGTCGGCGCCCACCGCGGCAACAACTCCGACGAGCGCGTGACCGGGAACGTGTGGGAGCGCTACCCCGTCGTCATGCCCGGCCCACGCGTGCCAGTCACTCCGACAAAGACCGGTAGCGCGCACTTCAACGACCACCCCTCCAGGCGATGGTGCCGGATCGGAGACGGACCGGACATTCACCGGACCACCGAACTCCTCAAATACCGCAGCGCGCATGAAGCTAAGTCTGCTCGCCGGAGCAGAGACTATGCCGCTGACCTCTCGAGGATGTGTACGCCGCAGGCCGAGCCGAGTCCGATGACGTGGGCAAGGCCGACTTTCGCATTCTGGATCTGGCGGTCGCCGGCCTCGCCGCGGAGGTGGTGGCAGATCTCCCAGACGTTGGCGATACCGGTGGCCGCGATGGGGTGACCCTTGGACTCCAAGCCGCCCGACACGTTCACCGGTGTCGAGCCGTCACGCCACGTGGCACCCGAACTGAAGAACTCCGCTGCGCCGCCCTCGTCACACAGCATCAGGTTGTCGTAGTGCACCAATTCGGCAGTCGCGAAGCAGTCGTGCAACTCGACCAGATCGAGCTCGCTCGGGCCCACGCCGGCCTGCTCATAGGCGATGGTGGCGGCCTTGCGGGTCAGCGTGTTGACGTTCGGGAGCACCTGGCAGCCCTCTTCGTACGGGTCGGTCGTCAGCACCGATGCCGACACCTTCACCGCCCGCCGCCGTTGCTCGAGTGACAGCGACTTCAGCGTCTCGCCGTTGCACACGACCGCTGCCGCGGCGCCGTCGCAGTTGGCCGAGCACATCGGACGCGTGTTGGGATACGCGATCATGACGTCGTTCATGATCTGCTCCAGCGTGAATCTCTTCTGGTAGGACGCAAGCGGATTCAAGGTGGAATGAGCGTGGTTTTTTTCGCTGATCTTGGCGAACAACTCGAAGCTCGTGCCACCGTACTTGTGGCCGTACTCCGTGCCGATCTGGGCAAAGACGCCGGGCATGGTCTCGGTGCCTATCCGCCCGTCGATCGGTGCGACCGCGCCGTAACGGCCCGCAGGCGTCCAGGTGTCGGCGTCCTTCTTCTTCGTGCCGCCTCCGCCGAGCAGGCCTGCGCCGGAGAGCTTCTCGACGCCGACGGCGAGACCGTAGTCGACCTCGCCGGCCTTGACCGCCATGATGGCGGTCCGCAGCGCGGTGGCGCCCGTCGCACACGCGTTGGCGACGTTGTAGACGGGGATGCCGGTCTGGCCGATCTGCTTCTGAAGTTGTTGTCCGATACTGGCACTGGCGTTCATCAGGTTGCCCGCCGCGAGCACGCCGATGTCTGCCATGGTGACGCCCGCGTCGGAGAGCGCACCGGTGGCGGCCCGCGCCGCCAGGTCGACGGTGTCGAGGTCGGGGTGCTTGCCGAACTTGGTCATCTGAATTCCGAGGATCCAGACCTCGTCGCTCGCGCTCATCGCTGGTGCTCCTTCGTCATCTGGGTAGTTGGCATATCGGGACCGTCAGCCGACGGGCTCGAAGCCGAAACCGATCGCCTCGGTGCCCTCGGAGTCGGTGCCGATCGATTGGGTGGCGAGCCGGACCTTCATGCCGTCGTGAACGTGCTCGGCATCGGGCTCGACGTTGACCAGGTTGGCGCGCACCTGGGTCCCGCCGCAGTCGACGACAGCGGCCACGAACGGGGTGGGGATTCCCGGTGCCGCGAAGGCGACGATGGTGAATGCGCGCACCGTGCCCTCGGTCGCGATCGGCACGGTCTTGAAGTCGGTGGCGAAGCAGTTCGCGCAGGCGTTGCGACGGTCGAAGAACCGGGCGCCGCAGTTCGTGCATTCCTGCGCCACCAAGTGTGGTTCGTCGCCGTCCAGCACCAGATAGTCGACCAAGGGTATTTGCCCGGCCATGTGCACCTCCGTCGTCGGTGAGATCGACGCTAGTACCTCGACTCCCCACCGACGGTGGCGGATGCGGGGGAAGATCGGTGACTGCGGTGCGCGTTCGTACGGCGAGAGACACATCCACAACAGGAGCGAGGCAACCCATGACCGTAGATTTGCCCGACACTGCATTGGAACTGCGTTCGATGGTGACATCGAACGGGACGCTGGAGCTGTCATTGCACGACGTCTCAGTTCCGATCCCCGCCGCCAATGAGGTGTTGGTACGCGTGGAAGCCTCGCCGATCAACCCGTCCGACTTGGGTATCCTCATCGCCGGCGCGGACATGACCACTGCGACGGTAGCGGGCACGCCGTCGCGCCCCATCGTCACGGCATCGTTGGGCGCGGGGGCCCTGGGAGGGCTTTCGGCGCGAGTCGACAAGTCACTTCCCGTGGGCAATGAGGGTGCGGGCACAGTCGTCGCTGCGGGGTCGTCGTCGGCGGTGCGGGACCTTCTGGGGAAGAGGGTGGGGATTGCCGGAGGCGGGATGTACTCGCAGTACCGAGTGCTCGATGCTTCTGCGTGTCTCGTCTTGCCGGAGGGTGCAACTGCCAGGGACGGCGCATCGTCCTTCGTCAATCCCTTGACGGCTCTCGGAATGCTGGAAACCATGCGCCGCGAAGGTCATTCCGGCCTGGTGCATACCGCTGCGGCGTCGAATCTTGGGCAGATGCTCGTCAAGCTGTGCCAGACGGACGGGGTACCGCTTGTCAACATCGTCCGCAAGCCCGACCAAGAGGAGCTGCTGCGATCACTCGGCGCGATCCACGTGTGCAACACCGCATCGACGTCGTTCTCGAGAGATCTCGTCGAGGCTCTCAAAGCGACGTCCGCGACGCTTGGGTTCGACGCCACGGGCGGGGGGACGCTCGCAAGTCAAATCCTCAATGGCATGGAGGAAACGGCCAACTCAACGGCGGGGGAGTACTCGCGCTATGGGTCCTCCGTCCATAAGCAGGTGTACATCTACGGCGGACTCGACACGGGCCCGACAGTGCTCACAAGGAACTTCGGAATGGCGTGGGGTGTTGGCGGATGGCTGCTCACCCCATTCCTTCAGAGCGCTGGCGCCGAAACCATTGGTCGGCTCCGAGCCCGGGTGGCTGCGGAGCTCACCACGACGTTCGCGAGTACCTACACGCGGGAGGTTTCACTCGCCGGCATGCTCAGGCCCGATGCGTTCAACAGCTACGTCAAGCGAGCGACCGGGGAGAAGTTCCTCGTTACTCCGCAAGCGCAACCGTGACTGCAACGCGGGCAAACGACTACTGGTTCTCGTTGTGTCTGCGAATCTTCCAGTCGCGCAGCGCTCTGATGATCGTCTCTCGAAACCACTCCACCCCGGGATCGGGCAGCGCGCGTCGGTAGGTGTGAAGGCTCACTTGGAGTTCGGGCACCGCGAACGGCAACTCGAACGTCTCGATGTTGGCCTGCGAACACATCTCTGGGGCCACTGACGTGGGAATGATCGACAGGTAACTGGTCTGTGCGACCAGACCGGGCAACGCCGCGAAATGTGAGATGCGCAAGGCGATATCGCGGGTGTGGCCGAGGGAGTCGAGTGACTCGTCGACGTTGGTGTGCCCGGCCAAGGCCTCGACGGCGATGTGTCGTTCGGCGAGGAAGTCTTCGAGCGTGGGACGTTTTGCGATCCGCGGGTGTGTCGCGGACCGGATGCCGCAGTAGACGTCGTCAACCAAGGCCTGTCGCGAGATGTCGTCGGCCGTGATGCGCGTTGTGGCCAGGACCGCGTCGGTGTGGCCTTGGCGCAGTGCAGTCGCGGCGGTTTCGACGTTCAACGGGGCGACGTGCAGATCCACACCTGGGGCTGCCTCGGCAACGAGCGCCAGCACGGGAGGCAGCAGGCTGATCTCGCCGAGGTCGGTGGCCTGGAGGTGGAACGTCCGCCGCGCAGTTTCGGGATCGAACCACGCCACCCCGGTCATCGTGGCCTCGACAGCTTCAATCGCTTGGCGCAGCAGAGGATAGACCTGTCGTGACCGCTCGGTCGGCTCTAGACCGCCCGATGAGCGACTGAATAGGTTGTCGTTGAACTGCTTTCGTAACCGGCGCAGTGCATGGCTGACCGACGGCTGGGTCAGTGACATCTGCTCAGCGGTGCGGGTAACGCTGCGGGTTTCGTAGAGGCGCAGGAAAGTCCGCACGAGATTGAGATCGGTTTCAGCCACCTGGGAGATTATAGATACAGTGCATGTATAGATAGAAAACATTTATTGGATTTATGTCATCTGCTCTCTTAGCGTGAATTCGCGGCCAAGAAATCACGAAGCGGGGAACTGGGCGCAGATGTTGACCGCTTGTCGAATCGGAGGACGCTGTCCCTAGTTCGACTTCCGAACGAAGGAATTTCATCATGACCACTACTACCGTCATCGACTATGTACTGGGCCGGCTCCACGACATCGGTGTGACCGATATCTTCGGCGTGCCAGGCGATTTCGCCTTCCCCGTCCAAGACGCGATCGTCGCGCATCCCGATATCAACTGGATTGGCAGCTGCAATGAACTCAATGCCGCCTACGCCGCCGACGGCTACGCCCGCATCCGCGGTGTCGGCGCCGTCAGCACCACCTACGGCGTCGGCGAACTCAGCGCGATCAGCGCGGTGGCCGGCTCCTATGCCGAGCACCTGCCGGTCTTCCACCTCACGGGCATGCCCAACCTCGCCACCCAGGCCGACCGCGCGCTGGTCCACCACACCCTGGGCAACGGGGAGTTCGAACTGTTCCGCAGGATGGCCGACACCGTCGTCGGCGCCAGCGCGATCATCACCCCGGCCAACGTCGTGTTCGAGACCGAACGGCTCATCGCCGAAGCCCTCTATAACCGCCGCCCGGTGTACATGGCGTTCCCCGCGGATCTGGTGAACAAGCCGATCCTGGCTTCCTCAGACCCCCTGGCCCTTCCGAGCAGCGACCCGACTGCGCTTGCAGCGGCCACCGACGCCATTATCCGGACGCTGGATGCGGCACCAAAGGCATGCGTTCTGCCCGGGCTCCTGCTGGACAGGTTGGGCCTGAGCGACAAGGCGGGCAAACTCATCGACGTCACCGGGCTGCCCTTCGCCACGATGTTCGCCGACAAGTCTGTTCTCGACGAGGATCACGCGAATTACATCGGCATGTACGACGGCAAACTGATGGAAGAGACGGTGCGCGAGTTTGTCGAAACCTGCGATGCCGTCATCACCGTTGGGACGATGCAGACCGACTTCAACACCGGGGCTTTCACCGCGCACCTCGACCCGGCGCGGACGATCGATATCGGCCTGCACCGCACCACGGTCGGCCCAGTCGTCTACCAGAACGTCGAAATGGCCGACATCCTCAACGAACTCGCCGGGCACACCTGGAGTCCTCGCGAGCCCGCCGGTATTCGGCCGACGTCACTGGGACCAGTCTCAGGCTCGGGGACCGACCCGATCACCGCAGACGCGCTCTACCCGAGGTGGGCGAACTTCGTGAAGTCAGACGATATCGTGATCGCCGAAACAGGCACCTGCTCAATGGGCTTGGCGTTCGCCCAGCTCCCGCATGGAGCACGGTTCTACAACCAGACACTTTGGGGCGCCATCGGATGGGCAACCCCTGCGTCGTTCGGCGCCGCTGTCGCTGCATCCGATCGACGGGTCCTGTTGGTCACCGGAGAAGGTTCGCATCAGTTGACGGCACAAGAGATCGGCCAGTTCCATCGGCACGGCCTGAAACCGATCATCTTCGTGCTCAACAACTCCGGATACCTCATCGAACGGCTGCTGTGCAACGACCCTGCCATCGCCTACAACGACGTCGCAGCCTGGAACTACGCCGAGCTGCCACGCGCACTGGGCTGTGACGACTGGTTCACCGCACGGGTAACCACCTGCGGCGAACTCGACGCCGCCCTGGCGACCGCACAGGAGGGTGGGCAAGCCGCCTACATCGAGGTCATCACCGACCCCTACGAAGCCCCGGCGCTGCCCAACAAACTGCACGATAGCGTCAAAACCCTTTACAACATGGCCTAGCACGGACCACGACGAATTCCGCGATTCACCCAACAAGTTCGATTTCGGTCATTGACCCAGCGTCCTGGTGTCCTAGTAGCCGAGATCTACCGGGAGCCGATGGCTCTGGGATGTGGAGGCCGGTGGGTCTTCGTCGGCCAGCTTTCGGTCACCAGCCCAAAGCGGCCGCCCGGGATACAGCGCTTCCACCTGTGCTGCACGGGGCGCGGCGTGAGAATCCAATCCGTTGATTCGCCGCGAACGACAACGTTGGCGGGCGTAATTTTCGGCGAAGTGAATTCACACGAGGTGTGATGAGGGCTATGCGACGACACCAGCGGCAGGCGATGGCTCCTGATGGTGCGGGCGTTCTGGGCTGCCCGCGGCACGTGGCGACGAACGTCCCCGCGCAGATCGTCGCCCTGCTGACCGGCGTGACCGGCGTGACCGGCGCCAGCATCTTCCCGCTGTTGCCACCGGCGCCGCCCGTGTTCCCGCCGACAGAGGAGGCGACCCGGCTGGACTCCACCATCCTGGTCTGCGACCGCGGCGGTGCGCCCGGATCGGTCGCAGAGTCATGGTGCGGCGTGGGAAGTGCTGCGTGACAGGCGATCCGGTTTGCCTAGCTCTCAATGCCCAATCTGTGGTCAAACGACTCATGGACGATGAGGTGTCGTGGCGGGAGTCGGGTAGATGGTTCAGGCACACCGCGGCATGAAGTCGGCGATCTGGCTCCCGCTGTTCAACGACCTCGCCGACCCGCGGATCGTCTCGCGGATTGCTGTCGCTGCCGAGGAGGCTGGCTGGCACGGGTTGTTCGTGTGGGACCACATGCTATGACCCCGTCGGTCAGTTCGCTCTGCACCTTTCGCGCCTCCGCAGGTCGTTTCACGTCGTCTCGGTTGTTTCGCGTCGCCAAATTCGGCGTTTCTGCAGGTCAGCTCGATTTTTGCAGCGGGTTCGATTCCCGGCAGCTCCACAGGAAGGGCCGCAGAGATGCGGCCCTTTTCCGTGGATCGCACGCGCACGCTTAATCTCGCGCCACGACACCGTCGACGCTCTAGTCGCTCGACCGCACGGACTAACCGACCGGGGATCACATGAACCCAAAGGGAAAGTCGGCCGCGGTGAAGGTCTTCGGCCTCGCCCTACGCAGCCGCCTGCAGCGTGATCTCGGAGATTTCCGTCCGACTCTGGCCATCGGTCGTGCCCAATTTGGTGATCCACACGAGCACATTCGACGTCTTGGTCCGGTCACGGACTGCTATGCGGTTGTGTCCCGGTTGCAGTGGCGTGGTTGGGGTCAGCTCCGTCGTGTCGGCCAACTTGGTCGGGGTTTCGGTGGGCGATGAGCGGATCTGCACCTCGGTTCCCGTGCTGGACAAGTCGATAGTGACGGCGCTTAGCGCGCTCGGCTCGGACAGATGCAGCAGCAGTCCCTCTCCCTCGATGAAATTCGGAAACGGGACTGGGTCCTTGTAGGTGACGGTGGGCCACGACGTGTCTGTGTTGCCGTCGATCGCCAAGTCGGCTTTCTGCGGATTGTCCGGGGCGCCACTGGGTGAGAAAACGGTTGCACTCACTGGCTTGATGATCGGCCCGGGGCGAGTCCAGAGGCCGAATCCGTCGGTGAACCACACGACCGCAGCCGCCGCCAACACGATGACACCGACGAGTGCGACGAGTGCTGCCGTCCGGCCCCTTCTGCCATTTGCTGCCTTTTCCCGCGGCGATCGAGCGCGGGGCGGGGACGATCGTCCTTTCGGCCGAGCGTCGTCCGAAAAGGTGAGGATTTGGTCGGCGTCGAGGGTGTCGCCGTCCCAGACGCCAGTGACCTCGACTTCGTCGCCGTCTGCAAGCTGACCCGCTCCGAGTTGAGTGTGTATCGCCACCGGAATGGGAGTAGGGAGGTTGTCGATCGGGTCATATGGCACCAACAGGAACGACAAGGTCTCGAGCTGATCTTGAGCACCGACCGCGTTTTGCTTGACGCCGCGTGCTGTCCCATGAACGACCAAACGCTCGAGACGCTGCGTCGGTGGACGGCCTTCCGAACCAAGGTCCTCGGCGCGGCCCGATCCCTCCGTCTGCGAACCGGATTGCGGATGCGCTGTAGCGGTGTCCCGGCGTGGACCCTGTTGCGTGAGGGCTCGGGCAAAGTCGAGGCAACTCGGGTAGCGCTCGTCGGGGTCTTTGGCCAGCGCCATCCCCAGCACGGCGTCGAGGTGCGCGAGATCGGGTCGGCGGTCCGATATTCGTGGTGGTGGCGTACCTAGATGTTGGCTGATTACGACAGCGCGATTTGAGTCTTGAAAAGGTGGCGCACCGGTCAATAGGTGAAATGTGGTGGCAGCCAACGCATATTGGTCCGCCCGGCCATCGAGTGGCTTGCCCAAGAGCTGCTCGGGGGCGATGTAGCTGATAGTTCCCAACGCGACGTTGTCGTCGGTGAGGTTGCTGACGTCATCGATTCGGCGAGCGATACCGAAGTCGGTTAAGAGCACCCTCCGCCGACGGCCATCAGATGCGGTCACAAGGATGTTCTCAGGCTTGACATCACGGTGGAGCAGACGGCGCTCATGACCGAAGTCGAGCGCATCGGCCACCGCCGTCACGATTTCCGAGACGTCCTGTTCCGGCATGCCGCCCGAGTAGGACTCTCGAATCAATCGACCCGCGTCAGTGCCGTCCACGTAGTCCATCGAGATCCACAACCGGCCGTTGAACTCACCACGATCGAGAACGCCGACGATATGTGGGTGCCAGAGCGCCGCGGCCAATTCGGCTTCGCGAATAAATCTCTCCCGAAACTCCCTGTCGGCCGTTGAGGCCAGGGACAAGATCTTGAGCGCGTCGTGACGAGGTAGACGAGGATGCTGGGCGAGGTAAACCTCGCCCATTCCGCCCGCGCCGAGCAACCTCTGAATCACGTACCCGGCGAAGACCTCACCGCTGTTCAACGGCATGTCCGAAAGCCTACAAACCGGCATAGGTAGGGCGCGAACTGCGCCGACGAGGGGCCCATTTCCGGTGGAGCTGTCACGAGAACCGAGATGACTGATTCAGCCCGGGCACGTTGGCTGCCGCCGAGCCGTAGCCCGCCGATGGCAGTGTTGACGTGGTCAACATCTTTCGCGTATCGGCAGGTCACTTCGCGTACTTTCGCGTTGTTTCGAGTAGCCAAATCCAGCGTTTGCGCAGTTCAGCGCGATTTCTGCAGCGGGTTCGATTCCCGGCAGCTCCACCAGGAGAACAGACCAGAGACACAATCTCTGGTCTGTTTCTTTTGTCATCAACACCGAGTTAGCGCATCGGTCGTTCGGGGCGCCTGCCCAGCGAGCTGGACTTCTGGAACACCGCCATCGCCGCCTGTCAGCACGCGTCGCGCGCGTGTTTGCCCTCCTGCATGCCGGCGACCCGAGCGAGCGGAAAGGACACCGGCGTACCGGGGGAGTCGTGGGCTGTACGCTGCGGCGGCGGTCGCCCGCTCGGGTGGATCGCCGCCGATCTGCTGCTCGGCGATCTTCCTGATCGTCGACCACGTTGACGTCAACGTCCCTCGACTTTTTCGGCTGGAAGTGCGCATCTACTGCACTGCCCGTCGATATACCACAACGCCTCCGCTCGATTGGGGGTGGAAGCGCGACCCCAGTAAGTACTGTTCGAACCACAAGATCAATACGCCACCGAGGAAGGCAGGCAGCGTATGAGCGTGACGGTCGTCGACCCTGGTCCGCACCAGATCGGCCGGTCCGTGGAGGTACAGGCAGCTGCGCCCGAGTTGTTCGCAATCGTGGCTGACCCGACGCGCCACCACGAGGTGGACGGTTCGGGCACCGTGCGCGGCAATATTCGTACTCCTGCGAAATTTGTTGTGGGTGCGCGATTTTCGACTCGAATGCGGATGTACGGAGTGCCCTACCGCATTACCAGCACTGTCACCGGGCTAGTGCCTGACAAGCTCATCGAGTGGCGTCACCCGGTCGGCCACCATTGGCGCTGGGAGTTCGAAGCGTTGTCACCGACACGCACCCACGTCACCGAGACGTTCGACTACCGCGACACCGGTCGGGTCAAGGACGGGCTGAAGTACTACGAGCGCATGGGTTTCGCCAAGCGCAATGCGGCCGGGATCGAGGCAACACTGTCCAAGCTACGCGATCAGTACGCGTCGCCTTCCTAAGAGTTGACGACCAGGCTGTGTCAAGCGTTCGACGTCATCGTGCGCGGCGGTAGGTCATGGTCCAGACCGCATCGGAGTCGGGGTGATACTCGTTGCCCTCCCAGGGATCCCCACAGATGTGCAGATGTGCGTACGGCGTACCGGCGTACATAATCATCGTGCCTGCGTCGCGCATGACGGTAGATAGTCCAGTGGCCTCGGCGTCGAACGGCCACATGAGCATCCAGTGCGGACCGATGGGAATCAGCGGGCTCGTGCGGTCGAACGGGTCGGTATAACTGTGCTGCACGGCACCGTTGAGCATGTAGATCAATCCCGGTGATGTGTTGGTGGGCCGAGGTTTTCCAGCCCAGGCGTCCATGATCCATTGCATTCCCATCTCGTCGGCGCACATGTCGGCTCGTGCAGTCTCGACGCCAGGCATGCACGTCCAACCGTTGGTGCCCTCGCGGAGCACAGTGATGTTGCCGTCGGCGTCCATGTCGACGACTTTCGCGCCGTCACGGATTGCCGGTGGGCCCGATTTCAGCGCGCGTGCGATGCGGGCTTCGGTGATGATGTCATACATGGCAGGTCCTCTCGCTGGTGATCGCTTCGTGCATGTCGTTAGCTGAAGTTCCCGGAGACTCGCTGCGGTCACCATTCGACTCGGCCGGGAACCGATGGTGTTGCCACCCGTTCCTTCATATGAGCAGCCGGTGTGTGATCGACCAACAAAGTGAGCAGCTCCGGGCGGCTGTAATGGCCGCGGGAGTCCATCTTTGACTTACGCAGGTCAATCAACGAGAAATCCAGGTCGGCGATGACCTCACCTTCGCCTGAGCGCAACGGCTCGCCGATGACCTCACCTAGAGGTGAGACGATCGCGGTGAAGCAGCCACCCGAGATATAACCGATCGGACCGCCTGTCTCGCTGGCGATCTGGGCCTGTTGGTCTGCATCGAGCCATCCTGTTGCATTGACAACGAAGCAACCCGATTCCAGCGCATGGTTGCGGACACTGACCTCTATCTGCTGCGCGAAGAGGTCGCCGGCGAACGAGCCGGGCCACATGGCCGAGTGGATCTGCTCCCCTTCTGCCATCATCACGTACCGCGCCAGCGGGTTGTAGTGCTCCCAACATGTCAGCTGGCCGATGCGCCCGACTGCGCTGTCTACGGCCCGAAGACCGGAGCCGTCACCCTGCCCCCAGATCATGCGCTCTGCGAACGTCGGCGTTGTCTTGCGGCGACGTTGGATCAAGCTGCCGTCGGCATCAAACAGCAGCTGCGTGTTGTAAATGGTCCCGCCGTCCCGCTCGTTGACTCCGATGGACACCGACGATTCCCGCTTGCGCGCAGGCATCCCCGATCGCGTGGGTCGCCTCGGAGGGAATCGTCACCGCTTGGTCAAGCAAGAGCAGTTGTTGGTCCGCGATTTCAACGGGCCGCTGCATCGAAGAGAAGTACGGGTAATACGGCACGATCGCCTCAGGGAAGGTAGCGAACTGCACACCTTGGTGGCCAAGCGCAATGATCTTCTCGATGACCTTTTCCACGGTCCCCTCGCGGCGGTAGAGCACCGGACTGATCTGGACTGCTGCGGCCTTGACGACTGTCATCTCAATATTCCCTTCGTGTTGAATGCGACGCCGTTGAGCCCTCTTCGCGGTACATCGATACGATCAGGTTGTCGGCGTTGACGCCTCGCAAATCCGCCTCGGCGGCGCCGAAGCGTAATAGTCGTTTCTCTGAAACAACCATCAACTCATACAACTGGATCTATCCAATTCTATTCCAGCACTGCGGGATACATGATCAACTCGCGTAGATACGAAGGGGCCATTCACTTCTCGCCGACGGTTACAAACTCCGGCGCACCGAAACCGGTAGCAGTACGCCAGGCACCGCCTAGACCTCCGAGACCAAGCGCGAGCAAGCCCCTAGCGACGATCATCACGCGGCCATTCCCAGTCCCGCTGCAGCTTGTCGTCCCGCAGGTGCTCGCGATGCCGCGTCTCAACCATCGGCACGAAGAGCTCGCTCGACACGTCGCCCAGGCTTTGCAATGCACGATAAAAGCTGGAGGATTTCCAGACATCGAAGTGATCCGCGGAAGACCAATGCGTAATCAGTGAATACAGCACGCTTTCGACAGCCGGTGCAATCTGAACGGGACCGGCGAACTGGAAGGGTTGCGTTTCGAACTCTCCGGTCAGGGTTTCAAACGGTTGCGCTCCGGCGGAGCCGAGCTCTGCCAGCGCCTGCCGCACCGACTTAGTCTGTGCGTCGTCGAGCGCAGCGTCGACGAGGATACTGGTTTCCGACATCAGTCGATCGCCGAGGGCCTCGCCCAGGGTCGGGGGGCGCCACTTTCTGAGGTACAGGGCTGTCCACCAGTTAGGGGCAGACTTCTGAATCACCCGATGCTGGGGTTCACCGTGCCATGCATTCATTTGCTCCTCACTGTCAAAGCGCGCTCCGAAGTACACCCAGGTCGAGTCCCAAACCGGGCCCTGGAGACGGACCGAAAACCGTCCTGTTCCATGGCCAGCGGCACCACTGTGGCCTGATAGGCCAGAAAGTCGGTCTCTTTCCCTGGAATGATGCTGAACCCGGATTCAAGGACCGCGAGGGGACCCGCCGCTTTCGTTGCTGTCATGACATGTGCTCCTTTGACGGGTTCGTTGAACCCTCTTGGAACGTTCAAATGAACGCTGTTGTAATGCTTTTCAGAGATAGTTGTGGGCCGCTCGAATCGAATCCTCCGGCGAGTGCTGAGCACCAGCTGGCACCCAGCGCCGCCATAGTCACTGATTGGAAAACATCCACATGAATCTCCTTTCCGACGTGGTTGCCATATTGGCCATCCGGTCTCCGTACATCGGCCCTTGGTCCGGGGAGCCACGTCACCCTTTACCCGCAGCGGCCAACTGTCGTTGCGGCAGGCATCCATCCGGCATGCCACCATTTAGTACATCGCCTACTAATAAATAGTGTACTAGGGACTAGTGTACTAGCGACTAGCATCCTAATCAAGAGGGTACGATGGGGCTATGACCAAAGGAGTCGCTACCGACATCGATCCGCTCTCGCTGGAGCGCCAGGTGTGTTTCGCGCTGGCCGTCACCAACCGCGCGGTGCTCGCGGTGTACCGGCCGTTGCTTGAGCCGCTCGGGCTGACCCATCCGCAATATCTGGTGATGCTGGCACTGTGGGACAACGCGAAAGCCAACGGCGAGCCGCTGACGGTCAAGGACATCGCCGGGTTGTTGCAGATGGATTCGGCAACCCTCTCGCCGATGCTCAAACGGCTGCAGGCCCAGGGCCTGGTCACCAGGGCCCGCAGTGAGACCGACGAGCGCACCACCCAGGTGGAGCTGACGCCGAAGGGCAGTAGCCTGCGCCGGCAGGCGCTGAAGGTTCCCCCGGCGGTGGTCGAGCGCCTCGGCGTCGAGCTCGCCGAGCTTGAGCATCTACACGAGGTGCTCACCAGTATCAACGCCGCCGCAGTGGCCGCCGGTGCACTCGACTCCGAGCTGGACCGATGAGGCTGTTCGACGGGCTGGCACATGGCGCTACGCAAAACGGTGGGACGGTCGACGCTCAGTGGCGGCGCCCTGACCCGCTGCGTTGGATCTGGTACGCCTTCGGTGGGACGCTGGGCCAGCGCTACCGCCAGTGGGTGCTGCAGGACCTCACCGGCCGTACCCGGTGGGAGCGCCAAATCGCCCGCGCCGTACTGCAAGTGGCGCCGCTGGCCGTGGTGCTGTTACTCACGCTGGGATTCGGCTGGATCGCATGGGTGGGCGTGGGCTGCGGACTGGTGTTGGCGCTGATCTACTCGACTGCCTACTTCGACCCGTCCGTAGAACACCGTCTCGCCAAGCACGGATACGCTCCTGGCACCGCTCAACGGATCCTCAGTGAGCGCGACAACGCCAAGCATCCGGATCGGATGCGTCACTACATGGAGACTTATCGCGCCAACACGCTCGATTCCAACTCCGCTCGGCCTGACGCATGATCATGGGGAGATTGCTGTCGACCTCATTGATGCCCCGATGTACCGGTCGGCGCGGAGCAGCCTAGCCATGGTGGCGATGTAACCGGCCGGATTGCCGACTACTGCAAGGGTGTTTGAGCCACCAGCAGTCATCCCCGGTTGCCTCCGCTGGCGCGTATCAATGGCAGCCCAACTAGGCCCCGCGCGGAGGCGAGTCGCGGATCCTGCCTCCACTTGGCTCACGGGACAGATCCTCACCGTCGACGGTGGCCTTGAACTCACCTGATCGTCAGCGAGTCAGAAAGTTCGTGTGGCCATGACGCACGCCGACCCGATCCGGGTCGGGCTGGTCCGGCTGCTCGCCGACGGCCATTCCAAGGAGGAGAAACTCATGACTCGATCAACACCGCGGCCGCCTGGCTACGTTGCAGGCACCTGGACGATCGACTCGGCACGGAGCACGGTGGCATTCACCATTCGTCACTTACTCATCCACAAGGTTCGCGGCACGTTCGGTGCATTCACCGGTCAAATCGTGACCGGTGACGACGTGACCCGGTCTTCGGTGAGCGCTCAGATCGACCTCGACTCTCTTGACACCGGCGATGCCGGACGCGACAAGGGCACGCTCGCCAAGGACCCGTTCGACATCGCCCACCACCCGGTGACGACCTACCACTCCACCGGCCTCGCACCCGACGGCCAGGCCTGGCAGCTAGACGGGGAACTCACGCTCCGAGGAATCACTCATGACGTTTTCGTTGCAGGTGCAGCAGTACGAGTTCACCTCCGGCACAACAGGAGAGCGCCGAGCCCGATTCTTTGCAACCGGCAACATCAATCGCCAGGCGTTCGGGGTGCGGCTCCCAGTTCCGCTGGATCGTCGCGGCATCCTCGCCGGCAATGCCATTGGGATCGAGCTGCTGATCGAAGCCATACGGTTACAAGCAAGGGCGTGAGGGCGGCCGGATGCCGTGAGTCGGCTGCGGCGTGTTGATGCTATCAACGACGTTCGCGTATCCGCAGGTCGCGCGAACGTGGTTTGGCGTAGTTTCGCGTCGCTTTATTCGGTGTCTCCGCAGCTCACCGTGCATTTTGCAGCGGGTTCGATTCCCGGCAGCTCCACCAAAATAGAAGCAGGTCAGGGACATATTCCCTGGCATGTCTTGTTTCCCGTCAACGGACCGGCTGGGCCGGAACATGTTGCAGATGTTGGAAACGGTTAAGGCGCTCAGCGACCGAGGCGTGTCACTGGTGTCGCTCACGGACGGTATCGACTCCTCCACAGCCGCCGGACGGATGATGATCGGCGTCCTCGGATCACTGGCCGAGTACGGACTCGCGAGCGCACGGCGTTGAAGCGGGCAGCGTCGCGGTCTTCGTCACAACCAGCGATGATCACGCGCTGAGCGCTCCTACCAGCGCATACACGCGGCACACCGATCTACGACTGGAGTCGTAGTTCCCGTCTTTTACCGCGCGTCGAGGGCGTAGATTCTGCGGGCATGGCCCGCCGGCACACGGTCGCCCCTTTCCCGGAGCCTGGCGCCTGGGGGCGGACGAACAACCTGGTGGCCATCGGAAGACCATGAGCCCATCATCGACTTTGATTCTGACCGCCCGACTGGCGCGGTGGATTCCGGCAGTCGGGTGGCTCGCGTCGTATCGGCTGAGTTGGCTGCGGGTCGACCTGGTCGCCGGTATCACGCTCGCGGCCTACCTACTGCCGGCCGGGTTGGGCGACGCCTCGCTCGCCAACCTGCCGCCCGAAGCGGGACTCTACGCGTGCATGTTTGGCGGGCTGGTCTTCTGGCTGTTCTGCAGTTCGCGGCACACAACCATCACGGTCACCTCCGCCATCTCGCTGTTGATCGGCTCGACACTGGGCACCATTTCGGGTGGAGACCCGACCCGGTTCAGCGCGCTGGCGGCTGGCACGGCCATCCTCGTGGGGCTCATCGCCATCATCGCCTGGCTGATCAAGGCGGGCTCGATCATCAACTTCATCTCCGAGAGCGTCATGATCGGGTTCAAGTGCGGTGTGGCGCTGTTCCTCGCCAGTACGCAGTTGCCGAAGTTGTTTGGCATCCCCGCCGCTCACGGCGATTTCTGGGAGAACAGCGGCACCTTCCTGAAGCACCTGAACGAAACCAACCTCGCAGCGCTGACGATCGGCGGCACGGCGCTGGTGGTGCTCGTGCTCGGGAAGATCTTCCTCAAGAAGCTACCTATGGCGTTGTTGGTCGTGGTGGCCGGCATCGTGGCTTCGCGCCGTCTCGGCCTGGACGAGCGCGGGGTGAAGTTGCTCGGCGAAGTGCCGCAAGGGTTGCCGGACCTCGGCCTCCCCGCGGTTCGTTGGGAAGACCTGAACGAATGTTGCCCCTGGCCTTCGCGTGCTTCCTGCTCGCCGCGGTGGAGACGGCCGCCATTGGCCGCACGTTCGCGGCCAAGCACGGCGGGCGGCTGGACGCCAACCAGGAATTTCTGGCGCTCGGCGCGTCCAACCTCGCTGCGGGGTTCGGCCAAGGGTTCCCGATCAGCGGCGGCATGTCGCAATCCGTCGTCAACGAGGGCGGGGGCGCGCGAACGCCACTGTCCGGCGCCATCGCGGCGGTCGTCAGTTCTGGTGGTGGTGCTGTTCTTCTCGCAGCTGCTGAGCGCGTTGCCCCAACCCGTGTTGGCGGCGGTCGTGTTGGTGGCGGTGGCGGGCCTGTTCAGTGTGTCCGCCCTCAGGCATCTCTGGCGCAGTGATGGCCGTGAATTCGTCATCGCGATGGTCGCCATGTTCGGCGTGCTGGGGCAGGGCCTGCTGCGTGGCGTGGCGATCGGCGCGCTCATCTCGCTCGTGCTGTTGATTCGGCGCGCGTCGCTACCGCCCGTCGCCGTGCTCGGTCGCATCCCCGGCACGCGCCGGTTTTCGGATCGCGAGCGCCATCCGGAGAACGAAGCGATTCCCGGCATGCTCATCTTGCGCCCGGGCGCGAGCTTGCTTTATTTCAACATGAATTACGTGCGCGACACGATAGAGGAACGAGTGCGGGCGGAAGAGGAAACCAAGCTGGTCGTGCTGGATCTGTCCGAAGTGTCGATTGTGGACATGCACGCCGCGGAGATGCTGGCGGGCCTCGCCGACGAACTCGCCGCGAAGGGCATCAAGATCCAGGCCGTGGAGGCGCACTCGCAGGTGCGCGATCGGTTGCGCAGCGAAGGGCTGGAGGAGAGATTCGGCGGGATCGAACGGTTGCGCACCGTCGCCGACGTGGCGGACGATTTTCTGCAAGGGCGTCTCGGCCAGGAAGATGTCCACGTCGCGCCTGGTGATCAAGGCGCTGTCGCCACTGGCCGGGTCCGACTGCCGAGCCAGCAGCAGGCGCTGACCGATCTCGCGATCGTCCCGGCCGTCAAGGCTGGAGACGCCGCGGCGGTACCGGGAAGCGATGAGCGATCTCGAGGTGCCGGCGAGCCTGCTGCGCGAATCGTTTCGATGAACTGCTGGAAGCCGCCCAGGGAGTCGCGCCCGCAGTAAGATTCGGCGATGAGTAAGGGTGGGAAGAAATCGGGCGAGAAGTCCGCGCGAAAGATCCCCAAAAAGATCTACGAAGCCGAACTTTTCCGCCTTCAAACGGAATTCGTGAAGCTCCAGGAATGGGCCCGGGAAACCGGAGCCCGGATCGTGATCGTCTTCGAAGGTCGCGACGCCGCGGGCAAGGGTGGGACCATCAAGCGCGTCACCGAATATCTGAGCCCTCGCGTCGCGCGGATAGCCGCGCTGCCGGCACCCACCGAGCGGGAGCGCGGGCAGTGGTACTACCAGCGCTATGTCGCGCACCTGCCGACGCGGGGTGAGATCGTCCTGTTCGACAGGTCCTGGTACAACCGGGCGGGTGTCGAGAAGGTGATGGGATTCTGTACGCCGCAAGAGCATGCGTTGTTCCTGAGGCAGACGCCCATCTTCGAACAGATGCTCATCGACGACGGCATCATCCTGCGCAAGTACTGGTTCTCGGTATCCGACGAGGAGCAACTGCGACGGTTCAGGTCCCGGCGCAACGATCCGGTTCGGCAGTGGAAGCTCTCGCCGATGGACCTGGAGTCGATCTTCCGGTGGGAGGACTACTCGCGCGCTAAGGACGAGATGATGGTGCACACCGACATCCCGGTGAGCCCGTGGTACGTGGTGGAATCCGACAGCAAGAAGCACGCCCGCCTGAACATGATGGCCCACCTGCTGTCCACGATCGACTACGAAGACGTCGAGGCTCCCGTGGTGGACTTGCCGGCCCACCCGGTGCGATCCGGCAACTATCACCGACCGTCGCGTGAACTGTCCACCTATGTAGACGACTACGTGGCCACCCTGCTGGGGGATACGGAGTGAAGCGCGGTGTTGGCTGTCGCCTATGTGGGTGATACGGCGGTTGACGTGGGTCAGAACATTGAGCCCCTCCGGCACCGTTCAAGTCACTCCAAAGACCTCAGCCGCTTCGTCGGGTTACTAGCCCCAATGCGACCGCGACCATGTTGATGGCATCAACACCTTTCGGTGTATCGGCAGGTCACTTCACGTTGTTTCGCGTCGTTTCGCGTAGTCCGATTCAGCGTTTCCGCAGGTCGCCGCGCCTTTTGCAGCGGGTTCGATTCCCGGCAGCTCCACCATTAAAAGCCCTGGTCAGAAGCACTTTTCTGGCCGGGGCCTTTTTCACTGACATCCACATCGACAAATCGGCAGTATCGGCCGCCGCTATGGCATCCCGCCAAGTCGTTCCCGCAAAGACGGCACCCGAGTACACGCAAGTGCTGTACCGGCTCAACGGCAAGCAGGCGTCAAAAGCGTTCGACGTTCCGGCGCACGCCGTCGAGTTCAGGCGGATGGTTGAGCAGCTCGGCGCCGTTCAAGGCGCTTGAGGTAATCGAGCTGACCGACGCCGCCGCGCGGCACTTCACGGTCGCCAATTGGTGCTCGACGCCCTCCAGCAAGGACGCGGCGCGCCATCAAGCCTGCAACCTGGGCTGGCGCACCGAGCCGGAACAGTGCCCTGCCTGCCGGACCAGGAAGCAGAAGGCATCCTGAGCTGTGGTTACTTGTCTTTGTCTTTGTGTCCGGGCCGCGGGGGTGGCGGCGGCTGGGCCTTGGTGGTCGGCTCGAACTTGCCGCCCTTCTTGGGGTCGTACGCGACTTTCTTGGACTCGGCCATGGTGATACCTCTCGCTTGTCCCACCACCGTCCACGGTATCGGAGGAACAGGTGACCGGGTGCAAGAACTGCGGTGAACCATCATGAAGTTTCCGTTCGGCGGCCATGACGAGTGGTGTCAACATCACCGAGGTGGCCTGTGTTCTTCCCGTCAACATCAGACTCAGATTGCCCCCTTCCAGCCGGAGTGCCCCCGTGCAGGGATAGGCTCAATCGGTTGTGTTGACGTTCACGGCGATTTCAGACCTGCATGCTCCGCACCGTTAAACCCAGGATGGGAATACCCGATCGCGCACCTTCCGTTCATCTGCCGTCAAGTTCTCCTGCGGATACTGACGCGCGTGCCCGCGCCCCGCAATCCTTCTGTGGCAACCAGTTTGATGACTTCGAGCCACCGAGCACTACTGCACACTGCCCCGCCGATTCCGATGGTCGGAAGCCATCGTTTCGTCGGCGAGTGCCGATCGTGAACGCAATCGTGCGCATGACGGCTTTGATCGCTGTCCTTCTGTGTTTGGTTCCCTACGGCGGTCCGCGCGCATCGGCGTTTCCCGGCGGAGACATCTCGGGCGCGCTGACGCTCGGGGGACTGCAGCGCACCTATCAGGTGCATGTCCCGGCTGGCTTCGATCATCCAGCAGGCCTTGTCATCAATCTCCACGGCGCAGGAACGACCGGAAGTGAGCAGGCGGCACTGACCAACTACAACGCCGTCGCCGACCAGCACGGTTTCGTCGTGGCGTATCCCGACGGCGTCGACTTCAGCTGGGCCGACGGTCGCGGCGCGTCAATCCCCGATCGTCAGGGAGTCGACGACGTCGGCTTCCTCGTTGCGCTCGTCGATCGACTCTCCCACGACTATGGCATAGACCGCGGCCGGGTCTTCGCCACAGGGATGTCGGCAGGCGCGTTCATGGCCACGCGACTGGCGTGCGAACGCGCCGACATCGTCTCCGCCATCGCGCCGGTTGCAGGATCGTTAGGCACCGCGTTCCCGTGTGCCCCGTCGCGACCGGTCTCGGTGCTGGAGGTACATGGGACCGCGGACCCGGTCGTGCCGTTCAGCGGTGGCGCCATGCTCGGGCGCGGGGGAGTCAGCGACATCGTGGCACCACCTGCGATGGCGCAGCGGTGGCGCGACCTGAATGGCTGCCCGGGCCCCGTCGAGGATGTCCTGGCGGGCGCAGGCGGCGGCACTGTGGTGCACCGCTTCACCTCCGCTGGATGCGCTGACGGTACCGAGGTTGTCTTCGTCCAAGTCGACGGTGGCGGTCACACCTGGCCCGTCGACGCCTCGCAAGCCAGCGGGCAGTTCTTTGCAGCACACGGCCGGTAAGCGAATGCGAAACAGTGATTGCAGCGAATAGACGAACCGAGCGGTGGGTCTGCCCTCGGGTTCGCGTCAGTCCTCGCGCCTGGCGACTTTATCGGAGGTGATACGCGCGTTGTCGGCGGTCCAGCTGGCCAGCATGCGCAGGGCATGTTCAGACCGTGATCCGGCTTCGATGGTGTACAAGCCGAGCGTCTGATCGAGATCACCCATGGGAGTGAAAGCTTCGAAACCAAGGGTGAGTTCCCCGACCATCGGGTGGAGGTAGCGCTTCGTGCCGTGCGAAGGTTGTCGGGGGCTGGTCTCAGCGGGATCCTGATGGACATCACGCCGGAGTCGGCGTGCTCCTCCGTCGAGGTGTACCTCTTGCTGGTGGGTCCCCTTCTTCAGGGCGTGAGCTTGATCGACGGTCTTGGCCAAAGAAACCGGTACGACCCGTTCCTGATTTCTTTGCCCTTCTCGTTTGGAGTCGTGCTCGTAGGCTCCGGGTTCAAGATTCCGCAACGGGCGCTGGGCAGCGCTACTTCGGCGATGGTGTCAGGCTCCGCACCCGACAGGGCATCTATCGAGATCCCACTGCCCGAAATCGGTCGCAAGGACCTCGTCCACGTCCACGTGCGTACCGCCCAGAAGAACACCCGGCTCGGACCCGCTGACGACCACAGCCTGATAAAGCACTGCCCTTGGCTCGCGCTCACCACCAGACCACGCCTTCGTCTGCCATGCCCACCAGTGCCCTGCCGTAGTTGAGCGCCCAATTACGCCGTCTGCGATCGCCCACGCACACGCCCGTGAATGTCCATAGATGCCGGTGCGGTCCACACCCAGGACCGAGTTGATTCCTCGAAGCCACTCGACCGCAACGGTTTTCCAGGTGTCGAGGTCGATATCCTCATCGATACTGAAGAAGATCGGCGCCGAATCCGGGCCGCCGGCGGTAGCGTGCAGCCGCAGAGCTGTCTGAGCGTCTGCCACGCCGCCGTCGTGCCCGCGGGTGTAGTCCGACGGCGTAGGCCAACCGGGTTTGCCGTACTGATAGCAGCTGACGACGTGAAGACCCGCCGCGCGGAGCGCATCCGCATACTCGCGGGTGACGGGCTTGAAATCGAAGGTTGCGCCCGGCCGCAATTCGGACACGTAGACCAGTGCCCCGTCAAAGCCCGCCGCTTTGATCTGATCCGGCGCGACCAACCGCTCCGTGAAGTCGATCAGCCTCGTGTTTGCGGCTGATGCCTGCTGCCCGGCGAGTGTCGCAGCCACCGTCCCGGCAATCAGTAGAACCGGTGCGGAAAGCGCATACTTAAGGACTTCGCGTCGTGAAACAGATCGCTGTCCGCCGCGTCCACATGGCGCAGGCGAATCGTGCACCGCGCGATGATAACAACATCCAGGCCATGGATGAGCGGAAGTCTCGTCCGAATACCAACAGGGTGTAGCGCCCCCCACCTACAGATTGCAGCGACCGGATCCGGGTGTACCTCGGATGGCCGAAGACGGCGAGGTTGTTTCATTTGCGTGCGCGGCGTTCACTTGAAGAGCCACCGATCCCCGCCTCGCGACGACGCTGTCGAGATGCGGTCAGAACAGTCGAGGAGGCCCGCCCATCATGCGCTATGTAGTGGATTGTCGTGAGCAGCCGAGTGAGAACAACTGCACGCTAACGATTGCCGGCGAGCGAGAAGAGGTGCTCAAAGCCGCTGTGGAGCACGCCATCTCTTCGCACGGCCACACCGATTCGGAGGAACTTCGCTCGGGGATCGAGAGCGCGCTTAAGCCTGAGCAGACCGCCGCTGCGTCATAGCTTGGTGCCGACCCGCACACCGATTGCTCGACGCGCCTCGCGGCGGGGGGGTTGATGGATAGGCGATGATTAGTTGGGTGTAGCAGCGCAGATCGTCTGGGCACCCCGCTGTCGGGTCTCACCAGCAACCCAATAAGGGCCTGGCTCCTTCGCAGTACGGCGAGATCTTCGGCTGGCAACCCGCGCCCGTCAGCACACCTGTTGTCATTGCCACGGCAAGTCTTCTTTCTGGCTGGGCCCGTTGGCTTTGTCCCCACAGACCGGATGAGCGATCGTGTTCCACTCATGGCAGATCGGAGCCGGATGCACCCCCGGCCCGAGCTGCTCCTGACACATCGCAACCTAGTCATGGCGGGCATCGCACAGGTGCCCATCGGTCAACCCTCACAGGTGTACCCAATGCCGTACCGGTCAGCGGCCTGCCTCGATGGCCGCGACTATGTCGGCCGCGTCGGGCCCACAAACGCGCTGGAGGTTCACGGTGCCGGCGGCCAGCAGGTCGTCGATGCGGCGCTTGAGGTCCCGCGAGGAGACATGGGCATAAAGGTTCGCGCCCGACGCTTACGGAAAGTGGTTGGATACAACAACTGATCCTGGGTACATCATCCCCTGCTGAGGCATCTAAGCTGGGGCGCCTGCACCACCAGTTCGATCGGCATGTACCGGTCGTGAGGAGCCCGCCCACATTCTGCCCACAATTTGCGCACAGTCACAGATATTTCGAGTGAGCTCCGGTGATGAACTTTAGCTGCTAAGAGGGCTTTTCGCGCTATTCTGCTTCAACATCTTTCAACGTCCACAACAGCGCGGAATCGGGACAATAGTTCGCCGCCTAAACGCAGCGGCTATGGCAGCACGGTGCGCATCAACATCACGTTGTATGCGGACCATAGCGACAGATTGAAGTACAGCTCCTTACCTGTCGACCAGGGATGGAGGTACGGCGCGTAGATGCCTCCTGGGATTTCCGCTGAACTCACGAGCCTTTGCTCTGGACTCCACGGTCCTTGCGGAGCCGGCGCAGTCCGTGCCACGACGTCGTTGGCACCGTTGCAGTAAAGCACCAGGTATTGGTTGAGATAACTGTTGTATTGGGCCGACAGTTCGCCCACCGGGGCGGGGATCACCGGCGTCGCGGCCGCCGGATTGTTTGGGACCCATCGATTCTCGGAGGAGTTCCAGTATTCGTACTTGGTGAGGGCCGGCACAAGGCCCTGGGGAACTCGTGCCACATACGCCGGACCACCTCGTCCGGTTGGTGTCCCGAACGAGTAGAGGTACGGGTCGCCAGGGCCAGGCCGAAGGAATGCCCCCTGCTGGAAATTCTCATTTCCCGCAACGTACGGGGCATTCGCGACCCGGCCCTCCGCGGGCGTTCGGACGGACCCGGGGTAGATCCCCCAGTGCTCGCCGTTATCGGGGGACACCGCGATTGCCGAGAAGTTCGTCGTCCAGCGGCCGTCGCTGTCCCAGCTCTTGATGGACATGAAGTTTACGTATTGGGCTCTCCCGACGGAGATGCCTGCTGTCGGGACGATTCCCTTCTCCGTTGGCGCCCACTTGGTGCTGTTGATGATCTGCTTGGAAAGGCCCGGCGCCCATACCGGTGAGCCGGAGTATCGGTTGGAGACAACGCCATTCGGCACACTGATCGTTTTGGACAGAGCGCCGTCTTGGCTGCGGAACAGCGTGTTGTACCGCCATTGCTGGCCGCGGACGCTGCAGTAGCCGTACGTGTCGCCGAAGGCCATAAGCACCTGACGGTTGATGGGATCGCCGTTGTCCCACATGATCCCGAGGTCGGTCCCGGTGACGGCGAAACGTCGGATGGTGTCGTTCGGGCTGTCCGGTCCGGTCACCCAGCCGACAAGCGATGTCCCAGGCGGCGGCGCCGTCGGCGGTGGCGGTGGCTGAGCTGGGGCTGCAGCCGGAGCTTGCTGAGTAGCGTTTGGGGGCGGTTGGTTGCCCGTGCCGGGAGGATTGGGAGCAGGCATCACCCCTGCTTGCCGTTGCACTCGCGCGGAGCGTGGCGAAAATGCGTTGAGGATGGCCAACGACAGCTGACCCAGTCTGGGTAGCGGCGCGCTCTCATTCGCGCCGACAGGCTTGTGCCCTCTTGGCGGGCCGTCGGGCGACGAGGGCAAGGCCGGAGTCGGGGCCGGGGCCGCAGGAGGTTGGGCTGCCGCGGCAGCACCGGTGCAAGGCCCGGCGGTCGCTGGTGGCGCGACGCCGATCGCAACGCTGAGTCCGATAGCGGCCGCCGACGCCACCGATACCGATGCAGTTCGAGGACGCGGCGACATGCACACCTCTCGAGGGGCAGGACGTCGCATTGACGTCAGCAGTTAGCTGATGTGACGATAGTGATGTGTGTGACTCTTGTGATCAGTGATGCATTGATGGGTATGCATCCGTGACCGTGTCGCAACCCATGGGCTCACCTGCCCACTTGATCCGCGGCGGCTTTCGGACGGCCATTGACGAGGGTATTGCCTCCACCGTCTGCCATCGCGTCGTTGACGGCGTCAACATCGTCCACTGCTACCCGGCACGCCCGCGTCGAGCGGCGTGGTTGTTTGGCGAGTTGTCTGTCGGGCTAGACGGCAAACTATGGGCCCACAACGACCGAATCCGCGCGTGCTCCTGGATGGCCTCGCGATGGTCGAGTCGCCGCGCTGGCACGAAGGACGGCTGTGGTTCCCGCACTGGGGCACGCCTGAGGTCATCGCTTTCGATCTCCTTGGGAACGCCGAGGTCATGGCCGAGGGCCCGTCGGGGCTGGGCCAGTCGATCGGATGGCTCCCCGACGGCCGCATGCTGGTGACTGGGAACGAGCTCACCCGCTACGAGCCGGATGGGACTACGGCGACCCACGCTGATCTGACACATCTCTCCAATTACGTCTGGAGTGAGATGACGATCGACGGCCGCGGCAACATCTACGTCAACAGCATCGGCTTCGACTTCGCGGAGATGAGTGACCGCGTGAGTGACCGATCCAAGCCGCCGACGGGCGTCATCGGACTCATCACACCAGACGGCACGGCGCGGGAGGTCGCCGACGGGATCGCCTTCCCGAACGGCATGGTCGTCACACCCGACAACGACACGCTGATTGTGTCCGAGTCGTTCACCGGCACACTCCTCGCGTTCGACATCGCCGATGACGGTAGTCTCTCAGGCCGCCGTACTTGGGCTGAGGGCATCGGTCCCGACGGCATCTGCCTGGACGCCGAGGGCGCTATCTGGACGTCGTCACACGACAACGAGTGTGTACGCGTCGCCGAAGGCGGCCACATCCTCGACCGGATCCAACTCGATCGCGCCTGCTTCGCCACCATGCTTGGCGGTAATGACCGCCGCACCCTGTTCATGATGGCGAATCGGTTCCTTGGCCCCGACAGGTTCGATCAGATGCTCGCAGAACGAACTGGCCAGGTGTTGATCGTCGAGGCACCCGCCCCTGGGGTTGGCTGGCCCTAACGAAAGCCTTCCGCATTCTCGTTGCGGAGCAGAAACCCGAGCCACCAGTCGTGCCGGAGGGCGAAGGCGGCGTAGAAGCCTCCCGACAGCTCGTCGCGCACGCGTTTCAGGGCAGTCGGCTCGTATTCGTAGTGTTTGAGCCCGCGGCGGAGAGAGCCTCCGCAATGGCGGAATCGGAGAGATCGGCCACGGCTAGGAGGGGAGCTGGAGGTGGCGATGCACGAGAGCGATCGCGACGCCGCCTTCACCGACGGATGCTGCCACGCGCTTCACCGATCCGGAGCGGATATCGCCGACGGCGAAGATCCCCGGGGCGCTTGTTTCGAGAGCGAACGGCTCGCGATCGGCCTTCCACGGTCCCGCCTTCATCGCGTCGGTTCCCGTCAAGACGAAGCCGTGCTCGTCGCGCGCGATCTCCGAGGGGAGCCAGTCAGTCGCTGCCTCGGCGCCGATGAGGACGAAGAGCGCCCTCGCATCCCGTCGAGATGTCGTGCCGGCTCTTCGGTCGATGACCTCGATCGCCTCGAGTTGTTCGTCGCCGTGCACCGCGACAACCTCGGATCGCGTTTCCACCCGGATGTTCGCTTTCGTAGAGATCTGCTCGATGAGGTAGTGAGACATGCTCGCTGCGAGCGACTCGCCCCGTACGAGGAGCGTCACCGATCGGGCGTAGTTGGAGAAGAAGATGGCGGCCTGGCCGGCAGAATTGCCCGCCCCGATCAGATACACATCGTTTCCCTGTGCCAGACCGGCGTCGCTGCGTGCCGCACCGTAGTAGATACCGGAGCCGACGAATCGATCGACCGAATCGACCTCGAGGCGCCGCCATTCCACCCCCATTGCGAGAACGATCGACCTCGTTCGGAGAACGTCGCCTCCATCCAGACTGAGGGTCATCTCGACCGGGTCGATGCCTTCGACCCGGCGGGTCACGACGATCTCAGCGCCCAGCCGCTTCGCTTGTTGCAGCGCCCGGCTCGCGAGTTCGTCGCCGGAGACGCCGAATGGGAACCCCGTGTAGTTCTCGATCCGGGTCGAGGTGCCGGCCTGCCCGCCCGGGGCGAAGGACTCGATCAGCCCCGTCTGCAGGCCCTCGGAGGCGCCGTTGACCGCCGCCGTCAGACCCGCCGGCCCGCCGCCCACGATCACCACGTCGTAGTGCGTGCGGCCTGGCGCGACCGTCAGTCCAGCGACCGTGGCAACGACACGCATCGTCGGGGCAATCAGCTGAGTGCCGTCGCGGAGCAACACCACCGGATAGGGGGCTTCTACGGCGGCTCCAGCTCCGGCGCGTACAACAGCGGCAGGGTCGTCCGGGTCCAGGTGTTCGTAGGGAATCTGGTTGCGATGCAGGAAGCTATCGCACGCGTGGACTCCCGGGTCGAGGCGCGGGCCGATTACGAACATCGCCGACTCCAGCGGCTGCGCGGTGGCGTTTCTGAGCATCTCCATGCGCTCCAACGCGGCGGCACCGACCGTTGCGGAGACCTGGGGGGCCATGGCGGCGAGCGTGTGAAACACCTCGACGGTCACCTTCAGCACGCGCGACGGCTCGATGGCCCGCATGCTGGCGGGCAACGGCGTACCGAGCGTCATCGGGATCTCGCCTCCGAGCTCCCCTGGAAGCCGGATGCCAATCACCTGCTCGACGCCGTTCACCAGCTTCGTCAGCTCGGTTTTTCCCTCGACCACAACCGCCAGGAACCGGCCTTCGCCCTCGTGCGCCACGTACTCCCCGGGGATGAGGTGGATGTCCTCAACGGCGCCAGCAAGGTACTCCAGCTCTTTCTCCCCCAGCGCCGAGAAGAGCGGAATCGTGGCCAGCTCATCGATAGTGAACATGACTGCCTCCCAACTTTTTCCGCCTGCGTCCCTGCAACCCATGACCATCCCTCAGCACCTTGTCGCAAGGGTGCCGCTGAATCGCGGGAGCGGCTTCGCGTGCGGTGTCGAAAATAGCCATGCAGAAATGATCGACCGGACAACCATGGCGGCACATGAGGCATCCGCCTCAAAAACGGCGCTTGGGGAGAGGTGGCACTTAAATCACAGCGCACCGCAAGCCTGCTGATGCGTCGAGCTGATCCTAGGCGGCGAGCTGCTCGTCCATCACTTCAACCTCGTCATGTGTTGAACCGCTGCCGTGCGCGACTGTTCAGGAATGGTGCCTGATGGCCAGGCGCTCACGGCCCAGTATCAGCGGCGTCATCTCGCTGCCAGGCCGTCACCGGTAGGGGTCGACCTTGTGCACACAGCGGTCGCGGCCATCAGATGCAGAAACGAAATTGCGGTGCCGGGCTGTATGTTTGATCGTGCCGGCATCGACCTCGGCTGGCGGACGTTCAGCTGGTGAAGCAGTACGAGTCGCTCGACGCGTCGCCGCCCTGGAGCCTGGTCTGGTGCACCCGCAGGCCACGGAAGTCGTTGCCGTGCGGGAAGAATCGGCTGTCGGGGACAAGGCCTCCTGCGGAGACGTCGGCATCGAGCTTCGCCATCCACGCCCCGACGCCGTCGGGGTAGACCGCGTCGTCCCACGCCGAGTACAGCGAGTTAGTGAGGTACACCCGTCGACCGTCGCGGCTAATCTCCACCATCTGCGGTCCGCCGGCCAGCGGCAGATCGGGAGCCGCCGGGTGCGGCTCGCGTCGTACGATCCCGCCGAGGCGAACCGACGCCGTCTCGCGCGGATGGAACGGGTCGCTGACGTCGTACTGCTTGAGTTCTCCTGTACCCCAGCATGATACGTACAGCCAGCGATCGTCGACCGACAGATCGATGTCGGTGACCAGCGGGGGCGCCGCACCAAACGGCTTAAACAGCGGTGGCAGGTCGTTGGCGTCGGCGGCCTCGGCCGGGATCGTGATCACCTCATCGACCGACCACTGATCACCGTTCTTGTGCCACAGCCACACCGACGCCGACAGGTCCTCGGCGCTGATTACTGTGTCTACGAATCCCCACGCTTTGGACGGGTCGTGAGCCGGGCGCAGCTCGAGGACCATCTGGTGCTGGTCGCCAAGGTCGACACGCTGGGTCAGCTTCCGTTCGGACATGCTCCAGAAGTTCACGTGGTGTCCAAACTTGCGTCCGAGCAAGTCCTCGGGATTCAGCCCATTCTCGATCATCGACGGTGTCGCCCACTCGGATGTGATGACGGTGTCGTACTTCAGATGCCACCAGACGTCGTACGCCAAGAGTTGCGGTCCCCGGTCCAGCTCCCACGTTTCGATGACCTCGAACGTGTCGTGGTCGATCAGAGCTACGCCGCCGGGACCTTCGGCGCCGTCGGTCCCACCCAACGCCGACATGAAGATGCCGCCGGGTCCGCAGTGCACCGTGTGCGGGCGCGAGTATCCAGCCTTGGCCGCAAGCTCGCTGGCCTCAATCGTGTGCTTTACCACCGGATTGCGAGGGTCGGGCTTGGTGTCGAGGACGTACGTCGCCGACGAGCGAAGACCCGGAACGAGCAGATATCGCCGCTCAAGCGCCTCATGATGGCCATGCCCCTCGTGGCAGAGCGCGCTCGAGCACGCGCTCCAGCCGAAATGGTGTAGTTCGTTACCGGACGTTGGTAGCTCGGTCCAGCCGACCACGCCGCCGAACGTTGTGGACTCGGGGTCGCAGTCGACCACGGCAAGCGCGTCTTTGTGCTGGCTCGTGGGGTCGAACGCTGCAACATAGGCGAGTTGCTCGGGGGCAGCCGCGACTGCGTGGCCCGGGCTGCGGTAAAACGTCGGATCAGTCGTCGGCATAACTCCTCCTCGGCTCGCGCGTTTTCGCCGGACCAGCATCTGGTAGTTGGTCAGTCGATGTGGCGGTCAGGTCGCCTCTCTTGATCCTTCGCCGCGAATGTGGGGGTGTCTATCCCTTGCCCGCCGGTGCGATTGTCGGCAACGCTGGTCTGCCGCACGACGTCGAGATATCAGCCTTCGCGCTCTCTGGGCGAAACATCGGCGTGCACGGTCATCCGACCCCGGTGTGGGCCTATCTACCCAAGCTTCTGGGAACTGGCCGCGCTGCCTATTTGGTCGCTGTGCGTCGCGCTAAGAGACAATGTTCGCCACTTCGGCGGCCGCAGCGAGGGCGTCCAGGTGATCGTCCACCGTTTTCAGACCTGCGCCCATGGTGTTGATAGAGACGTGTGTGGCGCCGGCGTCAGCCCAGCTGCGCAGCGACTTGGCGAGTTCGTCGGAATCACGGCTCCAGGTGACGCGCCCGTCCATTCCTAGGCTGGCGGGGTCCCTCCCCGCATCGCTGGCTGCCTGCAGAACGACGCGCCTGGCCTCATTAAGCTCGGGCCCCGGTTGCATCTGGGGAAACCAACCATCGCCGAGGCGCCCCGCGCGTCGGTAGGCGGGCGGTGACTGTGCGCCGAACCATACGGGAATGGGCCGCTGGATTGGCAGCGGTGCCAGGCCGGCACCTGTCACCCGGTCAAACTTGCCTTGGTAGGTGACCGATTCTTGCGTCCACAGCATGCGCATCAACTCGACTTGCTCTTGCGATCGCGCGCCGCGGGTGTGGAAGTCCTCTCCGAGCGCTTCGTACTCGACGGGGTTCCAACCGACCCCCACACCCAGACGCAGCCTGCCTTCACTGAGCAGGTCCACCTCGGTCGCCTGCTTGGCCACGAGCACCGTCTGACGCTGGGGCAGGATGACGATGCCGGTGACCAACTCGAGCGACGTGGTGACCGCGGCGAGGTAACCAAACATCACCAACGGCTCGTGGAAGGTGGTGCGGATGTCGTACGGCCCGTTCCAGTCCTGGTAGACCTTGGGATCCGCGCCGACGACATGGTCATACGCGAGCAGGTGGCGATATCCGAGTTCTTCCACCCGTTGCCCGTACGAGCGGACCGCCCCGACGTCGCCGCCAAGCTCGGTTTGCGGGAACACCACTCCGATCCTCATTCCATCTCCATCCGGATTCGGTCGACGAGGTGCCGATTCACCACACCGTTGTACCCGTCGAGGCCAAGGACGACACACCTGGCCGTTGTGGGTGTAACCGCTATTGCGCTCGTCGACGTTGCATCAATGCATTCACCATTCTGGCTCGCGCGGCAGCTAGTAATGGCGCGTATCCCAGCGGGAGCCGCTGGCTCATCTGGCGGTTCCACTGCGGCGGCCACAATCCCAGTCGAACCTCTGATGCCGCAGAGGGGAGCGCGCGAGCAGCGAAATGACCAGTGCCGCGACGCATCCAGGCCGCAAGTGGACGCACGTCAGCGCACCGGGCTACGGCTACGAGTGCGTTTCGATCGCGACGTCTTCTGCGCAGGATCGGGCCCGCGATGAATCCACAGAAGAAGCCCAGAAGGAAGAACCCGCGTGCGCGTCGCTTTTTCCTCCGCGCGACAGCTGATGCGATGAATCCACACGTCGCGGCAATGATGGCCAATGCGAGGACCAGAGAAATCAGATGTGTCGGTCCGAGCGAACCCATATCGCACCTCCGGGCCATCCGTCTGATCAGGCCGCTGGTCCGATCCAACCACCATCTTCGCCGGACCAGAATTGTTGGCCACGGTTCGTGACCAAAGCGAGCGTGAAGCGTTAGCGGCCATCGATCGCACGAATGCCCTGACGCTCCCCGGAAGAGTCGGGTGCTGGCAGGCAGCCGGTCCACCACGAATGCCATCGCGGCGGGTGGTGTACTGCCTTCACGCCTCGCTCGATGCGGTCTCGAGTTCGCTCCGGTTCTCACGAAGTTGTGGGGCGCGACGCCTGCTCGCTGTTGAACCGGGTCATCTCGGAGTAGTCCGCGATGACCGTTCGCCGGCACCGAGCGTTCGGCGCGCCCGTACGGCCGCAGCCGCAAGACCACTGTCCTGCAGGGCGATCGTTGCCACCGTTGGTGCAGCAGACGACAGGAGTCGGGTGAGGGCGTGGCCGGGCTGGGTCTGGATGGCACAGGTGACGCCGAGTTCGGACATCAATCGGGTGGCGTCATACCACTGGACCGGATGTGCGACGGCCTGGGCGAGATCGTCTAACACGGCCTCGGCGGTGATCACGGCGCGGCCGCGAGTGTTGGTCAGGTACCGCGCGGTTGGGGCGCGCCGCGGAAGTTCGGCGAGGTGCGCCGCCAACTGGGTCGCGGTGCCCGCCTGCAGGGGGCAATGCGATGCCACCGAAACGTCGAGCCGTTCGTAAGCGGCCGCACCAGAGGTCGCGGCGGCGTCGGCCGCTTTCTGCAGCACAACCGTGGTGCCGCTGAGCACGGTCTGTGTGGCGCTGTTGACGTTGGCCACCCACACGGGATCGTCATCGGTTCGGACCTGTTGTGTGATCTCCCAGGCGACGCGGGTGGGTAGGCCGGTCAGCGCAGCCATTCCCCAATCACCTTCCGAGCATGCCTGTTCCATCAGGCGGCCACGCAGCGCGACCGCGGTCAGGGCCTCGGCGAGGGTGATGACACCCGCAGTGACCGCGGCGGCGAACGTCCCTACCGAATGACCGGCAACAAACTGCGGTACCAGCCCGTGATCCTCGGTCAGCGCACGGGCGCACGCCACGCCCGCGATGAGCAAAGCGAGCTGGACGTTGACAGAGTCCTGTAGCGCCGCGACGGTATCGATGTCACTGGGGAAGCCGAGATGCTCTACTCGCGAACGGGATTCGTCCAGCACCGCGGCAGCGGCGGGCGTGTCGGGCAGGTTGTGCAGCATGTTCGGCCGTTGTGAACCCTGACCGGGAAATAGAAACGCCAGAGTCATGACACTGCGACGGCGCGCGAAACGAGGCGCGGCCCTTTCACGGTTCTCAACATGATCTCGATCTGCCCGCCGACTACATCCGCCAAAGCGGCAGCGCCCAAGGGTGTTTCGACTTGGCAGTCCATCCGGGCCGTCAACCCGACGAACCGCTGGTGCAACGCGGTGAGCCGGTTCAGCACATCGGGCGTGAGCCGCGATGTTCGTAACAGGAGATCGAGGTCACTCTCAGGTGTGGCAGTGGGGACTGCGGTGGCCAGCTCGAAACCGACGCTGCCGGTCGGTCCCCAACTCAGTCCTGCTCCGTCAAGTGCCGGGCGCACCGTTCTCAGCGTCCGCATCGCAGCTACGTTGCGATCCGCCGGCGGGTCGACGTGAGAGAGGTCTTCAGGTGTCAATGTCTCGAGGACGTCATCGGGTGCCACGGTCATGGCGTAGCGCTCCGATCTGGCCGTCCCGCGCACGCCCACTGCTATGAGCCCGGCCGGTGCTGCAGCCCGCCGGACCACCACCCAGGGGGTGGCCCGCAGCACGCGTCGGGCCCACGCGGGTGCGTCAGACGGCGGCACGGCGGCACCAAAGAGCCGTAACAGGTCATGCGGTCGCGGCGGCACGTTCACGGCTCTGGATTCCATTGCCGGGCAAGGAGTTCGCAGACCGCGCGGGACGCGCGGCGCGTTGCGACAGCCGCTTCGGAGTCAAGCCGGTTGGACAGATCCAGCGGCCCGCGCCGGGCACGCGCGACGGCGTTGACGATCGCGCCGCTGACCTTCTCAACGTCGTGTTGCGTCGGGGCATCGGGGTCGTGGACCTTCAGCAGTCCGTCGCAGAAACCGAGTTTGGCCCAGTCTTCGACGTCGTAGCTCATCGGGACGACGGTCTTCGCGAGCTCGTCGAGTTCATCCACCGTCCGCAGGGTGATGCGTGCCGCCGCGGCCTTGTGCATGGCGTGGATCTCGACACCTGGGTCGTCGAGGGCCAGGATCTGGTTGGCCTGCAGGCCATGAGTGAGGAACCCGCCCGAGAGCGCAGTGCCGACAACGAGGGCGACAATCGGGTGCCCGGATGTTCGGGCAGCGTGATACGCGTCGACGGCGGCGGCCATCGCCTGATGCAGGCCGGCCATTTCCTCAATGCGGCCGTAGGCCTGGCTGGGGAGGTCGACGACGGCGATGATCGGCCGCTTGTCGGGGGAGTTCTGGTCGGCGTCGACAACGTCGCGGACCGCCAGGGCGAGGGCGAGGGACTCGGTGAGACCGACCTGGCCTTCCCGCGCCCGGTAGAACGGATTCTCGGGATCGGGGACCACAGCGAGATATACGGCGCCCGGAGTGCTTACCCTCAGGACCGACGGGATGACCGGCTCGGGATTCGTGTTCCCGCTGAGCGCCTGTAGCCAGGATCGACCACGGGTTGCGTTGTCGCCCTTGGCGGAGCGGGATTCATGGTGGTCAGGCTCGGTCGGAATCGAAACATAGGTATTGCCCCACATCGTTCGCAGATCGCGCGGGTCCGGGGGAGCAGCGGGGTTCAGCGTGGCGAGCCGGGAGGCCAGGACGTCGAGGCGTTGGCTGCGGTGCCGGCCGGGTTCGATGACGCCGGCGCTGATCGCGGCGAGGACGGCGGCGCGAAGTAGGTCTGCGTCATCGGGGACGAGCGCGTCGGCGAGCGCCGTGGCGCGACGCTGCTCGCCGCCGTCGACCGCCCAGATCAGGGCGTGGTCGCTGGAGTCGAATTCGTCGACCCCGCCTTCCTGTTCGATGACGGCGGGACCGTTGAGTCCGATGCGGGCCTGCGGGGTGACGATCACCCGGGTGCACAAGCCCGCCGCGATGCTCATCCCGCCATACGATCCGACGGTGCCGGCGACCACACCGATGACCGGGGCAAGCGGGCGCAAATCCAGCAGGGCCGAACAGATCTCGGCGACAGCGTTGAGTCCTAGGTTCGCTTCCTGCAGTCGAACCCCGCCGGTCTCGAACAGGATGATGGCGGCTGTCGGCGTCCCGGCCCGAGAGTCCGCGGCAGCCAGCAGAAGCGCCTGCGAGATCTTTGCTCCCGACACCTCGCCGGTGCCGCCGCCCTGGAAGCCCTGCTCGATCGCGGCAACCAGGACCGGACGGCCGTCGACGGTGCCGCGTGCGATGACGGTTCCGTCATCGGCTTGAGGGGTGATGCCCTGGGGGATAAGCCACGGGGATTCCAGCCGATCGAACGGACCGGCGAGCACCCGCAGGGAACCCGGATCCAGCAACGCCGTTGCGCGGCCGAGCGCGTCCAGTTCGATGAAGCTGCGTCGCTGCAGCAGTTGTTGCCAGGTCTGGCCGGCCAAGAATTCGGTGTTCTTGGTGTCGCTCATCAGGGTGCCTCGCTTGCCGTGGCGGCTTCGGCGGCCTGGCGCAGTCTCAGGGTGACGACGCCGGGTGTGGCGCCGAAGTCGTTGAGTTCCCATCGACCCGCCAGCGCGGTGCGGCTGAAGAACCGGCCCAGGACGTCATGCCAGACGGTGTCGAATCCGTTCACGCTGGTGCGCACTCGGACCGTGGCGCTGTCGGCCGCGTCGCCCTCCGCGGGTGGTTGGAGCAGGATCTCCAGATCGCCCGATGCGACGACGCCGATGTGTACCGCCCGCGGTGCCGCCTGCTGCGCGGCGAAGTGGTAGTTCAAAGTTTGCATGGCGCAGAAGTCCTCTCGCCCAGGGAGTCGAGAAACAGCGTGGCCGACAACAGATCTCCGCTGCCGCCAGGAGACAATCGGCGAGCCAGGCACATGCCGTCGAGGGTCGCGAACCTGCGCCGACCGTCAGGTGTGCGGCACCCTCCCGCGGCCAGAACCGCCCGAGCGCCCGCCTGAACGGCACCCAACCCCGCTGGGCCGCCTCGGTGCAGCACGCAGGTGTCATCGAGATAGGCCATCAGGGCGAGCAGCGCCGCCAGCCGTGCTGAACCTTCGTCGGAGCCGGATCGGCGGGCGGCCCGTAACGCAGGTAGCGCGTGCAGTCGCACGTGCGGGAAGCCCGCCTGAGCTTCGCCGAGAGCGCCGGCTACGCCGTAGCGGCGGCGCGCGCGTGCACCATGCGATACCGCCGATAAAGTCTGGCCGTCAGCGGCTGGGTCGGGAATCGAGGCCAACCGCGATGCGACGTCGATCGCGGCGGTGACCCCACCTTCGGTCGCGGCGCCCGCACTGAGCAGGCCGAGTGCCCAAAGGGCGCCGCGGTGGGTGTTCACGCCGTCGGTGGCCTCGAGCATGTCCTGCTCCCCGGCGCGCCCGATCACGCCGATGGCGGCGCGCAGATCGGGCCCTGTAGCCAATTGTCTTGCCGCCGCAGCGCACTCGGTGAAGGAACTCCGCAACGCTTCGGCCGAGGCGTGCAACATGGCCAGGTTCATGTCTGAGTGCGCGCCGGAGCCCCGCTGGTCTACCAGCCCTGGCTTCGGAGTGAGGTCGGCTTCAGCCCGTAGTGCGGAGACTGCCAGTTGGGCGATGGCGTCGTCAGTGAGAACCGTTGTGGGGAAGAAGATCGCGGTGGTCACAACGATCACCAGTCCCTGAACTGTGCGGGCGGATCGTAGAGCCCGCCCGACCAGGCGACGAGGTCTTCGATGCTGCGGGCGGCCAGCAGGGATCGGTTGGCGAGCCGTGTCTCGACCTTGAGGTCCTCGGGGAAGGCGACCAGTCCGTCGTGTCGCAGCGCTTCGGTCCGGCGCGCCTCGGCGCGGCGCCCGACCGGGGTGACACCGGCGACCGCGGCCAGCGCGGCCCGCCGGTCAGCCAGGGAGTGTGCTTTATACAGGTAGGCGACCCCCTCTTCGGTGACCACGTGGGACACGTCGTCGCCGTAGATCATCACTGGCGGCAGCGGCATGCCCGCCTGCCTGCCGACCTCGACCGCGTCGAGGGTCTCGACGAACGTGGGAACTCCACCGGCCCTGAAGGTTTGGACCATCTGCACGACCAGCTTGCGGCCACGCCGACTTGCGCCGTCGCCGTTGGCGAGATCCCGCCAGGCGGTCGTGGAGTGCCGCCGCCCGTGTGGGTCGTGGCCCATGTTCGGCGCGCCGCCGAAGCCCGACAACCTGCCGTCGGTGACCGTGGACGAGTTGGCGTCCGCGTCGATCTGCAGCGAGGAGCCGATGAACATGTCGATGGCGTACTGGCCGGCCAGCTGGGCGAGTACCCGGTTGGAGCGCAGCGATCCATCGGCGCCGGTGAAGAACACGTCGGGACGGGCCGCGGCGTAGCGGTTCATGCCGGATTCACCGCCGAAGCTGTGGATCGATTCCACCCAGCCGGATTCGATGGCAGGGATCAGCGTCGGGTGCGGGTTGAGGACCCAGTGCCGGGCGATCCGCCCCCTGAGGCCGAGCTTCTCGCCGTAGGTGGGCAACAGGAGTTCGATGGCCGCGGTGTCGAATCCGACACCGTGATTGAGCGACACCACCTCGTGGCGTTCGTAGACGCCGCGGATCGCGATCATCGCCTTGAGGATTTCGACATCGCCGATGTGACGGGGATCGCGGGTGAACAACGGCTCGAGGAAGAACGGCCGGTCGGCGGCCACCACGAAGTCCACCCAGCTGCCCGGAATGTCAACTCGCGGGAGATCTGCACTGCTGTCAACGATTTCATCGGCCTGCACAATCACCACGCCGTCGTGGAAGGCGGCCGCTTCGGCGATGGTCGGGGTGTCCTCGGTGTTCGGACCGGTGTACAGGTTGCCGTCCCGGTCGGCCGCCGACGCGCACAGCAGCACCACGTGCGGGGCCAGGTCAACGAACATCCGCGCGTACAGCTCGACGTAGGTGTGGATCGCGCCGACGTGCACGGTGCCGTCTTCGACCATCTGCGCGATGCGCACGCTTTGGGGCCCGGCGTACGCCAGGTCGAGCTTGGCCGCAATGCCGCGTTCGAAGAGGTCGAGGTGCTCTTGCCGGGAAACCGACGAGATGAGCATGTGCAGGCTGTTGAGGCGTTTCGGGTCGCAGTCGGCCAGCGTCCGAGACAGGAAATCGGCCTGCTTCTGGTTGTCGCCCTCTAGCGCGACACGGTCACCGGGGCGGATCACGTTGTGCAGCAGGTCCTTCAGCTGAGCCGGCTTGATCACCTTGCCATCGCTGTGTGCCGCGCCGGCCTGCAAACGTTCGACTTTCGCAGCGCGGCGGGAGTCCCATCGTCGCGGCGCTCCCGGCGGTTTGGTCGGCGTCATGGTCTTCGTGTCCGGCTCGTCAGTGCACGGAGTCTATCGCTTGGGCGATCACGGCGGTCACCGCGTCGGGGTGTGAGATCAGCGTGAGGTGCGAGCCGCCCTCGAAGTGAGTGATCTGCGCGTGTGCCCGATTCGCCATCGCCGTCTCCGAGGTGGGCGTGATGATCTGGTCGCCGCTGCTGATGAAGTACCACGACGGGATCGTCTTCCACGCCGCGTATTTCGAGGGTGTCTCGAAGGCACTTGTCGACGCCGTCCGCTGAGTGGCCCACAGACGGGTGGCGATGTCTGTGGGGAGATCGTTGCCGAAGTTGTTCAGGAAGATGTCCTTCTTCAGATACAGGTCCATGGCACCGGCCGGAGCGCCGGGATACGAAAGTTTCTCGAACAGTTCGCTTTCCGGCTTCTGCTTGAGTACTGAATCCGATCCGCTCAGCGAGCCGTTGGTCTCACCCACGTCAGGTGCGGTGGCATCCACGTAGACCAGCGCCTTGATATTCGGGTTGCCCGCGGCGGCGTTGGTGATAACGGATCCACCGTAGGAATGGCCGACCAGCACGATCGGACCGCTCAGCGTCGCCAGGAAGTTCCGCACATAGTCGGCGTCGGTGGTGAGATTCTCCAACGGGTTGGCGATCGCCCGCACGTCGTAGCCCTGCTTCAGCAGCGCGGAGACCTCACCGTCCCAGCTCGACGTATCCGCCCACGCGCCGTGGACCAGCACGACGGTGGGCTTGACCCCGTTCGATGGCGGGGCTGCGGGCGTGCTGGCGGCAGTTGAACTGGGTCTTTCTGCAGGCGTTTTCGACGTGGTGCATGCGCCTAGCAGCGTGACGGTGACGGCGATGGTACTCACCAGTGCACCGAGGCGTACCGCCCGGCGGGGGAATCGAGACATCAGAGACTTCCAATCTGTCGCGGTTTGCGCGAGATGAGCCTGTGGTAATCGCAGTTACGTTAATCGGGTCGCGTCGCCCGCGTCGTCGACGCTGGCGGGCATGTGCACTACCTGCTATCTGTAATGCCAGCTGTGTCGAGTGCTGGGTCGAGTCAAGCACTCACACGCGCGCACGAACCCACGTAGGGGGACCCGGGTCTGGTCGACCGGGGTTTCCCACGGGTTCGCGCGTATGTTTGGCCATGCCATCCTTGAGGTGTCAACGGCAGCCGCTGCATGCATGAGAGGTTCAGATGCCCACCATCACCACGAACGACGGCACGGAGATCTTCTATAAAGACTGGGGCCAGGGTCAGCCGATCGTGTTCAGCCATGGGTGGCCGTTGTCGGCCGACGACTGGGACAACCAGATGCTGTTCTTCCTGCAGCACGGCTACCGCGTGATCGCCCATGACCGGCGCGGCCACGGGCGCTCCACGCAGACCGCCGACGGCCACGACATGGACCACTACGCCGACGACCTCGCCGCGGTCGTCGAACACCTCGACCTGCACGACGCCATCCACGTCGGGCATTCCACCGGCGGTGGCGAGGTCGTTCACTATCTGGCCCGCCACGGCGAGAGCCGCGCCACGAAGGCCGCTCTCATCAGCGCCGTGCCGCCGTTGATGGTCAAGACCGATGCCAATCCCGAAGGTCTGCCCAAGTCGGTGTTCGACGATTTGCAGGCGCAGCTGGCGGCCAACCGGTCGGTGTTCTACCGCGCCTTGCCCTCGGGGCCGTTCTACGGATTCAACCGGCCCGGCGTCGAGTCGAACGAGGCCATCGTCGCGAACTGGTGGCGCCAAGGCATGATGGGCGGCGCCAAGGCGCACTACGACGGCATCGTCGCGTTCTCCCAGACCGACTTCACTAAGGACCTCAAGAAGATCACCATCCCCGTCCTGGTGATGCACAGCGAAGACGACCAGATCGTGCCCTATGTTGCCGCAGGCCCGAAGTCCGCCGAGCTGCTGCAGAACGGAATTCTCAAAACGTACCAAGATTTTCCGCACGGCATGCCTACCACGCAAGCCGAGACGATCAACGCTGACCTGCTCGCATTCCTCCAGTCCTAGCGATTGTCATACCCCTGGAGCAGGATCGCCGGATGAGCACTTGCGTTGACCCCGCCGCGGTCTCCCCCAGCACTGTATTTCACGGTGGTCACCGGAGGCACCAGGGGATCGGCCGGGCGTTATCACCGGCGCCGAGTACGTCATCGATGGCGGCAGCTTGCGCACGGTCTGATGTTGTTCGCCGAAAGGAATCCGATGTCCACTTCAGTCTCTGACAAGGCGAGCTTCGTCACGGGCGTCGCGCTGCCCGTCGACGGCGGATACACCGTGCCCTAGCAGCCGACCAGAGTTTGATGGTGTCAATACTTTCGGTGTATCCGCACGGCGCAGACCATTTTGCTGCGGGTTCGCTGGCGGTCACGCGAGCATTGGTAGCGATCGAAGTGCCGCTAGCGTCTTGGCTGACTCGCTGCCTGGCTCGGGGTGATAAATCAACAGGTGCTGGCCCTCCGTGCCACCGCCCAATTTTGAGGCTGTCCCTGTCAATACCAGGACTAATAGGGCGTCCACGCTGCGCCCCAACCAGGAATTCGCAGCGCCTGCGGCGCGCTCATGGTGGTCGTAAGTATCAGCCCACCCGAGCAGGAGGACGCAATGTCCACGATCCACTTCCGCCAGACGACCACCTCGACCCCCGAGCAGTTCATCGCCGGGCTCACCGACTTTGGACCGGGCCGCTCGAATCTCTTTCCAAACAGCGCCGATGCCTACCTCAAGGTGCATCACCAGGGCAGCCATGAGGCGGACGTCACCGAGGGCTCGGGCGGCATCTGGGAACGCCTGCATTACGACTGGTCCGATCCCAACCACGTAAAGCTCGCGACGACCGACTCCAACATTTGGGGCGGCACCTCTGGTTACACCTACACCTGCAGGCGGCATCCGAACGGAACGACTGACGTAGACGTCGTCATAGTTCGCGAGGGAAAAAACCTCAAGGGACGGGTGCTCGCGGGTGTGCTCGGAACCGTGGGCAAGCGCGTGTTGGGAAAGGCGTTCGCCCACACCGTCAAGGCCATCGAAGCCCGCAGCGACGCGAGCGTGGCGTAACAAGAGGAGCAGCCATGAGCACGCTCATTCATCCACAGACAATGACCATCGACGGACTATCGATCCGATTCGCGCAGGGCGGGACGGGCCCGCAGCACGCGATGCTGCTCAACCCATGGCCCGAAAGCGTTTTCGCGTTCGAGCAAGCGTGACCGCGGCTGGCCGAGGCCGCGCATCTGGTCGCCGTTGATCTCCCCGGATTTGGCGGCTCGGAGCGGCGCGAAGCTGATGAATCCGAAAGCCGTGGGCGACTTCATCGTTCGCCTCGCCGATGCCCTCGAGTTGGACAAGCCGCATGTCGTCGCGCCGGAATCGGTACCTCGGCAACGCTGTTCGCTGCTTCGGCGCACCCCGTCCGGTTCGCCAGTCTGGTCATCGGCACCGGCGGGGCGGCGGTACCCGTCACCGTGGGCAGTCCGCTCAAGGACTGGGTGGAGGCGACCGAGCTGGAACCGTATCGCCAGATCGGAGGGCGCAAAATTGTCGAGATCGCGCCCGAGCACCATCGCCGGGTACACACCATCCGATGAGATTCGCGAGGACTATATCGCCAGCTACGCGGGAGACAAGTTCGCCGAATCCATCGCGTATGTCCAGGCCTACCCCGCGCAGCTTCCCCTTCTGAGTGACCTACTGCCCGGGATCCGCACACCGGTGCGCATTGTCCAGGGCAGTGAGGACCAGGTGGTGCCAGCGGTGAACGCGACCTATCTCGGCGAGCGATTGCCCAACAGCAGCGCTGATTTCATGGCCGGCGTCGGCCACTTCTGCTGGGAGGAAAGGCCCGACGACTACGCGGCGCTAGTCACTGATTGGTGGGAGCGCACGAGCTAGCCCCTTCCGGGCGCGAAATGATTGAGTAGCCATTGTCGGCATGGTCTTATCACCGCATTCCGAGAGACTCCTCCAGGTAGGCAAGTGCGCCGGCACCCTCGTCGGCGAGGAAGACCAGCTCGGCCAGCGGCACCGGCAGGAACCCGTCCTCCTCCATCCGCTGGAGCTGGAGTGCCAACCCGTCGTAGAAGCCCGCCGTGTTCAGCAGCACCACCGGCTTGTCGTGGAGTCCGTGCTTCCTCAACTCCAGAATCTCGGTCGCCTCGTCCAGCGTGCCCAGGCCGCCGGCCATCACCACTATCGCGTCCGATCGGGCGAGCATCAGCGCCTTCCGTTTGGCGAGATCCTTGGCGAGCACCATCTCGTCGGAGTCTTTCCTGGCCCAGGCCTGGAGAAATCCGACCGTGATCCCGACGAGTCGCCCCCCCGTTTCCCGTACTCCGTCGGCGACGACCTTCATCAGGCCGGTATCGGATCCGCCCCACACCAGGGTGTGGCCGCCCTTGCCGATGAGCTCGCCGAACTCGCGGGCCGGTCGCGTGTAGCGCTCGTCGAGGTCGGCGGCGGAGAGGAAAACACCAATGTTCATATCTGTCGGTCGCTTTCAGCGGGTGACCGGCGTGAGCGGGTCAGTTATCGACGATCGTCAGGATGCCGGGAGGGGCGTCGAGGGCTTCGAGGGTTTGAGCGGCGGCAATGTCGATGTGCACGCGTGGCGCCGCGGGAAGTTCCCCCTCGAAGTAGGTGCCCGGCCCGTAGAACAGGCCGTAGCGGAGGACGACGCCGTTCGCCGCGAGCACAGCCTCCTCGAGTGAGGCGACCGCGTCGGCTTCCGGACCGGGGCGCATCGTCCACGCGACGCTTTGGGCCACGATCTTCGTCGGGCCCGAGACCTCCAATGCGTCAAGGAGATTACGGGTGCCCTCGACCCGTATCCGGGCATTGAGCAGCGATTCCGCCGGCAGGTTTTCTAGATCGTCGGGAAGGTCCGTGAGCTCATGCAGAAGCAGGTCGGGCGAAAACGAGCGAACGGCGCTCGTGAGGGCCGAGCGGTCAAAGACGTCGCAGACGATCGGTTGCGCGCCCATGGACGCCAGCCGGCCGGCCTTTTTCGCCGATCTCGTCATAGCACCGACGGTGTGACCGGCGTGAACGAGCAGCGGTACCAAGTGACTACCGATGACACCAGAAGCACCTGCGAAATAGATGCGCATGCCTGTCCGATGGGCGCTGACCACCTTGTTGGCCTCTTCGGTGATGAGCGCCTGATTTGCTGCGCGGGATTTGACCATGGCTCTTTGAGTTGCGGTCCCGATCGCCGATGTCTTCCGGCCGCGTGAAGTAGTCATCGCGTTTCCTTTCGCGCGTCGTCGTGCCGCCCGCTGATGCGTTGTTGCACAACGTTTCTTGGGCTTAGGTGACACCGTATCCCGGCGAGTTGGTGGGGTCGCATCAGCTCGCCGGTCAACGGGTATTCAGGCCAGGCCCGTGTCGTGGCGGCGTTCCTCGATCGCGGTGAGGACGGTGTACGTCGTCTCCTGGCGCAACGTGGCACGGTCATTGACCGCTGCCGGTCTCAGTGGCCCCCGAGCAGCCAGGGCATGGTTCCGTAGGGATAAAAACCAACGGGGGGAGAGGGGTTGTTGATCTCAACATTGCCGGGCGACTGGCACGTGGTTCCCCCGCCGGTCGCGACGCAGGTCTTCGGGAGCGGGGTGGCAGCGGCCGCGGCCGTCGGTGCGGCGACGATCGCCAACGCGGCGGCCCCCGCCGCCAACAGCGGTGTGATGTGGGTCGGTTTGATTCGCATGGTGGTACTCCTTCGGTCGATAGTCCGAAACTGGACATGCCCGGAACGCTACGCACCAAGTGGCATAGGGGTATGGTCCATTTCTATGGAGGATCACTGGGCCACTTCAAGGGCCGACTCGCCTTCCGTGTTCGGTACCGACCTGCATCTGGAACTGAACGGACCCGGGCTGCGCGCCGGGCTCATGGACGCCCTGCGGGAGGCCGTGCGCACAGGGCGCCTGGTGCCCGGCACCCGGCTGCCGTCGTCCCGTTCGCTCGCCGCCGATCTTGGCGTGGCCCGTAACACCGTGGCCGACTCCTACGCCGAACTGATCGCGGAGGGCTGGCTCACCGCCCAGCAGGGCTCCGGGACCCGGGTGGCCAAGCGGGCCGAACCCCGCCGGGCCGCGTCCGCCGCTCCCCGTACCGGGCCGACCCCCGGTCGTCCCACGTACGGCCTGATGCCGGGCTCGCCGAACGTCGCGGAGTTTCCCCGCACGCAGTGGCTCACGGCGGCGCGCCGCGCCCTGACCGCGGCGCCGCACGACGCCTTCGGCTACGGCGGTGCCCTCGGACGGGTCGAACTGCGCTCCGTCCTCGCGGATTATCTGGCGCGGTCCCGCGGGGTGTACGCCGAGCCGGAGCGGGTCGTCATCAGCTCCGGTTTCCACCACGGTCTGATGCTGATGGCGCAGGCACTCCAAGCGCGGGGGGTGCGTTCGGTGGCCGTCGAGTCGTACGGCTTCGACGTCTACCGCGACGTGCTGGCCAGTGCCGGCCTGCGCACCCCGCCGCTCTACGTCGACGAAAGCGGCGCCCGCACCGACGATTTGGTGCGATTGCGGGGAGTCGGCGCGGTGCTACTGACACCGGCGCATCAGTACCCGACGGGGGTCGAGTTGCGCCCGGACCGGCGCGCGGCGGCTGTCGACTGGGCACGTGCCACCGGCGGGCTGATCTTGGAGGACGACTACGACGGGGAGTTCAGATACGACCGTCATCCGGTGGGCGCTCTGCAGGTCCTCGACCCGGAGCGGGTGGTGTACTTCGGTTCGGCGAGCAAGTCGCTCGCGCCGGGTCTGCGGCTCGCCTGGATGGTGCTGCCCGAGGAACTGGTCCCGAAGATCGTCGCGGCCAAGGGGCACGTCGACTGGTCGAGCGCGCTGGACCAGCTGACACTCGCGGAGTTCATCGGGTCGGGCGGATACGACCGTCATGTGCGCTCGATGCGGCTGCGCTACCGGCGCCGGCGCGACCAACTGGTCGCGGCCCTGGCACAGAGGGCCCCAGGCATCCATGTGACCGGCATGGCCGCGGGGCTGCAAGCGGTCCTGGAACTCCCGCGCGGGACAGAGCGCTCGGTCGTGCAGGCGGCGGCCCGCCAGGGCCTGGCGGTCAGCGGGATGGCGGAGTTCCGCTACGAAGTGGGAGGCTCCGGGTGGCAGTTGCCCGAGCAGGACGCGCTGGTGGTCGGCTACGCGGCTCCCTCGGACAGCGCGTGGGCGGGCGCGCTGGACGCACTGTGCTCGGTGATGCCCTAGACGGGGGCGGCCGTCGGAAGGAACGGCCTCGCGCCGTGCGGAATGAATGGGATCGCTCGCGGCGTTGGACCGAAAGTAGTTAGGTATAGCGGACAATACCCAGGTTGCGGATAGGCCTGCTCGACATCGCCTGCCCCGTCGAAAGGCGTTCCAGAGTTATGCGATTCCCCGCGTCGGGTGTGGACGTGCCCCTACGAGAGAAGGGAGATGGCGCCATGACCGTAGTGAAAGCCGCTGCTGTACAAATCAGCCCGGTCCTCTACAGCCGTGAAGGAACGGTTGAGAAGGTCGTCAAGAAGATTGCCGACCTTGGCCGACAAGGTGCGCAGTTCGCGACGTTCCCGGAGACGGCGGTGGGTGAACCGCTGCGTTCGGGCGAGGGCGAGGTCATTGCCGATCTCGACTTCTCGTTGATCGACAGCCGCAAGGCAAAAATGGATTCACGCGGGCACTATAGCCGCCCAGAGCTGCTCAGCCTGCTGGTCGATTACACACCGAGCGCCCACATCCACGAGCGGGATGCGCATCATGTCGTCGCCGACGTCCAGGAAGTCGACCATGCCCGCTTCTGAACCGCGCCAAATCCCCTTCGACGGTGTCCGGTTACGGTTCGACAGCGAGAAGCCCTTCGACGAATTGGTAGAAGCGTTGTTGTCCGACGTCGGCCACGAGCCCGTAATGATCGACGCCATCGCGTCCACGTCGGCCGACTGGAAGTCGTACCAAGAACGCGTCGAATCTCATGTCGGCCCAAGCGGGTTCATGCTGTTCGCCCTTTTCAACCACGGCGCGTGGATCAGCAAGGCCGGCATTGACCGAAAGGTGTTGCGGGTGATCATTGGCAATCCGTTGATTGCGATCACGATGTTGCGCCACGACGTGACGGCGGGTCTGTTTGCGCCGGTTGAACTACTCGTCGTCGACGAGGACGGCGGCCACGCTAGTCTGACCTACGTGCAGCCGTCATCACTCATGGTTGTCGAAACGAATGTCCCGCTGCTCGCCGCCGCACGCGCACTTGACGCCAAGCTAGCGGCGCTGGCTTCCGCTATTGTGTGATTCCGTGGAATAGGCTGTCCACCAACGCATCAACGAACTCGCGTATATCGGTCGGGGACATGTTTCCGGCCGGAACGCCGGCCGAGTGTGCGTCTATGTACGAGACACGCCGCGAAAAGCGAACATAACCGGACACTCGGCGGGTCGGGAGGTCCCCCGGCACACTGGGGCAAACCGGCCACTCGACCGCTGTGTCAGTCATGATGGACGCGCCTGAATGCTTTCCGTCCTCACTGTGTTCTTCGTCTTTCTTCGCTTACCGCGGCTGGCCCATTCATCCTGGCCGATGCAGGGCCGCAATTTCCACGAGCGACCAGTAGCTCTCTTCGCGCTCCGTCAGCTCGTTCGACCTGATCGCACCGAACGCGGCGGCCTCGCGCGCGAACCGGACCGGGGCATCGGGCAGCGCGTCCGGACCCTCGAGCCGGAAACAACTCGGTGCGAGGGGGCCGAACAGCAGGGCTCGACGCAACTGCGGCCAGTTATCTAGTTGCGGCTCGACCCCTGCGGCGCGGGCGAAGGTGAGAGCCACCAGGTTCATCCGAGTTTTCTGGGACATCCCCCGCTTCGAGCGATAGACATCGATCGACAACCGCTGGTCGGTCTCACTTGTCGCGGGGATCGTGCCGCCCCACGTGTACGCAATCCATCTGGCCTGAAGTTCAAGCGGCACAAAGTATCCGCCCGACTGGTCCCACATGCCCACGAAGGCCAGCTCTGGAAGGTCAGGATGGAAGGTGTAGCGGTCAGCGTCGAGGTGGACCGCGTCGAGGTTGAGGATCGCCCGGATATCTTCACTCAGAAACGGCAGGCACAGATCGAACCCAGTGCCGAGCACAATCCCGTCGAACTCCTCGGCGTGCCCGTCGGCGAAGGTCACTGTCGCGTCCGCGACGGATTCCATCCACGGCCGCACCGTAATTCGGCCCTCCGCCACAAGGGGCAGGTACCCCTGATTGAGGGTGACACCGGCGGTGAAGAGCGACGGATCGGGCGCCGGCGCGCCGTATTGCTCGGGGCTCCCGCCGGCCTCGACAACGATCTCCTTCAGTTGTCGGTCGATCTCCACCGCAGGCAGCGCCTCGGCCGCCAACGTTCCATATCGCGTGAAGATGCGGTGGTCGGAAGGAACCCCCGCAGCGAACTTGGGCAGAACGTACCTCTGTCGCCGCTGGGTGACCACAACGCGCGCCGCGCCCAGCTGGGCGAGTTCGGCCGCGATCTCCAGGGCGCTGACCGCGCAGCCTGCTACAAGAACACGCTTGCCGTCATAACGAGACGGGTCCCGGTACTGGTAGGTCGAGATTACTCCTGCCGAGCCGGTGAACGCGTCGAGTCCGGGAACGGACGGAACAGCGGGCGCATGAAATCTGCCGCTCGCCACCACGACTCGTTCGAAGCGCTCATCCGCGTCGGCGTGGCTGACGAGCCATCCGGCGTCGTCTCGCCTGAGCAGTTCGACCCGAGTGCCGAACCGGATGCGCGACGTCAGGCTGAACTTCTCGGCATAGCGATGCAAGTAGTCGAGAATGTCGCGGTTCGAGGGGTAGACGAGGCCGCTCTCGTGCTCGAGGTCGCTGAAGGCCGTCATGACGCGACTGGTGTTGGTGTGCATGGTGGGCCACACGCCGCTCCGGCCATCCAGGCCCGTCCACTGCCCGCCTAGCATCAGTCCCTGCTCGAAAATCGTCGGCTCGAATCCCTGCGACAGCAGCCAACGTGCCTCGACGAGCCCGCCCGGACCGGCCCCGATCACAGCGACGTTTCCCGTCATCGGGGAACTGTCGCACGGCTCCGAGCCGACTGCGATCTCTTTGATGGGAGTTGGGCCGCGTGTCATGAGGGCGAGAGGTAACTCTGCGGTCGATTTGAGCCGCCGAGGCAGATCAGCAGAACAACGGACAGTAAGTACACCGCTGAACATTCGCCCCCGCGCAGTGCCCGTTTCCGCATGTGCATGTGTCAGGGACGCCGTGGTGAGCAGTCGCGCCGGCACTGCCTGCGGGCCATACCAACGGCCGGGTCGTAATCGTCCCACCACCCAGGATGGCGAACGCATCGGTGTCGACATCGCCGGTGCCGGCTTCGTGGAACTGCGGGGGTTGTGCACTCTCGCCGGCGACAACGCACCCGACAGGACCGCTCGAGCACGCCTCTCGACACGCTCGTTCGGTGTGTCAGGACTTCCGCGAAGCAATTGACCCGCGCGCGGTCCGGGCACGCGCCGAATGGCTGGTTCGTGTCCCCCACCCTGACGCCGCGGGCGTAGCGGCGCTTTTCGTCTGGTCCGGAAATGTCCAAGGGAGGCGTCTTCGACTGTGCGATTTGGTACGCCACCGGCGCGCACGAAACGCACAGCCGGCGCTGCGGGCGTAGCGGCTCAGCCCGGCAGTTCTGCTCGCGAGGCCTCAGCCAACCGGTCCCGGACCTCTGCCGCGCTGTCGGCCGCCAGCACCTCATCAGCCAAGCGGCTGGCGTTGCGGGTGTCCACCGCGCGGACGGCCTCCTTAGTGGCGGGGACTGCCGGGGGAGTGACGGACAGTGCGCCGACGCCCATCCCCAGCAGCAGCGCGGCGGCGCGTTCGTCGGCCGCGAACTCGCCGCACACCGACACCGACGCCTGGCCCGCCGCGCCCCGGCACGTGGCGCGCACCAGCTGCAGCAGGCCCGGGTCGAAGGTATCGCCGATCGACGCGACGGCGTCGTTATTGCGGTCGGCGGCCAGCGCATACTGGGTCAGGTCGTTGGTGCCGATGGAGAAGAAGTCGACGTGGCAGGCGAACGCCGCTGCCTTGAGCGCGGCCGCGGGCACCTCGACCATCATCCCGACCTGAAGGTCAGCCGGTCGCTCCCGACCGGTCCGGTTGATCGCCTCGTCGAGAAGCCCACGCGCGGTGAACAGTTCGTCGAGCGTGCTGATCATCGGGAACATGACGCTGACCGGTGTCTGATGTGCCAGCAGTGCCATCGCCAGCAGTTGGTCGGCCAACAGTTCGGGATGCGCGAGCGACAGACGAATGCCCCGGACACCGAGGAACGGGTTCATCTCGGCAGGCGCGGGCAGGAACTCCAACGGCTTATCGCCACCAACGTCGAGGGTGCGCAGCGTGATCCGGCGACCGTCAAGCGATTCGGCGATCTTACGGTAGACGGCGAGCTGCTCCTCAACATCCGGTGCGTCCTGGCGGCCGAAAAACAGGAACTCGGTCCGCACCAGGCCGGCGTTATCCGCGCCGTGCGCCGCGGCCGCCCGTGCATCGTCGACCGAACCGAGATTGGCACCGACCGGAATCGTGATCGCATCGCGGGTAATGGCCGGCTCGGCGGCGCGTTCGCGGGCGCGGCTCTGGCGTTGGGCGAGGGAGGTGACGCGAGCGCCGAACTCCTCCCGGACCTCCTCGGGCGGGTCGACTACGAACTCGCCGCGGCCACCGTCCACCGCGACGACTGTCCCGTCGGGAATCGACAACACCGTGGGGCCGGCGCCGACCACGACCGGAATCCCCTTCGCGCGCAACAGAATCACATTGTGCGCGTGCGGGCTGCCGAATGCCAGCAACACGGCCGCCACCCGCCCGGGGTCGAGCTCGGCGGCCTCCGCCGGGGTCAGGTCCGCCGCGATCAGCACACCCGAGGAGGTCGCGGCCGACGCGGTCGAGCCGAGCATTGCCCGCAGCACCTGATCGCCCACGGCGGTGACATCCTCAGCCCGGGCTCGCAGGTACGGATCCGGTACGGCCGCGAACTCCGCCGCCAGGTCGGCGATCGCGGCCGCCCACGCTGACACCGCGGAGAGTCCCTGGTCGATCCGGCCACGTACGTCGTCGAGCAGTGCGGCGTCGTCGAGCAGCAGTAGATGCGCGTCGAAGATCGCCGCCTCGGACTCGCCGACCTCGCGGGCGGTGCGGGTCCGCAGCTGGCTGATCGTGCGTCGGACGGCGGCGTTCGCCTTGCCGAGGCGGCGCCACTCGACCGCCGGCTCGTCGGCGGGGCCGGCGGGAATGGATACCGGACCAAGCCGCGCCGAGCGGGCCGGTCCGATACCCAAGCCGGGGCCTGCACTGATCGGCGCCTGACGCACGGGCGCCGGCACCGCAGCCGCGGCATCGGTTCTCGGTTCGTCGAAGTTCCGCGCGGCCAGCGCAAGGATGTGGTCGAGCGCTTCAGCGGCCTGGCTGCCGGAGATCTTCACATCGACCTCGTCACCGGACCGCACCCCCAGGGTCGCGAGCTTCGAAAGGCTACCCGCATCAACCCAATTCGATTCGGTGCTACGGTTGCGGATGCGCGCATGGGCGTCGCGGCGGCGCACCTCACCGACCAGCCGCGCGGCGGGCCGGGCGTGAAGTCCATGCGGGTTGGCGACGACGAAGCTGCCGGTCAACTCGTCGGCGTCGCCGGCAGCGTCGGCCGCAGCAGCCGCCACCGGTGCCGACCCGAGATGGCCGATCTTGCCGGCAAGTGCGCCTCCCGCTTCCGCGGCGATTTCGTCGGTGCCCGCGCCACCGGCCGCCGCGACCGCGGCGACCACCAATCCCTCCACGAGCGGAGCGGGACACAACACCACCCTGTCCCGGACGTCGTCGTCGAGCAGTTCCAGCGCGAGCTCGGCCGAGAGCACCGCGCTGCCGAGGTCCATCAGCACCAGCACGCCTGCGCCCTGATCGGCGGCGGTGATGGCGTCGACGATCTGCGCGGCGTCGGTGCCGAACGTGTTTTCGTCCAGGCCCGCCGCGACCGCGATGCGAATCTGCTTGCCGTGCAACATTTCCTGAGCCAGCGCGACGGCGGCACGGGCCAGCGCCCGGCTGTGTGAGACGACGACCAATCCGACGGTTGCGGTCACGACGTCACCCGCTCGCCGAGTCGAATGCCGTTGCCGCCGCCGCGATCAGCATCGCCGCCGACGTCGCGCCCGGGTCCTGGTGACCGACGCTGCGCTGCCCGAGGTAGCTGGCCCGGCCCTTGCGCGCCACCATCGATTCCGTTGCGTCCCGGCCCTTTTCGGCTGCGACGGTCGCGTCCTGCAGCGCCGCGGCCAGCCCGGACCCGGAAGCCAACGCCGCATCGAGCGCATCAAGTGCCGGGGCCAGCGCGTCGAACATCGTCTTGTCGCCGGCCTCGGCACGCCCCCGCTGGACCACACCCTCGACACCGGCGCGCAGCGCCTTGGCGAAATCCGGTGCGTCGACGGTGTCGGCTGAGCCCAGCGCGGTGCCCATCCGCAGGAAGAACGTGCCGTACAACGGCCCACTGGCGCCGCCAACCGACTTCACCAGCGTCATGCCCACCTGCTTGCACTGCGCGGACATGTCGGCGGGCGCGGCTTCGTCCAGGGCGCCGACCACCGCGGTCATGCCGCGGTCCATGTTGATGCCGTGGTCGGCGTCACCGATCGCGGCGTCGAGATCTGTGAGGAACTGGGCGTTCTCGCCGATCACCCGTGCGAACTCACGAACCCATCCGGTCAGCAAGGTGAGGTCGACGGTCTGGTTGGTCATTCAGCAGCCCCTCCGCAGCGCCGGGGTTTTCACCGGGTGGTCCCACAGCCGCAGCACCTCGTCGTCGGCGCGCAGCAGGGTGACAGAGCAGCCGGCCATGTCGAGGCTGGTGATGTACGGGCCTACCAGCGACCGGGCGATCCGGACACCAGCCTTGTCCAGGATGGCCGCGAACTCGGAGTACATGACGTACAACTCGATCAGCGGGGTGGCGCCCATGCTGTTGACGAACAGGATCACGCCGTCGTCTCCGGAGAAGTCGAGGTCGGCCAGGACGGGGTCGAGCATGAGTTCGGCGACCGCGCGGGCGGGTTGCATCGGCAGCCGCTGCCGACCGGGTTCGCCGTGGATTCCGATGCCCACCTCGATCTCGGTGTCGGACAGCTCAAACGTCGGATGCCCGACGGCGGGCACCGTGCAGGAGGTCAACGCGACGCCCATGCTGCGCGCCGAACCGTTGACCCGCCGCGCGACGTCGGCGACATCGGACAGGTTTCGGCCCTGATCGGCCGCGGCGCCCGCGAGCTTTTCCACCAGCACCGTCGCACCGACGCCACGCCGACCGGCGGTATAGGTGCTGTCCTGCACGGCGACATCATCGTCGACCACGACCGATTCCACGGTGATGCCCTCGGCGTCCGCCAACTCGGCGGCCATCTCGAAGTTCATCACGTCGCCGGTGTAGTTCTTGACGATGTGCAGCACCCCGGCGCCGCCGTCGACGTTCTTGGTCGCCTCCAGCATCTGATCGGGAACCGGTGAGGTGAAAACCTCTCCGGCACACGCCGCGTCGAGCATGCCGGGTCCGACGAACCCGCCGTGCAGCGGTTCGTGCCCGGAGCCCCCGCCGGAGATGAGCCCGACCTTGCCCGGCACCGGCGCGTCACCGCGGTAGACGATCCGGTTGGTGTGATCGATACGCAGGTCCGGGTGCGCCATGGCCATCCCGTGCAACGCCTCGCTGATGACATCGGCGGGATCGTTGATGAGCTTCTTCATTGACGTGGCTCCTCAAGCTGCGGTGGTCTGGGTGGCGGTGCTGGGCACCGCGACGGAAGTGGGTGCAGCGTCGGCGCGGGTGCGGGAAATCGCGACATACGCGAGCGCGGCGAGCGCGCCGGCGAGAAACTCGGCGGCCAGATACACCGGCAGCTGGTTCCACGCGACGGAGCCGTCGGCGAGCTGCTGAACGAACATGGGACCGAACGTGCGGGCCGGGTTGATCGACGCACCCGTGGTGGGTGCCACCGGGATGATCGCCGCGAACACAACCAAGCCGATGGCGACACCGGCGAATCCCACCGAGGCCTTGCGGTGTATCACGCCGAAGACGGTGAACACAAGAATGAAGGTACCCACGAACTCGGCGAAAAAGGCCTGTAGTGCACTGACGTCACCCGAGTACGTTGCGACGCCCAGCCCGGCGTCGCTGGCCGCCATGCCGAGCACACCGATGATGGCCGCGGCCCCGACGATCGCTCCGACGGTCTGAGCGGCGATGTAGGCCGGGACCCGTGACCACGGGAACTTGCCGGTGACCGCCAACCCAAGGGTGACCGCCGGGTTGATGTGGTTGCCCGAGATGTGCCCGAGGGCGTAGATGGTCGCCACCACAATGGTGGCGAAGGCGAAGGAGATCATTCCCAGATCGGCCATCGTGAACGGCGCGTCCCCGTTGACGATGACCGTCGCGGGTACCGATCCCACGCCGATGAACACCAGGAAGGCGGTGCCGAACGCCTCGGCCGCGAGTTTTTGGGTGATCGAAGGCTCGTCCATGCTGGTTGTCCCTTGAAGGAGTGGAAGCTAGCTCGACTATCTCGGATCACATTCGATAATGTCGAATGTGATCTGGACCATACGCTTATGCTTCGGTCAGCACAAGGGTTGATTTGGGGAAGGTGACACGGATGATCCAGGCCGTCGACCGGGCGCTGCGCATCCTGGCCGTCCTGCAGGGTGGTCGCCGGATGAGCCTGGGCGAGATCGCGACCGCGATCGACCTGGCCCCGTCAACCGTCCACGGGCTGGTTCGAACCCTGCTCGCCCACGGCATGGTGCAGCAGGAGATCGACTCCAGTCGCTACCGTCTCGGACCGGCGACGCTCCGGCTGGGAAACGTCTACCTCGACACGCTCGAGCTGCGCTCGCGGGTGGCGATCTGGGCCGAGGGCCTCGCCCGGCGCACCGGTTGCGCCGTCCGCACCGCAGTGCTGCTCTTCGACGAGGTCGTGGTCGTCGCGCATGAACCCCGTCCGGACGGAACGCGTCAGATGCCCGAAGTCGGCATTGTGATCCCGGCGCACGCCAGCGCCCTCGGCAAGGCGCTGTTGGCCTTCCAACCGGACTTCAAGGCAGACGAGAACCTGCGCAGCATGACCGGCGAGACGATCACCGACCCGGCGGTGTTGGCCGACCAGCTGGAACACATTCGCGCGGCCGGGATCGCGACCGAAGTCGAGGAGGCCGTCCTCGGCGAATGTGCGGCTGCTGCAACGGTATTCGATGCTTCCGAGGAAGCTGCGGGTGCGGTGGGCCTCGTCGTCCCGGCCGGCCGCTGGCCGCTGGAGCCCGAAGCGATCGACGCTTTGCGTGATACCGCGCGCACCGTCTCCCGTGAGCTGGGCGCGCCGGTCTGGCCGCCCCGGCGCTACCACTAAGCGGTCGTGACTTGATCCCAGACGAAGTGGACGAGCTCGAACAGCGAGCGATCGACAAGCTTTTCGGTTGACGACGGGCTAGTACGTTCTATGCACGCCGTTCCAGTCCAAGCAGACCCGTGTTCCCTCGGACGATGTTTCGATGCTCGCGCGGTCGGACAGGACCCGCATCAAGGGGATCCCACGTCCACGTGTCCGGTTGCTCGGGTTTCGGTCGGGTATGCGCCACACCCCGTTATCGGAGATTTTCGCCGTCAATCTCGCATCGTCCGCATCGTAGTGTGCGTGGAAATCCATCGTTCCGACGAGGCCGGTCGACAGATAGGCGAACTCCGCTGCGTTGGCCAGTGCTTCGTTGATTGCCAGAACGACATCACTGGATCGCATCGCGTCGAGAGCGAAGAAGCGTCTCAGCCACCGGGCGAACTCCTCGCGGACGCGGGCGGCGCCTTCGGCGTCGGCGGCAATACCGAGGCGCGCGAAGCGCTCGGCATTGGCGACGTCGGCCGAGGACGGAGAATCGATCATGACAGCTGCTGCCTACCCGTTAGGACCGGTTCTTATGCGCTCTGTGCCGCGAGCGCTTCGTCCAGCGTGGCGTAGAGCGGGATCATATCCGCGATACCCACCAGCTTGAGCGGCCGACTGGTCGCGGGCCCGTCGGCGACGACACTGAAACTGATATCCGGGGTCGCCTCGTCGTGGGTGGCAACAAGAATGCCCATTCCCGCCGACGCCAAGAACTCGACGTCGCTGAAGTCGACGATTAGGCCGGCAGGGTTCTGTGCGAGGGCGGCGCGGATGGCCTGCTCGAGCGCAGGTGCAGTAAGCATGTCGACGACACCGGACACAGACACGACAACCGCACGGCCGACCCACTGTTCGTTCACCTCGCAGCCGGTCGAGGCCGACGGAGCTGCCGCGCGCTGGCTCGTGACTTCACTTTGTTCTTCCACGGTTCACCTCTTGTGTGGGCACACATTCGCTGGACTCAATGCGGGCATGGTGTCACGCTCGCGAGGCTGCGGGCTGAACCTGGCAAGAATTACGAACCTGACCGGGAACAGATTAAACCAGGTTTCGGCGGCTGCTACGGGTCGGCCGTCAGAGCGAGAAGGGCGATATCGTCGTCGGGCCGTAGCGTCGGTACCAATGTAGCGAGTTCGTTGATCAGGTCGGCCGCCGGCAATTCAAGCCGGTCGGCGAGGAAGGCGCGAAGCGCCTCCTCGCCGTAGCACTCGACGCCATCGGGCCGGGCCTCGGTGATCCCGTCGGTGTACAGCAGCAGGGTTTGTCCGGGCTGCAGCTGCAGCTCGCACTGAGCGAAGGTGGCGTCGGTAACAGCGCCGACGAACATGCCCCCGTCGGGACGGACCTGGGTGACGGTGCGCGAATCGGGATCGAGAAGTAGCGCCGGAAGATGACCACCGGTGGCAAGCGTGACGTGATAGGGATCCGAGCTGGCGTCTCTGACCAGCAGGCCGTACATGACCGTGCAGAATTTCTTCTCGTTGGGATCACCGGCCAGGACGGCGTTGAGTTCGGCAAGCCCGTCGGTGGGGTCATCGTGGTGCAGGGCGGCCGCCCGCAGGGTGTAGCGGACCAACGATGTCACCGCCGCCGCTGCTGGGCCGTGTCCCTCGACGTCGCCGAGGAAGAATGCCCAGCGTTCCTTGTCCAGTGCGAACACGTCATAGAAGTCACCGCCGACTTGCGCGGATGATGCGGGGTGGAAGTGCGCCGCCAGCGACAGACCCGGAATGTTGGGCAGCAAGGGTGGCAGTAGTGAGCGCTGCAGCGCCGCCGCGTAGTCCTCAATGGTGGCTCGATCGACCGCGGCGGTGCTGGGTAGCTCCCGCTCGGCGCTGACGGTGGTCAGCGCTGAAAGCCGCAGTTCGAGTTCGTCCATTACGATTGCGGCGAGATCGCTCAGCGTGGCGATGTCGTCGTCGCTGGGGTCGTGCGGCTCGGTGTCGAGGACGTTGACGGTCCCGATCCGGTGACCGTCGGAGGTGACGATCGGGGCGGCGGCGAAGAACCGGATGCCCTGCTCACCGTGAACGAGTGAATTGCCCACTGTCCGAGGATCCTTGAACGTGTCGCGCACCATGTACGGCACGGCGTCGAGGATCGCTGAACCGCACAGCCCGAGCTCACGCTCTACCTCTTGCACGCCGTCGAGCCCATAGGTGGCCTTGAACCAGATCCGGTCGGCATCAACGATTGCGACAGTCGCCATCGGAGTCCCGAGGCAGCGCGCGGCGACACGGGCGATGCGGTCGAACGTGTCGTCGGGCGGCGTGTCGAGGATCGCGTAGCGTTCGACAGCGCGAAGTCGCTCGGCTTCGACTTCGTCGGCCGTCTGCGCAGACGCCTGAGTTATGGACATTCGTTACTTCCCGCGGGTGGTGAGGGCGCCTGGGCGTTCCTCCGCACTGCTGGAAGGGGGCGAGCCCTAGATCGCTGATGGGCGATCTAGGGCAACCCTACCGCTCTTGGTTCTCACTCTCACTCCGCGCTGTCTAATCGGTCGCCGATGAATTCGAGCAGGTTCGGATCATCCGAGGTGAACCGGTCGACCTCCTCGCCGCCGTCACAGCGCAACAGCGCGATTGTCACGCCGGGGCGCGTCGTCGAGATCACCCGCCAGACGGCGCCGGAGTCCTGCCAGCGCTGAAGCTCCGCGACGTAGTCGCGGCCGGCCGGTCCGTCGGGCATGCTTCTAGGATTTCACCTGATGAGTGGCGATCGGCGCGTGAGGGTCGCGCGTGTGTATGAGGATCCGGGCCCAGATGACGGCGAGCGGGTGCTGGTCGATCGGCTGTGGCCGCGCGGTTTCCGCAAGGACGATCCGCGGATCGGACGATGGATGCCACAAGTCTCCCCCTCGACCGAGCTGCGGCACTGGTACGCACACCGTCCCGAACGGTTCGATGCATTCGCGACCCGGCACGCCGACGAGCTCACCAGCCCAAACGGTGCCGCGGCGCTGGCCGAGTTGCGGGCGGTGATGCGCGAGGGACCGGTCACTCTGGTGACGGCGGTCCGCGACCTCGACGGCAGCCACGCCGCTGTCCTCGCCGGATTGCTGTCGTAGGCGCCTTGACACGGGTCAAGTGATCGCTCTGCTCGTCACGGGTGTTCTGCTGCTTTCTGCGTGAGACGATCGCCCGATGCGGTTGGGATTGCACGCCCTGGGCATCGGAGCCGGCGCCGATCGTGCCGTGATCGATGCGGTCGCCGTCGCCGCGGAACGGTGTGGGTTCGCCACGCTGTGGTCGGGGGAGCACGTCGTGATGGTGGATCGCCCGGCGTCTGTGTATCCGTATTCCGACGACGGGCAGATTCGCGGTGCCCGCCGCCGCCGACTGGATCGACCCGATGATCGGTCTCAGCTTCGCCGCCGCGGCGACGTCCACCATCGGCATCGCGACCGGCGTGCTGCTGTTGCCGGAACACAATCCGGTGCTGGTGGCCAAGCAGGCGGCGACGCTGGACACGCTGAGCGCCGGCCGGCTCACGCTCGGTGTCGGCATTGGTTGGGCGCGTGAGGAATTCGACGCCCTCGGGGTGCCGTTCGCGCGGCGTGCGGCGCGCACCGCCGAATACGTCGCGGCGATGCGCACCTTGTGGCGCGACGACGTGGCGTCGTTCGACGGCGAGTTCGTACGCTTCGATTCCGTGCGGGTCAACCCGAAGCCGTTCGGCCGCAGGCGGATTCCGGTCGTCATCGGCGGAAACAGCGACGCCGCGTTGCGCCGGGTGGTGGCGTGGGGTGACGGTTGGTACGGGTTCAACCTGGCCGGTGTTCGGGCCGTCGCCGAACGCGTCGACTTCCTGAGGGCGCTGTGCAGCCGGCGCGGCCGCGACCTCGGCGAGTTGCGGCTGGCAGTTGCTCTACGTGACCTGAAGGTTCGCGACGTGGTCCCGCTCGCCGAACTGGGTGTCGACGAGTTGGTGCTGGTCGAAGGTCCACCCGCAGATGCACGCATCGCTGCGGACTGGGTGTCGGCGCTGGCCGAACACTGGCTGTCGGTGCTCGCCTAACTGACGAGTTCGCCGGCCCGGCGCCGCGCCGCCGCGGCCGTCCGCTGTTCCCGGGCATAGAGCAGGCCGTAGGTGAAGCCGTTCTCACCCGCGGTGGTTCCCGCGGTGAGTGCTAGCCGGCGCAGCGTATCGGACGCGACGACACCGTCCTGATGTTCCCCGAGAACCCGCTGAATCCGCTTGTATTGCTTGACGGTTCTCTTCGCATGTTTCGAGTTATCCACCGGCGCAAGGAGTTCAGCGGCATAGCGTGCGCGCTTGGCCGCCTTGCGCGCCCGGTGCAGCGGGGCATCGTCGCCGGTCCGGACAGCGGCGGCCAACCGACGATCGGCTTTACGCCCCGCGCGCCGAGCCCGTTTGTTCAGCGCCTTGCCGGTCGGCGGGCTGACGATCGGTGCATCGGTGCGCCATCGCTGAAGGACGGCGAGGATGTCGAGGTATCTCGGCGAGTCCATGGCCTCGGTGACACGCTTGCGCGCCTGAAGCTGCACCGAGAGAAGCTCGCTGTTGATTCTGTTGGCGACGGGTCCGAGCACCAGCTCCGGCGGCCATTCCGCCAGCGCCTTATCGAACCGGCGCCGTTGCACCTGGCAGTCACGGACCTCGCCGAGCAGGCCGGCGAACCACTTGAGCTCTTCATCGAGATGGCCGACCGCCGATGGGTCCAGCAGCTTCTTGAAGACCCGCAAGGTGCTGCGCAGTCGGCGAATGGCCACCCGGGTGTCATGGATCGGATCGCGCCCGCGGCGCAGGCCGAGGTCGCCCTCGAAGATGACGTCGATCTGTTCGGTCAGGTATCCCGCGAGTCCGCGGTGCGCCGACGTTTCGGCCGGCGGTGCGGTGCGGGTTTGCGGTGACACGCGGGCCAGTTTGGACGGATACCCCGACTTGTGTGCCCCGGCCTCTTCCAGCCGCTGTGCGAGCAGGCGAGGTAGCGATCGCGCGGCAACACCGAGTTCGACGTCGATTTCCCGCCACGCCAGCAGCCGGTGGCCCACCGAGGCCTGAACACGGTCGTCGTCGACTTCGGCCGCACAGCCGCTCGCGTTTCGGGTCGGTGATGCGATAGCGGTCGCGCACCGTGCGGATCGTCGCCACGTCGATCAACGGCTTGCCGAGCCGCAGGCCGGTGAGCATCTCGGTCAGTTCCGATGGTGGTCCCTCCGACGGGCGGGCATGGATCTCGATCCGTTCGTCGGGAACCTCGAGCCGCCAGCCGGAGTCGTCACGCCGCAGCCGCACGTCGTGGGTCTGCAGGTCGCGGTCGGCGGTGTCGTAGTAGGTGCTCGACAGCTTGACGGTGGCTTGTTCGACGTTGCCGCCGTCGACGATGTCGTCGATGCGGGGGAGGACGAACCGCTCGTCGACCTCCCACTTGATTTCGTGTTCCAGCAGATCATCCATCCTGTGAGGCTCCCCGTATCGGGCGCCGGTGAAACATCAGCCCAGGCAGTTAGGTAGGTAAACCTATCCTGACCAGCTGCGGTAGTCTCGGCGGTCGATGACCGATATTGACGAGGCGCTCGAGCCTGTCCTCCCGCGTGAGCTGACGGCGATCTCCGCCGCACTCTATGAGGTCGGCCCGCCACGCCGATCCTGGCCGAGCCCTACGCCATCCGCCTCGCCGACCCGGATGCCGACGCCGACATGATGTCCGACTGGATGAAACGGCCCCGCATCTGGCGGAGGCGTCGGAGTACGACTGGCCGTCGTGGCGGTGGCAACGGTATCTGCAGGCCCAACTCGACGGCACATACTCGCGGCCGTTGATCGGTAGTCGACGCGGCCAGGACCTCGGTTTCATCGAACTCTATCGGGCCGCAAAGGATTCCATCGCCACCCGATACGCCGCCGATCCCCACGACATCGGACTGCACGCCGCGATCGCCGATCCGACGTTCGTCAACCGGGGGTTCGGCCCGATACTTCTGCCGCGCAACGTTGCCGGCGTGTTCGCCCGCGAACCGCGTTGTTGTCGGGTCATGTTCGACCCCGACCACCGCAACAGCGGTGCCCGACGGTTGTGCGAGTACGCCGGATGCAGCCTTCTCGGTGAGCACGATATGGCGAACCGGCGAATGGCTCTGTACGCGTTGCCACGTTCACCCTCCGATGCTCCCGACATCGGTTAGCGTGGCCTGCCATGAAGAAGCCGCTGCTGTGGGGTCTGGGAATCTTGATCGCGGCGATCGTCGTCGTGGTGGCGGCCGGACCGTGGTTCTATCGCGAATTCATTGCCGGGGAAGCGGATCCCGAGCTGACACTGCCGTCGCAGACACAAGCCGCGACCACCGACCTTGACGGCACCTGGACCGTGGTGCCGGGTCCGGGTGACGAGGCCACCCGCACGCAGGCCGGCTACCGCGTCGACGAAGTCCTGCGGGGCTCACCTCTTACGGTCAACGGGCGGACAACGAAGGTCTCCGGTGAAGCCGTCGTGGCCGGCTCGAAGCTGGAGTCGGCAACGTTCACGGTCGACGTTGCGTCAATCACCTCACCGGAGGGCGGTCGCGACAACCAATTTCGCGGCGAGGACATCATGGACGTCGGCAAGTTCCCGACGGCCGAGTTCCGCGTGACGCAGCCGGTGGATGTCTCCCCGGTTCCGGAGACGGGGGCCTCGATAACACTCAACGCTCCCGCCAGCATGACCATCAAGGGCGTCAGCCGCGACGTGACCGCGAAGGTGGACGTTCAGCGCGCCGGCGACAACATCATCGCCGTGGGATCCGTCCCGGTCACCTGGACCGACTTCAACGTGCCCCCACCGGATCTCGGGTTCGTCAAGGTCGAGCCCACCGGGACCATCGAGTTCCTGGTCAACCTGGCCAAGCAGTAACGTGACTCTAGACCGGCTCAGCTCGGCGTACCCGTCGTAGTCGGGTTTCATCGCCGCCGCCACCAACTCCCACAGCACTTCGTCGGTGCCCCCGTCCACGCGGCCCAGCTTCATGTCGCGCCACCACCGACCCAGCGGCGTCTCGTCCACCAGATAGCCGGAGCCGCCGAAGATGTGCATGCACTCCGAGAGAACCTCTTTACCCAGCCGGGCCGCCTTGACGGCGGCTGCGGCGTGCATGTCGAGCCGGCCCTGCGCGGCGAGATCCCGGCCAATCCGTAGCGCAGCAGATCGACGCGGGCCTGCAGGTCGGCCATCCGCATGCGCAGCGCCTGATGCTCGAACAGCGTCTGCCCGAACTGGCGACGTTTCATCATGCGGGCCAACGTGATTCCGATGACCCGCTGACACCCCGGATGCCACTTGACCGGCGATCGACATCCGCTCATGGGCCGGACCCCGCGAGATGGCGGCCAGCCCGGTTCCCGGGCGGGCGAACCAGGGCATCCTCCGACACCCAGGTGTCGATGTGCAGACGTGCGACGCTATACGGACAGGTAGCCTAGGCTAGGCTTACCTACCCGGGGTCAGTGGTAGCGGGCGAGCCGGGTGCCGCCCCGCCTTTCGCCGTCGTCGATCGAGACGAGTGCCGGCACCAATTCGCTGGTGACCAGCCCGTGCCGGCCGGTCAGCTCGTCGACGATGTCGAAGCTGTCCGCGATCCGCTCGGGGGTGTCGATGACGACGGTGGTCACCGGTACCTGACGTCCCAACTGAATCAGCCTGTCCCCGTGCGGTTTACTGTCACCCTCGAATCCCCAGATACCGCGCAGCACGGTGGCGCCGCCTGCCGCCCGCGATTCGCGGAGCCGTCGCACGATCGCCCGGTGAATCGGCACGCCGTCATGCCGGGCGGCCTCGCAGGTGTGGATCATCAGCTTCTGCCACAGCATGAGCCCGTTGTCGTCGGTGGCCGGCGGCGCTGCGGGCTTGGAAAGCAGTCGCCCGTCGCGCTTGCACAACTGGGCCCGTTCGACGGTCATCAGCGGCCGGCGCAGCAGCGGCTCGAGTTCCGTGATGGCCTCGGCGACCTGAGGGCCGGCACCGATCGCGACGACCATCACCGGCACATCGACGTTGCGGCTGAAGAACCGGGCGCGGTGACGCTGCCCGTGGGCGGTGCCGTCGACGCCGAGAAACACCGTGGCACCGGCGAATCCGTGGCGGAACAGCGCATCGCACACCGCGTGGTGGGCGGGTCTGCCGGATACCCGTTGCTGGCGGCCGGTATAGACCGTGAGCTTGGCCGTGTCCGGTGGTGCCACCGGCGCCGACGTGGTGATCAGTTGGGCCCGTTCGAGGGTGACCAGTCCGCGCGTGGTCATCTCGACGGCCTGCTCGGCCAGGCCGGTGATCTTGTCGAGGGTGTCGACGGCTACGACCGCGATCGGCGGATCCTCGGACATGCTCAGCGATTCGTCGGTGCGCAGCTGATGTCGTGGTCCGAAGCCCGCGATCCCGCGCAGCGTGACACTGGTCGCCACGGAGCTGCCGCCAAACAGATCCAGCAGCGCGTCGGCGACGAAGCGGTCGTCGCGGCGCAGCCGTTCGCCGAAGTAGGCGGTCAGCTTGAGGTAATCCACAGTCATACGTGGATTCCGATCCACTGGCCGCACCAGGCCGCGGCCAGCCCGAGTGCGACGCTGACCACGATGTTGGCCACCGCGGGCCAGACCTGGCGCTCCTCGGCGAGCCGCTGGGTCTCCAGCATCCAGGTCGAGAACGTGGTGTAGGAACCGACGAAGGCCGTGCCGGCCAGCAGCGCGACGTGCGGGCTCAAGGCCAGGGCGGAAAGAAAGCCGAGCAGCATCGCCCCGCTGAGGTTGACCACCAGGGTGCCGAACGGAAACGAACGCGCGACGCGGCCGGCGACGGTGCGGTCGACGAGGAAGCGCAACACGGCCCCGGCACCGCCGAGCAGCACCACGCCGGCCCAGACGGCGATGGTCACGGCCTAATCCGCACCCGCCGGACCAGCGCGCTGGCGACATACACCGCGAACAGTCCGGCGACGATGCTGGTGGCCGTGTAGCCGATGGCCAGGCCGTAGTGGTGATGTTCGAGCATCTTGATGGTCTCGACCTGCATGGTCGAAAAGGTCGTCAGTCCACCGCACAGGCCGGTGCCCAGCAGCGGACGGCGGTAGCTCGACACCGGAAGGCGTTCTGACAGCCGGGTGGCGAAGTAGCCCAGCAGGAAGGCGCCGACGATGTTCGCGACGAACGTCGGCCACGGCCAGCGCGCCGGATCGGGCGCCGCGAGCGTCCCGAGGGCGGCGCGGGCTAGCGTGCCGAGCGCCCCTCCGACGAAGACCGCGGCCAGCTCGCGGCCGTCGTAGGCGAACATGATGCAAAGTATGGGCGGATAAGACACTGGACCGCCGGACACCGGCGATTACCGAGGAGCAGAATCGGTAACCATGGCGGCCAACCCACGTGCCGGTCAGCCGGCACAACCAGAAGACCTCATCGACGTGGCCCATGTGGTGACGGCGTACTACACCACCGAGCCCGACCCCGACGACGTGGCCCAACAGGTGGTGTTCGGCACGTCCGGCCACCGCGGCTCCAGCCTCGACGCGGCCTTCAACGAGCCGCACATACTGGCCACCACGCAGGCCATCGTGGAGTACCGCGCCGGGGAGGGCACGACCGGCCCGCTGTTCATCGGTCGTGACACCCATGCCCTCTCCGAGCCCGCGTGGGCGTCCGCGCTGGAGGTGTTGGCCGCCAATGATGTTGTGGCCATGGTCGATTCGGCCGACCGCTACACGCCCACCCCGGCGGTCAGCCACGCCATCCTGACCTTCAATCGTGGCCGCGAAGGCGACCTGGCCGACGGGATCGTGGTCACCCCGTCGCACAACCCGCCGCGCGACGGCGGCTTCAAGTACAACCCGCCCAACGGCGGGCCCGCGGACACCGATGCGACCGGTGTGATCGCCAAGCGCGCCAATGAGATCCTGCGCGACGGGCTCAAGGCAGTGAAGCGGGTGCCGCTGGCCCGGGCGTTGCAGACCGCGCAGCGTCACGACTACATGGACGCCTATGTCGCGGACCTGCCCAACGTGGTCGATATTCACGCCATCCGCGCCGAAGGCGTCCGCATCGGCGCCGATCCGCTGGGTGGGGCCAGCGTCGACTACTGGGGCGCGATCGCCGAACGCCACAACCTGCAGCTGACGGTGGTCAACCCGCTGGTCGATGCGACGTTTCGGTTCATGACGCTGGACACCGACGGCAAGATCCGGATGGACTGCAGCTCGCCGAACGCGATGGCGTCGCTGATCGCCAACCGGGAGTCCTACCAGATCGCCACCGGCAACGACGCCGACTCCGACCGCCACGGCATCGTCACCCCCGACGGTGGGCTGCTCAACCCCAATCACTACCTGTCGGTGGCGATCGACTATCTGTATACGAACCGGCCGTCGTGGCCCGGCTCGACGGCGGTCGGAAAGACTGCGGTCAGCTCGTCGATCATTGACCGGGTAGTCGCGGGACTGGGCCGAAAGCTTCTCGAAGTGCCGGTCGGCTTCAAGTGGTTCGTCGATGGATTGCTCGGCGGCACCATCGGATTCGGGGGCGAGGAGAGCGCCGGGGCCTCGTTCCTGCGCCAGGACGGTTCGGTGTGGACCACCGACAAGGATGGCATCATTCTGGCGCTGCTGGCCTCGGAGATCCTCGCGGTAACCGGCTCGACGCCCTCGCAGCGATACAACGCTCTGGCCGAGAAGTACGGTGCCCCAACCTATGCCCGCATCGATGCGCCGGCCGACCGTGAGCAGAAGGCGCGGCTGGCCAAGCTCTCGCCCGAGCAGGTGACCGCCACCGAGCTCGCCGGGGAGGCGATCACCGCGAAGCTGACGACCGCGCCGGGCAACGGTGCGGCGCTGGGCGGGCTGAAGGTGACCACGGAGAACGCCTGGTTCGCGGCGCGCCCGTCGGGAACCGAGGATGTCTACAAGATCTACGCCGAATCGTTCCGCGGTCCCGAGCATCTCGCCGAAGTCCAGGAAGCGGCCCGCGAAGTGGTGAATAAGGTCATCGCGTGAGTTCGCTCGCGGAGGGCGACTGTTCTCCCGCGCAGACCAAGCCGCGACTGCCCCGTGAAGTGTGGGTGCTGATCGCATCCAACGCGGTTATTGCGCTGGGCTACGGCGTCGTCTCGCCGGTGCTGCCGCAGTACGCCCGCAACTTCGGGGTAAGCATCAGCGCGGCGACGTTCGTCATCACCGCGTTCGCGTTGATGCGGCTGTGCTTCGCCCCGGCGAGCGGTCTGCTGATCCAGCGGCTCGGCGAGCGGCGGATCTACGTCAGCGGTCTGATCATCGTTGCGCTCTCCACCGGGGCGTGCGCGTTCGCCCAAACCTATTGGCAGCTGCTGCTGTTTCGGTCATTGGGCGGCGTCGGGTCGACGATGTTCTTCGTCTCCGCGCTGGGGTTGATGATCCGGATCAGCCCCGAGAATGCGCGTGGCCGGGTGGCCGGCATGTTCTCGACGTCGTTTCTGCTTGGCTCGGTCTTCGGGCCGGTATTAGGCAGCGCGACAGCGGGTTTCGGTCTGAGCGCGCCGTTCCTCATCTACGGTGGTGCACTGCTGATCGCGGCGGCCGTGGTCTTCATCAGCCTGCGGCACTCATCGCTGGCCGTGCCGGCCGAGCAGTCCGATCCGACGGTGTCGGTGCGGGTGGCGTTGCGTCACCGGGCGTACCGGGCGGCGCTGCTGTCGAACTTCGCGACGGGCTGGTCGGTTTTCGGGCTGCGGATCGCACTGGTGCCGTTGTTCATTTCGGAGATCCTCGGACAGGGCGCAGGCATTGCGGGATTGGCGCTGGCGACATTCGCGATCGGCAACGTGTCCGCCGTGTTTCCCAGCGGATACCTCTCCGACCGCGTGGGGCGGCGGACGCTGCTGATCATCGGGCTGTCGGTGTCGGCCGTCGCGACGGCGGTGGTCGGCTTCGCGTCGTCGTTGCCGCTGTTCTTGGCCGGCGCCTTCGTGGCCGGCGCGGCGTCGGGCATGTTCAGCTCGCCGCAACAGGCGGCCGTCGCCGACATCATCGGCAGCAAGGCGCGCGCGGGCACCGCGGTGGCGACGTTTCAGATGATGGCCGACCTGGGGTCGATCCTCGGCTCGCTGATAGTTGGTCAGGTCGCCCAGCACCTGTCGTTCGGCTGGGCGTTTGTGGTCAGCGGCGGGGTTCTGCTGCTGGCCGCGCTGGGCTGGACGTTCGCGCCGGAGACGCGGGGGCGCCCCCCGGCCGAGCCGACGCCCGCCCGCGCTCTGGGTCCGGAGGCCGGTGGCGAAGTGCCGTGACCAGCGACTTTGAACCCCCATTCCAGGTGGTGTAGCTTCGATGGGCACAACATCACGGGGCTATGGCGCAGCTGGTAGCGCACCACACTGGCAGTGTGGGGGTCAGGGGTTCGAGTCCCCTTAGCTCCACCAAATCGATACCTTAGTGGTCTTACTCGAACCCGCCCAGCCGGGTCACCCGGATCGATGCCCGCAGGTGGCGTTGCCCTGTCTCCGGGGCTGGTGACCACCAAGCTCCGGCGAACCCCCCGGCTCCCGTCCATCCCAAGGGAGCTGGGGTTCTCCTTTCCCCAGCAAACCACTGCGCGCCCTAAGGAGTGGTCACAGACCACCCCCGGAAACAGCGCCAGCAACATCATCGTGCCGAACGTGGCCACCGCAGACCCGTTCGTCGCATCGATCACCGGGCTGCTCGCGACCAATCCGGCGCCCACCGCCGACGATACGAACATCATCGCCAGGAACACCAGCCCGCTGCCGATGAACACCGACGAGAAGAACTTGTCCTCGAACTTGCCGAACCCGTCGCGCACCATCTTCATCGCCGACCGCGACAGCGGGCGCATCGACGACGAGGTGCTGCGGTCGGTGCTGCACGGCCTCGACCTGTAAGAGGCCACACTCAAACGGGACTGACCGGCAGCGCGCGTAGCGTCGATCCCATGACGCAGACCGGCCAGGGTGCCGAGGCCGGCGGGCTGCAGCCCCCTTTACAGATTCGGCGAGACGGGCTCGACCCGACACCGGAGCTCGGCGAGGTCAGGGCATCCACTGGGCTGCGCACGGTCCTCAGCGTGTTCGGCGTGCCGGTCCATCTGGTCACCCGCTACAACGACGTCAAGGCGGTGCTGTCGGATCACGAGCGGTTCTCTAATTCCCGCCCCGCGGGTTTCGTGATGCCCGGCGCGCCACCGCTTTCAGCGGATGAGGCCGCCGACCCACGGGCCGGAAACCTGCTCGGGCTTGACCCGCCCGAGCATCAGCGGCTGCGCCGGATGCTCACCGGAGAATTCACCGCCCGGCGGATGACCCGGCTTCAGCCGAGGATCGCCGAGATCGTGGAACAGCAGTTCGACGAAATGGAAAGGCACGGCGCGCCAACCGATTTGGTGTCGACGTTCGCCCTGCCCATCCCGTCGCTGGTGATCTGTGAATTGCTCGGCGTGCCCTACGACGACCGGGAAGGCTTCCAGCGCCGCTCCGATCGCCAGCTCGACCTGTCGCTGCCGTTCGCCGAACGGTACGAGCTGCAACGCGACAGTCACGACTACATGCGGTCGCTGGTGAAACAGGCCCGCAGCCATCCGGACGACGACATGCTCGGCATGTTGGTCCGCGAACATGGCGACAAGCTGACCGATCAGGAGTTGACGGGGATCTGCGGGCTGCTGCTGCTGGCCGGGCACGAGACGACGTCGAACATGTTGGGTCTCGGCACGCTGGCACTGCTCCGCCATCCCGATCAGCTCGCCGCGGTGCGCGATGACCCGGACGCGGTCAGTCCGGCAATCGAGGAACTGCTGCGCTACCTCTCGGTTCTGCACAACTCCATACCGCGGATCACGACCGCGGACGTCGAGATCTGTGGAGTGACCATCCCGGCGGGCGAACTGGTCTTAGCCTCACTCTCAGCCGCCAACCGCGACCCTGCCTTCCTCGACGACCCGGATGTCCTGGACATCCATCGCGACGCGGCGAGCCATGTCGCGTTTGGCCACGGCGTTCACCACTGCCTAGGCGCGCCGTTGGCCCGGATGGAGATGCGGATCGCGCTCCCCGCACTGTTTCGCCGGTTCCCGCACCTGGCGCTGGCCGAGGATTTCGAGACGGTGAAATACCGCTCGTTCCACCTCATCTACGGGCTGCGGTCGCTGGCGGTCCGCTGGTGACCGTTCGCCGCGGTCGCCCTCGTGGTTGTCGTGGTGGAAGTCGATCACCCCGGCTCGGATCAGCACCAGGAGGCTGACCACCAGCACCCAGATCGGGAAGGCCAGGCTGAAGGGGATCTGCAACGCCCTGGCCATCACCGTCTCGCCACCTCCACTGCACAGAGCGCGGTCACCCTGACTAAGTAGTACCGCGCCGATCCCACCCGAGACTGCAGTGGCCTGCTACTGCACTCCCTCCACGTCATTCGAGTGACGGTTAGAGGGTCACAAACCAGAGGGGGAGGCGCGAGGTGGCCGACCTACATGCGGCACGGGCCGATCCGGAAGTTGTCGTCGAGAGTCCTGCGCATGTCCCGGCAGGGGTGAGCCAGCCGCCCTTTGTCATCACCGAGCAGGAAGTAGTCTTCAGCACGGCCGCTGCTATCTCGTTGCCACGTATGAAGCCCACCGCACGCTGGTGCGGCATGCGGACACCGCGGTGATCAAGTGACGCCGGTACTGCAACTCGAGGGCGTTGCCAAGAAGTACCGCACTGGCGACGAGCAGGTGCAGGTGCTCGTCGACTTCGACTTCACGGTGAACGCAGGCGAATTCGTGGTCGTAAATGGACCATCTGGGGTCGGCAAATCGACCCTCCTGCATATCGCGGGCGGGTTGGATGCGCCGGATAGCGGCACCGTGTCGGTGGCCACTCAGGACTTGTGGACGATGAGGGCCGGTGCACGTGCGGCGTTTCGGCGTCGCAACCTCGGATTCGTCTTTCAGTTCTTCAACCTGGTGCCGATGCTGACCGCGGTCCAGAACGTGTCGTTGCCGCTCGTGCTCGACGGGATGCCGGCCCGATCAGCGGACGCACGCGCTGAGGAGCTACTCGAACGGGTTGGGCTCGGCGACCGGACTCGGCACCGGCCAGCCGAACTGTCGGGCGGACAGATGCAACGGGTAGCGATAGCGCGCGCTTTGGTGGCCCGGCCGTCCATCGTCCTAGCCGACGAGCCGACAGGGAATCTGGACAGCCAGTCGTCTACTCAGATCTTGAATCTACTGCGCTCGCTGTCAGACGAAGACGGCGCGGCGGTGGTCGTGGTGACACACGATCGGGCCGCGGCGTGCTACGGCACCCGCGAACTGCATCTCGTCGACGGGCGAGTGTACGCCGGGGAGCGGTGATGCACAGGCTGCGCGCCAGCTGGCTGTCGTTCAGGCGGATCCACCTCGCCGCCTTGATCGCCGACTGGCGCCGGACGCTGCTCAGCGTCATTGGCGTCGCGCTGGGGGTGACAGTGGTGCTCGGGGTATGGATTCTCAAATCCGAACTCGTCCGCCCATTTGATGCATTCGGGCCGTCGCTCACCCAAGCCGCCCACCGCGGGGTGGTCGAGGTGACCCCGGACGTCAACGCCCGCCTGCCGATCGAGACGGTCAATCGTCTCCGCGCCGAGGTGCCCGGAGCGGAGGCGATCGTTCCGATCGTCGCCGGCTTGACGCCCGTGGACGTTCCTGGCGGCGGCAGGCACGGGTTCTTTCTGCTAGGCGGGTCGTGCCAGATCGAACTGCTGGTCGGCTCCTTCAACTGCGAGCAACGTGCCCGCTACGAGAAGCCCGCCGCCGGCCCCGGTGTGCCACTGCAGATTCCGACAGTCATCGCCCAGCGGCATGGCCTGCAACTCGGGGATGAGTTGCGCATTCCGGGCCTTCCTCCAGGTTCGGCGCACCTGGGCTGGACATTCCCGGAGTTCGAGCGCGTCGAGGGGATCAATGACGGCTACGTGCTGATGGCTCCCTCCGAGGACGTCGCCGCGAGCATGCTCGGGGCGCCCGGTTACGCCACGGCCGCCTTTGTGTTACCGAGACCGGGCGCTGAAGTGAAGGCCGACATCGACCGTGTCATCGACGGCATCGCCACGGCCGGCCCACCCCGGCCGCACCAGCCGGCAATGCTCGCAAACGCCTCACAAAGCTTCAACCTGAACCTGATGTCCGGAATCCTGGTCGGCTTCCTGATTGCCCTCAATACAATTCTGCTCGCCGTCGAGGACCGGCGGGCGGTGATGGGGACCATTGGTGCGATCGGCGCCAGGCCGGTCGGACTGTTCGGCGGGATGCTCGGCGAGGGTGCCTTGATAGGTGTGCTCGGCGGACTCTTGGGGGTGCCCAGCGGGTTCCTGCTCGGGAGGCACCTGGTGGATCGGTTCGGGCAAGCTATCTTGACCGGCTCGGGCGCCACCTTGACAGCGCACTTCTCGCCCGCCTTGATCATGATCGGAGCCGTCGCGGGGATCCTCTGCGGAGTCCTCGTAATGGCGGGACCGGCCGTGCGGCTGGTCCGCGAAGGGCCGCTGGCCTCGATGGTCAGCGCCGGCGGAGTCCAGCACGCCAGGAGGATCCCGACGTGGCCACTGCTCGTGGGGGTGGCAATGATGGCGGGCGCCTTCGCGGTGGGCAAGATCTTCGCGCGCGGGTCTTTGCCTATCGACGTGGGCATCAACGGAATGACGTTGGGGATGTTCGGATTGGGGTTGGTGACCGTGTGGGGCGCCCCGCGGGGTGCCGGGCTGTCGGCCAAGCTGCTGACCGCCGCCCGTCCCGACGTCGGACGTCTGCTGAATGCCGATGTTCGTCGGTACACGTTGTTGTTCGCCCTCTCCGCAGGGGTGCTCGCTGTCGGCGCCACCTTGGCAATCGCCGCGCACAGCATGCAGCTGCTCGGGGCCAGGCAGATTGCTGCGGAGAAGGCTGACCGACTGCCGGACTCCTTGCTGATCGCCGGTCAGTCGATACTCGATCAGCGGGACAGCCAGTTGGCCGCCGCCACGTTCGAACTGGTGAAAGGCGCGGCCGACGGGCGCGCGGTGTCTTCTCGCTGGCGATCGACGATCTCATCGGGGTCATCGTCGCGCCTCGTCATTGGAGTGACGCCGGGTGACTGGTACAGCCAGGCGCTCTATCAGCCGACCGGTGTGCCCGAGATTCTTTGGCAGGGATTGCGGGACGGGGAGATCGGTCTGAGTGAGGTCGCGGCAGGCCGGCTCGGCGTAGCCGAGGGTGCAACCGTCGAGCTGCCCACCGTCGAAGGGCCGAAGCACTATCGGGTAGCGGGGATCTTTCGTCCACAGGTCGTCAATGACACCGCAGTGGGCGACATTGTCCTGGTGACGGATCGTTTGGCGCGCTCCGACTGGGCCGCCATCCGCGACCAGGTTGCTGTCGCCTTTCCTTCGGCCGAGGATGCGCGCTCCCACCGCGACGATTTCGTGGACCTCGGGGCAGGACTGTCGGTGTACGACAACGAGCAGTGGCACTCGGCGGCCACCCAGGGAATCACCGGCTTCTTGAGGCCTTTCACGAACGCCGGTTACGTGGTGATGGCCGCGGCCGGCTTGAGCGTGCTCAATGTGTTCGTGCTGGGACTTGTGCAACGCAAGCGAGAGCGGGCTGTGCTGCGGGCCATCGGTGCCACACCTCGGCAAGAACAGGCCGTCGTCGTCGCTCACGCGGTGTTGCTTGGGGTACTGGCCGCCGTGTTCGGTGGACTCGGTGGTATAGGCCTGTCGTACCTATGGGCGCTGGGCTCACCGGTGCAGTACGGCATCAAGATCGACTGGGATGTGCTGGTGCTGCCACTCCGAACGGGAGCTATCGCCGTGTTCGTCCTCGTCGCGGCTGCCGCCGTGTATCCGGTCATCCAGGCCCGGCGGTTGGAATCAGCCGAGGTGCTACGTGGCAACTGACTGCGCGCCACGAGCTTTCAGTAGGCCCGACTCGAGCCTGGGCGAAATTGCAGTAGCGCACTACTGCGTTCGTCGCGCCGCTCGCGAGCGACGATTTCCTCGTGCAACTAACCCGACGCGTTCACCACGATGTGGACCTGGATCCTGCCGGCTACGAGGGGAGCAAGCGGGACCAGGTCTCGCCTGGGTTCGCAAACCGAAAGAGTGGTCCCGAAAAAGTGGTCCTCGTATATGCCTCGGAACAGAAGCGCTAATGCCTGTTCTGTGCGTGCTCCTCAAACAGCCCGCGAAGGTGATGCCCAACGGCGCGTCGCCGTCCGCCGTCGACGAAGCGCGTCTCGAAGAGCTGCTCTGTCCTTACCGCGGGAAAATCCAGCGAGTCGCGATCGCGATGCGCGGGGGAGCGGTCGGCGTCCTTCGGCTGTCGTCGCTCGCCGGAGTGAGCCAGTCGAAGTGCGTGATCCCCGCGGACACGCGCAAGAATGCCGCGACGGCGTGGCTCGAGATCACCGTGGATCCGACCGGCCTGACATTCGAGACCGATCCTCTGGGGACCTTCCCACTCTGGTATTTCGAGGATGACGCACGCATCGTGATCACAAGCGAAGTGAAGAGCCTGACCGCGCTGCAGGGCGTTGCGGTCGAACTCGACGACAATGCTCTGCAGAAAGCACGTCATCCTGCTGACTTCAGTCCCTTCCGCGGGGTCCAGCGCGTGTATCCTGGTGCAGTCCTTCATGTTTCGCCGACATTGGAGCTGACCGAGGAGCGACGTACACCCCTCGACTACCGACCGATCTCGATGTTCGCGACCGATGCCGCGAGCGAAGACGCTCTCGACGCCGCGCTGATCTCTTCCGCTCGCGCGATCTGCAGTGACGTTGCCGCCCAGGCCACCTGGGGCACGTTCCTCTCGGGTGGGATCGACTCGTCGCTTGCCACTGCGCTCACCCATGTGCGCCAGCCAGACGTCCAGACATTCACGCTCGGAACGGATCTCGGAAACGAATACGCCGACGCCGAAGCGCTCGCATCGCACCTCGCCCTGCCGCACACGCGGGTAGCCGCCGACGCGGAGGCTGCGGTCACCCACTTTGAGCGCGCCGTCTTCTGCAACGAAATGGTGGACGGGCTCACCGCCGAGACACTCGCCCAGCTCGGCGTCCTCGCCGCAGCTGCCTCCAAGAACGTCCGGCGCATCGTGACCGGGTACGGCGCTGACCTCCTCTTCGGATCGATGCTCCGCCACGAGCAGTACATGAAGGTCACCGCGGTCGACGACCTGCAGTCGTTGATCGAACGGACTTGCTGGACAGGGGAATTCGCACCCTTCTACGCCTGGTCGCACGGCATCGAAATCCACCATCTGTTTTGGGATCCAGAAGTGATGAACGTCGCGTTTCGAATTCCTCCCGAATTCAGCTTCGACGGCACCGAGGAGAAGGTGCTGTTCAGAAGGGTAGCGGCGGGGCGAGGACACCTGGACCGCCGGCATGTACGTCGAAAGAAGCAGGCGATGACCGACGGCACGCAGTTCAACCAGCTGCTTTCCTCGGCGCTCGGCCTCAGTGGCAGCTACGCGTACGGACAGAAGAGCGCTCGATGCATTTCGCAGTTGAAACGCCTGTTGGACCCAACCATGACGGAGGGCATTGCCTCGTGAAGCAAGCGTATAAAACCCTGACGGTCGACGTCGAAGATGGCATAGCTCGCGTCACCTTCCGGCGAGACAAAGACACGAACGCGTTCTGCCGCGACATGACCCTGGATCTCACGGATGTCTGCCGGAAGGTGGCCGAGGATGAGCTCTCGTCCGAGCCTCAGATAGCGGCGCTCGTCTTGACCGGCGGCATGGGACGGTCTTTCAGCGTCGGCGGGGACTTCAACGACGTTTCCGTCCTGGAGCACGAGCATGAGGTTCGCCCCTGGTTGGGGGAAATCATCGACCTCTACATCGCCATCTTGCGCGTCAACATTCCCGTCGTCGCCGCGATGGATCGCTTCGCCATCGGCCAGGGGCTCCAGGTCGCCCTGATGTCCGACTGGCGGATCGGAACGACGGAGTGCCGGCTCTCGATGCCCGAGCTCAAGAACGGCGTCGCCTGTCCGCTCGGCTCGGTGATCCTGGAAGTCTTGCTGGGGCGGGCCAAGATGCTCGAACTCCTCCTCGACTGCGAATTCATCGACGCAGAGGCGGGCCGCGCGCTGTCGCTCCTCAACGAGATCACACCCCCCCGCGAGCTCCAGACAACCGCACTTCGGGTCGCGAAAAGGCTCGCCGCGTTTCCGAGGACGCCGTACGTCGCGACCAAGCGCATTCACAACGGCCGCTTCATCGCTGCGTTCGAAGCAAGTGCGCGAGCCGGGCTCGCAGGCCCATGCCGCCTCATTCGAGCAACACACGGGAAAGTCGCATTTCGACAAGATCCTCAAGCGCGCCTGACCGGCCTCGGTTGACGACGGAGATCCGATGACGGATGACGAGCAGAAGGTGATCGCCGCGCTACAGACGCTTCTCGGGCGGGCGGTCGACATCACCGCATCGACGTCGCTGCGCGATGGCCTCGGCCTGGACTCGAACGCCCTGGTCGAGCTCACCGTGCTCATCCACACGATGTACCACGTCGACCTCGGTCGACGAGTCGTCGAGCGGAAGGTCATCCCCGAAACCGTGGGTGACGTCGCAGCGCTGTTGGGCACGCCATGAAGGCCTATCTCATCCGCAATGCCGCTGCGCTCCCGCCCTTCCACAAGCCGGCCTCGTGGGTGCGGCTGCACGACTCGACGGTCGGGTCGAGGCTACGGGCGCAGCTCGCCGAGATCGGCTGTGAGGTAGTCGATGTCGATGCCCTCGATCGGGCTTCGATCGCACCGGGGTCGCTCGCCGTGCAGGACGACCTCGTTGTGTCCAGCCGACTGCTGCGCACGTTCGTCTCGGCGATCCCCGATCGTCGGCGCAGCTATCAGTGCGAGATCGACACGACGCGCTTCACCTTCACCTGTCTGAGCGAGGTGGACGCGCCGACGGCGTATCGCACGCTGCCCCTGCACTACGTCGGCGACGACCGCAATGCGCAGGCCGAGCCGCTCCGAATGATCCCGCGCTCGGTTCACGAGTTAGCGCAGGAGCTGCCCGCGCGGGTGGATCAGATCACGGACATGCGCGCTTACGTCATCGACTACTACGGGATCCAGCTCGAGCACTGGTTCGATCTGCTGACCGCGTCGAGCCTTTACTGCCGGGAGTACGTCGCTGACGCTGCTGCGGCCATTCCATCGTGTCCTTCCGCAGTGGCTGATGACACGTGTGACGTCGTGGTCGTGGTTCAGGCAGCGATGCAACTCGATCGGCAAGAGGACGCGCATTCACCCGACCGCGATCCTCGAAGGCTGCGTAGTCGGGGACGACGTAGTCATCGGACCGTTCGCGTACCTGCGGTCCTGCGTCATCGGTAACGGCACCGTGATCCGCGAACGATCCACCGTCACAATGTCATTCGTCGGAGAAGGCGCATTCGTGATGGGTTGCGATGTCGCCAACAGTTACATCGGCCCCGAGACGGCGATCTTCGCACCAGCGCTCTACAACGTCGTGTTTGGAGAGCGGGGGTTGCTCGGCGGCGCAGGCGGCTTCGCTGATTTCCTCGTCGGATCCGGCGCCATCGTCGCGAACATCGCGGGCAAGAAGGTGCCGTCCAACCTGAGGTTCCTTGGCAGTGCGGTCGGCGACGACTGCTTCGTGGGCACCAATATGATCTTCTCGCCGGGTCAGACAATTCCAGACGGCACAAAGGTATTCGATCACGGCCTGGTCAAGTTCACCCCGACCACGCTCGGGCGGCAACTATGTTGTCGCCGGATCCGACGTCATCCAAGTGCCCGACAGCTTCCTGGGAAGCGCCCGTCGATGAGCCACTCACTGGCGGAGACGGGGCGCAGCGTCGGCACCGTGGCGTGGTGGTCGATTGAGATGCTGTGGGAATCGATCTCGAATTCCGTTGTCGATCAGGGGCTTTCAACCCATCCGGCGATCGTCTCGGACGAAGCCGAGCTGACATACGGGCGAGCTCCTTGCGGGCAGCGACGCGCTGGCGCGATGCATTGCGGGAGATCGGGGTGGGCCCAGGCCACGTCGTTCTCACGAACCTGGACAACGTTCCCGCGTTTCTCGTCGCAATCCTCGCGAGCGCGCAGCTTGGTGCGGCGTTCGCGCCGATCGACGTCGGGGCGACGGACGCCGAGGTCGAGGGCATCGTCGCGCTGACCGGAAGCAATCTGGTCGTCGCGGGCAGCGGCGACCAGCCTCGTCTCCCGGATCACTTCGACAACATCGTTCGGGTGGACGCGGCGGGAGCGGTGACGGATGTGCGAGCGCCAGGCTCGCGCCACCCTCGGTCGACGCGACCATCGGCTGCCTGCAGTTCTCGTCGGGCACTACAGGTCTCTCGAAAGGCGTGCTCATCGGACACGAGGCGCTCTGCTACCGGACGCAGTACTACATGCGGTTGCTCGGGCTGAGCGCGGCAGATCGCACGCTCTGCGCCGTGCCGCTCAGCCACGCCCACGGATCGGAAACCCTCGCGCTGCCCACGCTGATGGCGGGCGGGACGCTGTTCTTGAAGTCGCCGAAGTACGCGTTCCCGCTCTACATCCTCGAGGAGATCGCGCAGCACCGCATCACGTTCTTCAGCTCGGTTCCCGCGTTCTACGACGCCGCGGTGAAGCTCTCCCTCACTCAGCCGCCGGATTTGGCAACGCTGCGGCTCGCGGCGTGCGGGAGCGCACCGCTCGCGAGGTCCACGGCGCAGGAATTTCACGCCCGCTTCGGCGTGCGTATCCAACAGATCTACGGGCTCGCGGAGCTGCACGCGATCTGCATGAATCGCCACGACGGCGAGCGGATTTCCTACGACTCGGTCGGAAAGCCCGTCGAGGGAATCGAGTGGCGAATCTCCGGGGGCCCAGGAACAGGGCACAGCAGAGGAATCCGAAGGGGAGCTTGTCGTTCGGTCCAAGGCCATGTTCTCGGGTTACCTCAACAACGAGGAGGCGACGCGCGCGAAGCTCAGAGACGGCTGGCTGCACACCGGGGACATCGTTTCAGTCGACCGGGATGGCCTGTTCCACATCGTGGGCCGCAAAGAGGACTTCATCAAGGTGAACGGCTTCAAGGTGTATGCCACCGAGGTGGAGAAGGCGATCATCGGCCTCACCTGGGTCAAGGAGTGCGCCGTGCTCGCGGAGAAGGACGCGGTCGGATCGGAGCGAATCGTCGCGCACATCGTTCCGACCGACTCCGCCGGCGCTCCCGAAGGCATGGAATCCCTGCTCATCAAGGAGCTGCGCAACGTCCTCTCGGAGCACAAGCTGCCGAAGCGCTGCGTCGTGTGGCCGGCGCTTCCGAAAAGCCCGATGGGCAAGATCCTGAAGTCGAAGATTGTCGCGCGGTCGTGAGTCACCCAACATATACAGAACGGTGAGCCCAATCATGTTGTCCAGCAAACTATATGAACCACATACTCGGTCAGGTCGAGGCGCGACGATCGCCGATCGCTCGTTCCTGGATTTCTCAGTCCAAGAGCTTCGGTCGCTCATCGACACCTATCAGTGGCTGGTGTTCAAACGGCACCCGCTCAGCGGGAGCGATGTGGCCGGACACCTCGGCAAGTTCGGGCGCCTGGTCCAGAATGATCGACGACAGAACGGCATCCTCAAGCTCGATGGTTCGAAGAAACAGGAGGTTCTTCTCGGCGAGGGGTTCATGCCGCTTCATCGAGACGGGGCATTCATGGGCAACGACATCGCATTCGTCGGCATTTGTTGCGTCGAATACCAGAACGTCACCGTGGGCGGTCGCACCTTCATCTCCGACATCGCCAACGCGGTAAAGGAAGTGCCGGCAGAGATGCTCGACGTCATCCGCGAGAAAGGCATCGAGGGCAAGCCGGTCGACAGCTACTACACGAAGCCGTCAGACACCTGGCTCCCGATCCCCGGCTTCATCGATGTCGGCGGGGGCAGCTACCTCAACGTCATATTCCCTTACGGACCGGGTGAGAAGCCGAGTTGGCTCGTCCGCATCCCGGGCGTCGAAGAAGAGCTGTTCCAGGCGATCGTCGAGACGCTATCCGCCGCACTCATGAGCGAGAAGTACTGCTACTACCACCAGTGGAGCGAGGGCGAACTCTTGCTTCTAGACAATCGTCGGACGCTCCACGGACGCGAGGCATTCCACGGGCAGCGGTCGCTCGTAAATATCCAGGTCATCGCAGACGCCTAGAGGTCACGGTCGTAAGTTCGTCGGGGGTCACGCTGCTGGCTGGTCGTCGAGGCGGTGGAGGAAGTCGTTGAGGTCGTCTCGGGTGTAGGTCCAGTCGAATGGTGTTGCGGTGGTGTTGTAGCGGTCCTGGAAGCCGATGATCCGTTCGGAGAGTTGGTTCAGGTCGGCGAAGTCGTTGGGGTTGATGGCTTTTCGCTGCAGTATTGAGAAGTAGATTTCGACCTGGTTGAGCCAGGAGTCGTGTATCGGTAGGTGGACCAGGGTCGCGGTCGGCCAGGCGGTGTGCATGCGTTCGATCGAGCGTGCCCCGTTGTGCGACGAGCCGTTGTCGACGACCCCAGAACACCCGCCTCGCCGAGGCATAGGGTTCGGTGGTCATGACCTGGGCGACGAGTTTCTCGAAGGGTTCGATGCCGGTCTTGGGGGCGATCTGGCCGAGCACCCGGGCGCGGCGGACGTCGTAGGCGGCGAAGTAGGCCAGGGTGCCGCCGCGGCGGTACTCGAACTCCACCCGTCGGGTATGCCCGGCTCGGTCCGGGCGGTTGTCCGCGGTGGCGCCGCGCCAGGGCTTGCAGCTGTGATTTTTCGTCGGCACTACCAACACATGGTCGATCGGTCCCTGCACGCCCGCGAAGAAGTCGCGCAGGGCGGCCGGGTCGGTGGCATCGAAGGCTGCGGTGCGGTGCGCACCGACTTCGGCCGCCGCAAGGGCGAGCCGATCGGGGTGACGCCCCGTGAGAATGACGTCGGCTCCCTCGGCGCGGGCTCGTCGGGCGGTCTCAAGGCCGATGCCCGCCGAACCACCGATGCAGACGACGGTCTGTCCGAGAGAGGTGTGCCCCACAAAGTTCGGAGATCGCGCGCCAGGCGCACAGAGCGAGTTCATGCTTGTTTCATGGCCGGGACTCAATCGGTAGACCCGCGAGACGTCAGCCGCCGCCGCGGCCGTCGGTTAATTCTTGTCGGGGTTGGGTTGATTATCTTGTCTGCGATCGGATTAATCGTTTTCGCTTGGCAGTCCCAAGCGCCGGTATCCTATCCCATTACGACACCTAGCCCGACCGCACCAACATCTAGCACGACCGCAACTACACCCAGGGATACGTCAGCTGGGCAGACTTCGCCGCCCCCACCCACCGTGACCGTGCCCCCAGTCACAACCGAGCCGCCGACAGGGACCGTGGCCGCGCCGTCAGACGGGGGATTCAACGGCACTGTCGCGACAATTGCAGCGGTTACGGCGCTTGTGGCTTCAATAACTGGACTGATAACCGCAGCAACCGGACTGCTGAAGGTTCTACGGGCGCGGGGTCCTGCCACAGCGGCCCCTCCCAGTGACTAGCCGGTGTCTGCTCAGCTGACGGTCAACGCCAAGGTTAGCCAGCGTCTAGGTCACACCCTGGAACGCTATCGACGCCGTCGCAGCTGCGTATCCGTCGGCACCTCCCAGGCTGATCGACGCCGCGCGGGTCAGCTTCGCGCGCAACGAAAAGACGCGGCGGTAAGTCGCGGTTCTGGAGAACACCGACTTACCGGATCTGTACCTAAGACACGAAAACCGATAGCACAAGGCTGACGATTCGCTATTGCCGCCATCACTTACTGGGGTGGCCGATCACTCCACGCCTGACCGTCCCAGTATTTTGAGGAGCCCGTACCCGCCGGATCGGGGTACCAACCGGGCTGGGACACGCCCGCAGGCGTTTGGGTCTTGGGCTTGCGAGGCAAGCGGATAACGACGATGAGCCGGAGGATGCCCAGAAATGCTCCCAACGAAAAACCTTCGCCAACGCTTTGCCCGCGTAGAGCTATCGCAGGTCAACAGGCATTTTGGTGGCTTCTGCAAGGAATTCGAATCCCCTTAGCTCCACCAGGCAAAACGCGGCTTTCGGCGGGCTAATTGCGCCCTCGTGCTGAACAACCCCATCGATGTCGGTGTCCTCTGCGCCACTGCCGCCAGCCCGGCAGTCGCCGCGATGATCCAAGGCTCCGGCCAACACCTCGCCGAGGCCACCCACCGCACCGCCACCCTCACCGACATCCGCTCCTTCCCCAACCGCGACCCCAAAGGCGTCGGCCTGGCCGCTGGCGCACTACCACTGGCCCTGGGCGGATGGATGGGCGCCATGATCGTCATGCTCCTGGTCCCCGACCCGCGCCGCCGCTTGATCGCCGCCGTTGGTGTCGCCGTCGTCGGCGGACTCGCCGTGGTAGCCACCCTGCAATTCATCATCGGCACCTTCGACGGCAACTTCTGGCTCACCAGCCTGGCCGGCATGCTCGGCAGCTCACCCCATTTCCGAGTGAGACGCAGCCGTTAGCCGTGAACCTCACGGTGCAACCGTGGAATGTCGTCGCCTGCGCGCCGAAACCGGTGCAGGTGTTCCCGAATCGCGGGGCTTGACGTGGCCTCGAATTCCCTGGGCGGCAATGACATCTGAAAGACCAGTCCACGGCCATCTGCCCCTTCCACCAGGGCACCGAGTCCCGCAACGGGTAACTTCATCAACGGCGTGCAGTAGGCCGTGAAGGTGTCTTCGAAGTGAAGGCGATAGACGCCGAAGCCGCTCCACTTCGAGACAAGCGGGTTCCACCGGGCCGGATTGAAGGCAGTGGATACACAGCGAGCGGCCCGCCATGCACCGGCAGCGTCCAGGAACTGTTGGTTGATGCGCATGTCGCAGTGTTCGTCGGCAAAGTGGTCCACGTTGTGGCGGATGCGTTCGGCAATCGAACTTGCAGGCTCTCCGCGTCGCAGGTCGAGGTTCAGCGTCGTGATGATGTTGCCGACAAGCATCGGATCGAGGCCACAACGATTCCGCGCATTCACGGCGATCGCGAGGGTGCGACGATCCACTGCGGGATCCGCCTTCATGATCGCTTCGGAAACATGCGCGCACACAACGTCGTTCGCAGACAAGCGCATCCGGTTTCCGTAGGCGACGCGCATGCGGGCGATTTCGTCTTCTCCGAAGTAGAGACTCAGAGTTCGCTGCCTTCGCGCATCCTTGGCCAGGTACAGCGCGCTACGTGCAAGTTCTGCAAGCCCGAGGCAACGCACCCCGGGCTCCCGAGCGCCATCGGCAGGGAGATGCTCGTCCAGGTAGGCAGCGCGGTCTTCGACGATCACCGGCGCAGCGAGTGGCTTGTCGGCCGCGGCGGCAGCCCACGCGTTCATGAAGTGCATCGACGTCTGCATGTCGCCGATCGGGTGGTGCCATGAGAAACCGATCGCGGTCGCATCGTCCGCAAGATGCGTGACACGTACCTTGCACAACGGGCCCCACCCCCATCGAGCCGTGGCACCGTTCACCGGGTCGATGAGCCATAGTCCGTTGTCCTCCGACGTCGAACGGATCGCCTCACGGAGCGTGCGGCCGGACGACACAGACGTGAAGGGCACACCCTGCCCCTCACATCGGATTCGCATCGTGCCGCCGACCATGGCCATTCGCCCCGCGAAGATCGGAAGATTCGTGAGCGCGTGCGCAAATGCACGGGTGAGCGCCCTCGTGTCGAGATGCCGCTCAAAGAAGAAGACAATGTGGATCGCCAAGTTCGCGACAATGGCGTCGCCGACATTGCAGCGGATTTCGAGCCGTTGTGCGTGCAACGGCCTGATCAGCTGGGTCGACACAATGGGCTACGTTCGGCGGTTCACTACTACGCGGCCGCCGAGTTTCGGGGTATGGGCGACTCCCCGGAAATACGACTTCTCATCGGCGGCGGCATCGGTCTGGATCCGGAAATTCTGCAGCACCGTCCGCAGCACGATATCCATTTCGGCGATCGCGAAATCAGCACCGATGCACCGCCGTGCTCCGCCACCGAATGCCAGCCATGCTGGAGCCGCCGGCCTGGTGCCGCGGAAGCGAAACGGATCGAACCGCTCGGGGTGAGGGAAGATTTCCGGATTCTCGTGCAGATCGGCAATGCGCACGAGCACCGTGCGATCTTGCGGAATCCGCCACTCGCCGAGGTCGAAGTTCGGCGCCCTGACCCGGCGGCCAGCCACATCGATGACGGTGCGTACTCGCAGCAACTCCAAAATTGTGGCCCGACGGAAGTCGCTACCCCCTCATCGACCTCTCTGACCAGTTCAGCCAGCACGTCTGGGTGGCGCCGCAACCGCTCAAACGCCCAGCCCAGCGCTGATGCGGTGGTTTCGTGGCCCGCACCGATGAGGGTCAACAGCTCGTCGCAGATGTCCAGCCGCGGCATCCCGGTTCCGTCGTGCCTACTGCGCACTAACAATGCCAGGATGTCCGCCCGCTCGCCGAGTCCCGGATCGGCATCGGCCCTGTCGATCAGCGTGAATACGATCCGGTCGAATGCCTTGCGGAACTCGTCCAGCTTGCCCCACGGGCCGTGGCGTCCGGTCCAGAATGGCGGCGCCGGCACAAATGCCATGAGCTGTCCGAGTTTCATATAGGGCGGGACGATCTCACGTAGTTCCTCGAGTTCCGCCCCATCAGCGCCGAAGATGGTCCGCAAGATCACGTTCAATGTGATCCTGTTCATCGGTTCGAGAATCCGGAATTCTCTATCCTCAGGCCAATTCGCGCTTTCACGCAGTGTCTCGTCCTCGATAACCTTCTCGTAGTTTCTAATGCTCTGACCGTGAAACGCCGGTGCGAGCAGCCGGCGCCGATCACGATGCCGACTGCCATCAAGCCCAAATACCGACCCGGGCCCGAACCAGTTGCTGAGATTCGGCTGCACATTGATCAGCTGTTCGGCGCTCGCGGTACACACCGACCTCACCAGAGCCGGGTCAGAAACGACGACGGATTGACCAAAGAATGGGACGTTGATTTCGAAGATGTGTCCGTGCCGCTTGATCCAATTCCGCATCGCCTTGCGGCGAAATACAGCGAATCCAACACCCTGCACGAGCTTGGGTAAGCGCACCGGCGGCGGGTTCAACCTGTTCGGCGTCGATGTTTTGCACGGATTGGCCATGGCCCGTTCGGTCATGCGGTCCCCCAACTGCGATGTTCCTCGGCACCACCGCGGGTCACCAAACGGTACTCCGCGCCGCGCACCGGGTCGATCGCTATCTGCGTAGGATCCGCGACTGGCCGACACAAACTGACTCCGTGCCCTGATCACAGCCGAGTGACGAACCCGCTTCACACGGCGGCGGACAATTAGCGCGCTGTGTAACCGCCATTGGCGAAGATGGTCTGCCCGTTGATCGAGTGGCCTTCGTCGGCGAGAAACACCACCAGCGGGGCGATGTCGGTGATCTCGGTCAGTCGGTTGCCCATGGCCTGCGACTTGTGGAACTCGACGCGCCCGGGGGTCTCCTGCGGATAGCAGAACGGGGTGTCCATCGGGGCAAACGAATACGAAGTCCGTGTCGGCATCGAGCGCAACGGTCCCGAACGAATGATCATGCAGACGCGCGACAACATGGGCACCGCCTATACCGGCGTGTCGATCCCGATGCTGTGCTACATGCCCGTCGAGATGACAATCCGCGCTGGCCTCGATGACGCGGTCTATCTGCACCAGGTGCGTGTGCTCATTCACGACTGCGTGAACCAGGGCGGAGTCAGCAATCTCCGGGTCACGGCAGAGTGTCCATGCGAAGAATGCGCCGAGGATGCAGCGCAGCAGCGATGGTCGTGTGGGAAACGGCCCAGCGGGCGCCGAGCCACGCAAGGTGATTTGCCGGCGCTGTAGAGCGTTACCGCCTCCGCAACTTGTTCGTCGGTGAGACCTTGACCGCGAAGCGTGATGCCCCGCTCCCGGAGGACGGTAGCGACGCGGGTCTTGGAGATGCCGTAGCGATTGCCGATCTGCTGGGTGGTCTCGCCAGCTTCGTACTGTTGCACGATATCGGCGACGTCTTCGGCGGTTAGGAAGCGTTTCGAGCGCGGTTTTGGGCCATCCTGGCGCAACCAGGGTGATCGCGAAGGTGATTCGTTGATGCGTTTTCGCAGGTCAGCGAACTTTTTACAGAGGTGACCTGTGTTCGAGTACGTTCCTATTGCCTCCACCCAAGGAAACGCGCTCTGACGGGCGTCGGAGGGTTGACCTCATCTCACACAGGCGCGGCCGGCAGCAGGCTGATGACGGTGTCGATGAGTTCCTCGGCGGTGGTTTGCCACTTATCCCAGACGAGGTGGCCACTCGACTCGAAGGTCGTGATGCCGTGGACGCTGGTCAGCAGTAGTGCGCCGTAGTGTCGAGCCTGTTGCGGACCAACAATGCGGCCCACGATGTCGAGGAACAGGTCCCAGGTGCGCTCGGCCGCCCGGACCGCCGCAGTCGGGTCACCCGCTGGGGTGGTGAACATGAGGCGATACAGGTGAGGCCGGGTGCGGCCGATGGTGACCAGCGAAACCAGCGCGGAACGCAGTGACTGCTCGGGGGGGTCGTCGCTGGCGGCCAGAATTTCGAGCGCGTCGCCCAGTTCGCTCAACGCATTGGTAGCCAGGACGGTGAGCAGGGCGTCCTTATCCGCGAAGTGGCGATACGCCGCCGAGCGCGACACACCAGCGCGGGCACCCACTTCGCGCAGCGTCACGGCGTCAACTCCGCCGATGTCGAGCAACGCCCCGGCGGCATCGAGCAGCGACTGCCGGGTCGCCGCGGCAGTCTCCGATCGCCTCGCCATCCGCAGAAGCATAAGCCACAGTCGCAATGAGTTGACACCGTCAACTCAACTGATAGTTTTCAGATGACGTTGTCAACTTAAGTCTGGAGATGGTCATGAACGCTTCGAATCCCCACCGGCAAGAGTTGGTCGTCGTGACCGGCGCCTCGACTGGCATAGGCGCAGCCACTGCACGGGAACTCGCCTTGAGAGGCTTTCACGTGTTGGCCGGTGTCCGCCGTGACATCGACGCCGAGGCCTTGCGGACCGACGGGATCGAGCCGCACATCCTCGACATCACCGTTGAATCGGATGTGGGCGCCATCGCCGACCGCGTCGCTCGCGACCCGCTGCGCCGGCCCGTCCGCGCGCTGATCAACAACGCAGGCATCTCGATGAATGCGCCGGTCGAAACCCTGCCGATGGCCGAGTGGCGCCGCCTGTTCGAGATCAATCTGTTCGGTCACATCGCGATGACCCAAGCGCTCTTGCCGGCTCTGTTGCCCAGCAAGGGCACCGTCGTGAACATCAGTTCCGTCGGCGGCAAGTTGGCGATGGCGACCTATGGTCCATACGCGGGTTCGAAGTTCGCCCTCGAGGCGGTCAGTGATGCGCTGCGCCGTGAAGTCACCGAATTCGGGATCAACGTCGTCGTCATCGAACCCGGGGCGGTCCAGACCGAGATGGGGGAGCGCGGTGTGGCCACCGCCGATCGGCTCAGCGCCGGCATGACCCCCGCCCAACTCCAACGTTATGGCGATCTCACCGCGGCGATCTCGGCACAAGCTCGATCGCACCTTAAGACCGGCGTTACGGCCGAACACGCCGCAAAGGTGATCGCAAAGGCCGCGACCGCGTCTCGACCACGCACTCGGTACGCCATCGGGCGCGACGCTGCAATCCTCGTACGGCTGGCCCGCGTCATATCCGACCGGTTACTCGACCGCATCCTGCGGCTAGGCCTTCGGCCCCACTACGTCAAGAATTCCCAACCAAGCGCGCGGCGCTCCGACCCGTCGATTTCAATCGGTGCAGGCCGAATCATGCGGTGCGTGTCCTCATTCGAGTAGCCCTGCAGCAGCAATGGATTCACTCCGTTGAGATCACTCAAGCCCATCACAGTTGCGAGCTCGACGACAGCGCGGTGACGACGGCCGGACTTCGGTAGGGCTGGACGCTCTCGATCCGTGAGTAAAGCGTCGTGCCGGTACCGAGCTCAGGCACATACCTTGCCCGGCCGTTCGACCAGTTGGCCAGGTCGCTGGCTGACTGCCATATGGGCATCGCCACCTTCCCGGGCCTGCTCCGGCGGCAGTGCAGATCCTCGCGCCTGCTCGACAAGGTAGAAAACCACGTTGTCGACTGCTGCGCGTGGGTGGTTGACGAATTCGCTGAAGAGCATGGATATGGCAGGTGGGACCGGTCGGATTGCAGATACTGGCCCTCCGCAGCGCTGACCAGTGTTGGAGTGTTGCTTAAGGTTTCGCCTGTGTTATGGGTGGTCGGCTTTGAAGAACATCTCGAACTGAATGCCGTCGGGGTCCTTGAATGTTAGTACCGCACCGTATTCGCGCTCGGCGATCGGAGAGTGATGCACGCCGAGCTGCTCGAACCGTGTCAGCCACTCATGGAGGGCGGCGCGGGTGTCGACTTTGAACCCCATGTGATCGAACCCGGTGCGCCGGGGATCGAAGGTTTCGCCCTGATTCCCGTCGTGCTGTTGGAACTCGATGACGGTGCGCGACGGCGGATGCAGCAGCAGAATGCCGTGCCACCCATCGCCGACGACCCTGTCGATTTCGGTCAGCTCGAGCAGCGCAGCCCACCATTGGGCGCTTGTCTCGGCGTCACGGACGGAAAACGAAATATGCGACACCCTGCTGAAAGTTGGCATGGAAATTCCTGTGCATTCACATTTGGACGCGGAGCGGGTGTTCGGCCGTGAGTATGTCGTATGCCTCGCTCATCATCTGCCGGACTATCTCGGCGGCCGGGGCAGTGCGTCGAACTGCCCCCACCCCTTCGCCGGCAGGGTAGACCATCGACTCCCAATCACCGCTGGTTTCAGGGGTGGGCGGCAGCGCTGACCTCATCGGTATGTCATAAGGCACGTTTACCGAATGCGGAAACAGTCGCGTTCGGCCGATTGTGCCGGGCTCTCTCGCTTCGGCACCGCGGACGCTTGTATCAGCGCTGCGCACCGCGGCGGTGGCGAGAAGCCGGTAGGGCTGGTCGGGCCACTCGGGTCCGAAGGCATTGGTGCGCAATGTCTTACCGGGTGAATCGATGAGCCGACGCTTGTACTCCGGATGCGCGTTGGCTTCCACGGCGGCGACCAAGGCGGTGCCTACCCATACTCCGTCAGCGCCTGCACGCAGCGCAGCGGCTGCGGCGGTCCCGTCGGATATGCCGCCTGCTCCCAGCAAGAGCATGTCAGGCCACTTGTGACGGATTGTCCGTAACAGCGCGTGCAACGGGATGTGCCCGCGGGCATGGCCGCCCGCCTCGCTGCCCTGCGCGACTATCCCGTTGACACCGAGTTCGATCGCGGCCGCCGCGAGTTCGTACGAGGAGGCTTGCATCCACACACGTATGCCCGCCGCACGCAGCGTGCTGATCCAGCGGGCCGGCGGTGGGTCATGGTGAAATACGACCAGGGGCACATCCAGCTGGACGCACACATCGATATGCCAGTCTGTGCTGGCGGGGCCAAACCCGGTATAGGCGCAGATGAGGTCCACCCCGAACAGCCCAGAAGTGAAGGCGCGCAATCGCTCTACCATTACCGGCAGGCTGCCTGGAGGATCGGGGGATGCTCCCAGTACGCCCAATCCGCCGGCATTGGTGACCGCAGCGGCAAGCTGCTCGTGCGCGATGAATCCCATACCCGCTCCGACGAACGGATGCCGAACGCCATACTCCCGGGTCAAGCGGGTCGGGAGGGCTGCGGCATCCCGCGACGCGCTGGCCCGGCGCCGATGGCCGTAGTCGACTACCGGATCACTGGACGAGTCGGGCATGGCTTCTCCTGTACATATACTCCGCTTTGGAGTATCCACGCTATAGTCCGTTTCGGAGTATTGTCAACCTCATGTCGAGCAACCAACTGACCCCGACGTCGTTCGCGATACCTGGGGCTGCTCTCGATCCAGCCATTCACGACTTACGAACTCGCGCAGCAGATGGACCGCACGTTGAGCTGGTTCTGGCCTCGGCGGCCAGCATGATCTATGAAGAGCCGAAGAAACTGGTGACTGTCGGCCTGGCCACCTCGCAGACCACCTTCACAGGCAAGCGACGTAGCACCGTCTATACGATCACCGATGCGGGTCGCGCGGCGTTACGCGACTGGCTCGACACACCCGCCGCTGGGATGCGCATGGAGTTCGAAGCCGTGATCAAGGTGGCGTTCGCAGACGCGGGCGATGCGGATCAGCTACGTTCGGCGGTGAGGGAAATCCGGGCAGACACTGAGGCGCGACTCGCTGAAATCCTCGACAGATCAACGCAATGTGCAACCACAGGCGGCCCGTTCCCAGACCGACTGCCAATCGTCGCGATCACCGGAAAGCTGCTCATGGGTCAATACGAGGCTGCTGTCCGGTGGGCCCGATGGGCCGAAGACGCGATCGGTGAATGGACGGGTGTCACGCCGGCAACTGGTGCGACGGTGCCGCCTTACGCCTTTACTTCCGGGTGGCCTGCCCAAGACGCCGAGCACACCGCCAAACATCCGTGATCGGCACAACGTCGTCACAACTACATGCGAATTCGGAAGCATGGCGGGGACGGCCCGAGGCGGTTTCCAATGCTCTGATCGCTTCGAAAGCCATTGCAAGACAGCGAAGTTCAACCCCTGTCCGAGTGGTGGTCAAGGGGTCGCAATTAGAGATCCTGTTCAGTCCGACCAAAGATCGCAGTTCGGAGGCGGTTTCGGTGACGATCGGGGCGGCCTCTTTCGTGCGCCCGAAGTGTTGGAAAGCAACGCAATCATGAAAGGCCGAGAAAGCCCTACTGTTCGGCCAAGCCGTCGACTGCCACTCGTGTCGTGTCGTCGCTCGTCCGCCCGTGGATATCGCCTGTAATCGTGGTGGACGCGTGGCCTTACGTTCTTCGGATACACCGAACGCGACCACGACCCGCGGGTCCCGCTGCCACGACGCTGGGATCAGCGCCCGCGGGTCGTGGCGCTCAGGTGCGTAGCCGCCTAGCCGGCGCGACCCTTGACCAGATCGGCGCCCTTTTCTCCGATCATGATGGCCGCCGCGTTGGTGTTGCCGCTGATGATCGCCGGCATCACCGAGGCATCGATGACGCGCAAGCCGTCGACGCCGCGCACGTTCAGCGCGGGATCGACGACCGAATCTTCATCGACGCCCATCGCGCATGTGCCGACGGGGTGGTATTCGGTTTGCGACCAGCGCCTGATGTGTTCGGTGAGTGCGGCATCGTCTGGCATCGCGTCGGGCAGGTTGAGTGCCCGGACATTTGATCTGAACGGTCGCCGAGCACGATCTCCAGTATCGCGCGCAGACCTTCTTGACGTACTGCAGATCTGTGGGTTCGGTGAAGTAGGCCGGAGTCGATGCGGGGGGGCGCGAGTGGGTCGGGTCAGCCCAGCCACAGCCGGCCGCGGCTTGCCGGGTGGGTCCGTGCCGCCAGCATGGTGAAGTTCGGCAGCGGTGGGCTGAAGCGGCCGTGGTCCACGAATGCCGTTGGCCCACCCATCAGCTGAACATCGGGAACGGCGTCACCGTTGACAGGAGAGGAAGCCTCCCACCTCGGTTGCCAAAGAGCACCGGAACCCGAATGGCGTCGGCGCTGTCCGCTGGTCCGGCCTCGAGCAGCAGCACGCGGACCGACGGGTCTTCGGTGAGTCGATTGGCGAGAACACAGCCGGAGCTGCCGGCGCCTACCACGATGTAGTCAAACGATTCTGCTGATGGAGCGGGTTTTGTAGATGTCATGCGGAGGACCGTAGGCCTATCTGATAGCAATTGTCATCTGATGGTGATTGACATCACATTGGGCGTATCTCCGTTCCCGCTTGGCTATCCTCGGAGTGCAGGCACGCGATTCGTTGCCGGCAGAAGGGGCCCGATGAGGGATTACGACGGCAAAACCGCAGCCGCGCGGGTGACCGAGCGCCGCGACAAGCTCATCGAAGCGGGCTTCGAGCTGTTCGGAGAACACGGCTATGCGGGCACGTCGATCCGGGCCGTCCTGCGGCAGTCGGGATTGATTGACCGCTATTGGGCCGAGGAGAACCGCAGATCTGGATGCGCTAATGGCCGCCGTCTACGACCGGCTCATCGACGAAGAACTCGCCGCTTGCCACACAGCGATGGACGCCACGTCCGGGCGTCGGAAGCCGCGCGCGCGATGATCGACACGATCGCGGGCTTTCTCGAGGACGACCCTTACCGTGCCCGCATTCACTTGTCCGAGGTGCTCAGCGGCGGGCCCGTCTCCAGGGAGCAGCGCCGCAAGGGTTTCTACAAACTTGCACAACTCGTCGCCGATCTGCTGCCAGCCACGGGCGACAGCCGCCAACGGCTCATGCTCGGTCTTGCAGTGGTGGGTGCGGCCGATGAGTACCTACGTGCCTGGATCGACGACCGAAAGGGCATGACTCGCAACGACGTGATCGATCTGGTGATGCTGGTATTCGACTCCGTTGCCAGGAGTCTCATTCCCAGCCCGACGTGACCAAGGTCACCTGATCACTTCCGACGCTCAGAGGTGTGTGGTCAGCCGTTGGAGTGCGAAATCGGCGGCCTGGTCGGCCATTCCATTGTCTTTATAGGCGCTGTGGGCGGCGCGGTCACGACCGCCGGGGAAGCAAACCGGGTCTCCGGGAGCGCACATCTCGATGGTCTTCGCTGCGTAGAGATTTCCCGATGGTGATGGACGGTGCGTTGTGAGCGACCAGATTCAGGAACCCGTCCGACGGAGTGCCGAACAACACCACGGCCGCGACGTGTGAGGCGATCGTGGGCGGCAACGGGCCGGCGAGGCCGTCGGGCAGGACCATCCGTCTGGGACGGTGTCGGTGGTGGTGTAGCCGGCCACCGCCGCGCCCTGTCGTAGCCACCGAGCACGATCTTGGTGTTCGCGCAGCTCGCGGCGATCGTCTCGATCTTGTTGGCCGCGTCGACGATGCCGTCCGCAGCTGCCTGGAAGTCCAACGACGCTGGATAATCAACGCCATAGACTTCAACGGTTTTGCCGCCCAGCCGAGCGTTGAGGGCGTCGACGAACGCCTGCCCGGTCGCTCCGACACCGGGTGCTTCAAATGTCCCGCGCGCAAAGACAACCTCGACATCCGAGCATGAAGGGTCCGCGGCGGCAGCCAGGCCGATGGCCTGCGGCCCGATTAACGCCGCGGCCGAAACGATCACGGCCGCGAGCCCGCGAAGCGCCCGTGCAACAGCTTTGGAAGACGATCTTGGGCTGCGCATTGTTGGCTCTTTTCGTTTGGTGAGGTTGACTCATCCGGTGAGAACCTGCTAACGGCGCGAATTTGTTCCGCACGAAGCGATACACGCTTTATGGGGACTTGACGGTGCACCACGGTCCCCTCGAGGAGCAGACGGGGGACAGCGGCGAATCCGAACCACCGTCGCTCGCACCGCGACCACGGCGGCCGTGTTGCGGCCTTCCTGATGGCCTACACAGTTACTGCGGGTGAGCCGCGAGGTAGTCGTCGACGGAATCGATGACGACGAGACGTAACCGATGGGCAGCAATACGTCACCCGCGGTCGTGTGATGGTGAACATCTCCACCGGTAATGGCCTCAACGCCACCGGGATCGGCGCCGCGATCAGCATCGTAATCCTGGACGCCGTACTTCGGCCTCGATGTTGTAGCGGAAGTTGGCGTGATCGCGATCGTTGGCGAAGCCGTTGGCGGCAAGGTATCGGCCAGCCGCCATGATGCTGTCACGGGGCGAGTGAATGTCGCCTCCGTCGCTGTAGGCGCTGAATGTCGAAGGCAGAAACTGCATGGGGCCTTGCGCACCGGCGGTGCTCACACCATCGATGCTGCCGAATCTGGTCTCGATCAGATTGATCGCAGCCAGATAGTTCCAGCCGACGCCGGATGCCGCTTCCGCGTCGCGGTAGTAACCCAGCAACTCATCGGCCGGGTGGACGCGGCGCAGGACCACGGAGGCACGGTGTCCTTGATGTGCGCCATCGCGGCGAGCTGCCGACGCGCGTCCACATTGCGGTCGTAGATCTCCAGTAGCGGTCGCGGGATTCGGGGGCGTGTGATTGCGTCCCACTCGCTGTGGCGCCCGATGGCGCGATAGGCGGCCTGCTGGCGGCGTGCCGCTGCCTCCAGCGCTGCCCCCGACGTCGACGGGTCACGCAGCGCCTGCTCGTCGGCGACAAGGTCGTCGGCCAGCTGTACGGGGTCTGATGACAGCCTGGGCTGCGCGCCCGCAGGCTTGGTGCTCGCGTCGGGCGCCGTCGTCTCGTCCATCATGGTTGCTACGACCGTCCCCGGAGGCTGCCACGGTCGTTTCGGATGACGTCGGCGACGCGCTGCGCGCACAGCCAACGAGTCCGAAGACGATCGTGGCGAGTACCAGCGGCGCCACGCGGCGCTGTGGAGCTGTGACTAACCGTTTTCCGCACACAGTTTCGAATCCGTCGATTGTCTGAATCCAGCCGCTGAGCCTGTTTGACTCGGAGCAAGTCTTCCGTATCCGTCCGGACGACAGCAATCGGTATGGGGATCAGGAGGCGTGGGCCTGGTGCTGAGCTATTTCGCCTCGAGGTACTGCGCCCACATGGACACGTACCCGAACCGGGCCAGGTTCTCGTCGTGTTGAGACGGCGTCAACAGACATCGTTGTATCCGCAGGTCATTTGATGTCGTTTCGCGTGCTTTTGCGTACTGAGCACCTTGGCATTTGCGCAGTTAAGAGGCTATTTCGGGGTGCTACTCCCAGGGGTTCGAGTCCCCTTAGCTCCACCCCTTAGCTCAGGTCAGACATCCAAAGCGATGTAGCCGCGGCCATTTCAGCCAATCTTCCTGTCGCAAAACGCACAATCTCGTGATGAGCCGGGTGAGTGTTTTTCGCGCGGTAGCGGTGGAGGGGTTCTTCTCGGGCGCTGATCTCGCGGGCGTCGGGTTTCGTGATCTTCGACTACGCCGACCGCTACCCCGAAGGGGTTGCGCAGTTGGCCAAGTAGTGGCGCGGCGCGAGCTGCACTCCTACGAACAGGTCATCCACGGTGGCGTCGAGGACTTCCCCGAAATGCTGCTGGCGCTTTTCGCGGGGCGAACGGCGGCAAGATGGTGCTCGCCCTCAAGGGCGAACGCTGACATGCCGTCCCGAAGCTAAATTTGCAGCGCAGCGTCGATGAGCGCTTGGGCTACTGCTCGGGTGGTGTTGACGGTTGACGGTCTTGCGTCCAGCCACGCCGAAATCCCGGCGCCGTCAAACAGGACGACGAGCTGCTCGGCGAGTTCCTCGGGGTGCGTTGCCTCGGCCGCGAAGGCCAGATCGAAGAACAAGTTGTGTATCCAGTCGCGGTATTCGGTGACGACTTCCTCGACCACTTCGCCCGGTAGCGCTTCGGCGCTGGCGGTCACCAGCGCGCACCCGCGAAAACCGGGCTCGACAAACGAATGCCCCTGGATCTCGAACACGCCCACCAGGCGCTCACGGGCCGTGCGGTAACCGGGGAGTTCGCGTGCGATCGCGTCCTGCAACCGGGTGTGACGGGCCCCACGGCTGTACCCGGACCAGCTCGTCGGCACTGCCGAACGCCTCGCGCAACTTCTCCGCAGGGACGCCGGCCCTCGCGATGACCCGATTGGACACCCTGTGGATCCCCTGGCGGTAGAAGAGCTCATCGGCGGCGTCAAGTAGCCGTTGACGAGCTAACGTCAGATCGATCCCCGGCTCGTCCATGTCCGTGTCCCAACTATGAACCGGGCCGCCGTCACAACGCGCCGACAAGGCTTTCCTGACAACGACGGCTGCGGTCGATGATATTCCCGGCCCGTGAGGCCAAGATCAGCCAGCCACCTGTGTTTGGACGGTGCGGCGGGGGAGGGCAGCCTTCGATGCGACCGGGTTGATGCACGCGCAGGCCGGCCCAGTTTGCGACGGAAAGCATTGGCACCGCGCCGTTTTCGGGACTCAGTCCGGTTCGCGCGTGGTGTCGTCAATCAGGGAGTATGTGCGGATCACGACCCTGCATCGCCCGCATTCCAAAGCCTCTCCACTGGGGCTATCGGAGAGGCCTGGCGCGGTAGCTAGACCTGGGCCATGCCGCCATCGACGCTCAGTTCGGCGCCGGCGACGAAGGTGCTGTCATCCGAGGCTAAAAACAGTGCAGCGGCGGCGATTTCGTCCGGGCGGCCCAACCGGCTGAGCGGTACCGCCGCGGCGAACTGTGCCTTGATCTCATTCGCGGCCTCCGCCGAGTCGGCCTGGACCGTCCAAGATGGGGGTGTCGATTGGGCCCGGGCTCAACGTGTTGAACCGGATACCGCGGTCGTTGAACTCCCGGGTCCACGTGCGGGTGTAGGAACGCAGTGCGGCCTTGGTGGCGCTGTAGGTGCTGTAGCCGCGAACGCCCACGTAGCCCGCCATCGAGCCGACCAGAATGACCGAGCCACCGTCGCGGATCAGCGGAAGCGCCTTCTGCACCGTGAACAGCGTTCCGCGGGCGTTGAGTTCGAAGGTGCGGTCGAAATTCTCCTCGGTGATCTTGCCGAGCTCTTGGGCTCCACCCGGCCCGAACTCGCGACGAGGATGTCCAAGCCGCCCTCTTTGTCGAGGACCGTCGCGAACAGCCTGTCCAGGTCGGCGCTGCTGGTGACATCACCGGCGACGGTGGTCAGACCGTCCCCGATCAACGCTTTGGCCTTGTCCAGCTCGCTCTGCCGGCGGCCCATGATGAAGACGTACGCGCCTTCGTCGACGAACCTCTGCGCGGTCGCCAGTCCGATACCGCTGCTGCCGCCGGTGATCACGGCGACCTTGCCATTCAATCGTGACATCAGTCGATCCTCCAGTGTCGTGGTGAGTGGTGGCCGTGCTTATGCAGCGTCCATTTTCTCCGGCAACGCCGTCGTCGCGCCGGAAAGTGCGTGGTGCGAAGCCATTCCGTGCTAGGCCGGTGTCGGGAAGGTGTCGCCGAACATCGGCAGCCCGCTTTGGGAGTCCTCGGCGGTGGCTTCGTCTTGGATGACGTCCGTGTTCAGCGAGCAGACCGTCTTCGATTGGTTCGATGTCTGCCACGATCCAGTTGGCGGGTTGCCCGACGTCCCAGAATCGACCGTGCAGCATCACGTAATCGCCGTTGGCGGTGATCAGCGCGCTCTCGTAGTGCATGTCGGGCGGTGCGGGTTTTGACAAGGCCGAAAAGACCCTCGCGTCCCGGTTGGATGTGCGCGCTGTGCTGAATGTAGTCGGGTGACCAGAAGCGTTCCGCGGCAGGGTAATCCCGCTTGTTGAACAGTGTTTCGAACGCCTCCAACACCAGCGTTTTGTTGCGCTGCTCGGTCTCTGTCATGGTTTTGCCTCCTGTGATTGGTGGGACGGGTTGGTGAATCGGTGGACTGTGCCGGGTAGCTGGTCATCGCTTGCGACGAGGTCGAACTCGTTGCCTTCGGGATCGCGCAAGCTGATCCAGCGGTTGTACTTCTCCAGTGGCGGATATCGCCTGGGCGCCCAGGCTTGTCAGCCG